>JAZKGW010000019.1:48607-85568 GCA_040385685.1 Verrucomicrobiota bacterium | reverse complement strand
ACACTGGCGGAAAGCTTGTTAGGCTTTGCGCTGCAATCCTTATGGAATAAGGGGAAAAATGGCTCCGGCGGTTGGGATCGAACCAACGACCTAGTGATTAACAGTCACCCGCTCTGCCGCTGAGCTACGCCGGAATTGCGCTCCTTTCGGACGCGGGCGGACGATGGGATTCCGGGGCGTCCCGTGGCAAGGAAAAATTCCCCTGTGTTGGAAATAGGCTCAATGCCGGAACTCCGACGACCGCCAGACTGTTCATTTGTCGAACGTTCTCGAAACCGTGAACACGCTTTCGAACGATCGCCGTGTTGTCAAAAACCGAGCTTTGCCTCACCCGCAGCAGCCGCTGCTAGATTTATGGAAGAGCCCAGGGCTTCGATCCGGATTGATCCGGCTCCCGTTTCCTGCGTGACTCCGTCATGCGGGAATCCCCTGTCCTCTAACCTCATGTTCACATCCCTCCGAGATTGGGCCGATTTCGTCGGCACCGGCGTCGACGTAACCGGCGTCGCGATCATCGTGACCGGCATGATTATCGCCACCTGCCGGTTCCTCCGGGACTGCCGGATGGTCGGCCAGGACGTTTATCTGCGCTACCGGCAGGAAATCGGGCGCTCGATCCTGCTGGGACTCGAGTTTCTCGTCGCGGGGGATATTATCCGAACCGTCGTAGTCGCGCCGACCATGCAGAATGTCCAGGTGCTCGCCGTAATTGTCATCATCCGGACTTTCCTGAGCATTTCCTTGCAGGTGGAACTTGAAGGCCGCTGGCCGTGGCAGACGAAGAAGCAAGAGCTCTGAACGCATGAATGAGCCGTAGTTCTGCCACTAAGGAGCCGCGACACTCTTGTTGTCGGCCGCTGAGAGGATAAATCGAATTCGCCTGTCTTTCGTGGATCACCCAGAGTCTTCACCCTCCTCGGGCGAATGAATTCCGCGCTTCGGTTAGAGGCGCCGAAGGCGTCGGCCTCAATGCCGGAACTCCGACGGCCGCCAGCCGATCCACTTGTTGAAGGTGTTGGAAAACGTAAACGCGCTTTCAAATCCGACAGCCCGTGCGATGACTTCCACCTTGTCGTCGGTGACCGACAACAGGTGCCGCGCGCGCTGGAGCCGCAGGTGTGTTAGATGCTGCATCGGGCTGCGGCCGAGTTCCTTGCGGCAGAGGCGGCGGAGGTGTTCGCCGCTGAGGCAGGCGATGGCGGCGAGTTCTTCGAGCGTCCACGGGCGGGCGAGATCGGTTTCGACCCGTTGCCAGACGCGCCAGAGTCGGTCGTCGGATGTGTGCGGCTGGGCAAAGCGCAGGACATAGTGATGGACCAGTTCGCTCCAGTGGTGCAGGGCGGATGCGCCGTTTTCCGAGATGCTTTCGGCGTGGAGACCTTCGATCGCGGCCTTGAGCGGGGCGGTCGCGAAATTCCCGGTCACCGGGGAGATGGATGACAGGATCGGCCGCGTCTCGCGTGCTTCCCGGTAGCGGACCCAGGCGAAGCTCCACGGCTTGCCGGGCAGGCACTTGAGGGCGTTCATGACAAACGGCGGCAGAAGGCACGCCTGGCCCGCGCGGATGCGTTTCCACTGGCCATCGGCGAGGATCACCCCTTCCCCTTCCAAACACGCAAGCATGAAAGTCCCGCTCTGGTTCGCGCGCACGATCTCAAAAGGCGGCACCGCTTTCATGATTCCGCAGTGGGAAATGTGATGCTGGGCGAGCAGAGGACACACCGGTCCATCCTGCATCCAGCCGCGAAGGTCGGTAACATCGGCGCGCACCACCTGATAGCGGGTCGACTTTCCGAGGATCTCGGTGTCCTTCAGCGGCTCGGTGGATTCTTTCATGGGTTTGACGGTGGCGCGAGCTTGCAGGGGGATGTGGAAACCGGATAGCTGAAAGTGGAGGTTCGTCACGTTTCCCGCTGGACGCCATCCGTTTACGCGCCACAACGGAGCCATGCCAAACCAATGGACTGGAAAAGGAAATCCCTACACCCGCACTGAAGTCATCGAGCGTTTCAACGACACGCTCTCGAAAGGCCAGGCGATCATCGCCGCCGGTGCCGGGTCGGGAATTAGCGCGAAATTCATCGAGAAAGGCGGCGCCGATCTCATCATCATTTATAATTCCGGCCGCTTCCGGATGATGGGCCACGGCTCGACCGCCGGCATGATGGCCTACGGCGACGCCAACGCGATCGCCATGGAAATCGGCGAATACGAGGTGCTCCCCGTCGTCGAGGAAATCCCGGTGATCTGCGGCGTCCACGCCACCGACCCGCGCCGCCGGATGTGGCATTGGCTCGGCAAGGTGAAGGACATGGGCTTCTCCGGCGTGAACAATTTCCCGACCCACACGATTATCGACGGCCACTTCCGCGGCGTGTTAGAGGAAACCGGCATGAGCGTGACCAAGGAGTATGACATGGTCGGCCTCGCCCGGAAAATGGAGATGTTCTCCATCGTCTATGTCGGCTCGCCCGAAGAAGCCGTGCATATGGCTAACAAAGGAGCGGACGCGATCATCGCCCACGTCGGCACCACCGTCGGCGGCTCGATCGGCGTGACCAACGCGGTTGTTAGCTGGGAAGACACGATCAAGCGCACCCAGGACATCATCGACGCCGCGAAGACCGTGAACAAAGACATCTTCTTCCTCTGCCACGGCGGACCGATCAACACTCCCGAAGACGCCGACCGCGTGATCCAGGCGACCGATTGCGTCGGCTTTGTCGGCGCGTCGAGTCTGGAGCGGATGGGCGTCGAGGAATCCCTGACGAATCTAACGCGCCAGTTCAAGTCGATCTCCGTGAAGCGGAAAAACTAACTGACATGGCCATCATCGCGGTTCTCGGGACGTTCGACTCGAAAGGCGAGGAACACGCCTTCCTGGCGGAGCGCATCCGCGCACGCGGGCATCGCGTCCTGCTGATCGACGTAGGCACCGGCGGCCCGCCGACGATTATACCGAACTTCACCAGCGAGCAAGTCGCCGCGTCCGCGGGAATCAATCTTGCAGAGGTGCTGGCCCGCAAGGACCGTGGCGAATGCGTGGTGGCGATGAGCCATGCCGCTCCGGTCTTCCTGGCGAAACTCGCGGCCGTCAATGACATCGACGGCGTCATTTCGCTTGGCGGCGGCGGCGGCACGGCCATCGCCACGGCGGCGATGCGCGCGCTGCCGCTCGGATTCCCCAAGCTGATGGTATCCACCTTGGCGGCCGGCAACACCGCACATTACCTCGGCACCAAGGACATCGTCATGATGCCGAGCATCGCCGATGTCGCGGGCTTGAACCGGCTTTCGCGGCTGATATTTTCCCGTGCCGCCGGCGCGATCTGTGGCATGGTGGAAGCGGAAATCGAGAAGGACGGCTCGCGGCGGTTAGTCGTCGCGAGCATGTTCGGCAACACCACCGCCTGCGTCACCGAGGCGAAGCGGATCATCGAAGAGGCCGGTTACGAAGTGCTCGTTTTCGCCGCCACCGGTGCCGGGGGAAAGTCGATGGAGGCGCTGATAGAAAGCGGACTTGTCGCCGGAGTCCTCGATCTAACCACCACCGAATGGGCGGATGAACTCGTCGGCGGAGCACTGAATGCCGGGCCGGAGCGCATGGATGCCGCAGCCAAGGCCAGGATCCCTGCGGTCATCGCACCGGGTTGCCTCGACATGGTCAACTTCGGCGAACGCGATTCCATCCCCGAGAAATTCGCGGGCCGGAATTTCTACATTCACAATCCGCAGGTCACGTTGATGCGGACCACCCCGGAAGAATGCGCCAAGCTCGGCCGCATCATCGCGGAGAAGGTCAACCGCTACGAGGCGCCGGCTGTCATCATGATTCCAAAGAAGGCCATCAGTGTGATCAGCGCGGCCGACCAGCCGTTTCACGATCTTGCAGCCGACGAAGCACTGTTCGAAGCGATTCGCGGGAACGCGAAGGTGCCCGTCGAAGAATTCGACGAGGAAATCAACAGCCCGGTGTTCGCGCGGGCATGTGCGGAAAAGCTATTGGCGTTGATGAATTCCACTCCGAAGGTCGAGCCATAATGCCTCCTTCTCCCTGCATTTCCGGATTCAACGGCGGCCTGATGCTGGCCGGTCTATCCGTCGTGCAGGCATCCGCTCAATCGGTGGAGTTGCTACCTGAAATGGTCGTGCTCGCGGACCGGCAAACCAGCCCGGACGCGCCGCTCGCGGAATGGGATCGCGAGGACCTGCGCCAAGCCGCGCCGCGGACCATCGACGAGATGCTTGCGCGGGAACCCTCGTTTTCACTCTATCGGCGGCAGACCTCGATGTTCGGCAACCCGACATCGGCCGGGGTCAGCCTGCGCAACACGGGTGCGACCGCCGCCTCGCGGACCTTGGTCCTGCTAGACGGCATCCCGCAGAACGATCCGTTCGGCGGTTGGGTCTATTGGGCCCGCTACGATGCGGCGGCGCTGGATTCCATCCGCATCGTCCCGTCCGCCCGCGCGGCGGTGTGGGGCAACCAAAGTCCGGCAGGCGTGATTCAGATGAATGGCCCCGCGCCCTTCGAGGAACTGCATGTCTTGAAAATCGGCGGCGGCAGCCAGGGCACCATCAGCGGCTCGACCTTCCATCAGATGACGAACTCGGAAAAGTCGCTGGCGGTTTCCCTCTCCGCCTTCGGCCTGCACTCGGATGGATTTTATGTGGTCGGTTCCTCGCAGCGCGGTCCGATCGACGAGAAGCTGGACACCGAATTCTACGGCGGGAATTTGAAGTTCGCCTGGCTCGCCGCGCCCGGTCTAACCGTCGAACCGATGGTCTCCTACTACAACGAGGAACGCGGCAACGGCACCCCTCTAACCGGCAACTCGACCGAAGCGGTGGACCTCGCTCTGCGGGTCACGTCGGAGGACGGCGATTTTTCATGGCAGGCGCTGGCCTATCATCAGCGGCGCGAGTTCGAGTCGGTGTTCAGTTCGCTGGATGACGACCGGGCTGTGGAAACGATGGCCCTCGATCAATTCGACGTCCCCGGACGAGGCACCGGCGGGGCGATCACGATGCGCTGGCAGGATGGCGGCAAATGGACCTTCACCGGTGGCGCGGACGCCCGCTACCTGACTGGCGAAACGAACGAGGATGCGGGCACCTTCCGCCGCCGCGAGGCGGGCGGCGACCAGACCTTCGCCGGCATCTTCGGCGCGGCCGGCTATCAGATCGACGCAGCGACCCGCATCGACGCCAGCGGACGTCTCGACGCGTGGCAACTAACCGACGGCCGGCGGATCGAGACCTCGCTCGTCGATGGCTCGAATTTGCGCGCCGACAATTTGGAAGATCGCGATGGCATCGAGCCGTCGGCGTCGCTCGAATTGACGCGCGAACTGCGGCGTGATTTGCAAGCGCGGCTCGCCGCGGGGTCGGCGTTCCGCTTGCCGACCTTGAACGAACTCTACCGACCGTTCCGCGTCCGCAGCGACATTGTGGAAGCCAATCCGGATTTGGATCCCGAGCGTTTTTTCAGCATCGAGGGCGGGTTGGATTGGAAAGCGTCGGGTTGTCTAACCGTGCGCGGTGCCGTTTTCCATCACTGGATCTCCGACGCCATCGCCAACGTGCCGGTGACCGATCCTGCGAAAATCGTCGAGCTATTCGGAGTGCTTCCACCGGACGGCACCGGTTCGCAGCGGCAGAACGTCGATCAGGCGACTGTGTTAGGAGTCGAGGGGGCCGTCGAATGGTTGCCCGCCGAGGCGGTGACGCTCGGCATCACCGGACTTTGGTCACAGACGGATTTCAACGACTCAAAGGAGCAACCGCTGCTGGAGGGAAAACCGTTTCCACAAGCGCCGGAACTGCGGTTAATCGCCACTGGCGAATGGCGGGCGACGGAACAGGTCACGCTTTTCGCGGGTTGCGAATACGGCTCCTCGCAATATGACGATGCACTGGCGACCCGCAAGATCCCGGACTACACCAGCGTGCGGATCGGCGCGTCATGGCAAGTGGCGAATGCGATCTATCAAGTGCGCGTCGAAAACCTGTTCGACGAAGAAATCCAGACTGGCCTGAGCAGCGACGGCATCCGCAGTCTGGCCGCGCCGCGGTCGCTGTGGGCCAGCGCGGAATGGCAATTTTAACCAGCAATCAACCTCTAACATTTCACATCATGATCCGCTCATTGCTTCCCATAATCGTTTGCCTCGGCGGCTTCGCGTCCGCCCAGAAGGTCAAAGTGGAGGAACTCTACGCCAACCACTGTTCGGGTTGCCATGGTGCGAAATTCGAAGGGGGCCAAGGTGGTTCGCTGGTGGACGGCGAGTGGAAGCACGGCAGCTCGGATGCGGAGATTTTCAAGTCCATCGCCAAGGGTAATATCCCGCTCGGGATGAACCCGTGGGAAGGTGTGCTAACAACCGAGCAGATCCGCTCAATGGTCATTTTCCTGCGGGAAAAGGAAAAGCAAACGCTCGCAAAGGGCATGAGCTTCCCGGTGCCCGCGTCGGACAAGGTGACCAAGACCGAATTGGAGGAATACCGCATCGAGACGCTGGTGGAGAGCGGTCTCAAGAATCCGTGGGCAATCGCGTTTCTGCCGGATGGCCGGAAGCTGGTGACCGAGAAGTCCGGCCAGCTGAGATTTATCACCGCGGACGGCAAACTCGATCCTGTTAGCGTGGAAGGAATTCCCGCGACGATCGAGCACGGCCAGGGCGGACTGATGGAAGTGGCGGTTCACCCGGATTTCGAAAAGAACGGCTGGGTCTATCTGGGACTCTCGGATGGCACCCGCGAGAAGCGTCCCGACGGGAAGGACGACGTCAAATGCATCACCGCCATCGTCCGTGGCAAAATCAAGGATCACCAGTGGACCGATCAGGAATGGATCTATCGGCCGGATCCGAAGTTCCGTTCGGGCGCGGGCGTACATTTCGGAACCCGCTTCGTATTCGACAAGGGCTATATCTATTTCGTCATTGGCGAGCGCGGCGGGATGATGGAAGTCCAGGATTTGAAACGGCCTAACGGCAAAATCCACCGCCTGCATGACGACGGCCGGGTGCCTGCCGACAATCCATTCGTGAACACGCCAGAAGCCATTCCCGGCATCTGGTCCTACGGTCACCGCAACCCGCAGGGCCTGGCGATGGATCTGCGCGACGGCGCGCTTTACGACACCGAACACGGCCCGCGCGGCGGCGATGAGCTGAACCTGATCCTCCCCGGCAAAAACTACGGTTGGCCGGTCATCACCTATGGCATGAACTACGATGGGACGCCCATGGTCGGCATCACCGAAAAGGAAGGCATGGAACAACCGCTGACCTTCTGGGTGCCCTCCATCGCCGTCTGCGGACTGGATTTCTACAACGCCGACAAGTTCCCCAAATGGAAGGGCGATCTCCTCGCCGGCGCCCTCGCCCAACAGGAAGTCCGTCGCATCCGATTGGTGGACAAGAAGGTTGTCTCGCAGGAAATCATCCTGAAAAACATCGGCCGCGTGCGCGATGTCGCCACCGGGCCGGATGGCCTGATCTACGTGATACTCAACGGTCCCGACCGCATCGTGCGGCTGGTGCCCGCAAGCTGATAGCAAAACCCCATGCTCCAACCCATCGCCATCCGCGCGGCTTTCGTCCTCGGCCTGATGTCCCTGTCGCCACTCCTGGCGGCACCGGTGTCACTGTTCGACGGGAAGTCGCTGGACGGTTGGGAAATCCGCAGGGGCGAGGAGAAGTGGTGGAAGGTCGAGGACGGCATGATCACCGGCGGCTCGCTAACAGCGCAAGTGCCGTTCAACACGTTTATCGCCTCCAACAAGAGTTATGAGAATTTCGATTTGAGTTACAAGCTCCGCGTGGTGAAGGGCGAGGGTTTCATGAACTCCGGGATGCAGATCCGCAGCAAACGGAAGGACGGAGATTCCGAGATGATCGGCTATCAGGTGGATGCCGGCCCCGGTTACTGGGGCGATCTTTACGATGAGTCCCGAAGGAATGTCGCATTGGCCAAATCGGCCGGGACAACCGCCAAGGACTGGGAATGGAACGAGTATCGGGTTCTCTGCGAGGGCCCGCGGATTCGCACCTGGATCAATGGTGTGGCGGCGATCGACTACACCGAGAAGGACCGCGATATCGCGGAGTCCGGCGTGCTGGGCCTGCAAACGCATGGCGGTGGCAAGCTGCTGGTGCAGCTCAAGGACATTTTCATCACCGAGCTCCCCGCATCTAACGGCGCACAGTCACCCGAACAGGAGCGCGCCGGTTTCACCCTGCCCGCTGGCTATTCCGCCGAACTGGTCGCCTCCGAGGAACAGGGAGTCGGCAAGCCGATCACCGTCACCTGGGACCGCCACGGCCGGATGTGGACAATGACCGCGCTGGAGTATCCGGTGGATGCCAACGAAAACGAGGACACCGCCCGCGAACTCTATCAGAAGGGCGGCAGGGATCGCGTGCTGGTTTTCGACGAGCCTAACGGACCCGGCCCGCAAACTCCGCGCGTATTTGCCGACGGGCTGGCGATCCCTCTGGGAGTCTTGCCGACCGAGGACGGCGCATTCGTGCAGCATGGCTCGGAAATCCGCCGATATCGCGACTCTGATGGCGATGGCAAGGCGGACGGCTTCGAGATCGTGCTCGAAGGGTTTGGCATTCAGGATTCCCATTTGTTTCCCCATCAGTTCGAGCGCACGCCGGCCGGCTGGATCTATCTGGCGCAGGGAGCTTTCAACTACTCCAAAGTCCGGCGGCCGGGCGGCTTAAGATTCGACGATGGCTCTGCCACGGTCGAATTCAACAACTGCAAACTCGCCCGGTTCCGGGCCGACGGATCCGCCTTCGAACCGCTCACCGGCGGCCCTAACAACATCTGGGGGCTGGCCATTTCCCGTAACGGCGAAACCTTCGTCCAGGAGGCCAACGACCTCGGCTATCCGGTGGCCGAATTCGCACCCGGCACCCATTACCCGACCGGATCCGGAAAAAAAATGCGGGACGACGCGCCGATCCTGCCCGCTTCGACGCATGAGGCAACGATGGGCGGCACCGGCCTCAGCGGGCTCGCGCTGGCCGACGATACGGGCAGTCCGTTCGCGGAAGGACACAACGATGGAGCGGTATTCTACGTGGCGAATCCCATCACCTCGAGAATCCAAGTTGTCACGTTGGCCCGCGATGGGAGCGGTCACCCCGTTTATAAGAAAGGCGCGGACTTCATGCTTTCCAATGACCCGTGGTTCCGACCGATCTCCGCACACTTCGGCCCCGATGGATGCCTCTATGTGGCCGATTGGTATAACAAGATCATTTCCCACAACGAGGTCCCGCGCGCCCACCCGGACCGGGACAAAACCCGCGGTCGCATCTGGCGGATCCGGCATGAGAGCCAGAAACCCGCGCCTCGCGTCGATCTGGCGAAAATGAAGAATGCCGCGCTGATAGGACTTCTCGGCGGCGACAACGCCCTGGTCGCCGCTCACGCATGGCAGGAACTTGCAGACCGCAAACCGGCCGGGCTAACAGCCAAACTTGCGTCACTCGTCGCCGATTCCACGAAGCCCATGGCGAAGCGTCTCGGCGCGTTGTGGGCGCTCGAAGGATTGCACGGGGTGTCCCCTGCCCTATTGGTCAAACTCGCCGGTGCCAGCGAGCCGGAGTTCCGCCATGAAGCGGTTAGAATTGCCGGTGAAGTTTCCCTTCCTGAACCGGACTTTCTAGCCGTCATTTCCGCGCTAGGAAATGAATCCCATTTCCGGGTCCGCGCGGCCATTGCCAATGCCGTGCGCCAGCATCGCCAGCCCACGCCAAAAATCATTGCCTGCGCGGCGGCACTCGGGCTCGAACCTCCGACGGGCAGTGATCGCGCCGCCTACGACCGGAATTTCGAAAGATACCTCGCCCGTTGGGCCATGTCAGCGCATCCGACCGAGACTCGGCAGATGTTGGAATCTATAGAGATGCCGATCGAGAACGGTATGTTAGCCGTTCGTTCGCAGGATGGTGTGGAGGCCGCCGCCGGGATGGTCAAGTTGTTGCCCGGGATCCAACGCCCCTTGATTCCTGATGAACTCTCTTTGTTAGCCTCCCACCTCGCTGAACCATCGGTCCTGAAGGCCTATGCCGAACTGTTGGAAAGTCCCGACCGACGCGAGCCGACATTGCGCTCGATGCTCCAATTCGATTCCAAGGTCGCCGCCGACCAGGCCTTGGCGAGCGCCGTCGGGACCGCCTGCGAGAAGCTGCTGGCAGACGGCCGAACACCGGAACACGAACACCTGGTCGCCCAACTGGCCCGCAAGTTCAAGCGTCCGGAACTATCAGATGCGGTGGACCGGTGGCTGAAGGCACCGGGAACGAGCAGCACCGCGCTGGCGGAAGGCCTGGGAACGATGCGTGAAATTGGCAAGGTGGATTCCCAATATTTCCGCCCCTATCTGGACCATATTGATGACACGGTCCGCCGCGAAGCCTTGATGGGCTTCGCCAACTCGGACGACGTGGAACCGGTGATCGCCGAACTCGCGAAGCGTTGGCCGGCGATGTCCGGAGTGTTCCGCTCGCTGGTGGTCAACGCTCTAACTTCCAGCCGTGCCGGCCCCGCCTGGTTCGCCCGGGCCTTGGCGGCAGGTGAATTCCGTGGCTTCGATGGCACGGCTGTAGAAAAACTGATCAGCGCGCTCGGTGCCGAAAATCCCGATGTGATGGCGATGCTCAAGGCCAATCAAGGCCTGCTCCAGCCGGTGCTTCAGTTTGGCAATGGCGGCCCGGGAAGCGTCGTCACCAACACCACGCTAACAGGACCGTTCACCGTAGAGGCCTGGGTCCGTCTACCTGCGCCCATCGACAACAACGATGGATTGTTAGGCCGGCAGGGCGGGCCGGACATCAACTTCATGGGTGCGAGGCTGCGGGTTTATGGCGGCGATAGAGTCGGCGATTTCATCATCGCGGACCGTGCGGTCAAGCCGGACCAGTGGACTCATTGCGCGGTCACCCGCGACGCGCACAACCGTTTCAAAATCTATCTGGATGGCGAACCAGATCCCGCCCATGGCCGGGAATTCGCCGATGATTTCACCAGCTTCAATCTCGCCGAAAGCCATCGAGGGAAGGACACCGCCGCCAGTTTCGACGAGGTGCGCGTCTGGAACGTCGCCCGCAGTGAGGAGGAAATTCGGCGCGATGCCCATACCCGTTATTCGGGCCCAGAGATCCCCAGCGGGCTCACACTTAGGATTTCCGGTGATCACGTTTCCGGCACCTTGGAGGGAAGTGCGCGGATTAGTCAGACCATCGATTTCCCAAAACTCGTGTCATCCGCCGAGGCCGCGGAGTTGGAAAAAAAGTTCTCACGCTTTCGGGAGATGGCCGCAGCACCCGGCGATGCCGTAAGAGGCAAGCAGCTCGTACAAGGCACCTGCATGATCTGCCACCAGATCCAAGGCGAGGGCACGGCCATCGGACCCAATCTCGCCGGAGCGGGTGCGATGGGCACCGAAGCGCTGCTCCGCAACATGCTAACACCGAATGCGCAGCTCGAAAGCGGCTACTATCGCCATGACGTGAAGCTGAGTGATGGGTTGGTGGTCAGCGGTTTCCTCGTCGAAGAATCCGCGGATGCCATCACACTCCGTGAGATCGGTGCCCGCGATCGGGTCGTTCCCCGTGCCGCAATCGCTTCCCACGACATTTCGCGCCGCTCCCTCATGCCGGAGGGATTGATCGACGGTTTCACACAACAGCAAGTCGCCGACCTCTTCAGTTATTTAAACTCCTTACGTTAGACTTTATGAGAAATCCATCCGCCACCCGCACCGTCCATGCCGAAAGACCCGCGAGCCTCCGGCCGTATTGCTGCGGCTTTATTCCAAACCACCGTCTCATGAACTTCACTCTCCTCGCACCGCTGGTCGCCATCCTGGCGGCGAGCTCGTCGCTCCTCGCCGCACCATTGCGGGTTTTGGTCGCCAGCGATAACAACACCTTCCGCGAGCCCTATGCCGCAGCCTTGAAAGCCGCGGGCGCGCAGGTCGTCACCGCCAGCGAACCGGATGAGGCCAAACTGTCGCACGCCGATGTCGTGCTGATTCATCGGGAGAAGTTCGACGCCTTCACGGTCGCCACCCAGTCCGCTCTAACGGCATTCGCGCAGCGCGGCGGAGGCATCGTGGCGGTCAATGCAGGAGTCGCCGCCGGTGATGTCGCATGGGGCAAGGCAACGCTCGGCGGAGCTTGGAGTGAAAAGGACAGCCGGAAATTTACCAGCAAGATGATGCTCTACGTGGTGAGCAATTCCCATCCCATCGTGAAAGACTCGTCGCCCTTCGATGTCGATGACGACACACTCTACGACCTCGATCTATCTGATGACATCACGGTCCTCAGCTCGGCGTTCACGCCGAAGGGCCGCGATGGCAAACGTGGCGACGGCCCGAAGGTCCCAGGCCGCGATGCCCGCTCTTCCATCTACGACCTCCAGCCGCAGATGTGGGCATTTGAAACGCCGAAGCATCGCGCCGCGGTTTTTCTTCAGGGGGCACCGGCGACGCTGGCCCACGCGAGCCTTCGCTCGTTCATTCTCCGCGCCGTGGCGTGGACGGGGAAACGGGAGAACACCGACGAGTTCTGCAACAAAACCGATCTCGCCACTTTACGCTACCCCGTCGGCGGCCCGTCACGCGGCGTGGATGCGATCAAGCAATTCAAACTGCAACCCGGATTCGTCGCCAACGTCGTCGCCGAGGAACCCCTGATCAACAAGCCGATCGCCGTCCAGTGGGATGGCAAGGGCCGCATGTGGGTGGCGGAAACTCCGGAGTATCCTAACGGCCGGCGGCCGATGGTCGCTCCGTCATGGAAGGAAACCGGCGTGCTCGCTCCCGGGAAATACGACCGTCCAGCGCGTGACAGCATCAGCATGTTAGAGGATAGCAACGGCGACGGCCTGATGGACAAGAAGCATGTCTTTTACACCGGTCTGGAACTCGTCACCGGTTTCTGCATGCACGGCGACGGCGTCATCGCAGTGGCCCAGCCGAGCATCGTCTGGCTGCGTGATACCGACGGCGATGGCAAGGCGGAGACGATCACACCGCTTTTCAACGGCTTTGCCCCGGGCGACACCCATTTCGTTGCCAACCATTTCATCGCGGCCCCGGACGGCTGGATTTACGCCAGCACCGGCAGCGGCGCGGATGCCCTCAATCCCACGACCAACAAGCTGGTGGCGAAGATTTCACCGGGTGTCTTCCGGTTCAAACCGGACGGGTCGGCGATCGAACAGGTCGCGTCCCAAGGCGGTAATTCCTTCGGTTGTGAAGTCACCAGCGACATGGAGATTTTCCACGGCAAGGCGACCAGCGGCAATCCGCTGCAATACGTGGTGCTGCCGGAGTGGGTCCTGGCCCGCGCGCCTAACACCAAGGCCCCGGCCTTCCACGCGGTGAACCCCGGCCGCACCGTCGCCCTGCCGGTCCTGCCGGACCGCGCCCCCATCATGCAGATCGACCAAGTCGGCCGCTACAGCGCCGCCTGCGCGACAGCGGTCTATGAAGGCGGTGCGTGGCCAAAGGAATACGATGGCAAGATTTTCACCAGCGAGCCCATCCTCGACATCATCCATCACGAGGCGCTCAAGCCGGACGGTCCGGTGCTGAATGGCGAGCTGGTCCTACCTAACAGCGAATGGTTGAGTTCGAAGGACTATTGGTTCTGCCCGATCGACGTTTCGTTCGGTCCGGACGGCGCGATGTATATCCTCGATTTCAACACTCCGGTCGTGACCCACAACGACACCCGCGGCCCTCAGCACGGCAAATCGGGCGCATCTGTCCGGCCGGACCGCGACTCGTATTTCGGCCGCATTTACCGGATCCAGAGCCAGGCTGCGCCCAAGCTATCGATTCCGGACCTCTATCATGCGAACGCGGCCGCGCTGGTCGCCGCCTTCAAACACCCTAACAAGGTTGTCCGTTTCAACGCCATCCGCATCCTTGTGGAAAAGGCGGACGAACTCGGCACCCAGGCCGTGCCCGCTCTAACGGCCATGGCCACCAGTGAGCCGTTCGTGCCAGCCCGCATCCTCGCTCTGTGGGCATTGGACCGCTTGAACCAGCTCAAGGACCAGACGCTGCAAGCCGCGTTCCAAGCCACCGATGCCGGCGTCCGCAAGAATGCCATGCTCATTGTGGAATCCAGCGGACTGCCACTGGATGCCAAGGAAGCCGCCGCCGGCATCGGCGACAAGGATGCCCGCGTGCGATTGGCCACCTTGCGCGCGCTCGGTGCCTCGACCATGAGCCCGGAAGTCAGCTCGGTGCTGTTATCCAGCGGTGGGAAACTCACCGACGACTGGTCGAAGGCCGCCGCCGACGCCGCGGGCGCGAGAAACCCATCGTCCCAGCTCGAACAGATCCTGGCGGCAGCGGGCTCCGCACAGAGCGAGGAATCCGTCCGCTCGCTCGCGGCCTCGCTGGCCTCCGGCGGCAATCAGGCGCAACTGCTAGGCGTGCTCCAGGCATCCTCCACCTCGCCCAATCCGAAGCTCGTCGCCGCCGTGCTGAATGAAATCGGCAGGACACCGCCCGCGGCACCGCGCAGCATTGCGGCAGCGCTCGCCGCCCTCCGCCCGATCCTTTCGTCCAGTAACACGGCGCTGTCATCCGCCGCGCTGCCGCTCGCCGTCGCTTGGGACAAAGGCGGAGTTCTCAGCAAGGAAATCACCAAGGTCGCCGGGGAACTTCTCAACATCGCCCGCGATCCGAAACAACCGGAAGGACTGCGCGCCGACGCCATCCGCACCCTGCTGCCCGCCCGCGCGGCTAACAAGTTCATCCTTCCGAACGTGATCGCGCTTCTAACCAAGCCCCAGCCCGACACGCTGGCCAAGGGGCTCATCAACGATCTGGCAGCCACCGGTGAAGCCGACGCCGGCAAGGCTCTGATAGATGCCTACCCCACCCTTCCACCCAGCCAGCAGGAAATCGACTTCAGCGCGATCGTCAGCCGTCCGGCGTGGGCGAAAATGCTGCTGGATGCCGTCGAAGCGAAGAAGATCGCCGCAGCGTCATTGGCACCCGGCCAGATCTCCCGGCTCACGTCGCACCCGGATGCGGAAACCGCCAAACGCGCCACCGCGAGTTTCGGTGGCACAGCCGGTGGCAAGGATCAGGTCATCGCCAAGCTGATGCCGCAGATCTACAAACCCGGGAATGTGGCCAACGGCAAGGTGATGTTCACCGCGATGTGCGCGACGTGCCACCAGTTGGAAGGTGCGGGCAACCACTTCGGTCCGCCGCTTGAGGGCATCGGCTCGCACCCGGTCCTGGAGTTGCTCACCCACATCGTGAATCCCAACCTGGTCGTTGATGACGAGCACCGGACTTGGAACATCACCATGAAGGACGGCACCCAATACTCAGCCCTCATCGCCAGTGAAAATGAAACCCGCGTGCAGATCCGCCAGCCCGCCGGCATCACCGCCGATTTAAAAACCGCCGACATCGCCAGTCGCAAGAAAGGCGACAACTCGCTCATGCCCGAAGGCCTCGAAGCCGTCGGCCCCGACAATCTCCGCGACATCATCGCCTACATCCGGAGCTGCGCTCCGAAACCCACCAACTGACAACCCGTCCATCGAACCACCATGAAACCATTCCTAACAAAACTCGCGCTGCTTGCCGCGCTGACTCTAACCGCCTCCGCGCAGGCTCCGGACTCCACCGAAGCCATGGGCCAGAAATTCGCCGAACCCAAACCGGCCAACACCCTCCGCGTGCTGCTGGTCGGCTCCGGCAGCTCGCATGATTTCCCGAAGTTCTTCCTCGGCACCGATGCCGTCACGCTCAAGGCCGCGGGTGGCATGGACGTGGCCGCCACTCCGAATCTCGATGAGGCGCTCGCGCTTCTCAAACAGGCCGACGTGCTGGTCTTCAGCGGCAATCACGACCAGTATGGCAAGGAGGAGTTCCAAAAAGCGCTGCATGAGTTCGCAGACAATCGCAAGGGACTCGTCATGCTTCACGCCGCGACTTGGGATCACAAGTGGAAGGGCTACAACGACCGCTTCATCGGCGGCAAAACCCCCAGCCACGGCAAGGGACTGTTCGAAGTCACCGTGAAGGACACCAAGCACGCCGTCACCAAGGACGTGCCCGCCACCTTCAAGATCACCGATGAAAACTACCGCTTCGAGATCGCTAACAAGTCCAAGATCGATGTCTGCTGCTACAATGCACCGGACGGCGGCAAGGACCCCCTCGCCAGCGTGTGGTCCGTGAAGGACCGCAAGACCCGCATCATCTGCGTCACCCTGGGCCACGACGGCGATGCCCACGACAATCCCGCATTCAAGACCCTCCTGATCAACTCCGTCAAATGGGTGGCGGGTCGCTAACGGATATCCAACGCTTTTCTCCAAGCGGCGCGGCAGTCACTGCCGCGCCGTTTTTGTTCCGCCTCTGAGGATCCGTTCGAATAAGATCCTGCCCGCGGACGTCAGGCTGACAAACCATGAAACATGCCGTCCCATTCATCGTGATCTTGCTGGCTATCGGTCTATCCTGCGTCTCGCCGGGAGCCCAAGACCTGCCGGCCATTCCCCCCTCGGATCGGATCCTGACCACCGAGAGCGTGAAAAATTTCTGGCTCAACACTCTCCAGCAGCAGCCCGTCCCCGCAAAGCCGACGGGGCTCCATCCGGAGCAGCAAGCCGCCTGGCAACAGGATCTCGATTCGCGCGCGTCATTGATCAGAGCCATTCGCAACGGCGACCGGAACACCGACGCCAAGCTTGCCGAGCTCCGTCACAACGCCACCGCCTGGCGCCAGCAAGGCAACGGCAAGGATGCCGATGCCGCGGAAGCCAAGCTCCGGGAAATCCAAGAGCACCTCGCGCGGTTAGAGACTCTCGAAATCCAACGCAAGGCCGCCCAATCGCAGATCGACGCCGCGGAAACTCTCAAAAGCATCGCAGCCGAAATCGCCGCCATCAGAGAGTGCTGCAATTAGTGGTGCTTCTTGCCATCGTGACAGACGAGATCGATCACCACTGCAGTGGCCAATAACAGAACCGGGTCTTCGCCCTCAGCGATTTCGATGCCGTAGCTGTCCGTCCAACTGAACCAGCGCTTGCTTACTGTCGCGGCAACTCCGCCATCTCCGCTGATTTCGTATTCGTGATCCAGGAAATCGCCGCTGGCCTCGTAGTCCTCGTCGCCGGGGCCATCCACCGCGAACTTGCAGGAAAAAAACGTGAAGAGCTCTTTCTTCACCAGCGTCGCAGGATGCCCCGGACGATGGATCTCATAACTCGGGCCCCACGCCAACAGCCGCTGCGAGATGAACGCGAGTTCATTGCCGGCCATGTCCTGCAGGCTGAGTTTGTCACCGAAACTGAAAGCGCGGCCATCGACCTGATAGCAATTATTGCCCTCCCCGTCCCGGATCACAAAATCATCACCGAGGCTCCAAAACTCCTGCTTCATCACGAATCGCATGGCGCGACGCTAGCGGAAATTCTCACCCCGTCGATTTCTTCCTGAACCGGTTGCAAAGCAATCGCATGGTTAGAAACGCCAGGGACGCCACGCTGGTCACGACCAATGCAGTCCTCACGAAAGCCACCACCGGCAGGGATAGTCCGATCCCGCTGGCCAGCGCGAGGTAAGCCGCAAAGCAGGCGGGACATTTGGGCATCAGGACCAGCACCATGCCCGGCAATGCCCACCGCACAAGACTCATGGCCGTGACGGACTTTTGGCAATGGCATGGTGACGGCTTCATGGCTTGTTAGTGGCAGCAGCTTTTCGCCGAAGCGTTGGCGTATTTGTCGTGATGCCGCAGCCAGTTGTCCTCGATATCGCAGCGGCCCTTTGGCGTGAGGTCGAGGAAGCGCAGCGAACCCACCAGAATATCCAGACCGCGGGAGTAGGCAGAGTAAGTGTGGAAGATGTTTCCCGCCTCGTCCTTGTAGAAAACGCTGATGCCGGGGAGTTCATCATACGCTGCCTTCGTGGTGCCGTAGTTGTAACCGACATCGCCGGTTGCCACCTGCCCGGGCGTGAACGACACGCCGTAGTCATAGTTGAAATCCGTGCCGCCCGAGGAAACCCAGCAGAAACTCCAGCCCATTCGCTGCTTGTAGGCTTCGATTTCCGCCAGCGTTCCATGTGATATGGCGGCGAAGGAGACATCCGCTTGTTCGAAATGCTGGCGCGCGCCATCGATATGATCGGCCAGATGCGAGCATCCCACGCAGCCTTCCTCCCAGCCGGGCGCATACATGAAGTGATAGATGATGAGTTGGCGCTTGTTTCCGAACAGCTCTGCCAGCGTGACCTTGCCTTCGCGGCTGTCGAAGAGATAGTTCGTTGCCACCCGTTCCCACGGCAGTGCGCGGCGGGCTTGGTTCACCCGGTCGCTGAGGCGGGTGAGTTCCTTTTCCTGAGCCAGAAGTTCCTTGCGGGCGGTGAGCCAGTCGGCATGGGGGACCACGGGGTGGTTGAGAACCGGTTCATCAAGGCGAAATACGGGTTGCGGGTTCATGGTTGGGTTCCGATTAGGGGTGGGATCCATTGCAATGACGAACGGAGCACGTGATCCAGGACACGTTTGGATATTTCCTGCCGGAATATTTCATGGGATATCCGCAGAGTCACCATCGTCGGGCTCACGGATTCGCGGGGAATAACCCATCCGGGTAAATGGATTTGCCGTGCATCGGCCCGAGGTTCCTTAAAGCTACTTCCATGGCACTGTCTTCCGTTCTCAACCCTTCCGCCTCGATTTCACGCCGGTGGCTCGCCGTCATCTGCCTCGGCTGCCTCGCGGTTTCCGCTCATGCGGCGGATTTCCCGCAGGACCCGCTGGGCTGGCCTGCCGTCACCTCCACCAACAAGCCGTGGACCCGCTGGTGGTGGCTCGGCAGCGCGGTGGACAAGCCGAACCTCACCCGGCAGTTGGAGGATTTCGCGAAAACCGGACTCGGTGGCGTCGAGATCTGCCCGATCTACGGGGCGGTGGGTGCCGAAGACCGCTCGTTGCAGTTTCTATCACCCGGTTGGATGGCCATGCTCGGCCACACCACCACCGAAGCGAAACGCCTCGGTCTCGGCGTGGACATGACCACGGGCACCGGATGGCCATTCGGCGGACAGCATGTGACCACCGGGATGGCGTCGGCGTCATTGCAGGTCAAGGTTTGGGAGGCGACCGGAGGGAAGATGGCCGAACTCACCCTGCCGCCGGGAAACCTCGTGTGCCTCCGCGTCTTCCCGGAAAGCGGACCCCCGGTGGACATCCCGGGCGTGTCAAAGCAGGAGAAGGTCCAATGGATGCCGGGCGATGGAAAATGGACCATCGTCGCCCTGACCGCGTCGGCCCCGATCCAAAAGGTCAAGCGGGCCGCTCCCGGTGGCCAGGGCAATGTCTTGGATCCTTTCTCCGACACGTCGATGAAACGATATCTGGCCGATTTCGACGATGCATTCGCTGGCTTCAAGGCCCCCATGCCCCGCGCTCAATTCCACGACTCGTTCGAATATTACGGGGCTGACTGGACCGCGGATTTTCTCGAGGGATTTAAGGCGGGCCGCGGCTATGATCTCCGCGATCAGCTTGCCGCATTCGCTGGCAAGGGCGATCCTGACACCGTCTCCCGCGTCCGCGCCGACTATCGCGAAACCCTCAGCGAACTTCACCTCGCCTATCTGCAACGGTGGCACGATTGGACGAAATCCCACGGCGGCATCACCCGCAACCAGGCCCACGGCTCGCCCGGAAATCTGTTGGACCACTACGCCGTCTCCGAAATCCCCGAGACAGAGATCTTCAAACACGTCGATGAAAACCAGATCCCGATGATGCGGATCGCCGCATCCGCCGCCCATTCGAAAGGCGACCAATTGGTCAGTGGCGAAACCTTCACCTGGCTCGACGAGCATTTCCAGGTCACTCCCGAGAAGCTCAAGGAAGCGGCCGATTTCGTGTTCCTCGGCGGGGTGAACCACATCTTCTTCCACGGCATCCCCTACTCGCCCAGCGACGCGAAGTGGCCCGGGTGGTTGTTCTACGCCTCCACCAACATGGGCCAGAATGGCGGCCTGTGGCGCGATCTATCCGCTTTCACCGGCTACCTCCAGCGCTGCCAATCCATCCTCCAGCAGGGCGATTTTTCTTCCGAAGTCCTGCTCTACTATCCGATCCACGACCTGTGGTATAACGACTCGCAAAAGCTCCCTCTGTTCACCATCCATAATCAGGACAAGTGGCTCTGGCCCACCCCGCTCTACAAGACCTCAATGGAGCTTTGGAACGGTGGCATCCCTTTCGATTACGCGAGCGACGCCATGCTGGCGCGTGCCACTGTTAGTAATGGCAAGGTCGTCCTCGGCGGCCACGCCTACAGCGCGCTGATTGTGCCCGGAGTGAAGCAACTCCCCAACGCCACTCTCGAACAACTGATTCAAATCATCCTCAAGGGAGGCACGGTGATTTTTCAAGACGGAGTTCCGCAAGACGTCCCCGGCTTCTTCAATGCCGAGAAGCGGCGTGTTCTCTCTAAGGCGCTTGCGGGAGAAGCCAAAGGGAAGCTAACCGAAGTTTCGGGAAGTATTCTCCCCACACTCGCCACCCGCGGCGTCATTAAGGAAACCATGACAAGTCTCGGCCTGCGTTTCGTTCGCCGCACGCATGACAGCGGCTATCACTACTTCATCGTCAACCGCGGCGAAAAGCCGTTCGACGGAGTCCTGCCACTCGGCGTCCCCTTTCAAAGCGCGCTCATCCTCGATCCATGGAACGCCGCGGCCAACAGATCCGCTCTGCCCCAAAATTCCGGCGTCGCCATCCGTCTTGAACCCGGACAATCCATCATCATCCGCACCTTCACCGACCGCAAGATCGAGGGCAAACCCAATACCGCCACCACTGCCAGCCCTAGAGATATCGCCGTGGACGGGCCGTGGAAAATCCAGTTCATCGAAGGAGGTCCCGCCCTACCAGCCCCGGCGGACAACGTGAAACTTGGTTCCTGGACCACCCTGCCCAATGCCGCGAACTTTTCCGGCACTGCCCGATACACCACTACCTTTGACCTCCCCACGCCTGTTCCTGCCTCCTGCCGGCTCGACCTCGGCCGCGTTGCCAACACCGCCCGCGTTTCACTGAATGGCCAGCCGTTAGGGATCTCATGGTGCGTCCCTCACGTCGTTGACATCACCAAAGCGCTCAAGCCGGGAAAGAACCTGCTCGAAATCGAAGTCACCAACCTCGCCGCGAACCGCATCGCCGATCTCGACCGTCGAAAGATCCCGTGGAAGCAATTCCACGAGATCAACTTCGTCAACATCGACTACAAGCTCTTCGACGCCTCCGGCTGGCCCGCGATGGACTCCGGACTGCTAGGGCCAGTGAAGCTGCTGGTTCCGGAACAATAAGAGTTACTTCTTCCCGGGCTGGATGTCCGAAATGGAGACGTCGATGTATTGTCCGCCGGCGGACTGGTGGCAGTGGACAGCGATGATATTTTTTCCGGGCTTGAAGGCGGACTTGCCTTCGGCTGTTAGCGGGATGGTTTCGTAGTCCACGTTGAAGCCGGTGGCGGTGGCGGCGAGGATGCCGTTCACATAGACCTCGATGTCTTCATCGTGATGGGAGGTGATTCCGATGGTGGCGGGAAGGCTATCAGGCAGAGTAACCGGGCGGCGCAGCCAGATGTCATCGGTTTTCCACTCGGTGCGGACCTTGGCGTTAGGAGTGCCGCGGGTGCCGAAGCCGGCGGGTCCGCGCTTCCATTGCGAGTCGTCGAAATCGGGCTTGGACCATTCGGCGGCGGGCTTTGACATGATGTAACTCCACTCGGTGTTGTCGGAGTCCGCGGCTGTCGGGACGAGGGGTTTGATGACATCCGGGTAATACTCCGGCATCGGTGCCCAGCCCTTGGCTTTGGTGACGTCGTGGCTGGCGTACTTTTTCCACAGCGGTTTGTCGTAGAGGGCCTTGAGGAATACACCACCGACGACGGGGCGGGCGGTGAAGCCTTCCTTCCTGGCGCTCTTCGTCTGATACCAGTCGCCCATCGGCGCGCGGTCCGGAGTCTCGTTGAGGAATCGGAAGATCGGCGTGGCGAGCGATTGGAAGTCCTTCTTGTTGCCGGTCAGCGTCGCGGTCCAGAGAATCCAGTCGAGCTTGGTGTAGTCGGCGCGGTTATCGAGCGGGAGACCGTAGGTGTTCTGGGTCTTCAGATAGAAATCCATTTCCGTCCGGAAGACTTCGGCGGGGAAAAGATTGAGGCCAAGGATTTTGTCCCAGACGAGGTTATACTTCTGGCTCCAGGTGCCGGGGCGGTCGAAGGCAAGGCGGTAGTGGTCGCCATCCTTGGCTTCCTTGACCCAGCGTTGGGCGTATTCCTTGGCGGTGGCCATGTAGGACGCGGCCTTTTCCTTTTCACCGCGCATCTCGCAGAGGGTGGCGAAGGCACCGAGTCCGCAGATGGCCTTGGCGCTGAGGTTGACGTTGTGCGCGAGGTGACCGGAGAAGTCGTCGGTGCAGAGTTGGTTGGCGGGGTCGAAGCCTTCCTTTTTCAAATACTCGGCCCATTGTTCGAGGCGCGACCAGTAGAGCCCGGCGTAGTCGGCATTGCCTTCCATTTGGGCGATGGCGCCCATGAGCAGGAGAATGTTGCCGCTTTCCTCGACGGGCATTTGGTTCTCCTCGGTCTTCTCGCCACCACCATAGACCTGGCCGTTAGCCAGCGGATAGGTGCCGAGGTCGTGCGGGGCGAACGGGAATTTCCAGCGGTCGCTCTTTGCGTATTCCATGAACGGCGCGAGGAAGGATTTCGCGAGAGTCGGTCCGAACAGCAGGAACTGCGGGGCCATTGGATAGAAAACGTCGGAAGTCGCGATGCAGCCGTTGGAGTGGTTTTCCTTGCTGAACTGGAGCGGTTGGCCGTTCTCGTCGGCGACGAACTTGCCGGCGGCGAAGCACTGGCGATAGGCGAGCGCGGTGATCTTGGCATACTGCTCGCCGCCGATTTCCTTCATGTCGCCCATGAGCTGGGTATCGAAGGCGGCGCAACGCTTCATCAGCGAATCGTATTCCTTGGTGGATGCGGCTAACAAATCCTTCGCTTCCCAGCCGTCCTTGCGCCAATAGGGGCGGAGGTTCTTGTGGTTGTATTGGATGGAATACAGATCGTCATAAGCGATCATCGCCCAGGTGGAAACCGGCTCGGCTCCGACCGTTAGAGGGGCCAATTCAATACCCGCTCCCACCTCGCTGGCGCGTCCGCTGGCAGGCTTCGAATTCATTTCCGCCTTGGCGGCAAAAGCCTCCGCCCTTTTGGACGGCCGGCCGATGTCCATGACAGCCAGGCTCGCCGGCGTGGCGATGTAGGCGTAGCCCCAGTCGATGCGGTGGTCGTCGCCCTTGGAACCGAGAACCCGCTGCGCAGTGGAGCCCATTTTCACCACGGTCAGGCCGGGCATATCTTCGGAGGTGCAGGATACCGTTTGATCGGGCGTGTTGACCGCGAGTTCGCCACCGGCGCCGAAATAGACGGACACCTGGTGCTCCTTGCTGTCGGTGGCGCGGAAATCGTAGGTGAGATAAGTAACCGGGCGCGAGAGGATCGCCATGTCGTCCGGCAACGCGGGCGTCGTGAAGGCAAGCTTGAGGGAGATGCCCGCGCCTTCGAACGTGTAAAGGGAGCGGGTCGGCAGCACGGTTAGACTTTTCTGTTCGAGGGCAGGTACCGAGGCTGGAGTGGCACCCATGATGCGGAAAGTTTGACCATCGATGCGGACGAGGCTGGTGAGCGGCTGCTTTTTTCCGGTCCAGTGAGTGGTCTCGACGTCGGTTAGCTTGTCGCCGGGCGACCAAATGCTGAAGTAAGGATCGCAGGCGACGAGAGGGGTCGAAGGCGGGATGAGATCATTCTCGGTGGCGGGCTTTTCCCGTCCGGAGGCGGGGCCGCAAAGCAGGGAGGTGGCCGTCATCAAGATGGCGGCGGAGTGGATCCAGTGTTGGGGTTTCATGGGAGAAATGTGGATTTGTTATCACCTTGGCCCGGTGCCGGGATGGGTGGGCAAGTTGAGGCGGGGACTCCGGCCGGGCAAATGCAAAACTCGAATCGCGATCCACAAGTGGATATTCGAAAACCGCCGGGTGCCTGATGGATTTCGCGAAAAGGTCAGGTGGTTGAGCTTGGCAAGAGGTGGGTGACCCTCCAATTTCAAGGCATGTTTGATTCCGCGCGTTATGATGGTCGCATGCCTTACCGGCGTTGCGGAGATTCAGGGGTATTGCTTCCGGCCATCTCGCTCGGGTTCTGGCACAACTTCGGGCATGTCGATGATTTTGAGGAAGCCCGCCGGATCATGCGCCGCGCGTTTGACCGCGGAGTCACCCATTTCGACCTCGCTAACAACTACGGTCCGCCTGCCGGATCGGCCGAGGAGAACGTCGGCCGCATCCTGGTGGAGGACTTCGCGAGCCATCGCGACGAGCTGATCATCACCTCCAAGGCCGGCCACGATATGTGGAGCGGCCCTTACGGCCAGGCGGGATCGCGCAAGCACTTGCTGGCGTCGCTCGATCAATCGCTTAAGCGCCTGCGCCAGAACTACGTGGATGTCTTCTACTCCCATTGCCCGGACCCGGAAACGCGACTGGAGGAAACGATGTCCGCACTGGCCACAGCCGTGAACAGCGGCAGGGCCCTCTACGTCGGCCTCTCGAAGTATCCGCTCAAGCGTTTGAAGAAGGCCGTTAGAATCCTCAAGGACATGGGCATCCGCTGCCTGATCTATCAACCACCCTACTCGATCCTGAACCGCTGGCCGGAAAGCGAGGGCATCCTCGACTATCTGTTGGAGGAAGGAATTGGCTGCGTGGTGTTCAGCCCGCTGGCGCAAGGGATGCTCACGCCGAAATACGCGGACGGCATTCCGGAAGGATCGCGGGCGGCGCGGGCCGAGGGATTTCTCAAGGTTGAGCAAGTCGCCGCGCAGCAGGAAAAAATCCGGGCGCTCGGCGATCTCGCAGCGGCCCACGGTATGCCGCTCAATCACCTGGCGATCCAGTGGACGCTGCGCTCTCCGGCGGTCACCTCGTCGATCATCGGTGCCCGCACGGTGGCGCAACTGGACGACTCTCTGGACGCGCTCCAGTCGCCTATGCCGGACGACGGGTTGCTGTCGGCGATCGACGCGATCGCGCCGATCGTGAAGAAAAAGAATGCCGAGGGCTGAAATACCACTCTATTTCCACCATGACTTGGAACGATACCTTTCTCGCACTCTTCGACCGCTGCCTTGCCGCCTATCAGTCCGGCGACCGCGATTTTGAAAACTACTACAGCTGCGAAGATTCAGCATTCCTCGCCCGCATCGGCTGTCAGCCGCGGGAGTTTTTCGATTTCGTCGAGGATCTCGGCGATGCGGGAGAGCCGTCGGTTTCGACCGCGCTGCTCGTCGCGGCGGTTCGGCGCGACTATTTTCACACCGTCCAAAAAGGCATTCCGAGCGCCACGGTTCTAACGAGTCACGACGTACCGACCTTCGGCGAGGAGCTGGAAGGGATGACCTACCTGCCACGCCTGCTTGCCAAGGGGCGGGCAAAACTTCGCGGCGAGTTGCATCCGGACCTGATGTTCGGTTGTGGCGGCGACCGGAGTTTCCTAAAAAGACACGGCGACATCCATCTCGCGGATTTCCTCCGGCACCTGTGGGCCGCAGGAACCGACGATCAAAAAATCACAACCTGGGTCAAGGAGCAGCAGGACTGAGGCGGCGTTTCCCTCCGCAACGCCCATTTCCCCGTTTCAATCCGCAACTCCGTGCTTGCGTCCCCGCGCGGCCCGGCCTATCCCCCACCCACAAATCATGGCTAGCACACCCATCATCAACCTCCGCAAAGGACACGCCGTCCGCCACAACAACGAAGTCTGTCTCGTGATCGATCACGAACTCAAAACCCCGCCACGGATGGCATCGTATGTCCAAATGTCGATTCGCAGCGTCGCCACGAAGAAGGTTTTCAACCTGCGGATGACCTCAAATGACAGCGTCGAAGGTGTGGTCCTCGAGCGCACTCCGCACGAGTATTCCTACAAGGACAGCAGCGGTTATCATTTCCTCGACCCCAACACCTACGAGGACGCGGTCGTTTATGAAGACCTCATCGAAGGAGTGAAAAACTACCTCATCGAAGGCCAGATCTACAACCTGATGGTTGCCGACGGCATCGTCGTCGCGGTGGACCTCCCCCTTTCAATGGTCATGACCGTGGCCGAGTCCTCGGAAGGCGTCAAAGGCGACTCCGCCAACAACGTTTACAAGCCAGCCGTCATGGAAACCGGACTAATCGTGCAAGTGCCGCTGTTCATCAACGTCGGCGAAAGAATCAACGTGAAGACCGAAGACAACTCCTACACCGGTCGCGCGAACTAACTCGATCCGCATCATTTCTCACGCCAACGGGCGGTTCCTTCGGGGACCGCCCGTTTTTTGTTAGCCTAGTCGCCAGAAGGGATTGAGCCGATGTAGTTAAGAAAGTTTGATTTTCGCTTGATCTAAATCACAATTTTTGGAAAAAGCTGAGCCGTCATGAAACCAACTTTGCTGATCGCCACGTTGTCGATGGCCCTTGCCGCACCATCCGCATTTGCCAAATCCGAGCTCGAAACGCTCCGTTCGCTTTGTCAGGAGCAGAAGCGCCAGATCAACGAGCTGGAAGAGGCCAACGAAAGACTGCGCGCCGATCGCCAGGAGGCGCGTTCGACCGCGGCCAAGCAGGAAACCAATTCGCAGGACACCACCAAATCCGCCGCCGTCGCAAAACCTGCTGCGAAGCCAGCTACGGCCGCAGCCACCTACACGGTCAAAGCCGGAGACAATTTTGACAAGATTGCGCGCAAGGTGGGAACGAATCCCGAGAAGCTGGCCAAGACCAATGGCTTGAAAACCAGCTCCATCATCCATCCCGGGCAAAAGCTCAAGGTTCCGGGCACCGCCGCCGCATCGACCTCCCGTGCGACTTCCCCGGTGGCCGCTACGAACGAGCCGGCACCGAAAAGCTCCAGCAAGACCCACCAGGTGCGGACAGGCGAAACGATGTTCAGTATTTCTAAAAAACACGGCATGAGCACCGAAGCCCTGACCGCCGCCAATCCCAAGTTGAAGGCATCCTCGCTCCGTCCGGGCCAAGTCGTCAGCCTCGGCGGCGATGCCCCTGCCACCAGTCTGATCAACGCACCGGCTCATTCCAAGACTCCACCGGCCGAGGAAAAATCTCCGAATGCCGCACCGGCTCCGGTCTTGAAATCATCGTCAGCCCGCGAAAACAGTCCGACTCCCGCCAGCACCGCTCCGGCGGTTTCCGCCGCGACGCCTGAAACAAAGCCCGCTCCCGAAACGACCAAGTCGCCAGCAACGGAAAAGGATGCTCAGCCGCCCGCCGCCGCGGGGAAAATCCGGCCCATCACGATCGAGGGCGAGATGACCTACGGCGAGTTCGCCACCAAGCATGGCACCAACGCCGAGCGACTCAACGCCCTCAACGGACTCGATCTCACCACCGCAACCGTCCTCGCCAAAGGCTCGGAACTCTACGTTCCCGCCCAGCCATAAGCGAACCCGCCCCTTTGGCGTTCCAGGACGAAGAAAACCCGCCGGGAGCGTGACTCCCGGCGGGTTTTGCATTTCGAAAATCAACCGCGAGTCAATAGGAGGAGACTGGGATCCCGTTGCGATAAGTGACCGATTGCGCGCTGCCATCCCGGCTGGTGCGCCGGGTCAGATTTTGTTGCGGTGGGTAACTTTGTGGCGGTGGGTAACTTTGTGGCGGCCCAAGGTGCTCGGTCGGTGGCGGCACCCGGTTGCTGGGAGCATTGGTGATCGTCACCGGGGTGCCGACGTTCACGGAATCGAAAAGGACCGGCACAAAGTCCTTTGGCAGCCGAATGCAGCCGTGAGACGCCGGTTGGCCGGGTTCCGGAATCACTCCGCCGTGCATTCCCACGCCGTAGGACGTCAGCCGCATCCAGTGAGGCATCGGTGCCGGCACATAAACCATTCCCGGTGGCACCTTGTCGCGGGCCCTGGCATCGTTGTCGGTCACGTTGCCGAACTCGTCCTCAAACCAGCCGTAAAGATTGGAATACTTGTCCTCGATTTTCTCCGTGATCCTGTAGCTGCCCGGTGACGTGCTGTGACCTTCCTTGCCAGTGGCGACGTAGCACCAACCGATGTCCCGATCGCCGCGTTTGAACTCGGCGACCTGGTCGGTCAGGCTGATGCGGATGGAAACCTGGCCCTCGCCGCCGTCGTCATACCATTTGTACAACACCCGTTGATCCGCCTTTGGGCGTGTGGGAGGCATCGAACCGGCCGGCCCGCACGAAGTGACTAACAGCGCGAGCGCCACGCTTGATAGACCGATGAGAGGAGTGAATGGAATACGCATGAAAATCAAAATCTGCTGATGACCGGGCAAGCCGGGCCGCGACTTGTTTCGCGGGGCGGCTCTAGCGTATAAGCGGAGATCCCCGGCGGGTCAAGGACCGGCGGAGGACATTCCGTCGGAGATTGCCTTCCCGGGCCTTGCACACCTTGTCATTTGCGCCTACCCACAGCCCGCATGATTCGATTTTCCCTGTTTGGAATCCCCGTTGAGGTCCAACCGTTCTTCTGGGTGATGTCCGCCCTCATGGGGGGTGCGCTCAATGCCGATTCGAAGGCGGCAGTAATCGAAATGGCCTTGTTTGTCATCGCCGCTTTCATTTCCATTCTCATCCACGAGCTGGGCCATGCGCTTACCGGACGCAGGCTCGGCGGCGGCCACGCAAAAATCCTCCTCACCACTTTCGGCGGGCTCGCCTTCAACCACGGCGGAAGATTCAATCGCCAGCAGCGTTTCTGGATGATCGCTGCCGGACCGGGCGCGGGGTTCGTTTTTCTAATCGTTATACTCGCAGTCCTCGCCCTGGCGTTCAACGGCGCCGACGTGATGGCCCTAACCGCGAGGATCCTGTTCGACATTCAGCTTGCGTTCCATTCCCGGGAACTTCTCTCCTTCCTGCAGGATAGACCTTACGTCTTTCTGTTCATCAATCACCTGCTCTGGATCAACTTCTGGTGGGGAGTCATCAACCTGCTTCCGGTCATGCCGCTGGATGGCGGGCAAATCACCGATCTTTATGTCCGGCCCCAGCGCTTGGTCTTCCTCATCGGCCTGATCGCTGGCGCAAGCATGGCGGCACTGGCGTTTCTCTGGCTGGGCTCCACCTACACCGCACTCCTCTTTGGCTACCTCGCCTGGCAAAACTACAAAAACATGCAGGAAGTGCGCTGGCAGTGAGGCGTTAAGCATTCACCAGAACACCATCCGCAGCCCGGCGAGCGTCGCGAAAATCACGACCATCCACTCGAACGCCACTTGCGGCACATGCCGCAGCAGCCATTTGCCGCCGAAGATTCCCAGTGCCACGGCCGGCAGCAGCCGCAGGTTGTCCAGCAAGCTATCCGGCGTGATCGACCCCAGCCGCTCGTTGAGCGGCACCTTGATCAAATTGATCAGCAGAAAGAACCTCGCGCCGATGCCGATGAGCTCCATCTTCGGGATCTTACGCGCCATCAGATAGAGTTGGATCACCGGCCCCGCAGCGTTCGCCAACATCGTGGCGAAGCCGCCTAACACTCCGGCGCCCAGGCCGAATCCGCCCGATTCCGCCAGCCGGTCGAATGCAACCGGTTGCCAGCGCCGAAACGCTTGCAACGCGACCATCATCAGCACACAGCCACCGATGACCCGCCGTGCCGTCGTTTCGGAAATCACGCCCAGCAGCCACCAGCCCAGCGCGATGCCCACCAGCGCCGGTCCCAGCAACTTCCACACCGGCCGCCATGAGCCGTGCTTTTTGAATGCCGGATAGACAATGAGATCCGCCGCGATCAGCAGCGGCAACGTCACCCCCACCGACGCCTTCGACCCGTAGATGTCCGCCAGGATCACCACCGCCACCATCGAGATCCCGCTGAACCCCGCCTTCGACAGACCGATGCAAAACGCCGCTAACAGCGCCAGGGCCAGGACCGCGGGATCAGACAACATTTCCCCGCGAAACATCGGGAAATCACTCACACCGGCAAGAACAAATCATTCTGAGATTTCTTCCTCCTTTCCAAATCCCGCATCCGGTTGCAAGCTTCCGGATGGCCACCCTCCTGCGGATTCTCCGCCACACTTTCCGTTATCCGTTGCAGAGCGCGCTTTCGCTGCTGATGGCCGTCGCCTGCACCTGCCTCGTCCTGGTCCTGCCGGGCATCACGATGCAGTTCATCGATGTGATCATCAAAGACAAGCGCCCCGATCTCATCATCCCCACTGCCGCCGTAGGCATCGGGGCGATTTTGGTGCGGCAGTTGCTGTTCACTCTGCGCACCTATTTCAACAACTCGCTTGAACTGAAACTCACCCACCTCATCCGCGTGGAGCTCTACGACAAACTCCAGCGCCTGCCGGTGAAATGGTTCGACTCCAACTCGTCGGGCGAGATCATGTCCCGCGTCGCCAACGACGTGCCCACCACCAACCGCATCATCATTGAAGGCGTGGACCAGGCCATCGCCGCGGTGCTCCAGTTTCTCATCGTCGTGGGCTACATGTTCTATCACTCGTGGCAACTCACGCTCGTCACGCTCATTCCCCTGCCCTTCATCGGCCTCATCACCACCTGGTGGAGCCGCCGCTCCGAGCCGATGTGGCGCGAGTCCTCCGACGCCACCTCCGCCCTCAATGCCATCCTCCACGATAATCTATCAGGCATCCGCCAGATCAAGGCCTACACCGTCGAGCCCCAGGCACTGGAGTCCTTCGACAAAGCCTCGCGTCTGGTCGGGGAAAAACACATGACCGTCATGCGCGGGCAGTCCCTCGTCTGGCCCGGGGTGTCCTTTATCGCGGAGTCCGGCATCATCCTGATGGTCGCCTTCGGCGCGTGGTTTGCCTTGGAAGGCCGGATTCAGCCCGGCGTCGTGGTTTCCTTCCTCGTCGCCTGGGGGTTCCTGTTCGACCCTATTTCCCGCATCAATACGCTCTCCCAAACCTTCACCCGCGGCATCGTCTCCGCCGAGCGGGTTTTCAAAATCATCGACACCCCCGACGAGACCAACCTAACGGAGGGCCTGCGCGCCGCCCGGCTCGACGGCCATGTTAGATTCGAAAACGTTTCCTTCTCCTATTCGGACGAAGCTCCCACGATCGATGGCCTCTCCCTCGAAGCGCTTCCGGGCCAGACCGTCGCGCTCGTCGGAGCCACCGGTGCCGGCAAGTCCACCGTCCTCAACCTTCTCACCCGGTTTTACGAACCCACCTCCGGCCGCATCCTGGTTGACGACATCCCGTTAGACAGACTCTCCAAGGAATGGCTGCGCGACCAGCTCGGTTACGTCACCCAGGAAAGTTTCCTCTTCAACACCACCGTGCGCGAAAATCTCCAACTCGCCAAACAAGACGCCACCGACGAGGAAATCTGGACCGCCCTCGAAGCCGCCAACGCAGCCTTCTTCATCCGTGCCAGTCCCGACGGCCTCGACACCATCGCCGGCGAGCGCGGCAGCCGCTTTTCCGGCGGTGAAAAACAACGCCTGTCGATCGCCCGCGCCCTGCTTAAAAATCCCCCGCTGCTGTTGCTCGATGAAGCCACCTCCGCGCTCGATAACCACACCGAGCGTCTCGTCCAGGAAGCGCTTGAAAACCTTCGCTCCGATCGCACGTGCTTCGTCATTGCACACCGCCTCTCCACCGTCCAAAAGGCCGACCGCATTTGCGTCCTCCACCACGGCAAGCTCGTCGAGCAAGGCACCCACGCCGAGCTCATCGCGCTCGGCGGCTCCTATGCGAAACTTTGCGAAGCAACTTTCGCGAATGATCCTCGACCCGCTGCCTGAAATCCGTCATTCTTCACCCGATCCCTTTCATCATTCTCCCACTTCACATGGAAACCATCATCAAGCTCCCGGAGTCCGAAACTCCCAGCGCCGTCTCAGAGATCCTCGCCGCACTCCGCAAGGAACATTTCGAACCTCGTCATGAAGCCAAAGCCTGGGGCGACTGGATCTATCTGGAAAGCTACACCACCGTTATCTCCATCGAATGCAACCGCGGCCTGAGCAGCTCCGCCACTATTGAGCACGGCGAAGGCGAGGAAGATGGCGAGCCCATCCCCTCGATCCTCCGCGCCTTCGGCCGCCTCGGCTGGTACGGCATCGATGACGACGGCGAGTATCCGTTAGACTGACTCGCCGGCAGAGGAGGCCTCTCCATGCGGTGGGGAGCTCTCCGTTTTCACTTCGTAAATTCTCCGTAAACTGAAGCAAAGCTTCTTGCGTGAAAAGCGTTTCCAGCGCATCCCTCCGGATGTCATGAAAACCACCACGCCTTTCATCGCCGCGCTCGCGCTCTCCCTCCACGCTGCCAGCGCCTATCAGCTTCACGAGTGGGGCACCTTCACCACTGTTTCCGGGTCGGATGGAGTTCTGCTCGCCGGTCTCCAACGCGAGGAAGAACCCCTCCCCGCATTCGTCCACTCGCATTTCGGCTTCGAAAACGGTCAAAATCCGTCGATGGAAAAACTCGCCGCGCTGCGCAAAAGCCACGGATTTACCGGCTTCTTCCCGTTATCCAAAGGCCTTGGCAAACGCCCGCTCGCCGGGGTCACCGTGAAGATGGAAACGCCCGTGATCTATTTCCATTCGGACCAGGCTTTCCGCGCCAAGGTCAAGGTCGGCTTCGAGGGCGGCACCATCAGCCAATGGTATCCCGGCCGCAGCGGCGGCGAGACCTTGCCCGAGCCGCCGCCGACCCTCGGCCCGGTGAAATCACCCGTCCCGGCTGATCTGTGGAAGATGGATTTTGCCAAACCCTATCGTGGCGGAATCGAGTGGGACGTCGATGTCCTATCACCCACCGAATCACGTTCCGCCCTCACCTTCAAACCCCGCGACAGCGTCAACTGGTTGCGGGCCCGCGTTCCGGAAGCGAACGTCGTGCGCACCGGTTCCGGTGAAACCGAAAACTATCTGTTCTACCGGGGCGTCGGCAATTTCGCGCCCGGCCTTCTAACCACCATCTCCGCCGACGAGACCTTGCACCTGAAGAACCAAACCGGCGGTGACATTCCCTATCTCCTCGTGTTCCAACAGAACGGCGGCCGCGTCTCATGGAGCGCCCGCCCTGGCGGTCTCAAATCCGGTGAGGTTCTCAACATCGCCGAGTCCACTCTAACTACCGCCGCCGACGGCTTTCCCGCTCCAGTCTATGAATCGTTGAAAACCGGCCTCGCCGCCTGCGGTTTGCTCGAGTCAGAAGCGAATGCCATGGTCCAGACATGGTGGACGAGCTACTTCGAAACCGAAGGCCTCCGCGTCTTCTGGGTTCTTCCCACCGCCACCACCGACCGCATTCTTCCGCTCGCCGTCGCCCCCGCGCCAGATAAGATTGTTAGAGTTCTCGTCGGCCGCAACGAAGTCCTCCGCCCGCGCCAGGAAACCGAATGGCTGGCCGCCTCGCACAAGACCGGAGACGACGCCAGGCCGTGGAACAACACCGTCCAAACCCACCGCTTTGGGCTCGCCATCCAGGAACGCATGAAAGCGCTAGAAAGCGTGGCGGCGAATACCCGCCGCTAACCGCCGGAGTGCTGGAAGCTTTGCTCCAGCCGCGGAAGATGGAAGCTCTGCTCCATGCGGCGTGGGGCTCTTCATTTTCTCTTCCACTCGCGAAGAGCTTCGCGCACTCCCGAGATCAGCGGCGATCGATGATCGCCGTCACTCTCTCCAGCACCTTCCCGAACACCTCCGCCGCGATCGGTGTGGCCTCGTGAAGCAGCACGATATCCCCTCTCGTTAGATCCGGCAGAATCCTCGCAAGCACCTTTCCCGCGTCTTTCTCCACCGCATCAAAGCCGCGGCGGTTCCAAGCCATCACCTCAAGCCCAAGGATGCTAACAACCGGATGCGTGAACCAATTCCGATGCCCGACCGGCGCCCGGAACCAGCGAGGCTTGTTACCGGTGACTTCCTCTATCACTTGCTGGCAACCGCTGATTTCACGGTGCGTCCGCCACGGTCCAGCGCACCAGAATGAACTGGAGGGATGGGTCAACGTGTGGTTACCGATTTCATGGCCACGGCGGATGACCTCACGGGCGAGTTCGGGATGGGCGCGGACTTTCTCGCCGATCATGAAGAAGATCGCTTTGACGCGATGCCGGTCTAGCAGATCGAGCAGCGCCGGCGTGTCGCGGGGATCGGGACCGTCGTCGATGGTAATCAGAATTTCGTCATCGGTCGTGCAACGCACCGGACCGAGCCACTGGCAATATGGATTGAGGATGGCCCAACAGCCGAACACCGCGATTCCCGCGGCGCAAACCAGCGCCCACGGCCACCCCCATTTGAATCCGATTCCGAGGGCACCAGCATGTAAACCCACCAGAAGAAAAATCCGCCATGCCATGCCGGATTTGCCGGTCCACCGCATCGAAGCCTGCCAACCCAACACCAGTGTGGCGGCCAGGTTCATCACGGCCACGGCGATCCACACGTAGGCGAATGCTCCAACGACGCCCCCGGCATCGCGACGGAAGATCGACCACGTCACGCAAATGGAGAACCAGACCCGCCACTGCACGGATGGGGATTTCGCGCCTAACATAAATGGCAGGAACTGCAGCACAGCGAATCCCAGCGGCAGTGCTAACAACCATCCTGAAATGCCAAGTGAACCGGCCAACCACCCGCCCACGGCAACAAAAACCGTCAGCGGCACGAGGATCGCAAAGGCCATCGTCTCGCCGCCGTGCATGCCGCGGCATGTGGCAAGGTCCTGGGCGTCCGCGACCACGTGCTCGCCTTCTCCGCCGAAGACGCGGAATAGAGCGGAAACGGCGAGGTTGTCGGGGGGAGTCGTCATAAGGAGCCGCGACCTTATTGTCGCGTCTTCGGCGGATGAAAAGAAGAAGGCGACAGGAATGTCGCCACTCCTTACTCCCACTCAATGCTGGCGGGTGGCTTGGTCGAGACGTCGTAAAGCACGCGATTGATGCCTTTGACCTCGTTGAGGATCTTGTGGCTGGTTTCGCGGAGGATGATGTAAGGCAGCTCCACCCAGTCGGCGGTCATCGCGTCTTCGGAAATGACGGCGCGGAGGTTGGTGGACCATTCGTAACTGCGCTCGTCACCTTTGACACCCACGGTTTTCACCGGGATGAGGCCGGCGTAGGCCTGCCAGACCTTGTCATACCAGCCGTGCTCCTTGAGTTTGCCGATGAAGATCGCATCGCACTCGCGGATGATGTCGAGTCGCTCCTTGTCGACGACACCCGGGCAGCGGACGGATAGACCGGGGCCGGGAAACGGGTGGCGCTGGAGGATGTCTTCGGGAATGCCGAGCGCGGTGCCGAGTTCGCGGACTTCGTCTTTGAAAAGCTCCGCCAGTGGCTCCAACACTTTTCCCTCAGCCTGGAGTTCAAGGATTTTGGCAACCCGGTTGTGGTGGGTTTTGATGACGGACGCTTTGGACTTCGCGTTCGACGCGCTTTCGATCACGTCCGGATAGAGCGTGCCTTGGGCGAGCATCTCGGCATCGCCCACGGAGTCCCAGAAGACTTCGATGAACATGTTGCCAATGATCTTGCGCTTCTTTTCGGGATCTCCCTCGCCGGCAAGCGCGGTGAGGAATTTCTCGGAAGCATCCACCGTTTCGATCTCCACACCGATGCGTTTGAAGTTCTCTTGAACCACCCTGGCTTCGTCTTTGCGGAGGAGGCCGTTATCGACAAAGATCGCGCGCACCTTCACTCCGGCATGCTTGAGCAAAACCGCCAGAACGGTGCTATCCACGCCGCCGGAGACGCCGCAGACGACTTGCCGGGTGCCGACGGTTTCGCGGATGTTGTCGATCATCTCGCGTTTGAAATCGTCGATGACGAACGGCAGCAGGTCGCCGGCGTGGGAGAGGAAATTGTTCAGGATCCGCAAACCTTCGTGGCTGTGGGTGACTTCCGGGTGGTACTGGATGCCGAAGAAAAGTTCGTCCCATTGCAGGGAAACGGGCGTGCCGTGTTGATTGGAAGCAATGACCTTCGCTCCTTCCGGCAGAATCTTCACGGTGTCCGAATGGCTCATCCAGACTTGCGAACAAGCGGAAACCCCTTCGTAAATGCCGACGCTGGCCGCCGGGAACAAGTTGGCCGGACCGTATTCGCGGCGATTGCTCGCTTCCACACTGCCACCGAATTTGATGTTCAGAAGCTGCATTCCATAACAGACGCCAAGGACCGGGACGTTGAATGCCTTGAGCGCTTCGAAATCCAGATCCGGCGCATCGGCCTCGCTGGTGCTCTTCGGCCCGCCTGATAGAATGATGGCTCCGGGTTTCCCGATATCGGGAAAATCCTCGATGGCGTAGAGCTTGGCAAAGTAACCGAGCTCACGCACGCGGCGAACAATGAGCTGGGTGTATTGGGAGCCGAAATCGAGAACGGCGACGTGTTGGGAATCGTGCATTTGAAGGTAAAACTGAGAAGCTGAAAACTGAAAAGCTGAAATCAACTCAACGGCTGATAGTTGGTGGGCTCCTCGGTCATGACGATGTCATGGACGTGGCTCTCGCGGAGGCCGCCAGCGGTGACGCGGACGAAGTTGGCGCGCTCGCGGAGTTCGGTTAGGGTGGCTGCGCCGACGTAGCCCATGCCGGACTTGAGTCCGCCCATGAGTTGGAAGATGACATCGGAGAGAGGGCCCTTGTAAGGAACGCGGCCTTCGACCCCTTCCGCGACGAGCTTGCCGGAACTGTTCTGGCCGTAGCGGTCGCCCGCGCCTTTTTGCATGGCCCCAATGGAGCCCATGCCACGGTAGGTTTTGAAGCGGCGGCCTTGCGACTGCACCGTTTGGCCGGGGCTTTCGCGGGTTCCTGCCAGCAGCGAG
>JAZKGW010000019.1:0-48597 GCA_040385685.1 Verrucomicrobiota bacterium | reverse complement strand
TTTGAATGGCGGTGAACTGCGGCATGCCGACGCCGGAGATGACGCGGGTGGTGCAAATGGAACCGGGACCGACGCCGACTTTCACGGCGCTGGCACCGGCGCTAACAAGATCGCGTGCGCCTTGTTCGGTGACGACGTTGCCGGCAACGACGGGGACATTGGAAAGCGAGCGGAGTTTCCCGATGACCTCCATGACATGGCGGGTGTGACCGGTGGCCGCATCGATGAACAAGGCGTCGGCACCGGCGTCGATCAGAACACGACCGCGGTCGATGCAATCGGGGCCGACGCCGACAGCGGCACCGCAGCGGAGTTGGCCGTTATCGTCCTTGGCGGCGTTGGTGAAAGTGATGCGCTTCTCAATGTCCGAGCCGGTGATGAGACCGACGAGACGGCCGTCGGGGTCGATGAGCGGCAACTTTTCGATCCTGTTTTGATAGAGAATGCGACGGGCTTCTTCGAGGCTGGTATTTCCCGGTGCCGTGATGAGTTTCTCGCGCGGCGTCATCACGTCGGCGACGCGCGCATCGAGGCGGTCCAAGTAGCGGACGTCGCGGCCGGTGACCATGCCTTCGAGGCGGCCGTCGGCATCGACCACGGGAAAACCCGAGAAACCGGCCTTGGCCATGACCGAGCGGACGTGATCGACAGTGTCCTCCTTGCGGACGGTGTGGGGTTTTTGAATCACCGCGTTTTCCGAGCGTTTGACGCGGGAAACCATCGCCGCCTGCTCGTCGATCGGGCAGGCCCGGTGGATCACGCCCATACCGCCTTCACGGGCGAGGGCGATCGCCAGATCGTGTTCCGAGACCGTGTCCATGGCCGCCGAAACGACCGGAAGGAACAAGGGAATGCCCGCCGTGACATGCGTGGAAAGGTCCGCTTCACCTGGTAAAACCGAGCTCAAAGCCGGCACCAAAAGCACGTCGTCAAAAGAAAGTCCGAGAGAAATCTCTGCCATGGCGGAGTCAATAGAAGCGCCCCCGGACCCGCAAGTCTGAATTCTGGCGACCCGACCTCGCCATTGAAAATCAATGATCGAGCTTCAATTTCTTGAGCTTTGGCTCGATGACAAACCGGCAATAAGGGTTTTTCGATTTGTTCTCGTTGTAGTAATTCTGATGATAATTCTCAGCCGGATAGAACTCGGCGGCCTTGGTGATTTCGGTCACGATCGGGTCTTTGAAATTGGCTTTGGCAGCGGCTTTCGAGGCTTCGGCGGTTTTCTTCTGCTCGTCGGAATGGTAGAAAATCGCGGAGCGGTATTGGGTACCGGAGTCGTTGCCCTGGCGGTTAAGCGTGGTGGGGTCGTGCAAGTCCCAGAACCAGGCGAGGACCTTTTCAAACGTGATCTTTTTGGGATCGAAGACCACCTGGACGACTTCGGCATGCCCGGAATCGCCCTCACAGATTTGTTCGTAAGTCGGGCTCTTCACCGCGCCGCCCATGTAGCCGGAGGTCGCCGAATAAACTCCGTCGATCTGCCGATACGCGGCTTCGATGCACCAGAAGCATCCGGCCCCGAGAGTGGCGGTTTCCGCCCCGGCGGGCACGACTGGCATCTTGGCAGGTTGTTTGTCGGTGGCGGTCATGACTTTTTCAGGTTCGCAGGAAGCGAGGGTCGGAATGAGGAGCAACAACGAGAGAGCGAGCCGGCGATTCATGGCAGTAGGATACACGAAAGTGTTATTTGTTCCCTAAAATGATTCACCACTCGATGCCGACCCCTTCTTCCGGAATCAGGATCTGATCGCTGATGCCAAGCCGGTCCGCTTCCATCAACAGCCGGTCCACCGGTTCGTGTTGCGGTTCATTCCCCAAGGGGAACGTGCCGTAGTGCATGGGAATGAGCACCTTTGCCCCGAGGTCGGCAAACGCTCTAACCGCTTCCTCGGGGTTCATGTGGACATCGCGCCCGCTTGGCGATTCGTAGGCCCCGATGGGCATCAGAGCGATGTCGATTTCGTAACGTTTGCCGATGTCCTTGAAGCCGTCGAAGTAAGCGCTGTCGCCACAATGGAAGACGCTCTTGCCGCCAGCACGGACGATGTAGCCACCGTAATCGCGGTGGGTGTCGTGGATGAATCGAGCGCCCCAATGATGGGAAGGTGTGTGGATGATTTCCAAGAGGTCGAAATTCAGAGTGTCCCAAATCCGCATTTCGTGGGTGGCGGGAAATCCGAGGCGCTTGACCAGCGAGCCGCTGCCGAGTGGGACAACGATGCCTTCACGGGCCTGGAGGATTTTCAAACTGGGTTTGTGCAAGTGATCGAAATGGGCATGCGTGACCAAAACGAGATCCACCTCCGGCACGCCATGCAGGTCGAGGCCGGGTTTGCGCTGGCGCTTTACCGGCCCATGCCATTTCGCCCAGTTCGGATCGACGATCACCGAATGCCCGGCGAATTGCAGGAAAAACGAAGCATGGCCGATCCAGGTCACCCGCACCTTGTCGGCCTCGGGTGGAGCGAGCACCGGTTCCCCCACATCGCCGTTGATCCGCCGGAACATGCCGGGAACGATCCTATGCCTCAGGAACCGTAGATTTCGCGCAGGCCAGCCTTTTTGTGGCATCAAACCGGAGTACCTGGCGGGCTTGGGGTTCATGGGTGAGGGCTCGTCGTTAAACACAGTGGGGTGATACTAGAGGATGAATCGCTGGCTTGCAGGAAAAACTCGAACTCATTTCTGGTAGGCGGCGGCGATCTTTTCGGCCCAGTCCCGGGCCCGCGCGCCAAAGCCCCGGTCGTCGGCGGCATATAGGATGCCGCGCGAAACATTGATGACGTCCGGAGCGCTGCGGGAGGCGGCTGCCAGCGAAGCGAGATCGCCGCCTTGTGCACCGAGGCCCGGAACGAGCAACGGCGCGTCCGGAATTTTTGCCAGGACATCCGCCGCATTCGTCAGGCCGACGACGTAGCCCACATCGGTGGCGCGGCCTTCTGTTTTCGCCCGTTCGCCGAGCGCGGTCACCAGCTCGAACACGGACCGGCCGTCGGCGAGTTTTTGCCGCTGGAAATCCGCCGAGCCGGCATTCGAAGTCACGGCTAACAGGTAGATCCCCTTCCCTTCCCAGTCGAGAAACGGCTCGATCGAATCGTAGCCAAGAAACGGGTTAAGCGTGACAGCATCGACCTTCCAGCCAGCGAAATAGCCTTGCGCGTAGTATTTCTGAGTCTCGCCAATGTCGCTGCGCTTCGCGTCCAGGATCACAGGCACCTCGTCGGGAATCTCGGCGAGCAGATCCTCCAACAGGCGAATTCCGTCGATGCCCATCGCTTCGAAGTAAGCCATGTTGGGCTTGAAGGCCGCGGCCCACACGGCGGTTTCCTCGATGACCTGCATCAGGAAATTCCGCGCGAACGCCGCCCCGCCATCGCCAGGCCGCGGATCGAGCCCGACACACAGACGGGATCCGGTTTTCTCAATCCGTTGCTGAAGTCGATCGGCGAAGCGCATGGCCGGAGGATGAATCGGTCGGCGGAGCAGTTCAACCTCAATGCTGTTCCCGGACTGATCGGACTGTCCGGGCATCCTGATGCGGCGCACCTTCATTTTAGTCGGCGCGGCCCTATCGTGCTTGAGGGCCACGTCTATCGCGCTTGTCCTCCTCCCGCCGGCGTGATTCCCTCCTGACGATGAAAAAAGCATTCCTCCTCCTGCTCGCCGGCCTCGCCACGCTTCACGCCGACGAGCGGCCGACCTTCTATCCTTTCGACATCACCCTCGGCGGCACGAAGGCAGAAATGAAAGCCGGCAACGAACTGTTCGCCGAGGTTTCCAAGCCGGTGACCGACGATGCCGTGCTCGCGCTGGAGAAAGTGGTGCCGATGCTGATCGTGAACGCCTTTCCCTGCAAAGAGGACGGCACCGTCGAGGAAACGCAGGCCGTCGCCATCCTTTTCGCCAACAACGTCAAGGAAGTGAAGCTCGACGCCACCATGGACAAGAAGAAGCTGCCGCCGGGCACCTACCTCGCCAACGTGGTGGCGGAGGGAAAGACCTCGCGCATCGTCTTCACCGTCGCCGCGCCCGACGCGAAGCTTAAAGTGGATTTCTCGAAGATCATCGGGTTTCTGAAGAAGAAGGCGGGGCAATAGCACGTTAGCCGTCTCACTCCCCCACCTTCAAGCTCATGCCCATGTCGCGGAAAATGCGGTCGCGAGCTTCGAGATAGCCTGGGGAGTCCAGATCGCGCGGGCGCGGCAGATGAATGGTTTCGCGGAGGCTGACGGTGGCCGGGCGCTTGCTCATGACCAGCACGGTGTCGGCGAGCTGGACGGCTTCCTCGATGTCGTGGGTGACGAAAAGAATCGTCTTCTTTTCCTCCCGCCAGATTCTAACGAGGTCGGCGCGCATCTTGAGGCGGGTGATGAAATCGAGCGCGCCGAACGGTTCGTCCATGTAGATGATGTCCGGTGACGAGGCGAGGGCGCGGGCGATTTCGACGCGCTGGCGCATGCCGCCGGACAGCTCTCGCGGGTAGGACTTGTCGAAGCCGGTCAGACCGACCATCTCGATGTAGTGGCTGACGATCTCGCGGCGCTCGGCAGCTGATTTTTTCAAGAGGCCGAAGCCGACGTTGTCCTCGACGTTGAGCCACGGGAACACGCCGTTTTCCTGGAAGACGAAGATCCGCTTGGGATCGGGTCCGGTGACGGGCTTGCCCTCGACGAGCACCTCGCCGGAACTCTGCTTGAGGAAACCGCCGATGATGTTGAGCAGCGTGGATTTTCCACAGCCCGACGGGCCGACGATGCAGACGAACTCGCCGCGCTTGACGTCGAGGCTGACGTTTTCGAGCACGTGGACGGGCTTGTCCTTGGCCTTGCCAGGGAAGGTCATCCAGAGGTTCCGCACCTGGATGGCGGGCTGATCGTTCTTGGGAGCGGTCACGGTTAGTCTTTGTTAGCGTAGCCCCAGCGGACCTCGTCAAATTTCTCCAGGCGGCGGACGGCGGCGTCCAGCGCAAGGCCGATGAGTCCGATCATCACCATCCCGGCGACGACGAGGTCGTAGCGCTTGCCGGCGTTGCGGGCGTCGATGATGAGATAGCCGAGGCCGGAATTCACGGCGATCATTTCCGCGGCGACCACGACGAGCCAGGCGATGCCGAGGGCGATCCGCAGGCCGGTTAGAATCTGCGGCAGGCACGCGGGGAAAATGACCTTGCGGAAAAGCTGCCGGTTGTTCAGGCCGAAATTCCGCGCGGCCCGCACATACACCGGCTGCATGTTCTGCACGGCGGCCATCGACGAGACGGTGATCGGGAACACACTGGCGAGGAAGATGAGGAAGATCGGAGACACGTCGGAGACGCCGAACCAAAGGATGGCGACCGGGATCCAGGCGATCGGCGAGATCGGGCGGAAGATCTGGATCATCGGGTTGAAGGCGGCGGCGGCGGGTTGATACCAGCCGAGCAGCAGTCCCGCCGGCACGCCGATGACGATAGCTAGCAAAAATCCCCAGGTCACGCGGAACAGCGAGGCGACGATGTATTTGACCAGCACCCCCTGCTGCGCCAGTTCGACCAGCCCCAGCAGCACCTGCCAGGGAGTGGGGAAGATATCGCTTTTTGAGGCCTTCACCACCAAGTGCCAGAAAATCAGGAACAGGGCGCCGACCAACAGCGGCAGAATCACGCGCTGACCTTTCATTTATTGAGAGCCTTGAGCGCCTCCTCCGCCGTGAAATCGTAAGCCTTCAGGGATTCCGCGGCTTTCTTCCCGAAGGAAACATCCACATAGTCATCGAACGTCACTTCGCCCTTGATCACGCCGGACTCTTTCGCGAGTTGCTCAATCTCCGCGAAATTCTCGCGCTGGAGCGTTAGATCGTTGTAGCGCACCCGGTCGGGTGGCTTGCTGAGGACGAACTCCAGCAGGCGCGGATTCTGGTTGTAGTAGTTCTTGGAAACGAACTGCGCCGCCGCCTGGCGGTGGTCCATGCCGCCTTCGAGCCACATGCCGCTGCGGGCGATTCCATCGACGAGTTGTTGCACTTTGTCCGGATGGTCGCGGATTTCGGCTTCATTCACCGCGAGCACGCAGGAAATGAAGTTCGGCCAGATATCCTTGGTTAGATAGAGCACGCGGCCGTAGCCATCAAGTTCGCACTGGGCCATGAACGGCTCGCCGCTGGTCACCGCGTCCACCGATTTCGAGTAGAGCGCGGCGGGCATGTCCGGCGGCGGGATTTCGATGAGATTGATGTCCTTGATGGTCATTCCGTTGGCCTTGAGGGCGCGGAAAATGAGCAGCCGCTGGTTGGAAAACCGGCTCGGCACGGCCACCGTTTTGCCGCGCAGGTCCGTGATGCTGCGGATATTGGAATCCTTGTGAACCATCAACGCAGTTCCGTCGCGGTGCCCGAGATAAACGATTTTGATAGGCACGCCTTGCTCGTGCAGGGCGATGGCCATCGGTGCTAGGATGAAGGTGGCGCGCAGGTCGCCGGAAAGGAAGGACTCCTTGAGCTCTGGGAAGCCGCTGAATTTCACGGGTTCGAAGAACCCCTCGCCCTCGGTTTCCTTGTTGATGAAATCCGTGACCGGACAAGTAAGGTGGCAGGTCACCGGCAGGAAGCCGATTTTCATTTTCTGTTCCTTCGCGAACCAAGTGGCTGGCTTCGGCAGGTTCATCGCCACGTGCGCGCCAGTGATGGCGGTGACCCAGACGAACGCGATGCCGGCGAGTGAGTTGCGGAGAGTCATAGGGGTGGGTGGTGAGAATTGAAGCGAGCGCGGGATTTGGCACAAGACAAAACCGGCGAAGCCCGGTGTTGCTCCAAGGCTTGGTTTCAGGCAAACCTCGGCCATGAATCGCGAGGACCTGCCGCTCGACCGGCAATTGCGTCAGGAAATCTTGTTTGCCCGCGAGCGGGTGTATCGCTTCGGCCAGGCGACGCCGTTGGAGCGGCTGAATTTGCCCGGACCCGGGCCGGAGATCTGGGTGAAACGGGAGGATCTATCCGCCGTCAAATCCTACAAATGGCGCGGTGCCTGCAACCGGATGGCGGTCCAATTACCCGCCGAGGCGGCGCGCGGGGTCGTGACGGCTTCCGCCGGCAATCATGCGCAAGGTGTCGCGCTGGCCGCCCGCACGCTAGGCATCCGGGCGCGGATCTACATGCCGCGCTCGACCCCCAAGGTGAAGCAAGCCGCAGTGCGGCACCATGGCGGTGAGTTCGTGGAGATCCACCTGACGGGAGACAGTTACGACGAAGCGGTGGCAGCCGCGCGGTCCGATGAGGCTGCCAGCGGCGCGGTTTACGTCCATGCCTACGACGACCTCAAGGTGATGGCGGGCCAGGGCACACTGGCCGATGAAGTCGTCCTATCAGGCCACGGTCCGTTCGACGCCGCCTACCTGCAGATCGGCGGCGGCGGGCTAGCGGCGGGCGTTTCCACATGGTTGAAAACCTACTGGCCCAACATCGAGGTCGTCGGCGTGGAGGGCGTGGGCCAGGCGTCGATGAAGGCCGCGCTGGAAGCAGGCGAACCGGTCGCGCTGGAGAACGTGGATTTGTTCTGCGACGGCACGGCGGTAAGAAAGGCGGGCAACCTGCCGTTTGAAATCTGCAAGGACACGCTGGACCGGGTCGAGACGGTGACCAACGCTGAAGTCAGCCACGCGATCCGAACGTTGTGGGAAGGCTTGCGCTGCATCTCGGAGCCATCCGGGGCAATGGGACTGGCCGCCGTTTTGAAAAATCGTGAAGCGCTGATAGGCAAGCGCATCCTGGTGGTGCTCTGCGGCGCGAATATCGATTTCCTCCAACTCGGCCTGATCGCCCAATCGGTCGGAGCTGGCATCAAAACCAGCCGCACGCTGCGGGTCCGCATCCCGGAGCGGGCGGGAACGATGTTGGAACTGTTGGATTCGTGCTTCGAGGGACTGGACATCGCGGATTTCCAGTATGGCAAAATCGACGAGGAGGAGGCTTGGCCGGCGTTCACCATCCATGCCGACGACCAGGCGGTGCTGGACGCCTTGCCGGAAAAACTCGATGCGCGAGGTTTCGCTTGGGAGGACCTAACCGGAGCAATCGACATCGCCTTCCGGGCGATCCCGCTGCGCGGCGACCTGTTGAAGAACGCGGCCTTCCTGCGGCTGGATTTCTACGAGCGGCCGGGTGCACTGCACGATTTCCTGGGCCAGCGGATCCGCGGCAACGCGAGTCTCTGTTATTTCAACTACCGGCAATCCGGCGAACGGATCGGGCGGGCGCTGATCGGTTTGGATTTCCCCTCGCCGTATGAGCGGGACGCGCTGTTAATGACGATCCCGAGCCAGGGTGAGGGATACCGGTTGTGTGAGGCGGTCGATGAGGCGACGCGCAGGAGGCTGGTTGGATTCTAGCGACGGTTCAAACCGCCGACAATTCGCCCTAGGAAAAACCGCCGACCGCCGCTTGTGAAACTTTTCACAAAGCACGCTTGCCGGGTCCGCGCCGGGTGGACATATTCCCGCGCGAGCAACTCCGGGCTATTCTTGCACAAGCGTCCGGCGCTCTTATTTGCCATGAGCGACACACCTTCGGCGACCGCGGAAATGAAACTGCCCAAAGACCTTGCTGCCGAAAAAGGCATGGTCAATGTCCAGATTGACGGCGTTTGGCACCAGTTTCCCAAAGGCACACGGATGATCGAAGCTTGCCGCCAAGCGCAAATCACCGTCCCCCACTATTGTTACCACCCGAAGCTTTCCTCGCCCGGAAACTGCCGGATGTGCCTTGTCCAAATGGGCATGCCGCCCCGCCCCGCGCCCGGCCAGGAGCCGCAGCGCGATGAGAATGGCTACGAAATCATCGGCTGGATGCCGCGCCCGGTCATCGCCTGCGCCAACACCATCGGCGAAAACATGGGTATCCGCACCACCGGCGATCTGGTGGAAAAATGCCGCGAGGGCGTGATGGAGTTTCTCCTGATCAATCACCCGCTCGACTGCCCGATCTGCGACCAGGCCGGCGAGTGCCGCCTTCAGGAACAATCCGTCCAGCACGGCCGCGGCGTTTCGCGCTTCGTGGACATGAAGGTGAAAAAGCCGAAGAACGTCGATATCGGCCCGCGCATCCGGCTCGACGACGAGCGCTGCATCATGTGCAGCCGCTGCATCCGTTTCATGGACGAAGTCGCCAATGATCCGGTTCTCGGCTTCACCCAGCGCGGCACCCACACCACTCTAACCGTCCATCCGGGACGGCTGTTGGATTCCAACTACTCGCTCAATACCGCCGACATCTGCCCGGTCGGCGCTCTAACTTCCAACGATTTCCGCTTCCAGATGCGCGTCTGGTTCCTGAAGGAAACTCCGACCATTGACGTGAATTGCGGCACCGGCACCAACATCACCGTCTGGGCCCGCGGCAACAAAATCCACCGCATCACCCCGCGCCAGAACGACGAGGTGAACTCCGCCTGGATGCCCGACTCGCACCGTTTGCATTTCCACTACATCGACAGCGCGGCCCGCCTGACCGAGCCGCTGGCCTGGAGCGCCAGCGTTTCGCCCGCCAATTTTGTCGTCACTTCCTGGTCGTCCGCCATCGCGGATGCCGCCAGCCGGCTCAAATCCACGCCTGCCGCCCAAACCGCGATCATCGCCTCCGGCCGCATGACCAACGAGGAACTCTTCCTCACCCGCGCGCTCGCCGCGAAAATCGGCACCAGCCTGCTCTCGCTCGTTGAACGTTCCGGCGAAGCGGATGCCCTGCTCGTCGCCGCCGACCGCAACCCGAACACGACCGGCGCCAAGCTGGTTCTCGGCAATGAAAATCCATACTCCGGCCTCGCCTTCATCCGCGACGGTGTTCGCAACGGCTCGATCAAATCCCTCATCGTGCTCGGCGAAGACGTCGTCACCGACGCCGGCTTCACCGCCGATGACCTCAAGCTGCTCGACTTCCTCTTGCAAACCTGCGTCCTCGCCAATCCCACAGCCGAGCGCGCCCACATCATCCTGCCATCCGCCGCCTTCGCCGAAAAACGCGGCTCCATGGTCAACCTCTCCGGCCGTCTCCAGCGCCTCAACCGCGCCGTCGAACTTCCGGGCCAGGCCCATGACGATTGGGAAATCCTCCGCGACCTGATCCTTGCCCTCTCCGGCGGGAACAACGAAGCGCATCACATTGAAGACGTCTTCAAGGCCCTCGCCGAAAACATCCCGGCCTTCACCGGTCTCACCCTTTCAAAGATCGGCCATCAAGGCACGCAAATCGCTGATACCGGCTATCAGATCCCGCTTCTGCAAAACGAACGCGCCCGCAAGGCGGCCGGTCTGATCAACGGCTGATTTTCGAACTTCCAGTTCCCCGACCTCATGCCGGACATCGTATTTCAAATCGCCATCATCATCACGAAGATCGTCGTGCTCACCTTCATGGTGGTGCTGCCGCTCGTTCCTCTATCGGTTTACTTCGAGCGGCGCTTCTCCGCGGTGATCCAGGACCGCGTCGGCCCAAACCGCGTGGGCATTCCGCTGACGTTGTTAGGATTCAAGAAGGACTTCCACTTTTTCGGCTTGATCCAACCGATCGCCGACGGCCTGAAACTTTTCCTCAAGGAAGACTTCACCCCCGACCACGTCCGCAAGGCGTTCTACTGGATGGCTCCGGCGCTCACCGTCGTTCCCGCGCTCATCACCGTCTGCGTCGTTCCTTTCGGCTCGCCGATCAGCATCTTCGGGCACACCGAAAAGCTCGTCATCGCGGATCTCGATATCGGGCCGCTGTTCATCTTCTCCGTCGCCTCTCTATCCGTTTATGGAATCACGCTGGCCGGCTGGTCCTCCAATTCCAAGTTCCCCTTCATCGGCGGTGTGCGTTCCACCGCCCAGATGATTTCCTACGAAATCGCCCTCGGGCTCTCGATCATCCCGGTGCTGCTGTACTACGGAGATCTGAATCTCAGCACGATCGTCCAACAGCAAGCTGATCACGGCTGGCTGCTGCTGCCGCTGTGGGGCCACGACGCCGCCCATACCCTCGCGAGCAAACTGCTATTCTGGTTCCCCGCCGCCATCGCCTTCCTCATCTTCACCATCTCCATCTTCGCGGAAACCAACCGGATGCCCTTCGACCTTCCCGAGTGCGAAACCGAACTCGTCGGCGGCTATCACACCGAATATTCCTCGATGAAATTCGCGATGTTCTTCATGGGCGAATACGCCGCCATGGTCATCGGCTCCGCGCTCATCATCACCCTCTTCCTCGGCGGTTGGTCGATCGGCTTCGGGCTCGACGCCATGGTCGCCAAACTCCACATCGGCGACTTCTATTTCGGCGGCCTGATCCACATCGGCTGTTTCCTGACGAAACTCATCGGCTTCATTCTCTTCTTCATCCTCGTCCGCTGGACCGTGCCGAGGTTCCGTTATGACCAGCTCATGAAACTCGGCTGGGTCGTGTTCTTCGAAGCCGCACTCATCAATGTGTTCCTCGCCGCGCTCATCGTCGCTGCCCCGCAACTCAAGGTCGCCATCATCGGCATCGGCACCGTCCTGTTAGCCGTCGTCACCGTCGCAGTGATCTGGGTCGCCAAGGTTTCCGAAGAGCGCCCGAAAGTACTCCGTGCCTGATCCCTAACTCCGCACACCTTCTTCTCATGGCCGTCATCAAACTCCAGCGCCCGAAACTCAATTTCGGTGAGAAAATTTACTTCGGAGCCCTTATCAAGGGCTTCTTCCTCACCATGACCCACGCGGTCAAATCCCTCCGCGGAAAATCGGTGGGAGCGGACACCCTCGCCTCCTCCGGCCTCGGCGTGACCATGCAGTTCCCCGAACAACGCTGGGATTCCCATCTACCCGAATACTATCGCGGAGCTCCAGCGCTCGTCACCGACGAGCAAGGCCGCGAACGCTGCGTTTCCTGCCAGCTCTGCGAATTCATCTGTCCGCCCAAGGCGATCAAGATCATTCCTAGCGAAATTCCATCGGAAGACAAATGGGCCAAGGTCGAGAAGCGCCCGCTGGAATTCGACATCGACATGATCCGCTGCATCTACTGCGGCATGTGCGAGGAAGTTTGCCCCGAGCAGGCGATCTTCCTCCGCAAGGACTACCTCATCACCGGCCTCAAGCGCGCCGACATGGTCCACGACAAACAGCGCCTCTACGAAATCGGCGGCACCCGCGTCGGCCTCGTAAACAAGTGGAATGAGCTCAAGTGATTCTCTTCCACTGATCACTGCTAACTGATCACTTCCCACTTCTTCCCATGCCCTCCTATCTCTTCTGGCTCTTTTCCACGGTCATGCTCATCGGCGGCACGGCTGTGATCGCCTTCCGCAATCCGGTGTCCAGCGCGCTCTCGGTCGTGACCTGCTTCGTCGGTCTCGCCGGTCTCTTCATCGGCCTCAGTGCCTTCTTCGTCGGAGTCATCCAGATCCTCGTCTACACCGGCGCGGTCATGGTGTTGTTCCTATTCATCATCATGTTGCTAGACCTCAAGGATGAGGCAAAAGCCGCCAAGCCCCTGCTCCCCATCGCGGCCGGCATTGCGCTCGTCGCAGCGTTCATGGTGCAGCTCATCGGCGTCCTCGCCCGTTCGCCTAACAAAATCGCGCCAGCCCTCGACAAGGAAGTGCTCGCCTCCGCGGCGAGCGGCTTCCCTGCTGGCAGCAAGATCGCCACCACCCTCACCCAAGGCAAACTCCCCGACGTCCACCTCATTGGCGACACGCTTTTCACCGCCTACAATCTACCGTTCCAAATCCTCGGCGTCCTGCTCCTCGTCGCCACCGTCGGCGTCGTCGTCCTCTCCAAGCGCCAGGCGGAATAAACCTCTTCTCCGATCACTGCTAACTGATCACTTCCTATGGCTTCTCTAAACGACTACCTCCTGGTCTCCGGACTCCTCTTCGCCATCGGCCTCGCGGGCGTGGTGCTGCGCCGGAACATCATCATCGTCTTCATGTGCCTCGAGCTCATGCTCAGCGCGGCGAACCTGACGCTGGTCGCGTTTTCCCGTTTCAACCCGACCCCTGACGGACTTCCCGACTACAACGGCCAGATGCTCGTCTTCTTCGTCATCACCGTCGCCGCCGCCGAAGTCGCCGTCGGCCTCGCGATCATCGTCGCCCTCTACCGCGCCCGGCAAACCATCCACACGGATGAGCTGACCTCGCTGAAAGGCTGATCTATCCCATTTCACCTGTCATGAACATCGCCTGGATCCTCCTCTTTCTCCCGCTCGTCGTCGCCGCGGCGAACCAGCTTGTCCTGAAAAAAACCGGGCTCGCACCGATCGTCTCGGTCGGCTCCGCGCTGGCCACGTTTGTGATGGCCTTGATGTTGTTAGGCAAGGTGGAGACGTCCAGCTTCGCCTGGGCCACGATTGGCGACTTCTCGGTCAACATCGGCATCAAGCTCGACCAGCTCTCGACCGGCATGATGATCGTCGTCACCGGCGTCGGCTTGTTAGTGCACGTGTTCTCGCTGGCCTACATGAAGGACGACGACGCCAAGGCCCGCTACTTTACCGGCCTTTCCCTGTTCATGTTTTCGATGACCGGCATCGTGCTGGCGGACAATTTCATCATGACCTTCATCTTCTGGGAGCTGGTCGGACTCAGCTCCTATCTGCTCATCGGCCACTGGTATCAAAAGGACACCGCCGCCGATGCCGCGAAGAAAGCATTCCTCTGCAACCGGGTCGGCGACTTCGGTTTCATGGTCGGCATCCTCATGCTGTGGGGCATCACCGGCAGCCTTGCTTTCGATGGCATGCAAGCCGGCCTAACCAATTTCAAGGCCGCCAATTCCACCATCTTCGCGGGCGTGCTTTCCGCCGCCGTCCTCTGCATCTTCTGCGGTGCCGTTGGGAAATCCGCCCAGCTTCCGCTCCACGTCTGGCTGCCGGACGCCATGGAAGGTCCGACTCCCGTCTCCGCGCTGATCCACGCCGCCACCATGGTCGCGGCCGGCGTTTACATGCTCTTCCGCCTGCAATTCACACTCGGCTTCGAAGTCTTCGAAGGCCTTCAAGCCAGCGCTGTCATCGCCTGGACCGGAGGACTAACCGCCCTCGTCGCCGCGCTGATGGCCACCCAACAGGACGACATCAAGCGCGTGCTCGCTTATTCAACTCTCTCCCAGCTAGGCTACATGGTCATGGCCGTCGGCCTCGTCGCGGGTGAGGCCGGCATGTTCCACCTCTTCACCCACGCTTGGTTCAAGGCCCTCCTCTTCCTCGGCTCCGGCGCGGTCATCTACGCCTGCCACCACGAGCAGGACATCTGGAAAATGGGCGGCCTGTTGAAGAAAATGCCGATCACCGGCATCACCTTCGCCATCGGGTTTGCCGCGCTCATCGCCGTGCCTTTCACATCCGGCTTCTTCTCCAAGGAACAAATCCTTGAGGCCGCCCACGAAAAGCAGCCTCTCCTCTTCTGGATCGCCGCCGCCGTCGCCGTGCTAACACCGTTCTACATGACCCGGCTTTTTGTAGTCGCCTTCCTCGGCAAGCCGAAATCGGAAAACGCCGATCACGCCCAAGAAGTCGGCCCGCTGATGTTCGGCCCGCTCGTCGTCCTCGCCATCCTCGGCGTGATCGCCGGATTCCCGTTCATCGCCGGCAAGTTCGCCCCGGCCTATCATCAGCCGGAGCACCTGATCCACTTCGGTCTTGTCACCTTTGTCTCGATCGCCGCGCTGGTCATCGGCGTGGTCTCCGGCTTCGTCCTCTATGCCGGCAAGGACAAGGACCCCGTCTCGATTCCGCTGCTCCAGAACCGCTTCTACATCGACGGCATCTACGACAACTTCCTCGTCCGTTATTTTCAGGACGCCTTCTCCGCCATCATCGCGTTCTTCGATGAGTTCATCATCAACGGCCTGTTCGTTGGAGGTCTCAGCCGTGCCGCCGAATCGTTCGGCAACATTTTCCGCAAAGTCCAATCCGGCAGCCTCCAGGGCTACGCTTTCGCCTTCGGCCTCGGCGTGATCCTCGTCGTTTATTTCACCGCTTTCTGATAACTGAAAACTAGCATCTAGCAAACTTTCAACATGCTCGCCCTCCTTGTCTTCCTTCCGATCGCCGCGTTCATCGCGATCCTCTTCGGCGCGCCCGCGCGGCTCACCGCCGTCGCCGCCTCCGCGATCAACCTCGCGCTCGGCCTCGCCGCCGCCTTCTCCTGGAAATCCTCCGTCTGGTCATTCTCCGCGCCCGTCCTCGACAAGCCCGCGCTCCACCTCGCCTTCGGCTTCACCGATGGCATGAGCGTCATCATGGTCCTTCTATCAGTGATCGTCACCCTCGCCGCTGTGCTCTCCGGGAAGTCCCCTGAAGGCCGCGAGAAACTCTACTTTGGCTCCTCCCTGCTGATTTCCGGCGGTGCGCTCGGAGCCTTCGCTGCGACCGACCTGTTCTTCTTCTTCGCCTTCCACGAACTCGCCCTCATTCCGACCTTCCTGATGATCGGCATCCTCGGCCGTGGGGACCGCCGCGCGGCCGCTTGGAAAATCACCATCTATCTGGGTCTCGGCTCCATCGTCCTGCTCGCCGGTCTCGTCTGGCTCGCCAACCTAACGGGCACCTACGACATGGTGAAAATGGTCGCCGCTGCCGGCACCATCGATCCCGCCTCACAGAAGGGCATCGCCGCGTTGCTCCTCGTCGGCTTCGGCACGCTCGTTTCCCTGTTCCCCTTCCACTCGTGGGCGGCTCCGGCCTATGCCAGCGCTCCGGCACCTGTCGCCATGCTGCACGCCGGTGTCCTGAAAAAATTCGGCCTTTACGGCCTGCTCCGCCTCGCCATCCCGCTCGTCCCCGAAGGCCTGCATTTCTGGCTCACTCCGCTTCTCGTCCTGCTGCTCGGTAACATCCTGTGGGTCGGCTGGGTCACCATTTCGCAGAAGCGCCTCGACCTCATGTTAGGAAACTCCTCGGTGATGCACATGGGCTACATCTTTCTCGCCATCGCCGCGCTGATCGCCTTCCCGGAAAACCCGCTCGCCCGTTCCGCGGCCATCGTGCTGATGTTCGCCCACGGCATTTCCATTGCCCTGCTGTTCGGTCTCGCCGACCGCATCGAGCGCAACACCGGCACGCTCGACCTCCAGGACCTCGGCGGTCTCGCCAAATCCGCGCCCGGCCTGGCCTTCCTGTTCGGCATCGCCGCCATGGCCTCGATCGGTCTCCCCGGCCTGGCCAACTTTTCAGGCGAAATCCTCGTCTTCCTCTCCGCCTTCAAAAGCTACAACGGCACCACGGGCCTCGGTCCGGTCCAGATCGCCTGCATCCTATCCATCTGGGGCGTCGTCATCTCCGCCGTTTACATGCTCCGCGCCTATCGAAGCATCTTCCAGGGCCCCGCCGTGAAAGCCACCGAGTCTGCCAAGGATCTCACTCTGGCAGACCGCATCCCGGCCACGCTGCTGGTTCTCGCCCTCTTTGCCGTCGGCCTCTATCCGAACCTGCTGCTCAATCTTCTCCGCTGATCACTGCTCACCGATCACTTCAAACTTCTTCCCATGCCCGCCTACTACCTCGAAGCCCTAACCGTCACCCTCGGCATCGTCCTGCTCATGGCCGAAGCGTTTTGCTCGTGCAAAAGCAAAGCCTGGGTCGGCATCTCCGCCGTCATCGGCCTCGCGGTCATCCTCATTCTCACCTTCATCGCCGTCGGACCAAACGCGGACCCCGACTCAGCCTGGGCCCAGTGGCCTCTGTGGAATTTCTATAGCTTCGACGGCCTCGCGAGATTCTACAAACTCTTCGCCCTCGTCACCACCATCCTCGTCCTACTGTTAGCGGTCGACTACCGAAAGATCCTCGCCCGCTTCACCGAAACTCCCGACTCTGAAAACGGCACCGGCGAATTCTACGCGCTCCCCGTCTTCGCCTGCGCCGGCATGATGTGGCTCGCCTCCGCCCGCGACCTCGCGGGAGCCTTCGTCGCCCTCGAACTCGTCACCATCACTTTCTACATCCTCGTCGCCTACATGCGCCGCAACGTCGGCTCGCTCGAAGCCGGCGTGAAATACCTGATTCTCGGCGCGCTCAGCACCGGCTTCCTCGTTTACGGCATCGCCTGGGTTTATGGCTCGCTCCACACCATGAACCTCGACGTCATCCGCACCTTGCTTCACGGTGAATCCGCCAGCCAGATCCAGCTCACGCCGCTGCTGTTCGGTGTCGCCCTCGTCATGGTCGGCCTCGGCTTCAAGATCGGCGCCGTGCCGATGCAAGTCTGGATCCCCGACGTCTATCAGGGCGCCCCCACCCCCGTCACCGCGTTTCTATCGGTCGGCTCGAAAGCCGCGGGCTTCATCCTGACCATCCGTTTCCTCGAGCCCTTCCTTGGCAGCGATCTCACCCGCGGCCCGGTCGTCACGCTACTGCTCATCATCGCCTGCGCCACCCTGCTGTTCGGAAACCTGGCCGCCATCCCGCAAACGAACTTCAAGCGCCTGCTCGCCTATTCCTCGATCGCCCACGCCGGCTTCCTGATCCTTGCGCTTGCCGCCTGGAAACCGGAAACCGTGACATCGCAAGGGTCCGCCAAGGTCATTTCATTCTACCTCGCGACTTATTTGCTGATGACCCTCGGCGTTTTCTTCGTCCTCGCCCAAATCCGCATCCAGCGCGATGGCGAGATGATCAAGGACTTCAACGGTCTCGGAAAAACCAACCCGCAGCTCGCACTCGCGCTCACCGTGTTGCTTGCCGCCCTCGCCGGGGTCCCGCTAACCGCCGGTTTCTGGGGCAAGTTCCTCGTGTTCTCGCTCGCCGTCGAAGCGCATCTGTGGGCCGGTGTCGGCGTCGCCTTCATCGCCGCCGCCGCGGGGTTCTACTACTACTTCAACGTCATCCGCGCCATGTGGTGGGCCGCCCCCGCCGATGACAAGGCCATCGTCCTGCCACCGATCAGCAAGGCCTGCATCGCTGTGATCACCATCGCCGTGCTCGTCCTCGGCACTTGGGCACAACCGATCTGGGCGCTGCTCAGATAGGCCACTGACTGGCCGGCCCACGGGGCCTGCAAGCGCGATATACGCAGTGCCAATTTACCCAGGGCGAGTCCCGCCGTGTTAGCGACCTTGGATAGCCCTTGGATACGCACGTTCCGGACAAATTCATCAACAAGGCCAACTTATTCACTTAAGTTAAGAATTTACTATCTTTGGTTTTCTGACCTAAGCTTGGTCAACGTCGGACTCCCCGTGAAAGCGCTCAACGCAAAAGAATTCCAATTTATTAACTACCTCATTTTAAGTTTATTATAATGAAATTTTGGGTGACGAACCTAATTCATGAGGAACCTGCCGAGATTTCCGGTCATGCCAACTTTTAAGGTCTCCACTAAGGATTTCCCCTAACGCGTTAAATTTCTTGGCACAATTGATCGCCAATTATAATCAAATGCCAACTGAGCCCGTGTGCGCGGCCCCCCTCTTTGAACGATTGCACCAAAAGCCAATGAAACCCACATTAGGAATCAGAATAGCTCTTACGACGTTTGGCCTTAGTTTGGCATCCCAAGCGGCATTCGTGAATGGCGTGATCAACTTCACATCCGGCGACAACGGAGGCATTATTCTTCGGGACTTGAATGGCAACGTCACCACAAACCCGGCTCTTGCGACCGGTGTTCAATCCTGGCTGGTTCCTGAGGTGGATACGCGTTCGGGCTCATTCATCACCGTGCCCGAGGGACAAGCGGTTTCCTTCCCGCAAACTTGGATTTTCGACCCTTCAACCCCGACGACCCCGCTCTGGACGATTCCCGGCTTTGGAAATTTCACCTTCACCCTTTCCTCTTCCGCCATCGTGCTTCGGGATAGCGACTTCCTGATTATCTCCGGAACCGGGACCCTCACGAACTCAAACTTCGATTCCACCCCGGCTAGTTGGTATTTCACGACCCAAGGCCCCGCCTCAGACGGCAAGTTTAGTTGGTCCTCGACAACTACAGCGATCCCCGAGATTGGCGCACCGGTGCTCCTCAGTGGAGCACTACTCTGGATTTGCTTTCTCCGGCGCAGGGACTTAACCTGAGCCAAATCAAAAAATAAAATCATGAAACTAGCATCCCCCCCCCGGATGGCACTCGTTGCCTTGTTTGCTTTCACCTCAGCGGCCCCGGCCGCGTTCATTAACGGTTCGATCAATTTCTCCTCCGGTGCCGGAGGAGGGATCATCTTCCAAGACTCGGCAGGAAACCTGACCACGGATCTAGCCGCCGCCACGGGAATTCAATCCTGGTTGCTGTCCGAGGTAGAAGAAGGGTCCGGCTCTTTCGACATTGTCCCTGACGGGTCAGCGGTCGTGTTCTCACAACCTTGGGTTTTTAACCCTTCAACCTCGAAAACGCCGCTTTGGACGATCGTAGGCCCGGACAACTTCTCTTTCAATCTCCTGTCCTCGACGATTGCTTTCCAGAATGGATCATTTCTCGCAATCAAAGGAACTGGAACCCTCACGGGCACCAACTTCGAGGACACTTCGGGAACGTGGTTGTTTACAACCCAGGGAGCCGCGGCAGAAAGCAAATTCAGTTGGTCATCGGCAGCAGTGTCGCTGGGAACGACACCGTTCTCGAATCCAGTGGCCGATGGAGGAACGACCCTTGCTCTGCTCTTCGGATCGCTGCTGGGACTGTGCGCCCTCCATCGCAAGTTCTGCGGACGCGGAACTCGTCCGGGCACTTGTTGATCCCCCCGCTCAGATGGCCGGCAGGCTTTCCAACGCGCATGGATCGGCGAACAATCTAAAGCGGAGTGACGCATCGCTTCCCCCGCTGTTCGCCTCACGCAAGCAGCTCTCTAACTACCCGTGCGGGTTCGACGCCGGTTAGCTTTTGGTCGAGGCCTTGGAACTTGAAGGTGAGACGCTCGTGATCGACGCCAAGCAGGTTGAGAATGGTGGCGTTGAGGTCGCGGATGTGCATCGGGTCCTTGACGATGTTGTAGGAGAAATCGTCGGTTTCACCGTAGGTGGTGCCGGCCTTCACGCCGCCGCCGGCCATCCACATTGAGAAGCATCGCGGATGGTGGTCGCGGCCGTAGTTCTCCTTGGTGAGGCCACCTTGCGAGTAAACGGTGCGGCCGAATTCACCACCCCAGACGACGAGTGTGTCGTCTAGCAGGCCGCGTTGCTTGAGGTCCGCGATCAACGCGGCGGTCGGGCGATCCACATCCTCGCAGAGGATTTTCATGCGGTTCGGAAGGTCGCCGTGAGCGTCCCAACCACGGTGGAAAATCTGGGTGAAACGCACGCCACGCTCGGCAAGGCGGCGGGCCATCAGGCAATTGTAGGCATAGGTGCCAGGTTCCTTCGCCTTCGGTCCGTACATCTCCCAGACCGATTCCGGTTCGTCGGATAGATTGGTGAGCTCCGGCACCGAGGTCTGCATGCGGAACGCCATTTCATACTGTGCGATGCGGGCGTTGGTCTCGGGATCGCCGATCTTCGCGAACAACTGGCGGTTCATTTCGCCAACACCATCGATCATCGCCCGGCGCATTGAGGCGGGGACGCCCTGGGGATCGGACAGATGAATGACCGGATCGCCGCCGGATCGCAGCGCGACTCCGGCGTGATCCGGGGAGAGGAAACCGGACGACCACAACCGTGAGGACAGCGCCTGAATGTTCGTGGTCAGGGGCAGCTTGGAGGTAAGAACCACGAAAGTCGGAAGATCGTCGTTCATCGAGCCCAGACCGTAGGAAATCCACGAACCGATGGACGGCTTGCCAGGATTCATATTGCCGGAATTGGCTAACAAAATCGCCGGCTCGTGGTTGATCGCATCCGTGTGCATCGAGTGAATGACCGCGAATTCGTCCGAGACCTTTCCGGTGTGCGGCAGCAGGTCGCTGACCCAGTGGCCCGCCTTGCCGTATTGTTTGAACCCGAAAACCGACGGTGCGATGGGGAACCGCGACTGCGACGCGGTCATGCCGGTGAGCACCTGGCCACCTCTAACCGACTCTGGCAGATCTTGGTCGAAACGCTCGGCGAGCTTCGGCTTGTAGTCCCAGGTTTCAAACTGCGAGGGCGCACCGGCCATGAACAGATAGATTGCCCGCTTCGCCTTGGGAGCAAAGTGCGGCAGCATTGCCGCCTGCATCTCCGCCGCCTGCAACGAGTTCCCGCCCCTGGCGAAAAGTCCTGCGATACTGGCCCAAGCCAACGATTTCCCGGCGCGCGAAAGGAACTGGCGGCGTGAGGCGAGCGCCATCCATTCCTTTTTCAGCTCATCGGGGATGGGCAACTCCATGACGGTCGGGCTTTCGCCGCCGTGGTCCGAGCAAAGTTGGATGATCGGTGGTTTCATGACTTACTTGTTGAGGTTTTCGTCGAGGTTGAGGAATTGGTTGGCAACCATGGTCCAAGTGGCGATCTCGACCGGGTCGAGGGCGGGATCAGCCGGGGCCGCGCCGTTGGTTAGGATTTTTTTCGCATCTTCCGGATGCTCCTTGTAGTAGCCGGCGAAACGATCCTTGCTCTTGGTGAACATGGCGAACTGGGTCTCGTCCAGAGGTCGCGAAAGCAGGGTTTCCGCCATGAAATCCATGCGTTCCTTCGGACTGGCGGACTGCTTGATCGCTCGCTCGGAAAGCTTGCGGGCGGCTTCGAAGAACTGCGGATCGTTCATGCTGACGAGCGCCTGCAGCGGAGTGTTAGTGCGGGAACGGCGGGTGCAGACGACCTCGCGGGCCGGGGCATCGAAGGTTTCCAACGATGGCGGCGGCGAGAAACGCTTCCAGAAGGAATAGATCGAACGACGGTAGAGCGCGTCACCGGAATCCTGCTTGTAGTGGAGTGTGTTGGACTCCGGCATGGAAACCGCCTCCCAGATTCCTTCGGGCTGATAGGGCTTCACGGGCGGTCCGCCGACGGTGCTGGCTAACAAACCCGACACCTGCAACGCGGTGTCGCGCAGGACCTCCGCATCCATCCGGAAACGAGGGCCGCGAGAAAGCAGACGGTTCGAAGGATCGGCGGCGAGGGCCTTCGGGCTGACGTGGTTGCTTTGGCGGTAGGCATTAGAGGTGAGCAGCAGTTGATAGATATGGTTCACGTTCCAACCCGATTCGCGGAATTCCACCGCCAGCCAATCGAGGAGTTTCTGGTTCGACGGCCTCGCGCCCATGATGCCGAAGTCGTCGGACGTCTCCACGATTCCGGTGCCGAACAATTCCTGCCAGATGCGGTTCACGGAGACCCGGGCGAATAAAGGATTTTCCGGCTTGAACAACCATTCGGCGAGTTCCAGGCGGTTCGTCGCATCGCGGGAACCGGGGAGGAATTCCGGAGTGCCCGGCTCGACCATTTCCTTGCGGGCCGTGTAAACGCCGCGGTTGAGAACCCATGAGGTCGGCGGAGTTTCGCGCTCCCGGGCGATGAGTGTCGCCACGCCGCCCTTTCCTAACATACCAATTTCAGCGTCGGCGGCCTTGATCTGGTCGCGCAGTTTCGCGGCTTCGGGATCGACGCGGGCGGTGAAATAACGGTCGAGCGCGAGGAAGCGCTGGGAGGAATTCCATTTCTGCGGATCGGGGGATGTTGCCAGCAGCTCGGCGGTTAGATCCTCCTCGGGAAGCCGGGCAAATTCCGCGGGATCGAGCGCGCGATGATAGAGACGCACGTCGAGGAAAGCCCCCTCCCGCATCCGATCACTCTCGACACGCGCGCCGAGATTCAGCGGCAGCTTGTTGCGGATAGTGTCGCCGGGCTGGAGAGTGTTGACCGTGATGTTCGCTTTTCTCTCCTGACCGTTGACGAAAAGCTTCACGCCCTCGGCCTTTCCCGATCCGTCATAACTGAACCCGAGATGCACCCACTCGCCGCGCGGGATGCCGCCGGCGTTCACGCGGATGGCGCGGTCCGGCCAATGATTGACGATGTGGACGACGAGGTTCTCTCCGTCGATGAACATGTCCCAACCGCGGTGGCCGTCCATTTTGTCATCACCCATGCGGGAAATGAGCGCGCCGTTGCCGGTATTGGCATTGGACGTCTTCAAACGGAGCATGGTCCACAGGGAAGCGGAAAATCCTTCGTTCGCTTCATAGTCACCAAGTCCGGGCATCGGCAGGTTGCTGGCGATGTCCATCCGCATCGTCGGCCAATACCAGACGCTCTCGCCCCAGACGAGCGGGTTGGTGTCGGCCTTGTAGCTAACGGTTTTCGCGCCGGGCGCGGAGTTTTTCACCACGTCACCGCTGGCTTCGTCGAGGCGCAGCCGCAGGTCCAGCCCTTCGGAGGAAACCGGCACCGGCTTTTTGCCCGAGGCAAGCCACTCGCGGAAGAGTCCGGCCGAATCCGCGCGACGCTTTTCGTAGCTCATCGCCGCTTCCGACCGACGCGCGACGGCGGCATCGAACTCCGCCTGCTTGTCGGCCGGCGGCAGCCGCAGCACCGGCCCGCTTTCGGCGGCGTTATCGTCCCACGGCTTGTCGGTCGTGTTGTCGAAAAACGCACCGAGCGAATAGAAATCCTTCTGCGCCGTCGGGTCGAACTTGTGATCGTGGCAAACCGCGCAACCGACCGTTAGACCAAGGAACGCAGCACCGAACGCTTCCGCGCGGTCGCGGGTCTTGTTCACCTGGATTTCCTCCGGAATCGTCCCGCCTTCGTTGGTGGAAACGTTGCAACGGACGTACCCGGTGGCGATCCAGGTGTCCGCGGTTTTCGCGGGAATCATATCGCCCGCCAACTGCTCACGAACGAATTGGTTGTAAGGCTTGTTAGCCGCGAATGAGCGGATGACGTAATCGCGGTAAGGCCAGATCGAGCGGACGTTGTCGAAATGCAATCCGTGGGTGTCGGCGTAGCGCGAGTAGTCCAGCCAGTAGCGGGTCCGGTGCTCGGCGTAGGCCGGTGAGGCGAAGAGTTTCCCCAAATATGCTGAGTAAGCGGCGTCAGTAGGATCCTTTGCAAACTTCTCCACATCGGCGGGATCAGGCAGCAGTCCAGTTAGATCTAAGGTGGCACGGCGGATGAGGACACGGGGATCTTCCTGCGTTTGAATGGACAGGCCGGTTTGCTCCAGCTTTTCCTCGATGAAGGAATCAACCGGATTCCTCACCACCGCCGCTTTCGCGACCTGTGGAACAGGGGCTTTGCCAGGCGATATGAACGACCAGTGCTCCTCGTATTTCGCGCCCTGCGCGACCCATTTCTCCAAAAGTGCAATTTCCCCGGGTTCAAGCTGGTTGTGCGACTTGGTGGGCGGCATCACCTCGTCCGGATTCTTCGACTTGATCAGCTTGACCAGCAGCGAGGCCGCGGCGTCGCCCTTGATGATGACCGGTTTGCCATCCTCGCGGTTCTGAAAGGCGAACTTTTCCCGGTCCAGCCGCAACGGCTCCTTCTTCGGCTCGCGGGTTCCTGAGTCCGGGCCGTGGCAGTGGTAACAGTTTTCCGAGAGGATCGGCTGGATCGAGTCATTGAATGAAATCGGCGCGCCAGCGGTTGGCGCACTCGTGGGTGCTGCGGCAAGCAACGTACGATCAGCCCCGACCAGAAGGCAGCCGGATAGAACTGGAATCAATCTACGAAAAACGGGATTCATCGCGGTGTGAATATCTGGGCCATCTGGGTCGGAATGGCTAGCCCCCCAAACGGGTTTCGACGTCAAATCTTTCACCCGCAACGGCGAATCACAACTCCGCGAGCACTACATGTTTCATGAGGGACTCCTCGGCGAGTCCTTCCACTTCCGCCACGGACGACACGTGACAAAGCTTCTGCCGCAGGTCTTTCGCACCGGGAAATCCCTTGCAATAGGCCATCAGACGCGAGCGCATCGCTGTCAACGTCTGCTTCTCGTTGCCATTTCGGCGGCTTTCCACCGCCAACACGCAATGCCGGATCACCAGCTCCCAGCGCTCCTCCACCGCTACCTCTGGCAGGACTTTGCCGGTCTCCAAAAAATACTTTGCCTGGCGAAAAACCCACGGATTCTGCATCGCCGCGCGGCCGATCATCACGCCGGACACCGCCGTTTCCTGCCGCCGCCGAACCACGTCCGCGCCGCAGGTGATGTCGCCGTTGCCGATGACCGGGACTTTCACCGCTCGCGCCACCGCGTCGATCACTTCCCAGTCCGCCTCGCCGCTGTAGCTTTGCGCGCGAGTCCGGCCGTGCACGGCGATTGCCTGCATCCCGCAGTCTTCCAAAATCTTCGCCACCTCCACCGCGTTGACCGAGTTCTCATCCCAACCGATCCGGATCTTCGCGGTCACCGGCACCTGTTCGCCCACCGCCTTCGCCACCCCGGCCGCAACCGATGCGAGGATCGGGCAATCCTTGAGCAAGGACGACCCGCCATTGCGGGCGACCACCTTGTTCACCGGGCAGCCGAAATTGATATCGATGAAATCCGGCTGCTTCCAATCGATGATCTTCTTCGCCGCCTCCCCCATCCGCTCGCCGTCCGCGCCGAAAAGTTGAACGCCCACCGGCCGTTGCTCGTCGGTGAACTCCGTGTATTTCCGCGTCCGCTCGTCCGCTTGCATGATCCCCTCCGCCGAGACGAACTCAGTCACCATCACATCCGCCCCCAGTTCCTTGCAGATCTGGCGGAAAATCACATCCGTCACCCCCGCCATGGGTGCGAGGTAGAGCGGGAAACGGTTGTTGGAAAACCAAGGGAGCACGCGGGACCCTACAACCCACTTGCCCTGCGAGTCCATCCCGGATCGATCACACCGGGCTTGCCCCGCGCCGCGCGCCTGGAGTAAGCCGCCCGCATGAAAGTCGCGGACACCGGCACAGCCTTGAGGGAGATTCTGAAGAATGCCACTCGCCCGCTCGTGCTGGTGCCGACCATGGGAGCCTTCCATGCCGGCCACCTTTCGCTCATGCACAGGGCGCGGGAAATCGCCGGACCGGGCGGAACGGTGATCGTTTCCATCTTCGTCAACCCGATCCAGTTCGACCGGGCGGCCGATCTAGCAGCCTACCCGCGGCCGATGGAGAGCGATTTGGCAGACTGCGAAGCGGCCGGTGTTGACGTGGCCTTCGCGCCCGCGGCCGACTCGATGTATTTCCCCGACCGCTCCGTCACGGTCACCGAGACGCTGCTCTCCCGCGACCTTTGCGGGGCAACCCGTCCCGGGCATTTCGACGGTGTCTGCACGGTGGTGTTGAAATTGTTCCTGCTCACCGGCTGCGATGTGGCGATCTTCGGTGAAAAGGATTTCCAACAGCTCGCGGTCATCCGCCGGATGGTCCGCGACCTGGATGTGCCGGTGGGAATCGTCTCCTGCCCCACCGTTCGCGAGCCGGATGGTCTCGCGATGTCTTCCCGCAACACCCGCCTCACCCCGGCACAACGGGCCGACGCGCCACGGATCAGGCAGGCGCTGTTAGCCGCCGTCACTTTGACTTCTCCGCAGGCCATTCTCGCCTCGGCCCGCGCCGCCATCGAGGCATCTCCCCTCGCCCGCATCGATTACATGTCTCTCGTCGATGCGGAAACCTTGCAAGCCGTCACCAATCTGGATTGCCCGGCCGTTCTGGCGACTGCCGTGTTTTACGGTGACGTGCGGTTGATCGATCACATCTCGGTTCCTTCGCATGATCCCGAGTGACAAGGGCCGCCCGGATACTACCATGAACCCATGAAACCCAATCCATTCGAACCCAAACCGAGCAGGCTTTCCGTCGTGCTTGCGGCGTTGCTGTTAGCGGGCGGTGCACCGGCGTTGCTTGCCCGACCGTGGTCGTTCACCGGCATTCCGCAACCGGTGGAAGCCGAGTTCGTCGGAATGAAGAATGGCGGAGTGGTTTTGCAAGGACCTAACGGAAAAAGCTTCGAAGTCCCCTTTGCCAACTTCACCCCGGCGGATCAACAATACCTGCGCGCGCTCGAAGCGGGTGGCGGTAAAGCTCCGCCTGCGGAAAACTCCGGCAAACCGATCACCACCCGTGCCGGTTACACGACCAAATCGGTCGAGACTTGCCTCAATCAAGTGGTGCCATTGAAGAGCGGCATGGAGTTTCATGTCACCGGGACCGGCGACCCGATCGCCGGCAGCACCTTCGATTTCACCGCATCCGATGGCTGGTTGTTTCTGGAAAACGTCGATCCGTCGTTCGTGAAATCCAAGTGCCTGACCCGGATGCGAATCAATGGCGAGCGCGCGTCGCTGACAACTAACATACGGGTGGTCCAGTACGGATCCGGCACCGTGGTGATCCCACACGCGCCGGATTTCGAAGCGATGACCGTTTACGATGGCAAGTCCCTGGAGGGCGAATCGATACCGCTGAAGTGTTATGTCGAATACGGCGACGCGAAGCTTGGCAAGCTCAAGAATTCCATCAGTTCCTTCATTCTCCGGCGCGGCTACACGGCCACCATCGCACAGCAGGAAAATGGCACGGGCGTCAGCCGGAACTATGTCGCCCAGGACCACGACCTGGAGATCAAACTATTGCCCAAAGGCCTGGACGACGGCGTGCGCTTCGTCCGCATCTTTCCCTGGCGCTGGACAGGCAAGAAAGGCATCGCCGGCGGCATCTGGCAGAATCTGAACGTGGATTGGTTTTACGATTGGAACATCAGCACCAATTCCTCGCTGGATTTGGAATACGTGCCGATCCGCCAGAAGCGCGGCTGGCCCGGCCTCGATCAGAACTGGAAAGAGCGAGGCTCCACCCACCTGCTCGGCTTCAACGAGCCGGATCGACCCGACCAAGCGAAGCTGACCGTCGCTGAAGCCCTTCAATCCTGGCCCGACTTGCTCGCCACCGGTTTGCGGCTCGGCGCGCCGGCGGTGTCCGACGGCGGACTGGGATGGCTCTACGAATTCATGGACAAGGCCGATGCGGCCGGTCTGCGCGTGGATTTCGTGGCGGTGCACTATTACCGCGCCGTCGCCAACCCCGATGACGCGAAAGGAGCGGCGGACCAACTCTATCGCTATCTGAAAGGCATCCACGACCGCACGAAACGGCCGATCTGGCTAACTGAATGGAACAACGGCGCGAATTGGACCACCGCCCCCGACCCGAACGAGAAGCAGCAGAAGGCCGCGATTGCGGCGATGATCAAGATGATGGATGACACGCCCTTCGTCGAACGCTACGCCCTCTACAACTGGGTCGAGGACGCTCGTCAGTTGCAGCGCAAGGATGGGTCGCTCACCCCGGCCGGAGAAGTCTATCGCGACAAAGTCTCGCCGATCTCTTACGTCCAGGAGTCAGCCAAGTAGCGGCACCAGCGGCTCGTATCCCGTTTGCCATTTCCCGCGCACAACCACCCGGATCTTCGGTCTTGGACTCGTTTGGCGGCAGTCTCCCTCCAGACCCTCCGCTTGAACGCAATCCTCGCCCCTCTGCGGCATTTGCTCGCTCCCGACTTTGGGCAACGAATCTTTCTGATGCTTCCACTGGAGCTCCCTCGCCTGCAGTTGATCGTAACCGTTTCCATAGTTCCATTCGGAACAGAAACTGTCCTCATCTCCGGTTGCTTCCGGCGGTGACAAACCGCCCGCACCCGCGCGAGGCATCTCTAACGATGGGTTTGTTTTCATGGCTACCCTACGATACGCAATTTCCTGTGGCGGGCTACCGACCGCTTGCGATTCCCTCCGCATAAATTGCGGTCCGGCGGGAACCCGTCAAATTTTCTCCACCTCCACCTGGATCTCCATCCGGCAGCTCCCGGTGCCGTGGTAGTTCCCTCTAACCGGAGCCACGTCCTCGTAGTCGCGGCCCACGGCGATTTTCACATAGCGTTCGTCCGCCAGCGTGTTGTTCGTCGGGTCGAAGCCGATCCAGCCGGCGGCCGGCAGATAAACTTCGGTCCAGGCATGCGACGCCTGGGCACCCACCAGCGAGTCCCGCGGGCCGTTGTAAAGATAGCCGGAGGCGTAACGGGCCGGGATTCCCACGGAGCGGCACAAGCCCAGCATCACATGCGAGAAATCCTGGCAAACGCCGTGCCTCATTTCAAACGCCTCCTCCAAGTGGGTGTTCACGTTCGTCACTCCGGGTTCATAGCGGAATTCGCGATAGATCCACGCCATCAACGCGGTCGCCTGATCGAACACCGCCGTGAGATCGCGGGTGATATCCAGCGCTTGCCGCCAGACTTCGGGATGGCGGGAAACCCAGCGGCTTTCCTGCAAGTACGGCCAGATTTGCTCGCGGATCGACAAGTCACTGAAGCCCTCCGCCGTCGCCGCGCGGCTCGCCTCGGAAATATCCAACGGCAGATTGTGCACGCGGATCCGGCTTTCAATTTCCAGATAGCCGTGGGGCTCGATCAGCTCGAAATGATGGGTGATGTTCTGGAACAGATCCGTGAAGCGGCGCACGCGGGTGGCAGGAACCACCCGGATCAAGGCCCCGATCGTCTTCTGATAGGGAAACGTCCGCGGCTCCAGGTGCAGCGTGTTGACGCTGTTAGTCACCGGTGATGCGTAGAAGAAGGCGGTGCGGTGGAATACCGAAAGCTTCGTACCGAGCGTCGGTGGCGCCGCTTCATCGGGACCGCTCACGTTTGCTTCTGGTGTTGCTGTTGTTTTTGCCAGGCAGCAGCGTCGGATAGAGTGGGTGGTTTCGGATCGGGCCGGACTTGGACGCGTTCCGGCATCAGGACATATCGTTCGAAAAATTCCGCGCCGATGTGATTGAAACGGCCCTGAAGGGCATCGAGATAATCATGCAGCCCCGCGACGAACACATCCTCAGTCGAGCCGAAGTTCAACTCCGCCATCAACCGGCCGGTTTCGCGTTCCGCTTCGTTGGAAAACGCACCGCGCGGAGTCCCGGAAATCCGGTGCAGGCTGATATCCACCTTGTCGATGCAGTAACGAATCGAGCGTGGAAAATCCTTCGAGAAGATCAGGAAATCAACCACGCCCTGGGCCGAAATCTCGCGTTGCGATGCGCGGAACGCACCCATCGCACCGCATGAACGGAGGATGGCGGTCCAGTGGAGAATTCCCGGTGAAGCCGCTTCCATTCCGTCTTCAGCCGGTGGCAGGTAGCTGGAAACATCGAGGAAACGCGTGGTCTTGTCCGCCCGCTCCAAGTGCCGCCCCAAGTCCATGAATTCCCACGCCTCGTTGCGCGAGGTGGTGGACGCCGCGATTCCCAAAAAGGTCACGGCGGAGCGCCGGACATTCTCATAGAAACGGGACGGGTCCGTTGCGATCACCTGCTTCGCCTCGTCCGAGCGTGAAAACAGATAGAGCGCGTTGAGCTCCTCCCACAACTCGTCGGACAACTGGTCGCGGACGGTGCGGGCGTTCTCACGCGCCAGGGCGATGCATGAGGTGATGCTGTTAGGGTTGCGCGGATCGTCGGTTAGGAAACGGATCACCTCCTCGCTCCCGGTTTCGTCGTAGAGCTTGGCAAACGCTTCCTCGTCGCCGGTGCTCAGGATGATCGGCTGCCAGAAGCCGCGCAGGCGCTCGCTGTCGAGCCGCTCGAAATCCAACAGAAGCTGCTGGTTGACATCGATCAAGCGGGAAAGGTTATCGGCCCGCTCCACATAGCGGACCATCCAGTAGAGGGTATTGGCAACTCGGGATAACATGATGATTTAATGGCGAAGCACCCACGTATCCTTACTTCCGCCACCTTGGGAAGAATTAACGACCAGCGAATCCTTGGTTAGAGCCACGCGGGTCAGCCCGCCGGGGACGATTTTCACGTCCTTGCCATAGATGACATACGGTCGCAGGTCGATGTGCCGGCCCTCCATCGCCCCGTCGCACCAAGTGGGCGAGCGGGAGAGCGCGATGACCGGTTGGGCGATGTAGTTGCGGGGATCGGCGATGATGCGTTCGCGGAAAGCGGCGATTTCGTCCTTGGTCGCGGAGGGTCCCATCAGCATGCCGTAGCCGCCGGACTCGTTGGCGGCTTTCACCACCAGTTCGGGCAGGTTGGCGAGGATGAATTTCATGTCCGCTTCCTCGGACGCGAGGTAAGTGGGCACATTCGGCAGGATCGGTTCCTGACCGAGGTAGTACTCGATCATTTTCGGGACGAAATAGTAGATCACCTTGTCGTCGGCGACGCCGGTGCCGACTGCATTCGCCAGCGACACGTTGCCTTTGCGATAGGCATTCATCAGGCCGGGAACACCCAGCACCGAGTCCTTTCGGAACACCACCGGATCGATGAAATCGTCGTCGATCCGCCGATAGATGACATCCACCCGAACCAGGCCGCGGGTCGTCCGCATGTAAACGAAGTTGTCCACCACCGCCAGGTCTTTGCCTTCGACGATGTCGATGCCCATTTCCCGCGCGAGGTAGCAGTGCTCGAAGTAGGCGCTGTTATGGCAGCCCGGCGTGAGCAGGACGCACACTGGATCGCCCTCGCGGCGCGGTGAAATGTGATGGAGCATGTTCAGCAGGTCGCGCGGATAGGAATCCACCGGTCGCACGCCCACCGCCTCGAAGATCCCGGGAAACGCCCGCTTCAAGGCATTGCGGTTTTCCAACAGATAGGAAGCACCCGACGGGCAGCGGCCATTGTCTTCGAGCACGTAGTAAACCCCGTCCGCACCGCGGATCAGGTCGCTGCCGCAAATGTGAATGTAGATGTCACCCGCCACGTCCACGCCGCGGAACTCGGGCCGATAGTGCTTCGCCTGCTCGATGTAGAACCGCGGGATCACCTCATCCTTGAGGATCTGCTGGTCGTGATAGATGTCGTGGAGAAACAGGTTCAGCGCGACGATCCGCTGGGTAAGCCCGGCCTCCAGATGCTCCCACTCGCTGGCGGGCATCACCCGCGGAATCGGATCGAACGGGAAAATCCGCTCGGTGCCCTGATCGTCGTGATAGACGTTGAAGGTGATGCCTTGTCGCAGGAAGTAGAGTTCGGAATTTGCCTTGCGGGCGAGGAAGTCCCGCTGATCCACTTTTCCAAACTTTTCGAGCAGTGGCGCACAGTGGCCGCGCACGCTTCCGTCCTCGCAGAACATCTCGTCGTAAAACTTGCCGGGGTCGTAGCCCTTGAACATTTCCATGGGAGTTTTCTGTCATAATAGCAGGCAGCGGGCCAACTTTTTCACTCTCCTGCCGGGGATTTTCCGTGTATAAAACCGCCGGAATCCCTGTCCGCAAGCGCACCTTCAGGCATTCTACCGCCCGATTCAGCTCCCGGCTGAGTCTCCCCTTGAAAACCTTTTCGTCTCCGTCTATTCCTCGCCCGGTCCGCGAAGCCATCTTTCCTTTAATGCCATGAACGCCCTCTCCCGTTGTCTCGAAACTTATTGGTCCTCCTCCATCGGGAAAAAGCTCGTTGTCGCCCTCACTGGCATCGTTCTGGTGCTGTTTCTCGCCGGCCACCTGATCGGCAACCTGGTGCTGTTCCTGGGACCCGAGCCGTTCAATGAATACGCGTATTTCCTCCACCACATGCTCCACGGCGTGGGCATCTGGTTGTTCCGGGTCACCATGCTGGTCGTGGTCGGAGCCCACATCCTGGCCACGGTGGCCCTCACCCGCCAGAACCGCGCCGCCCGCCAAGCCTACGAGAACAAGGCTACCATCCAAGCTTCGAAATCCTCGCTGACGATGATCTACTCAGGCCTAACCATCCTGGCTTTCGTCATCTACCACATGCTGCATTTCACCGCCCGCATCGGCAATGAATACAACACGCTGGGCCGCTACAAAACCACGCTCGACGGCAAGGAAGCCCACAACGCCTACCAGATGGTCATCGACGGCTTCAACTGGTGGCCCGCCACGCTGTTCTACATCATTGCCATGACCCTGTTGTTTCCACACGTCATGCACGGTGTGGGATCGATGTTCCAGACGCTCGGTTTGCGTTCCAAACGCTCGGCCGGACTCATCAAGCAAGTCGCCATCGGCTACAGCCTGTTCATCTGGCTGGGCTTCATCTCCATCCCGGTCGCCGTCATCTTCGGCATCGTCAGATGAGGAATTGAAAATGGATTATTGATTATTGAAAATTGGCATCATGAATCCGGAAGAACTCAAAGCGCGCTGCAAGCAGTTCTCCCTGCGTGTCATTCGCTTGGTGCGCGCCCTTCCGGATGACAAGGTCAGCCGTCCCATCGCCAACCAGCTCATCCGCTCCGGCACATCCGTCGCCGCCAATTATCGGGCCGCTTGCCTCGCCAAATCCCCTGCAGATTTCGCATCCAAAGTCGGCACCGCCGTCGAAGAAGCCGACGAGTCCGCCCTCTGGATGGAACTCATCATCGAAGACGGAATCCTGCCCGCCAGCCAGGTAACCCCGCTTTGGCAGGAAGCCACGGAACTAACCGCCATCTTCTGCGCCTCCATCAAAACCGCCCGCCAAAACAACGCAGGCTGACGCGTTTCCAATAATCAATTTTCAATAATCAATCCCCAATTCCCATGTCCATCGTCCTCGACAGCAAAATCCCGTCCGGTCCCCTTGAGCAAAAGTGGTCCAAGCACAAGATGGACTCCAAGCTCATCAACCCGGCGAACAAGCGGAAATTCACCGTGATCATCGTCGGCTCCGGGCTTGCCGGTGGAGCCGCCGCCGCCTCGCTCGCGGAAATGGGCTATCAGGTGAAATGCTTCTGCTATCAGGACAGCCCGCGCCGCGCCCACTCGATCGCCGCGCAGGGCGGCATCAACGCCGCCAAGAACTATCAGAACGATGGCGATTCCATCCGCCGCCTCTACTACGACACCATCAAGGGCGGCGATTTCCGCGCCCGCGAAGGCAACGTCTATCGGCTCGCCGAGGTCTCCAACTCGATCATCGACCAATGCGTCGCGCAGGGCGTACCCTTCGCCCGCGAATACGGCGGACTGCTCGACAACCGTTCGTTCGGCGGCTCGCAGGTTTCCCGCACCTTCTACGCCCGCGGCCAGACCGGCCAACAGCTTCTCATCGGTTGCTATCAGGCGCTCGAAAAGGAAATCCACAAGGGCGGCGTGAAAATGTACCCGCGCACCGAGATGCTCGATCTCGTGCTGGTCAACGGCCACGCCAAAGGCATCGTCGTTAGAGACCTCAATACCGGGGAAATTTCCACCCACGCGGCGGACGCCGTCATCCTTGCCACCGGAGGCTACGGCAATGTCTTTTTCCTCTCCACCAACGCGATGGGTTGCAACGTCACCAGCGCCTGGCGCGCCGCCCGCCGCGGCGCGTTGTTTGCCAACCCGTGCTACACCCAGATTCACCCGACCTGCATCCCGGTTAGCGGCGACTATCAGTCGAAGCTCACCCTGATGTCCGAGTCGCTCCGCAACGACGGCCGCATCTGGGCTCCCAAAAGCCAGGAAGTCGCCGCCAAGCTGCGGAAAAAACAAATCAGCGCCGCCGATGTCCCCGAGGACCAACGCGATTATTTCCTGGAGCGGAAATACCCGTCCTTCGGCAACCTCGCGCCGCGCGACATTTCCTCCCGAGCCGCCAAGGAAGCCTGCGACGACGGTCGCGGCGTCGCACCCACCGGTCTCGGCGTCTATCTGGATTTCCGCGATGCGACCAAGCGCCTCGGCGAGGACACCATCCGCGCCCGCTACGGCAACCTGTTCCAGATGTATGACAAGATCGCCGGAGAGGATCCTTACAAGGGCCCGATGATGATCTATCCGGCCGTTCACTACACCATGGGCGGCCTGTGGGTGGACTACAACCTGATGTCCAACGTTCCCGGCCTCCATGTGTTAGGCGAGGCGAACTTCTCCGACCACGGTGCCAACCGCCTCGGGGCTTCCGCCCTCATGCAAGGCCTCGCCGACGGCTATTTCGTCATCCCGACGACCATCGCCAACTACCTCGTCACCCAGAAACCCGGTAGCATCACCACCGCGATGCCCGAGTTCAAACAGACCGAGGCAGAAACCCGCGAGCGCACTAACAAGCTGCTCTCCATCCAAGGCAAGCGCACCGTCGATTCCTTCCACCGCGAGCTCGGCATGACGATGTGGAACCAGTGCGGCATGGCCCGTTCCCGCGAAGGCCTCACCGAAGCACTGGCGAAAATCCCTCAGATCCGCGAGGAGTTCTGGCAGAATGTCCTGATCCCCGGCTCTGGGGCCAACGCCAACATGGAACTCGAAAAAGCCGGCCGCGTCGCCGACTTCCTCGAATTCGGCGAAGTCATGTGCTACGACGCCCGCGACCGCGAGGAATCCTGCGGCGGCCACTTCCGCAGCGAACACCAGTTCTTCGAAACCGATCCCGAAGTCATCGCCGGCAGCACCCAGGCCGGCGAAGCCAAACGCGATGACGAACATTTCGCCCACGTCTCCGCCTGGCAATACAACGGCGACGGCACCGCCCCCACCCTGCACAAGGAAAAGTTAGTGTTCGAAGACGTCCACGTCTCGATCCGTAGCTACGCCTAACGTACGGACCGCGAAATTCATTTCGCCTCTGGGTGCCTAACAAACACGCATGAATGCCCGTTGCTCAAACCATGAACACGGAGTATCCGCCGGAGCTGAAAGGCTTTCACAGGCGAAACATGTTTCATGCATTTCTTGTCATCTTGATCCCTCTCGGCGCGTGGTTTTGGGCCTATTTCAGACAGGAGGCGTATTCCGCAGACGATCGGCTCCAATCAACTCTGCATTGGATCTTTATGGTGGGGGTGGGACTGTTCATGCTGACCATCCTCATCAAAGCACTCGTCTCGCTTCCAAAGTGCCCCGAATGCAAACGAACGATGAAGGAGATTGAGACAATCAGCATTCAGGAGACGACCCTCTTCAATCTTAAGTCCACTTCGCATTGGAGGATCGTAGAATGTTCCTGCTGTGGTTCGCGCTATAGGATTCCGGGACTAGGGCAAGGGTAGCCAACGTCAGCGAAACTAACATCACTCTACCACACCCGCGGGCGGGCCGGGACCGCAGCTATGTTAGATAGCTGTAGCCGTTTCATCCACGCCTCCCTGATTCCAATCGGCCCAGTCACGGGATCGGGCCTTGTCATTTCGGGATTACCCGGGCTTGTTGCGGGTGTGCAGAACCCGATCAACCCGGAGAAGACGGCGGCGCTCGAAGAGCGGCTGGCGGCGCTTGGAATCGCGGAGGGAGATTTGCTGGAGAAATTCGTGCGCGGCTCGGGGGCGGGCGGACAGAAAATCAACAAGACGTCGAACTGTGTTTTCCTCAAACACCTGCCAAGCGGGGTGTGCATCAAATGCCAGATGGACCGCTCGCGGGAGATGAACCGGTTCCTCGCGCGGCGGGAACTCTGCGACCAGCTCGAGGCGATCCGCGACGGCAAGGCGGTGGCCGAGACACAGGCGATCGAGAAGATGCGGCGGACGAACCGGCCGCGGTCGCGGAATTCGAAGAACCGCAGCGTGGCGGACAAGCGGAAGGTGTCGTTGAAGAAGTCGATGCGGAGAGCGCCGGGGGGAGAGTGAAGATCAAGAGAACCACGAAAAGCACGAAGGGGCACGAAATGAGAATAGGGTACTGACAAGAGGTTTTGACCGCAAGGAACGCAAAGCGCACCAGGAACGAGATTCTCAGAGTTCGGAAGCCACGGGGTTCCTTGTGCTCTTTACGGTGGAATCCCTCCAAATCTTCCACTTCGTGCCTTTTCGTGTCCTTCGTGGTTTCCTCTGAAAAGGCGCGCCGGACATCGCACATTATGGTCTTGCACGCGCGGGGCGGGGCCGGGAGCGTGGCGCGGTGATTTCGCCGCTTACCGTTATCGCATCGGTGCTGCCGGTGTATTTGCTGATGATCGCGGGAGCGGTGTCACGCCGGACGGGATTGCTGCCGCGGGAATGCGATGTGCCGGTGATGCAGGTGGTTTACCGGGTGATGCTGCCTTGCTACATTCTGGATAAGATCCTGGGCAGCGCGGTTTTAAAGAGCGGGTCGGTGGTGGTTTGGTCGATTTTTCTGGGGGCGGGATTCATCGCGGTGGGGATCCTGTTCGGGCTGGCGGTGGGCCGGCTGATCGGGCTGGAACGAGGGACGGGGATGCGGACGTTTGCACTGACGGCGGGCTGCCAGAATTTTGGGTTCACGGCGGCTCCGGTGACGGAGATTTTGTGGGGAAGCGGGGCGCTGGCGTTGATGTTCGTGCACAACATCGGCGTGGAAACGGCGATGTGGTCGGTGGGGGTGATGATGATGAGCGGCGAACGCGGGCTTTCCTGGCGACGGCTGGCAAACGGCCCGGTGATCGCGGTGACGATCGGTCTGACGCTGGTGGCGCTAGGGCTCGACGGGCAGGTGACGGGATCGCTGCGGAAGGCGATGTCGATGATCGGCGTGGGGGCGTTTCCGGTGGCGATCCTGATCACCGGTTGCACCATGATGGACCTGGTGGGCGCCGAGAAACTGAACTTGAGGGTGATCCTGGGCTCGGCGCTGGTGCGTCTGGCGCTGGTGCCGGCAGCGATGCTCTGCGCGGCGAAGTTTTTCCCGCTGCCGCCGGAACTCCGCCAGGTGCTGGTGGTGCAAGCGGCGATGCCGGCGGGGTTGACGGCGATTTTGCTGGCCCGGCTTTACGGCGGCCGGCCGGCGGTGGCGGTACAGGTGGTGATCGCGACGACGGTGCTGAGCTTGCTGACGCTGCCGTGGATCATCACGTGGGGGAGCGCGTGGATCGGGCTGAAACCCTTGTTGCCATGAGCGGGTGCGATGGCTTTGAATCGCGGGCATGAAGGCGATCGGGGCGAGGCAGTTTTTACCAACGGATGATCCGGAGTGTTTGGTCGAGTTCGAGGCGGACGTGCCGGTGCCAGGGGCGAAAGACTTGCTCGTTAGAGTGCTGGCGGTGTCGGTGAATCCGGTGGACACGAAGGTTAGGAAACTGCTGGGCGAGACGCGGCATGATCCGCCGCGGGTGCTGGGATTCGACGCGGCGGGAATCGTGGAGGCGGTCGGCGACGAGGTGGTGGGATTTGCGGTGGGCGATGAGGTTTTCTATGCGGGGGATGTGACGCGGGCGGGGAGCAATGCGGAATTTCAAACAGTGGACTACCGGCTGGTGGCGAAAAAGCCGGCGAAGTGGACGTTTGAGGAGGCGGCGGCTTTACCGTTGGTCGCGCTGACGGCCTGGGAGCTGCTGTTCGAGCGGATGGGGATCGACCCGGGGGGTGCGGATCAAGGAAAGGCGCTTCTGGTGATCAATGGCGCGGGCGGCGTGGGCTCGGCGCTCATTCCCCTCGCCCGCGCCGCGGGACTGCGGGTGGTGGCGACGGCGTCACGCCCGGAGACGGTGGCGTGGTGCAAAGAGCTGGGCGCGGATGAGGTGATCAATCATCGCGAGCCACTTCGCCCACAGGCGGAGTCGCTGGGGATTTCGGAATTTCCCTACATCGCGAACCTTCACGATACGGAATCTTACTGGGAGGTGACGGCGGATTTACTGGCACCGTTAGGCACGCTTGGATTGATCGTGGAAACGGTGAACCCGGTGCACATCGGGAACCCGTTCCGCCTGAAAAGCCCGCGGATCGTGTGGGAATACATGCCGGCCCGCTCGCGCTTTCAAACGGCGGACATGCACCGGCAGGGGGAAATCCTAACGGAGATTTCGCGGCGCTGCGATGCGGGGGAATTCCCGAAGATCACGACGCGGGTGTTCGGAAATATTTCGGCAAAGAATCTAATCGAAGCCCACGCGGCGATGGAAAATGGCTCGGCCCACGGCAAGTGGGTATTGGCCGGATGGTAATTTCACATGACCGCCCACACCGCCACATTCACCGTTAGGACGCACGGCAAGGGAACAACCGAGATCACCCGCGAGGTGGCGAGGATCGTGACGGACCCCGGCATTAGAAATGGAACGGTCACGGTTTTCGTGCGCCACACCAGCGCGAGCCTGGTGATCATGGAAAACGCCGACCCAAGCGCGCGCCGGGATCTTGAGAAGTTTTTCGAAAAGCTCGTCCCGGAGAACACGCCGTGGTTCATCCACACCCAGGAAGGCCCGGACGACATGCCGAGCCACATCCGGATGGCGCTGACGAGGACGAGCGAGGTCATTCCGGTGATTGACGGGCGGATGGCGCTGGGAACCTGGCAGGGAATTTTCCTCTTTGAACACCGGCGGGATCCGCACCGCCGCGAGATCGCAGTGAGCGTGATCGGCGAATGAGTTGAAATTTCCAGTTTGCCCTGCACTATTCATTTCCATCAATGAACGACCATTCCGACATCTTGATAGAACTCGCGCTCGCCGAAGACATCGGTGAGGGCGATGTGACTTCGCTTTACTTCATTCCGGAAGACCGCCGTGCCTGCGCGTTCGTGGCGGTGCGAAAGGATGGCGTGGTGTCCGGAGTCGAGCTGGCAGCTCGGGTCTTCTGCGCCGTCGATCGTAAATTGGATGTGGAAATTCTAATCGCGGACGGCAGTCGCGTGAGTTCGGGGGCTTTGTTAATCCGCGTGGAAGGCTCGGCGCGATCGATCCTAACCGCCGAACGGACGGCCCTCAATTTCCTCCAACGCCTCAGCGGAGTGGCTACTCTAACGGCCCAATACGTCGAGCAGATCAAAGGGACTCGCGCCCAAATCCTCGACACCCGCAAGACAACGCCGGGTTACCGGTTGCTGGAAAAGAAAGCGGTACTCGACGGCGGTGGCAGCAATCATCGCCTCGGCCTCTACGATCGCGCGATGGTGAAAGACAACCATCTCGCAGCGGAAGGCGGGACGGCTGCGATCCAAGCGGCAATCCAGCGCTTGACGTCGGACAAACCGGGGGTGGAAGTGGAACTGGAAGCGGATAACCTCGATCAGGTCCACACGTTTCTAACGATGGAAGGCATCGATTACATTCTCCTCGATAACATGACCGTGGATGAGATAGCCGCCGCCGTCATCATGCGCGGGAAACGCCGCAAGCCACAGTTCGAAGCGAGCGGGGGCATCACCTTGGAGACGCTGCGCAGCATTGCCAAAACGGGCGTGGATTTCGTTTCCGTGGGTGCCCTCACCCACTCGGCTCCGGCGCTCGACATCAGCTTGGATTTCGAATCGATCTAGCCGCCGATGAGCCGCGAAGAATTCATGGAAGCTGCCTCGGATTTTCCCGAGCCATTCCGTTTGCTAATCCGCGAATCGGTGGAGTCCACCAATGACGAGGTCCGCGTGCTTGCCCAGGCGGGTGCGCCTGACGGCTTGGTCCTGCTAGCCGAGCGCCAAACCGCCGGCCGCGGACGGCGTGGAGCGGCATGGTTTTCCCCCGCAGGAGAATCCCTGGCATTTTCCATCCTGGTGCGACCGGAAGAGCCAAAGGCCTTGTGGCCGCGGCTGGCCCTCGCCGCAGGCCTTGCGGTGGCGGAGGCGATTGAATCGTTCCGACTGCAAGCGGGCATCAAGTGGCCGAACGACGTGTGGATCGGGCAAAGGAAAGTGGCAGGTATCCTGGTGGAAGCCGGATCGGACTTCGCGGTGGTCGGTATTGGGCTGAACGTAAACAGCACCGAATTTCCGCCCGGGGTGTCGGAAATCGCGACTTCGCTTCGGATCGAGTCTCCGCAGGTTTTTCCTCGCGCCGAGGTGCTTGGTGAAATCATCCGCAAGTTCGCGGCACGTCGTCTTCAGATCGGCGATGACTTCGACGCACTGATTTGCGGAGTGCGGCTTCGTTGCGTGCTCACGGGAAAACGGGTGACATTGTGCACCGCAAGCGGACCCCGCGCCGGAACGGTCGAAGGCATTGCCGCCAGCGGCGAGTTGCTGCTACGCACGGAAAATGGCCTTGAGCGACTGATCCAAGCGGACGAATTACGATTGCTGCCGCCGTAAAATCCCGGATTTCATTTCTAGTAAAGGGACGCCAGACTTCGGCCATGAAACCGAGTCTAACCCTTTTCTTGGCGGCATCGTTCGTCATTTGTTCCTGTACATCCACCAAACCAAAGCCGAATGAGGAAGCGAAAAAGCCCGTGGTGGAAGGCCCGAAGCTGGTCGGACGAATCGCATCGATTCCAGCCGACAAACGCTTCGTTTTGATCCAAAGCTACGGCAAATGGGAAGTGGAATCCGGTCGCATTCTTACAACCCGCGGCCCGGATGACCGGACGGCAAACTTGCGGACGACTGGCGAATCGCTCGGAGAATTCGCTGCTGCCGACCTCCAGTCAGGCGCTGTCGAAGTGGGTGATGCGGTCTATTCACAGCACGTCGTCAAGCCCACACCTCTGTTAACAACCCCCGAAGTCCCTCAATCTCAGGGCGAAACACTTCCTGAAAATGTTCAAAAAAATAATTAACTTTTCGGGAATTCTTTGCTTTCAAAACCTCTAATGTGCGCTTATCTTAAAAATGTCCCGTTTGAAGAACCATACACAGCCAGAATAATTTAATTTTAGAGTTGATTACTATCCGGGAAACCGGGTAGCTTCTCTTTCGCAATGGCTGTGCCCCCTTACATGTCCCGAAACATGAACACTACAACCAGCCATAATGAAAACAATGAACGCCTCGGGCGCCTCGGTGAAAGCCGACGCGGACCGTCTTGCTGACTTCGTCCTGTTTACCCAGCGGAGCTGCATCCTGAACCTGTCCACAGAACTCAACAAAGGGAACATCTCGTTTCCTCAGTTCTTCCTCCTAACCTACCTGTCCAGCGAAGAATATCTCACGATGTCCGACATTGCGAAAAAGATGGGCCACTCGACCGCCGCTGCCACCGGCTTAGTCGATCGGTTGGAGAAATTGTCCTACGTTGAGCGCGTGCACGCCGCAGAAGATCGCCGCAAAATCATGGTCCGCATCACCTCCAAAGGAATCGAACTCGTTTCGAAGATGCGCACGGAAATCGCGAACGATCTGGCTGGCATTCTGGCAGGCATGGATGAAGACCAAGCTGAAGCCGTTGAACACACCAAGCGCGCCATCCAAGGCCGTGCGATCGCGTGATCAATTAGGTTTCTCCTCTGGATAAACCAGCTTGGCGAATCCTCAGCGCCTCCGTTACCGTCCCCGGGTGACGGAGGCGTTCCACTTTTTAGATCCTTTGAATTCGATCCCCGGCGTTCGCGCCGCCTGGATTGGACGTATTCCGGGTTTGGCGATCAACGGCGACCGGGATGAGGCGATGAATTTGATGCGCCCGCACCATGAAATGGCGGTTTCCAATTTCGGAGGATCCGGCACTCAATGGTGGCGCGCGGAACAGGTGCATGGAACCCACGTGGCTGTCGTTCCGGGAAGCCAGCAAATCTTGGCACCCGACGGACTCCCTGTAGTCCCGGACAGTGATGGACTCGTCACTCGTCAAACGGGAATTGTCCTCGCGATTTACGCCGCGGATTGCGGTGCGATCTGGCTCGCGGATCGGAAAACGGGAGCCATTGGGTTGTTGCACTCCGGCAAGAAAGGGACTGAGGGGAATATCTTCGAAGTTGCTTTAGGGGTGATGGCTGAACAATTCGGCACCCGGGCCGAGAACGTAACCGCCGTTCTCAGCCCGTGCATCCGCAAGCCCGACTACGAGGTGGATTTCGCAACGGAAATTGGCAACCAAGCCACCCGCGCCGGAGTCCGAAGTTTTCTCGACTGCGGTTTGAACACTGCGTCGGATTTGCAGCGCCACTACAGTTACCGCCGCGAACTCGGCAAGACCGGCCGGATGATGGCCCTGATTGTCCGCGATTTTTTGCCATGAAGACATTCACTCTCCAAGCCCCTGCTAAATTAAATCTCTCGTTGCGCGTGCTGGGCAAGTGCGATGACGGATTTCACGAGATCGACACATTGATGGTGAAACTTCCAGGCTTGGCCGATGAACTCTTGTTCTGCGAAACCGAGGAATTCTCTTTCAAATGCGACGATTCCAGCGTGCCCGGTAATGACGAGAATCTTGTGGTTAAAGCGGCAAGAGCCTTTGAATCCGCCGCTGGAATCTCCTGCAGATGCTCGATCTCACTCAAGAAACTCATCCCCCACGGTGCCGGATTGGGCGGCGGGAGCAGCGATGCCGCCATGACCTTGCTGGGACTGAACCGGCTCCATGATCACCCGCTCGGGGTGGAAACCTTGCACGAGCTCGCAGCCTCGCTTGGCTCGGATATCCCCTTCTTTCTCACCACAGGAGCCGCCCGCTGCACCGGGCGCGGAGAAAAGATCGAACCAGTCCCCTCCCCACCCGCGATGCGAGTGCTGCTTCTGAAGCCATCTTTCGGTGTTGAGACGCCTGATGCTTACAAAAGATGGAAGCAATCGTTTAAAATCTCAGGGATCAGCTATTCGCCGCAAGAGGTTCAGGACATTTCACTGGTGAATGATCTGGAGCGGCCCGTTTTTGAGAAGCACCGCTTTCTCGCGGAGCTCAAACAATGGTTGCTGGGTCGCCGGGAAACGACCGCCGCTTTGATGAGCGGTTCCGGTTCCACCGTTTTCGCGATCCTTCGCGACGAATCGGATGCGAACGCGTTGGCCGCGGCTGCCCGAGCCGAACTCGATCCCGGCCTATGGCACTGGTCGGGGTTCACGGAAGGCAATCATTAGTTCACAAATTACAAGCCTCGTTTGACAAGGGGCGCGGGATTCCTCTAGGTTCCCCGCCCCGACGCCGACGTCGGTCCCATTTATTATGAACATTGTTGTCGAGAAGCAGCCAAAGTGCGTCGCCACCCTGCGCGTGGAAATCCCAGTGGCCAGAGTTGATAGTGAGCACGCCAAGATCACCAAAGGCTATGCCTCCAAGGCCAAGATCCCGGGTTTCCGCCCCGGCAAGGCCCCGAGTGCCGTCGTCGAAAAGCGTTTCCAAAAGGAAATCATCGAAGAACTCCATGGAGCACTCATCAATGAGGCCTACGACGAGGCCCTCAAGCAGGAATCGCTTCACGTCCTCGATTTCGGCGTGCCTGAGGACGTGACCACACATCCCGATGGCTCGATCACTTTTGTTTCGAAACTAACACTCGCTCCCGAGGTCACGCTTCCAAGCTACAAGGGTGTCAACGTGACCGTGCCGCCCTACGCGGTCCCGGAAGAGGAAATCGAAGCCCAGCTTACCGCGCTTCAGGAACGCTTCGCGGATTTCAACGACATCGAAGGTCGCGCCGCGGCCATGGGCGATTTTGCAGTTGTCGATTACACCTCGACGGTCGATGGCAAACCGACGGAAGAATTTCTCGGCAAACCCGCCGGATACCTTTCGAGTCGCGAAGATTTCTGGGTGCGCTTGGATGAAAACGCATTCCTCCCGGGCTTCGCCGCGCAACTCGTCGGCATGAATACCGGCGATTCCCGCGAAATCACGGTCACGCTGCCGGAAGATTTCCCGATCGAGGAGCTTCGCAACCAGCAACTCGTTTTCCAAACCACCATCAAGGAACTCAAGACTGCCGTCCTTCCTGCACTCGATGACGAACTCGCCGAACGCCTTGCTCCCGGCAAGACGATGGAAGCCATCAAGGACATCATCCGCGAAAACATGGAAGGCGAGCGCCGCCGCAAGATCGACGACATGAAGGTCAACCAGATCGTCGCCCACTTCAACTCGCAGGTCGATTTTGAACTGCCTGACGAACTCGTCACCCAGGAAACACAGTCCCAAGCCGATGCCATGGTAAAACGCGGTGTCCAATCCGGCATGAGCGAAGGCGAAATCGAATCCCAACAGAACGAAATCTTCGCCAGCGCCGGCGACCAAGCGGTTTCCAACCTCCGCACGAATTTCATCCTTCAGGAAATCGCGCGGGTCGAAAAAATCTCCGTCACCGACAACGAGCTGGTCAACCACCTCATTCAAATTGCCAACTCGCGCAAGGTCGCGCCAAAGAAGTTCATCAAGGACATGCAGCGCGCCGGCCGCATTCCGAACATCCGCAGCTCGATGGCCATCGGCAAGACGATTGACTTCCTCGTCGAGCACGCGAACGTGGTCGAGTCAACAGAAACCACCCTCGATGCCTAACTTCCAATCCCCGTCAATGAGCTCGCCCACGTCTCCGAAAAACTACTACGTTCCCGTCGTCGTGGAGCAGGATGGACGCGGTGAGCGTTCATTCGACATCTACTCGCGCCTCCTCAAGGACCGCATCATCTTCATCGGTGTGCCGATCGATGACTTCGTCGCCAACTCGGTGATCGCCCAGCTTTTGTTCCTGCAAATGCAGGATCCGAAGAAGGACATCCACATTTACATCAACTCGCCCGGTGGCTCTGTCACCGCCGGCCTTGCGATGTATGACACCATGCAATTCCTGACCTGCGACGTGAACACCTACTGCATCGGCATCGCCGCTTCGATGGGCTCGGTCCTTCTAACTGCCGGAACCAAGGGCAAACGCTTCTGCCTGCCGAACTCCCACGTCATGATCCACCAGGTTTCCGGTGGAGCCCAGGGTACAGCCTCCGATGTGGAGCGCACGATCGGCTTCATGTTCAATCTCAAGAAGCGCCTCAATGGCATTCTTGCCCATCACACCGGCAAGTCCATCGAGCAAGTCGAGAATGACTCGGACCGCGACAACTACATGACCGCCGAGCAAGCGGTCGCTTATGGGCTCGTGGACAAAGTCCTCGAAAGCCGCAAGCAGCTTCCGGACGTGGTCGTCGCGAACCTCGAAGACAAAAAGCCCGACGCTTGACGTTTCCCGGGTTCCAGCGAGACTGGAACCCACAATCTCCAAAACTTGCAATCCCACCATGGCCCGCGCTTCCAATCTAACAATGTGTTCTTTCTGCGGAAAGAGCCATTCGGAGGTTAAAAAACTCATCGCCGGTCCCGGTGTCTATATTTGCAATGAGTGCATCGACGTGTGCTCCAACATCCTTGAGAAGGAACTTGGTGGCACTCCCGCGAAAGGCAAAACGCCGGCCGAGAAACCCGGCTTCAAAATCCCCGCACCTTCAGCGATCCTGGCGAAACTCAACGAATTCGTGATCGGCCAGGAAAACGCGAAAAAGGTGCTCTCGGTGGCCGTTTACAACCACTATCAGCGCCTCCGCCAGGACCAGGCGAAGGTCGGCGAAGAGTTCAAGGATGTGGAAATTGAAAAGTCCAACATCATGCTTCTCGGGCCGACCGGCTCGGGCAAGACCTTGCTCGCCCGCACGCTTGCCCGCGTTCTTGATGTGCCGTTCTGCATCGTCGACGCCACCACCCTAACCGAAGCCGGCTACGTCGGCGAGGATGTGGAAAACATTATTCTTCGCCTGCTGCAAGCGTCCGACTTCGACGTCGCCCGCGCCGAGCGAGGGATCATTTACGTCGACGAGATCGACAAGATCGGGCGCAAGACCGAGAACGTCTCGATCACCCGTGACGTGTCCGGAGAAGGCGTCCAACAGGCGCTGCTCAAGATCCTCGAAGGCACCATTTGCAACGTCCCGCCCCAAGGCGGTCGCAAGCACCCGCAGCAGGAATACATCCAGGTCAACACCGAGAAAATCCTATTCATCGTCGGCGGCGCGTTTGTCGGCCTCGAAGACATGGTTCGCCGCCGTCTCGGTAGCAATACCCTTGGTTTCCACGCCGACAGTTCGAAGGAAAACCTCGACGATCCGGCAGTGAACATCTTGGAAAAAGTCCAGCCGGAGGACCTGCTCCACTTCGGTCTCATTCCGGAATTCATCGGCCGTCTGCCCGTCATCTCTTCGCTCAGGAAGCTAACGGAAGACGAATTGATGTCGATCCTCACGGAGCCCAAGAACGCACTGATCAAACAATATGGCAAGCAGCTCGCGATGAACGACGTGAAGCTCCGGGTCACGCGCGATGCCCTTCGCGCCCTCGCCGAGGAAGCAGTCCGCCGCGGCACCGGTGCCCGTGCGCTGCGCTCGATCTTTGAGAGAATGATGCTGGATGTTATGTTCGACATCCCCTCCCGCGAGGACATCGAATCGGTGACCATCAACCGTCAGGTCGTGCTGGGCGAACGCCCGCCGAACATCCGCCGCAAGCGTGCGGACCAAGACGCAGCTTGAGTTTACGTCGCTGTAACCTGCTCATAATGGCGAGAATCGGAACTTGATTCGTAAAGCCAAACTGCTAGTCCTCTTGAGTCATCTAGCGCCAATCACGCGGATGCTCAGAAACCAACAACCAAAAACATGAATACCGTTAAGTACCTTGTCATCGCTGCCGCTGCCTCCGTTCTCGCCGCATCTTGCTGCCCAAGCGCTCCTGCGCCAGCACCAGCACCAGCACCGGTGACTTCCTCCAAGTAATTCAGCGATTCAAAGCCCGGCTCGCCTTGCGGCGAGCCGGGCTTTTTCGTGACTGCAACTCCTAACCGCCCGCCGCCAGCGTGACGATCTCGACGCGGGCTCCGGCCTCGACCCGCACGCCCGGATAGTCGCGTGGAAAAATCGCCTCCTCGTTGAGTTCCACGACCACCGGCTTGCCGCCGAAGCCGAGGCTTTCCAGCAGATCGCTCACCGACACCGTGCTGTCGATCTCGTGGGGTGTGCCATTCAGTTGTATTTTCATAATCGGAAATGTTACCGCCATTGGGACAGTTGCTCGGGAAACGGGCAGTCCTTGCAGTCGGAGAAATCCTCCAGGCAGAAGTCCTGATAGACCTGCAACAACGCCTGATGATGACAAACCCGTCGCAGCCACGGCAGCGCCGCCTTGGTCGAGCCGAACAACCGGAGCCCGCAGCGCTTGACCTTGTCGTTAGCTGCAGAGTTCCGCAATTTGTGATAGCTCTGCCAGGACATTGCGTCTTCGTGCATGGCCAGCGGAGCCAAGTGATTCGCAATCAACTCAAACGCCTGCGCCCGCCCGAACAACGCCACCCGCTGCACCGAGGCCGCCGAGGTCAGGGTGTGCCGGTGGCTCCAGAACCCGTGCTCCAGCGATTGGAGGAAATCGATCAGCGGCTTCGCGTCGAATGGTCGGGCCAACGCCAGACGCCGGTATTGCGGCCAGACTTTCATCAACGCCGCCAGGGCACCCACCCGTCGGTGAGGATGGTTTGCCGGGCGCTGGCCATGAGTTTTCCACGGGATCCGACGGTCGTTGGCAACTTCAAATCGCGCCCGATTTTTCCACCAGTTGTCCCACAAGCCGCGCAGGTAATCCTTGGTGTCGGATGGAGCCAGCTCGTGCTGATCGGCTGATAGAAACCCCGCCGTTCCGAACAGGATTGACTCCGCCTCCTCACCTTCCGCCTTGAGCAAGGACAACGTTGCCCGCTGGGCCAGCAAACGCATGGGCAGCGCGTTGCCCCGGTAGCCGAGCGTCTCGGCGGTCGCTTGGAACAACGCCGCGTCGCGTCCGTGCGCGTCCGCCGTCCGCAACCAGCGGGATGCCTTGGTTGCCGCGCGAAACACCGCCGCCTCGGCTAACAGCCGATCAACCGCACCATTGGGGAGTTGTTTCAGGGGCGCGACACAGCGCCCGGGATGGGCGATCGCCACCTCACGCTGCGGCCGGTTCAGCGCGTCTGATAGTTGCAATTCCGAAATGACCACCTGCGGCACCTCCCGGTGATCGAGGGTGCGGGTGAAGATCCGCCGCGCGTCGGTTAGGAAAACAACGTGCAGGACCACGTCCTCGAAAGCGGGATTCACCGCATGGCCGTGCGCTTCCCAATCCCCGGCGACCGGATCCAGCTCCAAGGGACCGGTTCGCAATTCCCCGTCGATCTCGACCGCGGCCTGGATGAAATCCGGACCCGTCCCGCGGTTCCACTCGCCGAACTGCACGATCCTAACATTCCTGCCGGTGGTGGTGCGGAAATCCCTCCCGAACGCCCCGGCAAAC
>JAZKGW010000018.1:76601-141833 GCA_040385685.1 Verrucomicrobiota bacterium | reverse complement strand
ACATCGCTTGCCCGTCCTGCGGGGATTATCGCGATCGCCAGGTGCTCGACGTCGAAGCTCTCTGAGGCCGGCAACGGGCTTTCTGAATCCATTGCCGCTCGGGGATTTCCTCTTGCGGCGATTTTTCGTTTCCTAACTTTTCACCACCGCATTCTCGATCCTGCATGAAAGTCGCCCTGGACGCCATGGGCGGGGACCACGCCCCCGCCGTCAATATCGGAGGAGCTATCGACGCCCTGCGGTATTACCCGAAACTCCAACACCTCTATCTGGTGGGGATTCAGGAGGTCCTGGAAGAAGAGTGTCATAAGCAGGGACTGGATCTCAACGACCCGCGGGTGAGCATCATCCATGCCCCGGAAGTCATCGGCATGGCCGAACCGGGTGCGAAAACGGTGCGGAAGAAGAAACTTTCCTCCATCAGCGTCGCCATGGACATGGTGAAGGACGGTCGCGCGGATGCCTTTGTTTCCGCAGGAAATACGGGGGCTGCCGTGGCCGCCGCAACTTTGAAGTTGCGGACCTTGCCGGGCGTGGACCGAGCGGGCATCGCTTCGGCGCTGCCTAACGAATATGGCATCTGCCACATCCTCGACGCGGGAGCGAACCCCGAGGCGAAACCCGAGCATCTCGTGGCCTACGCGGTGATGGGAACCGCGTTCTCGCGCGGCGTGCTCGGCGTGAAGAATCCGAAAGTCGGCCTGATGTCGAACGGCGAAGAGGACGAAAAAGGCACCACCTTCACCAAGGAAACCTTCAAACTCCTCAAGCAAACGCCGGGCATCAACTTCGTCGGCAACGTCGAAGGCCGCGATCTTTTCGAAACGGAGTTAGACGTGGTGCTGTGCGACGGATTTGTCGGCAATATCATGCTCAAAACCATCGAAGCCACCGCGAAGGCGGTTTCCAAGTGGTTGAAAGCCGAGATCCAGGGCAATCCCCTGCGGATCGCCGGCGCGATGCTGGCTCAAGGCGCGTTCAAAGCGCTGAAGGAGAAGAGCAGCTACGAAACCTACGGCGGCAGTCCGTTGTTAGGCGTGAATGGCGTAGTCATCATCGCCCATGGATCGTCCACGGCGCTGGCCGTGCGCAACGCCATCCGTGTCGGCTTGGAAACCGTCGAAAACGGCGTGAATCCCCGGATTGAGGAGGCGCTGGCTGCCATTTCCATAGCGACTCCTAGCCCGGTTTCGCTTCAGGGGCTTTGATTTTCACTTCGCGCTTGTGGCAAGCGGTCGAGGGTTTCAGTCTCCTGCCGCATGAGTGATTTGACGGCCCCTTTCCAAGTTTGCATCGCAGGGACCGGCAGCTATTTGCCGGAAAAAATCCTGACCAACGCCGAGCTTGCGGTGCGAGTGGACACCAGCGACGAGTGGATCGTTTCCCGCACGGGAATCCGCGAGCGACGGATCGCCGCCGACGGGGAATTCACCTCGCACCTCGCGACCCATGCCGCCCGCAAGGCCTTGGAGCAAGCCGGCCTCGCTGCCGAGGACGTCGAGTTGATCATCGTCGCCACCATTACGCCGGACACTCCGACGCCGGCCACCGCCTGTTACGTCCAACAGAGCCTCGGAGCCTTCAATGCGGTGGCGTTCGACATCTCCGCCGCGTGCTCGGGATTCCTGTATGCGATGAAAATTTCCAAGCGCCTGATCTCCGACGGCGCGTTCAAGAACGCCCTGATCATCGGCGCGGAAAAACTCTCCGCCGTGACTAACTGGGAGGACCGCACGACCTGCGTGCTGTTCGGCGACGGCGCCGGAGCCGCAGTTCTTCGCCGTGCAGAGCCGGAAGAAGGCTCGATCCTCGCCACCGAAATGGGCACCGACGGAAATCTAACTCATCTTCTCAACATCCCGGGCGGAGGAACCGCCTGCCCGATCACTGCGGAAAACGTCAACGATCACCTATTCACACTCACGATGATGGGCAAGGAAGTGTTCAAACACGCCGTGAACCGGATGAAGGAAGCTGCGGAAAAGGTGATCGAACGTGCCGGCTTGCAACCGCAGGACATCGCCTGCGTGATTCCCCACCAGGCGAACTTGCGGATCATCGACGCGATCGCCGACCGTCTCGCCGTGCCAAACGAGCGGGTTTTCGTGAACCTCGACAAATACGGCAACACCTCCGCCGCGGCGGTCGCCATCGCCCTCGACGAGGCCAACCGCAGCGGAGCCTTCAAGCGCGGCGAGCATATCGTGCTGGTCGTTTTCGGGGCTGGATTGACATGGGCCGCAGCCGCCATCCGCTGGTAGGTCGTTTTTATTACGAGCCTTTTGAGAGTTGACGGAACTCAACCAATCCGTAGGATTTTTTCATCGTCTGCGCTGGTAGTGCTTGTGCCTCAAAAGCTTCAAAAAATGGAACGAATGAACCAAACCCCGGTGCTTTGACGGATTTACAGTATGTTGATCTCTCCACCCCTCCCTAATTTCCGGTTGGATTCCAACGCAGACCATGTGCTCTCCGTTAGCCATCCCACGGCGGAAAAAGTCGATTTTCGAAACGACGGAAAGGCTCCTGGGAAAAAGCGCAAAGTCCTCATCGTACAAGGCGACTGGGAAGCTGGAATGTCGCGGTTGGCTTTGGATTTGAAGGACACGGGACACGAGGTGGGCAAGGTTTTCTTTTGTGCGCCGGACTTGATTTACAAGTTCCGAGGGATTCGCACCCATATGTTCCGCAAGCCGCTTGAGGATTTCGAGAGCTGGCTGCGTGAATTGATAGACAGCGAGGGTTACGACACATTTTTTCTCTACAATCATTACCGGCCCTACAACCAAGTGGCTTGGAAAATGGCGGCGGAACTTGATCTGGGATGCCATGTGTTCGAGTTGGGATTGATCCGGCCTAACTGTGTTACCGTTTTCAGCCGAAAGTCCCTCCCGCTAACCACCATGGCGAAGGCTTGGGACAAGTTGCTTGCCGGCGGCCAACCGCCGAAGCCGGTGGAGACTCCCCCGGAGCTATGCCAAGTCAGCACCCCGGCCAAGCTAGTGGTGTTTTGCACCAACTTCTTCCTCAGTCGGGTTACCTCGCCACTCTTCCCTAACTTCGTTGATCAGCGGGAGATGAAGTTATGGAGCCATTTCAAACATGGAGTGATTCATTTATGGCGTTTCATCGAGCGCGGCAGGGACTGCGAGTTCGACGCGCAGTTTGCCGGGGAAATGTCGGGGACCTATTATGCCGTGCCGTTGCAAGTGCATAGTGATACCCAGATTACGATGAGCTCGGACTTCCGATCCATCGAGCAGTTTATCAAACGGGTGGTGAGTTCATTCGAGCGCCATGCTCCCGCCGATACCAAACTGGTATTCAAGGTTCATCCGATGGATCGAGGCTACAAGGATTACATGGATCTGATAGCAGGTCTGGATCACCGCCTCGGGGGCGGGCGCATCTTGTATGTGGATCGCGTTCACCTGCCTACGCTTCTCGCCAATTCCCGCGGAGTGGTGAACATCAACAGTTCGGTGGGGATCTCCGGACTGGTCCATCATGTTCCGGTGATCACCTTGGGAACCGCTGTTTATGATTTGCCCGAACTGACCTTTCGCAATGGCTTGGACGCTTTTTGGACGTGCGCTCGCAAACCGCGGAGCCAACGGGTCACGCATTTCATCAATCTTTTGCTGCAGACCAGCCAGGGACGCGGCACGCTTTCGCAGCGATGTTTCGACGTGCCGAGCCGCTGCCGGATCCAATGGCCGGAGCCGTTCCAAAACGAATTCTTTAAATTCCAGGGCGGGGATGAGGAAATCGAGTAGTTCGACGGCTCTCTTCGTTAAACGGAGATTTTAGGCTTGCGCCGAAATTCCACCTCCCTCTAATCCCGCGGCCAGTTCAGGCGCTATCAGAACAATCCCATGAGCAATATCAGCCCGAAAAAAAGAACACGAATCATCGCCGAGATCGGCTGCAATCACAAAGGTGACATGGAGATCGCCAAGGAACTGATCAAGGTGGCGGCCCATGTCTGCGGCGCAGACGTGGCCAAGTTCCAAAAGCGGAATCCCAAGGAGTTGCTGTCTGAAGACCAATACAACTCGCCGCATCCAAATCCGGCGCATTCCTATGGGGATACCTATGGGGAGCACCGTCAGTTTCTGGAATTCTCTCTGGAGCAACACATTGACCTCAAGGCCTATTGTGAAAGCCAGGGGATCGGTTACGCGACATCCGTGTGGGATCTCGTGTCGGCCAAGGAGATAACCTCGCTGAATCCTGAACTGATCAAGATCCCTTCGGCGACGAACCTGAACTTCGAACTGCAGGATTACCTCTGCAAAAACTACGGCGGCAAGATCCACGTCTCCACCGGCATGACCAGGCGCGATGAAATCGACCAAGTGATCGATTTCTACGAACAGCAAGGCCGCGCGAAGGACCTCGTCGTCTATGCCTGCACTTCCGGATATCCGGTGGCCTTTGAAGAGCTTTGCTTGCGTGAAATCACCACGCTGATCGAAAAATACGGTGACAGGGTCGACCAGATCGGTTTCTCCGGCCACCATCTGGGAATCGCTGCCGACATCGCGGCGATGACCTTGGGAGCGGAATGGATCGAGCGTCATTTCACACTTGATCGCACTTGGAAGGGCACCGATCACTCGGCCAGTCTCGAGCCTGACGGCCTGCGCCGCTTGTGCCGTGACATCCACCACGTGGAGGCCGCTCTGACTTACAAGGAAGTGGACATCCTCGATGTGGAGCTGGTTCAACGTAAAAAGTTGAAACCAAGTCCCGAAGAGTCTTTCGCATGAAATGCGTCGCGATCATTCCGGCGAGAGGGGGCTCGAAGGGGCTTCTACTCAAAAATCTCCGGAAGGTCGGAGGCTATCGGCTGCTGACCCGCAGCATCATGGCTGCGGGCCGTTGCGAGCTGGTGTCTGAAGTCTATGTTTCCACCGATTGCCCCGAACTCGCTCACGTGGCAACCCTCGCGGGCGCAAAAGTGGTGGTCCGGCCAGAAGCGCTGGCCACCGACGAGGCTTCGTCGGAAGTCGCGCTGCACCACGTTCTTACTGAAATCGGCAAGACTGGTGACTTGCCGGATATCGTCGCTTTTTTGCAATGTACTTCGCCGTTCACGACGCCGGCTGAAGTTCATGCCACTCTGGTGCCGTTAATCGCGGGCCGCGCGGACTCCGCGTTTCTGGCAAAACGTTCACACGGCTTCATCTGGCGCAACGGGGATGATGGAACGGCTGGCGGGGTCAATCACGATCATCGCAAGCCACGCGTCCGGCGCCAGGACCTGGCTCCCGAATACCAGGAAACGGGTGCCGTATATGCCTTCTTCGCCCGCGACTTCCTGGAACAACGCAATCGTTTCATCGGCCGGATCGTCGCGGTGGAGGGTTTCAGTCACCCCTACGACATTGACACGATGGAAGACATCGTCCGAGCCCGTGCGGAAATCGAGACCGACCCTCTGCCTGCCATTCGGCACGGCTTGCCCAAGGCATTGATCACGGATTTCGACGGGGTGCATACCGACGGGCGTGTCCTGGTGTCGCAAGACGGCGGTGAATCGGTCTCGTGCAACCGTCGCGATGGCATGGGCATCGAAATCGCCCGCCGCCATGGACTCGAGGTGTTGATTTTGTCGAAGGAAAGAAACCCGGTCGTGGACGCACGCGCCCGGAAATTGAACATCGAATGCATCCATGGCTGCGACGACAAGCTGGGCGCTTTGTCGGAGTGGTTGAAATCCCGGCAAATGCACTGGGATGACATCGCCTACATCGGCGACGATGTGAATGACATCGACTGCCTGCAACTCGCCGGCTTTTCCATTTGCCCGGCCGACGCGGTTCCGCTGGTGCGGGGAACGGTGGACCTTTGCCTCGCGAGCCCCGGGGGAGCGGGCTGCATCCGTGAGATCGTGGAATATTTTCGGCTGGTCTGAAGGACGATATGTCCATATTTCAAGCGCAGCCGATGTCTCGCCAAGTTTCCCTGATTTTCGATTCCGACAGCCAGTATTTCGCCTGTCGGAACCTCGTGGCGCACTTCCTTAACGCAGGCTGGGATCTCCAGTTTGTGATTGAGGGTGAATTCGAGCCACAGCCCACGGGAAATCTTGCCAAAATCCCGGTTATCCGGGTCGAGACCGTGGGAGAGATTTGGAAGATTCCTTCGGTCTGTAGGAGCACAGCGATTGGAGCCTATCTTCCTGGCAGCAAAATGCGCCAAGTCTGGCTCGGTGCTGAAGAGTGTTACCGCCGCAGTGGAATCCGACCGATATTGTTCACGGGATACAACGGCGTGGTGCTGCAGCGTTTTGAAGACGGCATGGGGTGGCGGGCGGGGTACGATCTGATCGCGCTGAACTCCCCGGAAGATCAGCAAAAAACCAAGGTTTTTGCCAGTCAATCCACGTTGCAACGTCCGACTTTGATGCCGATCATCGGGATCAATCGTACCGACAAGCCATCGACATTGACGACCGACTTCTCCGCCACATGGGAGAAAACCCGGACGATGGTATTCGCCGAGCAGGTGTTGTTTCCCCGGGGGCCGAAGGAAAAATACAGTCTGTATTCGCACCTGATCCGGATCGCGCTGGCGAACCCGGATTGGAAGGTGGTGGTCAAACCGCGGACGCTGCCGGACAGCTTCACGTTCCACCATCAGTCGGACCACATTTCCAAATTCATCCAGCGGAATTTTATCCTGCCGCCCAACATGAGTGTCCGGTACGAGCCGCTGGACGAGGTGCTCAAGGAAACCACTGTCCTGTTGAGCATTTCCTCGACGGCGTTTTTCGATGCTGTCGGAACGGGGGTGCCTTCTTTCACTCTCTCGGATTTCGGGATTTCAAGTTCGTATGGCACTCATTTTTTCCACGGCTCCGGTTGCACGATCTGTCTCGCGGACATCGGGCGCCTTTCCCACGATCTTTTCAAAAGTCGTCCGACACCGGAATGGTTGGAACTGAAGGGATTTTCCCCAAAGTTCTCGCCCGCGAATATTGTCACCGGACTGGAACAGTTGATTGCTTCAGGATCCAACAAGGCGCCGTTGATTCCGTTCGAATCCGAACAACGTTTGTTGGCCGATCCAGCTGAATTGCCAGCCGAGAACATCGTAACTCCTACGTTATGGGCTCGGTTGACAGGTCCGAGAGCTGGCTTGGTACGTCATCCGCCAGCCAATCTGCGCAAGACATTGGCGAGGATCCGCCGCCGGGTCGTCGGTGCTGTCAGTGGGGCGGCCGGGAAAGGGGATGTCGGCGCGGCTGGATCTACCGGTAAATCATGAGAGTCGCCCACATCAGCACCTTCGATTCGTTCATACGGGCGAACCATGTCCTGGCTGGTGCCCTGCAGCAGCATGGGGTGGCAAGCCACCACCACGTAATGCTCGTAAGGGAAAGTCAGATCACCCGTGAGCAGATTCTAGGGATTCTGGGAGAAGAACCCGCCTCGGTCCTGCCGATGGAAGACACCCTCTCGACGGTGCTTGAGGACGGATATGACTGGATTCTCCTGAGTGCGGAAAACACCAGTTGCCGTCGGTTTTTCCATGCCCTGAGCAGGCGCCCCGGCACCCGCAGGCCCCGCGTCGCGACGATTTATCCGGGGATTCTGTTTCGCCATCATGTCGACGGACTGTCTGCCCGAATGCCGGCGGATCTGGTGGTTCTCAATTCTCTCAAGGACCAACGTCTGTATCGCCGTCTGCTCGATGCGGTGGGCGCGCCTATCGACAATTCTTTCAACCTCGGACCGGTCACTGCCATCGGCGAGAGAAACCATTCGGCCGCCGGTTGCAACAAGGTCGTGTTTTTCGATCAGCCGTCCGTGCCTCGGACCGTGGGGGAAAAGGCGTATATTTATCGCGAGCTCTTGAAGCTGGCGGATCGCCATCCGGAACTCGAAATTTGCGTGAAGTTAAGGGTGAATCCCAAGCAAATGACCCTTCATAAGGGCGGACAGGACGCGCAAGGGGTTTTTGAAGCTTGTAATGCCAAGGCGACCGGCCGCCGCCTAACCTTGCTCGATGGATCTTCACGCGAGGCGATTGCCAGCGCCCGGCTTTGCCTGAGCGTGAGCAGCACGGCGTTGATCGAGGCGATAGGTTGTGGTTGTCCGGCGGTGGCAATTACGGATTTCGGGATCGACGAAGAATACGGTGTTTCATTTTTCCTCGGTTCGGGAATCACCCGGACATTCGCGGCGCTGGATCCGGGTCATCCCCCGGTCGCCAATCCGGAATGGACCGCAGAGAATCTAGGCGAGCCGAATCTCCGGATCCCGAGTCTGGTGGAGGAGATGGTGCGGCTAGGGAGACTACCGGCAGAGGACGTGACGGTGTTTCCCGGGTATGGTTCGCGTGAGTTTTTCGAGTTCGCCAGCGCGGAGCACGGAGTGCGGCGCGCATTGGAACGGCATTACCGCAAGCCGCAGGTCAGCCGTTTGCTGAAACTCTCCAAGTTTTTCAGGAACTGGATCGGCAAGCGGCGCAACTCGCGGGTTACTCAAAGCCGCCGGCCGGATGCCTGACGCCGCTGAACCAACCCGCAGGCGTTCGCCGGCCTGGATTTCCCGAACCTCTTCGCTTGATGGCCGAAACTCTCCTGCGGTGATCATTCGGGCTTGCTACCGGAAACATTAGGTAGAAATCTCTGGCCCAGCGTCCTTGGCTCGAATCGGGGTTTGTCCTGCTGCTTCTTCGCCGAGATCCCCGTCGTGAACGGTGGGATCACCAGCTTGCCATGAATAAGAAAATCAACGAATTCGAATCCCCCGAGAGTCTGGAATACCTGAAAGACGGTCTGGCTGGCAAACACGCCGCGTTGGCGGATCGGTTTCGCCCGGCGTTGCCCACATTCATCATCATCGGTGCGGCCAAAGCGGGAACCACCAGTCTGGGAGTTACTCTCCAGCGACATCCTCAGATCCAGATGTCGTTCCCCAAGGAGCCGAAGTTCTTCGGCCGATTTTATTACAAAGGCTGGAAATGGTATGCGAAATGTTTCGCCAAAGGCGACCATTTGGCTCCGGTGCGGGGTGAAGCCAGCACGATGTACGCGAGCAAGCAGACATTGTTCGAGCATTCACCGAAGCTGATGAAGCTCTACCTCCCGGACGTGAAGCTCATCTATCTGACACGCCACCCTTTGGATCGCATCGTTTCCCATTGGCGGCATTGGAAAGGCCGGAAACCCGGCTTCGTCGACTTTAACAAGATCTATAACCAGGACCATGCCGAGCAGCTCATCATTGGTTGTTCGAAATACTACGAGAGGATTTCCGCATTCCGCGCTGAATTCGACGACAACCAGATCCTGCCGCTGACTCTGGAGGACATGGAAAACGATCCTGCGACCACTTTGCGCCGGGTCCTTGAGTTCATCTCCGCCGATCCCGATGTGAACTTGCTCGAGAATGGGCAACTCAGCCGTGTGAACACCGCGGAAGAAGGCCGGCGTAACCGGGTTCTCGTTCCCACGCCCGAGTGGAGACCGAAATTCAAGAAAAGAGTTATTGAGGATCTCCGCGAGGATACCGGCAAATTCCTCGAATGGATGGGGAAGCCAAGGGATTTCTGGGACTTGGAGAAGACGTGAGAAGTTTCCCGATGCCTAACCTGGTCTTTCAAATGCCGTTGAGCGAATGGCGCGAAGCGCGGACTTTTCAAGCCCGCATGCAAGACTCTTAATCCACTTCAGCAAACCATAGATGAAAAAGCTCCGAAAACTGCTCAGACAGAACAATCCCGACGCCAAATCTCATTTCGTCGTCCTCAACGAACAGAAGATTTTATATGGTCGCGTCCCGAAAGTGGCAAACTCTTCGATTAAGGAGACACTGGCGCGATTTTTGACCTGCGAAGTCGATCCCACAATGCGCAAGACGCAGGACCGGTTCTGGCGCAAGGGAACATCCGGCCAAGCAAGAATGGTGACCAAGGCGGAAGCTCTGAAACTGAATGAATCCTATTTTTCCTTCAGTTTCGTCCGCAATCCGTTCGACCGGGTGGTTTCCTGCTACAATAACAAGATCATCGCCAATGCCAAGCTGTCGCCCGCGATGCAGAAAATGAAACTGTCCCGTGGCATGCAGTTTGACGAATTCGTCAAGGTCGTGGTGGCGACTCCCGATGCCAAATTGGATGTCCATCTGTTGCCCCAGACCACGATCCTGACGCTTGACGGCAAACTGGTGCCGAAATTCGTCGGTCGCCTTGAAAATATGAAGGAGGACTGGGATGCTCTCGCCGCGCTGATGGAGTCGGAAGGGTTCCCGATGCTGGGCAAGCTGCCTTCCAAAAACGTCCGCCGCACTGAAACCGACGATGTTCCGAACTTTTTTAATTCGGCGGAACTTGTGGATTTGATCCGCGAACGGTATCGCGGCGACATCGAGACATTTTATGCCGGGGTGCCACTTGAAGAACTCATTGTCAGTCGTGGCGGAAAAGGTCTGTCCCCAATCCTGAACAAGTAAACCCGGCTCTAACCGGGTTCCATTGGATTGTCATCCACCAACATCATGGAACGGCGTCATGACGTCTGGATCAGTGAAGGAGTGGAGATCCTGCTACCCTTGTTTCCCGTGCGATCATCTGAAAAGAATCTCGCAAGAGTGCGGGCCGACTAGCTCATGTTAACCCGGAACCATTCGCAACGCATTCACCGAAAATGAAGAAAAAACTAATCCACCTGGCACCGTTCGACAGGAATGTGGGAGACAATGCCCTGAACCGTGCAATCCAGGATATGCTCGGAAGCGCATTTGAAATCGAGCCAATGGAGTTGGTTGGAAATCCATTTGGAGTGGATGAGTTCAACCGAATGAACAATGCCGCAGCCGTGATATTCGGAGGCGGGGGGGTAATCCACTCCTGTAGCGGAGGAGGCTCGCGAAAAAACCGACTTAAGACAGGTACCATGTGGAATATGGACCTGGACGCCATCAAGGCCCTCAGATCTAAAATTATTCTATACTCGGTTGGATTCAACAAATTCGACGGAGAACCCGATCCGCTTGTGCGGATGGGCGAGTTTTTCGACGTTCTGAATGAAAAACGGGCGCTTGTTTCTTTCAGGAACGATCAATCCAAGGAAAGGTTTTTGGAGTATTTTCCGCGATTCTCCGGAATTGAGGTCGTTCCGGACCCTGGTGCGTTCTGCCGTGGGAGGATTACTGGAACCTACTCCGACTATGCCATCATTCAGATCGCGACTGATAGAATGGATTTTCGTTATCCCGGCGGATTGGAAAAATTCTGCGTTCTGCTAAACAAGCTGGCGTCAATGGTTGATTGCAAGGTCATCTTGCTTCCCCACACTCAGGCGGATTACAAGATCTATACGGAGTATCGCTCGCGGTTCGACGTCGATGATATCTTTCCGCTGATGCAGGAGTTTCAGCAGGTCGATAAGATCATGGATCTCTATCGAAATGCGCGCTTCACCATTTCCACGAGAGGTCACAGCCAGATATGCAGTATTGGAAACCACACCCCGACGTTCGCGATCTCGACTCATCCCAAAGTCATGGGATACATGCGCGAGAACGGTCTGCAAGAGTTCGCCTATGACTATCACTCCGATCAGCCGGAAATCTGCGTGGAACGGTTTTGCGGATTTTTAAAGAACCTAGGGACCTGCAGGGAGAAGATTGGGGATCTTAACCGTCGGTTTGACATTGAGATTGGAGAATTCAACAGAAAGCTGATCTCCTTTGTAAATGGAAGCCACGAGCCTCCGTCTTTCGTAAGTGAAGGTGAACCTGGCGAGCCATCCAGGAATGCCGTCAGCGGAGATGCTATGACCCGGACATCCGCAGAGAAATCCGATGATCTCGCCATCTTTCGGAGTGGAGTGAAGACCGGAGTAGGCAGTTTCGATATCAGGGGGATGCCGTTGACAAAGACCACAGGGCCATTGGGTGGAGAGGGCGTAATCAGGAGTCAAACAATTAACGGGGACGGACCACCTCCAGCAATGGGCTTTGTGATCTCCTGCGATGCCAATTACTTCAAAGGGATACAGGGATGTGTCGCCGCAATTCGAAAAAACAGCAGTTTGCCTGTTACATTCCTTGATGCTGGTCTTGCGGACGATCAGGTGAATGAGGTCAAGGCGATGGTAGATGACTACATTGATATCCGGGAGAACCTTGGACAAGTGAGCATGGCGGATTCTCATTTGACGCCCGCAGCCCTTTCGTCAATCTATTGTGCCATGTCGCGGTATGCCAAGATGATCTATCTTGATATCGATGCACTTCTTCTGGGGCCGATCGATTCCATGCTTGAGAAAGTAGGAGGAGAGTTCGACATAGCGGCCGTCCGTGGAAACGTGATCGGCAGAACGAAAGAGAGAAAAAGCCACAACTTGAGAATCGAGTTGGGAGATCAAACATTTGCCCTGATGTCGGCCGTGTTTCCCGGACTGGACGAAACCAGCATATCAATCAACACCGGCTGCTTCGCTATCACGCGTGCCTGTGCGGAAGTTCTGCTCGAAAAGGCTCAACCGCTCTACAAGTATCTGAAGCTCTTCAGGACGGGAGATCAGTCGATTATCAACCTGTTGATCGCCGCCAGACGCCTTCGGGTGTGTGAAATGCCATCTAGCTTTAATTTTATGGGGCTCACATCCGAGGTTCCCAACGGTGATCTTGCGGTGTTGGAGAATCAGTTCAATCTTGAGATAAGTGGCGACTCAATCAAACTTTCCCTAAACTCACAGCAAATTGTCGTGGCGCATTTTGCCGGACGCACGAAGCCTTGGGATGGAGGTCATCAAGTCAGATCGAAACCGGGTCTGGCCTGGAAATGGTTCGAACTCAAGACTGAGAAGTCGAAGAAGGAATTTTTGTGGTTCTTGGATGCCGTCTCTACGAACAAAGAAGCTTCTTTTGTCCCGGTTGCCATGCGCGATGTCGGATTCGAGCGTACCCTTGACCTGGCAGAGTATGCCAAGGCCAAGGAATGGTCCGGGTCCGCTATATCGCTTTATAAAAAGGCGCTGATCAAGCGTCCACAGAGCAGGGCTGCAATCAGGAACCTATTTAGGCTGTCAACGGCTCAAGGTGACTTCGATCTTGCCAGAAAGTGCCACGAAATGCCTGAAATCGGCTCATCGGATGCCCCCGAGCTCCAGAGACCGATTGCACTCTATAGGATTCTCGCAGGCTTGGGAGAAACGCAGGAATCGAGTGATATCGGTAACATGACCAGCATCAGGGAGATGGCCAGAAGATCTGGCAAAGTCCGGTTGGGGTTGTTGCACCGTGAGTATTCGCCGATCAAGGGGGGGATTGAAGCCGAGGCGCTGCTTCTTTCCAATTCGGGGAGGATGAGCTATTTTGATGTGGTGCGGGGTTCATTTGATCCTGGAGCATCCCAGTTCAGGAGGGCGTGCCTCGAATCATTGCGGAAGGGCATGGCACGCCTCGACTTCCTGGCCGGCGTGCTGACCGGCGGAGTGCCGCAAGGACAGCTGGCGAATGTGGGCCAAATTAACGCTGGAAATGGTGTTTTCCTCTACCTGCTGTCGGCTCGCCTCAAGGCGCGTGCTCATAATTTATCCATCGGTTCCCTCCGGAACTTGGATATCATGAAGTCTGATTTCATTGAAGTCGGAAACCAATGTGATGGGAAATCCATGGATGTCTTGATCATATCCGGCGTCATGGATCGGGTGAAACTTCTGCCTGCCCTCAGTTACTTTGTCAGCTTGGTTTCCGAGAATGGATATCTGGTATTCATCGATAATTTTGCAGATCGAGGTGAATTGCACCTGTGCGAAGGCCTCAAGTTTGTGCCTCCGAATACCCAGGTGCCGAATTATATGGGGATTTCAGATGATGGATGCGGCAACCAACTGCAAGTTGTCCATCAGGGCGTGGTAAACGGTGAATTAATATTTGTTTTTCAGAGAACATCCGTAGCCCAGATGGCGGTATTTCCACCAGAAGATATTGTCGAAACCTTCAGTTTCATTGAAAGAGTATCATTGCTGGAACCTGCCAGCCACCATGCGGCAACTGGCGTTTTTGACCATGAGTATCCGATCATGAAGTATTTGAGAGAGGATTCCGCATCTCGCGCTCGAGAAGCCGAGATGATATGTGCCGCTATCGGGCCAGCTGCCGGCACCAAAATTATCTATCATATCGCCTACTTTTCTTCGGTCAATTCCGGAGACATCGCACTTTGTGATTCGGTGTCCAAACTTCTGGAGCATTTTTTCGGTGACTACGAAGTGAGGCAGATTTGTATCAGCACGAAAATAGATGAAAGCATCGCGAGATCCTTGGAGTCGGCCGCTTTTCTGGTCATCGGAGGCGGAGGGATCTTTCACTCGACCTCCGGTGATCATCGGTTTTCACAGTGGGACATTGATAATGAAGTTCTTTCGAGGATCTCGGTTCCGATCGTATTGTTCGCGGTGGGATTGAACGAATTTGGCGATTTCTCCTACTATCATTCCGAGGCTTTCAAGATCGGAATGGGCACGCTTCTTTCCAAATCCGTATTTGCCGGGTTTCGCGAGAAGAGATCCTGCGAGATGCTGGTGGAACTCTTCCCGGAGTTTGCCGACAGGATTCGTCACCAGCCTTGCATTACATCAGTGCCATTGTTTCTCGACGGATTGTGCGAGATGGTTGACGTTAGAAAAATTCGTAACAGGAGAATCGCGGTGAACTTCGCGTTTGATCGACCGAATTTGCGCTATGGAGAGGGCTTTGACATAGCATTGAATAACATCGATCGGTTAGTAAGAGCCCTTGTGAAGGGTGGTTGGGATGTCTCCATAGTCTGTCATGTCGAGGAGGATATGCTCGCGCGTTCGTTCTTGTCTGATCCGTCCGTTGTGGAATTTCATGAACTCTGGGGCAGATCGTTGCCGTATTTGAGGTCCTTTTACTCGGAGTTTTCAGCGGTGATAGGTATGAGATCTCACTCGCAGTTGATCCCATTGGGGATAGGAGTGCCTGTGATTCCCATTATAAGTCATGCAAAACTCCAGTGGATGATGGACGATTTGGGTTTGGGCGAATGGGGGGTCGAGATTGGGGATAGTGAATTCGTTGAGAAGTTGGTCGGAATGGTCGATTTGCTTGGCCGTAAAGTTGATGGATATTTAGAGGCTCTCGACCGCGCTGCTTTGGAGTTTTCTTTAAAGACATTCGAGAACGTTGATTTGATCAGAAACAGAATTTTATGAGACTGGTACTATTTGGAACGAATCGACATGCGATTTGTGTTAACGATTATTTCATGTTTTTCAGTCGTTCATCCCATGAGATCGGCGCCATATTCTATCCGTTGGGTACGCATGGAAACAGGAATTGGTGGGAGCATGGAGATCGGGTTGATGCGGCCAGGGACAGTCTTGTTGACGATATGTCCGGTTATGAGGGGCCTGTTCATGTCTGGAAGGACCTTGAAAGAGATGTCTTCCCGATTTTGGATGGAATGGATTTCGACTATATCTGTCTGGGAAACGGCACAGATCCCGCTCACAAGGCCCTTGCGCAACGTTATGGAACCAATAAGGTGCTGTTTTCCGAGTATGGCTGGCTACCTTGGTCAGGCCATTTTTACATCTCCCGGGGAGGGGCGGGGTTTGATTCTGAAATCGCCAGGATGGACGAGCATGATGTCAGCCGGTTCGGGATTGATCGCGACAATATTGAATCCTTTCAGGGCGGACTTCCGCGCGGAGCCGATTTCGAGTATGAGGACTTCCTTTACGTTCCTTTGCAGAAGGATGTGAACGACTTCAAATTCTTGTACAGCCGATTTGCGGATAATATGGAATTTATACGATTCATTGACGGGATTGTGCCCCCTGGTGTGAAGGTTCTTCTCAAGTGTCATCCTCTCTACAAACAGAAGTATGACCTTTCATTTTCGAACAGGCTTATCGATATTACCAATGATAACTTGGACAAGGCGGCACTCTATGAACGGATGCGGGCCATGATCTGCCTGAACAGCACTTCGGTTCTTGAGGCCCTTTCGTATGGAGCAAGAGTCTTTACCTATGGTGATGACATATTCGTCAACAAGGGGGTGACATACCACAAGGTCGAGGATCAGTCCGAATTCGAGAGGCTGCTTGTAGCCGAGCCCAATCCGGTCCAATGCCAAAAGTTTATCTCGTTGCTTCTTGGTCGTCAGATCGACCGAAAGAAGTGCATCCGATCAGACAGTGAATATATTTTTCGCCACTATTGGAATCTTTGTCTGGGTCGGTCACCGGAGGAATGCAAGGTGATCGGGTGAATCCAAATTCCCCTTCGCTGGAACGCGGTGGGGACGAAGGCTTGGATTCATGAGTGTATTTTCAAGCCCGCTCGAAGACGGATTGCGTCAGGGCCCTCAGGATGAGAAAGCCAAGGAGACCAAGGACGATGATCGTGACCGTGGCATAGGGGCGGCGTGGCATACCGACATCTTCGGGAAGGTAAGGGTTCTGGACGACGGTGAAGAAGCGAGTCTGCGAGACCGTTTCGATCCGGTTTTTCTCCAACAGCATTTCGGCTCCGGTGCGGAGACGGATCGCGAACTCGAGCTTTTGCTTGAGTTCCCCGAACTGCGCGAGCACTTGGTTCAGCCGGTTCTGTTCTGGTCCCGAGAGTTTTGCCGTCTCGATGTCGATCAAATCGTCAAGGGACCGCAAGCGGCTGCGAATTGCATCGATCTGCGGGGAATTTGGCGAGTCCCGGAGGAGGCTGGAGAGTCCTGCCTCGATCTTGATGCGTTCCATGCGCAGTTCCTGGACGGTGGAGAGGTTGGCTTTGATCTGCGCCTCGGGGTCGATAATGCTGTGTTCGTTCTGAAGCTTGAGCACCTCGCGATTGACTTCTTCGACATGTTTCACACTGCGATCCAGCTCAGATCTGGCGAAGCCGAGTTGCTGGTCCGCGACGCTTTGATTGACCGAGTTGATGAAGGTTTCGGCTTTATTGAGGAGACTGCTGGCGATCTTCTTTGACGTTTTCGGGTCGAAGGTGTCCACCGTGAGCATTGTCATGCCTGTGTCCGGACTGTAGTGGGCGAAGATCCGCTCCCGATAGAAAGCAAGACGGTCTTCTATGGAGGCGTCGGGTGGGAGTCGGAAGATGAAATCGTTTTTGGAAGAGCTGTAGTGCGTAGCTAGGTCGAATTCCTTTTCGAGCTCCATCAGAAGATCGGCGGAGCTGATATAACCGATCGTTGTCTGGGAATCGACGGATCCAGAGTCTGCCAGCGCCGGTGAGACGAGCTGAGCCAAGCTCGCCTGTGCCGTGGACGAATCCTGGCGGGATATCTTGAACGAAGCGACTGTGATGAAACGGTCCTGCGTGAATAGCCAAAGGTAAGCCACCGAGGCGATGAGAACCAAGAGATAGAGTAGCCCCAGGATGCGGAGTATCCATTGGAGGGGGCCCAGTTTGCGGCGGGTATGAATGTAGCTGGCAGTCATCGGGTGGGTTGAATCATTCGGTAGGTGGTTGGGGGAGCGGCGGTTGGGCTTCCTCGGTTTCCTGCGCGGCCAGCAGCTTCCGTTTTGCCTTTTTCCTGGCTTTGGCTTTCTTGAGCAGGCGGGCGATTTTTGCGCGCCGGGCTTCTTTGCGCCGGAGTTTTGCTGTTTCGCGTGCCATCACCTCCCGCTCTGCGGGGCTGCTATGCTCGAGCACGTAATCCTCGTAGGCCTCGATTCCATCCTTGATCCGTGGATAGTAATCGGCGAGGCCGTTGCGGATGAACAATGCGGATTCACATGACTCGCGCAACGTGTTCATGTTGTGGGACACGAAAATCAAAGAGGCGCGATTGCGGATCTCATCGAAGGCGGCCTTTGCCTTGCGCCGGAAACTCGCGTCGCCGACTGAGGTGAGCTCGTCTACCAGATAGACGTCAAAACGAAAAGCCATCGACAGTCCGAAGGTGAGGCGGGCGCGCATGCCTGACGAATAGGTGTTCACAGGCATATCGAAGTATTCACGGATTTCGGCGAAATCGATCACCTGTTCGACGACGTGGCGGCTTTGTTGTCGGTCGAGTCCGTTGATGCGGCAGACAAAGAGGACGTTCTGACGGCCGGTGAGTGAGCCTTGAAATCCGGAATTCAGGCCGAGGGGCCAGGAAATTTCCTGGTCGGTGATGATGGTGCCGCCGTCCGCAGCCTCGGCTCCGCCGATGAGTCTGAGGAAAGTCGATTTGCCGGCACCATTGGGACCAAGGATGGCGACATTGGTTTTGGTCGGGATGACCACTGAGACATCGCGCAAAATGTATCTGACCCCATCTTTGACTGGATAGGACTTGGTCAGATTCTGTAATTCGATCATGGCTCGCGGGTGACTTAACGCTGGCTCAGAAAGTCTTTGTTGTTGTGGAACAGGGTGAGTCCCATGGCGAGAGCGACGATCGCGAACGAGGTTGGGTAGGCGAAGTTCGTGTCGCCGCTGTGATAGAGCGGAAAGAGTGCCTTGCGGCTGAGTTCAATAGTGTGAACCAGCGGATTGTAGAGCAGCAGTTCTTGAATGTGTTCCGGCAGCGCGGCCATCGGGAACATGACCGCCGATACGAACAACAAGGGACGTTGGAGCACCGGCACGATTTTCTCGATTTCCTTGAAATGGGCGGAGGCGACTCCGAAAAATAGACCGAACCCACATCCGGACATCCAGGTAAGGAGAAAGGCGATGGCGACATAATGGAGGTGTCCCAGTGAGAGTGGGATGCCCCACCACATTCCCGCGACGCAGAACAGGACAAAGGAGAATGCGGAGGTGATCAAGTCGAACATGAACCTCGCGATGAACGGGTCCAAAGGGCGCACCGTCGGATAGGCAAGGAGTCCTTGGTTTGAATTGAGCGCGTTCATTCCGCTGTTCAAGGGACCGGTAAAAAGCCGGAGGAAAACCATTCCGTTTAGCACGAAAAACGAGTAGGGAATTTCCGGGACCGTTCGTGAAGCCAGTGAGCCGATGATCAGGCCGATGACAACCACACCCAGTAGCGGTTCAAACAGCATCCAGAAGAATCCCAAACGGTATTCGCCGAATCGAGTGGCGACTTCCCGGATGAAGAGTGCCTTGATGACCAGCATCTGGCTGACCAAGGGCGAGCGCTTGGGGAGTCGGATCGGTTTGAACGAGGGTGGCATGTCGGCGCGGATTACCGGAGCTTCTTACTGAGTGTGTAAGCTTTCACCGTCGTATACATCAAGCTGGCCTTGGGGGAGGAGACGCCGTATGCAATCAACACTTCGTAAAACAGGCGGTCGGCTTCTTCGCGCGAGATTCCTTTTTGGGTGAACAGCCAGTCATGATAGACGGCGGCCCATGTTTCCGGATGCTCCACTCCGTCACCGAGAGCGGCTTTAACCCCGGCGGGTGCGGTCATTCCGTTGGTGGTATAGCCCTTCTGGATGTGCCAGTATTTTCCGTTCAATTGCACGGTCCACGGTTTGCTAACGCGATAGCGGCCGTTCTTCAGGCGTTTCAACGCCGGAGCATCGGGTGTTGCCTGTTGTTTGACGAGCACACGAGAGGTCGTGGCGGATCCTTGACCGTGGTAGGTTTCCCGACGGGTAGGTTGCGCAGGCACGCAACCGAGAGCGAGGATACATGGAAGCAGGAGATGGAGGAGACGAGGCATCAGGACCGGCACGATTCTGGATTAGTTACCAATACGGTCGAGATTGTAAGCGGCTTGGGAGAATTGGGAAAACGGCAGGAGCTGAACGATCAGGCGGTTCCAACGGGCGAGCGGAGCCTCGGTCACGTAAACCAGGTCTTCGCCACGGATGTCAAACCGTTGTGCGAGGAACATCGCACCGGGCTGCATGAGGTTTATGGTGTACACCTGATCCGGATTTCCCTTGCGGAAGACAAACACCCCGGATGGGTCCGAGCGGCGCTCGTCGAAGCCGGTCGCCGCTCCCAGCGCGTCTGCCAACGTGGGATTTGGCACGGGGAAGGGGACGGTGGTGGGCTTGTTGATCGCGCCCATCACGTAGAACCGGTTCGACACATCGGTGGTGACACTCAGTAAATCGCCTTCCTCGACAGGGAAGGCATGCTGACGGAATCCTTGATAATCAAACACATAATCGTGTCCTTGGCGGCGGAGCGTGTATTTGTAAAGGTGCTCGGCCTCGGTGGGCCCGCCGGACGCAGCAAGGAGATCGAGCGACGTGATTCCGCTGCGTTCCAAAGGCACCGGTCCGGGGGACTTCACTTCACCGATGACATTGGCCGTACGAGGGATTCTGCCCGACCGGCCGACGGAGACCCGCGCGGTATTCGAGACCGGGAGGACCATTTCGTTCAGCTTCGCGGAAATCTGGGCGACACTGAGCCCAAGGACCTTGATCTCGCCAACATAAGGAATGGCGACCAGGCCGTCTTCCGGGACCTCGATCGGACCGTAGATGAAAGCATTCCCCTTGGTGTAAAACGGGCTGAGATCGGACAGGTCGGCGATGGTGAAGCTCAAGGTGTCGCGAACCCTGATACTGTCTGAGTAACTGCCGCCCTTCATCTTTGGCGGGATTTGACTTCGTCCATAGGCCCGGCCGTTGTCACGGACATCCGCCCGGGATTTCACCTCGATCACCGTATAGGAGGGTTCTCCATGCTGGATCGATCCTTTTTGAGGACCCACTTGGGACATGTAAGCACAGGCGGAGAATGGAAGGACACTAAGAAAGCCAAGGACACGAGGATGAAACCAATCTTTAATCATATGGAATGCGGGAATCAAACGGGAACTCCAGCAGGCCGGTGCGCATAAAGGCACCCCCCGGGTGGGCCGCGCCCATCAAGATCCTTTCAAAGGGTTTGTCAAGCATGTCCAAGTTCGGAAATGGCCCGGATTCGATATTTTTAGGCTTGTGAATCAATGCGTAACGCATTGAAAGCCGCGGAGTCGGGGGGATAGATCATGGAAGCTCCTGTGACTTGGGGAAAGAAGTGCAGGCGACGGAGAACTGGGGATTGACAACCAACAGCCTTCACAGGGAGCCTTTCGGAAATGGCACGAGGTCTGGGGCTCAATGTAGGATGGCCATTTCGGAAAATCTGGCGGCATCCCTTGCTGGAAAGCATCGTGAAACGCTTGGAGCTCGAGGGATGCGACATTTCCGTAGGCTGGGGATATCGTCCCAGCGGCAAGGCGGCCATCGAGAATGCCGCGCGATCAGGACGCGGGTTGCTGCTGCTTGAGGACGGCTTCATCCGTTCGCTGCGGCCGGGTTCAAAAGTGGCCTATAGCCTCGTGGCGGACTCACAGGGAATTTACTACGATGCCGCGGGTCGCAGTGACCTGCTTGTGGCGTTGGACTCCGGCAAGCCGACGGGGTGGCTGCGGGCCGAAGGGGAGCCCGATGTGGAGGCTCTCATGTCTCGGTTCCGCGAGCTTGGGATCTCGAAATACAATTGGTATCCCGGGGAATACTCCGGAGCGCGGTTACCCGAGGAAACCGGCGTTCTGGTGGTGGACCAAACCCGCGGTGACACATCGCATGCCTATGGCGGGATGACTCCGGAAGATTTCGATCGGATGATCCGGGACGCCCTGGATGAACACCCGGACGAACCGGTTTATGTACGATCACATCCGGACCATCGCTATCGCGGCAAGCATTCCTGCTTTGCCCCATGGGTGTTCGACGAACCGCGGATCAGACTATTGCCCCCCGATCTGTCGCCTGCGCAGTGCTTTTCCTTTTGTCGTGAAATTTATGCCGGGACCTCGGTGATGGGAATGGAAGGGTTGATCCATGGCTGCAAAGTGAAGACCTACGGCTGGAATTTCTACGCCGGCTGGGGGCTCACCGAGGATCGGGGAAGAGGAGGCCCAGCACGGCAGAACCGTATGGACCTGGCAGCCTTGTTCAAGACTGCCTATCTCCAATACACTCACTATTTCAATCCGGACACGCTGGAATCCTGTGGGTTGGACGAAATTCTCGACCATCTTGCATTGCAAAAAGAGATGTTTCTCGCCAACCGCGGGCAGCAGGTCACCGTCGGGTTTTCGTCATGGAAAAAGAAAATCGCGCTCGAATATCTCCGCGGCCCGACGACGAAGATTGCTCAGGTGGCGAGCTTTGACGAAGCAGAGAAATCGTTTTCAAACAGTGACGCGCAGATCCTTGTCTGGGGACGTCGGCCCGAGATTCCGGAAAATTTCAAAGGACGCGCTGTTCGTGTGGAGGACGGATTCATTCGTTCGAAGGGGCTCGGTGCCGCTTTCAATTTTCCTTACTCGTGGGTTCTCGACCACACCGGCATTTACTTCGATGGCGGCGCCCCTTCGAATCTGGAGAATCTTTTCAATCGGGGTTTCAACGAGACCGATCTCGCCGAGGCTCGGGAACTCATCGGCGTGCTCCGCGAGAAGCGCCTGACAAAATACAATCTAACGGGTGACGGTGTTTCGTTGGACAAAAATCTCGTCAACGGTCGGAAGGTCATCCTTGTTCCGGGACAGGTGGAGGCGGATGCCTCGATCGCTTTCGGCAGTCCCCACGTGAAGTCGAACATCGAGCTCCTCCGCCGGGTGCGGGTTGCCGAGCCGGATGCGTTTCTCATTTTCAAAGCCCACCCCGACCTCGTCGCCGGCGCCCGCCATGGCAATGTGCTGCCCGGTGGATTTTCCGAGGTGTCCGACCTCGCGGTGACCGAAGGCAACGTGCTCGACTGGCTGGACGTCTGTGATGAGGTGCACACGATGACCTCCACGGTCGGTTTCGAGGCGCTGATCCGTCAGGTGCCGGTGGTCACCTACGGCATGCCGTTTTATGCCGCTTGGGGGTTGACCACGGACCGCTTGGAGTGCCCCCGCCGCCAGCGCCGGCTTACCTTGGAAGAGCTTGTCTGCGGCGCGCTGATGAAGTACCCTCGATACCTGAATCCGGCGACGGGAGAGTTCACCACCGCGCTCAAGGTGACCCGGCTCCTGACGTCCGGTCAGGCGGCTGGCGATGAGCGGGCTTGGCACTTGAAGTTCGTCTCGTTCTTGAAAAGACTCTGGGTGGAAGCCGCCCGAAAACAGAACCAAGGTTGAGCGAAAATTCGACATCTCCCGGCGGCAGCCTGTTGCACATTGAGGTCGTCACTGACACCTACGTGCCGGATGTGAACGGAGTCGCATTCTCGTTAGGACGTCTTTGCACCGGTCTGCGCGAATTGGGCCATCGGGTGGAGATCGTTCGTTCCGGCAAGTCTAACGGCGAGGATGAAACCACCGTGCTGTCGTGGCCGCTGCCCGGGTACTGGGAGATCAAGGTCGGCGCACCGTGGCCCGGCGAACTCCGCCGCCGCTGGCAAAGGAACCGTCCGGATGTTATTTACGTCGCCATCGAGACTCCTCTCGGTTTCTCCGCCGTCGCCGCCGCGCGGCGGTTAGGGATTCCGGTGATCGGCGGGTTTCACACGAATTTCCGCGAGTATCTCCAAAAGTACGGCGCGAACTGGGTGGGCAAACAGGTCTGGCGCTATCAGAAATGGTTTCACGACCGCCTCGCCCGCACGCTGGTGCCGTCGCCCGACGCGCGGGACAAGCTGATCCAAGCCGGCTTCACCAAGGTATGCGTCCTCGGCCGGGGCGTGGATACCCGCTTGTTCAACCCTGCCAGACGCAGCACGGCCCTGCGCGAGAACTTCGGTGCGCGAGGGGAAGCCCCGATCGCCCTGGTGGTCGGCCGAGTATCCTCGGAAAAAAACATCGAACTGGCCATCCGCGCCTTCGAGCGCATGCGGCGGTCCTGTCCGGAACTGGTGTGCATCGTCGTCGGCGACGGTCCGGCCCGTGCGAAACTCCAGCGCGACCACCCGCAGGTGCGGTTTCCCGGCTACCTGCTCGGTGAGGAACTCGCCACTTGTTATGCCTCCGCGGACATCCTGTTATTTCCCAGCGAGACCGAAACGTTTGGCAACGTGCTCGTCGAAGCCATGGCCAGCGGTTTGGCGATCCTCGCCTACGACTATGCCGCCGCCGCCTGGCACGGCACCGACCAGGTAAATCTCCTCAAGGTGAAAAAAGGCGATGAAGCCGAGTTCCTCGATGCCGTCGATGGGCTGCTAGATCCGGCGACGCGCGCGACGCTTGCCGCCGGGGCACTCCGCACCGCCGGCGAACTGGGCTGGCCCGCCATTGTCGCCGAGTTGGAAACAATCTTCCGCGAGGTCATCGCGAGCTAACATTATGTCCCACCGTACTACTCCCTTCGAGATCGAAACGATGCCGCCGGGCATCCCTTACATCATCGGCAACGAGGCGGCCGAGCGATTTTCGTTCTATGGCATGCGCACGATCCTCGTCGTGTTCATGATTCAGTATCTGCATCTGCTGGACGGCGGCGGGACCGGGATGTCGAACAACCAGGCGGTCGCAAATTACCACGAGTTCACCGGCTGGGTCTATTTCACTCCGTTTCTCGGGGCCTTGATCGCGGATATTTTTCTCGGGAAATACCGGACCATCCTGTGTCTATCGATGGTCTATTGTGTTGGGCACGCCGCACTCGCCTGCATGGGCAGTTATGGCAGTTCACCGCAATGGTTGTTCGCGGGATTGCTGCTCATTTGCCTCGGCTCCGGCGGGATCAAGCCCTGCGTGTCCGCCCACGTCGGCGATCAGTTCGGCAAGAAAAATCATCACTTGATCTCGCGGATCTACAACTGGTTCTACTTCTCCATCAACTTCGGCTCGTTCTTTTCGACCCTTCTAACGCCCTGGCTGTTGAAACACTGGGGACCGCACTGGGCGTTCGGGGTTCCCGGCGTGCTAATGGCCATCGCCACTTTCATGTTCTGGCTCGGGCGAAACAAGTTCGTTCACATTCCGCCGTCCGGATTCGGGTTTTTCAAGGAGGCCTTCTCACGAGATGGCCTTGTCGCGCTCGGCAAACTGATTCCGCTGTTCACCTTCATTGCCGTGTTCTGGTCGCTCTATGATCAGACCGGTTCCTCGTGGGTGTTGCAGGCCGAGCAGATGAATCTCAAATTCCTCGGCATCACTTGGCTGGAATCCCAGATCCAAGCGGTCAACCCGATTCTCATCCTCGTTTACATCCCGCTGTTCACCTTTGTGATCTATCCGTGGATCAATCGCATCTTCCCGCTAACACCTCTGCGCAAGATCGGTCTCGGCATGATCCTGATGACCGCGTCGTTCGGTCTAACCACCCTGATCCAGACTTGGATCGATGCCGGCCATCGTCCGTCGGTCGGTTGGCAGGTCGGCGCTTATATCATCATCACCGCATCGGAGATCATGGTTTCAATCGTCGGCTTGGAGTTCGCTTACACCCAGTCGCCAAAGGCGATGAAGTCCGTGGTCATGTCGCTCTTCTTGCTTTCAGTCTGGGTCGGCAACCAGTTTACCGCGCGGGTCAACCACTTCATCGCCATCCCTTCGGCCGGCGAGGTGCAATTCGCCGAAGCCACCGCCAAGTTGCCGCCCGATTGGCAGACCTCGCCCCGCACCATCGTGCTCCCCGGCTACGACGGCGTCACCGGCACCGATGACGATTTCATCGCCCGCTGCCAACAAGGCCGGCTCGAGTCCCTGGAAATCCCCGGCCGTCAGATCTTCCTCGCCGCCGCCAGCAGGATCGAGGCTGGCTCTGGCAAGGGTTTTCCTTCCAACGCGGAGGGGAGAAAGCTGCTCGCCGATGCCAAGGACCTTTGGGGAAATCCGCTCGTCTATGATCTCATCGATTCCTCCCACGCCCGCATTGCCAGCGCCGGCCCCGACCGCGCTAACAATACGCAATGGGACACCGGCGTGATCATCGAGAAAGTCGCTGGCGACGCACCGCCCGCCGCCGACACTTGGCTGGGCCGCCGCAAGGCCGAGCTTGGCATCCAGGAACAGCCCGCCCAGGCCGGTTTCAAGCGTGCCGAATTCTCCGGCGGCCAAAGCAAGCTCGAAGGTGCCGCCTACTTCCGCTTCTTCACCTGGCTCGTGTTGGGCACCACCCTCGTCTTTATCCCCTTCGCCTTCTTCTATCGACCGCGGACGTATCTTCACGAGTGATCGTGCAACTTGGAAATGGCGGAAGGCGTGCGTCGTCGCAGTCTCTTTGATCTCGGAGTGCTCCGACATGTCCCCGCAGTCCGAAAGCGATGCGTTGCGTCTGCCGCTTTTCACCCGCCCGCCGGTCTTCAGTTCGAATGCCTCCGCGCTTGCCCTTCCGCTCCGAAAACGCCATTTGGTTTGGCAGGGAAAGGACTGCCATCTAACGCCAGGCCCGATCCCCCCCTTTGACCATGGAACACGGGCTCGTCATTGACATCGCCGTTTGCATCATCGCCGCGTTTGTGGCGGCGGTGGCGTGTCAGGCGCTCAAGCAACCGCTGCTGCTCGCGTATCTGCTGGCCGGATTTGCGATCGGGCCGCACGGGTTCCAATGGGTCACGGACACCGGGACGATCCAGACCATTTCCAGCATCGGGCTGATTTTGCTGCTGTTCATGATCGGGCTGGAGATCGACCTGCGGAAGATGGCCCACGCTGGCAAAATTATACTGGTCACGTCTTCCGTGCAGATAGCCGGTAGTGTCCTGCTAGGCTGGCTGTTTTTCGGAATGTTAGGGCCCGGGCGGAGTTGGCTGGAGGGATTGTATCTGGCAGTCGCGGCGGCGTTGGGGAGCACCGTGATCATCGTGAAAATTCTATATGACAAGCGCGAGCTGGAGACCCTCGCTGGCCGGGTGACCATGGGCGTGCTGGTGCTGCAAGACCTGTTCGTCATCCTGTTTCTGGCGATCCAGCCGGACTTGAAAGACCCGGAGTTCGGAATCCTCGCGGCGGCGTTGGGAAAAACCCTGCTGTTAGTGGGGGTAGCCTACATATCGAGCCGATTCGTGCTGCCATCGATCTTCCGGTTCATTTCGCGCCTGCCGGAACTGATGCTGGTCGGCGCGCTGGCGTGGTGCTTCGCGCTGGCGGGACTCGCCGGGCATCTCGGGCTGTCGCGCGAGATGGGCGCGCTGGTCGCGGGCGTGATGATTTCCACGTTGCCCTACACCCTGGACATCGCCGCGAAGGTCACCAACATCCGCGACTTTTTTGTAACGTTGTTCTTCGTCGGTCTCGGCCTAACCATTCCGGTGCCCACGTGGAACTTCGCGTTGTGGACGGCGGTGATTTGTGGATTCGTCGTCGCGAGCAGGCTGATCACCGTGTTTCCGACACTTCACCGGATGAGGCTAGGCCACCGCGTCAGCCTGCTGCCGGCCATCAACCTCTGCCAGATCAGCGAACTTTCGCTGGTGCTGCTGGCGCTTGGAAAGGAGGCGGGCGACGTTTCGGAAAATACTCTGAGCATCGCGGCCTTTTCGTTCGCAGCGCTGGCGATCCTATCCACCTACGTGATCCCCAGGCACGAGCCGATCCTGCAATGGATCTCGCCGTGGCTGACGAGAATCGGCTTTGCGGAACTGCCAAGTTGCAAGGAGGATGCCGCTCACGCGGGGAAGCCAGCCCGGGTCTTTCTGTTGGGTTTTTCGTGGACGGCGAGTTCGTTGCTTGAGGAAATAACCCGGCTCAGGCCCGAGCTGTTAGCCGACCTGTGCGTGCTGGATTTCAACCCACAGGTCGTCGACCTTCTGCGGCGGCGCGGCGTGCGGGTGATTTATGGCGATATCAGCCAGCGCGACACCCTGGTGCATGCGGGCGTGCCCCACGCGGAGATCCTGATTTGCTCGCTGCCGGACATCGTCCTCAAGGGGGTGACCAACCGGAAACTGTTACAACAACTTCGCGAGCTGAACCCCGCCGCGCAGATCGTCGTTCACGCCGAGTTGTTAGCGGAAATCCCTGCGATCTATGCGGCCGGAGCGAGTTATGTCAGCGCGCCGCGCCTGCTGGAGGCGGCCGACTTGCTGCAGGCGATCGACTCCGCGGAAGCCGGCCTGTTGGACGCGAAACGAGCGAAACAACTGAAGCACCTGAGCCAACGTCAGGAGGTGATTCCGTGAATTGCTAGGGCGGGGAAAAGTGAGCGTGTCACAGATCACTCAAGCGCTTTCAACCCGCGTCCCCTCAGAGGGACAATGAACTGGCTCTCATCTCCGTCGTTGCTGGTGATGCACAGTTCCGCCGTCCGAAGATGATGGCTCAGCGGCTTGAAGCGGACCTTCAGAACCGCAACGCCGCCGGGCTTCAGTTGGTTTCGGTCCAGGCCCTTGACCGCGAAGTCGCGGGGAGATGCGCCAACAATCTTCAGTTTCAAACCAGAGAGGCTGCGCGAGCCGACATTGCGGATCAGCAATGTTTTCCATTCGCTATTCCCACCGATCAGGACGTTTCTGAATTTGAGGCTTGAGACACCGCTGTCGAAATAGGCGGATTTGAAATAGTTATAGAGAGGAACCTCAGGACCGAAGATTTCGATCTCCGGGGCGGGCCTGGACACCTTGTATCCGTTCCATCGCGGCACGGTGAAACCGGTGGGTCCATCTTTCTCGACGAAAATCTTGAAGCCCGGAGCTGCATTCTGGAATGGCTCGTGTCCGATGTTCGGAGCATTGCCGGTGAAGATCACACTGGAGAGGCCCCGCTCGAAGTTCTCAAACCCGGCGAACGCATAATCGCCGATGCGGGTGACCGAGGGCGGAAATTTCACCGTGGTCAGGTTGTCAATGTAACCGAATGCCAATTCTCCGATACGGGTGACTCCGGAGGGAATGGTTACTCCTCCAATATGGGAAAATGCAAAGGCCCTCGGCCCGATCGTTCTGACCGGCTTGCCATCAATGATGGCAGGGATGACAACCGGCTTCGTCCCGACAAAGGTATTGCCGGTGATGGTGATGGAGGTTCCGTCGTCGGAATAAATGAAGTTGCCGATCTGGCCAGCCTGCGACGCCGCAGGCGCGAGGGCGAGCGAGCCGGTTAGAAATGCGAGCCTGGTGATTTTCGGGACGGTCATGGTTGGTTCAATGAGTGGATGGTCGATGCCTGCTTCCTGTCACATCATGATTGCCATGCCGGGCGAGCGGCTGATCCCTACCCGGTGAGCTGACGTGGCGCAAGTGCTTGCCGACATTATTATCAAAGTCCGATTTGGCCGCTTGCAACCGCAAGAGACCTCGCGGATTCGCAGTCTTCAATTTCCAGACCGAACCCTAGAGTTTCGGCCAGCCGTCATCCGCCCATTTGAGCGTCACCTCGCCAAGGGTCGGAGCACCGCCGCGGGCGCGGTCGTAATAGTGATAGAACATGCGGGTGTTGCCATCCCCGCTGATGAACGCGGGGTGGCCGGGGCCGATGCGGTCGCCGTCGGACTTGAGGAAAACAGTGCCGCCGCCGGTTGCCAGGTTGTCGCCGTTGGCGTCGAGGTAGGGGCCGGTGATCTTCTTGCTGCGGCCGATGCGGATCTCGTAGGTGCTGTTCACGCCGCGGCAGCAGAGGCCCCAGTTGACAAACAGATAGTAGTAGCCGCCGTGCTTGAGCAGGGCGGCGGCTTCGATGGAGTCGTGCCACGCGAGCTGTTGGATTTTGTCGCCTTGGCGAAAGCCGGTTTTAGGGTCGAGTTCGATGAGCTGGATGCCGGTCCAGAACGAGCCGAAGACCATCCACAAGCTGCCGTCAGAGTCGGCTAACAGTTGTGGGTCGATCGCGTTGTAGGGCGATTTATCGGTGGATTGAATAACGATGCCCTCGTCCTTCCATCGATAGTCGGGGCTCTTCGGATCGAGCGTGGGGCTGCTGGCCAGACCGATGGCGGAAGTGTTTTTTCCCCAGCCGGAAACCGAGTAGTACAGGAGATAGCGGTCGCCGCTGCGGATGACGTCGGGTGCCCAGAGATGGCCTTTTTGGGAAGGAACGATTTCCTTGTGCCAGGCGGGAAATTCTTTGAACACGGGTTCGCCCTGGGTCCAGGTTTTCAGATCCTCCGAGTAGCGGGTGAGGATGCCATTGCCGGTGGCGAAGACGACCCAGGTGGCACCTTGACGGATCGGGGTCGAGGGATCGTGAAAACGCGGGGATCTTTCGAATTTCCGTTCCGGGGGAGCCGCGAGGGCCGGGCCGGCAAGCAGCCCGGAAAGCAAAAGTGTCGCGACGATACGGAGAGAGGTCATTTCCAGCGGAACGGTTGGTGAAAGTTGGGGGGAAATCAAAGCCCGGATACGGAGCCGGCCACGGCGGTTTATCTGCGGATCTCTCCGACCGTTGTATTGCCTTCCGCGGAATGCCACCAACCCGCTCGGGGTGGCTTTTTCAAATTGCAGCGCGACCCGCCGCGGCCTTTCAATGACGTCATCCGGCGGAACCGCCCAACCCACCACCATGAAAAAATCCCAGCGCCGCGCGAAATCCCCGTGGCTTCCCGCGCTTGTTGTTTCCCTGCCGTTTGGCTCGCTCGCCGCCGCGGACTATCCGGTGCGGCCGGTGCCATTCACGGATGTTAGCTTCACCGGCGGCATGTGGCATGACCGCCAGGAAACCAACAACAAGGTCACCCTGCCATTCGCGCTGGGCCAGTGCGAGACGTCGAAACGGATGGAAAACTTCGACCTCGCCGCCGACACGATGAAGCGCCGCGCAGCCGGTGAGAAGAATTTCCAACATCAGCCGCCGACGGTCTATCCGTTCGATGACTCGGACGTTTACAAAGTCCTCGAAGGCGCGGCGTTCTGCCTGAGCGTGCGACCGGATCCGGAATTGCAGAAGCGCGTGGAGGGCGTCATCGCGCGGATCGCCGCGGCGCAGGAACCGGACGGCTACCTCTACACCTGGCGGACGATGCATCCGGATTCGCCCGCGCACGACTGGATCGATCAACAACGCTGGCTCAAGGATCCGATCCTCAGCCATGAGTTGTATAACCTCGGCCATCTGTATGAAGCGGGTGTGGCGCACGAACAGGCCACCAGATCGAAGTCGCTGCTAGATATCTGTATGAAAAGCGCGGAACTCGTCCAGCGCGACTTCGGCGATGGCGAACCGGTGATAGCCCCCGGCCACGAGGTCATCGAAATGGGCCTTGCGAAACTCTATCGGAAAACTGGTGACGAACGTTTCCTCAATCTCGCCAAGTTTTTCCTCGATGCCCGCGGCCGCTCCCGTCGCGGCAGCGATTACAGCCAGGATCACAAGCCGGTCGTTGACCAACGCGAAGCCGTCGGCCACGCGGTCCGGGGGAACTACCTGTACAGCGGCATGGCCGATATCGCCGCGCTCAAGGGCGACAAGCGCTACCTCGCTGCCATCACCGCCATCTGGGAGAACGTCGTCGGGAAAAAGCTCCATCTCACGGGCGGCTGCGGCGCGCGGGCGGCCGGCGAAGCTTATGGCGACAACTACGAGCTGCCTAACCGTTGTTACAACGAAACCTGTGCCGCCATCGGCTTTTTGTTTTTGAACCACCGGATGTTCCTGATGACGGGCGACGCCAAATACATGGATGTCTTCGAGCGCACCCTGTATAACGGTTTCCTCAGCGGGGTCTCTCTATCGGGAGACCGGTTCTTCTATCCGAACCCGCTCGAATACGACGGCAAGGAAGCCAACAACCACGGTTTCGCTGGCCGTGCGCCATGGTTCGGCTGTGCCTGCTGCCCGCCGAATGTTCTGCGCACCCTGGCATCGCTCGGCGGTTATGCCTATGCGGTCCAGGATGATAAACTGTTCGTGAACTTCTACGCGCAAGGCGAGGCCCGCGTCGATGTGAAGGGCACTGCCGTTAAAATCTCGCAGAAGACCAACTACCCGTGGGACAGTACCATTAATCTAGCTGTTGATCTCGCGAAGGAGACGACGTTCTCGCTCTCTCTGCGGATTCCCGGTTGGGTTCAAGGCAAGCCGTTGCCCAGCGACCTTTACTCCTACGACGATCCATCCCCCGCAGCGTGGACCCTCAAAGTGAACGGCCAGCCGGTGAAGGTCGAATTGTTCAACGGCTATGCCAGCATCAACCGCGCATGGAAATCCGGCGACATCGTGGAACTCAACCTGCCGATGCCGGTCCGGCGCGTCGCGGGAAATCCGAAGATCGCCGCCACTGTCGGTCAGGTCGCGCTCGAACGCGGACCGGTCGTCTATGCCTTTGAAGGACTCGACAACGACAACTCCGTTTTCGACGTCTCCCTGCCGGTCACGGCGGACGTGACACCCGCTTTCAAAGCCGGTCTGCTAGGCGGAGTCACCGTGCTCGATGTCACCGGCGCGAACCGTGTGCTGCGCAAGGAAGGCGGTGGCTTTGATGAAAAATCCACACGCATGACCGCCATTCCATACGCTGCCTGGAACAACCGTGGACTCTCGCCGATGACCGTTTGGCTCGGGCGGGATGCCGAACACGTCCGGCCCGTTCCCGCGCCGTCCGCTGCCTCCAAGGCCAACGTGAGCGTCTCCTTCGTGCGCGGCGGCATGGACGCTGGTCGCCTCAACGACCAGCAAATGCCCCGCAATGCCACCGACGGTTTTGCTCCGAACTTCGACTTTTGGCCGCACAAGGGCGGCAAGGAATGGATCGCGTACGAATTCGAAAAGCCGGTGAACGTGACAGGCGTCACCGTCTCGTGGTTCGACGACACGGGCAGAGGCGAGTGCCGCCTGCCGAAGTCGTGGAAACTCCTCTATCAAGATCCATCAGGCAACTGGCAGCCCGTCTCCGGCAATCCCGACTACGCCATCCGCAAGGCCGATCCGGTGAAGGTGAAAATCCAACCCGTCACGACCAAGGCCCTGCGCATCGAGCTCGATCTGGCAGACGGCTTCTCCGCCGGGCTTTATGAATGGGAAGTGGAGACCGGAAAATAACAGACTCCCGCCGGAGTGATTTCAGGCGAGTTCGCAGGCGAGGCGGATCGCGGCGATCATCGACGACGGGCTGGCCAAGTTTTTCCCGGCTATGGAAAATGCGGTGCCGTGGTCGGGGCTGGTGCGGGGTTTCGGAAGACCGAGAGTCACGTTCACCGCGGTGTCGAAATCCAACAGCTTGAGCGGGATCAACCCTTGGTCGTGATACATCGCGACCACCGCATCGTGGTGGCCCTGCGCGGCATCGCGGAAGATCGCATCGGGCACGGCGGGGCCGGTGAAAATTCCAACAGCCGCCTGATTGAGCGCATCGATTGCCGGCCGGATGATCCGGCTTTCCTCATCGCCGAATGCGCCGCCTTCACCGGCGTGGGGGTTGAGTCCCGCCACCGCGACGCGCGGCATTTTGTTGCCCCGCCGCCGTAGAAAAGCGGCTGTCAGCAGGCCGATCCGGACAATCCGCTCCACGGTTAGAAGTTCCGGCACCCTGGCCAGCGGTTCGTGGATCGTCGCGAGCCCCACCGTCAGGGTGGAGCCTGTTAGCAGCATGCCGTAGTCCGCCACGCCGAAGGCATCGGCGAAGTACTCGGTTTGGCCGGGGAAGGGGAAGCCCAGCCCTTGCAGGCCTTCCTTGGAAACCGGGCCGGTGACGACGGCATCGGCGCGACCGTCCTTCAATTGGCGGACGGCTTCGTCCAAAGCGGCGAGCGCCGCGGCGGCGGAACGGGCGTCGGGTTTCCCTGGAGTCCCGGCGTCGCGCTCGCCTAACACTTCGATTTCGATTCTCGTGGGAATGTCCGCCGAAGCCAGTGCGAGGTCGATGACTTCCGGGCCGACGCCGGCGGGATCTCCCAGAGTGATGACGATGCGAGGCATGGCGGGATCATTGGGCGACGTCGCGGAACTTCCAAGCGGGGAAATAAGCCAGGTCGATTTTCGTTCCGTGCTTGCGGGACGCAAAGGGGCATCGCTAAAGTTGCGCCCATGGCAATTTTTCCAATGAGGATGATTCTACTCGGCACCGCGTGTTGCCTGCTCACTCAGTGCGGCAGTTCATCGGGGGGATCTGGAAATCTGGGCGGACCGACCGTCGAGGAACGGAATGCGAAAATCGCGAGTGAGCCGACCGGCGATTTCTACTACGGCCGGCGCTATTTCGTCGAAAAAACCCGCTTCTGGGGCTACGTCCGGCAACCCCGGCAATCGTGGAGCCGTGCGAAGCTCGTCATCCTCCGCGAAGACAAGAAGCACAGCCCCGACCGGCTTTCTGAAAACGGCGCGCCCGGCCGTCGCTACGCCTTCGATAACAACACCGAATACCGTCTCCACGGCTACTACACCGGGCAGCAGGCCTACGATCCTAACAGCAACCAGTTCCTCCCCGAGTTCATGCTCACCAGCTACGAAGTGTTGGACCGCCAGCCCGGCTGGCTGTTCAGCCCGGCTGATCGCTACAATGCCTACCGCATCACGATGGTGCCGCGATAGATCTTGGTTTCAAACTCGTCCCCCCAATGAACTTCGATGCCATCAGACGCTCCGTGCGGGCCAAGCGTCATGATCGGGCCGCCGGAGATGCTCCCAACATGGGGCGCGTGGCACGGATGCCCGGCACGGGATTGCCGAAAGGATCCCGCCGCAAGCGGAAGAAAAGTGAAAGCGGCCGCAGCGGTCGGCTCCTGAGATTCCGTCAACAGGTTATCACGATCTGGTCGCTGTTACTTTCCGGCGTGGCGCTGCTGGTCCTTGGACTCACTGTTTGGTTGTGGGTCGTCCCCCAGATGAGTTCCCGCCGGGAAACCGCGGGTCGGCTTCCCGGCCAAGCTGCGGGCATGGCGCGGGTTGCCCCGAAGTTTCCTTCGCCGTCGGAAGAGGATGCGATGGCGACCGTGAAGCGCGGGCTCGCCCTTCGCAATCCGGGAAAGATCACGGAGTATTTTCGGCCGGGCGGCGCGACCGCCGAGGAAATCGTGGATTTCCTCGGAGGCTTGGAAGCCAGGGAGGGGGCGATCGATCACTACGAATGGCTCAGCAGCGTGGACGCCAACGGCCTTTCGATCGATGGCGTGGTCGTCTTCTTCAAGGGCAAGGAAAAGGACAAACCGCGTAACCGCCTGGCACTTCTCACCCCAGACGAAGCTGGAAAATGGAAGATCGACTTCGAGGCGTTTGCGCGCACGGTGACCCCCCCCTGGACCGAGCTGCTGGACCAACACGCCGAAGTTGCCCAAGTGCGGGTCTATGCCGTCAGGGATAACTATTACAATGGTGTGTTCGCCGACGACAAGCAGTGGACCTGTTATGGCTTGGCGTCCCCTGACACGGATCAAATCTTGTTGGCATATTGCAAAACCGGCTCGCTGCAGGCGGCGGCCATGGAGTGGATTTTTTCGGCGGATAAAGGGATGACCCGGATGACCTTGGAGATCCGGCGGGTGGCCGGCGCGGAGGCCCGCCAATTTGAGATTTCCAAGGTTGTTTCCGTGGATTGGGTGACAAGCGCCGTGCCGTTTGACCAAGGTTTCAAGTGACCCCCCCCGTCTGGGTGCTTGCAAGACGCTCAGGAAATCCCCTAGTGTCCCGGCCATGGTAAGTCATGGGGGAACGAATTGGATCCTGACACGGATGACCGTGGCGGTCCCAGCGAGTTCCTGATGACGCCGACGCAGGTCGAATTTACCATCTCAAACCCATTATGAAAACCCGCGATATCCAGCGAGGAATCTCTTCGCGCCGTAGCAGCGTCGGCAGGGACGGCCCAAACCTCGGCCGCGTGTCCCGGCTGCGCGATTCTGAAATGACGGGCGCGGACCTTCGCGTCAGCAGGCGGAGAACCGATGGAAATCCATCCCGCAGGAGGTCGCTCCTCATCTGGTCCGCGCTGCTCAGCGTCGTCACCCTGACGGTGATCGGCTTGGCCGTTACATTTTGGTTGCTGCCGTACCTTTCGCGAAATTCCGCGCCTGTCGCCGGGACGCTTTTCAACTACGACGCCCACGTGAGGGTTGCATCCAAGTTTCCTTCCCCCAGCCGCGAGAAAGCCTTGGAGATGGTGAAGCGGGCGATCGCCAACCGCGATCCGGAACTGTTGGACACGCTGTTCCGCATGGGGACCTCCAGCCGTGCCGAGATCCTGGCATTCCTCAGCGCCTCGGAGCAGCGCGATGGCTTCATCGATCGCTACGAATGGCTCAGCAGCATGGACGTGAACGGTTTGCTGTTGGACGGCGTGCTGGTCAGCTACAAGGGCAAGGAAAAGCCCATCCAGCGGTTGGCATTTCTAACGCCCGATACGGCGGGCAACTGGAAGCTCGACTTCGACGCGTTTGCCCGCACGGTCACTCCGTCCTGGCAGGATCTGTTGGAAAAGGGCGCTGACCAGGCGCTGGTGCGGGTTATGGTTTGTCCGGATGTTTACTACAACGGCCCGTTCGGCGACGACAAGCAATGGGTGTGTTATGGAATGGCCTCGGTCGATTCGGAAACACTCATGCGCGGCTATTGCCGGGTGGGCTCGGACGTGTCCGACGCCATGGGAAGATTGTTTTTGGATGGTCGGAAACTCAGCCGCGCAACCTTGGAAATCCGCCGGGTGGAAGGCGGTGAACGCCTTCAATTTGAAATCACCAAGGTGGTTGCGGAGGATTGGGTCGTGCCCGGACCGCCGGCTAACAAGAGCTGAGCGGATCCCACCATCGATCCGCCGGGTTTCCATCAGCGGAAATAGCGGGCCCCGTAGTAACGCGGACCATAATAGCCGTAGGGCACGGGCCGGTAATAGGCCGGTCCATAGTAACCGGGGTAATATCCATGATTGCTTCCGATCGCGTAGCCGAGAAGCCCCGCTGCCGCCACGCCGGCGACCACCACCCCCGGATTGACTCCGGCATAGCGGGGTTGCTGCGGTGGAGGCGCGGGCTCGGGTGCCTCGTAACCGCCCTTCGCGTCGCCATTGTAAGCCGTCGCACCGTTGGGAGCCGCCGGGCCATAGTAGTCGGACGTGTAGGGATAGCAGCCGACGCTGGATACCAGAAAGGCTGCCGCGAGCGCCGTCGCAATCAGTCGGGGAGCTTGAATTTTCATGCGCTAATAGACCGTGATCTTCCGGGATTTATCAACCGCTTTCTCCCGAATGTGAGTCGCCTGACCCAAGTCTCGCGAACAACTGGCACGGGCCACCCATCGTCCCGGGACCAGAATGACTTTGGACTCCCGAATAAAACCCCGCTCCCGGGATTGACGCAAGCGGTTGATCCCGCTGAGATTCCCGCCCCCGCCGCCCGGCGGGCTTTGCCATGGACTACTCCGCGAAAATCGCCACCAACGTTGCTTCGATTCCCCGCTCGGGGATCCGCGACTTCTTCGAACTCGTACAAGGCCGCGATGATGTCATCTCGCTCGGCGTAGGCGAGCCTGACTTCGTCACTCCATGGCACATCCGAGAAGCCGCGATTTACTCGCTCGAAAAAGGCCAGACGACCTACACCTCCAACCTCGGCCTGCTCTCGCTGCGGAAATCGATCTCCCGCTACGTGGAGGACTTTTTCCATGTTTCCTATGAGCCTGCCAAAGAAGTGCTCGTCACCGTCGGCGTCTCGGAGGCCATCGACATCGCGTTGCGCGCGTTGCTCAACCCCGGCGACGAGGTGATCTATCACGAGCCTTGCTATGTTTCCTACAGCCCCAGCATCGTCATGGCGCACGGCGTCGCGGTACCGGTGGTGACCACCAAAGAGGACGAATTCTCGCTGAAACCCGAAGCCGTCGCCGCCGTGATCACGCCGCGGACGCGGATCATTTTCATCAACTTCCCGACCAACCCGACCGGAGCCTGCGCCTCGCGCGCCGACCTCGAAGGGATCGCCAAACTCGCCATCGAGCACGACCTGATCGTGATGACCGATGAAATCTACAGCGAGCTTCGCTACGACGAAACCGAACCGCACGTGTCCATCGCCTCGCTGCCGGGGATGAAGGAGCGCACCATCCTGCTGCACGGATTTTCGAAAGCTTTTGCGATGACCGGCTTCCGGTTAGGCTATGCCTGCGCGCCGCAGCCGATTATCGAAGCGATGATGAAAATCCACCAATACGCGATGCTCTGCGCGCCGATCATGAGCCAGAACGCCGCCATCGAGGCGCTTGAGCACGGCCAACCCGCGATGATCGCCATGCGCAACAGCTACCACCAGCGCCGCGATTTCCTGGTGAAGCGGCTCAATGAAATCGGTCTCGACTGTCACACTCCTGGCGGCGCGTTCTACGTCTTTCCGGACATCCGAAAAACCGGCCTAACAAGCAAGGAATTCGCGATGAAGCTGTTGGAACAGGAAAGCGTCGCCTGCGTGCCGGGCAGCGCGTTCGGTGCCTCCGGCGAGGGCTTCCTGCGCTGCTGTTATGCCACCGCGTTCGACGACATCCGCACGGCCACCGACAAGATCGAGCGCTTCGTCGGCCGGCTCTAACCGCATGACCGCCGGACCGTCACCGCAGGATCCCGAGCGGCTCACCCGCGCGCATGTGGTCCCCTTCGCGGTGTTCATGGCGTTCCTGATCCTGCTGCAACTCATCGGCGGCTTCATCGAGTGGAAACACCCGGACGCCCCTTGGTGGCGGCAGGATCCGGCGCAGTTCATCTATCCGGTGCAGGCGCTCGTCACCTTGGGAGTGCTCGTTAGATTTTGGCGGTTCTACAAATTCGACTGGTCGCTCAAATGGTCGCTGGCGGGCATCGTCTTCGGCGCGCTTGGCATCGGCTTCTGGCTGCTGCCAACCGCGCTGTATGACGCGTGGGGCTTGACCGGAAAAACCACCGGCCTGCTCCACTACCTCGGCGTCGCGGAACGCAAGGAAGGCTTCGATCCCGGCCTGTTCCAGAATCCGTTAGCCTGGTGGACGTCCTTGGTTTTCCGTTTTTTTCGGGCGACCATCGTCGTCGCTCTGGTCGAGGAAATCTTCTGGCGCGGCTTCCTCATGCGCTTCGTCTGCGATTGGGAAGGCGACTACTGGAAGCAACCGTTCGGCCGCCCTCATTGGCTGTCTTATCTGATAGTAACCGGTCTGTTCATGGCCGCCCACGCGCCGGTGGATTACGCCGGGGCTTTCGTTTACGGAAGTCTGACATATCTCCTCTGCGTCTGGAGCAAGAACCTCGGTGCCTGCGTCGTCATGCACGCCACGGCGAATTTCCTCATGGGTGTCTACATCATGCGCACCGGCAACTTCGGGCTGTGGTGATGCGCTGGATCCCTATCAGCTAGAAGTATCCCGCCATGCGTGACGAACCGTTCCAGAATTTCCAAGCCAGCTCTCCGCAGGAAGGGAAGATTTCGCAGTGGAACGATGGCAAGGGCTGCGGGCGGATTCGCTATGGTGACAAGACCGTGTTCGCGCACATCCGCGACTTCGAGCGCGGACAGCGCAGGCCGCGGGTCGGTGAGGAAGTCCGGTTCATGATGGGAGCCGATCCCAAAGGCCGGGCCTGCGCAATGCGGGTGACGCTGGTGAAACAGGGCGGAAGGGTGGGCATCGGGAGTTGGATTCTGCTGACCGCATTGTTGATTCTGCCCGGGCTGGCGTTGGCTTGGTTGCCGTTACCCGCTTGGTTGGGGATCGGGGTGTTTGCGATCTCCTCGGTGATCACTTACGTCATGTATGCCCACGACAAGGGGCGGGCCATGGCCGCGGGATGGCGGGTGCCGGAGAGCACGCTGCATCTGGCGGAATTGCTGGGCGGTTGGCCGGGCGCGTTCCTCGCCCAAAGGCGGTTGCGGCATAAGTGCTCGAAGGTTTCCTATCAGGCGGTGTTCTGGTGCATCGTGATGATGTTTCAGATCGGGGCGGTGGATGTGATGCTGGGGCTGCCGTTGAGTCGGCAGGTGATGGCGCGACTGTTTGAACGTGGATGAGGATGGACTGGGAGCGAGACTCTCCGGGTCCGGCTTGCGGGGAAACGCCGCAGCCGCTTGGCTCATGAACCTTTACATCGTGGACAGCGGGCACTACGCGTTGCGGTGATCCAAGCCGTTAGAATTTGCCGATGACACCCAAATCACTCCGCATCGCGATCGTCGGCTGCGGTACCGCAGGGCCTGCGGCGGCGGTGTTGTTGAGCCGGCTCGGGCATGAGGTGGTGCTGTTTGAGCGGGCGGAGGAATGCAAGGCGGTGGGTGCCGGTTTCCTGCTGCAGCCGTCCGGGATGGGAGTTTTGGAAGAGCTTGGAATCCTGGACGCGGTCCTCGCCCATGCCGCCAAGGTGGATTTCCTTCACGTCGTCGATGCCGGCGGCAAGACCTTGCTGGATTTGAAATACCGCGAGCTGGGGCAGTGGAGTTTCGGCGCGGGATTGCACCGGCCGGTTCTGCTGCATCATCTGATAGAAGCAATGCGCGCCGCCGGAGTCGAAGTTCGCTGGGGCTGGGAGGTTGCTGACACCAGCAGGCCGGAAAGTCGCTGGATTCTCCGATCGACCACTGGCGACGAGTGCGGCGGATTCGATTTGCTGGTGGTCGCCGACGGCGCGCGCTCGAAGCTCCGTAATCTCGTCGAAACCGGCGGCGTGAACCGCGGTTATCCGTGGGGCGCACATTGGTTCATCGGCAAAAACCACGGTATTTTCCCGGAGAACGAGCTTTATCAGGTTGTGAGCGGAACCCGCAAACTGGGAGGATTCCTCGCCACGGGCCTTGAACTCGAAGGCAGCGCGCCCTTGGTCAGCCTGTTCTGGAGTATCAAGATTGCGGACGATGCGGCGTGGCGGGCCCGGCCGATTGAGGAGTGGAAGCAACAAATCCTCGCGCTGTGCCCAAAGGCGGCGGGCCTGCTAGACCAGATCGCCGGTTGGGACCAAGTGCTCACCGCCCGCTACGGCGACGTGCGGATGCGGCGCTGGTATGGCGATGGGATCGTCGTCCTCGGCGATGCCGCCCACGCCATGAGCCCGCAACTTGGACAAGGCGTGAATCTCGCCCTCGCTGACGCCTCATGCCTTGCGGATTGTCTCACCCGTCACCCGCTGCCAGGCGCGCTGGCCCTCTATCAGCGCCGGCGCCGGCTGGCTCTTCGCTACTATCAGCTCGCCACCCGCTGGCTGACGCCGTGGTTTCAATCTGACCACGAATGGCTCACGCCGGTCAGGTGGGTATTTTTCGGGATTTGCCGACGGATTCCCTTGGCCAGGTATCTCATGACCTTGTCGATGGCCGGTCTGGTGGGTTCGAAGCGCCAGTCGGCGGACGATTGAAGGATTTTCGATCCAGCACCTTTGCGCGGCAACTCCGAAAGTTTTTGCGGTTGAGGGCAAGGTTTTCCTTGTCAGGCCCGGCGGGGTTCCCCATACATCCGCCCCGCGACAAGCGGAATGGGTAGATGCCCGAGTGGCTAAAGGGGGCAGACTGTAAATCTGCTAGCGAAAGCTTACGTTGGTTCGAATCCATCTCTACCCACCATTTCTTTTTCAACAGCTTAGGGAGCCGCAAGGCTCCCTTTTGCTTTGCGGACGGTGGTTCCCAATGTGCGGAGGATTGAAATCTTTTTGAAGAAGGACACTTGGAAGTTTGCCTGGATCAAAATTGAAGCGAGATATTCCTTCGCGAGCCGTATTCAGGCAGGATGAAACGAAATATCTTCGGATGGTTCTTTTTAATGGCGACCGCTCTCGTGGCTGCGGAAAACTGGCCAGCGTGGCGAGGAGCCGGCGGTAACGGCGCGTCAACCGGGAAACCGCCGCCGTTGGATCTGGAGGGAAAACTGTTGTGGAAAGCCGAACTCCCGGGTCGCGGCTGTTCGACTCCGATCATTTGGGACGATCGGGTGTATGTCACTTGCCCGATCGGCGAAAAGGACGGTTTGCTGGCGTTTGATGCCGCCGGCAAAGAGCTGTGGCGGCGGGATTTCGGAGCTCTGACGCCGGGGCGCGGACAACGGGTCGGGAGCTCAGCCAATTCCTCGCCGATCACCGATGGCAAGGTGGTCATCGCCTATTTCAAATCGGGCACCGTCGCCTGTTTGAGCCTCGATGGCAGCCCCCGCTGGCAAATCAATCTGCATGAACGTTATGGCAAAGACACGCTGTGGTGGGATCAAGGGACATCCCCGGTCTTCGCCGCGGGCCGGGTGGTGATCGCTGTCATGCAGACCGGCGGCGAATCCTACCTGGTGTCCCTCGACTTGGAGACCGGCAAGGAAGTTTGGAAAACTCCGCGGAAATACGAAACGGCCAAAGAGTCGGGGGACGCCTACACCACACCGCATGTGGTCACGGTAAATGGTCGGGAGCTGATTGTGAGTTGGGGGGCGGACCACCTGACGGGGCACGACGCGGCGACCGGGAAGCTGGTCTGGGAATGCGGCGGCTTCAATCCGAAGCGCGAGGGGATGCAGCGCGTGATCGCCTCCGCGGTGGTCGAGAACGATATCGCGGTAGTGCCCTTCAACCGCGGCAATGCTTTGGCCGCGATCCGTCTGGATGGCCGTGGTGACGTGTCGGAGAGCCACTGGTTGTGGCGGGACGACAAGATCGGGACCGATGCGGCAACTCCGGTCATGCATGGCGGCAAAGTCTATGTCCTCAAAGACGGCGGTCCGCAACGCGGGCGACTCACCTGTTTGGAGGCGAAGTCCGGCAAACACCTTTGGGAAGCGAATCTGCCGAAGGCGCCCCAAGTTTACTACTCGTCGCCGCTGATTGCCGGCGATCGGTTTTTCTGCGTGCGGGAGGACGGGACGTTGATCAGCGGGCGGATCGGGGAAAATGATCTGCTGGATGTGAAAACCTATCCGCTCGGCGAGGGCGTGATTTCCTCACCCATCAGCGCGAATGGCCGCCTCATCGTTCGGGGCGACAAGCAACTGTTTAGCTTCGGGGATAAATGAGACGGCAGATCCTTGCACCAGGGACAAACGAAAATTTGGCATCACCCGATCAAATCCCCGATCGATCCGAAGTCCGGCGAGAACAGGCGCTTGTAAGTACGCGCGGCGTAGCCGTCGGTCATGCCTGATAGGAAATCGCAGACCAGCCGTGCCCGCGCGGCTTCATCGGGCGCGGCCGCGATTTCCTGGGCTGTGTCGGCGGGGAGAAGTTGGAAATCCTGACCATCGATTTTCTGTTGTGAGATGTAGCGCTCGCCAAGCACTTCCCATAGCTGGCGCAGCATCCTGCTTCCCTTGTGTTCCAGTTGCTTCAACTGCGGGGAGAGGAACACCACCTCGTAAGCCAGACGCTTGAACAAGCTGGACTCGGCTTTCACCGAGTCATCGATGGCGAGCCGATAGCGGTAACGATTCGTCGCGCCGCTCAGGAAATTGACATCCGCATCCAGTCTCGTGGACTGGATGTATTTGCCGATCCGTTTCCCCACGAACGGATCCACACGCTTGCGGCGGATGGACCTCATGAGGTCGCCCAGCGGAGTCGCGTCGCCGGTTGGTTCGCCATGTTTCTCCGCCCAGGCCTCAATTTTTTCGATGTTGAGAAACCCCGCACGCACACTGTCTGATAGATCGTGGAGCGAGTAGGCGGTGTCGTCCGCCCAGTCCATGACCTGGCACTCGATCGACTTGAACTTGTCCCGCAGCTTGCCCGCTGTTAGTTCCAGCGGGAAATCGTTGCCGCCCATCGCCCAGTCCAGATAGACGTGCTGGCTGTCGTAAATGAAATGATGCTCCGGCTGGTTTCCGAGCTCGGTCCACAGCGACTTGTATTTCAGCACTCCATCGAGAAACGCTCGCGTCGGGTCCATGCCGCTGCGCTTCGCGGAGAAGATCCGCTCGGTGAGAAGGCGCAGCGTTTGGGCATTGCCCTCAAAGCCGCCATGCTCGCGCATCAGGTGGTTCAACGTCCGCTCACCGGCATGGCCGAATGGCGGATGCCCGAGATCGTGGGAAAGGCAGATCGCCTCGACGAGATCCGGGTCGATGAAAAAGTCATCGCCCAGCGGACCGTCCGGACGGCTCTTGAGCCAGTAGGAAATCGACTTGCCGATTTGTGCCACCTCAAGCGAGTGCGTCAGCCTTGTTCGATAGAAATCATACTCGCCGCTCCAGAAGACCTGCGTCTTGTTTTGCAAACGCCGGAATGTCGGCGTGTGCAGCACCCGGTCGCGGTCGATTTGGAATGGCGTTCGATAGTCGGCCCCGTCGCAGGCACCCGAGCGCCGCTCCGTGTCAAAAGCCCCGTAAAAGCGGTTGAGCATCGCCGGAGACTAAATGTCCCGGCCCATCCGGCAACCTCAACCTTCGAGCACCAACCCGAATGGCACCAACCGCTGGAAATCCGCGGTGTTGAAAGTTGCCAGCGGGTGTCCCGAAACGATGGCGGCCGCGGCGATCATGCAATTCGCGTGCGATCCTCGCCGCCGGCCGCTCATGTTGAAAAGCCGCGCGGCCTCCTCCGCTTCCCGCCAGGTGAATTCCGCAATTTTTCGATCGAGCACCGTGAACGCCGCGTCCTTTTGTAATTTCGACAACGGACCGTTGCAAAATTCCGACCATGCCACCGCGCTGGTGGTGACGGAGTTTCCGGATTTCAACCACCCGAGAATTTTCAGGCCTCCTGGCGAGCCTGCGGTCACCAGATCCACCAGGAAATTGGTGTCCAGATGAATCATGCCTCCCACCAATATCGTTTCGCCTGACGCTCGGCTTCGACGTTGGCCTTGAACTCCTCTGCTTCGGCTACGCTGAGACCCGCGCCATTCTGAAGCCACTCCAACGCTTGGAGAGGACTCGGACGTTGGTCTTCCTCATCCGCAGTCTCCTTGATCTTGCGAATGGCCCGGCGCATGACCTCGGCCTTCGAGACCGACCAGCGTTTTGCCAGTTCGTCCAAGACGCTCAGCGTCCCGGTATCCAGAGACACGCTGGTTCGCACCAATGTCATTGCATAACTCATGTGGTAATGAGTGGTGCATGCGGAGGATATCGTCAAGATTTTAGCTGGGAATGATTTGAAATATCTCGGGACGCGACAAAGTAGTGACACGCTTATTCCTCCGAAACCATGCACTTCCTCAAACGCGCGTTTTTCTGGCTCTCCGGGGTCGGCACCGAAACCCTCGAACAATGCCCGGCCTGGGAGCAGCGGAAATACGTCGCCTTCGGTGCCACCGTGCTCGTGCCGTGCGCGTTCGCCTTCATCGCCTGCGCGTATGCGCTTTCCACCCTCACCGATGACCCCCGCGTCATCTATCCGGTCGCCGCGGTCTGGGCCTTCATCATCCTCACCATCGACCGCGCGCTGCTTGCCAGCTACCGGGCGTATGCGTCTTTTTTCCGGAAACTGTCTCAGTTTTTTCTGCGGCTTGTTGTTGCCATTCTGATGGGGATCACCATCGCCCACCCACTGGTTCTGCTGCTATTCCGCGACACGATCTCACAGGTCATCGAAAAAGACCGCGCGGCGGAAATCGAAGTCGTCCGCAGCGGGTTCGCGGGTGAGAAGGAGAAAGTCCGCAGCCAGATCACGGTGCTCGAAACCGCGCTTGCCGAGCAACGCACCAGGTGGAACGAGTCATTCCAAGCCCGTTTCATCCTTCAGGAAACCGAGGACGCCAAGGCGGCCATTCCCGGTCTCACCGCCGATCAGCAGGCCGAACTCAAGACGGCCATCGACGAAGGGACCGCGCCTTTCCGCGAACGTCTATCAGTCATCGAAAAGCAGTCCGGCGAGTTTTCTCCGCAATACGCCAAGCTCCAGACCGAACTGGGTTTCTGGCAGGCTGAGTTCGAGCGCGAGCTCAACGGCCAGCGTTCCGGCATGCGTGGAGAAGGTCCGCGTGCCCGTTCGATCCGCTCCGACCAGCTCGAACCACGCCGCGAGGAATCCAAGCGCCTCGGGAGCCTGCTCGAACACCTCACCGCGGAGAAAGCCACCCTCCAAACCCAATCGCGTCAGGCCGAAGCCGCCGCCATCGCGCTCTTCGAATCCAAACTCGCGGAAATCGCCGCGACTAACAAAACCGAGGCCGAGCGCGTCGCCGGGCTCAAACAAAAGGTCGAAAGCGATCAAGCAGGGCAATTCGTCACCCAACAGAACGCCCTTCGCGAAACTATCAAGCAACAGATCGACACCCGCCTGGCCGACCTCAACCGCGTCCAGGGCGAACTCGCCGCCGTCGGCACCGAGGAGTCCAACCGCCTCGCAGACCTCCGCGCCGAACCCCGCCGCGACATCCTCACCCAGACCCTCGCGCTCCACGCGCTTTTCCAAGCCGGCAACCAGGGCGGGCAGTTCGCCTTTTACACCTACGTCATTCTAACACTCCTGTTCATGTTGGTGGACACCATCCCGCTGATGGTGAAATTCTTCACCAAGGCCGGTCCCTATGATTCGCTCGTGGACCGCGATGAAATCACCTTCGACACCGAGCACCGTGCGTTCCGCCAGAGCCGCACCCGTTACATGGAGCAGCTTTCCAACGGCAACTTGATCGCCGTTACCCGCAACCAGCGCCTTGAAAATGCCTTGGTCGATGGCGTCGAGCACACTCGCGCCGCCCGCGAGTTTCTCGATTCGCTGGTAGAGATGGAAAGAGCCTTCGCCGAGAAAATGAAGTTTGAGGAGCAACACATCGGCGTCGCGGAAGGAGACAAACGTGCCGCGTTCGAGGCCATTAAGAAGCGCTTTTACGATGATCTCCATCACCGGATGGAGGTGTTTTTCACCACGCGGCATGCGCCGGAAGGCGCTTGAGGAGTGTCGACCTTCGGTCGACACGGGTGGACCGGATATCCACCCTCCGGATGGAAACTCGCCGGTTTGACACGCCGGACGGATCGGTCACTTTGAGCCTATCAAAAAGTTATCCTCATTGATCATTCCCTCCGCCAGTGCCGGAGACTTGCGCAAGGCAACGCTGTTAGCGCTGGCCGGTGCCCTGATCGCCGGGTGTTTCGGCATCCTCCACGACCAGATCACCTACACGATTGCGCCCGAGTATTTCACGCGGATGAAATTCGACCAGTTCCGCGCCGCGGATTTCGGATTCCCGAGGCGGGTCTTCGTCGCGGAGATCGGCTTTCTAGCAACCTGGTGGGTTGGCTTGATCGCCGCATGGTTTCTCGCCCGGATCGCGTTGCCCAAATTCAAGTCGCCGGGAAAGCGGGTGATGAGGGCCATGGCAATCATCGTCGGCATCACGGTAATGTTCGGAATCAGCGGTTTCTTTATTGGCCCCTCGCTTTTTGGAAATCGCCCCGAGTGGCGAGAAGCATTGGACTCGATGGGAGTGACGGACACCACTGCTTTCAACCGCGTGGCAGCTATCCATCTCGGGAGTTACGCCGGAGCGTTTCTCGGCTGGATCGCGATGATGGTGTTCCTGGGAACGCGAGTCTCCAGACTCGCAAGCGAAAGGGACGCCAAAGAATAGCGCCTTCGCCCGTTCCTGTTGGCGCTTCTTTCGCAGCGAGCCTGGAGGCTCGCGGTCCGGCGTTGCCCTACCCTAACATCTCCATCAGATGCCCGAACACATCGGTGTTCCTGACCATCCCCGTAAAACGACCCGACTGCGGGCCGACCGCGGAAACCAGCGTGGGATCCGAGGTGTGGGTCGTGCCGGTCCAGCCGATGCCGGTGTGGTTGCCCGCAAACTGGCCTAACAAGCCCTCCGGCTTGCTGAGCTGCTCATTCCACTCGACGACCGGGTGTTTCTCGAAAATTTCTATCAGTGCGGCGGCTTGCTCGGACTTCAGCGTGAAATCGAGGTGCTGTTTGATGAGCTGGGTGAGCTGGTCGGTGGTCCCGCCTTTGGTTTTGGCCCACTCGGCGAACAGCCGTTCGTGGGACGCCTTCATGTTGGTGATCCGCGCGAAGCGCTGGGTGCTTTCGGCGTAGCCATTGCCCATGCCGTTGAGGCCGGGGTTGGCGTTGCCGTGGTCACTGGTGACAACTAACAAGATGTCATCCCGTTTGCCGATGAGCACCATGACCGCGGCGAGCGCGTCGTCGAACGCGAGCTGCTCGCCCAGCAGTGCGCCGATGTCGTTGAGGTGGGCGGCGTGGTCGATGCGGGCGCCTTCGACCTGCAGGAGAAACGGTTTGTCGCTGGCGAGAAACCGGGTGAGCGCGGCCTGCGCCATTTCGGTGAGCGTGGGGACCGCGGCGGCCATCGCCGGGTTCTGATCGCGGTCGATGGAGAAGGGCAGATGGCCGCGGGTGAAAGTGCCTAGCAGTTTTTCCCCGCGCGAGGCAAGCAGTGAGTCGCGGTTGTTGACGATGTCATAGCCCGCCTTCGCGAAATCGCCGGAGAGGTCGCGTTTGTCAGCGCGATCCTTTGGGCTGAAATGGCCGGAGCCGCCGCCTAGCAGGACATCCACGCGGTCGAGGTATTGCGGGGCGATGTCGTCCTCGTCCCCGCGTTTTGAAACGGAGGACGCGAATCCGGCGGGCGTGGCGTGGGTGATGGTGGCGGTGCTAACAAGGCCGATCCGCACGCCCTTCTTCTTCAAGATCGCGGCGATGGGAGTGATCTCCCTGCCGTCGGTGCTGACGTTGATCGAACCGTTGTTGACCCGCTGGCCGCCGCCCCAGGAGCTGGAAGCCGCGGCGGAATCCGTGACCATCGAGTTCGCGGAGGCCGTGTCCATCAGCCCGCGGGCGGCGTTGCGGTCATTGAAGAGCGAGTACCATTGCGTGCCGTGTTTGCGGGTGAGCTTGGAGTAGGCCTCAGCCAAAGTTAGAACGCCGGGACTCATGCCGTCGGACACCATGAAGACCACTCCTCGCACTTTGGTGGCAGGGGTGTACACTTGGGATGAGGCGTTCGCTCCCGTGAAAATTGTGGCAGCCCCTCCGAGAGCTGCGGTCTTGAGCCAATCGCGCCGGTCGAGTTCACAGGCGCCAGTTGGGTTTGATTTCATGAAGAAGATTTAGCACTCCTGCGGGCAAGAGCAATCTCCGGGAATCGGGGCTCACGACAGCGGGTGAAGGTGGATTGGCGTTTCAACTTTACAGCTCTGAGGATTTGCACGCATGTTCCCCGGTGAACTTGGATACCCCCCGGATGAAGTTCCGCCAGTTCTTCTCCCCTGCCTCTGCGATCCGGCCCTTCTGAAGCGTGTCGAAACGTCGTGTGGGGCTATCACAAATTCCAAACCCTCATTTTGAAGCCATGGAAAAAATTACGTTCGTCGTTTCAGGTGTTCAAGTTGGCGGCAATTCGCGTGGCGGCGCGGTGCCGGGGGATGGCTCGACGCCGGGTCGCGTCTCGCAGTCGGTGCGCGTGACCGCGCAACGTGCGGCGGGTGGCGACGTGCGGGTGGATGCTGTCCCGGGCCAGGACGTCGTTGTGCTGCACATTGCGAACGGGCCCTCGCTTTGGCTGCATCCGGAGACCGCGAAAGAGCTGCTCGCCGCTCAGCTTGACCCGGCCGCTCGCAGTGCCACGGATGCCGAGGTGAAATCCGGCGATGTGCGGGTGCCGGTGCGCTTGCAGTGGCGCGGGGAACAGGCCAATCCGACTCGCGGGGCTTCGCGTGGCTTTCTCGGCGACGTGCTCGTCAAAGGCATCGATATCGTCACCGATCTGGTTAAAGATTTGATCACCGACAAGGCTGCGGATTTCTTCGCGTCGAAGGTCGTTAAGGGATTTGATGGCCGCGTTACCGAGGGCGTTTATGCGCTGAACGCGGCAGAGTTGTCGTCCCTGAAAGGGAAGACCACTTCGAGAATTCCGACCGGCGACAAACCAGCCCTCGTCCTGATTCACGGCACGTTTTCCGACACCGTCGGGACCTTCAAAAAGCTGTGGACGGATCATCCCGAGAAAGTCAGCGAACTTTTCAACTCCCATCCCGGAGGCGTCTTCGCGCTTGAACACGCCACGCTCGGCGAGCACCCGGTCAGCAATGCGCTGACGCTGGCAAAGGCCCTCGAACCTGGCGCCCATCTGCATCTCCTGACGCATTCCCGGGGCGGCTTGGTGGCTGAGGTGCTTGCCCGCGCGGCGATGATGCAGCCGGACGCGCTTGGCTCGCTCAAGGGCTGGACGGTGAAGCAGTCGACCGACCTGCGTACGCTCGTCACCATGCTTCGTGACAAGAAGGTAACGATCAAGCGGGTCGTCCGCGTGGCCTGTCCCGCGCGCGGCACGTTGCTCGCCTCGAATCGGCTCGACGCTTACCTCTCAGGCGTGAAGTGGGCATTGCAGTTGGCCGGCGTGCCGATCGCGCCGGAGTTCGTCGAGTTTCTCGGCGAAGTCGCCCGGCGGCGTGCTGAGCCCGACATGCTGCCTGGCCTGGCTGCGCAGATTCCCGACAGCCCGCTCGTCCAGTGGTTGCATTCCACCGACGAGCAGCTTCCGGGCGACCTGCGGGTCATAGCCGGCGACATGCAAGGCGATTCCGTCGTTTCCTGGATGAAGACGCTGCTCTCGGACGCCTTCTTTTGGACGGACAACGACCTGGTCGTTCAAACGCGCTCGATGTACGGCGGCACGCCGCGCAAGGAGAAGTCGCTCTTCATGCTCGACCGCGGCGGCCAGGTCTCTCATTTCAACTATTTCGCCAACATCGACACCGCCACGGCCATTGTTGGTGGCCTCACCGCTGAAAAGCCTCCCGGGTTCAAGGTCATCGGCCCGCTCTCGTGGGCAGGCTCATCGGCGACCGGCGAGCGCGCAGCCATCGGACAACGCAGTCCGAAGTCGGCGGCTGATCTGCCGGCGCTGATCGTCCTGCCGGGAATCCTCGGCAGCAATCTCAAAGCCGGCAAGGATCGGGTGTGGCTTGGGTGGCGGCTGGCGAATGGCTTCCAGCGCCTCGCCTACCATCCGGCCCTACCCGATCCCGTGACGGAGGACGGACCGCTCGATTCGTTGTACGAGGATCTCATCCGCGTCATGTCGAGCGATCACGACGTCTCGTCGTGCGCCTTCGACTGGCGTCGTCCCATCGACGAGGCGGCTAACAATCTTGCCGATGTCGTCGAAAAAGCCCTCGACGCGCGAAAGACAACGGGCAAGCCGGTGCGGCTGATCGCGCACTCGATGGGCGGCCTGGTCGCGCGCACCATGCAAATTGTGAGACCTAAAACCTGGAACCGGATGATGAAGGTGCCGGGCGCGCGTCTGCTGATGCTCGGCACTCCAAACGGCGGGTCGTTTGCGCCCATGCAAATGCTCTCGGGCGACGACACCTTCGGCAATCTGCTGACGACGGTGGGCGCGCCGTTCCGTAGCTACGAGACGCGGCAATTGATCGCGCAGTTTCCGGGTTTGCTGCAGCTTCAAGCAAACCTGCTCACGAGACTCGGCCAGGAATCTGAATGGCGGAAACTCGCTGATGAAGATCTCGCGAGTCTCGAGAAAGCCAGCTTCTGGCATCGGCTTCCGCTCCAGTTGAAGCAGGCGCAATGGGGCATTCCGGAACAGGGCGTGCTGGACGCGGCGGTGGCGCTTCGCCGCAAGCTGGATGCGCAAGTCCAGAATGATTTGCTGGTGTTTGCGGACAAGATCCTGCTCATCGTCGGCAAGGCTGCATTCACTCCTGCGGCCTACAATTCCACGCCAGACGACGGACTCGTGTATCTCGGCGCTCCGGAACAAGGCGACGGCCGCGTCACTCTATCAAGTGCGCTGCTTCCCGGCGTCCGCACCTGGACCCTCGATTGCGAGCACGGATCGTTGCCCAAAAAGAAAGGCGCGTTCGAGGCCTTTCGCGAGCTGCTCGCAACGGGCGATACCAAGCTCTTATTGCGGCTTTCCCATTCGGCGTCTCGCGGTGCGGCGACCACTGCGGCCCTCGTCCGCAGCCGGCCATCCCGCGCCGTATTTGCCACCGCACCGCCGCCAGAGGAGACTTCGGAGATCCTGGGTTTCCCCGACAGCGCCGGATCGCCCTCCCGCGCCGCAGCGCCGGAGTCCGGTTTCAAGATCACGGTCGTGAATGGCGACCTGACCTACGTCGCGGAACCGCTGATCCTCGGCCATTACCGCTCATCCCGCCTGACCGGCACTGAAGCCGTCATGGACCGCACGATCGACGGAGCTATGAGCGCGGCGCTGTTGCGCGGCCGGTATCCCGAGGCGGCCGGCGATTGTCAGGTCTTCCTCAACCTCCAGCAGTCCCCTAACAACCCGTGGCAAGTCCCGCGACCCCATGCCGTCATCGTGGCCGGGCTCGGCGCGGAAAACGAGCTGCGCGGCACCGACCTCATCGCAACGGTGCGGCAGGCGGTCCTTGCATGGGCGCAGCGGCTGACCGAACTGCCCGATCCTCCCATCACATTCAAGGTGGCGACAACACTCATCGGTAGCGGCGGCTCGGGCATCAGTCCTGGACAGGCCGCCCAGCTCATCGCGCACGGGGTGCGCGAAGCGAATGTCAGAATCGCCCGGGATCAAAAGGACTGCCCGCGCTGGCCACGCGTCGTCGACCTTCGCATCATCGAACTCTACCTCAGCCGGGCTGCCGAAGCCTGGCGGTCCCTGGGTTCGCTTGCCGAGTCCGCACCCTCGCTTTACAAGGTCCAGCCAGCGATCGAGAAAGGCATCGGTGCGCTGCCGCGGCCCCCGGAAATCGGCTATCGCGGTGCCGACTACGACTTCATCAGCGCGCTTGTGCAGCGCGACGAGGAGCAGATTGACCAGATTGCTTACAGCATCGACAGCAAACGCGCACGGAGCGAGGTCCGCACCCAGAGCGCGCAGTTGACCCTCGTTCGCGCGCTCGTGGAGCAGGCTTCAAACAGCACCTGCCAGGACGGGCAGATCGGTCGCACGCTTTTCCGCTTGCTGGTGCCGGTCGACCTTGAGCCGTTCATGGCCAGCAGCGGTGCCACGGTCCTCGAACTCGATCGCGGCACGGCCCCGATTCCGTGGGAATTGCTCGACAGCCAGGTTCTGGGGAGCGCCGACGACCGGCCATGGGCGATCCGCACAAAACTGCTGCGCAAGCTCCGCACTCGCAGGGATGCCCGACAAGCAGCTCGCGACGCTACGGCGGACGACAGTGTGCTCATCATTGGTGATCCGGCCTGCGACCGCAGTACTTACCCGGTGCTGTTCGGTGCGCGCAGCGAAGCCACTGCTGTGACCAAATGCCTGGGCTCGTCGCTCGATGAACAGGCTTCGGGACCGAAGCTGAAGACCCTGATCAGCCTCGATGGCGATAGGGAGCCGAACATGCGGGAGGTGCTGAACGCCGCGATGGCGGGCCCTTACCGGATCATTCACATCGCGGGACACGGTGAACCGCCTTCCAAGATCGATGGGAAGACCATCAACCGTGGTGTCGTCCTCTCGGACAAAACATTTTTTGGAGCCGACGAGATCCGCGCGCTGCCGTCCGTTCCCGAGCTGGTATTCGTCAATTGCTGCCACCTTGCGAATGGTGGTGCCAGCGCACTCGAGTCCCCGAACTACAATCGCGTCGCCTTCGCTTCGGGCGTGGCGGAAGCTCTCATCACCGCAGGCGTCCGCTGCGTGATTGCCGCCGGCTGGGCCGTGGAGGATGCGCCGGCGGAGAAATTCGCCACGACCTTTTACGACAAGCTTCTTGCAGACTTCTCGTTCATCGACGCGGTCGCCGCCGCCAGAGACGAGGCACGCAGGATGGGGGGCAACACCTGGGCTGCCTATCAATGCTATGGGGATCCAGACTGGCATTTCCGCCGCAACGTGGGCGATTCCCAGAGGCCCGTGACACCGCCACTGGCTCAGGAGTTCGCCGGCATCGGCTCCGGCGTCGCACTCCGCCTGATTCTCGAGACGATGGCCGTCAGAAGCGAATACCAAGGTGCTGATGCCAAAAAGCAGGCCGAAAGTCTGCGCTACCTGGAGATTGCCACCGAACGGTTCTGGCAGGACAGCGGTGAGTTGGCCGAAGCGTTCGGCAACGCTTGGGCAAAGGCCGGCAATATGCCCGAAGCCATTAGGTGGTATGAGCAAGCGCGCTTGATGCTGGATGGCACGGCGTCGCTCGCCGCAGTTGAGCAGCTCGCGAACCTGAAAGTCAGGCAGGCATGGAAAAACGTGGCATCTAACCTCAACGATGATGCCGCGCGAAAGCAAGCGCTTGCCGATATTGCCTACGCCATTGGGCTCCTCGATACACTCCTCAAAATTGGCCCGACCATCGAGCGCCATAGCCTCTATGGGTCTGCTTGCAAGCGTCGGGCGATGGTCGAAGGCGCTGCGGGAAATCAACCAGAGGAAGCCGAGGCGATCGAGCAAATGAAGGCGCATTACGGCGCAGCGGAGACGATCGCACTCACCGCTCTCGCGAAAGATCCCGCCGCGTCGGTCAACTTGTTCTATCCTGCGATGAACCGCCTGGCTGCTGAAATTGCCGTCGGCCCATCTGGAAAAACTCAAGGAGCCGTCGATCCGATTCTCTTGGACTCCATCCGCAAGTCCATGGCGTCCGCCCCAACGGATTTTTACAGCGTTGTGGGACAAACCGAGCTCGACGTTTACGCTTCGATTCTAGCGGGCACTCTCGCCGAGCACGTCGAGGGCTTGGTGAGCGAGTTCGAAAAGCATCACAACCGAGTGAGCGCCGTCGGCAAGTGGGGTTCGGTTTATGAGAACGCGGTGTTCGTCCTCGCCAAATACCGCCAGCGCGGGAATGCCGCCGAGCGCAAAGCGGTCGGGGTCATGCTTTCGGCGCTTGCGAAATTTGCCCGTCATCCGGCACCTGACAAAGCGAGTGATCAAAAGGCCAGCACGCCCCCAAAGCAGGGCGCGAAGGCCCGCAAGCAACCTCCGCAGGCGCCCGCGAAAACGAAGAAGCCGCGAAAGAAATAGCGAGACCCGCAATTTTGTCTCATGGCGAACTTCGACCGGGTCAAAACCAACAGACCCGACGGTGAAGATTGGGATGCCGGGTTGGAGACGCCCGGCGGCGATGTGCTTCGTTCACTTTCGCACTCACCTCAGGCTTGCGCGGGTGCTCCGGGTTCTTTAACCAATCCGCCACATGACGCACGACCCGGACCAACATGCCTCGCTTGGAGCGATGTATTCCGACTATTTCCTCGATTACGCCAGCTACGTCATCCTTGAGCGCGCGGTGCCGCACCTCTTCGATGGCCTCAAGCCGGTCCAGCGCCGGATCCTCCACGCGATGGACGAACTGGACGACGGTCGCTACAACAAGGTCGCCGGGATCGTTGGAAACACGATGAACTACCACCCGCACGGCGACCAGTCGATCGGCGCGGCCATCGTCGGACTCGGGCAAAAGGACCTGCTCATCGACACCCAGGGCAACTGGGGCAACACTCTCACTGGCGACGGGGCAGCCGCCCCGCGATACATCGAGGCCCGTCTCACGAAGTTCGCCAACGAAGTCGTCTTCAACCCGAAAACCACCAACTGGCTCCCCAGCTACGACGGCCGCCGCAAGGAGCCGGACACCCTGCCGGTCAAGTTCCCACTGTTGTTGGCCCAGGGCGTCGAAGGCATCGCCGTCGGTCTCGCCTGCAAGATCCTGCCGCACAATTTCCACGAACTCATCGAAGCGTCCATCGCCGTCCTGCGCGACCAACCGTTCACGCTGATCCCGGATTTCCCCACCGCCGGCATCATGGACGCGTCCGACTACCGCGACGGTTTGCGCGGTGGAAAAGTCCGGGTCCGCGCCCGCATTTCCACCGAGAAAAAAGGTTATCTGCGGATCACCGAAATCCCCTTCGGCACCACCACCGGCGGGCTGATGGAGTCCATCGTCGCCGCCGCCGACAAAGGAAAAATCAAGATCGCCAAGATCGAGGACAACACCGCCGCGAATGCAGACATCCTCGTCTATCTGCCAGCCGGCGCGGACCCCGACCAGACCCGCGACGCGCTGTACGCCTTCACCGACAGCGAACTAACTATTTCTCCTAACGCCTGCGTCATCTACGACGGCAAGCCGGTGTTCATGGGCGTCTCCGAAATCCTCCGCCGCGTTACCCACCACACCCGTGACCTGCTCAAGCAGGAACTCGAAATCAAACTCGGCGAACTCGCCGAGAAATGGCACTTCAGCTCGCTCGAAAAAATCTTCATCGAGAACCGCATCTATCGCGACATCGAAGAATGCGAAACCTGGGAAGCCGTCCTCAAGGCCATCGATGACGGCCTCAAGCCGTTCAAGAAGCTCCTCAAGCGCGAGGTCACCCAGGACGACCTCGTCCGGCTAACGGAAATCAAGATCAAGCGCATCTCCAAGTTCGATGCCTTCAAGGCCGACGAGGAAATCCGCGGGCTCGAAAAATCCATCGACGAGACGGAGAAGCACCTCCGGAACCTAACGAAATATACCATCCGCTGGTATGAGGAGCTCGCCAAGAAATACGGCAAGGACCGCGAGCGCCGCACCGAGATCGCCTCGTTCGAGCGTGTGGACCGCATGCAGGTCGTCGCCGCCACCGAGACCCTCTATCTGGACGCCAAGAACGGCTTCGCCGGCTACGGCCTGAAAAAGGACGGCGAGCCGATCGAAAAATGCTCCACCATCGACGACCTCATCACCTTCACCCAGGATGGCAAGATGCGCGTCATGAAGGTCGCGGAAAAAGTCTTCGTCGGCCAGAAGCCGCTGCGCGTCGCCATCTTCCGCAAGGAGGAGGACCTCATCTATTCGATGATCTATCGCGACGGCAAGGACGGCCCGATCCTCGCCAAGCGCTTCACCGTCGGCGGCATCACCCGCGACAAGGAATACGATCTAACCAAGGGCACGCCCGGCACCCGGGTCCTCTACTTCGCGTTCCACAAAACCAACGAGGAAAGTGCGGCGCAGATGTTGCTCGTCTATCTGAAATCCGGCCTGCGCATGCGCAACCTGATCCGCCCGCTGCACTTTGCGGAGTTCGGCATCAAGAGCCGCTCCAGCGGCGGCAACCTCGTCACCAAGCACGGCATCGAGAAAATCATCCGCGCGCCGAAGGACTACGATCCGACGCTCGGGGCATGATCTCGCTGATAGGTTTTTCCTGCAATTTTTGCAATCCGGCGTGGAATGCTGCGAAGCGGGGGATAAATCCCAGATAGCACTTGATAGATGGATGGCGCGGCCATAGCGAGAGCCCGCATGGCACCCGCTAAAGACGACTTGATCCACCCGACATACCCCGAAAGATTCCAAGGTTTGTTCTTTAGAACCCGCAAGGCGTCGGCGTTGGCCAGCCACACACACCTCGCTGAAGCGCGCGCGCCAGGCTTGATGGCAATCGTCATCGTTTTCTTCGCGTTGTTCTTGTGCATTCCCGGTTCCGCGACCGCCGCGACCGTCAAGGCTCACTTCACCTCGGCTTCGTCAGTTCCGGTCACGGCCACCGGTTACACGGCCAAGGGCAATGATATCGACCTTTCCCTCGGTTTCGCTCCGGCGACGGGGAATGACCTGACGGTGGTCAGGAACACCGGTCTGCCCTTCATCACCGGCCGGTTCGGCAATCTCAGGCAGGGCGAGGAAATCGGGCTCAACCATGGCGGCATTATCTACAACTTCGTCGCGAACTACTTTGGAGGTTCAGGAAACGATCTGGTCCTCGTTTGGCAGCGCCGGGTCGTGTATTCATGGGGTGGCAATGGCCACGGCCAGCTCGGTGACGGCAGCGCCACCCTCCGCCGCCTGCCAGTTGCTGTTAGCGCCACGGGCGTTCTCTCCGGCAAGACCGTAATCGCCCTGGCTGGCGGGAAACACCATAGCGTCGCGCTTTGCTCCGAGGGCACGGTGGTGGCCTGGGGAGATAATGGCTTCGGCCAGTTAGGCAATGGCAGCACCGTGGAGAGCAAGATTCCCTCCCCGGTCGCCGACACCGGCATTCTATCAGGCAAGACGGTCGTCGGCGTGGCCGCCGGTAAATTCCACACTTTGGCGCTTTGCGCGGACGGGTCGGTCGCCTCCTGGGGCAATAATACCCGCGGCCAACTCGGAAATCGAAGCGCGATCGGCAGCAATGTTCCTGTCAGTGTGAATACCACGGGAGTCCTCACGGGCCGGAAGGTAGTGGCGGTCGCCGCCGGAAATTCGCACAGTCTGGCGCTTTGTTCCGACGGGACGCTGGTGGCATGGGGTTTGAACTCAAGCGGCCAGTTGGGAAATAACAGCAAAGCCGACAAGAGTTCGCCCGTGGGGGTCGACAGCCGGGGAGTGTTGTCAGGGAAACAGGTGATTGCCATTTCAGCGGGCGCGAACTTCAGCCTCGCCCTTTGTTCCGACGGTTCGATCGCCAGTTGGGGCGACAACTCTTTGGGGCAATTGGGAGACGGCAGTTTTGTGGACAGCGCGGTTCCGGTGTTAGTCAGATCCCGGGACCTGGCCCGAAAGCAGGTGGTCGCTCTATCAGCCGGAAATTTCCACAGTCTCGCGCTCTGTTCGGATGGCACCGCGGTGGGCTGGGGTGCGAATGAGAGCGGCCAGTTGGGAAATGGCGGCACAGCCAACAACAATTTCGCCATTCTCGTGGACAGTTCCGGAGCGTTGGCCGGGAAAAGAATCACAGCACTCTCCGCAGGCGGCGACTTCAGCCTCGCGGTCTGCGCCAACGGCGAAGTCGCGGCATGGGGAACCAACGAATCCGGTGAACTTGCCAACAACACCAAGACCCGCCGTTCCGTTCCCGCATGGATCGATTCATCGAAATTGGGCAAGGCGAGGGCAAAATCCATCAATGCGGGCTTCAGCCACGGGTTGGTTGTTGCCGCCCTGCCGGCCGGTGCCGAATTGCGCAGCCTTGTTGTTAGCGCGGGGAGTTTGTCGCCGGCATTTTCGCCTGAAATCACGTCCTATCAAATGAAGGTGGCCGCCGGGATCACAACCATCTCGTTCACTCCAACAGCGCGGGATGCGTCCACCATCAGCATCAACGGAACGAAAGTGGTGTCCGGAACCGCTTGCGTGATTCCTCTCATCAAGGGCTACAACAAAGTCGTGATCCAAGTGGCCGGCGATCTGGGAGCGACGCGCGATTATGAGATTGCGATTCTGAGAGGAACCGCGGTGATTGCGGAATTTGGCTCTGCGGAGGACGTGCCGGTTGCGACGATCGGAACCGAAGTCAGCGGACTAACGCTTGATGTCTCCCTGGGCTTCGCTCCCGTGCCTGGAACCAAACTATTGGTTCACAACAATCCGGGGATCACGCCATTTCCGGGGCGGTTCGCCAATCTGGCGCAAGGCCAACTGGTGAATATTCCATACGGCGGCCTGACCTACAAGTTCGTGGCCAACTATTACGGTGGCACCGGCAACGACTTGGTTCTGCATTGGGCCTATCAACACGTGTTTTCGTGGGTGGCCGACGCTTATGGTCAGCTCGGCGACGAAGAATTTTCGGGCCTCGGAGTAAAGTATGTTCCTATCGGTGTAACCCGCAGTGGAATTCTGGCGGGCAAAACGGTGTTGAAGGTTTCCGCCGGCAACGGGCAAAGCTTTGCTTTGTGTGCGGATGGCTCGCTTGCGGAGTGGGGTGGCAATGTTCCTCCCACGGTGAAAAGCGGGGGGGCTCTATCAGGCAAATATGTGGTGTCGGTGTCGGCGGGTGGGCATCACAGCCTTGCCTTGTGCGCGGATGGAACGGTGGCGGCCTGGGGCAGCAATTATGCGGGTCAATTGGGCGACGGGACGCTTGTCGACAGCAATGTTCCTGTGACAGTCGATCTCACGGGAGTCCTTGCGGGCAAGACCGTGGTGGCAATTTCGGCGGGAAGCGCCTACAGTATTGTCCTCTGTTCGGACGGAACCGTGGCCGCGTGGGGTGACAATGGATACGGTCAACTGGGCACCGGAGACAAGACAGGCAGCAATCTCCCGGTGGCGGTGAATCGCGATGGCGTTCTGGCTGGAAAGACAGTGACTGCAGTGGCGGCGGGTTTGTATCATAGTCTGATATTGTGCTCGGATGGGAAAATGGCGGCATGGGGCAGCGGCTATGTAGGTCAGCTTGGCAGTGGGGCCAACACGATCAGCCACCTGCCGGTTATGGTGAGTGATACCGGAGTCCTGGCAGGGAAGACAGTGATAGCGATTGCTGCGGGACCTAACCACAATTTGGCCTTGTGCGATGACCAATCGCTGGTCGCATGGGGAAGTAATACTAACGGTGCACTTGGAAACAACTCGATCCTTGATAGCAATATACCCGTCGCGACGACAAAAGCAGGGGGGCTGTCAGTCAAGACCGTGTCCGCCCTGTCAGCGGGCGAATCCAGCAGTTATGCCCTGTGTTCCGATGGAACCTTGGCTGCTTGGGGGGGGAACACGGGCGGCATACTCGGTGACGGCAGCGTTATCAATTCTCCCGTTCCTGTGGCTGCAATTAGTTCCGGTCTGCCGGCAGGGGCGAAGATCCTGTCGATCGAGTCCGGCAGTTCGCAATGCCTCGCTGTCGTGGCGGTGCCGCTTTCCAACGATTCAAAGTTGTCAGGGTTGGCGCTGAACCCCGGGACGATGGGCTTCGGGTTATCTCCGGATGTCACCAATTACGTCGCCACTGTCCCGGCGGCGACGACATCCATCACGGTGGTTCCCACGGTGCGGGATTCGCTGGCAAGCGTCATGGTGAACGGAATGGCAGTTCTATCCGGCGCGGAGAGCGGCACGATTCCGATCGCGGCCGCGGACAGCGTCATCACGATTTCTGTTACCGCCGAAGACGGGACCTCAACGAGCTACACGGTTGGCTTGCGGCGGTCCGAGAGTTTGACGGCAGTCTATCATGCGGCGACGGACGTTGCCGTCACTTGTCCAGTTTATGATGCGACCGCATTGACCGCAAATCTCACGCTGGATTTCATCCCGACCACAGGTGCAAGCCTGACTTTAATCAACAACACCGGACTCAACTTCATCACCGGCCAATTCACCAATCTGGCTCACGGGCAACAAGTCGATCTATCCTTCAATGGTCTAACTTACAGATTCGTGGCGAACTATTATGGCGGAACCGGCAATGACCTCGTCCTGGAATGGCTCCGCCGCGAGGTGGATGCCTGGGGCGCCAACTCTTCCGGCCGGCTCGGCAATGGGAACACGGCGACAGGCAGGGTCCCAGTGAACGTGACCCAAACGGGATTGCTGTCCGGCAAGACCGTGATCGCGGTGACTGCGGGTGGTTCCCATAGTCTCGCCCTTTGTTCCGATGGCACGTTGGCGGCCTGGGGTGCTAACTATTCCGGTCAACTTGGTAACGGTTCACTCATCGTCAGCACGGTTCCTGTCGCAGTGGATCTCACGGGAGTGTTGTCCGGCAAGCGGGTGGTTGGGATCGCGGCAGGAGAAAGTCATACGCTTGCCCTTTGCTCGGACGGGACGGTCGCGGCATGGGGATCCAACCTCGATGGGCGCCTCGGAAACGGGCAGCCGACGGCGAGCTCTGTTCCTGTTGCCGTGGACCGCACGGGAATCCTCTCGGGCAAGCGGGTCACGGTGGTGGCGGCCGGCGGAGCACATTCGCTTGCCCTTTGCTCCGACGGGACGATCGCGGCTTGGGGATCGAACAGCCGCGGCCAGTTAGGGGATGGCAACCGCGTCTCTATGTTCAGGAGAGTTCCCGTGGCGGTGAATCGTGCGGGACCCTTGTCAGGAAGAATTCCGATCGCCGTGGCGGCGGGAAGTTCCCATTCCCTTTCGTTGGATGCCGAGGGGAACTTGACGGCCTGGGGAGAGAACACTTCCGGCGAGCTCGGCGACGGGACCAAAACAGATAGATATGTGCCGGTAGCGGTCATCCGCACCGGAGTTCTCGCAGGAAAGACCGTGAAGGCGATGACGGCGGGACGTTCCCACAGCAATTCGCTGTGTTCCGACGGCACCCTGGCGGCATGGGGATTGAACGGATCCGGCCAGCTCGGCAATGGCGGATCGACGTCCAGCAGCATTCCGATGGCTGTGACCGGCACCGGCGTGCTGTCCGGCAAGGTCGTCTCGGCCATCCGCGCAGGGGACTCCCACAATCTCAGCTTGTGCAACGACGGAACGTTGGCGGCATGGGGACTCAATAGCTCGGGCCAACTTGGAGATAGCAGCATCACGCTCCGGAGGATGCCTGTCGCGGTGGATCGCACGGGTGTGTTAGCCGAAAAAGTGGTCATGGCAATCGCCGCGGGAAGCGCACACAGCCTCGCCATTGCCGGCGTTCCGGCCAGCTCGCAGTTGTCCGGGCTGGTGCTGAGCTCAGGCACCTTGTCGCCGGCTTTCGCTCCCGGTGTCGGCACCTATGCAAGCAATCTATCAGCAGTGACCGGCGGTATCAAGGTCACGCCGACGACCCGGTCCGGGTTCGCCACCGTGAAGGTCAACGGAGTGACGGTCATGTCAGGAAGTCCCAGCGATGTCGTTCCCCTGTCGGCGGGAAGTCCCCCGATCCAGATCGAGGTGACCGGCGATGATGGTGGCGTCACCACTTATTCGATTTTGCCCCCCAAGGGCATCACGGCTGTCTATTCCTCCGCAACGGATGTTCCAGCGGTGTTCCCGGCTTACGATGCCACCGGATGGACTGTCGATATTTCATTGGGCTTTTCCCCAGGACCCGGGACTAACCTAACGGTCGTCAGGAATACTGGTATTGGTTTCATCACCGGTCAGTTCACCAATCTCGCTCACGGGCAGGCGGTGAACCTTTCTTACAATGGCGCCGTCTATCGGTTCGTGGCCAACTACTACGGCGGCAGCGGCAATGACCTGGTCCTCGAGTGGGCGATCCGGAGCATCGCTGCCTGGGGTTACAATAACTACGGACAGCTTGGCGTGGCCTCGTCTCCGAACGTTCCAACTCCTGTCGCGATGGATGACATGGGAATCCTTTCCGGAAAGACGGTGGTTTCGATCGCCGCCGGATTATTCCACAGTCTGGCGCTTTGCTCCGACGGGACAATCGCCACCTGGGGTGGAGCAGTTAGACAACTGGGAGCCGGGGGTATCAATCAAAGCAGCCGCCCGATCGCCGTGAAGACCACTGGTGCGTTGGCGGGGAAAACGGTGGCGGGCATCGCGGCAGCCGCGGGAAACAGTCTCGCGGTTTGCTCCGACGGCACGGTGGTCGCGTGGGGAGATGGATCTTTCGGCCAGCTCGGCAATGGGGGCAATGTGGCATCGAATGAACCGGTGGCCGTGCCCTTGACGGGAGCGTTGGCTGGTAAATCGGTGGTTTCTGTCGCTGTCGGCGGTGGCCATTCGCTGGCGGTTTGCACGGACGGCTCGGTCCTTGCCTGGGGGTGGAATAGCCTCGGGCAACTCGGTGACGGAAGCACCACCAACCGGAACGTCCCGGTGTTGGTGTCAACCGCCGGGGTGTTGGCGGGAAAACAGGTGGTGGCCGTTAGTGCAGGACTTCAATACAGCTTGGCCCTTTGCTCGGACGGAACGCTCGCCGCTTGGGGAGATGACAGCGAGCGCCAGCTTGGCTCGTCCGCATTTCAGGGATCCAGTTCGGTTCCGAGACTGGTGGACCGGACAGGCGTCCTGGCGGGTGAGACCGTGATAGCACTTTCCCAAGCGGCTCACTCGACTCCGACCGTCCTCTGCGCCAGCGGGAAAGTGGTATCGTGGGGGCTCAATAACAAAGGGCAGCGGGGGAGTTCCGGCGCATTTCCTTATACGCCGGATTTCGTCAATACCACCGGCGCGCTCGCGGGAAAGTCCGTGGTCAGTATTTCCTCCGGCGGTGGCAGCACGGTGGCCGTGTGTTCCGACGGCAAGGTCGTGACGTGGGGTGACAATTTTTACGGGCAACTGGGAGTCACGGGATTGGGGTTCAGCGTCGTGCCGCTGACGGTGACGGACAACGGAGTGCTGACGGGCAAGAAGGCGTTGTTCGCCGCGGAGGCCTATCACAGTCTGGTCGTTCTAGCGGAACCGGCGGACGGCTATTTTGGCTGGGCGTTCGGTCATTCCAGTCTAACCGACAAGACCGCCGCCGGTGATTCCGACCGGGACGGCATTTCGAATCTGTTGGAATATGTCCTTCACAGCGATCCCTCGGTTTCCTCCAACGCGATCCTGCCGACCATTTCCGCATCCGGAAGTGACTTCGTCTTCAGCTTCAACCGTTTTGCCACGTCGGCCAGCGATTCCACCCAAGTTTTCCAATTCAGCGCGGACATGATCCAATGGTCAGATGTGAAAATTACCACGCCCGTGGATGCGGGAGTTGCTTTTGGAGCGGTGGATTCCAACGGCAATCAATCCGTCACGGTGACAGTTCCGAAAGGAGCGGGCACCCGGATGTTCGGCCGCTTGCAGGTGATGCGGCCGTGATCCATGGGCATCCCGATTTTTGAAACCTGCGTGATTGCCAGCGGCACCCGGTTATCCTAGCGTTGAGCAAATGGCGGTGACAAAAACGTTGCGAGCGGCGGCAGGATGGCTGGAACTGGGGCTCGCCGATGAGGCGCTGTATGAACTCCAGGCGCTTCCCGCCGAGGTTCAAAGACTCCGGGCACCGCTGGAATTGCGGCTCACGGCGCAGATGGACCGCGAACAATGGAACGCCGCTTCGGAGACTGCCCGGTTGTTGTGCCTCAAAGCGGAGGACGAGCCGGAGTTTTTCCTGCGGGCTGCTTACTGCCTGCATGAAACCGGTGACACGCTGGCGGCGTGCAATCAACTGCTCCGCGGGCCGAAGACCCTTTTTGAGATGGCGGTTTTCCACTACAATCTCGCCTGCTATCTGTGGACGCTGGGCGAGGGCCCGCGGGCGCGCAGTCATTTGAAACAGGCCATCGAAATGGACGAATCCTTCATCGAAGCCGCGCGGGACGACCGGGATTTGGTGGGGATCGGGCCGGTGGAGTGAGTTGGAGAGATCAGACAGACCGGCGTTCAGTCGCGAACGGGCAACGGCAATATCAGGCGCGCGGGCTCTGTGTTAGACTGGATGCGCACGTGGCGCAGTTCGAACGGCGCGCCTTCGAGCTGAAAGCCGATCTTGCCGCTGGCGGGCGAACATTGGCTCACGCGGTTTTGCAAGACTCCGTTGATCCGGATCTCGATGTTGTTTCCCTGGCAGACAATATCACCGGTGTTCCACTCGCCCAAAGGCTTCTCGGAGTTGTTGCCAGTGTGGGCGAGCTGAGGAGGTTTGGCGTCGGAAGTTAGCTTTTCAACGAAGCGTGCGGAGTCCATCGGCAGCAAATCGCCGGCATGGTCGAGTTTGAGTTGCGCTTGAAAGCAAACGGGCCACGGCGTGCCACCGGTCGGGCCGGAGTTGATGTGGACGAGCACGCCGCCGTTGCTGCCTTCTGTGTTGGCCGGCCATCGCCATTCGAAATGGAGCTGATAGTTTTCATAGGTTGTCCTGGTCGCCAGGTTGCCGGCGGGTTTGCCGGGGATGGCGAGCTCCCCGTCCGCACCGGGAACGCACACGGTATCGATGGCAGTCGGCGTGGCGGAGATGAACTCCCAATCGGCGAGGGCTTTGGCCCCGAGAAGATCCTGTTGGCTGCTGGGCGTCTCCGCCTTGGCACAGGAGCCCAGCAAGGCGGCGAATCCAACGGTGGGAAAGAGCGCTAGGGGATGGTTTGGCATGGCGGTAAGCCTTCA
>JAZKGW010000018.1:60963-76591 GCA_040385685.1 Verrucomicrobiota bacterium | reverse complement strand
CCATTTCTTGACAAAGCCTTTGGCTTCCTTGTGATGAAGACTGAGCGGATTCTTGGCGGCTGTGCAAAGAGGAAGAAGCACAATGTGAGCTGAGCTGCGCGAACATCCCACGCCAAGGAGCCTGCGGAAAGGCTTCTTTTCCTGAAATCCGCGTGATCCCCAACCCGATCACTTGGTGCCCCGGATCTTGCTGACGAGCCATAGCACCGCGAGGATGATGGCGACGATCCAAAGCAGGTGAAGCGACACGCTGACAATGCCGAGCGCCACCTTGAGGATGACCCACACGACCAGTAACAGAATTGCCAGGATAATAAGTTTGCTCATTTTCAAATCGGGTTGTTAGCAGTTTCCCTGTCGCAGGCCCAGTGCCAAACCCGCTATTTTCTGGGAATCGCCGCTGCAAGCCGAATTGCCTGTGCGTCCCCGGATCGCGTGGACTCCGGATCCCGTGCGCGGATGGTCAGTTGCAGTGCAAATCGCAAGATTCGGGTTTCTTCACTGGCAACAGGCCGGGCTTCGTGCTGTTTTCCCGCCGTGTCCGCTGTCACGAATATTTCGACCTACCGCTTCGCCGAACTCTCCGGTCTCAAGGACTTGCGTGAAGATCTCATCTCCGCGTGCAAAGGGTGGGGTCTGAAGGGAACCATCCTCCTGAGCACCGAAGGGATCAATCTGTTCGTAGCCGGAGCGGCCGAATCGATTGATCTGCTGCTCGCGAAACTGCGGGCTATTCCGGGTCTCGAAGCCTTGGAACCTAAAGTCAGCATCAGCGACAACCAGCCGTTCAACCGGATGCTGGTGCGGGTGAAAAGGGAGATCATTTCGTTCGGCATGGAGGGCATCCGGCCGGCGAACTACACCTCTCCAAAGATCGCCGCCACGGAATTGAAGCGCTGGCTCGACGAGGGCCGGCCGGTCACCTTGCTAGATACCCGCAACGACTACGAGGTGAAGCTCGGCACTTTCAAGGGCGCGCTCATTCCCAACATCAACACCTTCCGCGAATTCCCCGATGCAGTTAGAAAACTGCCGGAAGCGCTCAAGGATCAACCGGTGGTGATGTTCTGCACCGGTGGCATCCGCTGCGAGAAGGCCGGGCCTTTCATGGAGCAGCAGGGTTTTAACAATATCTATCAACTCGACGGCGGCATCCTCAAGTATTTCGAGGAATGCGGCGGCGAGCATTACGACGGCGAGTGCTTTGTCTTCGACCAGCGCGTGGGCGTGGACCCGGGCCTGCGCGAGTCCGACTTTGCTGTCTGCTTTGCCTGCCAGGCCCCGCTCGACGCGGCGGACCAGGAGGATCCGCGCCATGTCGAGGGCGTGAGTTGTCCGCACTGTTTCGTGAGCGCGCCCGAGCGGATGACCCAACGGATCGCCGGACTGCACGAGGCGATTTTCCGCGCCTCGCACCCGCTGCCGGGATCGATGCCACTGGAGAACCGCCGGCCCATCAACATCCCTGCCGCCCACGATGGACGGATGCTGCTGGAAGTGCTCATCGATATTTTCCCGCAGATGCCTCCCGCCGAATGGGAGGCCCGCTGCGATGCCGGACGCTTTGTGAATTACGGCGGAACCGTTAGGGGCAAGGACCATCGCGTGCGCGGTGGTGAGCGGGTGATCCAGATTTTCCCACCGGATGTCGAACCACCGGTGTCGGCGGACATCCGCGTGTTGTATGAAGATGAGGCGATCATGGTCATCCACAAGCCGGCGCCGCTGCCGATGCACGCGAGCGGCCGCTTCCATCGCAACACGCTCCAACACATCTTGAATCTTGCCTGCGCGCCCAAGTATCCGCGGCCGGTGCACCGGCTGGATGCCAACACCACGGGCGTCGTCCTCTTCGCGCGGACCCGTCATTTCTGCCGCCTGCTGCAGCGCCAGTTCCTCGAAGGCTCGGTGGACAAGCGCTACCTCGTGCGCGCCATCGGCCATCCGGAGCAGGACGCGTTCTTCTCCGAGGCGCGGATTTCCGCCGAGCCCGATGTGCTCGGCACCCGCGGGATCGATGATATCGACGGACTGCCTTCGCGGACGGACTTCCAAGTGATCGAGCGTTGCGCGGACGGCACGACTTTGTTAGAGGCGAAACTGGGAACCGGGCGGACGAACCAGATTCGCGTCCATCTCTGGCAGCTCGGTTATCCCGTCGCCGGCGATCCAGCTTATCTTCCGGACCATCGGATCGGCGACACGCAGACGCTCGATCCCGGATCGCCGCCGCTCCAGCTTCATGCCTGGAAGCTGTCGTTCCAGCATCCGTTGAGCGGAGACATGATGACTTTCGAAACCGAGCGACCGGTTTGGTCGTGTTAGGGGAGCGCTGAAATTCAAGCATCACACGATGCGGAGTCGTGCAAGCCACGACCCGGTCGCGCGAAATGATGCAGTCTGCACTTCGCCGCTGGTCCCTCCGCCTAACTGTTGTTGTGGTTGTAGGGCAATCGGCGATCCCGCGGTTTTGGCATTGTTGCTGCGAAAGGGAAAACTGTCTTCGCATTTCCGCGGAGATCGAACTCTCTAAATTTATGATGACGACCCTTGAACAAGTCTATTTCGATCAAATCAACGACCTTCGCAGCGCGGAATCCCAGCTTTTGGGAATACTGCCGCAGATGGCGGCCGATGCAACCTGTGTGGAACTTCGCGAGGCTTTTGCCAATCATCTGAAGGAAACCCAAGGCCACGTCGATCGCTTGGATGTGATCTGCGAACGCCATGGCATCAGCCACATGGAAACGACCTGTGAAGCCATGCGCGGCCTGGTAATTGAAGCCCGAAAACACGTGGGCGAAACAGAGCACGGCGATGTGCGCGACGCGCTGTTGATCGCATGCGCCAACCGGGTCGAGCACTATGAAATCGCGGGTTACGGCGTGGCCAAGGCGTTCGCGAGTTGCCTCGGGTTCGGTGACGACGCGGATCTTCTGGATGAAACGCTCCAGGAAGAAGGTGCCGCCGATGCCACCATTACCAAGATCGCCACGGGCGGTATATTCGTCTCCGGCGTGAATGAAGCGGCCTCCCGCGCCTGACGCGGCCGACCCATCGAAGAGCCTGCTCCGCATCTGCGGGGCAGGCTGGTTTTATGCCCGCCCGAAGCGGAAAACCGAGGAGTATTCATGGCGGTAGCCTCTAACTTCCATGCGAAGAATTTCCGCGGCAATCACGCTGTAGGTAATTCCGTTCCCGCCGAAGCCCAATGCGAAAAGGCACAACGGATGTTTTCGAAAAGGCCCGATGTAAGCCAAGCCATCATGGGTTTCACCAAAAGTCCCGGCCCACGAGTAGGCGACTTCCATCCCCGTGTTCGGAAACATCTCGTCATAGCGGGCTTTCAGGCGGCTGGCCTTCTTGGCGATCAACTTGTCGCGGGCGGCCGCATTGCGGAAGGGCAGATCCTCGCCGCCGAGGATGGCCCGGCCGTCGCTATCAGTTCGCAGGTAAAAATAGGGCCGCGCGGATTCCCATAAAAGACAGCGATGCCACCAGTGCTGAATTTCCGTTAGCGGCTCGGATGCGACCGCGAAGGAACTGTGCAGCGTCACGCAATCCCGGGTTTCAAACAACGTCTGGCTCTCGTAGCCCATCGCCACAACGACCCGCTTGGCACGGATCGAAGCATTCCGGTTGGTGCGGACCAGGACTCCGGCGCTGTCGATATCGAGCCGTGTGGCCTCGGTGCGGTCAAAAATCCGCCCTCCACGCTGCGCCACCGTTTTGAGGAGTCCGATTGTCAGCCGGTAGGCATCCACCTCGGCGGCTTGCACCGAGTGCAATGCCCCGGGTCTGGAAAAGCCCAAGTTTGCGAGCACTTCGCCCTCACTCCACTCGTGGACCTCGATCCCGATCTCACGCCTGGCAACGGCTTCCTTCTTCAGAACCGGCACATCGCTTTTGCGGGATGCCACATAGACACTCTCCTTGCGTGTAAACGCGCAATCGTCCAGTCCGAGTGATTGAATCCTCTCTTCGAGAATATCGATGCTCTCATGGCACGCCTGATAGGCTTTGCGGGCGTGGTCCACTCCGTGGATTTCTATCAAGTCGATCAGATGGGTATCCACTTCGTACTGGAGCAGGGCGGTGCTGGCGCTGGTGCTCCCGTGTCCGACGTCGCGCGCGTCGATCACAATCACATCATAACCATCGGCGGTGAGCGCTTCTGCGATCAGTGCACCGGAAATCCCCGCGCCGAGAACGACGATGTCACAAGCCTGATCCGTAGTTAGCGGGGGGAAATTTGCCAGAAAACCATTCTTAAGGGTCCAGAAGGGATGGTCGGAAGTTAGGTCCATGCTGTGTTACTTCTGGCCGCAAAATGCCACCATCCATGACGAGCTGTTTCACGACTCGACTGGCTGCCGGTTTGGAGACTCGTGGGGCCGGGGCGGATCTCAGACGTCGATTTCCTCTTCGGCTTCGCCTTCGGTCGTGCGCGTGCAGCAGCCGTTACGGCAGAGCGCATAAACTCCATAGGCGAGCAGGCCGGCGACGACCGCACCGCCGACCCAGCCGGCGGATTGGTGTGTAGGTTGGCTGCGAAGCCCTCGAAGGCGCGAGGCGGCGTAGGCACTGCCGGCGGCGAACTGTTGCTTCGCTTGGTCGGCGAGCTCGCGCGCGCCATGGGGTAAAGTCTCCTGTTTGGCGTGGGTCAACAGGCTTCCGATGTCGTCCCGCAGTCGGGACACATCATCGCGAACGCGATTGAGAAGACCGGCGGCGCGGCGATCGGTGAATATGGATGAGCTCATGGTTTATTGGGGTAGGATATTGGATAGGGTTCAGGGAGTGCCTCCGCGCATGGCCCGCGAGACTGCCGAGACAATCAGCAGCACGAGGAACACGACAAAGAGAATCTTGGCAATCCCGGCGGCGGCTCCGGCGATTCCTCCAAAGCCGAGAATTCCCGCAATGAGCGCGAGGATGAGAAAGGTGAGTGACCAACTTAACATGTGTTTGTTTTTCCGTGCCGGAGATTGATGAGAGCTGGCTGGAATCCGGCGGGTTCCTGACAGCGCTGGGTGAAATTTACGGGCTCAATACGCCCTCAAAGGTGTGCAGTGCAGCTTTAAGCTCGGTCGCCACTTCGGCAATGATCGCAGCATGGTTCGCTTCCAAGTTGCCGTGGTCGAGCGCCTCTTGAATGGTGCGGGCGAGTTCTTTTTCCCCGCGCACGCATTCGGCCAGGGTCGCCTTGAATTCTTCCTCGGTCATCTGCGCCCGCACCCGCATCCACCAGCGGTGAACCGCAGCCTCGGGGCTTCCATCCACCTCGGGTTTCTCCCCTTGCCGGACGATCAAGGCGGCCACGTGCTCAACGATGATTTTTCGCCGGGCGGCGATCTCCAAAAACGCTGCTGCCAGACTGGGTGAACCCACCACAGCCGCCGCCTGTGTGTAGCCGTCGTAGGAGTCCACATAACGAGTTAGTACGTTCTGCAATTCCGCCGCATCGGAAATCCGGTCTTCTTCGACAGTGGGCATGACGGCCCTTTCGCAGAAAGAATACCAAGCGGGGCCGCGGTTCTAACTTGCTGGAACCAAGTGGAAATTTCCATCTCCCGCTCCCGATCGTATCTGCGATTCGTTGCAGATAGCGATGGCGCGGGCAAAATGCACGCTCCGGGGCCCAGCGCTATACCCGGCAAGGTCCGACGGCCTCCCGGACTTTCGCGGCGACCTCGTCGGGTGTTCCGTCGGTGCCGATGACACGGACAAAACTTTCGTGCTGCAGCGAGAGGAAAATTTCCCGGCAGCGCTGGAGGTTTTCGCGTTTTTCAAACTCGTTGGCCGTGTCGCCTCGGGCGCCGATGCGGCCGAGCGCGGTGTCCACATCGAGGTCCATGATGAGCAACAGGTCCGGCACGGGAGCGAACGCCTCGTTTTTCCGCCGGATCTCCGCCGGATCGAAACCGCGCGCGCCCTGATAGGCCATCGTCGAAAAGTAGTAGCGATCCAGGATCACCACCTTCCCCGCAGCCAGCGAAGGAGCGATCAACTCTTCCACATGTTGGCGACGATCATTGAGGAAATACTGAAGCTCGTCCTCGGGCGACAGACGGCCGGTGTCGCCCGACTCACGGACCTTTTTTCCCCATGGCCCGGCGGTGGGCTCGCGGCTGAGAACGACCTCGCGGCCTTGCGCGGTGAACCACTCGCCGAGACGTTTCGCCTGGGTGGATTTGCCGGTGCCATCGATTCCTTCGATGACGATGAAAAGTCCTTCAGGCATGGAGTTAGAGATATCTGGATTTGAGGTGGGCAAGATACGCGTCCGTCGAAGGCACGCTGCCGGTGGCCACACGGACGAGTTCGGCGGGATCGAGCGTCGCGCCGTGGGCGTGGACGGATTTCCGCAACCAGTCTAGCAGCGGAAGATAGTCGGCCCGGTCGATGGCGGAAGCGACGGCCGGATCTTTTCCAGCAGCGGCGAAGAGCTGGGCGGAGTTGATATTGCCCAGCGTGTAGGTGGCGAAGTAGCCGAGCCCGCCCATCGACCAATGGATGTCCTGCAAACAGCCGTGGCGGTCGTCCTTCGGCGCGAAGCCAAACAGTTCGCGGAAACTTTCATTCCACGCCGCGGGCACGTCGGCCACTGCCAGATCGCCGCTCACCATCCGCCGCTCCAGCCCGAAACGGAGGAGAATGTGCAAATCATAGGTTGCTTCATCCGCCTCCACCCGAATCTGCGAAAACTCCGCCCGCCAGAGATAGTTGAGGAATTTCTCCAATGAAAAGCCACCTAACTGCGGGAAACTCTCCTGCGCTGCGGGATACCACTTCTCCCAGAACGTCCGCGAACGACCCACATGGTTTTCCCACAGCCGCGACTGGGATTCGTGGATGCCCAGCGACACCGCGCTGCCGGACGGCAGGCCGAAATCATCGGCGGGCAGGCCTTGCTCATAGAGCCCGTGTCCCGCCTCGTGCAGCACGCCGAACAGCGACGAAGTGAAATCCGTCTCCATGTAGCGGGTTGTTAGCCGCACGTCGCGCGGCCCGAGCGTGGTGCAGAACGGATGGGTCGTGGTATCGATCCGGCCCGCGTTGAAATCGAAACCGATCGACTCCGCGACCTGCGCGTTGAATTTCTGTTGGGCCGCGACGGGGTAGGGGCCATCCGGCAAACTTGGCGAGCGCGCGGCGGAATTCTCCACCGCGCGGGCCGCGATCTCGCGGACGGCGGGGCGCATCGCATCGAACAAACTAGCAACGGCGGCCGTGCTGGTGGCGCGCTCGTAACCGTCTAGCAGGGCATCGTAAGGCTCGCTGGCGTAGCCCCAGAGATCGGCCTTTTCCCGGGCGATCCCGAGCAAGGTTTCCAAATGCGGCGCGAAGGTGGAAAAGTCCGAGCGCCCGCGGGCATCGGCCCACGCGTGCTTGGCCAAGGAGCTGGCCACCGAGTCTCGGGCGACCAGCTCGACCGGCAATTTCGTCGCGCGGTCGAACTCCCGGCGCAGCTCGCGCAGATTTGCGGCGAGTTTCGGATCCGTCCCGGAATCCCCAGCTTCGGCGGACTCCAGATCCGCTTTCCAAGCATCGGAAGTCGCCAGTTCGTGGGCGCGGGACGACAGCCAGGCAAGCTGGTCAGCCCGGTGCTGGGCGGCGGCGGGCGGCAAGTAAGTTTCCTGGTCCCAGCCGATGACCGCGGCGGAGGAATTGATCACCGCAAGCTCGCGGGCTTTTTCGAAAATCGACATGCCGGGTTTCTGAAGGAATCCCGCGCGCAGGCAAAGGCGGAAATTTCCGGAGGGCGGACACTCATGTCCGCCTGGACAATGGGAGAGAAAGGGAAGTCCGTTCGGCGCTGTTACTTTCGTGCCGCATTGGCACCACGACAGAAGTGTCGTGGCTCCTCAGCGGAGGACACTGCGAACACAGAATTGTTCTGGCTGCCATCGTGCGTGCGAAAATCAGTGTGACCAACTAGTGGATCGTCGCTAGGCTGGTGATAGGTGCACGGTAGGCCGGATGCTTTCTGCTGGGCGCGCCGGCAAGGATCTGGCAATGAAGGGGTAATCGCTAATGCAAGTCCACTTTCCCGACGTGAAATCCACCCGACAAATTGCCTCTTTATTAATCCGCTGCGACTGACCTTGTTTGCTGACCCAATTTATCACAATCGCTCACGACTTGGCTTGACCGTATGGCAAATAGAAAGAAATGAAAACTCATAACGCTCTCTACTTTGAGTATAGTAATAGCTACAGTCCAGTTACTGTAGCGACTGATATAATACTGGAACCGAAATGCGAAAAGTGCAATCAGTCAAAATTTAGGATTCAATATCAAGATGTGATTATCACTGTCAATGACATAAAAAGTTGGCCGCTATTCTTTAGTGGTTTCCAGCACAATTTCTTGCACGAAAAAGTAGTAGAGATTTTTCAACAAGAGAAAATTAGTGGTTGCGCCTTCCGTGGTCTTGCGAGGCTTGATGGAACATGGCTTTCTGAACTCTCAGATCCTCCAAATTATTTCGTATGGGAGCCCACAGGAAAAGTGGGTTTGCATGCCCCAATGGATGAATGCACGCAGTGTGACTATTGCGGCAGATTGGATTGGACGGTCTTCGGCTCAAAGTCAAAACCTCTTCTCCTCGACTGGAGCGATTGGGACGGCTCTGATGTGGTGACCATTTCGCATTTACCTGGAATGATCTGCGTCAACAAGAAGGTGGTCAACTTGTTCCGAAAGCATGGGTGGCATCATCAACCTATTCCCGGGCGAGGGAGCCAGAATTACGAAGCAATGGGCCTTGGTAGCTATAAAGTTCCGGGGATTGGGATCCGCAATATTGATAGCGATACGTGGTATGATGACACCGTAGCAGCATGTCGATAGGGGCGGTCCCGACAATCGAGCATCGTCGTGACCTATCCCAGATTACAGCCACAAGCACCAATCGTTAGTAAACCTGAAAGTCACCGCAGGAACCGCCGGCGGATGTCGTCGGGCACGGTGTTGGAGGCGACCCATTGCTTCACGGCGGCGGCGTCCTTTTGCGCCCACTCGCCTAACATCCGTTGGAAGAGGCGGCGCTGTTGCTGGGGATCGGAAACGCCTTGGATCCATGCGGCGGATTGCTCGGGTGCGCGGGTGTTGCAGCTCCAGACGAATTCCTCCACCACGTTGTCGTAGTTGGGCGTGCCGACGAGGCCGCTGACCCAGCGGGCGGTCCCGGCGATATCGTCGCGGGACATCACGGGAATCACTCCGCGGGCGGCCTCGGATTGGGCTTCCGGTTTCAAGGTGCGAACCCACGCGGCCGCGGCTTGCGTGTCCTTGTTAGCCAGCGCGTCGGCGACACTGCGGGCCGCGCGGTTTTGAATGTCGCCTTGCGGCATCGAGGCGACCCACTCCGCCGCCTTGTTGACATCTTTCCCGATGAGGCGGTTGGCGATCGCCGCGACAAATCCGCCGCGCAGGGCCTCATCCGTGATGGTTGCGGGAAACGCCATCGCTGCGTCGATGCCTTGGAGGAACAAGGCCTGCGTGATTGCGTCCACGGCCTCGCCACGTTCGCGGCTTAGCGGCATCGATTGCGCCATGCGGGAAGCCTCGGCCACGTCGTTGCCGGCGACGCCACGGATCACCGACGCCATGTAGGGATTGGGGCCGTCGCCTTCATGATGGTCGAGCGCCCAGCGCTCGGCACCGGCTGCGTCGTTGCCCGCCCAAGTCGAGAGAATCGTGCTGCGGCCCTGCTCGCCACCCGGGTGCTTGGCAACGTATTCGAGCGCGGTTAGGGGGTCGGCTTTCGCCCAGCCGCGGAGAAGGAGCGCATACTCACCGCGGGTGTCGCCGATGTGATCGAGTTCGCGAAATTGATCGGCGACGCCCGCGAATTCCGCCGGGCCCAAGGTGTCGATTAGATCCATCAGCGCGCGCTGGCGCTCGAAGGCGTCGGTAATCCGCACGACGCCAGCCAAGCGGTCCACGGCAGCTCCTAACTCTTTCTTGGAGCCTAGCCGATGCTCGTCCTTACCCGACCGAGAGCTTGGGGAAATCCCGTCCTTTTCAAAACGTCCGGCGGCACCCGCGGAATGTGAGCGTGATGCCAGACCGGCGGCGTCCCGAGCGGCTTCGTCATTTGCTCCGCGGAAGCTGTTAGCGACCATTGCGCCTGCAATGCCCACCGCGAATACGGTGCCGTGGGTGAGAATCAGATTGGTGCGAGTCATGATGCGACGGATTACGAGTTTTCCACGAGCGATGTTTCACTTCACTGCGGCCACTGTAATCACGTGTTCGGTCGGTTGCTTCGCGGCGAGGACCGCGTTTGCCAGCGGGGCGCGGACTTTTTCCGTGAGCGCGAAGGTGGCTTCCAGATCGGCGGCACCCTCGGGACCGTGGACCAATGTCTTGATCTGGCGGGTTTCGTATTCCTGCTTTTTCAAAACGGCATCCCAGATTTTCTTGAAGGCCGGCACCAGCGGGTTGTTGTCGAAATCCTTCGCGAGGTTGACTCCGTTCTCTAACTCCTTGGCGGTGTAAATCCGGGATTGCTCGCCCCAGGTAACCGAGTAGGACGCGGATTTCGGCGAACCGAGGCGGAAATTGAAACGGTTAAGCTCGTCATCAAAGGGCACCAGCGCGAGGCCCGCGCGGATCGAGTCGTCCTTGTCCGCGGCCCCGGGGCCGGGACAAAACGGCAGGCGGGTGCTGCGGAGGTGGATCTCGCCGTTTTCCGTAGTTAGAACCTCGTGGCCGTTCGCGGCGGTGGCTTTGCCCGTGGCCTCGTCGTAAGTCATCGAACCGAGATCGCCATCGACGCCCATGCCTTTGAGAAATCCATACGCCATGATGACCTGGCCAGCCATGAGCGGATGCACACCGTCTTTTCCGGAGACCTTGAAGTCCGGGCCGTATTGTTTCTTCGCCGCGTAATCGGCTAACAGCATGGGCCGATAGAGATCCGCGAAGGCGACCCCTTCGGTGTTGGCGATTTCCACATCGATGTTGCGGAAGCGCGACAAGCTGAGATTGAGGTCCTGCTGCGTGCCCTTGGCGGATTTCACCCAACCGGGCACCGAGTCAATGATGCCCGACGAGCCGATGATCACCCGGCAACCTGTTTCCTGGAAGGCGTCAACGACGGCGGTTTGGTTTTTCCTGAACTCCGCGGCGATCGCGTCGTCGTAAGGGACGTAGCGGAAATCGTTCATGCCATAACAGGTCGTGGCGATGGTCGGCTTGAAGCGGAGCACGTCGTTCTTCATGCGCTTGAGAAATCCACCCGCTTGCTCGCCGCTCCAGCCGTATTGGCGGCAGGTGATGTCCAGCTCGGGCAGACAGGCAGTTAGATAGGTTTCCAACAGAACTGAGTAGAGCTTCTGTTCGGTGATCGAGTCGCCGCAGATCGCTAGCCGGTCCCCTTTTTTCAGCAACGGGGTGGTGGTCTCTGGAGCGGGTGCCAACTGATATGCGGACAGCTCGGCAGGCAGCGCGGGCAACTCGCGGGCGGACAGGTTGATGGCGAAGGCGAGCGGGAAAAACCAGACGGGGCGGATCATGAGGCTGAAAACGCCACGGATGGACCCGACCTTGCAAGTCAATCCCGCGGGCCGGTCGATTCGAAATTCAACCCCGCGAAATTATCCGGTGGAACTCTTCCCGCCTGCACCCGACAATCCCGCCCGCCACCTTGAGAAAAATCATCCACATCGACATGGATTGCTTCTACGCCGCCATCGAGGAGCGGGAGAATCCGTCGTTGCGCGGCAAGCCCGTCGGCGTGGGCGGCAGCGAGCGCCGTGGCGTCCTCACGACCGCCAACTACGAGGCGCGGAAATTCGGCTGCCGCTCGGCGATGCCCGTGTTCAAGGCCCTCGCGCTCTGCCCACATCTTGTGCTTGTCCCTTGCCAGTTCGATCTCTACCGCGCCGTCAGCTCGCAAATCCGCGCGATCTTCGGCCGCTTCACCGAGCTGATAGAACCGCTCTCGCTCGACGAAGCCTACCTCGATGTTTCCCACCTCAAATCCAGCGGTGAGTCGATCGCCCGTGAGATTCGGGCGCAGATTTTCGAGGAAACCGGCCTCACCGCCTCCGCCGGCATCGCGTCGAACAAGCTCGTCGCCAAGATCGCCTCCGACTGGCACAAGCCGAACGGCCAGAAGCAAGTCACCGATGAGGAGCTCCCCGTGTTCATCGCCGCGCTCCCCGTCGGCCGCATCTGGGGCGTCGGGAAAAAGATGCGCGAGAAACTCTCCGCCCTCAAAATCGAAACCTGCGCCGAGCTCCAACAGCTTGATCAGATAGAACTTTCCCAACGTTTCGGCAAATGGGGCATCGAACTCTGGCACCTCTGCCGCGGCATCGACGACCGCCCGGTCACCCCGGACCGCACCCGCAAGTCGGTTAGCAGCGAGACCACCTTTGCCGAAAACATCCAGGTCCTGCCCGCGCTCATTCCGCCGATGCGCGGCCTGCTCGAAGGCCTCATCGAAGACCTCGCCAAGTCCCACGCCGACCGCGTCATCCGCTCGCTAATCGTGAAAATGAAGTTCGCTGACTTCCACCGCACCACCGCCGAACGCGCCGGCCACCTGGTCGACCCATCCATCTTCGAGGAACTCCTGGCCGAAGCTTGGAAACGCGGCAACAACCGCGCCGTTCGGTTGCTAGGTGTCGGTGTGCGCTTCGAGGACCCGAAGGAGGTCGAACAGATGGAGTTTTTCGGGTGAGCTCGGAGTTCACCTCACATCCTGGCTGCCAGACTTCTGATAGTATTTCTTCTCCTCCGGGGTCAGTTCGCGTTCGACGCCGTATTGTTCCCGCTCTTCCAAGGTGAGTTTGCGGGTGATCCGTTGGGTTGCCAGGCTGTAAACCCACCATGGCTCGGTGTTATAGATCCGCGCCGTGCCGTCGCGGCTGGCGGTGACGATGTAGGCTCCGTCGTTGCTGAAGCGTGCGTCGGGCAGGGTCTCGGTGTGGCCCTTCAACTCGGTCCTCAGTTGGCAGTCGGGCAGGGTCCACAGTCGGGCCACTCCGTCGGCGGCGGCGGTTAGCAGGAGGTTTCCTTTCAGATTGAATTCGACGCTTCGCACCGCGATGTCGTGGGGAATGGCTTTGACCAGTGCGCCGGTGGCGGCGTCCCAGATCCGGCAGTAGCCGTCGGTGCTGGCGGTGGCCACCTGCCTGCCGTCCGGGCTGAAGGCGGCGCTCGTGACGTCGTCGCTATGCACTTTTGTCCGGTCGCTGCCGCCAGGGAGAACTCGCAATTTCCTGCCGTCACGCGCATCCCAGATAGTGGCGGTACGGGCACCGAAGTCCGCGGTCACGATCTTCGAGCCGTCGCGGCTGAAGCGCGCGTCGTAAACCCGCCTGCTGCCGAGCGCGGTGGGAAAGGCGTCTTCCAGAATCAAGCGGTTGAGGATGCGACGGTCGTTGTCGGCAAGTTTCCGCTTGCCCAACTCGATGCTCATGGGCCGCCTGACAATCCCGCTGAACGCGGGTTCGTCATTGAGCGAGTCGTCGCGGATGATCCGGTTCAGCACGGCGGTGACGGTTTTTTCGACGGTCCCGGCGTCCTCCATTTGCGCGCGTTCTTCGGTGGTGAAGCGACCCAGCAGGAACGCGGAAACCGGTTCGGCGGGATCCTGGAGTTTGCCGAGCAATGCGGGAAAATCCTTGAAACCGTCCTGCGGGATTTCCTGGCGATCAGGGACCAGCATCAGCTCGGGCGCACCGGTTTGGGCGTTCCAGACCCGGGCGCTGCCCTCGTTGCAGGCGGTGATGATGCGTTTCCCGTCGGCGCTAAAGCGGGCGTGATACACCGTGCCACCACCCGGTCCCCGGTGCCCGGTGATCTGGAATATCGGCCGCCCGGTGGTGGCGTCCCAGACGATCGCCGTTTGATCGCTGCTAGACGTCACCAGTCTGGAACCATCGGGACTCACTGAAATGCACCGGACTTCCTTGGTGTGATGGATCTCTTCCACTCGCGGCTTCCACCAATCCTCCAGCGGTCGTTCCTTGAAGGCATCCACCCCTAAGACCTTGCCCTCGCTCGTACCCGAAAATGCTAACAAGCGGTTAGGTCTGCCCGCGGCCGCGGGTGAAAAGTGAATGTCCGCCGCCCAACTGTTGAATTCGGGCTCGCCCAGAACGGCGACTTCTCCCCCGGGTGGTAGTTTCCATAGCAACGCGGAATGATCGTTGCCACAGGTGGCGATGAAACGCCGGTCCGGACTGACGGCGACATCCCGGATCCATCCCCGATGGCCTCGCTGGGTGGCCACCAGGCGCAGGACTTTGACTTCATTTGCCTGGGGATGGAAGGAACCGACGACCTCGTCCGCCGCACTTCCCAAAACCCAGAACCGGATCGCCGCGTCGTTGCAAACGGTGACCAGCCGGGAGTCGTCGATGAATGACACGCCCATGACTCCGTCCGGGTGGCTTTGGGACGCCACTTGAAGGCCGCTGGCCACATCCCAGACCCGCAGGGTCTTGTCGTTGCCGACGGTGGCGGCCAGGTTTCCCGAGGGGCTGAGATCGCCATCATGGAGCGTCTCGGTGGAGGAGGCCTTGAAGATTTTGAGAGGTTCAACGGGTGCGGAGGCGGGCTGGTTCCCTGCGCTCAAAGCACTGCGGAGGTCCCAGAGCATGGCGCGGCCGTCGTCCGAAGTGGAAAGCAGTTGCCCGCCGTCGGCATTGAAAGTGAGACTGCGGATCCTCGCCGTGTGGTGGTCCTGCCCGCTGCCGAGGGGAGTGGTTAGAAACTCCTTGCCGGTGGTGGGATCCCACAGCCGGATTAGTTTGTCGAAGCCGCCGCTGGCCACCATTTTTCCGTCAGGGCTGAAGGCGGCGGTGGTTGTCTTGGCGTGATGGCCACTGAATGTGACGAGTGGCTCGGTGACCACCTGCGGAGCGTCACCTTCCGTCTTGCGGAGCGCATCCGCATCCCAGATATAGACTTCACCGTCCTTGCGATAAGTGGTGGTGACAATGCGCCTCGCGTCATGGCTGAAGCGGGCACAGGAAACGGTGGTTTCCCCTCCCGGCATCGCGCCGTGGTCGAGCCGGGCGATTTCCCGATCCGATTCCACATCCCAGATCCGGGCGGTGGCGTCGGCCAGCCCGGAACTGGTCACCAGGCGACGGCCTTCACGATCGAAGTCGATGCTGTAAACATCGGCAGTGTGGCCGTCGTAGCGCTTGCGGATTAGTGATTCCCGGGTCGCCGTGCGCAGTGCGGTTTCGATTTCCTTCGCTGTCTTATTGTCGTCCTCCTGCAGTCCCACGTAACCCGCTTCGACCGCTAGAAGTAGCGCAAGCTCGGGGTTCCTGAGTCCGACGTCGCTGCCGTTCAGCGCAAGGTAGCGGGCATCGGCAAGGCGCTTGTCGTATTCCACCTTGCGCCACCAGAAAAACAACGCAATGGCGACGGCTAGCAGAATCAAGCTAACGGCTGCGATGGCATAGCGGATGATGGCCAGGCGTTTCCTGCGCTCCAGATCCCGCACCTTGCGGTTCTCGATCTCCTGTTTCTGCTTTCCCTCCAGGATCTTCCGGTCCTCTTCCTCCGCGGCCAGTTTTGCTTCCTGCTTTTCCTTCTCAATGCGGATGTTCCGGCTGCGAATCACCACCTTCGTCAGCACGTCGTGGGT
>JAZKGW010000018.1:24342-60894 GCA_040385685.1 Verrucomicrobiota bacterium | reverse complement strand
CAGTTCGATTTCTTCGTCGGTTAGATCCGCGGTGACCGCCTCCTCGACCGGCACCGTGGTGCGGAATCCCGAGGCAGTCACCAAGCGGTCCTCGATGAAACGACGGTCGGGTGATTCCAGTCCTTCAAGACTGCGCTCGTAGAAATCGTCGAGGATTTGGTCGCTGGACCGTTGGACCTGCTCGATGGTGATCCCGGTCCTCCCTTCCTTGATCCGTTGCAAGTTCAGCTCGCGGCAAACCAGACTCAGCAGCGCCGGCTCCACGCGCAGGTTCCGGAGTTCGAGGTTGAATAATTCCGTGTCGGCGTTGCTGATGACGGCTTCGACATCGTGGGCGGCGGCGACAAAGCGGACGATCCTGCGGGCGACGGCCTTGTTGACCAATTCGCCACCGGGTTTCAAGACCACATCAAGCGCCTGTTCGCCGGTCATATGGGACAGGGATTGGCGATTGTGCATCACAGAGGGCATGTCCTTGCTCAGGCTATCTAACCGCGAAACGAAATCCTCACGCAGGCTGATGATCAGCTTGTAGTGGCGCTCGTTATAGGGCGCGGGAAGTTTGGCAGCGCCGGCCACCACCCGCTCGCGGATCCGCTTGGGAATCAGGTTCTCCGCCACCGCGGCCAGCTCTTCGAGAAAGGCCGCCATCTCCGGGCGATTGTGGCCCAGCGTGAACAACTCCTCGAATTGATCCAACACCAGCACCGGCGTCACCGGTTGGTTCTTGGAATCCCAGAACACCACCCGGTGGAGATACTCCCAGAAGTCATTGCCCTCGTCTGCCAGAGCGTCGTTAAGAACCTCCACTTCCATCTCGCGCGCCGCGATGGCGTTTTCAATCTCGGTCCGGACCTGCCGACCGTAGGGCGTTTTTCCCGAATGATCGAGTCGAATCCAGACGGGCAGGAATTGTTCCTGGCGCAGCTTCGGGAAAAGTCCCGCTTTCAAGAGCGACGATTTCCCGGTGCCGGAGCGGCCGAACAACACGGTCACCACCTCGCGCCGGACGAGCCGCAGCAGATCGACCGCGTCCTGCTCGCGGCCGAAAAACAGATTCTGGTCGTCCTCGCTGTAGGGCAGCAGCCCGAGCCACGGCTGGATCCCGGCCTCGGTCGCGGGGGCGCTCATGCCGTTCTCCTTTCCCTCCTCTGGTCGCGGATGCGTTCCCTCGTATCGGAAACTAACAAGTCGAGATTCTCTAACCGGGAAATCTGGACCTCGCGGAACTGCTCCGGGATCGCCTCGTTCTTCGGGGACGTCTCATCGACCAGCAGCGGCAGGATGAACTTGTGGGTGTTGAACCGGAACTCCGCCGCCTCGATTGCCCGCTTCCATTCGAATCGATAGAACCACGGCTTCGGATCGTTGGAAATCGAATGCCGAGAGATCAGCGGTACGAACGCGAAGCATTTGAAGATATGATTCGCGATCTTCGCCTTGTAACTGTCGCCGGGTTCCAGATCGGTCTCGTCGAACCAGACATCGATGCCGGCATCCCGGAAGCGGGTGGCGATGTTGCGGGCGACGTCGCGGTCCTCGCTGCGGAAACTGATGAACACGGATTCCGGCGCCATGTCTTCCGGCAGGGCGTCATCGCCCGGCCCCGCGAGATTCTCCGGTTGGGCGATCTGTCCGAACTTCGCCATCCAGCGGGCATGCAGCTCGCCGACGAATTTCGCCGCGCTGCCCTGGCTGTAAACGTTGGTTTTCTTGCGCTCCAGGAAGCCCACCAGTTCCCGGTCCAGGCATGATAGATCGTCCGCCAGCAACCCGGGGACCCCGCCGGTAAACAATTCGTCGCCCTTGGCGGCGACCATGAAAAAGCGCGTCAGCCAGCCGGGGAAACTGCAACCCAGCGTGAGCAGGCGCTTCTCGCGGAACTGGTCGAATAGATTGTGCGGCCGGAAGTCTCGCGAGAGAATCCGGTGGGCATATTGCAGGATGTCCTCGTCCGTCACCGCGAAGTCATTCATCGCGTTGAGCTTGCCGAAGAAATGATAGACTGTCGGACTCTCTTCCGGTTGGAAGTTGTCCGGAAGATCGACGACCTTCTCCTTCTTGCAATAAGCAAAGCTCCGGCATCGCGCTTTGCCAGCGTGACGGATTTGATTGATCGCCTGCTCCAACAGCGAGTCGGGAGTCGTCGAAACGAAGAGATCGAAATGAGTGATCTCGGCCAGTTGCTTCAACGGCTCCGGAGTCGGCCACTCGCGCTCGGCCAGGATCTCCCGGATCTCGTAATACACCTCGTCGCGCTCGTAGCGCTTCGGGTGGGTGGGCTGTTGGGCGAGATACTCGCTGACGACCTGATAGAATCCGTAACTGGCGGGAAGGTCTTTCACATTCAGTTCGAGTCGCGCCACCAACTGCTCGGCGAGATAGCGGTAGAGCGGGACCGGCTTGCCATCGATCTCAAGGATCAACAGCTCCGGCCCGATGACGGGGATCACCAGCCGGCCCTGGATATCCGCCAGCAGGCGTTCCCAATGTCTCTCTTCCAGATTCATAGCCAATCACAGAGATATAGATATTCGTGTGTTATAGCAAGTCCCCAGTTTGTGGCGAGTCGTGGCTTCCGCGTGCCTAAACCTGAGTCCTGAAATGAGTTTGAGCGGATGACAGGTAGTTAGGTCCGGTTTCGTCGTTATTACCTGCCGGCGGGACATTTGAAAATCAGCCTCTTGGCGTCCAGTCGCCAGAAACACCCCCGTCAAACAATCCGCTCCGACCGGGGCGGTGGAGGCTGCATCGGAATGAATCGCTCCCTCGAAAGTTAGCCCGACGCCCGCGCGACAATTTCCTCCATCGCCGTCATGTTGTCCTCGAGTGCGCGCACGAACGCAAACTGGTTGCGGCAGCGGTCGAGGTTGTGACCGGGGCGCTTGATCTTGAAATAGGTGTCGCCGTCCAGATAGTCCGTTAGGAATCGGATCCCGCACTCGAGTGTGATCAGCTTGCCGGAAAAAGCGAGGTGGGCGAGTTCCGCGGCGTTGAGGAATGTGGCGGTGGATAGATAGCCTTTCACCAGCGATTCGAATCGATCCAACCGAATCCCGATATGGCTTATATCGGGATCATCTTCCCGCGTGCTCGGCGCGGCGGCCCGGACCATGTCGCCAAAGTCATACAGAGCAGAGCCGGGCATGGTGGTGTCCAGATCGATCACGCAGATGCCTTCCGCGGTCGTTTCGTCCAACAGGACGTTGTTGAGCTTGGTGTCGTTGTGGGTCACCCGCTCGGGGATTTCGCCGGAGGCGATGAGGTCGGTGATCCGTGAGCAATCCGCCGACCGGGCGCGGGCAAATGCGATTTCCTCCCGCACCTCGTCCGCGCGGCCGGCGATGTTTCCGGCGATCGCCGCTTCGAGTGCCTCCAACCGCTTCGGAGTGTGGTGGAAATCGGGGATCGTCTCGTGCAGCCGTCCGCCCGTTAGGTCGGCCGTGAGTTTCTGAAACGCGCCGAATGCCCGTGCCGCCTGATAGGCCTGCTCGTTGCACTCGATTTCGTCATAGCCCTTCGCGCCCTCGATAAACAGATAGGTGCGCCAAAGATTGCCGTCCGGATCGAAGGCGTAGGGCTTGCCATCCCGCGCCGGAATGCATGTCAGGGTGCGGCGGTGCGCTTCCGGATTTCCCTCCGCCAGCAACCGGTCAAGCGCGTGACGGGTCACGCGAGCCACGTTTTCCATCACCTGGACGGGGTTCTTGAAAACGTGATGGTTGACCCGCTGGTGGATGTAGCGGACACGGCATCCGGCCTGTTCATACCACGCGCAGTAAGTGTCGTTGATGTGCCCGGATCCGAATGCCTGCGCCTCGACAAAGTCGGCGCGCATTTCGAACAACGATGAAATCAGGCGCAGGTCATGCATGGACCGCCCCTTGCGAAAGATCCGCCGGATACTCGCCGGTTTCTATCAGCTTACGGATCGACGCGACCACGTGCTGCTTGTCGTCCGGGTAGGTCACGCCGAACCAGTGGCTGGTCGTGTCCAGCACCGAGCAATCCGCCTTGCCGTTGCGGATCAGTGCGTCCACCACTGTCGGGATGTAGTTTTCGGATTTCTCCACGTTGCCGAAATCTTGGATGAAGTTGGAAAATTCCGTTTCCAGGTGATCCATGAAGCAATGGGTGAAGGCCCAGAAGTTCATGGACACCGGCGACACTTCGCACACTTCCTTGCGGCTGCCGTCGAGCGCGTTGCCACGCACCACGCCGTCGGCGTCGCGTTCGATTTTCACATACTCCTCGACGCCGCTGAGCAGGCCGCTGTCGTTGCACGAGCAGATGCCGCGGTTCACGTCGCCGTGGTCTGATAGAGTGTTGACCAGCGGATAGCCGATCATCGCGTAATGCGCCTTGTCCTGTTCCGGGCGGGGCTTGGAGAGGAATTCCGCGGCGCGCACATAGGCGTCGCTGCCGTAGAAATCGTCGGCATTGATCACGGCAAAGGATTCCTTCACCAAGTCACGCGCCGCGCGGACGGCATGGGCGGTGCCCCACGGTTTTACCCGGCCTTCGGGGACCTTGAAGCCGTTAGGCAGGTCATCCAGTTTTTGAAACGCGTAATCCACCTGGATGATGTTGGCGAAACGCGCGCCCACCCCTTGCTTGAACGCCTCCGCGAAATCCTCGCGGATAATGAACACCACCCGCCCGAAGCCGGCGCGGATCGCGTCATAGACCGAGTAGTCCAGCACGGTTTCACCATTCGGGCCCATCGGGTCCATTTGCTTGAGGCCGCCGTATCGGCTGCCCATTCCGGCTGCTAGAACAAGGAGTGTCGGTTTCATGAAATCGGTGGGAGGGAGGCGGCCAAGGTTGGGAAAGCCGCGCAACGCCCCTGAAATGCCAACTGGCGGCGGATCTGGCAACCCCCATCTTGGGGGATTCGCGGTGGCATTTGGATTTAGGAATTGAACCGCGGATGACGCGGATTAACGCGGATTTCAGGAAGGAAGAGGGAATCGAGCCGTGGCTGCGCCCCGCAGCAGTTTCTTCCAATCGGGACTATTCCCCCAAATTCAAATCCTCTTCATTTGCGTCATCCGCGGTTAAAAAATCTTACGGTCCATCACGCCGGCACGATCTTCACCGCCTTTTCGATCATCGCTTCCGCCATGTCGAAATCCACCGCCGTGCGGGCGTGGATCCGGCACACCGCCTGGCCCGCGTGGATCGCCTCGCCGCATTTCACCAACCGGTCGAAGCCGACTGCGAAATCCACGCCATCGGTCGCCTTCGACCGGCCGGCCCCGAGCTGGAGCGCGGCCTGGCCGACCAATCCGGCATCGACTTTGGCAATGACTCCACCGGCCGAGGCGATCACCTCACGGATCACCGGTGCCTGATGAATCTCCGCCAGGCGCGGCAAATCGGCGGGATTTCCGCCTTGAGCGGCCACGAGGTCGTCGAATTTCCGGCGGGCACTGCCGTCATCGAGCAGCCGCTCCAGCTCCGCGCGCGACACGCCGGCGATTTTCTCCGACAGGTCTAACACGATTTCACGCAGGTCCGCAGGTCCACCGCCGTCGAGGCATTCGAGCGATTCGATGACTTCCAGCGAATTCCCCACGGCCCGGCCGAGCGGCTCGCTCATCGGGTTCAAAACGGCGTATACCTCCACGCCCATCTCCTTGCCGACGGCGATCATGCTGGCGGCAAGCGCCTCCGCATCGCGCTTGGTTTGCATGAAAGCACCGCTGCCGTATTTCACATCGAGCACCAGCCGGTCGAGCGTCTCCGCCAGCTTCTTGGACATGATTGACGCGGTGATCAGGGCGATCGATGGGACGGTGCCGCTCACGTCGCGCAGCGAGTAAAGTTTTTTGTCCGCCGGGCAAAACCGGTCGGTCTGCCCCATCATCACCACACCGAGTTGTTCAAGCTGCGCCGCCGCTTCGGTTAGGCCCACGTGGACATTGAAGCCGGGGATCGATTCCAGCTTGTCGAGCGTCCCGCCGGTGATCCCGAGGCCGCGGCCGGAAACCATCGGCACCCAACAGCCGGTGCACGCCACCAAGGGCGCGAGGATCAGCGAGACCTTGTCGCCGATGCCGCCCGTCGAATGCTTGTCCACCACCGGCGGATGCCCGGGGCGGTGGGAAAAGCGATCGCCGCTGTCCATCTTGGCCCGGGTGAGCGCGGCGATCTCGGCCGGCGTCATGCCCTTGAAGTAAACCGCCATCGCGAAGGCCGACATCTGATAGTCCGGCACCTCGCCCGAGGTGTAGCCTTCGATCAGCTTGGCGATCTCGCGGGCTGACAGTTCCTCGCCCTCGCGCTTGCGGGAAATCAATGTGGGGATGTGCATCCCGGATTTCCTACAAACGCCACCGCCGATCCGCGAGCCTCCATTTCGGAAAATGTGGCTGGAGCATCCTGCTTCAGGTGGTCGCTGCCCTTAAGGAGCGTGGACGTCTCGTCCACGAAGTCCATTCTCGGCGAAAAGGCGCGCGAAGCTCTTCTCTTTCTCCTCGCATCGGCCAGGAGGACGAGACGTCCACCCTCTTTACTATCTCATGCTCCCTGATCACTCGCTTTCCCCCAAAACAAAAGAGCCGGCCGATTGCCCTTTCACGGGATCGGCCGGCACTGGTTGGTTTATTCAGCTTGGCTTGGAATTCGAACGCAGGCTTAGCGTTTGGCGATGAGCGTTATCTTTCCGCTGAAATCCTCGCCCTCCACTTCACCGGAAAACCGGATCACGACGGTAAGAGTCTTGCCTTCGACGGTGGCCGCAACTTTGGTGATCAATTCACCCGAGAAGTCCAAACTGAAGACGTCGCCTTCGAATGTTGCGACGATCGGGGAGGCGGTCTTACCGGAATAGGTGTCTCCTGTTTTGGTGAGCACGACCTTGTTCGGTCCTTCCACATCGACTTCAACGTCGATATCAAAGTCATCAGCGACTTCCTCGACGATCCGGCCTGTGACGTTTTTTCTGAGTTTGAGGGTGTTGTCCTCGATCGTTATTTCACCGTCCGAAACGCCTGCGAGCCTTTTCGCAAGAGAGTCAGGCAGACTGAAGCTGTCGCCGTCGATCTTCAGTGTGCCGCTCACGTCTTTCAGGTCATACGTGCCGTTGGGTGCCGCCGCCAGCGCCTTGGGAGTCGCGGCGAAGGAAACGAGTGAGATGCACAGCGTTGCCATCATCAGACGGCCGAAGCTGGCAAAGCGGGATGAACCCGTGATTGACTGGAGAGGCTGGGATAATGTTGGTGGGGTCATGGAATTGGTTTTCATGGTAGGCACAATTAGAGCCCGAAAATGGAATTTGGATAGGGATTTTTTTCGCGAAAATCTAAATTTTTCTCATCGTGCATATTGTTCTGATGATGGTGCAAAATGCCATCAGGAACTCCTATCTGTTCCCCGGATTCCCTGCCTGGAAGTCTATCGAAAATGAAGCGTTTCGTCTCGTGAATGAGACGGACCACATCAAACAAAGAAAGCTCAATCATTGGTGTTAGATAATAAATCAAGTGGTGCACATCCCGCTTCAGGGAGCGAAAGCATGGCATATGTTTACACGGGATGATAATTAAACTAACAGACAAGAGCCGCATCCGCGTCTCCCTTGCGTTTGCCAAGGGGATGATCCAATCTTTGAAGGCGCCAGTTGCACCGTCTTCACAGATTCTGCCGGCGATGATGGCGGTCCACAATTCGCCCGGCATCTCCTCCCACACGGAATGGGCAAACGGCGGCAAGCTGGTTATCGCACGCAAAAATGAATGCCGTGCCAATGTGGGGGTGAACCTCAAGGATTCCGCCTGCTTCGTCCGGATCCCCAGCAGAAACAATCTGACCATGCTGGACCGTGTATCCAGAGAGGGTGGAGCTTCCTATCGGTTGCGGGGCAGACGTCAATGAGCGCTCCGACGATCCGCCTCCCGCGAAATATCTCCTTCACACGGTTCCCCGCCTGCCGCAGTCTCAGTCCGTGGACGTCCTGAAACGCAACAACGTGGTGATCCGGGGGCGGGGGACCGAGAGCATACTCTTCTCCCACGGCTACGGTTGCGACCAGAACATGTGGCGATTTGTGGCCCCGGCTTTCGAGGATGGCTACCGGACGATCCTCTTCGACCACCTCGGAGCCGGTGCGTCCGATTTGGCGGCGTATTCCTACGACCGGCATGCGAGCCTTGAGGGTTACGCGGACGATGTCATTGAGATCGCGGAGGAGTTGGGTTTGAAAAACGCGATCTTTGTGGGGCACTCCGTGAGCGCCATGATCGGTCTGCTGGCGGCCCGGAAGGTTCCCAAGCTTTTCAAGGCCATGGTTCTCATCGGCCCGTCACCAAGCTACATCGATGATGGAGATTATGTGGGCGGCTTCAAGGAATCGGAAATCGACGAACTGCTAGAATCGTTGGACAGCAACCACATGGGATGGTCGATGACGATGGCTCCGGTGATCATGGGAAACCCGCAGCGCGCCGAACTGGGCGAGGAATTGGCGCAAAGCTTTTGCCGGACGGATCCAGGCATCGCGAAACACTTCGCGCGCACCACGTTTCTATCAGACATGCGTGACATCCTGCCCGCTGTGGGTGTGCCTTGTCTGATTCTCCAGTGCTCCAGTGACGTGATCGCGCCGGTGGCGGTGGGCGAGTATGTCCAATCGCGGATCCCGGACAGCAAGCTCGTGATCCTGAACGCCACCGGCCATTGTCCGAATCTCAGCGCGCCGGAAGAAACCATCGCAGCGATCAAGGCCTTCCTATGAGTCCCCGTTCCGGCGAATCCAATGGAGAAGATTCGGTGGGCGAATTCGAAGATTTTTTCGAGAACTCCCTGAACGGCTATCTGTTCTCGACTCCCGGTGGGATCATCTTCCGGTCCAATCCGAGAGTGTCCGGGTGGATGGGCACGACGCCTGAACAAATCAAGGGCAAGCGTTTCTCCGATCTCCTGACGATCGGTGGCAGGATCCTCTACGAAACGCACTTGTCGCCGCTGCTGAGGATGCAGGGCTACATCGAGGAAGTGATGCTGGAACTCAAAGGGGATGACGGAAAACGGATTCCCGTATTGGTGAACGGATTGGAAAAGAGGGATGAATCCCGCCGGGCGATGATGATTTATTACACCCTGTTCCGAGCCACCGATCGGATTCGTTACGAACAGAATCTGCGCGAAGCACGCAGCATCGCGGAAGTCAGTCTATCGGACGAGCGCATGACTTCCGCCCTGAGGGAACAGTTCATCGCCGTTCTCGGCCATGATCTGCGAACTCCCCTCACGGCGATCTCCACGGGGATCGGCTTTCTCGGGGAGGTCTCACCCCTTAACGCGAATGGAGTATTACTCGCGGAGACGATCAAAAGCAGCGCCACCCGGATGGGTGAACTGATCAACGACGTCATGGACTTCGCCCGTGGCAGGCTCGGCGGAGGGATCTCACTCACCCGCGAGGAGACTTTGGTCGATGCGATACTGCGACATGTCCTGGATGAGTTGCGCACGGGGCACCCGGGCAGGGAAATCGTCGCGGAGTTCGATCTCGAGAATCCTATCAACTGTGATCCGCTGCGGCTTTCCCAGTTGCTCTCCAATCTGGTGGGGAACGCGCTGAGCCACGGCCGGAGTGACGGACCGGTGAGAGTCCGGGCCCGGATGGAACCCGGTTGTTTCGAGCTTTCCGTATCCAATACCGGCGACCCGATCCCGGCGGACATGCTTGAGCGCTTGTTCCAACCCTTTACCAGGGATGAGGTCCGCCCGAGTCTCCAAGGCTTGGGATTGGGCCTGTACATCGCGTCGCAAATCGCAAATGCCCATGGCGGTGAGTTGAATGCGATCTCCACCGTCGAGGAAACAAGATTCACCTTCCGGATGCCGCTGCATGGATCGGATCCGATGGGCGATGGATGAGCGGGCTCTCCCAGGCCGCCCCGAAAGGACTCAGAGCCCCTTCGTCCGGGAACGAGCGGCGGTTGCAGATTGCCCTGCGAATTCGGCGAGGAAGTCGTTTTTGCACCCGCGGCCGCAGTGATGGACTCGGAAGGATGACTGGGGGCAGGGGAGTTGTGGCGATTGCGTCGCTTGGCATGTGGCTTGCGAAAGGGAGCGGAACTTCCAACCGCTCACCCCCACCTGTCCATGAAAGTCATTCTCAACATTTGCTCCGCGGCGAGCCTCGCATGCGTCCTGTGCATTGCTACCGGCAACTTTGACACCTTGGTGCCCGAAGCGGTTGCCCGCCACACGATGCCGAGCGTGAACCGGAACCTGTCAACCGCGCCGATTGCATTGGGGACTCACGCGCGATCAAAGGTCTTGCGATATTTCGATACCTATCGGGGTGAACCGATGGGGCTCCCTCCCGCTTCCGCAGCCAGCGTCAAGTTAGGCGAAATCCCCGCGGCGTGGATGAACTCCAGCATCCGTACCGGCGTGGTGGTGCAGGAAAGCGATCGCTCCGCTTTAGTTGAGGCTCCGGCGCAATTGGTGCGGGTTCTGCCCGCACAATCCGGGGCTGTCCGCTATTACCTGGCGGGAAGCAATCTGGTAACGGTGAACGAAAATTACAAGGTCCTGGACTCGGTGCGGATCCCGACAGTCCGCTTGCCAGGCAACGAGCCTGCTGCAGACGCCGAGCCGCTGCAATTGGTGCGCCATGTGGATCGTCGCAGTCGTTAGGCCGATTGTCAGAAGTGGTTGTTGAAACGTGGCACATCACTTGGAATCGCGGGGCTCAGGGTGCCGGATTTGGGAGATTTCTCTTCGCAAGTGGTCCCGCCTTCAGCGTTCCTGGAGTTTCCGCCTGAAGGCCGGATACGAAGATGAAAAGCCGCCAGCCTTCAACCGGTGATGGCTTTTGGCAAACGATCTAACACTCCGCAACGCAGCATCATCAGTGAATCGCTTCCCGCCGTGTCGGGCGGGATACGAAAAAGCCGCCACTCCCAATGAGGGAATGGCGGCGGGGGAATGACGGGCTGGATCACAAGGATCAAAGATCGATATGGACGCTAGGGATGATGATCACATCGACCACCTCCCGCGTAGGTTGATAGACCCGCACCACGCGGTCCCCATACCAATACAAGCGGGTATCTGGAACCACAGCGATGTTAGGAAACCAGTCGTAAGGCACCGGTTCAAATGCCGGATACCAATCATCTTCGATCACATAGCCGGTTACGACCCGGTCGCGCCAACCGTTAGGCAGGCGTTTGCCATCCTTCCATTTCTTCGCGAGGCCGGGTGGGAGGCCATGGTCGTTGTCTTTGTAACCGGAAAAGTAAGTAACGACGCGTTCACGGTCGGCATCTTGCAAGCGTTCCTTGAATTCTCCCTTCTTGTAGGCCTGCCGCTCTTCGCGTTTTTCAGCGCGGACGTCAGCCTTCTCCATTTTTTTCTCAAATTGGCGATCGGCCTTGTCATCTTTTCTGTCGACTTTGTCGGCATTTTTACGGGCCTTGTCGTCGTCCTTGTTGTCCACTTGAGCGGAATTTTGCTTCTCCTTGTCATTGCCTTTCTCCTTATCGGGATCGGCAGTGGCGGTGGCCACGGTCAACAAGGTGGAGGTGCCGAGAAGGGTGAGCCATTTCAGAGTGTGATGCGGTTTCATGGGTGGGTTCGGTTGGTTGAATGCAGTTCACCCCGTGCAGGGGTTGTTGTTCCTTTCGCAGGTACCGTACCCAGCGGCAGAACGACGAACGCTGGATGTCCCGGTTCGCTGGGGATCGCCTCGTATTGAAGGGTTGACGCGATTCTATCGCAGCGTTCCCATCGATTCCCGGCAACGGACGCAGGCTGTTCGTCGGGCACTTTGCACGGGAATGACTCAGAACCGGCATTCCTTCCATCGATCCCGTTTTGCGTCCGTATGGCGAGCGCGCCCAACGCTTTTGCCGCTTGCCGGGAGTCGATGGAGTCCTAGTCTCTGCGGACGATGGTGTCATTACGCCGCCGCTGCTAGATCATGAAACGAATCGAGACGGAATTTCTATTTGCCCTGACCAACCCGGGCACGGAGAAGGCGCTGAAGCGGGAGGTCGAGACCATGGGGCCCGGCTCGCGGATGACCTGCCCGCACCTGGTTGTCACAAGAGAGCTTGAGCCACGAACCATCATCCATTAAGCTGCGTCCATGAGTGCCTTGGAAATCGCCGAACTTTGCGATGCTCTTCCGCCCGAAAAACGCGAGGAGGTGGCGGACTTCGTTCGTTTTCTGCTCTCCCGCCAACAGGACGAGTTATGGGAAGCCCTGATTGCGGATCCGAAACCTCGGCCTCGTCTGGATGCCTTTCTCCGCGAATCCGCAGTGGAGGCGGATCAAGCTCTCGACCTGAGCCGACTGTGATTTCCCGGGTCCGCCCCAGCTTCTGGCGTGCTTACGAAGCTCTCGATCCTCGCGTCAGGGAAGCCGCCCGCCGCTCCTACCAACTCTTCGAGGAAAATCCCGGGCACCCCTCGCTCCGATTCAAGAAACTCGCCAGTCACGACCGCATTTGGTCGGTTCGCGTCAATGATTCTTTCCGCGCCATTGCGGAGCGCGACGGCGATATGGTCATCTGGTTCTGGATCAGCTCCCACAATGATTTCGACAAGCTCTTCGGATCATGAAACGAATCGAGACGGAATTTCTATTTGCCCTGACCAACCCAGGCACGGAGAACGCGCTGAAGCGGGAGGTCGAGACGATGGGTCCCGGCTGGCGGTTGAGCTATCAGCGGCGCGGGTTCGTGACCTTCAAGGCGGATGCTGCGTTTTTGTTAGACTCGTTGGATGCGGAAATCGCCTGTGCGCGGCGGCTGTGTCTGTCGTTGGGGAAATCCGCGACGCGTGAGGAAGCGGTGGCGCGGCTCGGGGACGTTGCAGTAGTCCATCATGCGAAGTTTCATGAGCGGAAGATGCAAGGCGTGAACGACGGTGGACCGTTGGCCAGGCCCAAAGACGGCGAACTCCTCGGCACGGTGGTGGAGCTCGGCGAGGGGGAATTCTGGGCGGGCATTCATCGGCATGGAAGATTTCTCAGTCCCGATCCGGCGGGGGATTCCGGAATCGTGATGACCGGGCGATCGCCGTCGCGGGCGTGGTTGAAACTGGAGGAGGCCACGCGGTTCTTCGATTTGAAACTCACTAACAAAGACATCGTGGTGGAGCTCGGAGCTTCGCCGGGTGGCGTGGTACTGGCGTTGCTGGATCGCGGCGTGCCGGTCATCGGCGTGGACCCGGCGAAGATGGCGGACGTGGTGATGGCCTCGGCGATTCCTAACCGCGAGGATGCGCCTGCCGGGCAGCCGTGGTTCTATCATTGCCGCAAACCCGCCGCTCTAACCAGCAAGCGCGATCTCGGCCAGGGTGTCACCTGGTTCATGTCCGACATGAACCAATCGCCGGAAGTCGTGCTCAAGGAATGCGCCCGCTTCTGCAAAATGGCTCCCAGCATCCGCGGAGCGCTGATGACTTTGAAACTAACGGATCCCGCGCAGGTGGTGGAGAAGGCGGGATGGTTCGCCTCGCTGAGCGAGATGGGTTTCAAAACCATCCGACTCCAACAGCTCGCCGTCCATCACAAGGAGCTGGCGCTGCTCGCGATGCGTTAGTCCGGAGTGCGCGAATCTCACTCCGGGGCTCACGGCCTCGGCTTGCGTTGGTCAATCCAACAATCCGGATCCGCCGGCACGGATTTGCCGGTTTCCTCGACGGGATGGGTGAACAGGTAGCGCCAGACTTCTTCGTGGATGAATTCTCCGCCAGCATTCTTGACCGCAGCGCTGCCGGGGATCGCAGAGTTGTGGGCGCGGTCGTGATTGCCCTTCACATCGGCATCCGAGATCAGGCGGCGGCTGTTGCCATAGGGTGGGGGAGTCTTGTCCACATTGACGATGGGGCCGTATTCCTGAAGGCCCATCAATTGCCAGGAGCGCGGGTAGTGGTCGCCGCTCCAGCCGTCGTCGAGCACATGGGAGAATCCGAAATAGCGGTTTCCGGGCGTGGCGGACGGGAGTTTCTGCCAGACTTCATACTGGTCGCGCGGGCCGGAGAACATGACGACGCGGTCCACCTTCACCGCCTTGGCCATCCGCGCCGCGGTGGTGGAGCCATGGGAGATGCCTGATAGAATGACCTTGTCCCATTGCAGTCCCTTGCCGTCGCGGGTGAGGAATTGCTTCCAGTTTCCTTCCGGGTTCTCGCGGTCCAGCCATTTCACGAACTGATAGGAACGCTCCATGATGCTGTCGGGCTTCGGGATATACACCGACTTGCTGACGTCGTCGCCAGTGGCGGCTTCGAGGCGGATGTTGGAGAGGAAGAGATCATCTTTCGGCGGCGGGCCGGAGTAGAGCTTGCCGAACCACTCGCGGGCGTAGTGGACCTGGATCGTGTGCATGCCGTAACGGTCGAGGTGGTCGAACAGATCCTTGTTGTAGCCCATCAGCCAGATCACGAGTTTGCCTTGCTGCGGGACACGGGTATCGACGCTGGCGTGTTCGATATCCTGTGGTTTGCCGTCCTTCTCCAACAGGAAGTTGATTTCCGGATGAGCCTTGGCGCGCTTGTCGATCTCGCTGGCGCGGGCGGTAAGGTTGTAGTGCTTGGCATCGCCGGCTGTCGCCCAGAGCGGGCTGAGGAGGATAAGCGAGAGGACGAGGATGGGATTCATCGGTGGGAGAAGAGGAAAAGTTTTTTGACCGCGGATTTCACGGATGAAGAGGATGAAGAGAGTTTTTGAAGGTTTGGGTTTCGTCTATTCCAATCCTATAAATCCGCGATATCCGCGGTTAATATTCTTCTCTTCAATCCGCGGTTGAAATTCTTCAATTGGCGTCGGCCGCAGGGATGAATTTCTGTTTCGCCAGCCATTTCAAGCTTGCGGTTTTCCAGGCTTCCCACATCGGGCCTTGATAGCCGTCGAGGCCGTGGCCACCGGCGGGCAGTTTGAGATACTCGGCAGGAACCTTGTTTTTCAAGAGAGCCTCGTAATAGATCGCGCTGTTGGCAGGCACGACGAGCGTGTCGTTCTCAGCGTGGGCGAGGAACGTCGGCGACGTGTCGCGTGTGACTTGCTTCTCGTTGGAAAACGTTTCCATGGCCTTGGCGTCCGGCGATGGTCCTAACAATTGCGACTTCGATCCGCCGTGAGTCTTGTCGCCCATCGTGACGACCGGATAGATCAGGATCGAAAAATCCGGACGACAACTTTGTTTGTCGATCGGGTCGGAGGCTTGCGGGTTTCCGCGGTCGAAATGCGTGGCGGCGGTCGATGCCAGATGACCACCCGCCGAGAAGCCGATGTTGCCAACGCGCCTGGAATCGCATTTCCACCCGGCGGAGTGCAGCCGGACGAAGCGGGTGGCGCGTTGGGCATCGGCCAGCGGGAGGGCGGAGTTGCCGTGGGGCAGCCGATATTCCACGACCACGCCGGTGACGCCGTGCTCGCCGAACCATTTCGCAATCCCGTGCCCCTCGGGTTCGCGCATCAACGTGGCATACCCGCCGCCGGGGTAGATCAGGACGGCGGCACCGTTAGGTTTCAGCGGATGATAGACCGTCATGACGGCCTCACCCGCCGGGGCCTCGCCTTCCGCCAGGGGCTTGCCCGAAGTGACGGAAAACCGTTCGGGAACCCCGGGCTTTGTAGGAGCGGCCGCGCAGGGCAACCATGGAAGCAGCGTGGCGGCGAGGAGACAGGTGGGTCGAAATTGCATGGGTTCCTTGGGTTCGGCCGGATGATCGATGGACGACCTGGCCGGAGCAAGGACCCGCTACGCGGAAATCCTGCGGATTTTTCCACCAGCTCCCGATGTTCCCCGCGGTTGGGTCCCTTGCAGGCGAAGGTTGGGCGATTCGGATGCAAGATACGGCGGTGGCGGCTCGTTTGGCATGGGATGACCCCCTTCACCCGCCGCCGTTTCATCCAGCTTGGAGCTGTCGCGTCGCTCGCGCCGCTTTTCCGGGCCCAGGGTCAGGAACCCTCCGGCAGAAAGCTCGGCATCGCGTTGTTAGGCCTCGGCGACTATTCCACCAATCAGCTCGGGCCCGCGCTGAGGGAGACGAAGAATGCCCGGCTGGCCGGCATCGTCACCGGCTCGCCTGAAAAGATTCCCGTCTGGCAGAAGCAGTATGAGATCCCCGACGGCAATGTTTACAACTATCAGAACTTCGACACCATCGCTGACAACAAGGACATCGACATCGTCTACGTCGTCACGCCGACCGGGCTGCATCCGGAGTTCACCATCCGCGCGGCCAAGGCCGGCAAGCACGTGATTTGCGAAAAGCCGATGGCGCCCACCACCGCCGATTGCCTGCGGATGATCGAGGCGGTGAAACAAGCCGGCAAGACGCTGCAGATCGGCTATCGCCTGCACTGGGATCCCAACCATGTGCGGCTGATGGAGATCATGAAGAAGAAGGAATTCGGCGATTGGAAATCGATCTCCACCGCTAACGGATCGAAGATGCGGACCTTCACCGGTTTGAACGCCTGGCGCATTGGCAAGGAGCTCGGCATCGGCGGGGCTCTTTACGACATGGGGGTCTATTGCGTGCAGGGCGCGCTCTACACGGCGGGCATGAACCCTGTTAGCGTGACGGCGAAACATTCGACCGATCGTCCGGAGATTTTCAAGGAAGTCCCGGAAACCTACGAGTGGGTGCTCGAGTTTGCCGACGGTCGCAAGGCGGATGGCATGTCGAGCTACGGCCGCCCAGGAAACCACCTCCGCGCGGTGGTGGAGAAGGGCCTCGTGGAAATCGATCCCGGTTACAACTACGGTGGCGGCCCGAAAGGCCGCACCCCGGACGGCGAGATGGGCTTTGGCCGCGTGAATCAGCAGGCGTTGCAGATCGACGGCCAGTGCGCGTCAATCATGGCCGGCACCCCGAGCCTCGTGCCGGGCGAGATGGGAGCCCGCGACATCCAGGTGGTCAATGGAATCATGGAAGCCGCCGCCACCGGCAAGCCGTTCACCTTCGGAAAATTTCACTACTAACTCATTCCAGAAACCGACCCGTTCGGGCTGTTGACTCGGCCCCCGTTCTATCTCAAAACAAATCCCTGTCATGAAAAAATCCCTCCTGCTCTTGTTAGCCGGCGCGTTGTTTGCGCAGGCCGCACCGTCCAAACAATGGACTCCGGAAGAAGCCAACGCCTGGTACGCCAAACAGCCGTGGCTGGTGGGTGCGAACTACGTCCCCGCCACCGCCATCAGCCAGCTTGAAATGTGGCAGGCGGAAACCTGGGATCCCAAGCGCATCGACCTCGAACTCGGTTGGGCGGAAGGCCTCGGCTTCAACACGATGCGCGTCTTCCTCCACGACATTCCGTGGAAGACCGACTCGGCGGCTTTCATCAAGCGCATCGAGGCGTTTCTCGACATCGCCGAGAAACACAAGATCCGGCCGATGTTCGTGTTTTTCGACAGTTGCTGGAATCCGAATCCGAAGGCAGGCAAGCAGCCCGAGCCGAAGCCGCACGTGCACAACTCCGGCTGGGTGCAGAGCCCCGGTTGGGAAATCCTCCAGGACCCGGAGAAGCACGACAGCCTGAAGCCTTACGTCGTGGGAGTCATCAGCCACTTCAAGGACGACAAGCGAATCCTCGCGTGGGACCTCTACAACGAGCCTAACAACGAGAACGGCGGCCGCTTCAAGGAGGATCCCAAGCAGAAGTTTCCTAAGGCGCTGATGCTGGTGAAGAAGTCCTTCGAGTGGGCGCGCGAGGCCGGTCCTTCCCAGCCGCTTTCGACCGGGATCTGGATCGGCGATTTCGCCAATCCCGACGAGTTCCAGCGCTATCAGTTGGAAAACTCGGACATCATCAACTTCCACACCTACACGCCGCTGGAGGCGACGAAGAAGCGGGTGGAGGCCCTGAAGAAATACAACCGCCCGATCATGTGCAGCGAATACATGGCCCGGCCGGAAGGCAGCACGTTCCAAGCGGTCCTGCCGTATTTCAAGGAGCAGAAGGTCATCGCCATGAACTGGGGCTTCGTCGATGGCAAGAGCCAGACAATCTATCCGTGGGACTCGTGGAGCAAGGAATACAAGGGCGAGCCGGACCCATGGTTCCACGATATTTTCCGCCGCGACGGCACGCCATACAAACAGGAGGAGGTGGATCTCATCCGCTCGCTGACCGGCAAGAAGTGATTTGTTAGGCGCTTCACCCCCAGGAGACGTAGCGTCCCCTGGGGGTTTCCATTTTCCAAATCATCGCCATGCATTTCGTCACCGTCGGTCTCCGCTTCATCCTTGCGTTTTCATTCACAGCGTTGGCGCGGGCCGATTACTTTCTGAAGGATGGCGACAAGGTGGCGTTTCTGGGAGACAGCATCACCGCGGCGCGCGGCTATCCGAAGATCGTCGAGCACTACACGCTGATGCGGTTTCCCGGACGGCGTGTCGAATTCGTGAACGCGGGACAAGGCGGCGATACCTCCTCCGGCAGCCTCGCACGGCTGGAGCGGGATGTCTTTTCCAACCAGCCAACGGTGGTGATCGTCGCTTTCGGCATCAACGACATCGGCTGGGGCACCAAGGCCGATGATGAACACAAGAAACTCTATCTGGACGGTATCCGCACGATCATCAGCAAGTGCGTGGCCCGCAAGATCCGGCCGGTGGTTTGCTCCGCTTCCATCACTGCGGAAGCCGCCGACAAGGCGGAGAAAGGCTATCTGCAAGCGATGTGCGACGAGGGTCTCGCTTTGGCGAAATCCATGGGGGCGCAAACGATCGATCTCCAGCGCGGCATGCGGGAGATCCAACGGCGGGTCGATCTAACAAACGCCAGTAAGAAGGACCCGGCCAAGCAGGACCGGCTCCACGTCGCGGACGGAATCCATCTATCGGAACTTGGTCAGCTCGCGTTGGCCTATGTGATGCTCAAGGGACTCGGTGCCCCTGAGGAAGTCTCGTCCACCGTCATCGACGCGAAGTCAGGTGCCGCCATCAAATCGGACGGGTGCAAGATCTCCGCCATCAAGACCCTTTCGGATGGGATCGCGTTTACCCGCGTCGATGAGGGGCTGCCATTGAACCTCGGTCCATTGAGCGGCTTGCAATACGGCTGGGTTCCCGTTCCCGACGGAATCAACGGCTATCGGCTCACCATCCAGCATCTGGCAGACGGTGATTACACCATCCGATGCGGCGGTCGTGACTTGGGCAAAACAACTGCGGCCGCCCTCGCCAAGGGCCTGAACATTTCCGCCATGACCGCGGATGGCTGGCAACCCGGCGGTCCGTGGGATGCCCAGTCAAACGTGGTGAAGTCGCTCGTGGATGCCCGCGACCAGCTGTGGATGGCGGGCAAGCAGCAGAAGGAATTCCTGCCCGAGGATCCCGGGCAAGGGGCGTTGCTCGAATCGATTTCAAAAATGGATCACGAACTCGTGGCCTTGCAGCGGAACGCCGCGCGGCCCTACCCTTATCCTTTCGAGATCCGGCGGGTGGTGCCCAAACCCTAGGGATTCCCGTGCCTGCAAAATCCCATTGTCAATTCACCCGCTCCCGTTAGCCTGCGGCGCCATGACCCAAGATTCCCGCCAAGTCCTCATCGAACTGCTGTTCCTGTCACTCTATCTGGATGACCACCTTTCGTTGGCTGAGGATGAGGTTCTCAATGCCGCGCTCGATTCGCTTGGCTGGGAGTCGCCGTTATCCCGCGAGAAATTCATTTTCCGCGCCTTCTCCAGCGCCCGCCAGGTGGCTGCCGATGCGATCAAAACCGAGGAATTCCTCGGAGGCCGCGCGGATCTGATCAAGCGCGACGGCGATGAGGCCGCCGCGCTGACGTGGCTTTACAAGGTGCTCGGCTCGGACGGCATCAGCGATTCCGAAAAGCGCTTCCTCGGGCAGGTCGAGGCCCGGCTCTATCCGGCGTGATCACGCCGCGGATCCAGCAGCCGCCGGCCCAGTTCGCCGAACCACTCCTCAACCTCGACCGACTCCGAGCGCGCCAGTTTGTCGCCCACCAGCGCGGGCAGGAACAATTTGTCGCCCACATGCTCGCCGAGGCTGCGGTAGGCTTCGAACTGCGTTTCGCTGAAGAACTGGTCGTTGGTGGAATGGTGGGGAAATGCCGGCTCGTCCAGCCGGTAGCGGCGCAGGAACTCGCCCTCGTTGCCTGTTAGCGAGAGTTTGACATACAGCAAATAACCGGTCAATCCGCCCGGATAGGTCACCCGGCAAAAGCGAAAATGCGAGCGGCTGAAGCCTTTGTCGTCGATCCGGAGATCGTCGAGGTCGATGTCGATTGTCACCCCGAGGTCGATCTTTGCGAGCCTCTGGAGCGTGGTCAAACCGGCGAATGTCATGCGTTCGTCCTGCTCGCCATCCACCGCGACGATGAACTTGCAACGGCGGCGCAGAAGCTCGTAAACGGCCAGGTTTTCGATGTGACCGCCATCGGACACATTGAGCCAGGGAAGCTTTTCGTCCATCGTGCCGAGCATTTCCTTGAGCAGATACCACAGGCCCGGGCTGCCGCCGAATCGCCTGGCACTCTTGTTAGGGATGCGTAGCCAGTAGCCGAGCCGGATGTTCAGAAGCGCCAGCCAGAAGCTCATGTTCTTTTGCGTGCCCAAGCCCATCTGCGGCGCGGCGGCGGCACCCGAGATGGCCATCGCTGTGCCCAGATCCAGATGCGCGTCGGCGGCCTCCCAGTCGCGTGTCTGCTGATAGCCCGTGAGCGGGCTGCCGCAATAGGCCGGGCTGAACAGGAAGAAATCGGTTAGCCGCCCCTGCATCGCGGGATTGCGCGAGCCCGGAACGTTGAGCGCGCCATTCAGCAAATGATAGGGACCGCGCGTGACCGCGGTCCCGATCCTGGAAAGTGGCAGGGTGACGGGGTTGTTAGTTCCGCTGTCGCCCGTCGGCTGGATTACGTAAGCCTCCGCCAGCTTGTTGCGGTAGTGCCGGTGCGGCGACGTGAAATTGATGTTGAGAAGCCAGAAATTGACCGCCGCCAGAATGACGGTCACGACGATGAGGGCGTGAAGCCGGGTGATTCCCTGTCCGAGGATCACGGCCGGATGTTGCGACCAATGGTAGATCGTCAGATAAAGCAGGAAAAAAAACAACGGCGCAGCGATCGCGGCTAACAAAACGAGGAAGACACCGGTGCGTTTGAAAAGCTTGCCGGTGAGGCTTGGGAATGCCGACGCCACGACCGGAATGCCGCCGAGGATGACCAGCAGGGTTTGCTTGTCCAGGTGAAGCCGGCCAGAGAGCCCGCGGCCTAACAATGAGTGGCTGAAAGCCAGCCCTTTCCATGCCAGCAGCGCCATCAGCAGCAGTGCCACCGATGCCAACGCCGTATCCACCCATTCCCGCCGCCTGGCATTGGCCCGGAGCAGGCGTGGCGAAACCAGGCCGATCGCGACTAGCAGGACCGCCACCCCGATCGTCACCGGTTTCCAGATTCCTTCGAGCAGGGGAAGCCAGCGCAGGAAGCGCTCGATCAGCACGGCCGCGGCACACAGGAAAACAATGCCGAGCCCGTTCAACAACATCCCGTAAAGCTGGGCGAAGATCATTTTCACCCGTCCCCACAGCGAACCCGCCGCCAGATATTTCCCGTGGTGGCGGATGTGACGGAGCGCGTTGGCCTCGCCCTGGTCGCGGTGGAATGGCAGTTCGTCGGCCCGCAGGCCGATTCCCGGTGCGGGCGAGTTGAGAAAGGATGTTAGAAATGAGCCGATGTAACCGCCGCCGGACACGGTTGATAGATAGTCGAACTGCGGCAGGATCCCGCGCCGCGCGAGGGCCACCAGCACGCCCAGCGCGAACGTCGCAGAGCGGATCCCGCCGCCTGATAGAGCGAGCGCTACCGCGTGTGGTTTGTCGGTGTTGAGGCTGTAGTGCTCCCGCCGGGCCCAGATAGCGGAAAGCTCCGCGGCATTCATGGCGGTCGCCGTCGCCGCATCGATTCCGCCTAACGGCGATGGGATTCCCCATGGCAGTTGGCCATCCATCTCGTTTTTGATAGACGTCTCCCGGTCGCTGTCGCGTTCCGGGGGACGAGGGGGCGGCGGATCGCCATCGCGCAGATGGAGCAGCAAGTCGGAGAAACGCAGCAGCACCGGTTGCAGCGCGGACAGCTCGGCGCGAAACTCGTCCGTCGTGTCGAGCCCGCGAAGCGCGCCGCGCTCGCTTTCGCGATGCCACTTGGCGGTGAAGGGCCGGACGCGGGTGTTCAGGACATGCCACGCGAGTCTATCAAAGTGCCGGGCGAGGGGATATTCATCGCAGATTTTCCGGGTCAATTCGAAGAGCGCGTAAATACTATCAAGCGCGGATTTTTCCACCCCGTCGAGATAGCCGAGTTGCTGGGTGGCGATCCGCGAGTCCGCCTGCATGTGCAGCTTCGCCGCCGCTCGGGAGTCATCGTCACCGGGTTGCCAGGCTTCATCGCACCAGCGGGCGGTGAACTGGCTATCAACCAGTGGGTCGTAAGCCGCCAGGAATTGGCTCCACGTTGCCGGTTTCGCGCGGGCGTCTGACGGGGGCGTGCTTGTCATAACAATTCGGAGGCAACTAACGACCCACACTTTTTGAGGGCGTTTTGCAAGGCATCTCTCGCCGGGCCGGCTGCTCGGAGGCGGCTAAAGGGCGCGTAAATTGGCCTTTCGCCATTTGAAATGAGGCATGAATGCGGCCAAAATAGTCATCGCGGTTACCATTGCCGTTGACCCGCGTCCCTTCGCTGACAATCTGCGCCCATGTTTATCGATCACATCCGCATCTTCGGAAAGGCCGGCGACGGCGGAAACGGCGTCGTCTCGTGGAAGCGCGAAAAATTTGTCCCGCGTGGCGGACCCGACGGCGGCGACGGCGGCGCGGGCGGTGATATCGTGCTCGTTGTGGACAACTCCGTGGACAACCTCCGTGCCTACCATTACGACCCGAAGCTCATCGCCGAGGACGGCAAGAACGGCGCGGGCGGGCGCAAAACCGGGAAAAGCGGTAAAAACGTCATCGGCAAGGTTCCTCCCGGCACCGTGGTTTTCCGCAGCAATGCGGTGACCGTCCAGGAAGCCGTCGAATTCGAGCGCAGTGACGAAGGCATCGACCTCGAACCCATCGCCGACCTCACGGAAGTGGGTCAGGAATTCGTCCTCTGCAAAGGCGGCGATCCCGGCAAGGGCAACTGGAATTTCAAAACCGCCACCAACCGCACCCCGGTCGAGCACACGCTCGGGACTCCGGGCGAAGTCTCAGTCTTCTATCTGGAACTCCGTCGCATCGCGGATGCCGGGCTCGTCGGATTCCCGAATGCCGGAAAATCGACGCTTCTGGGCAAGCTTTCCCAAGCCAAGCCCAAGGTCGCGTCCTATCCATTCACCACGCTCCAACCGGTCGTGGGAGTCGTCGAGTTCCCGAGCTATCGCCGCTGCACGATTGCCGACATCCCCGGGCTGATCGAGGGTGCCCACGAAAACCGCGGTCTCGGCCACGAATTCCTCCGCCACATCACCCGTTGCCGGGTTCTGTTATTCGTCATCGACATGGCCGGCAGCGAGGGCCGCGATCCGATTTCCGATCTGGAGATCCTCCGCCGCGAGATCAAGGAATACGATGACGAGCTTGCCCGTTTCCCATGGAAAATCATCGCCAACAAGATGGACCTTGAAGGGGCCGCGGAGAATCTAGCAATATTCCGGGATCGCTTCCCCAAAGTCGATATCGTCCCGATTTCCGCGGAGAGCGAGACCGGACTCGATGACCTCCGGCAACTCCTCGACAACGAGATCGGCTACCGGCCTGAAAAATAAAAGCCTTCCCCCCTAACATGGACCCGTCGCCCCAACTGGTGTTCGTTTATGGCACGCTCCGCCGCGGCGGATCCAATCATTTCCGGATGGCGGGGGCGGAGTTTGTCGCGCAAGGCACGATCACCGGCCGGATGTACCGCATCGACTGGTATCCCGGGCTGGTGCTCGATGACACGGGCGATGAGATCCACGGCGAGGCATACTCGGTCGGCCCGGACCTGCTGTCCTCGCTGGACATTTTCGAAGGTCTATCAGCCGGCGAGATCGAGGGCAGCGAATACCGCCGGGTGCAAACCACCGTCGTCCAACAGGACAGCCGGACTCTAACCGCCTGGGTCTGGGAATGGCTCGGCCTCACCCATGAAAGCCAGCGGATCACCGACGGTGACTGGCTTAAAACCGAATGACCCGCCGATGAGACATCACGCGCACATGACGCCCGTGGATTGGGTCAGGCGGGTCAATCGCTCGTGGATCGTCCACAACAACCTCAACGACCAGGCCGACGCGTGGGTCAACTATCTGGCAGAGCTCGGCGACGGTCGTATCGAGTCCTCCTGTGAAATCGCCATCGCCATGTGCGAGCTCCGCGACCCCTTGGATGACCCCAAACCCTGGTTCTACGCCGGACTTTTCCATCTCGCCACCGCCGCCGAGGCGAAGCGCTTTCTCGACACCCATCGCGTGACCAAGGCCACCGTCCCCACCATGGCGGACGATGAAAGCGTGCGCTTGTGGATCGCCCGCATCAGTCCCGAGACCCGCGAACTGCTGGATCGTTTACGCAAGGCTTTGCTCCAGGCGCGCCGTCCACAAGACGAGGCATGACTCGCGGGCTACGGCGGTTCAGATTTGCCTTCCAGCCGATAGGAATAGCACTCTATCATACGATTCTCCGCAACGATGCCTGATTCAAATTCCGCAAGCCCAGGTTTCGACGAACGCCGATCGGGCAAGGTGTTCACCGTGATCCTGTTGTTAGTTCTGCTGGCCGTTGCATTTCCCGAAATGTCCCCTCAAGGCTTGCAGGGGATTCTTTGGACGGGGTCCGGACTGCTGATGATCCTGTGGCCACCCGTGGTCAGGGTTCCGCGGTTATGGGTTTGTCTGGGCGCTGGCTTTGTGGTGTTTTCCCTGGTCGGATTCCTGCCGAGGGAGTGGTTTCACGTCTCATCCTGGCGCAGTGATCTGGAAGCACTCGGACTGGATACCGGGGCGCGCGCCTTTGTCCAACCGCGGCTGGCGGCCGAGGTCGTGGCGGGTTTCGCCGCGACGACTTTGGTGGCTTTGTTTTTGCTAGGTCATCGGGTCGATTCACGTTTTCACCAGCGGCTGGCGCTTGGCTTTACACTCGGTGTTGGCGCCTGGGCCACCGCGGCGCTGCAGATGCATCAGCCTGGCTCGCTGTTCGGGTTTTTCCCCAACCGCAACCACACCGCCACTCTGTTGGTCATGGGGACATTCACGGGCCTTGGCTGTCTCGCCCACGCGATCCGCCGGAAGGATCCTTGGAAAATCCCGCTGTCCGCCATTCCGGTTATGGTCTGCCTCTACGCTTTGCACGCCGTTTCCGAAAGCCGGGCCGGCGTGATCTTGGTGATCGCGGGCTTCCTTCTATGGATTATCCTAACCGGGTTCCGCCAGCTTCAAGGAAGTGTCGGAAAGGCGCTCGTCCTCATCGTGATCGCGGCATCCGGCACCTTCCTACTCGTCGATTCCACGGCGAAAAAGCGTCTCGCGGCCAGCGTCGATCAGTTGGCAGTCCCAGGGCCTGTTTCCGGCGTTACCCCGGAGAACCCCTTCTCGGTAGGCGAGGTCACACGGCCGACTCCGCCGACGGACGGGCGCATCGCGATTTTCCAAGACACCCTGGAAATGATACGTCACGAATCCTGGACCGGGGTGGGGCCGGGGCAGTTTGCGCAGGCCTTTTCCCAGTACCGCAACAGAATCAACGCTTCCAACGATGCCAGATGCCTCCACCCGGAGAGCGACTGGCTATTGATGCTCGCGGAGGCGGGATGGCCCTCCACGGTTGGTCTGGCCGCTGGGGTGGTCGCCGTTTTTTTCGCCGCGGTGAGGCAGGCCCGGCAGGGTCGGTCGAGGTTCTTGCGGATGGGTTGTATTGTGGGTGCATTGCTGCTGTGCCTTCACGGGGTTTTTGACGTGCCGGGCCACCGTGTCGGTCTCGCTTGGGCTGCGGTGCTGTTGCTCGCTTCGGCCCTGCGGTCGGAGGCAATGAGTGGTTCCGACTCTGCTCACAGGCCCACACGTCTCTCCAGCCAATGCTGGCGCGCTCTCGGTCTCGTTCTCGCACTCGGAGGGATCTTCCTGATTCACGCTCAGTGGACCCAACGAAACGTCCTGCCTTCGGTGCAAGTTCGCCAATGCATGATCGAGGCGAGGAAGCTCTATGATCAGGATCAAGCCGCCTATGATCTCGCCAAGGCCGAAGGCAGGGATTACCAACCGCCTCCCTCCGAGGACCCCCTTGAAATCGCGCTCCTAAGAGTCAAGCAGGCAATCGATGAAACTCCGCTCGATCCCTATCTTCACTATGTTCGCGGTTCGCTTGCCTTACATTATGACGATAAACGAGCCATCGCCGATCAGTCATTCGCGATCCAGCGCCGCTTGGATCCCACGCGGGTGAATCTCGCAATGGAGCAGGCGCGCGCTTGGAGCGTTCAGGATCCGCGGCAGGTGATTGCTCTCTGGAAGGAGGCCTTGCAACGGGCATCCAGCGAGCAATCCCGCCACCCGGGCAGTTCGTTCGGAGTGGCCAATACCTACCAGACCGCCCTTCATGCTGCGGGCAAGGACGACTCACTGGTCTCCGCCACGCTGGAGCTAGCGGGCGGGAATGCATCCCTGTTAGGTATTTGGGCGCGCTCGGCTCCCGTGAACCTGCTAGATCGTGAAATGCCCCGTCTGCTCTCTTCTGCTAGCGGAGAAGCCGTGCGCAAGTCGCTGTTTCAGATTTGGGAGAAACGGGGCTCCAAGGACCGCGCCGCCGACTTCGCCAAGAGTCATCCAGAACTCAATCTTGCCCCGCCGTAGAGAGGGCTTGGTGGTCTGGAATGGCTTCTCAGGGTGGAGGGAAATCGATTCACCACGAGGTCTGCCGCCGGTGGTGAATCCCACGTTTCTCTTGTAATGTCGGGAGAATTGAGCCACCAACACCTGCCTTGTAGAATTTTTTGAATCGATTTCGCCCCAGTGATTTTCCATGAATCCACAGTACCAAGCATTTACCCAAACAGGAGCCGGCCATAGTGGCGGCTTCATTCGCTTGCTGGTGACAAGCATTGCCATGGTCTCCGCTGGAATTTCCATGGCGGCCCAAGTCACCTTGTCGAATTTGGCGCAGATCTACAGCGGCAGCCAGAAATCCGCCACGGTGGTTACCTCACCCGTCGGGCTGAATTATTCCATCACTTACGCTGGCTCGACGACCCCGCCCACAAATGCCGGCAGCTACGCGGTTGTCGCCACGGTGGTTGACCCCGTGGAGACCGGTTCAGCAAGCGGGACATTGGTGATCAGCAAGGCGAGCCAGACGATCACGATGGGTGAATTTGCGGAAAAAACCTATGGAAACGAGCCCTTCACCGTGGCTGCCACCGCCAACAGCGGGCTTCCTGTTACCAAATGGGAAAGCTCCGACCCTTCCGTCGCTAGCATTACCTCTAGCGGATTGGTGACCCTTCTCGGTGCGGGTCAAACTTCCATCATCGCCAGCAACACCGGCAATACAAACTACAACGCGGCTTGGATTGCCCGGCCCCTGAATGTCGCCCGTTCGCTCGCTCCCTTGCCAACCGGCGTCCAGACGGTGACCTACAATGGCACTGCCCAAGGACTCGATCCCGGTGCCTTGCCCTCTGGCCAGGCCACGGAGATCAGCTATCGTGACACTCAGTTTGCGGAAGCTGCCGCGACCCCGGAGGTGGTTTTCCAGAATGGGCCGGATACACTCGATTTGAGTTATTTGAGCACGGGTTTTCAAGCAGTCGGCTATTGGAGCCTGGCGAAGTACGCAAGCCTCGGCGGCACCGCCCGCAAGCTCGATTCCTGCGATGTGACGCTCGTCTCCTGGGCGAGATATGACACGAGTTCGCCCAACGGCTACCTGCCGTGGGCAAATGCGCATCCTGAATTGGTGATACCACCCAAACCAGGCATTTCCGTTCCAGGTGACAGTGGTGGGTATTACCACCCCGTGACCTTGTCGTTCTACGAATATGAAAATGACGGCGTGATCGAGAGCTACCGGTTGCTCACCTCCCAGACCACCCAAACCCTCATTCCTTGGCGACCATCGACGCTTGCTGATGGAGTCACCCCTTATCCCGCCAACACCAACGGAACTGCTTTCAGAGTTTCCTTCAGTTTTCCTGATGGCGTGATCCTGCCGCCGAATGTCTGGGTGGTTGTTAGTTACAACACTAGTTCTTTCGGGCAGGTTCCTGTCGGTGTCCCTGGGCCGTATGATTCGCTCAACATCGCGAGGCCATCCGGCCAACAGGCGGGTTCAACCTTGTTGCCTTCTTCGACATTACTTTACAAAGACTGGCGTTGGCAGTCTTCTTCGGGCAGCAATGGACCCATGTTGAGTTTGCGCGCAATCCCCACGAACGCGACCACCGTCGCGCCACTGAATGCTGCAACCTACGAGGTCAAAACCAAGCCGGCTGCCTTCGGGACAGATGCCCGGTCAACGTCCATGCTTGTGATCAACAAGGCACCCTTGGAAGTCAATCTTTCCAACCTCACCCAAATCCGCGACGGCAATCCCAAACCCGTTACCGTAAGCACCGTGCCGGGCGGAATTGTAACCAGCGTGACGTACGCGGGATTCCCTGTTGCTGTTGTTCCCTCTGCCCTCGGCAAGTACCCGGTCACGGCCACATCAGCCAATCCGAATTATGAGGGACAAGCCAGCGGCACCTTGCATATCGGTGACTCCTATTCGTCCTGGCAAACGGCGACTTTCGCCGGTTCTGGTCTCCCTCCCGAAAAAATCACCGACACCGCGGATCCCGATGATGACGGTCTCAGCAATTTCCTCGAATACGCATTCAATCTGAATCCAATCACAGGAGATAATTCATCCCCGGTGGGGTTTGGATACAGCGGCAATACCTTGACCTTCACTTATCGCCGCAATCTGCATGCACTGGATCTCGACTACGCCATCCAAGATACCACGGATCTTGCGGATCCCTTGTCGTGGTCACTCGTCACTCCACTCAGTCAAGCCATCGAATCTGATGATGGTTCGACCCGAGTCATCACGGCCACGGTGGCCGAACCCACCGGCCAACCGCGCTATTTCATGCGTCTCCAGACCACGCGCTGAGCCCGCGTCCGGCACGACGGCACCTGGCCAGCACGGTGCGGTCGGGAAGGCTGCGCTGCGCTGCCGCCGCAGAATTGTTTTGAAAAAATGAACAATTTAAGCAATCCGTTGTTTTTTGTATTGCCAATCTAGGCATGCCCCCTATGACTACGCCGTTATGAAAACATCACCCCTCCGTAAACTGATTGTCGCCGCCATCTCGGTCGTTGGGCTTGCAGCCGGCCTTCCCGCCAGTGCTGCACGTGCTGAACGTCCACCTTCACAGCTTCAGCCTCCCACTCCCGTGAGCGGGTTTTGAGGTGAGCCTGCATCGGCACTTGATAAATCTACATTCCAATTTGATGAATCGCTCATACCTTACGCTCGCGGCTACCCTTGCACTGATCAGTGGCTCCCATGCTTCCGTTCTCATCGATAACTTCGAAAGCTACAACTCTGTTGGAGATGACATGGAGGGCAAGGGAACCTGGCATGTGACCAACAACTCGCCCAATGTTCCAGTCATCCTCGACAACTACACGTGGGACACAAGCACCCGGTCCGCAACGGTTGGCGGTGAAGCCCCTACCACCAATGCCCTGACTTCCTTGTACAACACCTCTACCGTGCCGTTCGTCAGTCCGACACCGCAGCCGACCTATTTCCAAATCGAAACCGCCTACACGGAAAGTACTGGAGGGGATCCGCGCAACAACTTTCAGATCGTGTTGAATTCCGGCGTGAACAATCTTCTCACCATCAGGCTGGAACCAGCCGGCGCTGGTCAATATCTCGCATCTTGGGACAGTTCTTATGTTGCCGGAGGTTTTACTGCTTTTGGACTCTTGACCGCGAACATTTCCACCCAGTTCCGTCTGGACACATGGTGGAATGGCTCCGCCGTGGCTTATAATCTCACCAATGCAAATGACCCTGTCTCGTCCGGCGTTCTAGCAGGTGCTACCGGCGCGGAGATTATTGACACAATCGCGGTGCAGTGGGACACCAGCAATGGCGTCGGTGGCAATTCCATCACCATCGACAACGTCAGCGTGGTTCCCGAGCCGACTTCAGCGCTGCTGGGTCTTCTGGGTTCGTCGTTCGTGTTTCTCCGCCGCCGCAGGGCTTGAGCAGGAGTTGCCCCACTGGGATTTTTATGACAAAAAGCCGCTCCATTGCTGGAGCGGCTTTTTTGCGGCATGGAGCCAGAACCCCAAAGAGTTGAGGTTTAGGAAATTTACTTGGATTGCCGTGGCCGGCTTGATCGCCACTTTCTCGGCTTGCGGTGACTAGGGAATTGAACTAGATCCGAAGTCGTTGTCAGGGTAATGCACGCGATGACAGGTCGTCTTGGTGCAGTTTCCCCAAAATCACCCGCATGAGAATCAGGTTCGGCCCCAAACGCATTTTGGAAATCAGTTGCAGGGTGGGCTGCCATTGCGCGGTATTGCTGCAAGCGTCCGTGCAAGCTGCCGGGGTGATCGTTCCCACCGCGCCGAGCGGATTTTCGATGCTTCCCGGCGCGCCTGCGCCCGACACGGGATCGACCGCTGGGTCGGGCGAGAAAATCTTCGACGGCTTCACTCTGTCGACCTCATTGTCGGGCACCTACGATTCCAACGTCGCCCGCAGCCCCGGACCACCGGCGGCACCGATTGAGGACGACTTCATCCTCACTCTCGGCGGGCGTGTCGATTACTTGTCAAAGTCCTCCGAATGGACCTTCGGGGGCGGTTACCGCGGCAGTTACAACGAGTATTTCAATCAGTCGGAATACAGCGGCTATAACCAAGGTGCCGGGGTGCTGGCCAACTACGAAGGGGGCAAGGTCAGTGCCTCGATCACCGCGGGCGTCTCCCTCGATCGGGGCAGCAATCAGAACTATTCGTCCGCGTTCGTCACTCAAACCAGCTTCACGACCAATTTGACCGCCCGCTACCGGATCAGCCCCAAGACATCTCTCCAAGGGGACATGAGCCAGAACTACACCACGGCGGACGAGAGCGACTACAGCGATACCCAGAATTTCGCGATCGGGGGTTCGGCTCTTTGGAAGTATTCGCCGCTCACCGAGTTGGGGCCGGGACTGCGCTACACCCATGTTTCGGGCAGTTCGCAGACGGGCCGGAATTCAATCGGTCCCACTCTCACGGTGAATTACAAACTCAGTTCCAAAGTGGCGCTGAACTCGCGGGTCGGGATGGATTTCGCGAGCTATGAAGACGGCGGCACGGCGGACCCCAGCATGTCGGCGGCGATCGGCCTGAATTACGACGCCTCCAAGCTCTGGGGCATGAATTTCTCCCTCTATCGTGATACCCAGGCCGATCCTTCGCTGGCGGGCGCGTTTACCGAAGTGACCTCGCTGAGGCTCGGCTACCGCCGCAAGGTTCGCCGAGCCACTCTCAATCTGGGAATCGGTTACGACGCGAATCGCTCCCAGCGTCCTGCGGACGGGGCCGGCGGAGGAGGGGACGACCGGGATTTTTTCACGACCGATGGTTCGCTGGGAATGGCCGTTCTATCGAATACCAGTTTTGCCAGCGTGTTTTTCCGCTATGGCGACCAAAGCGCCAGCGACACGGATACCTGGCGCTCCTTCCAAACCGGTTTTGGCATCAGCCGCAGTTTCTGATAGGTGAGTCTTGGGGAAATGCCCTGCAGTCCGGTATCGGCCTCCACCTCGGTTTTTAAGCTGGCCTGTTGCCATGGAAAAACCTATCCCTCCGCCGCTTCTACGAAACGAGATGGCAGCTGTCCTAGATCGTCCGCCCGTTGCAACCACTCACCCTCATCTTTCCCGGCATTTTGAAGAAACCCATGCGCATTTCCGGATTTCTCCGTCTCATCCTGTTTGTCCTGATGTCTGCGGCCGCGTTCGGTGCCGGCCCGGAGGATTCGACCTACACCTTGCGCCCCAACGACACCATCCGGCTCGCTGTTTACGAAGAGCCCGATCTATCCGTCCAAGTCCGCATTCTCAAGACCGGCCAGGCGTCGTTTCCTCTCATTGGTTCCGTTGAAATCGGCGGCCTCAGTGTTGTCGCCGCGGCCGCGAAAATCCGCGAGCTTTACGCGAAGGATTACCTCGTCGATCCCAAGCTGACCCTCACCGTCGATGAATACGCCACCGAGTTCATCTCGGTGATCGGTGCCGTCAAGAATCCTGGTCAAATTCCGATGCCGGTCTCCGGTCGCCTGGATCTCGCATCCGCCATGGCCACCGCCGGCGGCCTTGCCGAAAACGCCGATGCCAATGGCATCCAGCTCGTCCGCGCATCCGGCACCACCTCCAACTTCAGCATGAGCTCCATTGGCGGCGGCTCGGGCCGCATCCAGCTCGAGGCCGGCGATCGTGTCATCGTCAACCAGAGCGCCTTCGTCGGCAAGTCGATGTCCGTGCTGGGCCAGGTCGCCAAGCCCGGCCCCGTGGCGTTCCCGCTCAACGGTAGGCTGGATCTCGTCAACGCGATCGCCATGGCCGGCGGTCTCACCGAACTCGCCAATCCCAAAAAGGTCAGCATCAACCGCAAGGGCACCGTCACCATCGTCGATTTCAAAACCATTTCCCAACGCGGCGACCGGCCGTTCCTGCTGCAACCCGACGACGTTGTCACCGTGGCCGAGCGCTTGTTCTAAGCAGCTTGCTGGATTGCTCAAACCGATACCTTTCAGCTTTCAGAATTTCAACTTTCAGCTTTTCAGCCCCTCGCATGCCACCGTCACACCGTTCACGCCGCCAGTCGCACGATTCCGATGATTACGAAGACGATGACATGCAGGACGCCGGCACGTCTCGTCAGGCAGGTCAGGAAAAAATGAAACAACTCGCGCTCGATCTGGTCGGGCGCTGGCATTGGATCGCCCTCGGCCTGATTCTCGGCGTGCTCGGCGGATTCTTCTACCTGTCCAAGGCTCCCAAGATCTATCAGGCCCGGGCCACCCTGCTGATCAAGCAGCAGACCTCCACGGTGATGTCGCGCGATCAGGTCGATGAAATGGATCTCCGCTCGCTCGAAGGCCTCAACACCGTGGCCGAGCGCATCACCCGGCCCGAGCTCCTCCAAAAGGTGGCATCCCGCCCGGAAGTGCGCGCCCTGCCAGGTCTCATGCCCCGCCAAGTCGAGTGGCTTCCCGATTGGGCGCTGCCGTGGTTCGGAAAAACCAAGGTGGACACCGCCACCCACGAGGCGCCGCCGCCGGCCGCCTCGCTCGCCGGTGCCATTGCCAGCTGGACCAAAATCTCCGTGCGCCGGGGCACCCGCCTGCTCGATGTGCTCATCTCCCATCCGTCGCCCGAGGTCGCGAAAACCCTGGCCGACGGCATTTGCGTCGAATACCAGAAGGAACTCACCGGTGCCCGCAGCAGTGGCCGCAAGGACTCGCTGCAAATCCTTGTCACCGAATCCGAGTCCGCCCGCACCCGGCTCCAGACTGCCCAGAACGCGATGGCCACCTACCAGCGGGCACTGATCACCCTCAAGGATCTTGAGGCCCGCGAAACCACCGCCGCCGAATTGTCCCGCCGCTATCTGCCCAAGCACCCGAAGATGATCTCCGCCCAAGCCGAGTTGGAATCCTTCCAACAGCGCTTCCTCTCCGAGTTCAACGCCGCCCGCACCTCCACCGCCGACCGCGAATATTGGGACAAAAACGCCGTAGAGTGGCAGCAGACCGGGGCCAACGAACCCGCCAAACTGCTCACCGCCCGCCGCCTTCTGCTCGCTCGGGGAAATGTTCTCGAAAGCGAAATCGGCAGCCAGACCAGCGTTTTCAACAGCATCCTGACCCGCATCCAGGAAGCGGACATCAACCAGCTTTCGGACGAATCCGAAATGGAAATCAGCAGCTCAGCCCAGTTGCCCGGTGGTCCGATTTCTCCCGTCCGCAACAAAGTCCTCGGGATGGCCTCTCTTGGCGGCCTCGGCTTCGGCATCCTGTTGGCGATGTTCTTCATCCGTCTCGACAACAAGATCCACACCGTCTCCCAGCTCGAACGCGAAACCGGACTTCCCGCCCTCGCCGCCATTGCCGACATTCCAGTCAAGGTCGTTGCCGGAGCGGTTCGCAAAAACAAGGGCGAATCCACCGCGATTTCCGAAGCCCGCGAGCGCTGGAATCCGCTGCTGCTTTTTCGAGAGGGCGTTTCCTCCACCACCTTCGCCGAAATGTTCCGCGTCCTCCGGGCCTCCGTCTCGTTGTTAGGCGATGAGAAAAAGCGCCGCGTCACCCTGTTCAGCAGCGCCTTGCCCGGTGAGGGCAAGACCCTCGTTTCCAGCAATTTCGCCCTCGCCGCCGCCTCTCAGGGCAAACGCACCCTGCTCATCGACTTGGATCTGCGCAAACCCGCCGTGCACAAAGCTTTCGGCCTCAAGCGCGATTCCCATGCCATGGGCACCACCGAGGTTCTGTCAGGCCAAGCCGCGTTCGCAGAAGGCATCTACACCGACACCGGGGCGGAAAACCTCCACATCATGCTCGCCGGCAAACAGGCACCCAATCCGGGAGAACTCCTCAACGCCAGTTCGCTCCAGGAATTCCTCGACTCCGCATTGGCGCTCTACGACCTCGTTGTCATCGACTCCGCACCGTTGCTGGCCGTGCCGGATACCCGCATCATCGCCGCCCACTCCGACAACTTCTGCCTCGTCGTCCGTGCCAGCTTCGTCTCCAAGGGCGCCGTCCGCCGCGTGATCTCCATGCTCGATCACGACGACAACCTGCCCAGCGGTGTCGTCCTCAATGGCTTTTCCGAAAAGCGCCGCCTCATGGGCCAGAACTACTCCTACGGCAACTATCAGACCAACAAGTATGGCAAGGCCTACCGTTACGGCTACGGCTCGTATGGTTCCTACGGCAGTGACAGCGAGAAATAGTTTGTGACCGCGGCCACCGGCCGCCCCGATGCCTCTTCGAATCATCCTTTGGTTATTTTCTTAGCGGAAACTTCAACCAAAGGCGGCAGCGTCCCGAGTAGGCGGAAAAGCTGAAATTGGGAAAGCAGAACGCAGAAAGCGGAAGGAAGAAAAGCTGAAAAGCTTAAATTTGGAAATTCGCTTCATTTCGCCTCTTCTCTTTTTCAGCCTTTCAACTTCTAACTTCTAACTTCTAGCTTCCAGCGTTTCAACTTTCAACTTTCAGCTTTCAGCTTTTCCCCCCATGTCCCCGCTCCCCACCATCGCCGCCACTCTCCTCGCCCTTGGCGCGGTGGAAGCCACGGCTTACTGGTGGATGCATCCCGCACCCGCCGGGTTGAACCAGCCGGTCCTCGTCTATCAGCCCAGCGAGGTAAAAGCTGAAAAGCTGAACACTGAAAACTTCGAACTAGCAACTTCTTCGGCCGACTCTTCCACTGATCACCGATCACTGATCACTGATCACTCATCTCCCTCAGCTTTTTCTTCCACCACAACCCCTCTTCCCGCCGTCGTGGAAAAAGCGCTGCCCACGCTCCGTTGCTCCACCGGCACCGCCGCCCGCATCGACCGTGACGACGGCACCACCATCCACCTCGCCTTCTTCGAGTGGAATCTATCCGATTCCACCAACGTCCTCGAAGCCTTCAAGCACCTTCCCGACGAGTGCATGGGTTCCATCGGCATGACTCTTGTCTCCAAGGAAAAGCCCCGGTTCTACACGGTCAAGGCGCAGCAGGACGCTCTTGCACAGAGCGCATCTTCTTCATCTTCAAATCAACAATCCCCAATCAACAATCATCAATCGGGAATCTCTCCCACTGCCGAAACCCTCTGGTTCGACCACACCGTTTTCCGCGATGCCGGCGGCATCACCGTTCACGCCTTCAAGGGAACCTGGGTCTCCGGCGCCAGCAGCCTCATCGGCGACGGCTTCCGCGGCGGTGCCGACCAATGGACCCAACTCCGTTGGAAATCCGCCCTCAAGCGTTTCCATCCCGCCCACGCCCGGGTCGCCCAAGGCGCCGTCCGTGGCATCCCCAATCCCGACTTCGCCTGGCAGGCCTTCGAGGACGCCATGCTCAAGGACCTGAAGTTCCAATAAGGAGAGTGGACGCCCTCGTCCACTTGCCACCGAGCCGTGAAGGGAAAGTCCAAGAAAGCCGCCTCGTAAGTCCTATGGCCTTGCTTTAGCCACCCACATTGGCACCGACGCTCGCAGAGCGCCGCTACAAACCGGCTGCCCCCCAGGCAAATTCATCCGCCTCTTCTCTTCTTCCAGCCTTTCCGCTTTCCCAATTTCAGCTTTCAACTTTTGGCCTCTCCTCCTCCATCTCCTACCTTGGGGGCCGCCGCCCGCTCGGCACTTGTCTGGAATACACTTTTCAATCTCTTCCGGGATGTCCTGCAATTTGCCGCCATGCTTGCCATGGTGCGGATGGTGTCGAAGGACAGCTATGGTGAATTCGGAACGTTGACGTCCTTCATCGGTCTGATCACGGTTTTCTCCGCCCCGACCACGAAAATCGGCGGGTTCATGGTGCAG
>JAZKGW010000018.1:0-24332 GCA_040385685.1 Verrucomicrobiota bacterium | reverse complement strand
TCATTTTACCGCGTGTTGTTTGCTCCAAGGCGCAGCCTGCTTGGTGACTAATCTGCTGGCGGTCGCGTTATGCTTTTTTAAAGACTATGCGCAGCTTGCCCCATATCTCCACGTGATGTCGATTGGCTTTCTTCTCGACTGCCCGGCCCAGTTCCGCACCAGGATATTGGAGCGTAACTTCGAATGGAGGAAAATCCGCACGTTGCAAGCCATCGGCATCATCGCCGGGAGCCTGTTGGGACTCCTGATGGCCTGGCAGGGTTTTGGTACTTATTCCTTGGTTGTGCCCGGAATGTTGGCGACTCTGCCTTTTATCTGGGATTTGTTTATTGCCGAAAAATGGCGTCCCACCTGGCAGTGGTCTCTGCAAACCTATCAGCCTGCCATCAGTTTCGGTCTGGCCAGGATCGCTTCGAACCTTTGCAACGCCATTCGCTCGAATATTCCCGCAGCGGTCATGCCCTCCATGTGGACCTTCGCTGCCATCGGCGTTTTCGGCCGGTCCACCAGTCTTGCCCAATTGATTTGTTCGAAGATTTCTGGAAGCCTTGTCAGTGCCATCTATCCGGTTCTAATCAGACTCGAGGCTCATGGCCATGATCCGGCGAGGGTCAACGGACTGCTGTTGAGGGTCATCGTTTGGACGGGAATCCCGCTTGCCATGGTACTCACCGTGCAAGCACGCCCGTTGATCACGCTGGCATACGGCAGCCAGTGGAGCGATGTGATTCCAATCATGCCGTGGGCCACTGCATGGGCCTTGGCGGTCGCCATTGGTTCCGCCAGTTATGCCGTCATGCTTTCCCGCAATTTGACGCGGGAATGTCTTCAGGGCGATATCGGAATCCTGCTTGCCACCATTCCTTTAGTATGGGTGTTTCTGCCCCGGGGAACGGGTCCTTATCTGATGGCTCTTGCAGTTGTCACATGGATACAAGTGGCGTGGTTTTTCTACACACTGGTGCGCGCCGGAGCGCTCACGGCGAAGGGGATCGTGGCAGCTTTCACTCCCCCATTGATCGCCACATTGATGGGATTCGCCGCTGCTTCGGCATTGAATCCAGTGGTTTCGCTCCACGTTCACTGGGTTTTGGCATTTGGTGTCTGGTGCATGGTGTTCAGTTTGGCATTTTGTTGCACCATGCGCTTGGTCTTTCCTCAACTCCTTCGCGAGCAGATTGTCTTGCTGCCTTTATCCCACAAGGTGGAGCGCTGGCTCGGCTTTCGGGTGGCAAGTTGAATGAATCGGCGATAATCGATGAAAATCCTCTTGGTCGTTCCTGAGTTCCCGCCTGACCACGGTGGTGGAATTATCACTTTCTACCGGGAACTCGCGCCCGCGCTCAAAAGGGCCGGTGCGGAAGTCAAGATCCTGAAAGGGTCGGCTGCGATAAGCGCACCTCAGGGCCAGAATCGCTACGAATATCAAGGAATTCCGGTAGAAGTCTTGGAAACGGAACGCTACCGGAAGTGGCAGAAACGTTTTGCACATTATGGGATGTTTCGCACGCTTCAAAACCACCTCGCCGCGGCCTATGCCATCCATGAGCAGGTTCATTCCGGCGCGGGTTTCGATGTGGTGGAGATCTGTGACTGGGGACTGACGTTTGCCCCTTGGATGGCGGAATCTGCAGCGCCCGTGCTCGTGCAAATGCACGGAAGTATGGGCCAAATCGCCCACCACGAGCCGGTTGCCGGTGCCGAGGCTGAGAGCCTTCACACGCTAATACTGGAGCGAGCTTTGCTGCCATTCGCCAGCGGCATTTGCACCTTGAGCAAGGCGAACGCGGAATGGTGGGGTGAGACCCTCGGGGGTTCCTGTCACTATATTCCGCCTGCACTCGATCTGCCGCAACCACCGCCCTCGGAGGTGCCGCCGACCGGCTACCTTTGCCTTGGAAGAATTCAGAAATGGAAAGGTCCCCAAGTGGCCTGTCGTGCCTGGCAGTTGTTGGGGGACAAAGCCCCATCCTTACATTGGTTGGGCCGCGACACCCGTGCAGGGTGTAACGGAGTTTCCACCTCGGAAGGACTTGCTGCGGAATTTCCTGGGATTTGGGGCAAGTCGATCGAGCCCATGCCTCCGGTTCATCCTACCCAAGTTCCCGCAGTCATTCGTGACGCGCGCGCGGTGGTGATTCCATCCTCATGGGACGTTTTCAATTTTGTGGCAGCCGAAGCGATGTGCCTCGGTAAAATCGTCATTGTATCGCAAGGCGCGGGTGTTTCTGGACTCATCACCCATGGGCACGATGGTTTTACCTTCCCTGTCGATGACGCTGCTTCACTAGCCTCTTGTGTCGCTGCGGTTGAGGCAATGACTCCGGACGCACGTGCCGCCATGGGACAGGCCGCTGCAACTACAGCACACAGATTGCTAGGCCCTGAAACGATCGCTGCGCAAAAGATTGAGCACTATGCCTCCCTGGCAATGCCTACAGCCAAAGTCCAAACTCTCGCCCGCCGCATCCTTCCTGCTCCGCTCGAGCATTCCTATCGCGAACTTTCGTTCCTTGACTCTCTTGGGCCTCGCTCGCTGCTCACACACGGAATCAAATTGGCGGTTTCAAGATTACTCAAATTCACAACCCCGAAGAATTCATGAGTAACGAATCTTGTAAATTTGCGTCCACAGCAGAGTGGGAGGATCGTCTGAACACTTTAATCCGCTCTCGTGGAGGGAAAATCACGCCTGCCGAATTTCAGAAAATAGTTAACGTGGTATTTCATGATGTGGAGGCGGCTTCGTATGATCGTCTGCACCTCGAGATGTGGCATAGCCTTGCTCCAGTCTTCGGGCTCCTCGCAGACCGGGTGGCATTTCACTTTTCTTCTGCTCGCGATATTGTTCTGACTGATGTCGGATGCGGAACCGGTTTGGCCACGGAAATGCTGCTCAAGGAGATGGACTGTGGTAAATTCAAACAACTCACGATGGTCGATACCTCTGGGGAGATGCTTTCTCGCTGTAAAGACCGAGCGCGAGGCTGGCAGGTCCCTGCAGAATTTCATTGCGGAATGATCGCCGATTTACCCACCGCTTCGACAGACATTGTTGTGACCAGTTCGGTATTGCATCATATTCCCGACATCCCTGCGTTCTGCGGTGAAATCACGCGCATCCTGAGGGCGGGTGGGATCTTCTGCCATCTTCAGGATCCCCGGATGGAATCTGCGCAAGATCCGGTTCTAAATGGAAATTGTGCGAGTTTGCATGACCATCGTGAAGAACTGCGCCTCAAATGGCTACAGAAACCGCGGATGCTAAGGTTGGCCAGAAGCGCTTGGATTCGCTTTACGCGGTACCGCCAAGACAGTTACCTGCGCGAAGTGAACCGGAGGTTGATTCGTTCAGGTGTCGTAAGACAGGCACTCAGCGCCTCTGAAATCTGGAGCGTCACGGACTGCCATATCGGCGGACTACCTTATTCGGCGGATGATGGGATCTCCACCGACTTGCTAAAATCATCTCTACCTGGCTTCGCTTTGGATAAAAGGTATACATACGGTTTTTTCGGCGAGTTGGAGTATAATCTTCCAAACTCATTCAGGGAGGAAGAAAAGGAAATGTTCGCTACCGGTTCGCAAAGTGGCCTGTATCTGGCGGCGGTCTGGGTTAAAGACGGTGAACTGCCATTTGCGGAAAACTCATAGTCAAAACCAGCCAGCGAGCCCGCGCAGATGAGTCTTCGTGAGTTCCATATAGAGATTATTTTGAGTATGGTATCTCCAACCATTGCCCTGTGCATCCCGGCCTATAATGCCGTGGATTTTCTCCCGCGTCTGCTGGAGTCGGCGCGGCAACAGGACCCGCCATTTGACGAGATCATCGTCTGCGTGGATGCCAGTCCCGATGCGACCGCGGATGTCGCGAAAGCCTTTGGAGTTACAGTTATCGTCAACGAGACAAATCAAGGTTGCTCCGCATCCAAGAACCGGGCTTTGCAAGCTGCCACTTCGGATTGGATTCACTTTCACGATGCTGACGATGTCCTCCTTCCCAACTTCACGAAGTTGGCTTCCAATTGGGCCGGAAAACAAGACTGCCCGGACGTGGTGCTCTTCGATTACGAGTATCGAGACAACACGACCAACGAGTTAATTGATGCCTCAAACTTTTTGCCCGAGGAGCTTGAGAATGATCCCATCCGTTATGCCATTCTTCATCAGATCAATCCGTTCTGCGGCCTTTACCGACGAAGTAAGTTGATGGAATTGGGTGGCTATGATACGGATCCCGAGATTCTCTATAACGAGGACGTGGCGTTCCATTGCAAGCTTGCCTTGGCGGGAATGACCTTCGGCGTGGAAAAAGAGCGGTCGATCATCAATTATCGAATTGCCGGTTCGATGTCGCAGGCGAATCAGCGCAAGTGCATGTTGGCTCATTGCGCCGTGATGCGCAGGGTGGCCGCTGTGGTCGGAAGCACTTACCCGAGTGAAATCGCCAGTCGCTTCTGGGCAGCAGCCACAATTCTTGCAACCGTTTCGGACTGGACTGCGATGGACCGCGCATTGGAAGACGCGAGGAAGGTAAATCAAGGAGTTCCTACTAACCAATCTAGGGAGTTCGCGAAGCTCTGTAGATTGTTGGGCGTGAAATTGGCGTTTCGATTTCGAGAGCATTCGATTCGCTTGCTGAAGCCGCAATTGAGAAACACGAAATGAGTTCACCACTTGTTTCCATCTGCATTCCTTGTCACAATGCGACCCCTTATGTCGGCGCGGCATTGGAATCTGCACTGGCCCAAACTTGGCCGAATCTGGAGATCATCGTGGTGAACGATGGCTCCACCGATGGGAGCGGAGAGGTGATTGCTGAATTCGAATCGCGCGGAGTTAAAGTAATTCACAAGCACTGTGGAAGCGCGGCAAAGGCGAGGAACTGTGCGCTCCGGGAAGCGGCAGGTGACTATATTAAGTTCTTTGATGCGGATGATCTACTTTCCCCTGAGATGGTTGAGAAGCAAATGTTGCGGTTGAATGGTCGGAACGATGCGATAGCCTCGTCGGAATGGGGACGATTCTATGATGAGCTAAGCAGCTTCCAGCCAAATCCTCAAAGCGTGTGGCGAGATATGGAGGCGACAGAATGGCTGGTCGAAGCCTGGGCTGATGCTCGGCCTATGATGCAACCAGGGATGTTTCTCATTCCTCGCGAAATTTTGTCAAAAGCGGGGTCGTGGGATGAAGGTCTCACACTGATCGATGACTTTGAGTTCTACGCCCGGCTTCTTTGTCATGCCAACCAAGTGCTGTTCACTCCTGGCGCTATTCTATACTACCGTTCCGGAATAGCAGGCAGCCTTTCGGCGCAGAAGAGCCCTGAGGCGATAGAATCGGCCTATCACTCGTTGCTGAAAGGAACGGGTCACCTGCTTGAACTCCGCAATGACCTCGCCACCAGACGATCCTGCGCCAATGTTCTTCAAGATTTTGTCTATAGTTACTATCCAAGTCGTGCCGACCTTATTTTTCTGATGAAATGCAGGGTGCGCGAATTGGGTGGCAGTGAATTAGAACCCGACGGTCCTCCTAGATACCATCTACTGCGACGGTGGGTGGGGTGGAGATTGGCCAAACGAATTCAACGTCTTGCCGGAAGGTGACGATGTTAATTGACCGACCCTATTCGGTTAAGTAAGAATTTATCTTGAGGCCCGCTGTAGCCAGCATTCGCACATGGCGCCTCCGCTTCATTTTAGAGTCAAATGGCAAGTATTGTAATCGTTTGTCCGTCTCAACCCAGTCGCACTCCGCGGTTGGTTCGCAATGCTGGAGCCTTGTCGGCAGCAGGTCATAAAGTGACCGTCGTTACTCCCGTTTTTGAGGCTGGACACGTCAAAGAAGACCATCGAATTACGACTGGCGCGCTTTGGGAATACATTGGAGTTCCACTTCTCCATCCAAGCGGGAAGAGTATTCCAGTCATGCCACGTTTGATCCGCCGCAGTGTCTTTGAAGTGGCTTCTCGACTTGGCGTCGCAAGCCTCGGTTCGACCGCTCTGATCTATGGATCCGAAAGAGTCATGAGAGCAGCGAACATCAAAGCCGACTTCTATCTAGGCCAGCAACAAAGCTCTCTTCCTATAGTCGCTTCTCTAGCGCGTCGGTATGGGAAACCATACGGGTGTGATATTGAAGATATCCTTACGGAATCCTCTAGCGAGCCGCGCCGTCTCTTGCAGGCAATCGAATTACGCTATCTTGGGGGAGCCGGTGGGATCTTTACCATGTCCAGGGCGGCAGCAGAGCATCTAAACCGGGAGTATCAACTGAAGGCTGAGATTACGGTCGCCCACAATTGTCCAGCACTGGCAGAGCGAGGTCAACTGACCATTCCCATACGTTCGACTTCCTCCCGGCCCTCCATATATTGGTTCGGCCAGTCGCTTGGTCCTCACTCCTGTGCGCTCGAATTGCTGAAGGCAAACGTTGCCGCTGGTTCGCCGTGCAAAATTTACCTTAGGGGACGTCCAGTCCCCTCTTATGTCGAAGAGCTTTGGAACTTTGCAAGGGCTTCGGCGGTTCCCGACATCTTGGAAATTCTGCCAGTTACGCCTCCAGATACCATGGTCGCAGAGTGCGCAAAATTCGACGTGCTGTTCGGCTCTCAGCCCAGCGATGAATTGTTTCACCAACTAGCCATCGGGAACAAAGTGTTTGCCGGACTCGCTGCGGGTTGCGCTTTACTTCTTGAAGACACAATTGCTCACAGAAGTTTTTATCAAGAGATGAGTTCCTGTTCGACTCTGGTTGCATACAGGGATCCCGCCGCGTTGGCGGGTGCGCTTTCGGGTTTCCTCGACAGTGACCGATTGATTCGTCAGCGACGGGCGGCTTGGGAGATGGGTTCCTCCACATATAATTGGGAATACGAATCGCAAAAAGTCGTTCAGTCGATCTCCTCTGCCCTATACTCTAGTATGTCTTTTTCATGAGCAATTCTTCCCTCAAAACACCCGTTTGTCTGGTAGTGGGCACACGTCCCGAAGCTATCAAAATGGCCCCCGTCTATTTTGCTTTGAATGCATCAAAATGTCTCAGGCCGGTTCTTCTTTCGACAGGTCAGCATCGAGAGATGCTGGCACAGGCCTTGGGAGCTTTCGGAATCAGACCCGACCATGATCTCGACCTGATGCGTGCGGACCAGAGCTTGAGTGGCCTTACTGCTAGTGTTCTGACGGCAGTCCGATCCTATTTGGAGGAGACGAATCCTGCGGCAGTCATCGTGCAAGGGGACACATCAACGGTTCTCGCATCCGCATTGGCAGCCTTTTACTCCCGGATTCCCGTAGGCCATGTTGAAGCTGGGTTGCGCACTAGAAATATGGATTCACCTTGGCCCGAAGAGATGAATCGACGTTTGGTTGCCCCCTTGTGCCGTTGGAATTTTTGCCCAACAGCAGCAAGTCAGAGTAATCTCATTGAAGAAAGTATTCCCGCCGAAAGTTGCCACGTTACAGGAAATACGGTAATTGATGCTCTACTTTGGATCCGGGAAAAATCGATTCAAAGCGTGATCGATCCCAATCTGGTGGCTCAACGGCTTGGTGTCCGTTCAGAGTTCGCGGAGCGATTTTTGTGCAACCCCAAAGGACGATGGATTTTGGTTACCGGCCATCGGCGGGAATCGTTTGGGCAGGGATTTGAGGACATTTGCAAGGCTTTGGTGAGAGTCGTCGAGACGCATCCTGATGTGGGTTTGCTTTACCCCGTCCACCTGAATCCTAACGTGCGGGAGCCCGTGGGGCGTTTGCTCGGAGCGCATGAAAATATTGAGCTAGTAGAACCGGTGGGCTATGAGAACTTTGTGTGGTTGATGAATAAGTGTTCAATCATTCTTACTGACTCCGGAGGCGTTCAGGAGGAAGCACCCAGCCTTGGGAAACCTGTAATTGTGATGCGAGACACAACCGAGCGCCCCGAGGGCGTCACTGCCGGCACCTGTCGTTTGGTCGGTTCAGATCCGGATGCAATATGTCGTGAGATTGCCATTCTGTTGGGTGACGAAAATGAGTATTTTCGCCGCAGTCGATTGGCGAACCCCTATGGCGATGGTCATGCCGCTGATCGGATCCGACTCACTCTTGAGCGAGATTTAGCGCATGGATAGGCCGGGCCGCTGCAGGAATTAATTGGCTAGGTCAGATCTATTTCTTCAACGTGCGCATTCTCTATACAGCAGACCCTGAGCTTCCCGTCCCGCCACTTCACTATGGCGGTATCGAGCGAATCATTGCATCGCTAATCGAGGAGGTCCGTAAGAGAGGTCACCAAGTCGGACTGGTTGCGAATCGGGAGTCCACCCAACATGTTGACTTTCGGAACTCATGGCCGGGGAAGTCATCGCAAAGCCGCAAAGATACTTTGTTGAACACGTTGCAACTGGCAAGGAGTGTGGCGGCCTTCCGTCCCGATGTGATCCACAGTTTTTCCCGCATCGCCTACTTGACTCCATTGCTTCCGCTTTCGGTGCCGAAGGTCATGTCCTATCAACGGGAGCCGTCCGCTCGGACAACCTCGTTGGGCAACCGACTTTCCCGCGGCACGCTTACCTTCACCGGGTGCTCGGAACACATTGCAGCTACCGGTCGCCGGGCGGGCGGCGACTGGAAGGCGATTTCGAATTTCATCGATCCGGGCAAGTTGGCTTTCGTGCCCGAAGTGGCGTCGGACGCACCTTTGGTCTTTCTGAGCCGGATCGAGCCGATCAAGGGGTGCCACACAGCGATCGCCATCGCCAAGGCGAGCGGGCGACGTTTGTTGATCGCGGGTAACCGGGTGGAGACCGGCAGCGCGGCCGGCTACTGGGACAAGGAGATTGCACCGCATCTGGGGAAGGATGGCATCGAATATGTGGGGACGGTCGATGACGAGCAGAAGAATGCGTTGTTGGGCCAGGCCGCGGCGATGGTCGTTCCTATCGAATGGGAAGAGCCGTTTGGTATCGTCTTCGCCGAAGCACTGGCCTGCGGCACGCCGGTGATTTCGTGTCCGCGTGGAGCGCTCCCTGAGATTGTCCGGGATGGTGTTCACGGGTTCTTAATCCAGAGCATCGAAGAAGGTGCTGATTCAGTTAACAAATTACGGCAGATCAACCGGAATGCTTGTCGGGAACAGGTAGAAAAACACTTTACTGTCGAAATCATCGCAAGCCGTTATCTGGAAATCTACCAGGGCTGTGAATGACCAGGCGCGCTCAGTCATATGAGTTATTGCCATAGAAATATTGCAAATTTGTCGATTGAGAACCTCCACTGGGGACAACGCATTGATGAACGATAAAATTGAAGAGTTCGAAGGTCTCCGGGGGGTCTTGGCTCTTTGGGTTTTGGCTTTCCATATTTTGGCAATTTCTGGTATTCATTGCATCGCTCTGATGGACGGGCGACACGCGGTTAGTGTGTTTTTCGCGCTTTCTGGATTTGTGATCGCTAAATTGCTCGACACCAAGCACGAACCCTACGGTTGCTTCATTTTACGAAGATTTTTCAGGTTGTTTCCCGCCTATTGTCTCTGTGTTTTATTGGCTGTCATTCTTGTTCTTTCGGGCGTTATGCCTAAAACATTCACCGATGGGACAATGGGTTTTCATGCCATTTTGCATGGTCTAATGTTGCATGGTGTCGTGCCGAAAGCATTACTCGCTGATGCGGAGGGGGCCTTTTTGAATCCAGCTTGGTCCGTTAGCCGCAGTCATCGTTGCTTTAGTCGCGCTTCCCGTGTCGGTTTTCTTGGCTCACTTGATTCACGTCTGGGTCGAACTTCCCAGTATCTCTCTTGGAAAAAAGCTGGCATCAAGGGGGCGAAAGGAAGAAGCTTTGAGCCAGCCGAGAGTGGAGCTAGCGGAATAGCAGGTAGTGATGCGCCAAGCTCCTCAAGCTTCACCGTCCAAGTCGTGGTGGGCCAGCGGTAAAACTTGTATCGGTAAATGTTATCCGCCTGATGACGCTCAAGCCTTCAAGCCCAACCAATATTTCCAGTGGTCGTTTGGATTCGCTCGATGCCGTGCGGGGGTTGGCAGCGTTGGCAGTGTGCTGGTTTCATATGACTCATGGTGGCAAGATCTTGCCGGCAGGCTGGATCGCAGACGCCAGTTCTCTTGGCCATCTCGGGGTGGCGGTGTTTTTCGTTCTCTCCGGTTTTGTGATCCCTTGGTCCTTGCGTAACAAACCAGTAGGGATGGGGGACTGTGGACGCTTTCTCGGCAAGCGCATGCTGCGATTACAACCTCCATTTGCAGCGGCCTGCATCTTGGCGATCTTGCTGAATTGGGGATCAATGCAGATACCAGGTTATCAAGGAACCCTTCCAAATACCTATCTCCAGACGGCATTTTCCTCCTTTGCGTTTGATCAGCTTTATGTCACCACATTGCTTGGGAGAGAATGGATAATTGTGGTCGCCTGGACTTTGGCGATCGAGGTGCAATTCTATATGATTGCTGGATTCCTGGCTCCGAAGCTTCCGCCAGTCAGGAATTCATGGCTGTTGTTTTGGACTCTGATATTGGCCTGTACGGTCGGACGACTGATACCAATTGAGTCACTGGTGTTCCGATTCCTTCCGCTATTCTGCCTTGGGTGGGCGTCCGCGTGGCTCCGGATGGTTCCGCGGCAATGGATGGGATGGGTTGTCGCCTTAATTTCAACTGGAACGACTTGTTGGATACATGGCTGGCCAACGGCCGGGGCTGCGGGCATCACATTCTCTGCGATTGTTGCCGTCCGCGGCATCCCCCCTCGGATACTCGTCGGATTGGGGACAATCTCCTATTCGCTATATTTGATCCACGTTCCCCTTGGCGGACGGATTGTGAATCTTGGCTCGCGCTGGGTCCCGGAGGGGCCGGGACGATTTTTGCTGTCAATGGTTGCCATGATCGGATCAATTGCTGCGGCATGGCTTTTTTGGCGTTGGGTCGAGCGCCCCTTTCATGAGCTGAGTAAGAGATGCTTTGTTGGGCACTGTCGGAATGACGCCGGCAAGGCGGCTAGTTTTGATACAGTCGAGGAAGTAGCAGTAGGGTGTCCAGTGGTATCTGACAAGGTTTGAGACTTCGTGATTCGATGCGTGTTCTCATTATTTCGCCTCACTTCCCCCCAAGTAATGCTGCGGACATGCAACGGGTTCGTTTGATTTCACCTTATTTGCGCGAGCAAGGGATTGAAGCTGAAGTCTTGTGTGTAGAGCCCGATCAAGTGGCGGCCCCGCAGGACTCGTGGCTGGCGGCTGGATTGCCGCAAAACGTGTTGGTGCATCGGGTCAAGGCGCTGGATCTGAAGTGGGGGAAGCTGCCCGGCTTGGGCACGCTCACCTTCCGGGCGCTCGGGGCCTTGCGTCGGCGTGGCGATGAGTTGCTAGGGAGAAAAGTTGAAAGTGGAAAGCTGAAAGCTGAAAGGGGAGATCAGAGGGCGGAGTTCGATCTCGTCTATTTCTCGACGACGCAGTTCGGGGTGCATGGGTTGGGGCCGCGTTGGAAGAAGAAATTCGGCGTGCCCTTCGTGATGGACTATCAGGACCCGTGGGTGAGCGATTACTACCGCGAACATCCCGAGGTGGTCCCGCCCGGCGGCCGGCTCAAGTATGGCCTCGCGAGCTGGATCAACCGCCGCCAGGAACCGCGGGTGCTCCGCGAATGCAGCGGGATTACGAGTGTCTCGGCGGCCTATCCGGAGCAGTTGGTCCGCCGCTACGGCGGGGAGGAAATTGGAAAGCAGAAAGTAGAATCGAGAGGAGCGAGATGGACAGGAGCTATTCGCGACGTGCCCGGACAGGGGCCCGCCGGGGGGCGGGATCAAAGTGGAAATGGGGAGAAAGAGAATGCCGGAGAAGATTGCGCTCAATTTCAGCTTTCAACTTTCCGCTTTCCGCTTTGGTCTTCCTCGCTTTTCTCCACTGTCCTCCCTTTCCCAGGTGATGCGCGGGACTTCGAGCGGGTGAGGCAGGAGGGCATCCGGCAATCGGTTTTTGATCCGAACGACGGGTTGAAGCATTGGGTGTACGTGGGCCGCGGCGGGGCTGACATGGCGTTGGCGGTTAGAGCGCTGTTCTGTGCGCTCGCGAATGAGATGCAGAGGGCAAAGAGCATAGAGCAAAAGAGACGGGACGTCGCGGCGGCCCCATCCTCTGACCCTATGCCCCATGCCCTTTGCCCTTCGCCCCCTAACCCTATGCCCCATGCTCCATGCCTTTCGCTTTCCAACCTCCGCCTCCACTTCATCGGTACTTCCTACGCGGGGGCGGGGCAGGGGATGAAGACCATCGAACCCTTGGCACGCGAGTTCGGACTGGAGGGTATCGTCAGCGAGCATCCCGACCGGATCCCGTATTCGGAAACCCTGCGCTGCCTGCTCGATGCGGATACGCTGATCATTCCGGGCTCGGATGACCCGGGCTACACGGCTTCGAAGATCTATCCGTACCTGCTGGCGGAGAAGCCGCTGCTGGCGGTGTTCCATGAGCAAAGCTCGGTGGTCGATCTGATCCGCAAGGTCGGCGGCGGCACGGTGATTTCCTTCGCCACCGGTGAGGCACCGAACGCCATCGCCGCGCGGATCGCCAGCGAGTGGCTGGCCGTCGGAGGTCCGGAGCATGCGGTGTCGCTCGATCAAACCGCGTTCGCGCCATATACGGCGATGGCACAAGCAGCCAATCTGGCAGACCTCTGGCACCGCTGCTTAATCGCACGAAGTTCATGACGCGACTGATTGATATGAACCCGTCATTTAACGACTCTTCGAAGGGAACTCCCAGCCACTGCGACACAACGCCCCTCAATGGAATTAGGGTTCTGGCCGCATTGAACGGTCTCGAACTTTTTGGACATGAGCGGGAAAATCTACAGGTTCTAGAGAGCCTCGCGTCAATGGGGGCCGAGGTGTTGCTCGGCGTCAACGCGTTGGATGATGGGGGCGACGTCGGACGTAAAGCTCGTCAGGACGGTGTGGAAGTATTCCAACTTCCTTTCGGCAACCAATGGTCATGGCAATGGCTCAGACAGTATCCATTGAGTGTCTTTGAGAAAGCCAATCAAGTAATCCGTTGCAGTTCGCGTTTCCGTCAGGCAATTCGTGACTTCAAACCCACCCACATCCATTTGGGGTCGCCTTTGGCGTATTCGTTTCTTGCTCCCGCACTTTGGATTTGGAATGGGCCCTTGATTTATCGGATCGGAGACTATCCGCCGGTGGACTCTTGGTTCAATCTTCCGATCTGGCGAAGTGCGATGAAGCGCGCAACGAGAATCATTCCGATCTCGGATTTCATCACCCGTTCGATCGGCGAAGTAGGGAGAGGCGCATTTGAGAGGAAGATTATCCGAATCTATGGTACTCAGCCGTCCTTGGAGATGTGCCTGCCGGGAGATCCATTTACGATCGGATTTGTCGGGAGGTTGACCGAAAACAAGGGGGTTTTCTTGCTGTTGGAAACGTTCGGAACCCTGGTCGAGTCGATCCCAACAGCAACCCTTGAATTTGTGGGTTCAGGTCCGGCAGAGGAGTTGCTCAAGCGTAAGGTCATGGAGATGAGGTTGGATGACCGTGTGAGATTTCATGGTTATTTGCAGAATCCACGGGAGGCGATGAGAAACTGGAGTTTTCAAGTGGTGCCCTCAATCTGGAACGAGGCCTTGGGCATGGTGGTATTGGAAGCCAAGGCCCTTGGAAAACCCGTGATTGTATTTCCTCGCGGCGGTCTGCCAGAAATGGTTAGGCATAGGGTTGATGGGTATGTCTGTCGTGACAGTACGACGGAAGCTCTGCTGGAAGCCTTGCAATGGATGATCGCCCAGGGCGCCAAGTTATCAACGATGGGGATCGAGGCCCGTTCCGACATCAAGACACGCTTTGGTGAGGATGGCTTTCGGGAGCAATGGGCGTCAGTTTATCTTCAATCCAGGTCCGCTGTAAATGATTGAACCAACAAGACGTTGATAGGGTTGTCGCGGGGCTCATTTTTTGCGCAACAAATTCCCTCAACACTTTAGAGTATTTTAATCCACATGTCATCGAAAGCATCGAATCCTCCGTCTGCGCGGATAAGGAAATCCGCGCGCTGGCGAGTTGCCAAAGTGTCGGAATTGCCGCCGTTGCTGTGGGGGGCGATGGGTTTGCTGGCTTTGCTGGCAGCGATCGGTCCAAATCCTGGGATTGGATTGTTGGGTGCGGTGGTTGCCATCGTGGCATCGCTTCTATTGTGGCGGCCAGGCGAACCGCAGATCCTATTGTTTATCGTGGGATACAATTGGATTCAGGCCTTCACGCCTGTGCTGCAGGGGATCATTCAAGGAGAGCCTATAAGCGCTGTAATGGGTGGAGCGGAATTCGAAAGCGCGACAGTACTTACCTTGCTGGGTATTGTGGCTCTCGCGTTGGGTTTAAAGTCCACAACCCGGCCAGCCAGTGCTTTTGCTCAAGCTAGTATTTTGGGAGGATTGAAGCGGATTAACTTTCGACGACTGGTGCTTGGGTGGGCGGGCTTGAGCGTCGCCAACATTGGACTCGGAATCATTGGAGCTTCAGTTCCGGCCCTTCTTCAAGCATTGATCGCTTTCGAGATCTGGAAATGGGCGGCAGTATTCTTGATTTTTTTCCGTTGGTTGGCCACCGGACGCGGCGGCACAATCGCTGTCGTTGTGCTGGTAAGCGAAGTCGGGGTGGGAATGATGTCCTACTTCAGCGGATTCAAGGAGGTGTTCTTCGTCTTACTGCTCGCCGGGAGCGGCGCGTTGGCGATGGGTAAAAAACCATCTGGAATCCTGGTTGGGACATGTGTATTTCTAGTCGTCCTTTTGGGATTTTGGCAGGCGATCAAAGGTGGCTATCGAACTCACATGAGTCGAGGGGAGGAAGCTCAAGTCGTGCAGGTCAGCGTTAGGGAGCGATTCGACTATCTCTCGGATGCCGTCAACCATATGGATCTGGCATCGATGGCCGACGGGTTGGAGTCGGGGTTGGATCGCCTTGGGTATGTCAAATTCTTCGGGCATGCGATCAGGTCGGTTCCCGTGCTGATTCCGCATACCAATGGTCTGCTTTGGAAAGAGGCGGTGATGCATCCACTCATGCCCCGTTTTCTATTCCCCGACAAGCCGGCGATCAACGATTCCGACCGCACGAATGCGTACACTGGCGTGCAGGTCGCCGGGGCGGACAAGGGGACATCGGTTAGCATCGGGTATATGGGGGAAAGTTATATTGATTTCGGAGTTTGGGGGATGTTTCCCGCCATTTTTCTGTGGGGGAGTTTCGTCGGCTGGTTGCACCAAATCCTTCGAAGAATGGCGCCTCATCCAGTTTTGGGAGTCGCCGTGTCGTCATGCTTGCTGCTTTCCACCGTACTCCTGTTGGAAGCCTCCAACATCAAGATGACCGGAAGTTTGATCGCGGGATTTTTGGTTTCAGCGGCATTGATGTACTTCTTTGGAAAGAGCGTTTGGCGCTGGCTGACCTACTCTTCAAAGTCACCCTCAAGTCGATCCCGCCGGAACAAGCGGCGGGTGGCCAGGCCATATTCGGTAACATCGAGGCAGCAAGAATCAGAGGTAGATCTCGTGCAGAAACAGGGGATTTCTTGATTCACCGAGAAGTAACTGAGTCGCTGGTAATTCATCCTCCGTTACCTCCGTTTGCTCCTGTAGAATTTTTCATTCATTAAGATTTTGAACAGGAGGCAACGGAGGAAACAGAGGGGTTTGGAGACCCGGCCTTCGCAGATAAGCCATTGAAGTTGCTAGCTGCGCATCCTCCGCTACCTCCCTTAGCTCCTGTAGCATTTTTCATTCATTAAGATTTTGAACAGGAGGCAACGGAGGAAGCAGAGGGGTTTGGAGAACCGGCCTTCGCAGAGAAGCAATTGAAGTCGCTAATAACTCGTCCTCCCTTACCTCCGTTTGCTCCTGTAGAATTTTTCATTCATTAAGATTTTGAACAGGAGGCAACGGAGGGAACCGAGGGTTTTGTGGACCCACGCCTTCACCCGTTCTTTTGCTTGGCTGATAAGCCATTAAGACGCTGATCGCTCATCCTCCGCTACCTCTGTTTGCTCCTGTTCAAACGACTCCCGCCCTCCGCCCTCCTTGCCCACCCGCCTCGCCATCGTCCTATCGCATCCGGTGCAGTACTACTCACCGTGGTTCCGGCATCTGGCAGCGCGACCCGAGCTGGACATCAAGGTGTTTTACCTGTGGGACTTCGGGGTGAAGGAGACCACCGACCGGACATTCCAAACTTCGTTCGTGTGGGACATCCCGCTGCTGGAGGGATACGCGCACGAGTTCGTCCCTAACCGGAGCCAGGATCCCGGCACGCACCATCTCCGCGGCTTGGACAACCCTGGAGCAGTCGAAGCCGTGGCGGCTTGGAAGCCCGATGCCGTGCTGTTGTTCGGTTATGCCTATCAGACCCACCTCCGTCTGATCTTGTCGCGCCGGCTCGCGCGGGTGCCGTTCTATTTCCGGGGGGATTCTCACGAATTGTGTCCGGCTAACGGATGGAAGCCCAAAGTCTCGCGCTTTTTACGCAGCCTGTTGTTCAAGCGCTTCGCCGGATTTCTCGCGGTGGGCGAAGCCAATGCCAGCTACTTCCGGACCAGCGGGGTGCCGGAGTCGAAGATCCACCGGGTTCCGCACTGCGTGGACAACGCCCGCTTTCAAGCCGCCGCCGCGCAGGCGGAAATCGAGGCGACCGAGTGGAAGCGTGAATTAGGCATTCCTGTCGGTTCCACCGTCGTCCTTTTCGCCGGCAAGTTCGAGGACAAGAAGCGCCCCCTCGACTTGCTAGCAGCGTTCTTGGGCAGCTCTAACTCTCAACTCTCAGCCCTCAACTCTCAACCTCCCCCCATCCTCCTCTTCGTCGGCAGCGGTCCGTTGGAAAGCGCGTTGCGGGAAGCTGCTGGACAGGAGAACGGGCGAACGGTGTACTTCGCTCCCTTCCAGAATCAATCGGCAATGCCCAAGGTCTATGCCACGGGCGACCTGCTGGTGCTGCCCTCCCACGGCCGCGGTGAGACTTGGGGCCTGGCAGTCAATGAAGCGATGAACCTCGGACGCCCCGCGATCGTGAGTTCCCACGTCGGCTGCGGATCCGACCTGATCCTGCCCGGTGAAACCGGATGGGTTTTTCCTGCCGGTGACGTGGACGCCCTGAGACAAACCCTGGCCGAAGCTCTATCCGACCCGGCGCGTCTCAAGCAAATGGGCGAACGCGCCAGAACCCACATCGCCAACTATTCCTACGACCGCGCCACCGCAGCGCTCTGCGACGTGTTAGCCGAAACCCGGTAGGGCGCGACCGCCGGGCGCGCCCACTTTCCCGCCCGCATGGGCGGCGCGGCGATCCGCTGCGCCCTGCCTGTGCTCCGCCCTCCGCCCTCCGCCCTCCGCCCTCCGCCCTCCTCTCCCTTTCAGCTTTCAGCTTTCAGCTTTTCTCCCCCCTCTGACATCTTCCTCTCTGACTTTCCATTCTTGATTTGGGCACACTACAGGTCTATTCCTCCCTCATGTCCAAGGCGCAACAACTCCAAGCGATGGCCGCGAACCTTCCCGAGCAGATTGCCTCGGAAGTTCTCGATTTTCTTGATTTTGTGACCGCGAAACATGCTCTGGACCGAGCGTCTCGAACCGATGCGATCAAGAGCCTGAGGGGGGCATTCAAAGGACGACTGAGCACTGCCGCAGAGTTCTCTGCCAAAAAATCCGATGAAATCCGCTTGGAAGGATGAGCCAATCGTCGTTCTCGACGCCTGCGCTCTGATCGCGTTTCTCAATGACGAACCGGGGGCAGACGTGATTGCTTTGGTCTTGGAGGAAGTTCCTGCCGTGGAAATGGCGGCAATCAATCTCCTGGAGATTGCTTACGATACGGTGCGCAGAACCGGCCAACCTTCCTCGGCAACAGACGTCATTGATGCCGTCAGGCAACTGCCCATTCTCATCCGTTGGGATATCGACCAAGAGATCGTCGAAGCCGCAGCGTGTTTCAAAACCCGTTTTCGCATCTCGCTTGCCGATTCGGTCGCCCTCGCTCTTGCCGCAACTCGCAATGCGCCCTTGGCTACCAGTGATCATCACGAATTCGATTCCATCGGGACCGCAGGCGAGGCTCGTTTTCTCTGGATTCGCTGAGATCCAGTCTCCGTCAAGATTTCGCGGTAGGGGCACGCCCGAATCAAATCCGGCCCTGTCCGCCCAGTTGTCCGCCCGCGTGTGAGGCGTTAGAGCGCTGCAAGTCATGATCTGGTGAAATGCGTGAGGCGAGACACCTCCGCAACGGTCTGGCGCGAGACGTGCCAGCCAACCCGTCCTCCGTCCTCCGCCCTCCTCTGCCTTTCAGCTTTGATCCCGCCCGCCGGCGGTCCCCCTCCGGGGCACGTCGCGAATAGCTCCTGTCCATTTGCCTCGGTATTTGATGGGATTCCAGCAAGGCCATCTCCACTCGTTCCGATTCGCTCCGCTCGATTCAGAATTTCAGCTTTTCCCTTTTTGCCTTCCGTCATCCGCCTTCCGCTATCCTCTCCCTTTCAGCTTTCAGCTTTCAGAATTTCAGCTTTTCCCCTTTGCCTTCCGTCCTCCATCACCAGCGGCTTCCCGATCAGGGTCATGTCAGCATCGAGCGTTTGTTCGAGGGGATTCGGCAGGAATTCTCACCAGAATGGCAGGTGCAGGCGAGTGTGAGTTCGCGTTTGAGCCATGGATTGTTCCCTCGCTTGAACAACCTGCTGGTGGTTTCCAAACTCAAGGCCGACATCCACCACATCGTCGGCGACGTGCATTACCTGGCGTTCGGACTGCCCGGCAACAAGCTGGTTCTAACCATCCACGATTGCGCGGCGCTGGAGCGGCTGAAAGGCTGGCGGCGGGAAATCCTTCGGCAATTGTGGTTCGTGCGGCCGATGAAACGCGCGGCCGTGGTGACCACGATTTCCGAAACCACGAAACAGGAATTGCGGCGCTGGGTCGGGAGCCTGGCGGACAAAGTGGTGGTCATCCCGAATTGCGTGCGTTCGGAATTTGTCCCCAAGCCGAAGCCCTTCGACACCGAATGTCCGGTGGTGTTGCAAGTGGGAACCGGCTGGAACAAGAATGTGGTCGGCGTGGCCCGTGCGTTGATCGGGATTCCCTGCCGGTTGGACATCGTCGGCAAACTGGATCCGTCGCAGCGGGATGCCTTGCGGGCGAGCCGGGTGAATTTCCGCGAACTCGGCCGCATTCCGGACGAACAACTGACGGAGGCCTATCAGAACTGCGATCTGCTGGTGTTCGCCTCGCTCTACGAGGGCTTCGGGTTGCCGATCCTGGAGGCCCAGGCGATCGGCCGGCCGGTGGTGACCAGCAACCGCAGTGCCATGCCTGAGGCCGCCGGTGAGGGAGCTTTGTTCGTGGACCCGGAACATCCCCAATCGATCCGGAACGCAGTCCAACGCATCATTGGAGATGGGGAACTGCGGCAGCAACTGATTCAGGCGGGGTTCGACAACGTCGCCCGCTATCGGCCGCAACCGATTGCGAGGTGTTATGAAGCCGAGTATTCCCGTTTGTTAGGGAAGAGGACATTGGTTCGTAGTTAAAACGTATGTTAGCGACTCGGGCTTGGCTGGTGACAGCTCTCAAGGAGCGGCGATGTCTGATCGCCGGGTCCATGGGAGGTCAATGAAGTGCGATTGGCCTCTGTTCATTGGCTGTCGATGGGCTTGGGCGGTCGGATACCGCCCCTCCTTGCCCCTCCCGATTTCTTCGAGTTTCTTTCTCAACTGAATTCCCCCCATGTGTGGCATTGCCGGTTTCTTCGGCGGACCCCCGTCCGCTCATTTCGCGGAACACGCGCTGCGCTGTCTGGCGTCGCGCGGCCCGGATGGCAGCGGCGTTTGGAAAAGTGCGGATGGCGGCGTGGCGCTGGTGCATACCCGGCTGGCGATTCTCGACCTCAGCGACGCGGGGCACCAGCCGATGGAGCATTTTGAAGAAAAGCTGAATGGAGCGGAGCGACAGGGACAGGAGCTATTCGCGACGTGCTCCACAGGAGGACCGCCGGAGGGCGGGATCAAATCTGAAAAGCTGAAAGCTGAAACAAGAGAAGGAACAGGAAACGCAGGACAGGAGACAGACTCTTCCTATCAACCATCAACTCTCAACTCTCAACCATCTTCCTCCCATCAACTCTCTCCCATCCTCGTCTTCAACGGTGAGATCTACAACTACCGGGAACTGCGGCGGGAGCTTGAAGCGTCGGGCGAGACGTTTGTTAGTGACGGCGATACCGAGGTGCTGCTGCGCTTGTTAGTCCGTGAGGGTGCCGCTTGCTTGCCAAAACTGGCGGGAATGTTCGCGTTCGCGTTTTGGAATCCTGCCACGGGCGAAGGCTTGTTGGCCCGCGATCCACTGGGCATCAAGCCGCTCTACTATCGGCTCGGCGACGGCTCACTGGCATTTGCCTCCGAATCGCAGGTCCTGCATCTCGATGGGGATTCGCTCGATCCCGCGGCATTGCGCGACTATTTCCTGTGGGGCAGCGTCCCCGATCCCCAGACGCTGTATCTCTCCACCCGCCAACTGCCAGCGGGCCATCTGCTGGAGTGGAAGGGCGGCAAGCATTCGATCCGCTGTTGGTACCGCCTGCCAATCGGGAAGTTTGCCTCCGAAACGCCAGCTGCGAATCCTGCGCGGGCGGCTGCGTTGGTCACCCGGGTGGCGTTGGAGGAAAGCATTCACCGCCACTTGGTGAGTGACGTGCCGGTGGGAATTTTCCTCAGCGGAGGAATTGACTCCACGGTGATTCTCGCGCTGGCCCGTCAGGTCTTGGGTCCGGATGCGGACATCCGGACCTTCTCGATCGGCTTTGATGACCCGGAACTCGACGAATCGGCCATCGCCCGCCGGACCGCGGAACATTTCGGTTCCCGCCACACCGAGTGGATCATGACGCCGGAAGAAGGCGCGGCCGAGGTTTCCGCCTTCCTCGGGGCAATCGATCAACCCGGCATTGACGGCTTCAACACTTGGTGTGTCTCAAAACTGGCGAGCCGGGAGCGGATGAAAGTGGTCTTGTCGGGCGTGGGAGGCGATGAGCTTTTCGCAGGCTATTCCTCGTTCGAGCGGGTGCCGGCCTACCGGAATTATCACCGGAAACTGGGCCCGCTGCGGACGCTGGCATCGTCGATCCTGGACACCAAACCCGCAGGCTCGCGCTGGCACCGGCTGGCCGCCTTCTTGCGCGGCGAGGGCGAATGGTTGGAAGCCTATCATGTCCAACGCGGGATTTTCACCGAGGCCGAGGCTGGATTGTTAGCCCGTCACCTGGCGGGCGAACCGGCCACGACATTCGACTGGAATTCCCTGGAACTGTCCGACGATCCGCTCGACACGGTCAGCCTGTTGGAGATCAAGCGCTACATGCGCTATCAGCTTTTGCGCGACAGCGATGTCTATTCGATGGCCCACGGGCTGGAGTTGAGGGTGCCCTTCGTGGACAGCAGGTTCATTGAATCCATTTCGGGAATCGCCGCGGCCCACCGGTTGCGGCAGGGGAAATTGTTGTTGCTAGACGCCGTGCCCGAAATTCCGGAGTGGGTGCGGAACCAGCCGAAGCGCGGCTTCAGGTTTCCGTTTCAATCGTGGATGGAAGGCAGCTTTGGCGACCTCCTCGCTGCCGCGGACCGGGGTTCGCCGGTGGTCCTGAGGGAGTGGTATCGCACCTGGGCGGTGGCGGCGGCGATGAAGGTGATTCAGGGTAGGGCGGATCCGGCCCGGTCCGCCGTGTGACCCGCCCGTATGGGCGGTAAACGCGTGGCGCCTGAACCTCCCTTGATCGGTTTCATGCGCAGAAAACAGTCACGGACGAGCGAGGCCGCTCATCCCTACCTTTCTAACGATGCGTATTCTCCACACCATCGCCACGATCGACCCGGCGACGGGTGGGCCGGCGCGGTCGGTTCCGCAATTGCTGATAGCGTTGAAAGCCGCCGGGTTGGACGTGTCGCTGTGGACGGCGGAGCCACCGGAAGCCGCCTGGCTGATGGCATTGCGGGAGCGGAAAATCCCGATTCACAGTGGCGATTTGAATTTTATTCCGTCGTTTGATCTGATCCATGACCATGGCCTCTGGTTAATGAACAACCACCGGGTGGCAACCTATGCGGGGGCCAGGAAAATTCCCCGCGTCGTCAGTCCCCGGGGAATGCTGGAACCGTGGGCGCTGAATCACAAGAATTGGAAAAAGCGCGCCGCATGGTGGCTCTATCAGCGCAGGGATTTGCGGACGGTTGCCGCGTTGCACGCGACGGCCGGAAGCGAGGCCCGGCAATTCCGGAAGCTCGGGCTCAAGGCTCCGATCATCGAGTTGCCGAATGGCGTGGAAATTCCAGAGAGCAGAGAGCAAAGGGCAGAATGCGAGGAGAGCGTTGGCGAGCTAGGAGAAACCCGGCGAAGTTCTGGCTGGCATGGCCGAAGGCAAAGCAAGAGTGAAGACGCATCTTCGCTGCTCTCTGCCCTCTGCCCTCCGCCCTCTACACTGAAGACCGCGCTTTTTCTATCACGGATCCATCCGAAGAAAGGACTGCCGTTGTTAGTCGGAGCGTGGGCGAAAGTGAGGCCGGCGGGTTGGCGGATGATCGTCGTGGGTCCCGATGAAGGCGGACACCGCGCCGAGGTCCAGACCATGGTGCGCGAACACGGACTAACGGATGCTTGGGAGTTTCGCGACGCCTGCGAAGGGCCGGCAAAGGTGGACTTGTTGCACCGAGCGGACCTTTTCATCCTGCCCACCCACAGTGAGAATTTCGGGATCGCCGTTGCCGAAGCACTTGCCGCCGGAACTCCGGTGATCACCACCACCGGCGCTCCCTGGCAAGGCTTGCTGGATCATCATTGCGGCTGGTGGGTGGAACCCGCCATGGAACCCATCTCCGGGGCACTGGCGGAGGGAACTAACAAGAGCACCGCTGAGCTCGCTGAAATGGGCGGGCGGGGCCGGCGATGGGTGGAAGCCGAATTTGCATGGCCCGGCATCGCAAGCCGTATGGCTGAGGCCTATGGGAAAATCGTCGCCACCGGCGCTCTCTAACATCCAATCCGCCTTCATGGACATCGATCAAAACCGCGCGTCGCGCAAGTGGACCCGTGGCGAACTGGCCGGGCGTGTGCTGTGGGCGGCTTGTGCCCCGCTGTTCCGCTTCAGCCCCCGCCTGTTATGGGGTTGGCGCTGTTTCTTGCTCCGTTTGTTCGGAGCCAAGGTCGGGAGGAATGTTCATATCCATCCTTCCGTGAGGATTTTCATCCCGTGGAACCTGCAGATCGGCGATTGGTCGTCGATTGGATTCGACGCGCTGATCTACAATCTCGGCCCGGTGACGATCGGCAACAAGGTGACAGTTTCCCAACGCGCCCACCTTTGCGCCGGCAGCCATGATTTCCGCGATCCCGCGATGACCTTGCTCAAGCCGCCCATCACCATTGCGGACGAGGCGTGGATCTGCGCGGATGCCTTCGTGGGGCCGGGTGTGGTGGTGGGAAAGGCCGCCGTCGTGGGAGCCCGGGCGGTGGTGGTTAGGGATGTGGAGCCTGGTGATATCGTCGGTGGGAACCCGGCGAGGGTGATCGGAAGGCGATGAAGATTTTAACAGGAGCGAACAGAGTTAACGGAGGGGCTTCGCACTGTTCATTTACGGCAATTTTCGATTGTGGGGCTGACAAAGTGAAGATTGAAAATCCCTCCATTTGGCCACCTCCGTTTGCTCCTGTTCAAATCTCCAAAACCTCATGCATCCCCAGTTCCATAAGGCTTCCGGCTTCACCGAGCACATCATTGCCGCGGCGATTGAAGTTCATCGGGATAAAGGGCCGGGTTTGATCGAGTCGATCTACGAATGGTGTTTGACCAAAGAGTTCGATCTCCGGGGGATTCTCCATGTCAGCCAGAAAGCGGTTCAAATCAACTACAAGGGATTCACCAAAAACGAGCATCTGCGATTCGATCTTCTGCTTGAAGATTGTGTCCTGGTGGAGGCCAAGGCCGTGGAGAAGGTGCTTCCCATTCACAAGGCCCAACTGCTGAGTTACATGAAGCTGTTGGATGTTCCCGTCGGTTTGCTCATCAATTTTCATGAGATGAAGGTCATTGATGGGATTCACCGGCTGATTCTTCCCGGTACCAACAAGGAGAACCAGGAACCGGGATACTTGGAGGACGTGGAGATTGATTTGAGGTGAATGCCTTGCTCTGAGAACCCTCAGTTTCCTCCGCTACCTCCTGTTCAAAACTCTGCCCATGCTCCCGGTCACCGTCGTCATTCCTGTAAAAAACGAGGAGCGAAACCTGCCCGGATGTCTTCAG
>JAZKGW010000017.1:0-249563 GCA_040385685.1 Verrucomicrobiota bacterium | reverse complement strand
ATCCGTTGGTTGCGGAATGTCGCCTGCTCGCGGCGGCCGAGGGCGTAGAGGTCCGTGCCGTCGATGTGGACGCTGCCTTTTTCCGGATGCTCAAGCCCGGCGAGAGTGTAGAGCAAGGTCGTTTTGCCCGCGCCGCTCGGACCGCAGAGGAAAACCTTCTCACCGCGGTGGATGTTGAGATCGATCCCGTGCAGCACTTCGATGGATTTGCGCCCGATCTGGTAGCTGCGGTGGAGGTCGATGGTTTCGATCATCACGTCGTTCATGGGCGGAGCTTGGGCGAGGCACCTGCGGCACGCAAGCTTCGGCAACTCGTAAGGGGCATGGACGTCTCGTCCATGCGAAGGGACGAGACGTCCCTTCCCCCTATTCTTAGAGCTTCGCCAGAGCGACGACCTGCTCCTGCTTGGATTTCACGACGCCGCCGGGTTGTTCCAGGGTGATCACGAACGCCTGCGGGTTGGTTAGCGCGAGCTTGGCGGCGATGGGGACCACCACCGGCGAGCCATCGGTGGGGATGTCGAACACCCCGCCATCGACAGGCGCTTCATCACGTTTCGGATCGACGATCCAGAGCTGGTATTGCGCCTTTTTCGGATCATTCACCGGGATGCCGGTGAGGGTCATGTAGCCTTGTTGGAGTTGGTCGCTCCAGATGACTTTGCCGCCGGCGTCCTTGAAGGCACCGAGGCCGGCGAATTTCCGCTCGATGATATCGCGGGCTTCGGTGCGGAGTTTTGCCTCGGCTTGGGCCGGAGAAACCTGCGGAGTCTTTTGCGCTCCAAGGATGGCGAGGATGGCAATGGCCGCTGCCGCGGCCCAGCCGGTTAGAGGATTGCGGATGATTCTCTGCCAGGCTGGGACTTGGGGCGTGATGATGACCGGCGGTGCCGTCATTTCGTCGGCGCACTTGTGCAAGCGAGCGGCGAGGCCGGCTGGCAGCGGTCCGACCTGCACGAGATCCACCTCGATGGACGCGGCCAGCAGCTCGAACGCCAGATCGGGATCGATGCCGAGCTGCTTTCCTAACAACACCAACTCGCGCGCTTCGTCCACGGTCAGATCCCCCAGGGCGCGGCCGGCGCTGAGCTCGTCAAAACGGAGTTTTTGATCGGAGGGGTTCATGATGCCGCTTGGTTGTTAGCGATGCCGAGCCGTTGCAATTGCTCGCGCAGGGTGATGAGACCACGCCGGAGGCGGGTCTTGACGGTGCCGAGGGGCAGGCCGGTCTTCTCGGCAATTTCGGGATGGGTGAAGCCGTCCTCGAAAAAGAGATGGAACAGCTGCCGGGTGTCGGATGGAAGGTTGGCGAGGGAGGACTTAACAGTTTCCGGGTCGCAGGTGATCGATGATGTTTCCGAAGTGGGATGAGGCAGTGACTCCGCAGCCGCCAGCGGTTCGAAACCCGGCTGGCGCCCTTGGCGGCGGAGAAAATCGATCGCGCGGCGGCGGGCAATCAGGCCCACGAAAGTGGATTCGGAGGCAATGGAGGGATCGAAGGATGCCGCCTTTTTCCAAATCTCGGTGAAGACTTCCTGGACGAGATCCTCCGCTTCCGAATTGTCCTTGATGTAGCGCTTGGCGATCGCCCAGACGATTCCGCCGTACTGCGTGATGCACAAGTTCATCGCACGCGCCTCCCCGGCCGCGACGCGCGGCAGGATCTGCTCGTGTAATGTTAGATCGGGAGGATTCACCGTGCTCGGGAGATCATAAGTGGCACCGCGGGATTGTCCAAGGATAGTTGTGCGGGCCAGCGGGGAACCCACCAACAAGGTCAGTCCCAAACCACGAGGCTCCTTGACCGCTGGATTGCGGACAGGAAAAATTCCCCGCTCCCAGGCGGAAATCGCGTGGGAACGGGGACTCATGACGGGTTTCCACATGGGAAGGATCCACGACCTAACAATCGATCACTTGGCCGCCGGAGGCATCAGGACCGTGTCGATGATATGGATGACGCCGTTGGAGCATTTCACGTCGGCGGTGGTCACCTTCGATTTGTTAAGATAGAGCGCGCCGTCCTTCACTTCGAGTTTGATCGTCTTCTTGTCGAGCGCGGTGGCTTCCTTCATCTTCATTGCGGCTTCCGCATTCACGTCACCGGCGACGACGTGGTAGGTCAGGATGTCAACGAGCTTGGCCTTGTTTTCCGGTTTCAGAAGGGTCTCGACGGTGCCAGCCGGAAGCTTCGCGAATGCTTCGTCGGTCGGTGCGAACACAGTAAACGGCCCGGTGCCCTTCAAGGTATCGACAAGTCCGGCGGCTCCGAGCGCGGCGGCCAAGGTCTTGAACGACCCGGCGGCGACCGCGGTATCGACGATGTCTTTCTTCTCCGCAGCCGACAGCGATCCGGCGGACAAGCCGGCGAGGCCGAGCACGCAGACGAGTGATTTGAACAGAGGTTTCATGGTTGTCATATTCTTGTATTGTTTAGTTAGTGTTAGGAAACCGGTTTCCCAGATTGAGGACGGGTTTCACTCAGGCTTTCGGCGGGCGGCTCGAATCAGATTCAAAAAAAGATGCTCCGGAAAATTTTCATTTTTTGTGAATCCAATCCGGCCGATCACGCGAATACCCTCACGGAACCACCAATTCACCGACCATGTCCTACGAATCCGATAGCAGCCTGAAACTCTACCTGCGGGAAATCTCGAAGACCCCGCTTCTAACGATCCAGGAGGAGAACGACCTCGCCGAACGCATCAAGACGGGCGACAAGGAAGCGCGCTCGCACATGATCCGGGCGAACCTCCGGCTGGTAGTGAAGATCGCCCACGACTACTCCGGCTACGGACTTTCCCTGGCCGACTTGATTTCGGAAGGCAACATCGGCCTGATGAATGCCGTCGAACGCTTCGACCCGGAAAAGGGTGGCAAGCTCTCGACCTACGGCGCGTGGTGGATCAAACAGTCGATCAAGCGCGCGCTGGCGAACCAGTCGAAGACGATCCGCCTGCCGATCCACATGGTGGACAAAATCGCCCGAATGCGGCGTATTTCCTCGATCCTCGCCGAAGCGCTCGGCCGCGAACCGACCGATGAAGAAATCGCCACCGAGCTCGGCCTGCCGCGCCAGAAAATCGCAATGCTCAAGCAAGCCGCCCAGCGGCCAACCTCGCTTGATGCCCCGGTGAACGAAGGCGAAGCCACGGAGTATGGGGACATCATCAGCGACGAGTCCGCCTCAGATCCGCTGGAAATGCTAACCGACAAGAATCTCCATGACCAGATCGGCGGGCTGTTATCGATCCTCAACGAGCGCGAGCGCCGGATCATCGATGAACGGTTCGGCCTAACGGGTCTCAAGCCGATGCTGTTGGAAGACGTGGGCCGCGAGTTCGGGGTTTCGCGCGAGCGGATCCGCCAGTTGCAAAACTCGGCCCTCGCCAAGATGCGCAAGGCCCTCATGAAAAAGGACCAACCGATGCCGGCCACCTTGGCCGTGAACCTGAGGGCGCAGGCCTAACCGTCACTCGGCGGACGCGGGCACCTGGAAGGCCACCCCGTTCACCATCACACTTTTCGTGATCAGGTTTTTCACGCCGCGAGGTTCAAACCGCGGTTCGGTCAGCTTGAGATCGATGTTTTCTAACGTGAAGTCACGCAAGGTGTCTCCCGGATTTCCACGCAAGGTGCCCAGCGTGTAAAACTCCCCGGTGATGTTGCGGAGAGTGATGTTGTTGACCGTGCGCGTTGGCGGGGCGTGGCCTTTCAGGTCGAAGAACTGGGTCCACGGCGCTACGTTGAGGACGCGGCCACTGCCGGAGAGCTTGATGCCGTCGATGAGGATGTTTTCGTAATGCTGCGGCGTGTCGGGGCGGAGCTTGAGAGTTAGCATCGTGGCATCGCCGGAGATGACACAGTTTCTAACGGTCACGTTGCGGACGACAGTCGCCTCGCTGCCGCAGGTGATCATGCCGTTGCCGTCGCCGAATTCACAATCTTCTACCAGAATGTCCTCCACTGGCGGGCTGTCCTTGTCCTCGCCGGCGAGCGGGCCTTTGCTGCCTTTGAGGGCGATGTTGTCATCGTTTACCGAGATATAGCATTTGCGGACGGTGACTTTTTGCGAGCTGTCGATATCAATGCCATCGGTGCTGGGGCCAAGGATGTTATCCTTCACCGGCTGACTGCGGGTGATCGCGTCCTTTTCCATGCCCTTGAGAATCTCGGCCGTCATGTAGTTCCGATGTTGGGTATGGCGGGTCGGGGCCGTAATCGTCAGTCCTTCGATGACCACATCGCTGCAACGGTAGACATGGAGATTCCAGAATCCCGAGTAAGTAAGAGAAATGCCTTCCACGCGGACATCCTTGCAACGGTCGATAAACATCAGCCGCGGGCGCTCGACTTCGAGGTTGGTGCACTTGGGATTTTCCCGCCGGCGCTGCCAGAACTGGGCCCAGAAAGTGATGCCATTGCCATCGAGCACGCCCTTGCCGCCGATGCGGACGCGATCCATCTGTTGGGCGTTGACGAGCGCCATCCGCCACGGTTCGAAGTGGCCTTCGATGCGGGTGTCGCGCTTCGGATAGTCCTCGATGTTGGTCGAGCCTAGCAGCACGGCGTTTTCGGCGAGGTTGAGGTCGACGCCGCTCTTCAGGAAAACGGATCCGCTGCGCCAGATGCCCGCCGGAATCTCGACAACTCCCCCACCCGCGGCGGCGGCTTGGTCTATGGCTTTCTGGATCGCGGCGGTGTTGATGGTCTTGCCATCGGCGACAGCACCGAAATCCGAGATCGGGAAATGCTTCACCTCCTGTGCGCAGGCGAGCGAGGTGACGAGCAGGAAGAGGTAGAGTTTTTGAGGTAACACGGGACGAATTAATCCGCTGGAACGCGCCGTGGCGAGCCTCCAAATGGGTTAGCGTCAATTGGATGCCGGCGGGGTGTGGCCTTTGGCGAATTCCTTCACCAGCGGGCTGAGCTTGGCGACCACTTCGGCATACTTCGGATCGTTCGCGAGATTGGTGAGTTCGTTAGGGTCCTTTACGGGATCCACCAACATCGCTCCCGCGCCGCGGCCGTAGAACTCGCCGTAGCGCCACTGTTCGGTGCGCACCATCACGCCGGTGTAGCTTTTCCCATCTTCACTCCACACTGTGTAAGCCGGGTGATCCCACTCAAGCGCGGGATTTTTCACCAACGGCGCGAGGCTGCGGCCTTCAAGGCCTTTCGGCGGCTCCAGTCCGCAGAGCTCGACGAGGGTCGGATAGAGATCGATCATCTCCACCACGCGGGCGCTGGTCTTGCCAGCGGTTTGCTCGCGCGGATCGCAAATGAGAAACGGCGTGCGCGCACCTTGCTCCCACAGCGAACCGGCCTTCGACCACTTGCCCTTCTCGCCTAACTGATACCCGTGATCACCCCAGAAGACCACAATGGTCTTCTCCCGCAGACCCAGCGCGTCGAGCTCGGCTAACACCCGCCCGACGTTCCAGTCCATGAACGCGGCCGACGCGAGATAAGCACGGATCATCTCGCGGGCTTCCTCCGGCGAGGCATCGCGGCCGATGAACAGATCGGAGTTCTTCGGCCGGATCGAGCCGGCGGGAAATCCTTCCGGCACCGTCGGCCGCGGAGCGAAATCGACCGGCAGCGGGATCTTGCTAACATCCCACTGGTCATAGAACGACTGTGGCGCTTCCGGCGGGCTGTGCGGTTTCACCAGCCCAAAGCCTATGAAAAACGGCTGATCCTTGAACTGCCGGATGTATTTGATCGCCCGCTCGGTGGCCTTGTAATCGCCATGCTCCTCGCCCTTGCCTTTGAGCACGATCCATTGGTCGGACTTGCGGTCGCGGACATCGGGGGCGACTTCCAAAACCTCATCCGGGTCCGCCACGTCGGGTGGCTTGAGTTGATCTTTCGGAACGCCTGCTAGAGTGCGGCGTTGTCCGTCAACGCTCCACGCCTCGGTGTCGTCGATGCCGCCATGGAAAATCTTGCCGACGCGCACCGAGGTGTAGCCGTTGTTTTTGAAATGCTTGGGCAGGCTGACATACTCCGGATGCGCGTCGCCGAACCAGGTGCGGTTGCCCAGCACGCCGGTGGTGCCCGGGTAACGGCCTGTTAGCATCGACGCCCGCGATGGTCCGCACAACGGGAACTGGCAATACGCGCGGTCGAACTTGACGCCGGTGGCGGCGAGTTTGTCGAGGTTGGGCGTCTTCGCCAGCGTGCTCGCATAACAGCCCAGCTCGTTGCGCATGTCATCGGAAATGATCAGCAGCACGTTCATCTTCTCGGCGGCATCGACTTGCAAGATCAGGGCGGCCAGGATCAGGTAGATTCCTTTCATGGTTAGATCGCGTGAAAAACTTCCGGCAGCGGAACACAGACCGGCGAGTGGTCGGGATTCACTTCCATGAGATCCGCCATGTAATCCCACCATTTCCGGACGACCGGATGGAATGGAAGCTGATCGGCGGTGTGGCCGTCCGCCAGTTTCTGGACGGCGAACAAGGTCAGTGTGTCCGGATCGAGGAAGATTGAATAGTCGGACACCCCGGCTTCTGATAGAACTTGGGAGAGTTCCGGCCAGATCTCGTCATGGCGCTTCCGGTATTCCGCCTCGAAGCCGGGTTTCAGCTTCATTTTGAATGCATTGCGGGTCACTCGTGGAGCGTGGAACCGCGCCCGGCCGCCGTCAATACTCCGACGGAAGTAGCGGCGGCTAGGGCAGGTCCGAGTGCTCGTCGCCGACTTCGTCGAAGTCGGTCTCGCGGACGCGCTTGCGGTCGCGCTCGAGCTCGACGTGCTTGCGGAGCAGTTCGCGCACTTCCTCGCCGCCCCGGATGGCGGGGATTTCCAAGTGGGGCAAAGTGCGGTCCGAGGTTTGAAGAAGGATGGTGGCGAGGCCGGTCAGGCGCATCCACCAGGGGCGGACCATCTGGGAATCCTTGACTCGATAGAGTTCAATCTCGTCGATCTTCTGATTGATGATGCCCCGGGTGAACCGGAGTCTTTCACTGGTGAGCTCAAAGACTTCGGTGCGGACGACGAGGTAGCGCCAGAGCATGTAGGCGGCGGGAAGGACCAGGCCGATTAGAACAAACGGGAAAAAGGGTCCACTTAAGACGGCGCCGATGACAATCCCGCCAGCCGCTACAAGCGCCGCGGTGAAGGGCCCGAGATTCAGCCATTGTGAAGGGCTGCCTTTCCAAAGCGAGTTTTCCTGATTCATTGCGGAAGCATGGGCGCAGTCCCCCGCCCTTCGCAAGTGGAGAATGGGGAGGGATTTCCAGCGCGAAGCAGTGCCCGATGCCCTGCTCGCGCCGGCGGAAATCCCAGCCCTCCGGTTAGAGCTGCTTCCACTCGCGGGTCACGGAGACTTTGACGCCCCCCTGGCTACGGGACGCCGCGTTGCCTTGCCCGCCGGTGCGGGTGGATTGGATGGTGTCCAACTCCTCCTTGAGGACGAGCGGATAGATCAACGAGAGCCAGAGTTGGCCGGACTGGATGGTGACATCCTCGTCGGTTAGGCCTCCTTCGAAGTCGGGGGACTGTTTGCGGTCGTATTTCCCCCTGACTTCAAAGACGCCGCAAGGATGTCCTTTGACGGCATCGAACGATTTGAGTGTCAGCGTCAGCGTGCCCTTGGCATTTCCCGTGACTAACATCGGCAGGGAACTTTCAGGGACCGTGAGCTGGTCGCCGATTTTGAAGCGCTTTTTGCCGAACCAGAGTGCATGGGGCGCGAGCGCGTTTTCGACGAGGAGATCCTCGAAAACCGGCGAGAGGGTCTTGGACAGGGCGACCGCGCGAAAGCCTTCCTTGCTGTCGGCTTTCCAAGTGGTGCCGGTTTTCAGGAACACGACGGGCTTGGAGGGCGGGGCCAGCGGCGTGGCCACCGGCTTCTTGTCATCGGCCGGTCCGGTTACCGGCTCGGAAAAGGTGAACTCCAACAGGCTGTAGCGAACCTGATCGCCGTCGCGCTCCAGTTTGGTGACCATAGTGCGGGTGCCTTTGACGGTAAGCTTCTGGTTCTCGATGGCGGAAGACTGCACAATCCGTTGAGACACTTCCTGGAGGCGCGTGGTCTTCACTTCGAGTTTGGTAGGGAATGGCAAATCCTTGCGGAAAATGACGCCTTCGGGTGTTTGATCGACGAGTTTTTGCCACTCGGAATCGGGTTTGTTTTCAGCGGATTTGCCGGATTGCTTGGCGATTTCGCTTTCCACGGCGGTGCGCGCCTTGCCGGCGATATTCTTGGCCTTGTCACAAGAGAGAACGGCGAGACAGAGGAGTGGGATCGGTAAGTGATGCAGTTTCATGGATTCAAATATAACCGGAGCAGTCGAGGGTTTGATTCATTTCAATGGCCGGATTTTCCTCCCGGGCAACCCCGACGACCACCGCCGGCACGCCGGCAACGGTGTTGTGCGGCGCGACGTCGTTCAAGACTACACTTCCTGCTCCGACCTTGGCGCCGGTGCCAATTTCCACGCGGCCGAGGATTTTCGCGCCCGCACCTAGCAGGACGCCGGAACGGATGATCGGGTGGCGATCGCCGGTGGCCTTGCCCGTCCCGCCGAGTGTGACCTCGTGAAGGATGGAAACATCGTCCTCGATGATCGCCGTCTCGCCGACGACGAAGGAGGTCGCGTGGTCTAGCAGAATACCGCAGCCGATGCGGGCGGCGGGGTGGATGTCGACGGAGAAGGCCTCGCTGGCGACGCTTTGGAAATACAGTGCCAACCAACGGCGGCCGTCCTCCCAAAGCTGATGGGCCACGCGGTAGGTCGTTAGAGCGAGGAAACCTTTGAAAAACAACAGCGGCTCGAGCGGAGAAAAGCACGCAGGATCGCGCTCATACATCGCAAGCAGGTCGCGCGCGGCCGCATGGACCGCATGGGGATGGGCCTCGAAAACTCCTGTCAGCATCGGCTCCATGCTGGCCCGTGGCATGTCCTCACGGGCGAGCCGGCGGGCCAGCCGGGCACCAAGCGCGGCGGCGAGAGTGTCGCGGGAAAGGATCACATCGTGGACCAAATGCTTGAGAGTCGGCTCTTCCAGGGCGACGCGGCGGGCTTCGCTGCGAAGCTCCTCCCAGACCTTGTGGACGTCCGCGACCTTGCCGGCGCACAGCTTGTCGGTATTCTTGCTCGCCGGGAGAAGTCCGGCCTGTTGGGATTCGCTCATGAAGATTTCACAGAAATTGGAATACGCCTGCCGGGCAATGGCCCAACTGGCGAAATACCATGACGGGCGGACTCTTACACGGCTCGAAGAACTTGCGCAACGGGAAGCAGTGTCCGGAAATTTTCTGGTGCAAATCCTCAACGACCTGCGCCGCGCGGGCCTCGTCGAGAGCCGCCGCGGCAAGGCCGGCGGCTACCTGCTGGGCCGTAGCGCCGACCAGATCACCCTGCGGCAAGTGGTGGATGCGGTGGACCCGGCGTTGTTGCAATGCTCGGTCACCCGCGACGGCGATTCCGGGCAAGCGGTGAGACGCGCCTGGGAGCAGGTTTCAGGAGTCCTCCAGCACTCGCTCGATCAAATTACGGTGGAAAGCCTGGCCAACAGCCAGGGCGATCCGATGTTTTACATCTAGATCGACCATCGCTCGGATCAGGACATGTCCCGCCACGATCCCCGATTTGTCAGCAAACCTGAAATATTTAGCTGGAAAAAAAAGCCGGATACCGGTAAGGGGTTCCTGTTTATTCAACCTTTTTCCTCCCATGGCCGCCTCCGCCGAACACACCCACCACATCAAAATCCGCTCGACGCAAATGGAAATGGCGTCCAGCGGAGGCTCTAACCGCGACGAGGATTACGATCGCAAGCTCAAGGACGCGCAGGACGAGCTCGACCGGATCCAACTCCAGCGCGAGGAACTCGAACGCAAAAAAAGCGAGCTCGAGGAACTCACCGGCCGCAAGCGCGCGTTCCTTTCCCAACAGGTTGAACTCACTGAAAAGCTCACCTCGTCGCTCACCTTGATCGACCGGGAGCTGTATGAAATGCGCAAGGAGTCCGAGGATCTCGAACAGTGCCGGGTTTGTTTCGCCGCCCATCTGGACAAGCTTCAGAAATTCAATCCCGAGAACTGGACCCGCGAGCAACTTTCCGAGAAACTCGAAAAAGCCTCAATGGCCATCGACATCGCCGCCGACGAATACGACCAGGCCGCCGCGCATTTCGTGAACGGCCGCAGCGGCGCGATCTTCGGCCGGCCGTCGAAGCGCGGGCGCAATGCTAACAACCGCGGCGCCGGCAGCTCGGAATTCAGCGTGAACCTCCGCAACGGCTTTGCCTTCAATCTGCCGATCCTCATCCTCGGCGGCCTGGCGCTCGCCGCCTATCTCGCCAAATAGTTTACCCCACGATCATCATGAGCCGCGGCACCCCCCTCAAGGAAGAGTTGGAATTGAACCAACTCCGCGAAGATGAACAACAGCTTCTGCAGCGCGAAAAGGAATTTGCTAAAATCCCCGGCAAGCTCGCCCTCGAACAAAAGGAACGGGAATGCACGATGCCGCCTCTGGCGGAAATCGAGGAACGCCGGATCCGGCGCCAGCACGAGGAAATCGTTTCCCGCGGCCAGGTCACCAACATCCTGCGCGATCAAAGCAAGAGCTTCGTGCTGCTGGTGCTGCTTCTAACCGCCACCGGCACGTTGATCTGGTGGGGCATGAAGCTGATGCAAGGCTGAGAGACCTCAGGCCTTCGCTTTCAAGCGCTCTTCCAATTCCTTCCACTGGCTGCGGCTGACGATGTAGCCGACACAGCCCTTTTTGCCACAAAGGCATGGATGATCTTCGTAGCAATCGACGTCGAAGCCATAGTCGAAGGTGAGTTCGTCCCCGGCGTTGATGTCGGTTAGGGAGTGGATAAAAATCTTCCGCCCCTCGATCCATGCCTCACAGTTGGGACTGCACGAATGGTTGATCAGGCGCGCGGTGTTCCATGGCACGTTGCCATCGATGTCATAACGTCTGGACAGCGTGAAAATATAAACCGCCGCGTCTCCGGTCTTCAGTGATTTGGCGTGCTGCGAGATTCCGCGGCGGCCGCTCTCGTCCTTGTCCACCAGTTCGCCGACGTACTCGATGATCTTCGTTTCCTTGGGGATGAACGTCGTCGCATACACCCCGCGGCCGTGAATCTCCGAACCCCGGACCTCGCAGAACTTGCTCTGCCCGCGGTTCCACAACTCAACGAGCTTGCGGTGCAACACGTTTTGATCCGATACCACTTTCTTCTTCGCTGACATGGCCGTGATTCTAACGAGACTCGCGCTTTTCCAAAGGAGGAAATTGCAAATCCTGCGGCAAAGTCACATACAGGCTCCGCAGGTCATTCACCGTCAGGCCGGAGCCGTCGATGAAGCTCCAGTCGTTCTTGCCCTTGTCCGAGATCGCGACTTGAAAACCGATGCTCTCGATGACGACCGCTTTCGAGTCCCCCGGGCGGATGATCCTGAACTTCGTGACGGTGGGAATGATCACCAGCCACTTGGTGTAAATCAGGCTTTCGACGTCCTGGCCGTTCACCTTCTCCACCTTTCTGCCAGGCCCGACTTCAAACGAGCGGGGCAATCCCTGGGGTTTGAAGGAAATCATGCTGATCCCCTGCTGCACCATCTGTTTTGCAACACCGGCGAGCTCCTTCTCCAGCTCCGGGATCCCGCCTTTCATGCGCTTCGCGGTGCGATCCTTCCACTGCGGATTCATGCGCTCCAACGCGACCTGATAGCGGCCTAACACCACCTCGTCACCGAGTGCGGCCACTGCCGTCACGGCCGAGGCCACCACGTCGGCAGGCGCGGCGGACGCGGTTGCGGGAGCGGATTCCTCCTTGGGAATCTTTGGAAGGGGCGCCAGTGGCGGCGGCGCACCCTGGGCGGATGCCAGCGCGATGGCTGCAAGAGAGGAAACGATAGAGGTCAATTTCACGCGGCAATCGATGCCTCGCCCCTCCTCCCCCGTCAAGCTTGGCGGCAAGTCAATCGAGTCGGGGACGCCCCGTCGATGCCCGCTGAGCCCGGGAAATCCCTTTCCGGTGGATTTGGATTCCTCGTTTTAAAAAAAATTCCCTTCATCCAAGCCAATCGCACCGACCACTGCCGGATTCCGCTTGGAAAATCCGGCGGCTTTGCATAATCCTCGCCGTCCCATGGCGAAGCAGGCACTCGGTAAAGGACTCGGCGCACTTATTAAAAAAAGTGTCGCTTCACCGGCGGCAGACGCCCTCGCCTCACCGGACGATTTCAAGCGCGTCCGCGACGTGCCGCTCGACCACATCATCCCCAGTCCGCTGCAACCGCGCACCGTGTTTGTGGAATCGCCGTTGGACGATCTGATGGAGTCGATCCGCCAGCACGGCATCATCCAGCCGCTCATCGTCCGCGCGGTGAATGGCAAGCTCGAGCTCATCGCCGGCGAACGTCGCTGGCGGGCGTCGAAAAAGCTCGGCCTGGCCACCGTGCCCGTCATCGAGCGCGAGGCATCCGACCGCGACGTGTTGGAAATGGCACTCATCGAGAACCTCCAGCGCGAGGATCTCAACCCGATGGAAGAAGCCGCCGGTTACGTCCGCCTCGCCGAGGAATTCACGCTCAAGCAGGATGAAATCGCTGCCCGCGTCGGCAAGTCCCGCGCCAGTGTCGCGAATGCCATGCGCCTGCTAGGGCTGCATGTGGATGTCCAAATGCTCGTCGCTCAAGCCCGCCTAACCGTTGGTCACGCCAAGGCGATCCTCGCGATCAAGGACCACGACAACCAGCTTCTCATCGCCGATCAGATCATCCGCCGCTCTCTAACCGTCCGCGCCACGGAAAAACTCGCCCAATCGTTTCTCAACGAAGCCCCGCAGGACTCCGGCGACGCGAAAAAAGCCCCCGCCGCCCGCGAGGTGGACATCCACGTCCGCGCCATCACCAACCGGCTCCGCGAGCACCTCGCCACCCACGTCGCCATCCAGCATTCCTCGAAGAAGGGCAAGATCGAGATCGAGTACTACGGGGACGACGACCTGCAACGCCTGATCGAGCTACTCGGATTGCCGAATGGAGATTGATCCTGCCGGTTGAAAATTGCCCCGTAAGAAGGCTTGCGTCGGACGGCCGTTTGAGGCAACCGGGGTGTGACCAAAAAAGAGGCCGGAATTGTCGACCTCCAGGGCGTAGGCAAGTAAGAGCACGCGTCCATTCGCCAGGAAGGTCGGCTTGGCATGAATCACTTGCCCCCAGGCCCGTCACGGGTTAGCAAGCGGCATCAAACGACGTTCCTTCAGCTTCCTTCTTGCCCGGCGGTATCTCAATCCCCGCCGCTCGATGCTTTCCTCGTTCAGCCTCATTTCGCTGGTCGGCGTGATGCTCGGAGTGCTCGCCCTAGTCGTTGTCATGGCGGTCTTCGGCGGCTTGGAACGCAATGTGAAGCAGCGTTACCTGGACTCCGTGCCGCACGTTCTGCTCATGCGCGACGGCCTGATGGACCGCACGGAGGCGGACGAGATCATCGCAAAAACCAAAGATTTCCCCCACGTCCAGGCCGCCACGGCTTACGTCGCGGACAACGTGGTGATCGATGCCCCCATCGACCAGCGTCCCGTCGATTTCCGCGGCATCGACACCACCGACCGCACCCAGATGGCCGGAATCGAGAAAATGCTCGATAAGGAATCCTACCCCGGCTCCACGGCGGACCTCGGGATCGATGACCGGGTGATCATTTCCTCACAGGTTGCTGATCTGCTCAAAATCCAGGTGGGCGACAAGATCCGCCTCGTTTCCACCCGCAACGTCCGCGAAGTCATGCGCGTTTTCAAAAGCACGGAAAAGCCGCCCGTGCGTGAGGCCTACGCCAAGGAGTGGAAGGCAAACACTGAGGAACTCCATGCCGGTTGGAAAGCCGCGGGTGAAGGATTCACCCTGCCCCTCGCCACTTGGCGCTCGCTCTACAGCATGCTCCAAACCATTTACGAGGACGACATCCGCCAGACCGAGCGCGAGTTGGTCGAGTCGATCATGCTGACCCTCGACGAATCGGAACAAGACGATGCCGCCGGAGTTTTCCGTCTAACTGCCGTGGCCAAGGTCAGTATCGAAAAAGCCATCGCCGACCTCAACGCCACCGATGTGGAAAAAATGAACTCGGAGGCGCTCAAGGGACTCAAGACGCTCGTCCTGCCCAAGGAAGTCGAAGTCATGGGCGTCTATCGCGCATCGCAAATGGCCGTCACTCCCGCGCTCTACGTCCCGCTTCCGCTCGCCCAGAGCCTTGCCGGCCTTGGCGACTCCGTGCAGGGAATTTCCCTCCGCCTCGAAGATCCCTACGAAGCCGAATCCTTCAAAGCCCAGGTCAGCGAAATCATGGGCCCGGAATGGAAACTCCACACTTGGGGCGAAGCTTACGAGCCGTTCTTCCGCCTCATCGGCCAGCAGCGGGTCATGATGTATTTCGTCCTCGTTTTCATCATGCTCGTTTCCGCATTTTCCATCATGGCGGTCATGTTCACCATCACCATCCAGAAGCGGCGGGAAATCGGGGTCATGAAATCCCTCGGCGCCTCGTCCGGCCAGATCGTCCGCGTGTTCCTCTATCAGGGAATGATCCTCGGCACTCTCGGCGCGGTTCTCGGCGTCATCCTCGGCCGCATCGTTATCTACTTCCGCGGCGATCTGCAATCCGTCCTGCGGGCCTTCGGCTTCGATCCCTTCTCCGCACAATTCATCGGTTTCAACACCCTCCCCGCCGACAACAATCCTTGGGAGCAAGCTGCGTTCGCCCTCATGGCCTTCATCCTCTGCTCCGTCGCCGCGCTCGTCCCCGCCTGGTTCGCGGCCCGCAGCGATGCGGCCAAATCCCTCCGGAATCTCTAACTCATGGATATCTGGATCATCCGCGACGGCGAGAAAGTCGGCCCCATCCACGACTTCGAAGTCCGCCGGAAAATCGAGGACGGCGAACTGCCCGCGAGCACGCCGGCCTGGCATGAAGGTCTCGCCGCCTGGAAGCCGCTGATAGAGATCGAAATCTTCACCCGCGAATTCGAAATTGCGGAAACGGCTCGCGAGGAGGCAACGGTATTCGCGGAAAATTCTCCGCTGCCGGACTCATCCAAGCCCCCGCCGCTGCCGGTCACCACGTATTACGGCAGACGCTTCTGGGCCCGCTGGCTCGACCTAACACTCTACTCGGGTGTTTGGTGGATTTGCATGTGGGCCGCCCGCCAGGATATCGAAGCCGCGTTGCTCAATCCTTGGGTGATGTTCCTCCAATACTTGCCGTGGTTCGCGATTGAACCGCTTCTCATCCACAATTTCGGCACCACCCCGGGAAAGTGGCTGCTCAATCTTGATGTCGTGAATCTCGACGGCTCGCGCCTCGATCTTCCCGCCGCCATCCGGCGCTCGTTGCGCGTCATGTTCACCGGCGTCGGCTTCGGCTGGCCCTTCCTCGCGCTGTTCTGCCAGGCGCTCAGCATCTTCACCGCGAAACGGCTGGGCACCACACTCTGGGACCACGCCGGCGGCCACCGCGTGAACGCCGGCCCTCTGAATCCCGTCCGCATCGTCGCGATGGTGGCTCTGTACGTGGGTGCGCTGCTGCTGCAAATCATCGTCGTTTCACCCTACACTTTTGAGCTGAACTCCAAAGCTTACCCGTGGATCAAACAGCGGTACAGTGAAAATCCCATGTGGCATCTGCCCAAGCGATCGCAGCGGGACCCCGGTTAGATTCGAGCTGGGCTGGATGAGCCGTGATCTCCGAGGATTGGCGACCGGGACAATCTAATTCATGCAAGACTCCCCCGGCGTGCGAGGGTATCACGCACCGCCCGCACTTCTCTGAATCACCCCATGTCCAAGCTTCTTCTTCCTGTCTCCCTCGCCATCGCTCTTGTTGGAAATGCCTTCGGCTATGGCAATGCTGGTCATCAGGCGGTCGGCACAGTCGCCGAGCGGCATCTGGAAGGGTCCCGCGCCCTCACGGAAGTCCGCTTGCTCCTTAGGAAGGGCGAGGGCCTCGACAAGGCAGCCACCTGGGCCGACCGCGCGAAGCTCCCGGATAAATACCTCAGCGCGGAGATGAAGGACTTTGTCGCTAACAACCCGGAGCATCACAGCTACCACTATTGCGATGTTCCGTTCCAACAGAAAGCTTACCGCGCTGGCATCACCGGCACCAACAAGCACGACATCGTCCACACTCTGGAAAGCTGCATCCAGGTTCTGCAAGCGCCGGACGACACCGCCGCAAATCCGCTCAAGATCAACAAGCGCGTCGCGCTCATGCTCGTCGCCCATTTGATCGGAGACCTCCACCAACCGCTGCACGTCGGATGCAGCTACATCGACGGGGAAAACCATTTCGTCGATCCGGAGACCGGCACCAAGGGCCAGCTCGACGCCGGGGGGAATTACCTGCACCTCAAAACCCGCAACGGCGTCGCCCTCCACGGCTACTGGGACACCCAGACAGTCAAAAGTGCCCGCGACCATCTCGGCGTGGAGGATTTTCCGGGTGCCCTCGTGAAATCCTTTCCCAGGAAACCCGAGTGGGATGCCACGGGTCCGGTCGGCACCTGGCCCGTGCAATGGGCCACGGATACTTTGAGCCTTGCGAAATCCTGCTTTGAGGACATCACCCCGCGCGACCGGTTTCTGGTTCCCAAGGACGAAAAGCACGAGGAACATTTCGAGTGGGTCATCACCCTGCCGCCTGCCTACGAGCAGAAATCCCGCGACATCGTCGAGCTGGAACTATCGAAAGCCGGCTACCGTCTCGCCGCCCTTCTCAAAGCGATCTGGCCGGAAAAGAAGTGAGCTTCACGGCCTCCCGTATATCTCCACATCCGCGATTCTTGCAGTGGAGTCGGCGCCCGCGTCATTCACATTGATCTTCACATATCTGGCGGTCACCGCAGCGAGATCGACATCCGTGACGTTGTCCGGGTTGCCCTTGCACACATCGATGGTCTTCCAGGATTTTCCGTCGAGACTAGCCTGCACGGTATAACTCCGGGTGTTGAGATTCCGGTTCAACCCGCTCTCGCCGGCGTGCCGGATCACGTAACGGCTGAGCTGATAGGAATTGCCGAAATCAAACCCGAGCCACTGCTTGCCGTTCGCGGACGAAGTCCACAGGGTGTTCGGCGTGCCGTCCGTGACCTCGTCGGGAGCAGAGGACGGGTCACCGGACCTGACCGATGTCTTCGAGGACATGCATAGGTTGAAGGGCACGCCACCAGCCTCGTTCGACAGGTTGAAATAATGATCGGCACGGATGAATTGCACTTTACCAGGAAAATCCCGGTTCAGCTTTTCCTGGAGTTCCAGGATCCTATCAGCCCGCATCTCGCCCCAGACATCCACCTGATAGGAAAGGAACAGCGGCGCCTTGCCGTCCCAGCGCTGGATCTCGCGATTGACCGAACCGCTGATGTGCTCGAAGGACCCGGCATAAGGAATGACCAGCTTATCGAAGTGGAGCCGGTTGTTTTCCACCCCGCCGGCCACCGCGGGAACATCCTTGAAATTCTGCACTGTGGCTCCGTAAAGGTTGCGGCAGTTTTTCTCATAGGATTTGCGCTGCATGGGCGTGGCGTCGTCCCAAATGGTCGCCACCCGCAGCCCCGAGCGCTGGAGATAGGTCTCCGTCAGCCGGGCGTAGCCGTCCATCCGCGCGGGATCGGTTAGCGTCGTTCCGACCGGAGCTCCGGGCTCCTTCAGCGTATTGAACGGCATGAGATACCCCATGCCCGACGGTCCCGTGACGAAGCAGTCGTTAGGCGTCGCGGTGGAGTAATAATAATTCATGATCCCGGGCGCGATGTCTACCAGGCCCGGGGCGATGGTCCAGTTCAACGGCACCTTGCCGCGGGTGGTCGCCGTTCGGTCCCAGTTCTTGCGCATCGCATGCTGGGTATACTGGATGTTGTCGCCGTCGCTGATGAAGATCGCCAGATAGACCTTGTTTTCCAACGCGGGCATTTTTGGAACTTTGGGAATCTGGATATGATGGTCCGTCCCCGAGTAGACGCTGCCGCTCATGAAGAAATCCGCAGGCAGTGTGCCGATCCCGAATTCCGTGGCAGTCGGAACGCCCGACCGCTCCGTGGTGTACCAACCGAGGGCAATCGCATCGCCCGCTTTCATGTCGCCGAAGAATTTCTGGAGAATCTTCTTCTCCTCCGGGTCCTGGGTATTCAGCCACACCACCGCGGCCCCGGTGGCCGCGGCGATGTCGCGCGTGTGATGGAGATCGCCATTGTCGAGCGGCCGGGCGCTCACGATCAACCGCTTCTCGCACTTCGCCCAGCAGTGGTCATACAAGTACTGATAGATCTCCAGCGGCGTCGTGAGCTTCAGCGTCGTCAAGTCCTCGATGACGTTCAGGGAGATGCCACGCATTTTCAGTTGGGCATTCACCGCGGCCGTCACCGGGATCGCATGGCGCTGCGCCGCGAGCGTCCCCGCCAGATTCCGGTAGTGGGGACTGACCGTGGAATCGTAAAGCACCACGCCGGTCACCTCCGCGGCATACTTGGCGACCAGATCATACTTGGTGGCCCGGTCATACGTGATCCCTGTCACGATATTCACAGTCGCCGTGTTCGCCCACGTGTCGCGGCCCTCGTCGGAACGGGAATTGACCAGATAGATCCGCGGTTGTTTCCGGTTCACCTGCCCCTGCAGCGAGGAAAAGGTGATCTGCTCATCCTTGGATAGATGCAGCACGTCGATGGTGTCCATCTTGGCCGCGGGCGTGGCAAACACGGGCAGCGCCTGGCCCTTGGGCCATGAAATTCCTTCAGTGAGGTTCGCGACCGGCGGGTAGGGCGTATAACGGTTCTTGGGATGTCCCGGCTCGACCGCGCCGGAAGCGGCCACCGCAGACAGGAAGCCAAGACTCAAAACGAGCCGACCGAGATTGATGTTAGTTCCATTCATCCAAGTGCCACTACGTCCGCCCCGGCCCCGCCGTTGTCAAAGAGTGCTTCCGGAATATCCATGCGTGGATCGCCGGATCACCGCCCCTTACCAGCCGTTGGCCATGCGGATGTCTTCGAGGTCCGGATCGTAAATATTGAACTCGATGCGGCTGAAGGCGGCGATCTTGAATTGGGCGGTCCCGAAGTTCTGGCTGTAGCCCGTTAGAAAGCCATCGCCGACTCCTTGGAACCGGAATACGACCGACGAACCGTCGGGAAACCAGCCGCGGACATCGCCGTTCTCACGCTTGCTCTCGTCGCGGTCAACCGGCTTCAAGGCGACCGAGCGGAGGGTCTCGATCGGCAGCTTCACGTCTCGGAACGGGGTTTTCACGGTGATCATTCCATCGGTGATGGAGACGACCTCACCGGCAATGCTGTCGCCGTTGCGCAGCTCCATCCGACCGCTCTTGGGCTTTTCCGCAGGAACCGGGGGTGCCTCGTCCTCATCGTCGGAATCCAGCCCTCCGGGCACGCCCATCGGTGGCATGCCGGCCACGGCCTGCGGATCGGGAACCTGCTCCACTTCCCCGTCCCAAGCACCGATCTCGATGCGGGAGATTTGAACCGCCGAAGTGTTCGAGATGAAATGAATGCCCCGGCCGATCTCGTTGCGGACGAAATCAGGATCGGTCCATTTTTCAATGATGTGACCATCGATATAAACACAAATGGTGCCGGTCTTCGCACTCGCACGCACCTCGATGCGGGCTTTTTCATTTTCCTGAAGCGCGGTGGCATTGGACGTCTGGCCGATAAACCGCTTCGTCTTGCAACTGCGGAGTTGTATCGCGCGCTGTTGGAAAAGCATTTCATAGCCCGAAGCAGGGCTATCGGTGGCAAGGTCGTCGGAGAAAAACGCCAGCTTGAGCCAGAATGAACCTCTCCAAACCGCGTCGAAGGCGATGCTGCATTCATCGGGCAGGTCCACGTTCCGCGCGATGCTGCCGGCGCCTCCGGAGCGGAAGCTGGAATTCTGATAGGTCCAGGCCGGCTTGAGTCCGGATTGTTTCCAGCCGTCGAGTCCGGTGGGCCCGCGGTAGTTGAAGTCCGGCCGCTCGGTGATCCGGATGTCGGCGACCATCGGGCGGTGGATCTTGAGGCGACCGGCGTACCAGGTGTCCAACTCGACGACGTCATCCGTCACGGAAGCAAGCTGGCCGCGAAGCAAATCGCCGCGGGTCAGGGTGACCGACGCCTCATGCCGCGCCTTGATTTCGGGCTGTGCGGCAGGCAATGTTAGATCGAGCACGTTCTTGAGAAAAAACGGAGTGGGCTTTTCGAGGATCGGCGAATTCCAAACCAAGCGCTCGGTGGTGATTGACGCCATCGAGCCGGAAAGCCGGTCGTTGTTCGAAAAACGCACGCTCGATTTCTCCTCGTCCGCGGCGGAGGCCAGCGCGAGCGAGGCGGCAAGAACAGCGGTTGCTGGAAAGCGGTTCATTCGTCGGATTTGACTTCGGGTTTGGCATCCAGCCGCTCCAGGGCGGTGACTCCGGCGCGGTTGATTTTCAACGCGCCTAACAACGGATGCAGCGCGGAGATGGAATCCTCGGTGAAGGTGCAGGATGAGACGTGGAGCGAGCCATCGCCGCGCAGGCGCAGGGCGAACGGATGGAGCGGCTCGGGAACCGCTTCCTGGTCCCGCTTCGCAAAGAAAATCGTTGAAACATCCGCCTCGGAAAGCTCCAGCGGGTCTTCCTGAAAATCACTCTTGAACGAGAAAACGGTGCCATCCGGCCCCGGGCGAATGCCCGTGAGGCGACCGCCCCAGCGGTCCTCGTCGCGGCTGATCAAGCTGTCGGTCTTGGGATCGCCACGGTCTTCGGCGCGGTGGCGGCTCCGGGTGTTGTCGAACTCGCTCACCTCAATGCCCAGAATTTCCTGGCTAATCCCGGCGGGCGCGCTGCTAACAAGAGTGACGCCGCCACCGACGGGAGCCTTGCCGCCCGGGTCGAACCCGGCACCTTCGGGTTCTCCGTTGAGAAACAAATGGAGCCTCGAGGTTTTGCGATCCACGCGAATTTCCACATCGACCTGATTGGCGGGATACTTGTCCGGGGTGATCGGCGGAATCATCACGGTTTGGAAGTGGGTTCCTTGGCTCGATTCGCGTTTGATCTCCAGACCGGCGCTGTTGAATTGCATGTAGTAGCGGTCCACCGCCTCGACCTTGGGGGTGAGCGGATCGGCGAAAAAGATCTTGAATCCCGGGTTCGCCTGCCACTTCAAGGTGAACTTGATTATGAACTGCTGGGGTGTTTCAAAATTCTTGGATGCCGAGACGGGGCCGTTGGCGACGAGCGATTTGTTAGCAAACGTCCAGCTCTTGGCCCCCTCACCGTCACGGTTCCATTCCTCCAGATTCTGCGGGCCGGAATAGATGACCTTCCGCTTGTGGACGCCGAGCTGCACGGACTTGAGGGCCGCGCGGGGAATGGTTAGCCGGCCCGCATCCGGGGTGACGACGCTGAGGCTCTTGTCGTCCAGGCTTTCGATCGTCGCCGGCAGCAGATCGCCGTTGGCCAGCTCGATCAGCGAGCCCGGCGCATTGGGCACCGATGTCGGAGCGCTGAATTCCACTTTGGCGACCGCCCCGGATTTGAGCAGGACCGGCTCGGGCGACAGCGCGCTTGTTAGCTCGACCACGCCGGCTTCGTTGATCGAACGCACCGTGCCTGTCAGGCGGGCATCGTCAGCCAGCGTCAGATCATCCGCGCGGAGCACCCCGAGGGTGCCTATGGCGAGGATGAGGCCGGGCCAGGGTCTCAGGTTAGAACTCCGCATCCCAGTCATCGATGATGTTGTTAGAAGGTTGAAAATCGAGCATGACCGCGGAATCCAGGTTGAGGTTCATTTCCCCGCTCACCGGATTGAGAATCCGGATCGAGGAGGCATTCCCGGAAAGGGGGCGACCGGAAACCTGGCCGAGCGGGCTCAGCCGGACGGTGAGATTGTCCGGAGAGAAATCGGTTTCCTTGGCGAGACGGTTGCGGGCGAAGCGGATCTCCGCGATGTCATCCAACTGGAACTGGAACTTGCCATATTTGCCATCGAGGGTGAGCTTGCCATCGCGGAACGCGGCAACGCGTCCGGAGAACCGGTCGGTGCCGTTGGCTAACAGGACGATGTCCTGGTCATCCACCTGAAGGCTGCGGGCGGAGTCGGGCATGCCGTTCCACTCGGCGACCATGACATCGGAGATTTTCACCGGCGAGTCCTCGATTTGCACCACGAAGCCAAAGCCGGAACCTTTGCCGGCAAAGCGCGCCTGGTCTCGGATGCCGGTCACGCCTTCGTTCCACTGGACGACAAACTCGTCGTTGATGAACAGCGAGATCTCGCCGGTGAGGCGGTTGCTGCGGATCTCAATGGTGGCCTTGCCGGTGTCTCCCAAGCGGATGGAGTTGCCGTTGATTTGGACCCGATCGACGACCGGGCCGCCGTCCTCGTTCACGGAGGTGCGGAACAGCATCATGTGGGTCGAGAAAATCTGCAGGACATAACTGTTACCGAAAACCACGGGCAGAATGGTGGAATCGCCCGGCGCGAATCCCAACGGTCGGCGCATTTGGATCTTCTCCGCCGGCTTGTCCGCATTCTCAGGCGGCTTGGGTTTCGCGAAGTCGGCATGGAAGCCAATTGCGATCGAGAGCCGGTTCTTCCATGCGAGGTCGAAACGCAGGATCGAGCGGTCCGGCATCGCGTTCTCCTTGAGCAGCGCCGTGCCGGATAGCCGGCTCGGCCAGTACCACGCGGACCCTGAAAATGCCCAACGTCCCGGTTGCTCCTTGTCGCCCTTGTCCTTCTCGACGGCGTCGGGCTTCGCTGGAGGCATGCCATCCGGGAAAGCCGCGTTCGCCATCTTCCATTCATCCTCGATGAACGGTCCGTGGTAGTGCAGCCGTCCGCCTAACGGACTGGGAGAAAGCCTGGCCACCTGATTGCGTGGGAACCTCAACGGACCCGCGTAAGAAGTATCGATGGTGACCGCGTCATCGTCCAAATCCGTGACCGTTCCGGGGATACTGTCGCCGTTCACCAGCGCGAGGTGGGAAAGCGAGGCAAGGGGGCGCAGCGGCTTGCCGCCGTGAAGGACGATGTGGCGCAGTTGTTCCGTTTCGAACTCCACCGGCGCCGCGACATCGTCGCGCTGCCAGATCGCCCGCGGGCCGTCCTTGAGACCTTGGAAGGAGCCATGAAGCTGGTCACCGTTAGTGAACCGCAACAAGTCGGATGACTCGGCGGCAACCAGCGCCATCACGCCGGAAATCCATGAGATGGCAAGGTGACGGATCATTTTTCGTAAATCGGAAGAAATCGATAGTTCAGGGCCAGTGATAACAGCGCGCCCGCGGTATTGAACGACGTGCCTTGGTTCCCGGGAAACGAGCCGTCGGGAGCTTGAATCGTCGAAAGGTAACGGATGTTGCGGACATTCCATTCCTTCCATGTGTCTTCGTCCGCATGGAACAAGGCCTGCGACATGTAATACTCAAAATAAAACGGGTAGTATCGATCGCGGAAATCGAGGTTCTTTTTGAGATAGGCCAGACTCGCCTGATAGCCCTTTGAATCGCGCTCCTTGGCCAGCGAGAGACAGAGCGAACCGATGGCCGTCAGCGTGGGCTTGCCGCCCGAGGATGAGGTATAACCGTAGTCGCCGTCCCTGCCGCGGCACGTCGCGAGATAGGCCAGGCCCTTCTTGATCGTTTCATCGGGGACCGCGATGCCGGCATTGCGCACGGCGAACAAGGTCACCATCTGGCAACCCGTCACCGTGGTGTCGGCGTCGCGGCTTTCCGGGGTGTATCGCCATGCTCCGAAACGGTTGCGCTTCTGTGCGCTGACGATCAGGTCCACGGCCTTCTTGAGCGCCGGGGCGATCTTCGGATTGTCGAGCACGCCGTAGGATTCCGCGAGGGCCTTGGTGGCGAACGCGTGATTGTACATGCTCGATCCGATATAACCGTTCTTATCGTTCTGTTGGGAAAGGATATAGTCGATGCCAAGACGGATGGTCTTGGCATACGGCCCGTTGTTAGGGTCCTCGCCGTGGGCGAGGAAGGACGCCACGCACAGGCCGACCACGCCCGGCTCGGAGCCGACGCCGTCATTCCAAGTGCCCTTGTCGCCCTGGGCCTTCGCGAGGTATTGCAATCCCCGCTGATAGATCAACTCCGCTTGCGCGGGAATGGAATCGTCCGGACGACCGGGCAGATCCTGCGACCACGCGGCGGAGGACAGCGCGAGGACCGCGAGCAGGCTTTTTCCAACTGACAATGAATTCATCATGGTAGCAATCACTTCACCTTTTCTTCGGCACCGCGGTTGTAGGCGTCCAGCGCTTTCCGGAATTCCTCCGGCAGCGCGTGGCCGGCACTGCCGCCGGCTTTGGGCACCCGGCGGGCTTCGCTTTTTTCGTTGGACTGGCCGGCGGTCGCGTCGTTGGCCTCATCGGATAGACCGGTCACGCCTTGACCGCCCTGGTCGCTGGGTTTGCCGTCCTTGCCTTTGCCGTCCTTGTCGCCATCGGGCTTCTTGCCCATCATGCGCTCCATCATGTCCATCATGGCGCTGCCGGATTGGCCGCTGCCTTCCTGTTTCTGCTTCTCCTTGGCCGCGGCGTGGATCTTCTCGATAATCTCGGTTTCGGCCGCGAGGGTGGTGCCGCCGGTATCGTACTCAGCCAGCTTGTCGGTGGCCTCGTTCATGATCTCCTTCACCTGGTTGAGCAACTCGATGACCTGCGGCACAGTTTGTTCGATCGTGAGCTGTTGGACATCCGCTGAGAGTTCATCCTGCTGGTCCGCCACTTTGGTGGAGCCTTCGCGATGCTTCGCGAGAACGGCGTCCAGCGGTTTTTCATCCGCGCGGACGACCGCGGGGATCAGCATGAGCAAAGCGGCGGCCGTGATGGGGGTTTTCATGGTTCGTTGGAATTGAGTTCGCTCGTTTCGGTGCTGCGCCGGAGTTGTTCCAGTGCGCGGGTCTGGGCTCTCACGTCCTGTTCCTGTTGGATCAGTTTCATCACCCGCAACATGAATTCGAAGTCTTCATCCTCGGGGCTTTGGCCGCCACCTCCGCCGCCGCCACCGCCCTGCTTGTCTTTTTCGCCTTCGAGTTTCTTGGCCCACTCGGTTAGCTTGTCCGCCCATTTCTTCGAATTCTCGGTAGCGACATAGGAATGGTTGGAACCCAACATGCCGATAATTTTTTCCAACCCGATATCAATCTGCGAAGCCCGCATTTCATCGAAGATCTGCTTGAAGGAATCCGTCTTGGTGCGGGCGAAATAACTACCCAGGTCTTCCTGGAGCCAGCGCACATCGGAGGCGGTGTTAGACTGCTGGCTGGTCGCTTCCCTCAAGCGGCGCTGGTCGGAGGGATCGAGCTTGGAGCTCTTGGTTCCGAGAATCCGCTCGTAGGCATCGACCAGCGAACTGACGATGCCGTTTTGCTCGCCCGCGGCTTTCTTCAAGCGGTTGACGAAGGTGCCGGCCTCGAACTGGCGGTTGGCCTCGTTGGCCTTGGCGATGGCATCCTGCATTTTCTCGACGGCCTTCTTCTGCTCCTCGACGGCTTTCGCCACGTCCTTGCCGGCTTTCTCGGGTGTGTTGGACTGCTCGTGCGAGTCGCCGAGTTTTTCCTCAACCTTCGGCAAATCCTGTTGGGAAAGCTCCTGCATCGACTTGAGCGACTCCGCCATTTTCTTGAGGGTGCCCTTCTCGATGTCCCCGTTGCGGGTGGCGTCCTTCATCAGGCTCTCCATCCGGTCGGTTAGTTCCTGCATCCGGCGCTTGCTCTCGGCTTCCGCCGCTTCCTGGGCTTCGAGGCGTTTGGTGTTTTGATCTTTCTGAAGTTCCTCGCCACTCAGACGTTCGAGTCGTTGGTTCTCCTCCAGCAGTTCCTGCTCGCGGCGGGCAAGGTCTTCGAACTCGGTGATGGCGCGGTCGAACTTGCTCTTCAGCAATTGCGCGTGCTCGTCGCGGGTCAGCACGTAGAGGATCACCGGTTCTGAATAGACCCGGCCACGCTTGGGGAAATAGTCCTCACTGTAACCGCGCAAGGTGATCTTCTGCGGCGTGATACCGAACGCGGCGGGTGAAAAGGCCGCGGCCTTGCCGATCCGCCGCTCCTCAGGCGCGCCATCGCCGAGCTTCATTTCGCCCTTGGCCGGAGCCTCGTCGGTGGGCCGGGTGAATTGGCCGGACCACTCGATCCCCGTTTGCCGCACTCCAAAATCATCCTCGCCAAGCACTTCGAAATCGACCGTTTCCTCCGGCAGCATCACCTTCTGCCGGTCGATCCCTTGCAAATAACAGGTCGGCACCGCATCCCGCAACGCATCCACCCGCAGCTTGAACCCGGACTCGCCCGCGAGCCCCAGATTGTCGGTCCAAGCAAAGGGGATCTCGAACGAAACCACGCCGACCTCCACGACCGGCGTCCTCGCAGTTAGACCGGAAATGGCCAACTCCCCATCGAGCGGGACGTAGGCGGGTGCCGGTTCCTTCGGCTCCTCGATCACCTGCGGGCGGGTCGGACCGAAGGTGCCGGAAGCGAGCTGGCGGGTGGTCGTTAGATCGATGCGGACCTTGCTTCCCTCCACCGCGCTGACCACGCCGTTGTTGAGATCCACGGTTTTTTCTGGAATTCCCAGGTAGGTCGGCGGGGTGACGACCGCGGTCACGGATTCCATGCCGGGACGCTGGACCGGCTCGACCCGGATTTCATGCCGCAAGTCTCCCACGTGGAAAACGAGAGTGCCGGGATCCTGCTGGCCGGGAAACGTGAAATGATAGCGATCCGTTGTCAGCGTCGCATCCAGGCCGGGCTGCAAGCCGTAACGACCACTCGCCTTCAGCGGGCGTTGCTCGGAGTCCTTGGAAAGCTTGAGTGAAATTTCGAAAGCCTCACCGAACGCGACCGCCAGATAGACCGGCGGATTTTCAAGCCGGGTGAAGGTGTAACGCTCGGTGTCGGAAAGGGGCATCAACCAACGTTGCAGCGCATTGAGGCCGGCCCGCGGGGTCAATGTGAATGCCGCCGCCGAAATCCCTGCCAGGCAAAGCGCGGCCAGCGCCCACCGCCTGTGGCGTTGTGGCGGCAATGCTTCGTCGAGCTTGCGCCGTCCCGCTTCGATCGCCACCGCCTCCATCGCCGCCTCGCGCAACCGTGGCGAAAGCGTGTCCGCATTTCCCTCCTGGTCCTGGAGCTCGATGACGCCTAACAACCGATCGCCCAGCCCCGGGTAGCGCCGAGCGATCAAGCGGGCGAGCTGGGTTTCCCGCCGCTGCCGCCAGACCCAGCGGTGCAGCCAATACGGAGCGAACACCGTGAACAATGAAACGCCCGCCAGCAGAATCGCCAGCCGCACCAAGCCCGGAGTTTGCCAAACCCGGTCCAGCCCGTAAACCAGAAGGAAGGAAACCAGCAACCCGATGACCCCGGCGGCGATCGCCTCCATGATTTTCACCCGCCAGAGATGACGCCGGAAGTCGTCCAACTGGAGCCGGAGGGCTTCGGGTATGACGACTTGATGGGCGGGCGGAGTGGATGAAGAGGACATGGCAAAAACGACCGGCATCCCGGTCCGGCAACGAATGACGGAAGCTCCCAAATCGAGGCAGGGAGTTCCAGCGCATTCTCGCCGACTTTAGCGGCACCCACAAGGGGCTTTGTCCCAACGGCGGACGGCCCCTGAAAATTTCACCGCCGTAGGCCAATGTCGCGGAAACACAGCTTCCAGGGTCATCCCCTTCAAATCGATCTGAAGTGTGTAAGCCAGCTCCAACCTCCCAAGTATCAGGTGGCCATGAGTAACAGCGACCAAGCGGCGGTGGAACGTCTCCACCAGGTTTACGGCCAGATGAAACAGGAACTGGGCCGCGTGATCGTCGGCCAGGAACAGGTCGTTGACCAAACGCTGATGGCCATTTTCTGCCGCGGCCACGCCCTGCTGGTCGGCGTCCCGGGCTTGGCCAAAACCCTGCTCGTCGCCACCCTCGCCCGCGCGCTGGAGCTCAGCTTCAAGCGCATCCAGTTCACTCCCGACCTGATGCCCGCCGACATCACCGGCACCGACGTGCTCGAAGTGAACCCCGAGACCGGCCACCGCGGGTTCCGCTTCGTCCACGGCCCGATTTTCGCCAACCTCGTCCTCGCCGATGAAATCAACCGCACCCCGCCAAAAACCCAGGCCGCGCTGCTAGAAGCGATGCAGGAACACCATGTCACCGTCGGAGAACACACGCTCAACCTGCCCAAACCGTTCTTCGTCCTCGCCACCCAGAATCCGATCGAACAGGAAGGCACTTATCCGCTGCCCGAGGCCCAGCTCGACCGCTTTCTCTTCAACATCATTGTCGATTACCCCTCCGAATCCGAAGAACGGGAAATCATCCGCCGCGTCACCAGCCCCTCGGACGCCGAAGTCACGCCTCTCCTCAACGCCGAGGAAATCCTCAAAATCCAAGCCATCGTCAAACGCGTCCCGGTCGGCGACCACGTCATCGACTTCGCCGCCAAGCTCGCCCGCTCGACACGGCCTAATGACATTTCCGCCCCCGACTTCGTTAAGGAAATGGTCAGTTGGGGAGCGGGCCCTCGGGCCGGCATCAGCCTCATTTCCGCGGCCAAAGCCCACGCCGTCCTGCGCGGCCGCTACCACGCCACCACCGGCGACGTCGCTGCCGTCGCGGCCCCCGTCCTGCGCCACCGCGTCCTCACCACCTTCAACGCCGAAGCCGCAGGCATCACCAGCGACGACGTGATCCAGCGCCTCATCAAACTGCTAGCCCCCAAGGAAGAATTCGTCCTATAGGCCCCATAGGTCCTATAAGTCCTATCCCAATGGCCGACAACCAACTCAAACTCCCCGACTGCATGCGCCTCCTGCCCGAGGAAACCATGGGCGTCATGCGCCGCCTCGAATGGTATGCCCGCCGCCGGATGGTGGGCACTCTATCAGGCCGCCACACGTCGCCGGACAAGGGATTCTCCGTCGAGTTCGCCGAGCACCGCGAATACTCGCCGGGCGACGATCCCAAGAACCTCGATTGGCGCGTGATGGCCAAGAGCGACCGCAGCGTCATCCGCCAATACATCGAGGAAACCAACCTGCGGGCGACGATCGCCGTCGATGTTTCCGGCTCGATGAACTACACCGGCGACTCCGCCGCCACCTCTAACGGCCACGCGCTCTCCAAACTCGAATACGCGAAACACCTCGCCGCCGCGCTCGCCTATCTGTTCGTGAAACAAGGCGACGCCGCGGGCCTCGTCACCTTCGACAAAACCACCCGCGGCTTCATCCGCGCCGGCAGCCGCCCCAGTCAGGTCCGCCGCATTCTGGAGGAACTCCACACCACCAAATCCGGCGAGGACACCGATGTCGGCGGCGTCCTCCACCACGTCGCCGAGCGCATCCCCAAGCGCGGGCTCGTCATCCTCATCAGCGACCTGTTCGACGACCCGGAAAAGATCGTGGAAGCCCTCCACCACTTCGATTTCCGACAACATGAACTCGTCGTCTTCCACTTGTTAGCCGAGGAGGAGCTGACCTTCCCATTCAAAAGCTTCCAACGATTCAAAGACCTCGAAGGGATCGAAGCCATGCTCCGCATCGACCCCCAGGCCGTCCGTGCCGCCTACCTCGAGAAGCTCCGCGCCTTCGTCAAACGCATCGACTCCGCCTGCGGCAAAATGCGTGCCGACTACGTGCCGGTGAATACCAAAGTCCCTCTGCGGGACACCCTTCTTCGCTATCTGGGAGGGCGGAAATAGATGCTGTTCCTCAATCCATGGCTGCTGGCAGGCCTGGTCGGAGCGACGATCCCGATCATCATCCACCTCGTCCGCCAACAAGCCGCGAAGCCGATCGAGTGGGGAGCCATGCGTTTCCTGTTCGACACCATCTCCATCCGCCGCCGCAAGATGGAGTGGGAAGACCTGCTCCTGATGGCAGCACGTTGTCTATTGTTAGCCCTGCTGGCGCTCGCGCTCGCCCGGCCGTTCATCCCGCCGGATTCCAACATCCCGTGGCTGTTCGTCCTGCCAGCCGGCCTCATTGGGATCGCCTTGTTAGGAGGATCGTTCGTGCTCGGAAGCAAGAAGGCGCGCTGGATCGTCCGTGGCATCGCCGTGGCTCTGCTTCTCGCCGCGACCGGGTTGGTTCTGTTGGAAAAATTCCTGAACCTGAAACGCTTCGAAGCCAGCGGTCGCCGCGACGTGGCGCTCGTCATCGATGCCTCGGCGTCGATGGAACTCACCCGCGATGGCAAAACGAATTTCCAAAGCGCTATCGAAGAGGCCAAGCAACTCGTCAAGCAAGCTCCTAACGGCACGGCGTTCTCCATCATTCTCGGCGGTCCCGCGCCCGAGGCAAAGACCGCCGCTCCCCTCACCCACCGCGCGGACGTGTTAGGCGTGCTCGACAAGTTGGAACCCGTCGGCGGCACGTTCCGCGCCCACGACGCGCTCGGCATGGCGACGCTCGGCCTCGCGGAAGGAACCAACGCGTCCAAGGAAATCGTCGTCTTCACCGACTCGCAACGCTCCGGCTGGCGCTTCGAAAATCCCGCCGCATGGGACGGCCTTGAAAGCGCGTGGAAGGCAATGCCATCGAAGCCGAAACTGCTGCTGCGCGACTTCGGCGCGCCCAAATCCTACCGCAATCTATCACTCTCCGGCCTTGATCTCTCGCGCCCGCTGGTCGGCACCGACCGTGAGTTGGTGCTGCGCGTGACCGTCGAAAACACCGGCACCGAAGCCATCACTCCCGGCCCGGTCGTGATGGAAATCGAAGGCAAAAAAACCGGCGAATCCCCGGTCGGCCTGCTCGTCGCCGGACAAAAGGAAACCGTCGAGTTCCGCCATCGTTTCGTGCATCCCGGACCGCGGGTCATCAGCGCGCGGATCGATGCCAAGGACGACCTGGCAACTGACAACCGTCTCGAACGAGTGGTCACGGTCCGCGGCAAGCTGCCGGTCCTGCTAGTAGATGGCAATCCCGCGGGCAGCTTCTTCGAACGCGCCGCCGGTTACTCCGCGCTCGCACTGGCTCCCTCCACCGGCCTGATCGGCGGGAAGTCGGCGGGCGAAAAATTCCTGATGGATCCGCGGGTCGTTTCCGCAACGGCCCTGCGCGAGGAAGATCTCGCCGAAGCCACCGTCATCGTGCTGGCCGATGTCTCGCGCTTGCCCGAGCGGATCGCCGGCAAGCTGGCGGAAAAAATCGCACAAGGCGCGGGCTTGTTAGTCATCGCCGGCCCCCGCGCCGATGCCAGCTTTTACAACACTTGGGAAGGCATGGACGGCGCGTTGGTTCCGCTGCCACTCGGCGAAGATGCAGCAGATGCCGACGGGATTTCGCCAGCCTCCTCCACCTTTGTCCACGAATCGCTCAAAGGGTTCGTGAAAGACCCGGATATGGAAAATACCCGGATCAAGCGCTGGAAAAAAACCGGTCAACCCGCGTCTGGCGGCGTGCAAGCGGCAGCCTTTGCCAATGGCGACGCCTTCCTCGCGACCCGCAACTACGGCAACGGCCGCAGCATTGTCGCGACTTGTGCCTTCGATGCCCGTTCGGGAAATCTGCCCGCGCGGCGGTCGTTCGTCCCGCTCGTCCACGAGCTCGTCACCTGGGCCGCGGGTGGCGGTATGGAGCTCAACGTGGACTCCGCCTGGAGCCCAAATTTCGCCCTCGATTCCAACGCCGGCGGGCTATCCGCCAAATATTTCCGCACCCGCGACCGCAAGGAAGCGCCGCTGTTGGAACGCATCGATCCGGCCATTGATTTCGATTGGTCCGGCATAAAGGCAGCACCGAAAGTCCCGCGCGACGGTTTCTCCGTACGCTGGTCGGGCAACCTGGTCGCACCGGTTAGCGGCGGCTATTTGATCGAGGCGGAAGTGGATGACCGGGTGGACGTAAAGATCGGTAACGGCACCTCGTTGCAGGCGAAAACCCGCGAACCCGGAGCGGTGCGCGTCACGCTGGAAGCCGGGAAACCCGTGCCGATCGAGATCAACTTCGAACAAGAGGGCGGCGAAGCCTACGTTCGCCTGTTCTGGACCGCGCCCGGCAAGAAGCGGCAGATCATCCCGTCATCCGCATTTGTGCCGGTTAGATCGGACGACTCCGTGGCCATGAAAACCTTGGACCCGCGCGGCCTGCCAAGAAACGCATCGATCCATTCCGGCCGCCGGGGGCGGGAGTTGTCGATCGAAGGTTCCGCCCTGCCGGGGATCTATCAAGTCTCGACCGGCACGGCCTTGGACGAAGTCATCCCGGGAATCGAGAACGGCACACTGCAGGTCGCCGTCACCCGCGACGCCGCCGAGAGCCGCTTCGAAAGCATGACCGCGGAAGACCTCGCGCTCGTCCGCAAGCGCATCGACCTGCTCCAACCTCGCTCCGTCCCCGACATGCTCGGCGTCCTGCAAGGCAAAGGCTTCGGCCGGGAAATCTGGAAGTTGTTAGCCGTGGCGGCGTTCATCCTGTTTCTGTTGGAAAGCGTCCTCGCACGCTGGGTCTCCCGCTCCCGCCGGACGGCAGAAGTCGTGCGCGTCGAGTTCGGCGAAGCAACGATGTGGAGGGGTGGAAGATGAAATCATTGATTCGATTCCTATTCGCGACTCTGGCTGTTTGGGCAATTCTTTTCGGCATTTCGCACTGGCTGAGAATCTCACCGGACTGGCCGTTAGGCGCGGTGGCTCTGGCGTGTGCGACGGCGGTGGAGTTGATTCTTTGGCTGTATCGCTACGAAGCGGGCGCCGTGACGATCGGCCGGGCGCGGTGGATCATCGGCTTGCGGCTGATGGCGCTGGCGGTGCTGGTTTGGATTTTGATAGAACCGATGTGGGTGCGGAAGGTGGAGCGCGAAATCAAGCGCGAGGTGGTCGTGGTGCTGGATGATTCCGGGTCGATGCAGTTGAAGGACGAGGGCTCGGACGCGACGCGGATCGCGATCGGCGATGCGGCGTTGGCGAAGTCGAAGATCGTGGAAAAGCTCGGCGAAAAACTGCGGGTCCGCGTGGTGAAAGCGGCGCGCAGCGTGCGGGCCGAGGGTGAGGCGGTCGCCGAAGGATGGGGCGACGCGACGGATCTGGCGTCGGCGCTAGGGACCGTGTTAGAGCAGGTGCCGCCGGACGAGTTGGCCGGGGTACTGATGGTGAGCGATGGCCGGCACAACCGTCCGGACCGGGTCGAGGACGGGGCGCGGCGCTTCGGGATTCTCGACGCTCCGGTCGGGATGGTGGCCGTGGGCAGCGCAGTGCCGCCGCGGGACGCGTCGATTCTATCAGTCCGCGCGCCCGAAGCGATCCACCTCGGCGACCGGATGCGGGTGGCGGTGGATTTGAAATTAGACGGCTACAAGGGGCAAAAGGCGAAGGTCCGCCTGCGGCGCGGCGACAAGCTGTTGGAAGAGCGCGAAATCCCGATCCCACAGGACCATCACCGCGAGGAAGTGAGGTTCGCGCAGGTGCCGGACAAGGGCGGCGTGGGCGACTATCAGGTGGAAATCGCCGATATGGAGGGAGAGCGTTTCAAGGAGAACAATTTGTGGGAGTTCGAGACCTCGATCACCGACGCACGGACCAACGTGTTGATCGTCGAGAGCTACCCGCGCTGGGAATTCCGTTATTTGCGGAACCTGTTCTATGGCCGCGACAAGTCGGTGCAGTTGCAATACGTGCTGCTGCATCCGGACGAGGTCGAGGGTCAGCGCGATGAAGCGGTGGTGGCTTCGGCGTCGCGGCCGTTTGGCGAGGCGCTGGCGACGCGCCTGCCGGCGAACGAGGAGGACTGGCGGAAATTCGACGTTATCATTCTGGGCGATGTGGATCCCAAGTCGATAGATGACGCGACGTGGAAAATCGTCTCGCGCTGCGTCAACGAGCGGGCGGCATTGTTAGTGATGGTCGCCGGGCCGCGGTTCATGCCGCATGCAATCGACGCGGAGGCGGGCCGGGCGCTGGTCCCGGCGGAGATGGACCACGGGCATCGCAATTATTTCGCCGATGGCGGAGACGAATTCCGTTTCACTCTAACCGGCGATGGCCAGCGGCACCCGGTGACCCAGCAGGGTACCGGCGATGTGGCGAACGAGCGGGTGTGGGCGGGATTTCCCGAATTGAACTGGCGGCATCCGGTGACCGGCTTGAAGGAAGGCGCGGAGGTCCTGCTCAGCGCGGCGAACGCCGACGCGAAACAAGGGGTGACGAGCGGCGCGGGCCTGACAAGCGCATTGGACGACCTCGCGAAGCGTCGCGACCGCGAAGCGAAAACCGCGCTGCTGGTGACTCGCCAGACGGGCAAGGGCAAGGTGGCGCTGCTCCTAACCGACCGAACCTGGCGGCTGCGCGAGGGCGCGGGGGATCTCTATCATCACCGGTTCTGGGGCAATCTCGTCCGCTGGGGGGCGGGGCCGACACTCCGCGCCGGCGGTGCGCAGGCGCGGCTCGGGACCGACCAACTGACTTACACTCCGGACGACCGCGCGAAGGTCACCGCCCGCCTGCGCGACAAGAGTTTGAAACCGGTGGACGATGGCTCGTTGCATGCGGAAGTGCTGCGCGACGAAAAAGTGTTAGCCAGCGTGGCGATGTCCGCGGTGCCGGGGTCGAACGGCCTCTATGAAGCGGCTTTGGACCGTTTCAGCAAAGCCGGGAAATATGAAGTCCGGCTGCGCGGTGATCGTGCGGACGAGTTGATCCAAGAAGATGGGACCGGCGAGCTGAAGACCGGTTTCCGGGTGGTTGGCTCGCGCGGTCCGGTGGAACTGGCGGAGACGACGCTGAATCTACCGCTGCTGGAAACCATCGCGCAACTCTCGGGCGGCAAGGTGGTTTCCCCCGACAAGGCCGGCGATCTGGCTGCCTTGTTTCTAACCGACAAGAACGAGCGCAACGAGATCCGCGAAACCGCGCTGTGGGACAACGCGTGGGTGCTCGGCTTGCTGGCCAGTTTGCTCGGAAGCGAATGGGTGATCAGAAGAGCGGGAGGACTGCCGTAAAGGAAACCATCATGAACCTGTCATCGGGAGAAATCGAAACTCGGTTGGAAGCGGTGCGGAGCCGGATCCGCCGGGTGCAGGTCATGCGCGCGGCGACGGTGGTGGTGACCGTGGCGCTGGCGGGGTTGTTCGCGATGATGGCGGCCGATTGGTTTTTCGCGCCATTGCCGATGGCGCTGCGCTGGTGCATGTCCGGAGCCTGGCTGTTAGCAGTGGGAATGGCGGCGAGGGTTGGATTCGGGCCGGTATTGAAGCCCATCGGCCTGTTACAGGTAGCGCGATGGTTGGAAACGCGACATCCGGAAATGGAGGAACGCCTGAGCACGGTGCTGGAACTGGCGCACGCCGGCGGCGGAGTTTCGGCGGACTTATTGGCATCTCTGGCCGTCGCGGCCGAGGCGGATGTCTCCAAGGTGGACGCGGTGGTGGAAGTGAAAGCGGCCCGAACCACGCTCCGTTGGGGGCGGCCGGCCGCGGCGCTAACAGCGATACTGCTGATTGCCCTGGCGGTGTGGCCGGGCGCGACCACACGTTTGTTAGTGCGGGCGGTGGCGCCGTTTTCCGCGGTGGGGAACGCAGCGGCCGGGCATTTCACGATGAAGCCGGGGAACCTGGAAGTTTTGGATGGCGATGCCGTGCGGATCGAGGTGGGATACGACGGACACGGGAAGAACCTGGAGCTGTGGATGGAGTTGGAGAACGGTCAGAAAATCTCGCAAGGAATGACGCGCGAGGGCGAGGTGTTCCGCTACGTGTTGAATCCGGCGAGAACGAGTTTCCGCTACCGGGTGCGGGCCGGGCGGGACGAGAGCGACGGCTTCGCCATCACGGTTAGACCGATGCCCAAAATCGTGGAACCGCGGGTGACCTTGGATTATCCAGAATACACGGGCGTGTTTCCGTCGGAAACCGCGCTGGACCGTAGCATCGCGGCGGTGGCGGGGACGCGGGTGACCTTGGCGGGCCGGACCAACACGGCTGTGGAATCGGCGTGGCTCGAAGTGGGTGGCAAGCGGATCGCGGATGGCGTGGTCGAAAATGCAGCCAACGGTGGACGTGTTAGCATTTCCTGGGCATTGGCTGCGGGAGGGTCGGGCGAGGCGGTGGTGAGGTTGAAACATCGGTTAGGACGGGAAATCGAGGCACTGCATTTTTCGGTGGAAGTGCTGGAAGATCGCGCGCCGGAAGTGGTTTTGCTGAGCCCGATGCAGCGCGATTTGAAAGTCAGGCCGGACGAAGTGATGGATTTGAAATACGAAGTGACCGAGGATTTTGCGGTGGCTAAACTGGCTGTGGAAGTGGATGCGGGCGGCAAGCCGCCGGCAATGTTAGAGCGGACGATCCCGCCGCGGGTCGCGGGTTCGAAGCCACCGAGGTTTCGCGGAGATGAGGTGGTGGCGATCGGGGAATTGCGGTCACGTTTTCCGGGAACCAACGAACTGCGCTTGCGGATCAGGGCCGAGGACGCGCGACCGGTTGGCATGGGCGGACCCGGCATCGGTTTTTCCGAATGGTTGAAGCTGCGGATCGACGATGGCGCCGAGTCGCTGGCGAGACAGGAGTTGCGCGAGGAACACGAGGGCGCGAGGCAAACCCTCGAGGAAGCGATCCGCGCCACCCGCGAGGCGCGGGAGCGGATGGATTGGCATCGGGAGGATATCAAGAAGGGCGAGTTGAACGACAACGCGCGCAAGGATTTGAAGGAAGCCGGTGAGAAACTCGCCTCCACCGAGGAGAAGCTGGACGACTTGGCGAAGCAAATGAAGGAAGGCGTTCACGCGGCGAAAGCAGACGATGTTAACAAGGCCGCGGAAACGGTCGCCAAGGCGCGCGAGGATTTGGAAAACTCACCGTTGCAGGATCAGCCGCCGGAGCGCGATGCCAAGCTGGAGCAAGCGCGGAACGAGTCGGAGTCGGCGGTGAAACAACTTGAAAACGTCAGGGACGCAATGGACCGGCAGCGCGAGAAAATCGAGGATCTCGCGCGAATCCAGGATCTCGCCCAACAGCAACAGGAACTGGCGCGACAAGCCGAGGCCAATCTAACTCAATCCCCGGACCAGACACCGAAGGATTGGCAGCAGCGGCAGAAGCAGATCGAGGAAGCGCTCAAACAACAGTTGCGTGAACGGCCACAGGCGAAGGCCGAGGCATTGAAAGCGCAAGCCGCGCAAGCGAAGGCCCTGGCGGAGCAGGCCCGTGAGGTTGCCAAGGCCCAGGACAACCTGGAAGAACAGGCGAAGCAGGTTTCCGAGAAGTCTCTGCAACAGGCCCTAACCGAGGAACAGTCCAAGATCGCGGCGGAAGCTAACGCCGAACTCTCCGAGGCGCGGGAAGCGCGGAATGAAGTGGCCGACACCTTGCCCGAGGCCGCCGCCGCTGCGGAAACGGCGCGGGATGAAATTCAAAAGGGCGAAACCCAAACGGCAGCCGTTTCGGCGGAGGCCGCGGCGCAGGCGATGAAGAAGGCAGCTCAAAAGGAAAGCGACAAGCCCGCCCCGTTAGATCAAACCGCGCAGGCGGAGGCATTGGAAAAACTGGCTGGCCGGCAGGAGCAAGTCGCGAAAGCCATGGATGCTCTCGCGAAAGGAGACCCGGCCGAAGCCCTGAAAGGATTGCAAGCAGCGCAAGCCGACGCTGCGAAAGATTTGGCTCAAGCGATGGAGGCGATGCCGCAGGTTGAGGGCAGCGGCCCCATGCAAGAGGCCAAAAATGCCGGCAAGCAAGGTAGTCAACAGGCAGCAGAGGCAGCCGCGCAGGGACAAAAGAACCAACAACAGGAAGCCTCGAAACAACACGACCAATCCGCCCAGAATTTCGGCAAAAGCGCGGACGCCCTCAACCGCGCCGCCGACGAGTTTGCCAAAATGGCACTGGAAGCCGCTGCCCAACAGTCGAACCCGCAACGCGCCCAAGTTTCGCCAAGCGCGATGGCCGAGGCGTTTCAGCAAGCGGCGCAAGCCTCTCAAAATCCCCAGGCAGCGGAAGCGGCGGCACAGGCAGCCCATGCAGCACAGGCCCTAACACAAGCAGCGCAGGCCGGCCGCCAACAGATGCAAGGCCGTCAACCCGGCCAGCCATGCCAGCCCGGTCCCCCGGGACCGCCGGGAAGCACTCCGGGCGACAAGCCGGAATCCGGCCCCCGGACGCCGGAGGCCGACCCGGGGGTGCCGCCGGAACTGGCGAAGCTCGGGATCAGCTCGGCGGATTGGGAAAAAATCCAGACCACCCTCAAGTCCGACGTCGGAGCGGGCGAAGGCGGCGCGGTGCCGGAAGAATACCGCGAGCTGGTGAAAGGCTATTTTGAAAGCATTTCGAAAAAATCCACGAAGGACTGACATGAAATCCACTATCAGAATCGTCCTCGCGATCCTCGCCCTAACAACCGTTGCCCCGGCGCAGCAAGCGGCCGATCCGATGTTTGCGCAATGGCGCGACAAGGTCGATCCCGCGGTGGAAAACGCCCTGCGCTATCTCGCCCGCGTGCAACGGACGGATGGTTCGTTTCCCGAAGGCTATGGCGATTCCACCGGAATTCCCGCGCTGGTGGGTATGACGTTTCTATCCAAAGGCCATCTCCCCACAGAAGGTCCTTACGCCGTCTCCCTGAACCGCTGCATCGACTTCGTGCTCGCCAACCAAAAAGGCGACGGCCTGTTTGAAAAAGGCAGCGCCGGCACCGGCCCGATGTATGCCCACAACATCGCGACCTTGTTTCTATCCGAAGTCAGCGGAATGGTCGATCCCGGCAGGCAGGAAAAAATCGCGGCGACCCTGCCCAAAGCGCTGTCGCTCATCCTCCGCGCCCAGGCCGTGAAGAAAGACGAGCGCAACCGCGGCGGCTGGCGCTACCACCCCGGTTCGACGGACAGCGACACCTCGTGCAGCGGGTGGGCGCTGATGGCATTGCGCTCCGCCAAGCTCAACGGCGCGACCGTGCCCGACGCCGCGATCAACGACGCCGTTTCCTATCTCAAACGCCACCAGGACGCCGAGCGCGGATGTTTCGGTTACTCCAACCGCGACGATCACAACCGCTCCCTAACCGGCATGGGCCTGCTTTGCCTCGAATTATGCGGCAAACACGGCACCCGCGAAACCGTGATGGCCGCCGATTACGTCATGAAAACCTTTCGCGAGCTGCCCGGCGACCAGTTCGAATTTTACGGAAACTACTACAACGCCCAGGGCTCGTTCCAAATCGGCGGCCGCTACTGGGAGGAATACGCGCCCTGGATGTATGCCACCTATCTGAAAAAACAGGAAGCCGACGGCTCGTGGGACAGCCGTGAGGCCGGGCGGATCTACGGCACCGCCATGATGGTCCTGGCCTTCACCGTGCCCTACCGCCAGCTCCCGATCTATCAGCGCGACGAGACGGTGGATGAGGCCAATCCGTGAACCGCTCTGAAAATCTTGTTTCCAGTCGATTCGGAAGCTAGGATCGCGGCGCGTGAACATCGTGGATCAAATCGCCCTGCGGGCTTCGGCCGAGCGTCCGGCTCTGGTGGCGGATGGAGTGACACTCAGTTTCGGCGATTTGCTGGAGCGGGTGTCGGAGGCGGCGACATGGCTGGATCGCTGCAAGGGATTCCGCCGTGACGGGGTGCCGCGGGTGGGCCTGGCCTGTGACAACGGGGTGGATTACATCGTGCTGGCGCTGGCGATATTGAAAGCGGGCGGCTGCCTGGTGCCCTTGGCCGACGAGCTGACGGCGGAGGAACGGCAGGAGATCATCGAGCGGACGGGCTTGTGCGGAGTGATCCTTGGGCCGGGTCAATCCTGGCGGCGGGCAGAGGCCACGAATGCTGAAAAATCGACCGGCGCGGCGTGGGTGGCGCTCGGGACGCGGGACTTGGACAACGAGGCGGAGTTTTCCGCGTTGGACCCGGCATTCATCCGCTTCAGCTCGGGAACGACCGGTCGCAGCAAGGGGGTGGTGCTGAGCCATGCGAAACTGCGCGAGCGGATCGTGGCGGCAAATGCGGCGCTGGAGATCGGCCCGGGCGACCGGGTGTTGTGGATGTTGCCGATGGCCCATCATTTCGCGGTTTCCATCGTGCTCTATTTGTACCACGGAGCATGCACCGTGTTAGGCACCTCTCATCTGGCGGAACACGTTTTGGAAATGGCCAAGGCGACCCGGGCCACGGTGATTTACGGCGCGCCGTTTCACCATGCCCTGTTAGCGGCGGATCCCGGCGGCTACGCATGGCCGGACCTGCGCCTGGCGGTGACCACGGCGGCCCCGTTGTCCGAGCAGGTGGCGCGGGGGTTTCGCCAACGCTTCGGCAAACCGCTGGTCCAGGGACTCGGGATCATCGAGATTGGCTTGCCGCTGCTAAATACCGGTGGTGCCGGAGATTCACCGATGGCAGTGGGTCGGCCGCTGCCGGCGTTCGACGTGGAATTGCGCGACGAGGAAGGCCTGCCAGTGGCGGTCGGCCGGGTCGGCGAGCTGTGGATAAAGGGCCCGGGAATGTTCGATGCCTATCTTTCGCCATGGCAAACGGTGGACGAAATCTGCGTGGCGGGATGGTTCGCGACGGGCGATCTTGCGGTGACCGATGCCGCCGGCCGGATTTACCTGCGCGGTCGCAAGAAAAGCGTCCTGAACGTGGGTGGCATGAAGGTATTTCCGGAGGAAGTGGAGGCAGTCATCGAGAAACATCCCGCCGTGAATCGCTGCCGGGTGATGGGATTGCCTCATGCGGTCCTGGACACCTTGCCGATCGCCGAGGTGATCCTCCATGAGGGGAAAACCTTGGCACCACGCGAATTGATCGACTGGTGCCGCAAGTCGATCTCCATCTACAAAGTGCCGGTGCGGGTGACTTTTGTGGAAACGCTGCCACTGACCGCGAGCGGAAAAATCCGGCGGGTTTGAATTTCCATTTCCCATCGGACTGGGGAAAAAATTAAAAATCCCGGTTGAATATTGCTCCGAGCGACCCGTCTATTTCCCCGTGAATACAAAATCTAAACTGTTGCGCCTGAGTTCTCTGATCGCGGTGGCTGCCTCCATGGGCGTTAGTTCCAGTTGCATGACCACCTACGATGCACAAGGACGCCCCGTCCAATCGGTGGACCCGGGCCTCGCGGTCGCGGGGGTCGCCGCAGCGGGACTCATCGGTTACGCGGCCGGGAACAACCACCACGATCATTATCACGGTGGCGGCTATTACGCAGCCCCCTACTATGGCGGTGGTTACTATCGGGGCGGCGGCTATCGTCGTGGTTTCCGCTAACCGGCATCTCGCGGCTGGGAATCGACATTTCCAAAATGTCGGGTCAGGCTGTTCCCCAGCTTCCTGACCCACCATGCCTGCCACCGCGAGCCGTCTATCCGTTTTCACCGAATCCGTCATCCGCGGCACGACCCGGCTGGCCAACCAACATGGCGCGATCAACCTCGCGCAGGGGTTCCCGGATTTCGATCCACCCGAGGAATTGTTAGCCGCGCTGGAACGGGCCACCCGCGGGCCGCACCATCAATACGCGGTGACTTGGGGCGCACCTCGTTTCCGCGAGGCACTCGCTCGGAAAATCCAGCGCTTTACCGGCCTGCCGATTCATCCGGATGAAAACCTCGTTGTCACCTGCGGCAGCACTGAGGCGATGATGGTGGCGATGATGACGGCCTGCAATCCGGGCGACAAGGTGATCATCTTCTCGCCCTTTTATGAAAACTACGCCGCGGATGCGATCCTCTCCGGAGCGGAGCCGATCTATGTGCCGCTGAGGCCGCCGGGCTTCGGCTTTGATCCCGATGAACTCGCGCGGGCGTTCGCCCAAAAGCCCAAGGCGATCGTCGTTTGCAATCCCTCGAATCCGACCGGCAAGGTCTTCACCCGCGACGAGCTGATGGAAATCCTGCGGCTGGCCGAGGAGCACGACGCGTTCGTGATCACGGACGAGCCTTACGAGCACATCGTGTTCGCGCCGCACGAGCACGTCTATTTCGCCGCATTGCCAAACGCCTTCGAGCGGACGATCACTTGCAACTCGCTTTCCAAAACCTACTCGATCACCGGCTGGCGGCTCGGCTACGTGCAGGCAGCGCCGCAGGTCATCGCGCAGGCGCGCAAGGTTCACGACTTTCTAACGGTCGGCGCGGCGGCCCCGCTGCAGGAAGCTGCGATCGCCGGGCTCGAACTGCCTGATAGTTATTATGCGGGGCTGCGCGACCTCTACACGGAGAAGCGGGATCTGTTTCTCGGCCTGTTGCGCAAGACCGGTTTGCCCTTCACCGAACCGCAGGGGGCCTACTATGTGATGCTGGACATTTCCTCGCTCGGCTTCGCGACTGACACGGAGGCGTCCGAGTGGCTGATCCGCGACATCGGCGTCGCGGGAGTGGCGGGTTCGAGCTTCTTCCGGGAACCGGTGAATCACCTCATCCGCTTCCACTTCGCGAAGAACGCGGCCACCTTGCAAGCCGCGGGCGAGCGGTTGCTCAAGCTGTGTTAGGGCGGGTTGCCTGCCGGTTCGGTCATCTTCGAAATTCGACAATGATCGGGTGACATTCTGCCATAAGGCTGCATTGTAACGAGGAAATGGCGGACAAATACGTCCGCGATCTCCAATCGAACCAATCCGAATCATGAAACCATTGTTGTTAGCTTCAGTATGCCTGCTCCCGTTCGTCGCTTCCGTTGTCTCCTGCAGGGAAAAGGGCCCGGCGGAAAAGGCCGGCGAAAGCATCGACAAAGCCGTCGATAATGTCAAAGACGCCGTCGATCCCAAAGGACCTGTCGAAAAGGCCGGTGAGAAAGTGGACAAAGCCTTGGGCAAATAAATTGTTACCTCTGCCGGATCGGGACGCGCGTCGCCTGATCCGGCAGTCTGCTTTCTGGCAGACTGCTAGGGAGTCCGTTTCACCCGGATGTTCCGGAATTCGATTTTCATCGGCGGGCCGACGTGGACCTGCACTCCCAACAACCCGGTCAGCCGGCGTTTCTCCGGATCCTCGTCGCGGACTTCCGACATCAGGACGCCGTTGGTGAAGTGCTGCAACAAGTTGCCACGGGCGATGATGTGAACTGCGTTCCAATCCTCCTTCAGGACCTTTTTCTGCAACTCCGCACGGTCGCCAAGCTCCTTAGCTACCTCAGGCTTTCCACCCGGTGGCAGGACCACGCTTTGGCCGCGGTAGGAGAGAAACGTCCGTCCCCGTTCCTCGTAGTTTTGGCCGCTCCACTGGTCCTTGCCGTCGATGTCGTCCTGATAGCCCTGCATCGCCCATTTCACTTCGGGGACCTCGATGCTGCGGTAGTTGATGCCGCTGTTACCGGCGGCGGAAACCCGGTATTCGAGCTTTAACTCAAAGTCGGCCAGCTCGCCGCCGCGCCAGATGATGAAGGAATTCCGTTTGAGCAATGTCTCCGGCCTGACCTCGCCGATGAGCGTGCCGTTCTCAGCTTTCCAGTAAACCGGATCGCCGTCCCAGGCCTTCAGCGTGCCATCAAAAATGGAAACAAAACCAGCCTCGGCGTCCGGCTTGTCCGCTCCCCCGGCAAAGCCTGATAGAAGAAGCAAGATCCCGGTGGGCGCGCCAAAGTTTCTCATGGGGACAAGTTAACCAGTGATGCCAACCGCGCGAGCTTGTTTTCGAAACCCTCTCTGGATGAAAGTTCCCTTACGGCCAGCCCCGTAACTTTTTCCCCATGAAACGTCTCCTCGTCATCGTCCTCCTTGCAGCCTCGGTTCAAGCGTCCCAAGCGGCGGCCCCGCTCCGGGTCTTCATCCGCGGCGGGGTGAAGACCCATGGCCCGAACGCCCACGAGCACGAGCGTTTTCTCAACGACTGGACCAAACTGCTAACCGACCGCGGCATGAAAGCCGATGGAGCCAAGGACTGGCCGAACGCGTTGCAACTCGCCAAGACCGACGTGCTGGTGATGTATGCTCAGGATGGCGGCAACGCCACGCCGGAGCAAAAGGAAAACCTCGCGAAGTTCAACAAACGCGGCGGCGGCATCGTGGTCATCCACACCGCCGCGGTTAGCAACGATCCAGTGTGGTGGAAGTCCGTCATCGGCGGCGCGTGGGTCCAGGGCAAGACCAAGTGGCGGGAGGGGCCGATGGAACTCGATTACCTGAATGCTAACAAACCCGGCGGCCCCCACCCCATCACCGCGGGTGCCGTGGATTTCAAAATGGACGATGAAATCTATTACAACCTCGACATGTCGCCCGATGTCAGCGTGCTGGCCGAGAGTGACACCGGTGACGGCACCCCGAAGATCCAGGCACAGATGTGGACTTACGAAAAGGATGGCTACCGTGCGTTCGTCGCCATCCCCGGGCATCTTTACGGAACCTTCGAGCGTCCTAACTTCCGCGCGATCCTGCTGCGTGGAATCTGCTGGGCCAGCAAACGGACCAACCTCGACGAGTTCTGCAAGCCGGAGGAAATCAAGGCGCTGGCTGCCCCCGGAAACTGATATGGATTGCGGGCGGAACTGAATTCCCGTTGAGTTCCTGCCGCCCGTGTTTTTCCAACTGTTCCTCAACGTCTGCGCGCCGATCTTCCTGATCGTGGGCGTCGGGTGGCTGATGGACCGTAAGTTCCATGTCCATCTGGAGAGCCTGGTGAAGCTCAACATCTATCTGTTGGTACCGGCGTTCATCTTCACCCATGTGCTCGACACCGAACTCGCCGGGCGCGAGGCGCTCCGGATCGTCGGCTTCACGCTGGCCATCATCTCCTTCATGTTCATCGGCAGCGCGGTCGCGGCGCGCTTGTTTAACATGCACGGCCGGCAACGGCAGTCGCTCTCGCTGGCCACCATGTTCTACAATTGCGGAAACTATGGCCTGCCGCTCGTCACCCTCGCCTTCGGCCACAAGGCCGCGGCCATCCAGATCTATGTCCTTGCGACCATGAACGTCGCCACCTACACCATCGGGTTGTTCCTCGCGCAATCGCATGGGGAAAGCGCCGGCTCGCACCGCAAGGCGCTCAACAAGGTCCTGCGCCAGCCGACGATCTACGCCTTGCTGGCAGCAGTGCTGTGCAAAACATTCGCGATCCCGGTGAAAGACATCATCTGGCTCTGGCAGCCGCTGGATCTGCTCCAGTCCGGCCTCATCGGCTTCGCCTTGGTCACTCTCGGAGTGCAAATGTCGCAAACCAAACCCGCACCGTTTCGCGCGCCCTTGTGGTCGGCCATCGCCCTGCGGCTGGCGGTCGCCCCGCTGTTAGCCATGCCACTTGCGCTGGCCATGGGCTTCCCGAAAGACGCGGTCGCATCGCTCGTCCTCGCAACCGCCGCGCCGACCGCGGTCAACACCGCGCTGCTCGCCCATGAGTTCGGCGGAGACATTTCGTTCTCCACCTCTGCCGTCTATTACAGCACCTTGTTCAGCATGTTCACCACCACCGTGCTGCTCTATGCCTTGAAACTCTGGCTGTGAATCCACTCCATCGTCTTCCGCGCCAGCCGGTCGAAGGCTTGCACGCACAGTTCCAGATGTTCCTCCCGCGTGTCCTCGATCTTGTTATGGCTGATGCCGTGCAAGCTCTGCACGAACATCATCACCGTCGGGATTCCCGCCCGTGAAACTTCCGCCGCGTCGTGCAGTGGACCCGATGGCATCCGGTGGGAGACCCCGCAAGTTTCCAAAATCGCCGCGTCGCAAAATTCTATCAGCGTCGGATCGAACGGCACCGGCTCAATCTGCCAGATCCGCTCCCACGCGACTGTCACATTGCCCTCTGCCGCGAAATGGTCGCTCGCCGACTTCGCCTCCGCCAGCATCCGCGCCAGCGAGTCCGCGTCGAGGTGGCGCTGGTCAAGCGTGATCCGGCAGTCCTCGACCACGCTCGTCACAATCCCCGGCCGGGTCACGCAGGAGCCGATGGTGCACACGCCACCGTGCCGGCCGGCGATTTCATAAATCTCCGGAGCCATCCTCGCCGCTGCCAGAAACGCGTCCTTCCTACGGTTCATCGGGGTGCTGCCCGAGTGCGCCGCCTGGCCGTGAAATGAGATCGAATGCCGCTCCACGCCGCAGGTGCCAAGCACCACACCTAACGGCAATTCCATGTCCAGCAGCACCGGACCTTGCTCGATGTGCAGCTCCAGATAGGCCGCCGCGCTGGCAGTCTCCACGCCGGCGTTCTTCACCGTTTCAAAATGGATCCCGTGTTCCGCGATGGCGTCCGGCAGCGCGATCCCGTCCTTGTCTTTCAGAACCCGAGCTTCATCCAAATCCAGATTCCCGGAAAATGCCGAGGAACCGAACAAGCTTTTCCCGAACCGCGCGCCCTCCTCGTCCGCCCAATCCACCAGTCTAACTGTGACCGGCGGCTTCCCGTCATACTCCGCGCAAATCCGCCGCATGACTTCCACGCCGGCCATCACGTTTAGGCAGCCGTCCAGCCACCCGCCGTTAGGCACCGAGTCGATGTGCCCGCCCATCAGCAGTGCCTGTTCCGATTCCCCCCGCAGCGTGTACCAGGTGTTTCCCGCTGCATCGGTGTGTGACTCCACCGGCAGTTCCACCATCTTGCCTTTCAGCCATTCGCGCGCCTTCACCCAGGTCGGGGTGAACGCCACCCGCTGCGCGCCCTCGTCATCCCCTGTTAGCGCCCGCAGCTCCTTGAGCTCCGCCACCGTGCGCTTCGGGTCCAGGAAATCAGAGGGTTCGTTCATCGTTCGAGTCTCGCCATTTGCAGATTCCGTGCAAGTTTTGTTCACGATTTGCGGCCGTTAGGGGGAATGGATGAATGACACGTAGTTAAGCCGATTTTCGCCTTTCTTCCGTCCCGGCGGGACAGGGTGAAATTAGCCGGTGGCGTGAGCCACCGGGCTCCGATTCCCAAATGATTCCAGCCCCGGCAGGGGCGGCGGAACGGCGGCGTCACCACAGATACCGATCATCATATTCCACGCCACTGCGTTTCAGAAGCTCCAGATACTCCTCCTGAAACGTCCGCTTCCGATGATGCTCCTCCTGTTTGGCAGTGTATTCCCGCACCATGTCGCGCTGCGAGGCGCTCACGGTAAAAGCCCCATATCCCTCCTGCCAGGAAAACCCACGGTCTCCGGCTTCCTCATGCACCCAGCGCGAGGAGACGGATTTCAAATCGCGCACCACATCCGCGAGGCACGCCGTCGCCCCGCAAACCGATGAGAAGGTGGACGTGGTCTGCAACACCGTCGATGGCTTCCGGCACACCTTCCACATTCCTAACCACGCCGCCGAGATACGCGTGCAATCGCCCGCGCCAAGCTTCGGCGATGCATGGGACACGGTTCTTCGTGCTGAAGACGAGGTGGTAGTGAAGTGATAGATGGGTCGATGGCATGGTAACAACGGTTCCCGCGCCCCTGCCGGGGCGCCGGAATATTTCATATCGCGATCCGGTGGCTGACGCTACCGGCTAATTTCCAAATGTCCCGCCGGGACAACATACGAACAAAGTCCGGCTTAACTACGGGCCATTCGGGTATGGACATGTCGTCGAGCCGAAGGGACGAAACGTCCCACTTCCCTCCCCTCAGTGCACCGTCGGCAACATGACGAAAAGCCCGTGCGTCGCGCTGTAGGCATTGCTCAGTGTCATCCGCTTCAGCTCGTGGCCCGCGCCCCAGGAGTCGCTGAACAGGACATGGCCGGTCTTGTCGTTGTAGCCGATGATCATCCGCATGTGTCCGCCTCCCGCCTGTTGGGCGATGGATGGCTCTTCGGGATACTTGCCAAGCGTTAGAGCCCAGAGCAGCGGGATGCCCTCGTCGATGTAGCGATGGACGTCCTTGGCGAACTCCACTTCGCCCACCGCCTTGCCCGCTGTCATCTTGCGTTCGTTCACCTCCACCAAGCCGCTTCCGGCAAGCATTCCAAGAATCTTAAAACGCGTCTTGAAACGGAAGTCGATTTTCCCGAGCGCTTCCGCCATCGCAACGGTGCTGGTCCCCTTCTCCGTGTCGGTGCCGACCACTTGGGCGATCTGGTGCTGGTCAACCGGGATCCCATAGTATTCGAAGAGACGCTGCGCCGATGCGACCACGCAATACCCTTTGGGTCCCTGATCCACCATCGGGATGCTCTTGATATAAACATCTCCGTTGGCTTCCTTGGTTAGATTCTTGGGCAAATTCGATAGTTTGACCGCTGTCGAACGACTTTGGAACGCAGCGGCAAACGCGCCCTTCACGTCGCGCGGAGCGATTTTCAGGCGGAGGAATTCCACCTTGCCCTGGTTCGCCTCGGGGTTGTGCTCCAGCATCGCCATGCCTTTCGGCGAAAGCCAGGTCCAGCCCTCTGAGACCAATCCTTGCGCGGGATCCGCCTTCCTCTCAGTCGGGCGGACCTGGAGCATGTCGCTCACTTTCTTGCCACAGAGTTTGAAGCGGCGCTGAAACTCGTCGGTCTTGATTTCATCGGAATCACCCCGGTTGTAGAGGGAAAACGTGATGCCGTTGAGCTTGCCTTCGAGGAAATCCACCACCACCTCTTCCACGGTCAACTCGCCGCCGAAGATCTTCAGGTCCACCCGCAGGTTGGTGTAGGGTTGCTTCATGAAAACCGCCCGGTCCCGCGACTTGGTCATCCATTCGAAGTAAGGGTTCTTTTTCACCTCGACGCCCTTGGGCACTCCGAACGCGGCGTCCAGCCGGTCGGGCGTCAGTGCCCACACGTCCGGGATCGTATCCAGCATGTCGAGCGCACAGGCCATGGTGCCCGAGCGCATCTGTTGGACGAAGGCCTTGGCTTTGGCCTCGTCTTCGGGTCCCGCTCCCGCCTGGCCCGTGGCCGTGGCGATGGCGAGCGAAACAAACAACGCGGCTCGGCGAAATGGGATTCCAAGGACGGTCGGCATGATGCTTGCAAGCAAACACCCGGGATTTTTTGTGGCAATCTCCAAATCCACGCAGTGGCCCAGGGTTTTCTACACTTGGGAAAAGCGAAGAACATTTGACCGCGGATGACGCGGATGACACGGATAAGAGGTTTTGAAGTGATGGGTTTTGAGCATCAGGTTTGCTCCTAATCCAGGAAATCCTCGGATCTTCCCGATTCCAGAGTCCTCATCCGCGCCATCCGCGTCATCCGCGGTTAGAGAATCTGATATCCATCCCTACAATTTCAGAATCGCTTCGGCGATGGAGTCTTCCATCCCAGCCTCCGTGCGGATGAAAAGCTCCTGCAGTCCCTTGGCGGATTGGGTGACCGCCTTGAGACCGCCGGCGACCTTGCGTTGGATCTTGACCGCTCCGGTCGGACTGCCCGCTCCCAGCGATTTACCACCGTAAGACCGGCCGATGATCACGCCGACCACCCCCTCGATCGCCTCGATCCTGCGCATGATCTGATGGCATTCCTTGGAGGAACTTTGATGGCGTCCGCGTGAGGGCATTCGAAAGAAAAACTGAAATTCTGAAAGCTGAAACGCTGAAATGACATCTGGAATCTAGTCTCTGGCCTCTCCCACATGCCGCGCGATGTTCTCCATTTGGATCGCCCATCCCCCGTCGTTCATGCGGAACGCCTCGGCCCGGCGATGCGGCGGGATTTGATCGAAGCCGGACTCGGTGACCGTGAGCCGGCAACCGCCGCCAGCCGGTTCCAGGCGAAAGGTGACGAGCGTGGGAGTCTCACCCGAATAATCCACCGTGGGATCCACCGCGTAGGGATGCCAGGTGAATGAAAACAGCGATTCCGCCTCGATCCGTTGCACGACCGCCTCCCATTTCAAATGCTCATAGCCGGGATGGGTGATGTGTCCGGTGGAGGCCTGACCGACCACGAACGGCCCATCCAATTTCACCCGGAACCACTCGCCGAATTCTTCAAAATCCGTCAGCGCGCGCCACACCCGGGAGACGGGGGCGGCCAGTTTCGTGGATCTCTCAATTTGATCAGGCTGCGCACTCATGAGGAGGGAATTGGAGCCTATTTTCCTCCCGGCGCAACCCCAGAACCGCCGAATCGAGGGTGGGACTCCGGCCCACCTGCCAATGGGAAAATAGGAACCACGAAAAACACGAAGAAGCACCAAAGCCAGAGCGTTCGGGTGATGAACGAACTCATCCACCAGATGGGCGGGTAGATATCCAGAACGTGCTTTGATTTCGTGCCTCTTCGTGAATTTCGTGGTTTGCATTTCGGTTTGTGGAGGGCGGGATTTCGGCCCATCCTCCTCACCTGCAGCGTCGGACTGCGACCGTCGCTCCCCCGTCCAATGATCCTCTTCTCTGATCACTGATTTGCCTTCGGCCATGCCGGTTAGGCCTCGCTTCTTCGGGAACTCGCTATCGCTCACTCCTCATTCTCGCCACTTCCCCGATGGTTTCGCTTTGCAAGCCACGCTCCTCTATTCTAGATCCGCGCGAAATGTTTTCCCACGAACCGATTGAATGGCCGGATGAAGTTGAGATTCTCGTCGAACGCCTTGAGAGCGAATCGGCCGAGCGTGCTCTCAGCCGCGCAGAACGTGCTCTTATAGACGTGTATGAAACCGTTCCGATGCTTGAGAGTGACGACGGCCTGCATGAGTTCTGGCAGAGCGGAGTGGATCACCAGCGGGTGATCAACTCCTTCGATCTCATCGGTGCGGCCACCCTTGTCGATCCCCTCAACGCCAGCCGATGGTGCGAAACCCGCAGCCAGGACCGCCAAGATTACAGCGAAACCGAAGCGGATTACCTCGCCACGATTGAAGAAGAGCTCCCCACCGGCTTGGACGAACTCATCGACCTCGTGCTTGAGTTCATCGAGGAAGAATTGAGTTAGGGTGGGTGACTGGGATTGGCAAACAACATCCAGTCCAATCGTCCGCCTACGCCTCCGCCTGCTTCAGCACCAGCGCAAGCGCCCCTCACGTCCTTCAGGCGGAGAGATCCTCCTCGTCCGATCACCTCACCTCCACCGTATACCCTACGTGATCCGACAGAGACTTTCCGTCCTGCGTTCGCGGGCCGAAATAGATGAAGTCTGATGCCTTCAACGGCTTGCTGATCGCAAGGTGATCGATCAAGCGCCCACCGATCGCCGCGATCTCACCCTGAGTCACAATCTCCAGAGCTGCCGGGATCCCTTCCATCAATGCAAGCTGCGCTTCGCTTTTGGACGCGCTTGGTTGCGCGATCCGTTGATTCCAGTCGCCGACGACAATGAGCGGTTCAGAATGGGTTAGAAACCCTTCGAGGATGGGCCTGAGGTGCTTCAGGTAGGAGATATGATCCTCCCACATTTTACGATTTCGCATACCCGTCGTCACATGGGCCATGTGCCAAGGGATGCAAATACCCACCACCCGCATCCCTTGGGTGACACCACTTACAAATCGACCGCCGGGCACCTCGGAATCCTCGCCGGTTGAGACATCGCTCCACGGCTCGCGACTCCACAGCAATACCTTCTTCCGGTCATCGGGATAAACATACCCCGAGCGATCATCGCAGGTGATCGTGTGCCCGGTTCCAGCGATAAGTTCTGGAAATGCCTCCGTCAGGCAAATGAGATCGGCATCCGCGTTCACCAGAATCTGGCCGACTCTTTTGCCGACAGCTGTCCCCGGCTTCGCCCATGCGGTGTTAAAGTTGAGGAGTTTCATTGGGATTGCTACAAATCACGCGCTTTCCACTCCGGCGTCCGCGGCATCGTCAGAGTATCCACCATTTCGCGCACTTGGACCGCCAAATGGAGGAAATCCGGATGGAACTGGTAGATCCCGTGCATGTATTGGTTCCTCAATCGGGGTAGGAGCCAGACAAGTGTCCCCACACCGCTTTTCAATTCCTCCCTTTTTCGCTTTTTCTCAGCCTTCGGACTAAACCCTTCATGTATCGATCGAATCTCGGAAAAGATGCCATCGTGGAACAAGCCTTCCTTCACCGCCTTGTCCAGTAGCTTGTTGAATTTCTTCTTGTCGGTCGCTTTGTAATGCACTCTCAGCATTGCTTCCAGCCCGATGACCGCATGGAAAAACATGGGACCCAGCAGATAGTAATCGTAGGCGCAAAGCCGCATCAACCTTCCCGCGCAATCGAAGAAACCGTCAATGGCTCCGGGCGAACCTGAATCCCGCCGCATCCACTCGGACTTCTCCTCAATCCACTCGACGGTGATGCCATAGTCCTTCCAATGCGGAGCGGGTTTCAATCGGAGTTCATACATATCCGGACTCACTAGCAGCCTCAATTCTCTTCAAAATAATCCGTATCAATTCGCTTCAAAGCGATAGTCCGCGTGGTCGACACCCCGATGTTGTGTTCAATCATCAAATCCGCGAGGCGGACGCCATCGATCAAAATGACCTTTTGGGACAAGCCTCGAGCGAACTGGATTGCATCTCCTGTGAAATTGCTGGTCGTGATGAAGACTCCTTTTTGCGCCTGCTTGCCCGCCAACGCCCCCACAAAGCCTTGGACATCCGGGCGTCCTACCGTGCTTTTCCAACGCTTGGCCTGCACGTAGATGACATCTAACCCTAGCCGGTCTTCGTTGATAATGCCATCGATTCCTTCGTCGCCGGACTTTTTGGTGACCTTTGCCGCTTCCTCGCGGGAGCCGCCGTAACCCATGCCAAAGAGTAGATCGATCACGATCTGCTCAAAGCGAAACGGATCGACAGCCGACAATTGCTCAAGAAGCTCGGTGCGCAAACTGTCACTGAGTTGGTTGATCGCATTGCCGATCAAATCCTCCGGAGTTGCAGTGGAGGTTGTCGTTGATTCCTGCTTTGGGTCCTTGGCTGCCTTTTTTTCCCACGCGGCTTCATAGCCATGGATCGACTTGAGATCTTTATCCGAGAAGCCGTTTGGATATTTCATTAAAAATGGCCCTGCCGCCTCTGTTGCTCGGTAGGTGAACTTTTCCACCTTCTTGATCAGCCCGGCTTTGGTCAAAAATGTCATAGCCCAGCCGACACGATTGGCGATGAACGTTGAGGATCCGCTGGGCAGCAACTCGGCCCTCTCTTCATCCGTTAGTTGGAATTCTTCCACCATGGCTTCATTCATCGAGCGCCGGGTGATCGCCTCTTTGGTGGCACGCACCAAGATGGGGCGCATGAGGGTGTCGTAGGTCGGAACGGCCATGTGCCGCCGATCTAATCAGAGAGCCCCATCAAGGCAATGCCGGATTCAGGCCCAACTCCTCGTGGCGTTTCATCGCCTTCTGCATGTCCTTGGCCATCTGGATCATCTCCTCGATCATCTGCGAGCTTTCGGTCATCCGGTTATGATACTTCCGCAGCTTGGTCCTAGGGAAGAGAGAGAGAAGAGCTTCGCGCCGCCATTTCGTGGCGCAGCGGCAGGTGGGCCGAAGTCCCACCGCTCCTAAAGTCAATGCACCAGTCGCAGACGGAGGAACCCTTGGTCCGCGCCCAGGGTGGTTAGAGGCACCTTGGCCTCGCGGGTCTCGGTGGTGGGCGTGGAGGAAATCAACGTGTCCGTGATGCCAGAGGCCGACCAGGTGGCGAGGTCGTTGCTCCATACCACCTGAAATTGGAGATCCGTTGCAGCGAGACTGCGGAGATAGGTCATCCGGAGGAAGGTTCCATCGTTGGCCACCGGGGTCTGGCCCGCCGCGGCGTTTGACACTTGAGGGTTGAGGCCGAACGCTCGCTCGAACAAATTGATGATTCCGTCGTTGTCCGGGTCGGCGGCGTCGGCGGCGTTGCCGGTGTTGGCGGCACTGGCGAAATAATCCAGCCGCCAGGCATTGCCGGGGGTGTTAGGAACGACGGTGGTGTTGCCGAAATTCGATGTCGCCACTTGCCCCGGGTTATGAGAAGTGACCGCCACGCCGACCAAGGGGTTGGCCACCATGGAGGTGACATGGGATCCGAGGGAAACCCAGTCTCCAGCCGCGGGAGAGCTGGCTGTCGTGGCATAGAACGCCGTGAAAGTATTGCCGCTTCGCGCGAGTTTCAGCCAGAACGGAAAGGACACTGACACGTTGCCGCCGACCTGTCCGGCGCTTGCTCCGGCGGTGTCGCGATACATGAAGCGGACTCCTGTCGCGTGATTGTAAACCACGTCCACAAACGCCGAATCGACCGCGGCGGAATTCCGGAACATCAGCCCGGTTTTGGCACCCGTGGTGACGGAGCCGTCGGTATTGAACGGGGCGGAGTTCACTTTTGTCACCGCGATCTGGTCGCCACCAACGGCTTGTGATAGAAAATGGAACTGATCGCTGGTGCCCGCGATATCCGTGCCTCCTCCGGTTAGAGTGAAGACCCCGGTTCCCGCGGCGTAGCCGGAATAGCCGTCATTGCCCGGATTCCCGATATCGGCAGCGGTCCACGGTGCGGGCAGAGTGGATGCGAGTGCGGCCGCCTGCGAGGCACCCAAAGTATAATTGAAGATTTTCAGGTCATCGATGGCACCCGCGAAATAGGCGCCGCCATAAAGAGTGCTGCCGAGGCGAATCCCACCGGGCGCGTTGCGAAGTGCGGCCGATCCGACACCGGAGGCCTGCAACGCTCCGTTTACATACAACTTCATCGCGCCCGTCGCACCGACGCGGGTGGCAACCACATGATGCCACGCCCCGTTGTTGATCGCGGTGGTTGATAGAATGGTGTCGCCGGCTCCCGCGTTCCCGATTCCGAAGCCCGCCTTGTCGCCGACCAGCGCGATCCCCCAATCGTTGGCAACTCCCGGAATGTCGGCATCCACCATGGATTTCCCGGCCCACCATTGGCCGGTGCCGCCCGTCTGGGTGGTCTTGACCCAGTAGGCAATGCTGAAATCCGCCGTCACCGCCGCGGGGATCTTCACGAAGCTGCCGGTACCGTTGAACTGCACGGCGCTAGCGCCCACCTTGCCGGCCGTGTAGGTGATCCCGACCGGATCCCCATGGTTTCCGTGCTTGCTGATGTCCTGGGTATTGTCATCAAAAGTATAGTTCGCGACCAGCGTGTTGCCGACTGTTGCCAGGCGATTGATTTCGTCCTGGCTGAGGATCTTGTTGTAGAGACGCGCCTCGTCGAGGGAACCGTTAAGGAAACCGGCGGTGCCACCGACGCTGCCCAGATAGAAATTCGCCGGAGCGCTGCGCGGCGCGGCCGCTCCGGTGCCGGAGGCGCTCAGGACGCCATCGACATATAACTTCATCGCGCCGTTCCCGGTGTCGAGGGTGGCGGCGAGGTGGTGCCAGTTTCCATCATTGATGGCAGTGGCTGAGGTAATGGTGAGCTCGGGACTGCCCACGCCGAAGGCGGCCTTGTTGCCGAGCATGGCGAGCCCGAAGTCCTTGGCCACTCCCGGCATGTCGGCATCGATGATGCCCATACCGTTGTACCATTGCCCGGCACCCGCTGTCGCGGTGGTTTTCACCCAACAGGCGAGGGAGAAGTTCCGTTCCACGGTGGCCGGAACGCGGATGGAGCCACTGGTCCCGTTAAAGGTGGCGGCCTGACCGTCCACCCGACCCGCCGCATACGTGATGCCGCCGGACGCGACGCCGTGGAAGCCGTGGTTGCTGTAGTCGCGACCGTTGCCTTCGAACTTGTAGTTGGCGATGAGGCCATCGGTCTGCACGCCGGGTGTGACATCGTCGAAGGCCCAGTCCTGATTGAAGGCGTTCAGGTCATCGAAATACTGGTTGATGGCCGCGTTGTCGCCGGTCGCGTTCGGGCCACCGTCCACGTCCATGACCATGTTGGTGCTGTTGCGGTTGCCGATTTTCCAATAGACGCCACCACTGGCACCCGGGAAAATGCGCCACTGCTGGTTGGCTGCGCCGGTGTCGTTCCACGCGATGATTTTGACTCCGGCATCCCACGAGAAGTTAAAGACGTCCGGACACTTGCCGCTGGCGACATTCGTGAATTTCCAGTAGCCGCCGCTGACGTAGGTGGCGAGCCACTTCTGGAGGTCCGAGCCATTGTTAGGATTCTGACGGATGACAGCCCCGGCGGTGGTGTCGGCGGCTTCCATCAGCTTCTGGCTGAGCCGGGAACGGATCTGATAGATGTGACCGCTCTTGATCGGGCAGGCCCACATCGGGTGGCTGTCGGTCCACCACTCGTCGTAGTCTGAAATACCATCGCCATCGGTGTCGCCGGTAGCATTGAGCCCGGTGGATCCCGACTTGAACTTTTCCCACTCGTCAGGCATTCCGTCGCCGTCACCGTCCTGGCCGCCCATATCCATCCGCATTGCCCTGACGATGCGGCCGATCCGGTAGCGGGCAGTCGGGTTGTCCTCGTTGCCGTAATTGAAACCGTAAGGAAAGTAATGGACGCCGGAGCGGTTGATCTCCGCGCCCGGGCCATCGAAGAGTTTGACGTAGCGCTTGAGGGCGGCGCCGTCCCAGATCGAGTCGCCTCCAAATCTGGCATCCCATTCGCCGGTGGTTCCGCTGCCGAGGTAGTGGGCGATCTCGTGGATGGCGACCTGCGTGCTGATCGAGCCGCCGAAGCCGAGCTGGCCATTGTAGTCCGCCTGCGCCGTCGGGATTCCCGAATGGTAGATCACATTGATGTCCACATTGATGTCGGTCGTGGCGTTGTAAACGGCCACGGCTTCATTCATGACTTGGGTGATCTGGGCCCGCTTGCCCTCGTCTTCGAGATAACTGATGTGATAGGTCAGGGCGTTGACAAGTCCGAGACCGGCGAGCCAGGACGCCGCAGCCAGTTTGATCATACACAAGCGGGCGGTTGGGCGGAGATGGCGAGTCATGGGGGTATCGTCGAGTGGGTTTGCCTCAGTCGGATTCACGGAACGGAGGCCGGAAAGATTCCGGGGAACGGGCCGAATTGTTGATCGGAATCGAGCCGGCGCAAGGGAAACCCCGGCTTCGGACACCCCATAATCGGGGGGTGGCGGCACCCGCAAAACAACCCTCAGTCGTCGATTTTTTCCCTTGGCGGGAGAGGTCGCAAGACCCGCCTAACTGGTGGAAGCGGCCGGCCTGATCCCGATGGAATGCCGCCAAGTGGCTGCGCCGACGACCCAATCGGAACCATCACCGGGCGGTTCAACGCCGGCAGATCCGACCACCGGAATGCGGCCTGGGTGCGGCTGATGCGGATAATGATGAATGCAACAGCGAACCACGAGATCACCGTCGCCGCGATCCATAACACGGCGATGGAAAGGGAGTCCGCCCATTTTGCCGACACGCTTCTGGTCAACAAGGCGACCCACCAGACAATGATGATCGCGTCCATGCCTTTTGCGGGACGATGCTTGAACGTCTCGCGGGAAATCTCCCTCAGCGCCAGACACGGGGCGAACCAGTTCACGAACGGGATGAAATGGCAGGCTACCACCCACCCGGGTTTGACGTCCGCCCTGCGATTCTTCAGCAAGGTGTTTTTGGCACACAGGTGGATCCAGAACAGGTAGGCCACGATCGAGGCAAATGCGGTTAGAACCGTGCCGGTATTCCATCCCTCAAGCCATCGGAAGTCCCGGGGCAAAAAGGCATGCGCGATCCCCCCAACACTCACCAGCGAGATGCAAGCGATCGCCAGCCACCCCCGCGGGCGGGGATCATTCATCACGGCGGGGTCGGTGGCGGCGGAGTCCGGAGCGGGATCGGCCGCCGGAGCTTGGTAGGGGTTGCTATCAGCGTCCACGTTGCTCAGGGACTATCGTCAGGCGATGGCGATGACCATCAAAAACGCCGCCGCGGAGAACCGAACTAAGTAAAGGCCCGATCCTTTCCACCCGCTGCCGCCGTCCGCAAAAAATATATTTTCAATCCTTGTAAGTTTGCCCGGGTAGATCATTCGTAATGCGCTTCGCATAGAAGCACCACAGTGAAAACATACCAATCCTTCGTTAGGGTTTTATTCGCGACAGTCGGCCGTCTGGTCGGCTTTTTATTTGGCCGCATGTCCTGGTCCGCTCCGCCTTGGCTGGCGTGGTGTGGCCGGCGCCTGCGGGCGTTGTTCTCCTCGCTCAAGGCTCATCCGCGGGCGTCGGGCATCACGGTTTTTGTGATCGCGGCGCTGGCAATCGGCAGTTGGCAATCGTGGCTTTGGTGGGAGTCGCACCGGCCGCGCACATTCGCCTACAACCCGGTGAGGCAGGTGGTTGTTAGCGTGGCGCAAGCCCCGACGGCCATCGCGCCGGGAGCACCGGACAAGGATCTCAAGCCTTCGGGAATGCGCATCGCGTTTTCCGGCGCGCCGGTCGCGCCGCTTGAAAAAATCGGCAAGGACGCCGCCGACGCGGTCACGCTCGACCCGGCCATCCCCGGGAAATGGACGTGGCTGGACGGCTCGACGCTCGGCTTCCAGCCGGATGGCCATTGGCCGCCGGGCACCAAGCTAACCGCCAACGTGAAGCCCGCGGCGCTGGCAAAGGATCTCCACCTCGACAATGAAACCCTTACCACGACCACTCCCCCGCTGGTCGCGGACCTGCGGGACTTCTCGTTCTATAACAGCCCGCAGGACGCGTCGGTCTATCAAGTCGTCGCGGAGTTGAGGCTCAGCCACCCGGTGACGCTGGAACAGCTTCAGGAGAAGCTGCGGCTGGAGGTCATCGGCGGCACGCCGGTATTCACGCAGGGCTCGCCGTTGTTCAACGTGACGGCCGATCCCCTGTCCGCGCGGCGGTTCTTCCTCCGCAGCCGGCAGATCGTGGTGCCGCTGAAGGAGGATTGCGTAAAGCTTACGCTGCCCGCAGGGATTGCCTCGAAACTGGCCGGCGCCGCACTTAAAAAACCCGTGGAGGCGAAGACCCGCATCCCGGACAAATACAGCGGCCTAACGATCAGTGCCGCGGAAACCCGGATGATCCGCACTGACGAGGGCGAGCCGCAGCAGTTTGTTTTCATCACCACCAACCTCGACATCGACAGCAGGGAAATCGCCAGCCGCATCGGCATGTGGTGGCACGAGCACGGCTGGTATGACAACGACGGCAATCTCGCTTTCAACGAGCGTGTCGGCTCGGCCACCCAGGTCGCGCTGGTCCCGGTCGAAAGCGAAGCCGCGCTCGGCAAGCAGCACACGTTCCGGTTCCTCCAGCCGCGGACGGACGGCAGCCTCTGCCTGCGCATCGAAGGCGGGGTGAAATCTCCTGGCGGCTTTGAGACTAACACCCGGTTCGAAAAGACCCTCGATGTGCCCGTTTTCCCGAAGGAAACCCGCCTGCTAGGCAAGGGCAACATCCTCGCACTCGACGGCGAACGGAAGCTTGTCGTCCAATCCCGTGCCATCGAGCATCTCCGCGTCACTCTCGGCCGGGTGCCGGTCTCACAGCTCCAACACCTCGCGTCGCTCTCCTATGGCACATTCGAGGATCCGCAGTTCTCGGGGGATTTTTCCGAACTCAACATCGCCCACCGCTGGAGCAGAATCGTGACGGTCGCCCATGACAACGATTGGGAGGCCACGCAGTCGGTCATCGATCTATCGCAAACACCGCCGATCCTCGCACCGGACCAACTCACCGGCGGCCGCGGTGTGTTCTTCGTCACCGTGGAACCGGTGGAAAAGATCGAAAAGACTGTCGCGAACGATATCTATTCGCGGATCGAGAGTGCCAACGACCCGGGTGAAGAGGATCGCCACAACGGCTCCTGGTATGAGAGCGAGGACTCCCAACCCACGGACGGCTGGCAGCGCACCGAAGGAACGATCTCCCGGCGCTTCGTCATGGCTACCGATCTCGGGCTGTTAGTGAAAGCCGCGGCGGATGGATCGCGCGATGTGTTCGTGATGGCGCTGGGCGCGGGCACCCCCGTGATTGGCGTGACCGTCCAGGCACTCGCCCGCAACGGCAGTGTTCTTAAAGACGTGAAAACGGACGCGAACGGCCATGCCCGTTTGCCCGCGTTCGAACGTCTAACCGGCGAGCGGCTGCCGGTCGCCGTGATGGCGACCAAGGACGGCGACACCTCGTTCCTGCCCTTCAACGAACGCCAACTCCCGGCGATGGACTACTCGCGCTTCGACACCGAGGGCGTGCTCGCGTCGCGCATCAAGGCAATCGAAGCCTTTGTCTTCACCGAGCGCGGCGTCTATCGACCGGGCGACACGGTGCACGCCGGATTCATCACCCGCCGCCGCGATTGGCAGCCGGTTTTGGAAGGGCTGCCGCTTTCCATCACCCTCAGCGATTCGCGGGGTCGCGAGGTGGGGGAACAGAAAACCCGCCTGCCCTACGATGGATTTTTCACTTGCGATTTCCCGCTATCGGACGCCGCCGCGCTCGGCGTGCACGAGATCACGGTGAACGTGCTCAATGCCGACGGTGACGCGATTTTCCGGCTCGGCCGGGCCGCGGTTAGAGTCGAGGAGTTCCAGCCGGACAAGATGAAGGTCACCACGCGGATCGACCCCGCCCCACCGGCGGGCTGGCTCGATTGCAAGGCGACCGATGCCTCGGTGTCCGTGCAGTCGCTCTTCGGCGAACCCGCGCCCGACCGGCGGGTGACGATGCAGTTGGAGCTTTCCCCCGCGGACTTCGGCTTTCCCGAGTGGCCCGGTTATTCGTTCTATGACCGCAGCGCCGCCGAATCGACGTCGCGGGCGGGCCGCACGATCAACCTCGGTGATTTGAAAACCGATGAAAGAGGCATCGCCACCTTCAAGCTGCCGCTCGACACACTCAAGGACGCGTCGTTCCGGCTGGCAATCCTAACGGAAGCCTTCGAGCGCGACGGCGGGCGCAGCGTGCGCCATGCGATGACCTGCCTCGTTTCCCCATATGCCTCGGTGATCGGTTGGAAAGCGGACGGCGACCTGGAAACCATCGCCAAGGACAGCGGCCGGGCATTTACCTTCGTCGCCGTCGGTCGCGATCTGAAGCCGGTAGTGCTCGAAAACTTCCGCCGCCGCCTCATCGAGATCCGCCAGGTGTCCGTCCTCACCAAGCTCGACAACGGCAACTACGCCTACGTTTCCACGACCAAGGAAGGCACTCTATCAGACGAGCCGTTTGCGCTTTCCGCGGGCACCGCGGAGATCAGGGTTCCCGCCAACAAGGCCGGGCGGTTCCGCATGGAGATCATCGATTCCGAGAGCATGGTCCATTGTGCGGTGCCATTTCAGGTCGTCGGCAAGGGCGATGAAAGCGCCACCCTCGAACGCGAAGCCGAACTGCAACTGCAACTCTCGAAAGACGAGGTCGTGCCAGGCGAGGAAATCGAGGTCTTCCTAACCGCCCCGTATTCCGGAGCCGGGCTGGTGACGATCGAGCGGGACAAAGTCATCACCTCGCAATGGTTCAAGACGGAAACCAAGGGCACCAGCGTGCGCCTGAAAATCCCCGCCGACGCCGAGGGCACTTACTATATCAACGCCGCATTCGTGCGCGGCACTTCGGCACCCGAGGTTTTCCACAGTCCGCTGAGTTACGCCGCCGCGCCGGTTAGAGTGATTGCCACCCGGAAGAAGCTGGCGTTCCAACTCGACACTCCGCGCGAGGTCAGGCCGGGCACGCAAGCCCGCTTCGGCATCACCTCGGACCGGCCTGCCAGACTGGTCGTCTATGCGGTGGACGAGGGCATCCATCAAATCACCAGCTACAAGCTGCCGCTGCCGCTGGATTTTTTCCTGCGCAAGCAAGCGCTCGAAGTCAGGACCCAGCAGTGGCTCGATCTGTTATTGCCGGAATACCGTTTCCTCAAGGCAGCGCCGGCATTCGGCGGTGACGGTGACTCGGCACTCTCGCTTCATCTCAATCCGTTCAAGCGCCGTCAGGAACCGCCGGTCGTGTTCTGGTCCGGCATCATCGACGCCGGCCCGCAGCGCAAGGAAGTGACCTGGAACGTGCCCGACTATTTCAATGGCAACCTCCGCGTGATGGCGGTGGGCTGCCAGGCGAATGGCATCGGCGCGGTCGAGGCGGCGACCTTGGTGAAAGCGCCGATCATCCTGCAACCGAACACCCCGTTGTTCGTCACGCCGGGCGATGAATTCGAAGTTTCCGTCTCCGTCTTCAATCACCTGGCAGCACCGGGCACGACGGAGATTAAACTCAGCGCCGCTTCGTCCGAACATCTTGAGTCGCTCGGCAACGCCGCCATTTCGCTGTCGCTGGAGAGCGACCGCGAAGGCATCGCCCGCTTCCGGTTCAAGGCGAAGGACCAGCTCGGCGGCGCGGAACTGCGCTTCGAAGCCACCGGCGGCGGTGAAACCGTGAAGCGCGCCACCACGCTCAGCGTGCGGCCCGCAACCCACCATCTAACGAGCGTAGTCACCGGCTGGTTCCGCACCGGCTCTGCTGAGGAGAAAGTAAAGCGCTCGCTCTATCAGGAGTTCCGCCACACGGAAGCCACCGCGAGCATCACGCCGCTCGGCCTGGCGCGCGGGTTGGAAGCCTACGTCCGCGAGTATCCTTACGGTTGCTCGGAGCAGATCACCAGCCGCGCGATGGTCAAACTCGTCGCCGCGACCGAGGCTGACTTCGGCTTATCACCCAAGGACGCGGCTGACGCGTTGCGTTCGGCGATCAGCCAGCTCGCATCGCGCCAGCGGTCCGACGGTGGTTTCGGTTATTGGTATGCGGGGTCATCGTCGGACTATGAATTCCACTCGCTCTATGTCCTGCATTTCCTCAGTGAGGCAAAGCTGCTAGGCCATGCAGTGCCGGAGGAGTTGATGCAGGGCGCGTTGAAATACGCGTCGCGCACCGCCCGCGCCAACACCCGGAATCCGGCGGACGCGGAGATGCAGGCCTACGCGATCTATCTGCTCGCCCGCAACGGCAGCAATCCCGCGCCGCAGTTGCTCAATCTGCGCGACACCCTGACATCCCATTACAAAAACCAGTGGGAACGCGGGTCCACCGCCGCATGGATGGCCGCGACCTACATGCTGTTGAAAAAGGACGACGAAGCTAACAAGCTGCTGGATGCCTGTTTGAGAGCACGCGCCGGAGCCGCGCCGAATCCCGAGCCACGGGCCTACTGCCGCACGCCGATGATCGAGGACCTGCAAATCTTCTACGTCCAGTGTCGCCATTTCCCGGAGCGTTCGAAGAAATTCGGGATCGAGGCGCTCGAGCCGATCATGAAGCCGCTGCGCGACCAGAGCTTCAACACGCTGTCGTGCTCTTACATGACGCTTGCCCTGAAAGCCTACAGCGACCTCGCGCGCAGCACCGGCGCGGAAGTCTCGATCCTCGGCATCGCGAATGGCAAGTCATCACCGCTCGCCGGGCCATCGCAAGGAATCATCCGCTCGGAGTTCGGACGGGACACCACCACGCTGCGGTTCGAGCGCAAGCAGAACGGCACTGGCGACATCGGTGCCTTCTATCAAGTCGTCGAACAGGGCTACGATTCTGGCAAGCCCTTGGGTCCGGAGCGCAGCGGCTTGGAGATCGCCCGCGAGATCACGCCGCTGAACAACGACGAGCCACTGCGCCCCGGCGACCCGGTAGACGTGGTGTTGCGCGTCCGCAATGTTTCCGGCAAGGCCTTGTCAAACCTGGCGGTGGTCGATCTGTTACCCGCAGGTTTCGAAGTTCTCGCCGGTGATTTGAAATCGGGTGCCGGCACGGTGCCGGGCACGGAGTTTGCCGAGTTGCGCGAGGACCGCACGTTGTTTTTCCTCGGCCTCGCGGCGAATGCCGAGTGGTCCGTGAAATACCGGATGAAGGCCGTCTGTGCAGGCACGTTCGCCGTGCCCACAGCGCTGGCGGAAGACATGTATGACCGCGGTCTGCACGGGGTTTCCACTCCCGGCCGGATCGAAATCGCTCCCGCGAAATGAAACGGCGCTTGCGGCGACTGCTCATCATTGGCGTTGGCTTGCTCGCCATCGCCTGGTGCCTCCTGCCGCGTCCCGGGATCAGTCGTCCTAACACCAGTTGGTCGCGGACGGTCAGGGACCGCCACGGCACCTTGCTCCATTTATCCACCGCCGCCGATGGCCGCTACCGGCTGCGGACTCCGCTCGCGGCCGTGAGTCCGCAGTGGATTGAAGCGACGCTGGCGAAGGAAGACCGCTGGTTCCGCTGGCATCCGGGAGTCAATCTCCCCGCCCTGCTTCGCGCCGCCTGGGGCTCCGCCACCGGCCATCCGGCAGGCGGGGCCTCCACTCTAACGATGCAGGTGGCGCGGCTGCGCTGGGGACTGGAGACCCGCACGATGTCGGGAAAGTTGGTGCAGATCTTCCGCGCGATCCAACTCGAGCGGCACTACTCGAAAGACCAAATCCTCGAAGCCTATTTCAACCTCGCCCCCTACGGCGGCAACGTCGAAGGCGCGGGTGCGGCGGCCTTGTTGTGGTGCGGGCGCGACGCCTCCGAGGTCACCCGCCGCGAGGCAATCGCGTTGAGCGTCATCCCGCAAAGCCCGGCCACGCGGCATCCCGGATTTCCGCGCGATGCCGGGCGCATCGCCGCGGCGCAGGGGCGGCTATCAGCCCAGTTGGAGGAAACCTCATCGCTGCGAGGCGATCGTCTGGCAGCGACCTTCACCTTGGTTCCACCCGGCCCGCCGCCGCATGAAGCGCCGCACTTTTGCCGGCGGCTGATGCGGGACAACAGCGGCTCTATCAAATCCACCCTCGACCTCGCCATGCAGCGGGAAGTCGAGCGCGGCATCGAGGCTCACCTCGACCGCACGCGAGAGCGGGGCATCGTCAACGCCTGCGCCATCCTGGTCCACGCGCCGACCCGCGAGGTGCTGGCGTATGTCGGTTCCGCCGGTTATGCCGATCGCGACATCCTCGGAATGGTGGATGGCTTGCGGGCGCGGCGATCGCCCGGTTCGGCGGTGAAGCCGTTCGTCTATGGACTCGCGCTCGATCAGGGACTCATTCATCCGCGCTCGCTGCTAACCGACGGGCCGATGGGCTTCCATGACTACAATCCGGAAAACTTTGAAGGCGAGTTCATGGGACCGATCCATGCCAATGACGCGCTGGCAAGAAGCCGCAACATTCCCGCCGTCGCGCTTGCCAACCGGCTGGGTGATGGAGGACTCTATCAACTGTTGCAGCGCGGCGGAGTGAACTTGCCGAAACCCGCCGGCCATTACGGCCTCGCTCTGACCCTCGGAGGCTTTGGCATTTCCCCCGTCCAATTGGCCGGACTCTACGCCGGGCTGGCCGACGATGGCCTGTCGCGCCCGCTGGCATTCTCCTCCCAACCGCCTCCGACTAACACCTCACCGTTGCTGTCGCCAGAAGCCCGCTTTCTCGTGCTCGACATGCTCCGCGGCGGAGCCAATTTCGATTTTGCCCGAAACGATCCCACGGTGGCGTGGAAAACCGGAACATCCCATGGCTTCCGCGACGCGTGGGCCGTCGGTGTTCGTGGCGATTACGTGCTCGTGGTCTGGCTCGGCAATTTCAACGGCCGCGGCAACAACGCGCTGGTCGCCCGCAAGTGCGCGGCACCGTTGTTGTTCGAGCTGTTCGCCGGCCTCCGTCTGCCGGACAAGGCCACCGTTCCGCCGGATGGTGTTAGACAAGTCGATCTCTGCGCCGCGTCCGGCGATCTTCCCGGGCCTTGGTGCCGGCAAACCACCAGCGGCTGGTTCATCCCCGGCGTGTCGCCCATTTCCATGTGCCAGCTTCACCGCGAAATCCTGGTCGATGGCTCCACCGGTCAACGCGTCACCCGCGACGACGGCCGGCCGGGGCTGCTCCGCGAGATCCACGAATTCTGGCCGCCCGACCTGCTCGAACTTTTCCGCAAAGCCGGCCTGCCCCGCCGTCCGCCACCCGATCCTGAGAACGGCACGGACACCTTGACCGGTCTCGATCACGGCGAAGCCCCCCGCATCCTCTCGCCGCTTTCCGGCAGGACCTATCAGATCGATGGCTCCGAGATCCCTCTCAAAGCCCGCGCGGCGTCAGGTGTCCAAAAATTCTATTGGTTTTCCGGCAATGCCTTTCTGGGCACTGGCGTCCCGAACGATGCCCTGCCATGGAAACCCGCTGCGGGAAATCACCACCTCCGCGTCCTCGACGATCACGGTCGCTCCGCGGAAGCGGTGGTGCGGGTAGGCAAGGACTAGGCGAGGTTATGCGGCCATCTGCAGTTCCATTCCTATTTCCCAGCTAACACTTCCTTCGAGCGGTTCGGAAGAGGCGCCAGATAGATTGGCACCCTCAAATCAATCAAAGTTTCACGGTTTCTTCAATGCGACCTTCTGGGTCATCGTCATCGGCCCCACGATGTGCATGGTGACGTTTTCCACGGGCGAGCCATCGACGGTCATGGTGCCTTTGATTTCCACGCCGAGGTCGAATTGGTCGGCGATGGACCTGCGGGAAATCGCTTCACCTTTCATCGCGATGTCCATGGCTTGCGATTCATCCGAGGCCTCTGACTTTCCTTTGAAATCGTAGGTGGCTTTGAGAACGGCACAACGAACTCCGTCAAACTCCTTCACCTCGACGAACTCGACGCTGTAAGTTCCGGTGACGCTCTTGACCTCGTCGAAAGCTCCGATTTTCGCAGGGTCCACTTGCCATTTGTCACCGGGGCTGCGCGGGGTGTCGCCATACATCTGAAAGTCGCTGTCCCTCACGATTTCAGCGACCATTCGGTCGAGGCGCTTTTGTTGCTCTGGTGCAGGAGCCGCGCCATTTTCGAGGCTGGCGGTCCAAGTTTCTCCTTTGCGTTCAAGTATCACAGGAATCCCTTCAAGGGGATCCGGAGTTTCAGGAGACGGCTGGTCCTGGCCGTTCATGGTCATTTTCCCACTGGCTTTCTTGCTCACCTGAAGCCGCCGAATCTTGTCCTTCGAAAGGACTTCAAGGGTCTCGACGCCGGTCTCCGTGCGGGAGGCGGTGCCTTGCATTTCCTGCGGGCCGGCTTTCACGGTCATGGCGGAATCCGTCATGACCATGCTCGTATTCTTGGTGGCGACTGTGCCGGCAGGCGGGAGATAATGTTTCTGCGCGAGGACAAAAGAGTTGGTCCCGGAGGATTGGCTCTCGGCAGGATTCGAAACCGTGGCCGATTTCTTTTCGCCGCAAGAGGCAACTAGCAAGGCCAAGCCGGTGAGGATGGGAAGGGTGGTGTGTTTCATGGATGAATTGGATAGATGATGGAAGGAGCGTGCGATCCCGAATGGTGGGGATTCGGCAGATGGCGAGAGCAATGATACGAATCGGCGCTCCTTGCGGTGGCTTACGGGAGTTTCCAAGCGGCCCGGTATTGGGCGTATTCGGCTTTGGGGAGGAGGACGTAAAGCGGGCGCCTGGCAGGGTCGATCTGGGAAATCAGCCACTGGAGTTTGGGCTTTTCCATGGTGGTGCAACCGGCGGTGGATGCGGCACCGTCGCGCCGCCAAATGTGGAAGAAGATCGAGGAACCGGCGTTGGGTGTGACTTTCGGCGGGGCGTTGTGGGCGATGAAAAGTTTGAGCGAGTGGGCGGCGTCGTCCTGCTTCATTTGCTGCTTTTTCTCCCATGGGGTGGCAGGATCGTGGTCCAGGATGACGTTTTTGTTATACTGAGGCGAGGCGGGATCCTCCACCCACAGGTCGCGTGCGGTGACCTGCCGATACGGGAGAGCGGGATTCTTGCGGATGCTGGCGTCGTAACCCCAAGCCCCGCCGATGGCAAACACTCCGGCCGGCGAACGGTTGTCGCCTTCCTTCTTGGTCACAGCCCCGGCAGGAACGGGGTGGATTCCCCTGCCCCAGACGAGTCCGCTTTTGCCGAGACGGGCTTTCCACGGCTCGCTAACGGGTTTCCAGGCGGCCCCATTTTTTTGATAGAGCCGGAGGGTGACCGTGGAGCTGTCCCAGCCATCGGAGGTGCCCACGAGGCATTGGGTCGAGTTCGCGGGAAGTTCGAACGCGGCCACGGGAAGCATTGCGAACAGGGCGAGGATGAGTGGTCTGAGGTTCATGGGAGCGGGAAACCGGTAAACCGGCGTGGGTCGTTAGACAAGGGCAGGCAATCTCAAGGCCTTCAGGCCGCCGATCCACGAGGCCGGCAGGGCAAGCTTGGGCGACAGGCGGATCGCATGGATCAAAGACGGGCCGACCGGCCGGTAAAGCGGAGGAAGACGTAGTGACCGAGAACCGCGAATGAATTCCGGATGGCATTGCGGGAAACCCGGGGAGACGGGGCCCGGTAATGGATGGGAACTTCGATGATCTTTTCCCGGCGCAGCAGGTAACGGACTTCTGTCTGATAGAAGTGAGCCTTGGAAAGCAGCGGCCGCTCCATCAGGCGGGCCAGGACGTCCCGGCGGAATGCCTGGTAGCCCGACGTCATGTCCACGAGCGGGACGCCGAGCAGGACACGGGCTAACATCGAGCCGCCCTTGGACAGGACCCGGCGTTGCCACGCGGAATCCACCATCGAACCGCCGTTGATATAGCGGCTGCCGAAGGCGCAGTCATTGCCTTCGTGCAGAGCCCGCAAAAATCCAGGCAATGCCCGCGGGTCATGGGATAGTCCTCCGTCCATTTCGATGATGATCTCATAGCCCAACGCCAGGGCCTCGCGAAAACCCCGCAGATAGGCATCCACCACGTTGCGGTTTTCCGGTGCCCAGATGGTATGATAGCGCGAGTCTTTGGCTTCGATTTCCTGGCATAACTCCAGCGTCCGGTCCTTGGAGACGCCGTCCACCACGAAGTAGATCGCGCCTCCTTCCAGTTGGTCCATGGCGGCGGAGAGTTGTGCCACCAAAGGCGCGAAATCGGCTTCTTCATTCGCCACGGGAATGATTGCCGCCCAGTTGTTAGGATAGGACTTCATGTAGTTTTGCGAATGTTCGCCAGAACGATATCAATTGGCTTTCTGTTCCGAAACGGGTTGATCGATGGATTCCAGTATTTTCACCAGCCCGCTGTGTTCCGGGTGCAAAGCCACTCCACGCTCCAGGATGGCGCGGGCTTTTGGCATATCTCCCTGATCCCTGTAGGTCAGGGAGAGCAAGGCGATCGCCTCCGCATGTCTGCTGGTGTTATTACTTTTCAGGAAATCATTCAAAAGCCATGCAACCTCTTTGCGGTGAACTGGATTGCCGGTGAGAATCTCAGCGAGTTCAAACATGGCGGGATGTTTGAGAAACTTGGAACTCTGCGGGGATTGCAATATCTCGCGGTAGTATTTTTCCGATGTTGGAAGATCCCCGCGAGATCTGGCGATTCTAGCCAGGGTGATTTTTGCGGTGGGATCCCAAGGAACTTCCAGAATGACCTCGTTCGCCTGGATTTCCGCCTCGTCAATATAGCCGGATCTAAACAGCAAGGTGGTCACCAAGCCTTTAACCTGTGACTGGAGAGGCCTGGTCTCGGCAGTTAGCAGCATCAACTCCAACGGATTGCCCCAGACCCCGGCCCAATAGCGGAAGTAGGCGCCACATACCGGCATTCGATAGACCAGGAGCAGACACAAAACCACGGCGAAGGCGAGGCTGCCGGATTCCTTCCGCCGCATTTTGAACTGGCGGATCAACAGGTCGCAAACCGTTGCAAAGGCAATCGCCAAACCGATGGACGGGATGGTGACGTAGGCATCGTAGATCGGCCCGTTGAAACACGGTATGAAGTTCCCCGAAGGAATACTTGCCACAAAAAAGAACAAGAGCCCGAAGGCGATGAGGGGGAGGCGCTTCCAGGTCATGGCGGCCGTGGCCAGCAAGGCCAGCAGGAAGAACCCGGCGGAAACCAGCGAGACAGCGGATGCCGACCGCAACCATGAATAATTTCCTAACAATTCGATCGTCCCGAACGGGAAGATCCACATCAGGAAATGCCGCCACAGAAACCATGGCGCGGAGAGAACGACGTGAATGGCTTTGGTGTCCGGATCCCACCCCGCTCCCAGGCGGTCCGCTCCGACCACCCGGGCGGAGACTTCATGCCGGATCAGGAGGAATGCCACAGCAACGAGTGAGTAGGCACCAAAACGAATCAGGGTTTGGCGATTCACCGAGATTCGCCGCTGCTGAAGATCCCGGATGAACAACAACCCCGGGATGGCGATCAGGGATTCATAACAGAGCAACGACAGGGCGTAGAAAACCATGGATGCGAGCAGTGTCCAAAGCGAGGACTTCACTGCCAAACGTTCGTGAAAATGAAAAACGCAGGCGGCAAAGATGATGCCGACGCTGATATTGGCACAACTGAGCCAGACAACCGTGGAGACACAACTGGGACTCAACGCCCAGAAACAGGTCGCAAGCAAAGCCATCCGCCCGCCGCCAAAACAGATCGAGGCAATCCGGAAAACTCCGGCGGTGGCGCCAAGATAGGCAGCCAATCCGAGCCAGTGCCATGCGACGATGTTGTCCTTCAAAGGAGCGGCAATCATGAAGAGCGCGTTCTTCACGGGCCGGTAGTAGCCGAAGACGTCGGGAGCGAAAACTCCGGTCCAATGGTCGATCGCCTTCGACCTGTCGAGTTGGTGAATGTCATCCGTGAAAAGCGGGGAATGCATCCCGGGCCATGTGCAGAAAACCACCGCTAACAGGATGACGGCCAGTCCCGCCAGATTGACGAGGACGTTCTTGTTTGGCGCGGACAAGGTCATGAAAAATGGGTGGGAGGAATCACGGTTTGCGGTGGGCGGCGAGCGTGGCCCGCACGTCGCCAATGAAGGCGGCGGCGCGGAGCTCGACGGGGATGCGGTCGGCATCGTCGCTGAGCCAGAGGGTGGCGTCTCGCTTGAGTTTCTTGTAGGGCTGCAGTTCCAGGGTGTCGCGGTCGATCTTGCGGAGGCCCAGGGTGAGGCGGATCGAGTTGCGGCCGTTGTGGAGTTCGCGGCCCTGGACTTTGACCCGTAGCAGATAGGGCCGGTCAAACGGATAGATGATGAGGGTGACTTGATCCCCGGTGGCCAATTTCTGGCTGCGAACCAGCAGCATGGCCGAGAAAATATCGAAGACCGGCGCGAACGCGAAGGTGCGGTCGGTTTGCTTGGTGACGCCGGTTTTGAGTTGCTTGGTGATTTCCTCGCTCTCGACGCGCGAGGCCGAGTGGCGGACGGTGGTGTTGACCGTTTCCTTCGCGTCGGTTTCCACCGCATGGAAGTAGCGCGGGCGCAATGAGGCGGGCGCGATTTCGGACCAGAAACTCGTCTGATAGGGAAACAGCACCGCCCCTGCTCCCTGGCTGGCGGCGGACGAACGGACGACGTAGGTGCCGGCTTTCCTCGCGTCGGCCGGGGCAAATTCCATGCGAATGCGACCTGCGTTGATCGCGCCATTCCAACTCACCTGGAAGTCGAGGACGGTGGGCGGCAGCTTCGCGAACGGGCCGGGTGCGGGAGAGCTGAGCTCGCCTTGCCAAGCGGGTGCCCCGTGGATCAAAGGGCTGAGGAGCAACGCGAGCAGGATCGAGCGGCGGCGGGCGGACATGTTAGACGGAACCGGGCGTGGCGCTTATTGATCCGAAGGGAGGAACACCGGTTCCGCTCGCGGCGGAAGGACACCGGGACCGTCTTCGGAACTCGTGTCGGGGCGATCCTCGCTAACAGGCATCGGGCGGAATGAATCGGAAAACGTGTCCACGCGGAAATTGAGGTTCATCATGTCGCGGTTGGTTTCCGCGACTTGATTCAAGAGATCCCGGTTCTGATTTTGGAGACCTTCCATTTTCGCGATCAACGTTTCGTAGAATTTCTTCTGGGTGGCGTCGGTGGTGGGAGCGGGTTCCAACGTCTTGGGACCTTGCGCGAGGAGACGTGGCGCCGCAGCCTTGGGCAGCGCGGGACCGACCGCCGGCCCGACTGGCGGAGTCCTCGAAATCACGGGAAGCCCTGCGTGGACCGCGGCGGCGAACTGCCTGACGGACCACCAGTGGCAGGTGGCGGCGGTGGACATGGCGACCAAGGCGGCCCCGCAGATGATGGGAACTGTGGCGGATTTCATTTCTTGCGGGAGTTGGCAGGCCTGCCTTCGGGTTGCGGTTCGGGCTTTGGCTCAGGTTTTGGCAGGGAAACGAGGAGCTGCTGGAGACTGTCGATGGCGGCGCCTAGCTGCTTGGAGTCTTCGTCCAGGCGGCGGATGGAATTGGATAGATTGGCACCGACGGTGGCCGTCTGCGCATAGCCGAGCTTGTTGTCAAAGCCAGGCTCCGGGATGGTGAAGACAGTCGCGCCATCCGCATCGGGAACGAGAAGATGGGGACGGATGGTCAAAGTGATGGTGGTGCCGGGCGCGAGCTCGACCTCTCGGGTGAACGGCTGAGCGCTGCTAGACGCATCGAGATGCCAACCGGCGGGCGGTTGTGCCAGCGGTTTCGCGGGAAATGGCGCGAACAATTTCACTTCGGAGGGATCGATGGAACCCTTGCCGGTGTGGAGCTTTTCCACACTCACGGCGAGTCCGTCCGTGGGTTTGGGAGGCGCTTCATCGGGGGCGGCGGCAATCGCCTCCGGCGGCGTTGGCTCCGACGCGAGGTCGATTCCTTCCGGCGGCTTGCCGCTCACGATGACGGCCTTCGGCGGCTCGGCGGGCGGGCTCTGTTCAGCGGACGGGGTTGGCTCGGGCGCCGGGGCCAGCGGTTGGCCGATCCCATCCAACACGACGGTGACTTCGTTAGGCTTGTCCTTGTCGCGTTTTTCGAACTCCTGGAGGGCGTCGAGAACGGGATCGGACTTGGATTCGTCCGCGACATTCTGCGCGGCGGCGAACCCTGCGGCGAGGATCCAGATGGCGGCGGTGGCGAGGCGTGGGTTCATTTTCCGGCAGGTTGGATTTGGATCAATTCCCGGGTGTCGAGACCTGCGGGACGCGGCGCGTCAGCAGCATCCTGCTGATTGGCCGGAAGAGTGGGGCTGTCCGCACGGAGATCGCCGGCGGGGATCGAGCGCTCGATGAGGCGGTTCCATGACTCGAGCAACTCGGCACCCTCTGCGCGCAGCGTCCTGGATCTGTCCTGATAGTCGGCGAGGCGGACGAGGAGGGCCCGTGCCTCGGCCACTTCCGCGGCGGTCCAGCGGAGGTTCCTGCTCTGATAGAGGACGGGGACGTCCAGATTGATCCTGGCCAGGGTGCCGCCCGGAGCCTCGGCGGTTAGAATGTGCTGGATCCGGAGATTGGTTTGCTCAAAGGCGACCGGCGCGGACGGGGCACGGGTGGCGATGCCCGCGTCCCGCGGGGTCTCGCGGGTGCTCTTCTCCCCGGGCAGGCGGTCGTGGCTTGGCATCAGGCCGGGCTGGGCCGCGACCGGCGCAAGCGTTTTGGCTGGAACAGGAACAGGAACAGGAACAGGAGGTGGCGGAGTCCCCGGAACCGCTGCCTGCGGACTCCCGATGAAAGGCTTGGTGATGTACATCAGGCAGAACGCCGCGGCGACCGCGGTGCTGGCGGCCAGCAGCCACGGGTAAACCCGGGCCACCCGGCTCGTCGGGGCACGGCGGTTGGAGGTCGAATAAGACGCTGCGGCAGAGGCCAGGGCCGACGCGAGCGACTGGATCGCGCTGTCTGGCATCTCGACAACGCCGGGGTCTTGGGCGGGCAAGGGTTTCATGGTTTGGTCAAGGGTTGTGCCGTAGTCTGCGCCACTTCGGGCTTTGGTTCGGCGGCGATGGAATGACTGACAATCGTTTGATCCGACACGCCTGGAAAGGTGGTGATGGTCATGGACTCACGGCAAAGCCGCAGGTGCCGGAGCACGCCACCGACGGTACTTGTCGCCTGGATGCCGGGAATGACCTCAAGCGCGCCGGAGCCTTGGCGCTGGCGGCCGATTCCGTCGGAGCGGTAGATCTCGAAGGTCGTCCGGGCTTCATCGTCACCTTCCGCCGTGACCCGGATGTGGATCCCGTCGGTGAATACCCGGAAAGCGATCGGCTTGGTCGGGACGGGCTTCATCTGCTGGCCCGTTAGCTTGTATTGGGCCTGCAGCAGGAAATCACCGACATGCTTGAACTCCGTGGCATGAACCACCGGGCCAAACGCGAGCAGCATGAAGAGTGTTATTATCCGCATTTATTCCCCGACATCCCAAAGGGAGTCATTGTTGCTGCCGGAAGGGTCGTAAGCGGTGCCTGATCCAGCATTGATGACGGGGGGAGTAACGTTGACAAGAATACCGAGGGACGCCCCGGTGAGTGATTTGACCTTCGGCATCACGGTGAGCGGCCCCGCCGCGTTGTTAGCCATGTAGGGAAGCAGCAATGCGTCGGTTAGCGCAGTGGGAGCCGTGGTGGGATTGTCCGCAAGGTACATCCGCTGGGCGGAGTAAACCCCGCGGAGGGTTTCGGAAGCGGTCCGCCCGAGTTTCCACTCGTCCATCTTGCTGGAGGTGAAAAGGCCGATCTTCATGAGGGCGAGCAGCACCATGATGACAATGGTCATTTCCAAGAGCGTGAATGCCCTTTGGGAACGGCGGGGTGAACGCGGGGTGATCATGACGAACGATGGATTAGACGATGGATTAGTTCTTGGAAAGCGGGAAATGACAGCGGTTCAGCTCCTGAAAAGTTTCAGCGCGTCCATAAAGTTCTTGCGGAAATCGGGATCTTCGGCCAGCCCCTTGATATAGACTAGGGCGAAGAACACCGAGATTGTAATGATCGCCACCGAAAACAACCACCACGTGACTGACTTGTCCTTCGGGGCGATGAACGGGACATACCAATCGTTCCGGTCCACGACCTGGGTGGTATACATCTGGCTGTTCTCCCTCAATTGGGCAATCAGTTGGTCGGCGTCGCTGCTGCGGGTGGCCACGAACAAATGCTTGTAGCGCTTGCCCGGCACATCGGGAATCTCCCGCGTTTGGATGCCTGACGGAAGTGATTCCGGGGCCCGCAGGGTATGGATGTGGGTTTCATACACATATTTCTCACGCAGCCAGCGATCGAATCGGGTAAGTTGCATATGAGGATGTAGGTTGAGGTTAGGAGTCAAATTCCGCTCTGCATCATCTTCGGTCCCATCAGGAAGATCGGCAGGAAAGTTCCCACGAAAACCGCAGCGATCAGGCCGACGGCGATGATCAGAACGACGAAGCTGATGGCCGCCGCAAAGGAATTCATGTGATTCTGCAGATCTTCCTCATACATTTCCGACAACATCTCCAACTGGGAATCCAGCGACGCGGATTTCTCGCCGATCGACAACATGTGGGTGACCTGCGAATCCACCGAAGTGTATTTGGCAAAGGCGGTTGATAGAGGAACTCCCGAGTGCTCATACTTGTCGGCCGCGGTGCGCAATTCCTCATAGAAAGGCGTATTGCGCACACTGTTTGCGGAGACGCGGATGGACTTCGCCAGGTTAATGCCGTTGGAGTGGAGCAGCTTGATGGTGGAAAGGAAAGTCACTTGCCGAAGGCTCATGACGAGCAGGCGGAGCAACCGCCATTTCGACATGAAAAAGCCGAGGATCAGGTTGCGGATGTGGCCTGATTTGACAATCGTCGCGGCGGTCGCGATGGCGCCGATGACCACGATCGGCCACACGGATTGGGTGAAATGGCTGACCTTGAAGGAAATGGCAGTCATGCCATCCGGCTTCGCATTGACCCCCATCAACATCGCCTCGACCTGAGGAACGATTTTCACCTGGGAGACGATGAAGGCACCGGAAAGGACGCAGATGATAACTCCAGGAGTGATGGTGGCTTTCTTGAGTTGCTTCTGGAAAAACAATTCACTCTTCAAACGGGCGGCGAGGGATTGGAATGCATAGTGAAGCTGACCGGCATCTGATCCCGCCTGCACCAGGCCGACGATCGTCTCGCTGAAACGGCCGGTGCGGCGAAAAGCTTCATGCACATTCATCCCCGCATTGATGTCCTCGCGGATGCGAACGAGCGCCTCGACCATCACCTTGTTAGGCAGACCCTGGCTGTAATACTTAAGTGCGTCCGCAGTGTTGATCTGCGCGCGCAGCATCGATCCAAGGCCGCGGAACATATCGACGAGTTCCTTCTTGCTGAACTCCTTGACCTTTTTCGGCTGGTTAAGCATCGCCATGAGCCCCTTGGGAGCGACGGGAGTCCCGCCTTTGGCAAGGTTAGGCGCGGAAGACGAGGGATTGGCGGTGGTGGTGGCGCTAGTCATCGGTGTAGGTCATGTCGATGACCTTGCTCACAGCGGCAAGGTCGGTTTTTCCATCGCGGAGGAGTCTCATGCCGCTGCGGCGAAGACTGGGCAGTACTCCTTCCTCGGCGACTTTCATTTCCAGTTCATAGGGAGTCATCTCACCCTTCGAAAGCATGTCGGAAATCTTGGGAGTGATCGGGATGATCTCCAGGATGGCGGTCCGACCGCTGTAACCGGTGTTCCGGCATTCCTGGCAGCCGCCGGTTTTAGAGACGAAGATCGGGGTGTTAGCCCATGAATCGTCGAGGCTGAAGGTTTTGCGGTCGATTTCGTCGATCCCGGTCGCGGGTTCCTTGCAATACGGGCAAAGCAGTTTGACCAAGCGCTGGGCGCATGCCGCCTTGAGAGTCTGGGCGATCTTCCAGCGCTCCAGGCCGAGCTGTTCGAAACGCTCGATAATCTGCGACGCCCGCGCGGTGTGAATGGTGGTTAGAACCTTGTGACCCGTAACGGCGGCCTCGATCGCCAGTTCGGCCGATTCGATGTCCCGCACCTCTCCCATCAGGATGATATCCGGATCGGATCGCATGAAGGATGCGATCATCGGCTTGAATTCCTTGGCGCTTTTCAAGTCGCAATGGGTAATCCCGGGGACTTCGTCTTCCACCGGGTTTTCAAGCGTTAGAATGTTAACTTCCGGACGGTTGAGTTCGCGCAGGATGGCATTGAGGGTCGTCGATTTGCCGGAACCCGTGGGACCCGACATGACGATGATACCGGCAGGAATCTTCATCACCTTGTTGAGGGCGAACATCGTCTCGTCATCGAACGCCAGAGTGCCTTTGCCGAGAGTGACATTGATATTGCTCTTATCGAGCAAACGCATGGTCACATGATACCCCCGATAGGTGCGGTGGCGTTCGTAGCGGATATCGATGGGCCGGTGGAAATAGGAAATGGTGAAGCGGCCGGAAATCCCGGGAGCCGTATTGCGGATCTCGGTCGGAAGCTTCATCAGGTTGAGCAGGAACGCGTCCAGCCGGTCCTTGAGCTTCATCGGGATGTCCACCTTCGCGCCGATGTCTCCGTCGCAGCGGAAGGCATAGTAAAACGATTCCTTCTCCACCTTGAAGTGGACGTCGGAAGCGCGGGTTCTAACCGCATCCGACATGATGGTGGCGATGAGTTGCGCCATCGGCTCGGCATAGTCGGTGGTGACGTCGAAGTCATGGATCCCGTCATCGAGGTCCTCGACGTCGATGGCCTCGAGCTCGGACCTGCTGGGGCCGCTGTTAGTGGCGACCGACTCGATCGCCCGGCTGATCTCGGTGGCCAGCGTGACGATCTTGACAATCTCAAGATGGGGAAAGCGGGGAGCCAAGTACTCTTCGGCAAGCGGGCTCCAGGGATTGGCGATGGCGACGATCAATTTGTCATCCCCCGAAAGGCACAGCGGGGCGAAGAAGCCCCGGGTCATCACCGTGGAGTCACAGGTGGCATGGAGCGTTCCATCACAGAACTCGGCGACTTTCGGGAAAAACGGCAGGCCGTTAAGACTCGCGATGGCCGCCATGAAACTGTAGCGGGTGACCCGGTTAGGCACCTGGTCCTGGGCAAGTTCCGAGTAGCTCGGATCATGACTTCCCAGCTCGCCCATGATCCGGCGGCTGATCAGCTCATTGAAGGATATGCCATCAAACTCAATCATAGCTCGAAGTGTTTGCGGGAAAGGAAGGTCCAGCTCTCGTAGTCAAGACGGGCGACGGTGACAAAGGGGCGGATGCCGAAGCGTTTGAAAACCACCGCCCGGATTTCGTCCGCCAACATCGCCGAGGCCACTGGATTCGCGGAGGCGGTGCCGATGGAATCGGTGTCTTCGGCGTAAATTACCGGCGACAGCAAGGCCCGCGCGAGCCGGTGAATTTGATCGAAGGAGTCATAGAAGGCCGAAGGTGCGATCAACTTGCCCGCGAAGGGAATCAACGGTGCGTAGGGCGTGAGAGTGGCGGCGACCTTGTTGCCGAGATCGAGGATCGCGGCGCTCAAGTGTTCCTCGCCGTGGCCCTGAACTCTCGCCATGACCTCTAACATATCCAAGGGGCGCTCGTCGACGTGGGATTCGCGGGCGATGGAAATCGCCTGGGAGACCTCCGCGGGCGTGGCCGCCCGGGCTTCATGCAGCGCTCCCGCAGTACGCTGGAGGCAGACCTCCGCCAAATCCCAAAGGTCGCCGACTTTGGGTTGGCTGGGAGGTTCGGGAACGGCCAGGAATGGGGAGGCGGATTGCATGAAGGCGGGGGCGCGGGGGCGGAATGTTAGAGGGTGTGACGATTGGCAGTCTCCGTGTCAGTGCTTTCCAGCCCTGCTGAATTGCGTTTTCTGAGGGGCGGATGCAGGAGCTGGAGCTGTTTCCCGAGGCTCCAGTTCATCGGGCCGCGGATAATAAGGGGCTTGAGTCGGCTGCAGACTGCGGATGGTCCGCTTCAGGTTAGGCTCGTGGGCAGGACCGGGATTGTCCGGATTGACCCAGTTGTAGTCACAATCGAGGTTCGTGATGGAGTGGAGGCGGTCGGTGGCACTGTCCGTCGAGCGTCCGCTCGCTGGGTTGTAGGACTTGGGGGTAACGACGAATACCAAGCTGGTTTTCTCCTTGGTGGCATCCTTGCTTTTGAAGAAGAAGTTGACCATTGGCAAATCTCCGAGAAGCGGAATTTTGGTTTTCCCGTTAGTCCGGGTTTCGCCATAGAATCCACCGACGACCAACGAGTGGCCATTGGGCACCCGGGCGATGGACTCCAGCATCGCCTCGGTCACGCGGGGGTACTTGTTGCCGCTGGCACCGACGATTTCTTCGATGACCTGAGCGGACCGCGGACGCATTTTCATGCGGATGGTGCCATCAGGCAGCAAGGTCGGGGTGACAACCATCGAGATACCGATTTCCCGGTGATTTTCAGGATCGGTGTCGATGGTTTTGTCGCCGGTATCGATCTTGTAACGAACTTCGTCGGAACTGATAGTGGGCGAAGTCGCGGTCCCGGCGGTGGTGGTGGTGGTGATGATGGGCACCCGGTCAATGATCGAGATGGTCGCCTGTTCGTTGTCCTCGGTGATGAGGGTGGGATTGGAAACCTGGCTGGCGAGGCCGCCGTCGGCGAGGGCGCGCAAGACGCCCCTGAGCACGACCGGGCTGAGCACGAGATTTCCGGCCGTGGCGTCGCCGACAGAAGGCAGACCGAAGACGGAGTTGAGATCCCTGAAAACAGTGAGGTCGGTGCCGTCCTTGCCGAGCGAGGAGGACCAGTTGATGCCGGTGCGCTCCGCGGCGCTGGTATTGATCCGGAGAATCTTGGTTTCAACGATGATCTGGCCCTGCTCCTTGTCGATGCCATGGAGCATGCTACGGGCTTCCTCGATGCGATGGGCGGAGTCAATGATGATGACGGTGTTGGTCTTGGGCTCGTAGTTCACGATGCCTGTGCCGGGGCTGAGCATCGGCTTGATCAATTCCTTGATTTGTTCGATGTCGGTGGGGCGGAGGTAACGGAGCTGATAGTGGAACTCGGCGCTCGGCAGTTGGCTGAGCTGCGCTTGGGTGAGGGCATAGATGGTATTGCCCTTGGTATGTAGGGATAGGCCATACATGAAGGCAAGTTCCTCCATCTGTTGGAGCGGATTGCCATCGTTAAGGTGACCGGTCACCAGATACTCGGGACCGCCGATCTTGGTATTGTGGAAATACTGCTTGGCCGCGGATTTGGAGAGAAACTGGAAGATGTCATTGAGCGCGGCATCCTTGATGATGAAGCCCTCGTCGGACTTTTGCATTTCCTGCTTCTGATTTTCCAACGGACCAAACGGCGCGGCGGTTCCCGGTGCTGCCGGGATCTCTGGCGCGCCCGGGGCGCCCGGTGACGGGATTTCCGGAGGAGGCGGAATGTCGGAGACTGCGTCAGGGGCAACTGCTGCCTTTGGAAGTTCAATTCCAGGGGCGGGAATCTCGGGGAGTTGCCCTTCCGCCGGAGCCACCGGTTCGATCTGGGGATCGACAGGTGTCTGCGCGGGAAGCATTCCCACGCCGAGGAACACGGCAGTAGTGATGGTTAGAATGGTCGCGGCTTTCATGTGGAGTTGTGGTGGATCAGTTGTTGGATATTGAGGCTGCGGAGTCTGCCGCTTCTAGATCAATTGGTGCATTCGGCTGGTCAGGGACCATGCCGGGAGGAGTGACCCCGTTTTGGCCGGGGGTCATGCCTGCTGGAAGCATGTCGAGCTTGCGCACGGCGGTCTCACCGGATTCCTGATTGCGAAACGAGATTTGCTTGGAAGTCACCTCGGTAATCATCGCCCGAATCTGTTTGCTGCGGAAATTAAGCGGCATGATATCCCCTTGTTTGAAGGAACGGGTGCCCACCAGGAAGCGCTTTTCACCGGGCATGATCGTGGTCACGACGAGCAACCGGACAATGTCGGCGAAAGGCGTGGCCTGCGCCGACACGGCACGCCGCACCGCCAGCGGCGCGGATGCCTTGACCACCGGCTTGGCGTCCGGATCCTGGTTCTGCCCGAAGGAATCGCGGGCACGTCCACGGATCAGAAACACCGCGGCGACGGAATCAGTGTAGGGCTTCATTTCGACGGCACTGATATGGCGCGACGGCGTGGTGCTAACAGGAGCGACCACGGCGGCGGCGACCGGCTTGGCGTCACTCGCCACGGCGGTTTCAGCGGGAACGGGAGCGATGGCTTTGGTATCGAAGTTTGCCGACGATTGGGCAAATGCGGACGAACCGAGAGCCAGGCCCAGCAACAACCTGCAGGGCCGACGAAGCGAGGCGGACAACCCGCCAGCGCGAATGTATGTTAGTTTTCCCATGCTGTGTAGATGACTTGGAAGTTTAGGAGCGCGGATTGTGACGAGCTCGGATCGATCCGCAGCTCTTGCAGTTGAAGTTGTGGCATGCGGGTTTCCAACTCGAGGAACGCCCGTTGCATGGTGCGGAAGGTTCCACGGAATGCGATGCGGATCTGGGAAGAGCCTTGGGCGGAAACGGTTCCGAACCCGCCCCTGACCTGCAGGCGCTCAAAGGCGGCCTGTTGGATTTCCTTGCTGGGAAGGTGTTCATAAATCTCCCGCAAATTGATGGTTACCGCACTCGCGGTTTCCTGGGCGAGCAGCGACTGCCAATGTTCGATGTGCGGGCGTTGGCGGGTGACTTGGGATTCGATTTCAAGTCCGGCCATACGGGCCATTTCGAAGGCCTTGTATTTGGTTTGCTTGTTTTCGAATGATCCGTTCATTTGGGATTTGAGCAGGTAACAAACCCCCACCACCAGCGCCGCAATGGCGATGGGCAGGACGATTCCAAACAGGGCGATTGGTTGACGGTAGAGATGCATAACTCAGGGTGCTTTGGTAACATTGATCGCCATCGGATCGGTCGCCTCGAAGCGTTGGGTGATGGTTAGATCGAAGGTGTATGGATAAGTGGACTCGTCCGAATCGCTGGCTTCCTCCCGCGGAATGGACTTGTAGCCGGAGTTCTCCTGGGTGCGGACGTTGACGACCAGGTTGCGGTTGCCGACGCTCGGGTTGAAGGAGCTGTTACCCGTGATGCGGAACATTTCGCTGAAATGGGCGGAGATGCCTTCCCGGGTGTTGATGGTGTTGAGGTAATCAAGGGCCTCGTCGCGGGCATATCCGGTGATCTTCCACTCCTTGACAAAGCCGACCTTGGCCTTGCCTGGGGTGCTATCAGGTTTGGCCGCGTGATTGTAGGTCTTCACCAACATTCCGCCGTTTTCAGGGAACATGCGGGAGAGCGATTCCATGGTAGTCCATGCCTTGGAGCGATCCTCCAACAGGTTGTTCCAATGGTCGGATTTCTGCCGTTCAATGGTGAGCCCGGCCAACCGTTCCTGGACCGCCTGGGCCTGACTCGGATCAAACGCCCACTCGGGACGGCGGACCAAGTCGATCACGCCGAATCCGAAGTAGGCGAGGAACAGGACGGCGATCGCAAAGACGCCGACCCGCGCGAGACGAAGCCCTCTCAGCAACTTCATTTCCGAACGGCTGGGAAAAATCTCGAGGACCTCTTTTGCCGTCGGCAGGAAATCCTGAAGCGCCCATTTCTCCTCGCGGAGAATCAGAAAAGTATGACTCGGCGTGTCTCCCTTGAGAACCTCATCCGGCAGCGCGGAGATCGCCGGTTCGGGGCACCATGTCGGAATTCCTTCGATCTGGATTTGCGGGATCACTTCCACCCGGCTGTTCGTGAATGCGACCTTCAGATCCGCGCTGAGCGTGCTGTCCACGTTGGCCCCCAATGGAACCACGAACAAGTCGGGATCGACGAACTCGAGCGAGGCATTGGTCGTGGTTAGAGCATTGCGAAAATTGGAGGGACGGCGCAATCCGCGGTGCTGCAGCGTCCGGATCAGCCGCAGGTCGGCGAATTCATTGAAGAACGCCAGCGCGGTAAACCACGGGTATTGGAGGATGGCCACGAACTGTTTGCCGGGCGTGGGCTCAAGCGATTGGCTCAGACCCATGATCGCCACTAACGGAGCACTCAAGGCCCGGGTGACAATCGGGAAATTCTCAGCCTCTCCGGTTTGACGGAACTGCTCGATGAGCGGCGCGTAGTGCTTGGAGACCGTGATGGTGGTACCGATCACCTCGCTGTTAGCCGCTGGATAGGGCATCACCCGCCACGAGGCCTGATCGGCCAGGATCGAAGAGTCCTCGAGAATCGAACAGGGATCGGCAATCGCCGCTTCCCGCAGTTCGGCAAGGGCACCCGGGTTGTTGAGTTCCGGCTTCAGCTCGGTGGTCGCGAACTCATCGGCCACATGCAGGATTACTCCCAGCGAGGTGGATCCATTGGAACGGGCGAAGCGCAGCGCGTCGGCAATCACCGACTCCAGCCGGGCCGGGTCGTTCAAAACCTCGTCGTTGAACACGGGACCGGCGCTCCATTGCGCCTTCTTGCGGTCGTGATAGAAAGTGGAAATGCTCGCACCATCCGTCCGGATGTGCAGTTGCAAGTTCAGCTCAAGCGCATCCTGATACCAGGCATTATTGCTTGCGCGGGTGGTGCTGCGAAGGATCGCACAGGCCTGACTGAACTGTTGAAGTACATTCAGGGACGCCGGATGTTGGAAAGTGGCCAAGGGACTGGGATGTTAGGGAGTGCATGGCGAACTCGGGGGCGTTCCTTAAACGGATTGTTTTGAAGGGGGGTGACGGCCCGCCCGCCATCGGCAGGCAGGCCGTCTCTAACTTGGTACCTCCTCAAAGGGAGATGGATGGTTCACCATTCGGCGTAGGTGGTCGACGCTGGTGCATAGTCCACATCCGTGCCGGCGGTGTAGGTAGCAAGCAGATACAATGTGCCGATGGCAGGAACAGTCGTGCCGTAGGTGTAGGTGATGTCGGTGTTGGGCCGGGTGACACTGTTGAGATACTTGCCGGATCCCACGATGTCGGTGCTGGCAAGCGTGTCGGCGATGGCGAGGGCGCGGACGTTGGCATGAGCACGCACGGCTTGTTGCACGTTGCGGATGTTCAGGATGTTCGCGGCACGATCAGAACCCTTCTTCCAGGCCCGGGCGCCGATGAAGAGGATCGAGATGAGGGAAAGCAAGACAAGGATGACGACCGTCAATTCGAGGAGCGTCATACCGGACTTTGCTTTCATGCTGTGGGTGTTGGTCAGTTTCATGGTGTATTATTTTCTATTTATATATTCAGGTGTGTTGTTGTTTTGTCGGATTGAGATCGTCGTGGGACTCGAAGTTTTCTGAGTACTTCGTGGGACGGTCGGTCTCGAAAATGGTTGGGTGGAAATTGAGGGAAAGGGAAATGGATTGACGGGTTCAATCGATGCCGTCGTCGTTCTTGTTCATTTTAACGTTTTCAAACGTCTCATGGGTGATGACGCCCCGGTTGAGAAGGCGTTTGAGATTTGCATCCCACTCGATGTTGCCGGCGCGGCGGATGACATCTTCGAGCGAGCGCGCACCTCCGTCATAGTTGGCGATGGCACTTGAGACGGCGTCGTCGTTGTTCTGGAGGAATTCGTAGGTAAGAACCCGCTTTTCGACACCATTGAGAAGCCCCTGCGAGTGGATGAAGATGAGGATCTCCGCGAGGCGGCTCAGAACGGCGGTGTGGGAGTCCTTCGGATAGAGTTCGAGGATACGGCCGATGGTTTTGACCGCTCCGGTGGTATGGAGGGTGGAAAGAACCAAGTGACCGGTCTGCGCGGCTTCCATGCAGGTTTCCATCGCCTCGCGGTCCCGGATTTCCCCCAGCAGGATGATGTGCGGAGCTTTCCGAAGAACGTCCTTGAGGCCCTGCTTGTATGAATGCACGTCCCGTCCAACTTCCTGTTGGGTGACGATACTTGGCGAAGGGATGCGATGGCCGGGATAGTCCGGATCGTCCATGTCGTCCGGATATTGATACTCGATGGGATCCTCAACCGTCACGATGTGCTTCGGATGATTGCGACGGGCCCAGTCGATGAGGGAGGCTAGCGTGGTGGACTTGCCCGAGCCCGTCGGGCCGGTGACGAGGCAGAGTCCGGCACGCTTGAGAACCCCATGGCGCAAGGTGTCGGTGGTGTCCGTATCGATCCCTAACGACTCGAGTTCGGGAATGTAATCATTGAGAATCCGGCAGGTAACGCCAAGACCGGATGAACTGAGGTGAGCCTGGATCCGCAGGCGTCCGGAACGCTCGCCGCTGTCGCCCATCGGAATGCCGTCGCAGGAGAAATCCGCAACGCGGGTTTGCGAAAAAGTCTCGATTGCAAGGCGGATCTTTTCATCGACCCGCATGTCCATGCTTTGTTCCTGGCCGAAACCGTGACTGCCGCTTTCGCGGTTGGTGATGAGTTCCTTGAGGATCTCATTCATGTTTCCCGCGGACAGAATTCCCAGGAAATCGAGTTTTTCCATCCCTTTGTTGGTATGGATGTAAACCGGCCGGTCGGCACGCATCTGGATGTCGGAGACACGCAGTTCCCGGCAGACCCGGAAGATGATACCTAACAAATCGGTGCCCCTCATGCCCGCCGCGAAACGCACCGGCGCGGCTGCCGGGGCATGACCCGGAAGCGGTGGTGGTTCGACGACTGCGGTGAAGACTGACATGATCGGTTTTAAATGGGTTGGACTTTAGTTCGCGGCCTGGGGAGCGCGGGATTTCCCTTCGAAGCGGAGAATCGTGCCTTCGGCATCGTCTCTGATGTGGCAGATGAAAGTATATCTCTCTTCGCACTCGGCAATCCGCTGGGGCGACAGCAGCTCCCAGTTCTTGGATTGGTCCCACTCGTTCGAGATCGAGACATAGCGGGCGAGGCATTGGTCGAGCAGGTTCAAATACTGCTGCATTTGGACTACAGTGAACTTCGGAATGGCATTGACCTGGTCGTTGAACATCAGCTCAAGGATATTGCAAGTGGCTGCGGCGGCGGTAAGGGCCGGCCGGGGGTCGCTGCTTTGTTTGAGGCAATACTGGATCGTATCTTCAGCGAGCTTTGCCGCCGATGGAGTGAGCTCGGGACGGGTGCCAAGTTCCGGCTCGGTCAGGAAAAAGTGAAGGGAGTTATAGTTCGCATAATGAGCCGGATCGAGCTGATAGGCGAAACGGAGCTTGTCCTCGACCTGACGGCGAAGGTAGCGCTTGTGAACCTCGCTTGACGACTGGGGATTGGTCCGGATTTCGGAAACCTTTTCCAGCGACGCGAGGAGATTCTCGAAACGCCATTCCGAGGTTGTGCTGGATTTGACTTCCGCATGGTCCTTGTGATCCTCGTCATGGAGCCCCCTGCCTCTCATGGCCCCGTGAAAGTAGGTATCGATCGGCCCTTGCATGGCCATTGCGAACACCTCGCCGTAGGGACTGCCGTTGATGCCTAGCGGATTCAACGGTGTATTCAAATCGGGATTGGTGACTAGAGGATGCCCGGCAATCGCCCAAGCGAACACGCCGGTGCCAATAAGGCAGACGGAGATCGCGTGAGTGAGCATGGTGGACATTGGAATAGATTTGTTAGGAGGTGAAATTCAGGCGGAGAGCTTGGTGCGGAAGCAGAGGCGGGAGAGACCCACATAGACCGCAAGGATTCCAGCGAAGTAGAGAATCATGCTCAAGAACGAGCCCCCGGGCAGAGCCCCGGCTTTAAAATAAAGGCGCTGGGTAAGGTCCGCCGCGAAACTGTAGTGTGGAGATACTAACCAGACACCGCGCAGGATCGGATTGGCCTCCTGTTCCAGCATGTTCTTCAGGTAGCCGACACCGTAGAGACCATAGAGAGTAATGCCCAAGGTGACGGCGAAACCGGTCACTCCCCCGAACCGCGAGGCAAGTGCCGCAGCAAGGGCTAACAGCGGTGCGATAACCAACAAGAACAACGCGGCGTATTGTAGATTGAGCACCCACCACATCGAATGCTCGATGGGATTGGCTGGTGCGGCGGCGAACTGGCTGATCGCAGCGGTGATCACCGCCAGCGGCAGGATGAAGCAGAAGACAGCAAGCCATATCTCAAAAAGTTGGCGGGTGGCGGACACGCCGGTGGTTTGGAAGTATTCACCCACACCGGTCTTGGCATTGTTTTCCCCTTGTTGGGCGGCGGTGAACAAGCCCCACAAAAGCGTGCAAACCCAGAGGGTGCCCCAAGCAGCGAGGATCCTTGCTGGCTGGACTAGAATCGGCTTCTCGGTGGCGCTGGAAATCATCGGCAGCGCGAATGGCAGAACGATGACTGCAAAAGCGCATATCGCCCACGCTCTGCGCTGGAAAATCGTAGCTAATGTAAGTCGGAAGAGTCTCATATTTCCGGTTAGTTCATCAAGCTCTTGAGACCGCTCCACGTTTGGTCGTCGCCGCTGAAATGGCGGGCATTCCTGCCTTCAATCATCAAGGCACTGGGCATTTCCATCGAATCATAATCGGGGTGGCAACTCACCAACCGCAGCACGTTTGCGGACGATTTCTTCCAGATTTCCTCGAAGGCTTGGCGGGCAAAGGCGTCGAGTCCGCTGAACGGCTCATCGAGCAGAAGAACATTTCCGGTATCCGGCTTCACGGAAAACTCGACCATGATCAGGCTGGTTTTCCGGCGGTTACCGGTGGAAAGACGACCATAAGGCTTCTTCACATCCAGCTCGATTCTTTCCGCGAGCTTGAGCGCATCCCCGACCCGCGCCTTCGGAAGAAGCATCTGGAAAACCATTGCCGGGGTGATGTTCGGGTCGAAGCGGAGGTCCTCAGGAAGATACTGAACAAATCCCTTGACACGGAATTTCCCTGAAACTGGCTTCTGGGTGCCGGCCAGGGTGCGGAGCAGGGTTGTCTTGCCGCGACCATTGCGGGCAAGCAGGAAATGGGTCCCGCCGGTAAGCTCAACCTCTTGTCCGAAGCGGGCAAGAGGGCTGCCGTAGCCAATCTCAAGACCACGGTCGAGATGGATGCATGGAGCGGTTTGGTTCATCGTTTTGGTTTTCGATTTCGTTGCGGTTCTAGGTCAATTCGGCAGATTGTCAAGGAGCCTTAAATGTCTGCTTCGCTAACCTTTCCGTTATTTAAAATAATCATTTTCGGTTGGCAATCTTTTTTTGAACGAAATTTACATTCCCGTGTCATCTTTTAAAAAATACGCGATAAAGTAGGCTGAAATCCCCGGAAAACCGGGAAAACCGGCGATTTGTTGGGTTAAACAAATCCTCCGAGTTTTTCTTCGTGACGGCAAGAGAGTGGCAGGTAGAACTCCCGCAGCGGAATATGGCGGGCAAGTTAACTTACCAACAAGCAGGAGTGGACACGCGCAAAGCGGCCGCACTCGTGGGCGATATCGGCACTCATGTGCGCAGAACCCAGCAGACGCGCAAGTTGTGGGGAGCTTTCGGGCTTTTTGCAGCTTGTTACGATCTCAGCAGCTACAAGGAGCCGGTCATGATGACTGGCTGCGATGGCGTCGGGACCAAGCTGGAGCTGCTGTTGGAGCACGATTTGCTCGAAACCGCCGGCAAGGATCTCGTTGCCATGAGCGTGAATGACATCCTCACCACCGGCGGCGATCCCCTGCTCTTCCTCGACTACATCGGGATCGCAGCCCTCCATGAGGAGAAAATCACGCGCCTGATTTCCGGCATGGCCGACTATCTCGAAGCGTGCGATTGCATCCTCGCCGGCGGCGAAACGGCCGAAATGCCAGGAATCGTCCCGGTGGACGTCATCGAACTTTCCGGCTTCTGCATCGGCTGCGCCGAGAAGCCCGACCTCATCGATCCCACCACCGTCGCCGTCGGCGACGTTCTCATCGGCTACGCTTCCGACAGCATCCACGCCAACGGCTGGTCGCTCGTCCGGCGGGTGCTCAACGAATTTCCCGGCGAAGTCACCGACGAAGAACTCGGTGAATGGCTGAAACCGACCCGCCTTTACCACGACGTCACCCGCGATTTAAAAAAATCCGGAGTGAAGCCGAAAGCGATGTCCCATATAACCGGCGGCGGCCTTCCTGAAAACCTCGAGCGCCTCTTCCGCGGCATGGGTGCCGATCTGCAAATTCCGAAGTGGGAACTCCCCGGCATTGAGAAACTGCTCTCCCACGTGGATGCCGAGGATCGCTTTCACACCTTCAACATGGGCATCGGCTGGGTGGCCATCGTTGCCGAGTCCGACGTCGAAGCCGCGCTCAGAGCGGGCGACGGCGGCAGCATCCTCGGCCGCATGGTTCCCGAAGAAGGTGTCCGCGTTTGCGTAATCGGCGAGTGAAGCTAAGATCCAACCACGCATGAGCGACTTTCTCACCCATGAATGCGGGATCGCCGCAGTCCGGCTCCGCAAACCGCTGGCTTACTATTACGACCGATACGGCACCAACCTCTGGGGACTCAACAAGCTGTTCCTGCTGATGGAAAAACAGCGCAACCGCGGCCAGGACGGCACCGGCATCGGCTGTGTGAAACTCGACATGCCCATCGGCCAGCCTTACGTCAACCGTCGCCGTGGCGTGGAAAAGGACGCGCTGTCAGAGATTTTCCGCAAGGAAACGAAGGACTTTTACAAAATGTCCCGCAAGGGCCTGATGGATCACAAGAATCCGGATAGCGTCAAAAAACATTTCGATTTCGGCGGAGAAATCCTCATCGGCCACCTTCGATACGGGACTTCCGGCGAATTCGACGTCGGTTGCTGCCATCCTTACCTCCGCCGCAGTAACTGGCCGACCCGCACCCTGATGGTGATGGGAAATTTCAACATGACCAACGCCGCCGAGCTCAACGAAGTGCTCATCAGCCGCGGTCAGCACCCGGTTTTCGGAACCGACACGCAGACCGTGTTGGAGGAAATCGGCTACCACCTCGACGAACACCACACCGACCTCTATCGCCGCCTCCGGGATGAGGGAGTTCCTGGCGCGGAGATGCCAGCCAGAATTTCCGCCGCACTCGATGTGCCGAAGCTCGTCGCCGAATCCGCAGCGGCCTGGGATGGTGGCTATGCGATCTGCGGAGCCATTGGCAATGGCGACATGTTCGTGATGCGCGACCCGCGCGGCATCCGGCCCTGCCATATGTTAGTGACCGATGAGGTGATCGCCTTCGCCTCAGAGCGGGTGCCATTGATGACTGTTTTCGAAGCGGATGCCACCCAGGTGAAAGCCGTCGATCCCGGATCGATGATCACCATCAAGTCGGACGGCACCATGTCCGACTCCGCGTTTGCCCCTCCTCAGAAATACACGCCCTGCTCCTTCGAGAAAATCTACTTCTCCCGGGGCAACGACCCGCAGATCTACCGCGAGCGGAAAGCGATGGGAGCTGCGCTCGTCTCACAGGTCGTCGACTCCATTGAAGGCGCGTTCGACAAGACCATCTTTTCCTTCATTCCTAACACTGCGGAAACCGCCTACTATGGCCTGATGGACGGCCTCCGCCTCTATCGCCGTCAGGAAGTCAGGTCATCGATTCTCAAGGCAACCAGTGACGGGACTCTAACTCCCGAACTGGTGGACGACCTGATCCTCCGCAACTGGCCGCGGGGTGAGAAAGTCGCCCACAAGGACATCAAGATGCGGACCTTCATCTCCCAGGAAAAGGGCCGCGACCAAATGGTATCCCACGTCTATGACATATCGTATGGAGTCGTCAAGCCGGGTGACTACCTCGTCGTGCTGGACGACTCGATCGTCCGCGGCACCACCTTGAAGCAGTCCATCCTCAAGATTCTCGCCCGCACCAAGCCATCGAAAATCGTCGTTTGCTCCACCGCGCCACAGATCCGTTATCCAGACTGTTATGGCATCGACATGTCGGAGCTCGGCAAGTTCATCGCGTTCCAAGCCGCCGTGAATTTGCACCGCCGCGCTGGCAGACAATCGCTGTTGGACCGGATTTACGACGATTGCCAACAGGAGTTGAAACTCCCCACCCACGAGCGCAGCAACCGCGTCCAAGCGGTTTACAAGGACTTCACCGACGACGAGATTTCCGCCGAAGTCAGCCGCATGGTCTATCCGGAAGGCATCGACTGGCACGGCGAGGTGCAGGTCATTTTTCAGAACATCGAGAACCTCCACGCCTCCATCAAGGGCCCCTGCGGCGACTGGTATTTCACCGGCAACTACCCGACACCCGGCGGCTACTCGATGGTCAACCTCGCCTACCTCCGCTGGTACGAAGGCGTCGGCGGGCGGAGTTACGATTTGCCGCTGTGAAGAAAGCTGACCCCCGGATTATCATCGGTCCGCCGAATGAATATCGAGGATCTTCACCTGCCGGTCCGCGTCGTCGATCCAGTAAGTGAAAGCGAAATCTCCCGCAATAGCGATCTCAAGCCGCCGCCCGATATCGTCGTAATCTTCTGCATCAGATCGCCCCATCGGATCTCTCCCGATTCCATCGATCACATTTCTGAGTGCCTTCCGATTCCGGGAAGGCAACCGCTCGATGAACTCGACCACCTCGATGGAAATCAACAACCGGTAGTTCATTCTCAGGATTCCAACCTCTGGTCCATTTCCTCAAGCGTCACCCATTTTTCCGGGCTTGGGTCGTCGATCTTTCGGGTCATGCCTGCCCGGTAGCCAGCCAAGTCCTTGTGCCGTAACGAAACCAAGAACGCAGCCAATTGCCTCCGGTCATCCGCCGGCAGCGACTCCACCTCTGACTTGATCTCCTGGATGCTCACAACCGAGACCTTACTCATTTGCCGGATTTTGGCAACTGCCCAAACGGGAGCCGTCGGCACTCACGAATGCTTTACCGTCCCCCGTGAAAAAATCGCGTAAACCGCGGGCACCACAAATAGCGTTAGGAATCCGGACAGAACCAACCCGCCCACCACAGCGATTCCCAGCGACTGGCGCGAGCTGCCGGATGCTCCCAGCGAAAGCGCGATCGGCAGGATGCCGAAAATCGTCGCGAGGCTCGTCATCAGGATCGGCCGGAAGCGGGCGATCGATGCTTCCAGCACCGCCTCGACTTTCGAGAGTCCGGCTTCTTTCCGCTGGTTGGCGAACTCGACGATGAGAATCCCGTTCTTCGTCACGATGCCGATGAGCATGATGATCCCGATCTGGCTGAAGACGTTGAGCGTTTGATTCGTGATCCACAGCGACAGCAGCGCGCCGGCGACGGACAGTGGCACCGTTAGAATGATGATGAACGGATCCCGGAAACTTTCGAACTGCGCCGCCAATACCAGATAGATGATCAGCAGCGCGAGCAGGAAGGCGAACAACAGCGAGGACGAACTCTCCGCGAAATCCCGCGACTGGCCGGCGAGCGACGTGCGGAAATTCTCCGGCAGGACTTTTTCCGCGATCCGCTCCAGCTCCTTGATGCCATCGCCCAGCGTCTTGCCGGGCGCGGGCGTGCCTTGGATCGTCGCGGAGACCGCGCGGTTGAAGCGATAGATCGCCGCGGGACTGGCGGACTCCGTGAAGGTCAGAAGATTGTCCAGCGAGACCATTTCGCCGGAGCCGGATTTGACGAAAAGCTTGTTCAAATCCCCGGGATCGTTGCGGTCCTGCCGCTGCATCTGGGCGATGACCTGATATTGCTTCCCGTCCTTCAGGAAATACCCGAAACGCCGGCCGGAGTAGGCAAGATCGAGCGTGCGGCCGATTTCCTCGACAGAGATTCCCAACTCGGCCGCCTTCTTGCGGTTGATGGAAATAATGCCCTCCGGGCGGTTCACCTTGAGGTCCGCATCGATCTGGCTGAGGACCGGGCTCTTGCCGGCTTCTGCTAGAAATTCAGGCAGCACCTTGATCAGGGATTCCAGATTCGGCGCTTGCAGGACAAAGGCCAGCGGCTGCCCGGCGCGGCGGTCACCGATGGTCGGCGGCTGGGTGGTGATGGCGCGGACTCCGCTGAAATCCTGCATTTCCTTCGTGAGCTGGGCGGCGATTTGCGCCTGCGTGCGGGTGCGTTCCTCGGGCGGCTTCAGATAGATGGTCTGGGTGCCGCCGTTCGCCGCGTTGCGGCCGCCACCGCCGCCGACGATGCTGAAGGAGCGGAATGTTTCGGGAACATTCTCCGCCACATGCACGGCGATTTTGTCCATCCAGCTTTCGGTAAATTCGTAAGTCGATCCTTCCGGCGCGGTCACGTTGACACGGATATTTTCACGGTCTTCGAGCGGCGCGAGTTCCTGCGGGATCCGGGCGATCAACCACGCGATGAGGCCGACGTTGAGCACCAGGATCGGGATCGCCAGCCAGCGCAGCCGCAGGAATGGCGCGAGAGTGGCGCGATAGCCGCTGGTGATCATCCGGAAGAACGGTTCCGTGGACCGATAGAAAAAGTTAGGTTTCGCGCCGTGCGCCTTGAGCAGGAAGCGGCACATCATCGGCGAAAGTGTGAGCGCGACGAAGGCGGAAACGAGCACGCAGCCTGCCAGCGTGATGCCGAACTCGCGGAACAGTCTTCCTGTTAGCCCGGACAGGAAAATCAGCGGCAGGAACACGGCTGCCAGCGCGACGGTCGTCGAAATGACGGCGAAGTAGATTTCCCGCGAGCCGGTCAACGCGGCTTCCAGCGGTGTCATGCCGTCCTCGATCTTCGAGTAGATGTTCTCCAGCACCACGATCGCGTCATCGCAGACCAGGCCGATGGCGAGCACGATGGCCACCAACGTGAGCACGTTGATCGAGAACCCGCAAAGATACATGATGAAGAAGCCGGAGACGATGCTAACGGGAATCGCGATCACCGGGATGATCGTCGAGCGCCAGTCCCTCAGGAACAGGAAGATGATCAGCGCCACCAGCCCGAAGGCGATCACCAGCGTTTCCTCCACCTCGGAGACGGATCGGCGGACGAAGCGCGTAAAATCGTAGCCAACGTCGACCGTCACGTCGGAGGGCACTTCCTTATTCACCTGTTCGAGGCGCTTGTAGAACTCGTCCGCGATGGCGATGGCGTTGGTGTTAGGCTGCGGGATGATCGCCACGCCGATCCGATAAAGCAGGTCGCTCTTGTTGCCGGTGCGCAGGTTTTCCGGTCCGAGCTCCGCGGTGCCGATGTCGCTGAAGAGGATCTGCCGGCCTTTCTCCTGTTTGATGATGAGATTCCCGAAATCCTCCGCGGTGGACAGCCGGCCGAGCGTGCGCAGGGAAAGCTCGTTGGTCGCTCCTTCAAGCCGGCCGCTGGGGAGATCGACGTTCTGGCGGTCGAGCGCCTGCTGGACATCGGCAGGTGTTAGCGAGTGGACTGCCAGTTTCACCGGGTCCATCCACAACCGCATGGCATAACGTTTTTCCCCGAAGATCCGCACCGACGACACACCGGGAATCGTCTCCATCCGCTCGCGCACGATGCGGTCCGCGATGTCGCTGACTTCCAGAATGCTGCGCGTGTCGCTCAGCAGCGAAATGAAAAGAATCGGCGAGGAATCGGCGTCCGCCTTTTCGACAACGGGCGGGTTCGCGTCCACCGGCAGGTCGCGGATCGCCCGCGAGACACGGTCGCGGACGTCGTTCGCCGCGTCGCTGAGGTTGGAGTCGAGCGTGAATTCCACCGTGATGGTGCTGCGCTCGTCGCGGGATTCCGAAGTAATCGTGCGGATGCCGGCGATGCCGTTGATCACCTGCTCCAGCGGCTCGGTGATCTGGGAGGCGATGACCTCCGGATTCGCTCCCGGATAGGTCGTCTGGACCGTGACGATCGGCGGATCGACTGCGGGATATTCGCGGATGCCGAGGAAATAGAATCCGGTGATGCCGAACAGGACGATCACGAGCGACATCACGGTCGCGAGCACCGGGCGGCGGATGCTGGTTTCGGATAGACTCATGGGATCTTCGCGGCGGTCACTTCCAGGCCCGGGCGGATGCGCAACAGATTGGTGGTCGCCACCACGTCGTTTTCGTTCAGGCCGCGCAGGACCTGCACCTGCTCATCCGTGCGGATCCCGATCTCCACGGTCTTCATTTTCGCTTTCCCGTCTTCGATCACATAAACGCCCTGGCCGCGGGCCGAGGGGACGATCGCCTGGCTCGGCACCAGAAAGCCGTTGGCCAGCCCATTCAATGTTAGAGTGACCTCCGCGAAACCGCCCGGCAGCAGCCCCTTCGGCGCGGTGCACAAGCCGCGGACTAACAGGCTGCGGGTGGCGACATCGATCGCCGGCTCCAGCACCGTCACGGCACCCTCATACACCTGCCCGCTTCCGGCCACGGTGAAGGTGAATTTCTGCCCGCTTTTCACTTCCGCCGCGTAGCGCTCCGGTAGCGGGAAATCCACCTTGATGCGCGAGACGTCCTGCAGCGTGATCAACGGCGTCGTTGGCGAAACGAATGCGCCCTCGCTGACCTGCCGCACGCCGACCCGGCCGGCGAAGGGCGCGCGGATTTCGGTCTTGGAAATCTGGACCGACTGGGTGTTGCGCTGGGCTTGGAGAATGTTGAGAGCCGCCTCGGAATTGTCCAATTCCTGCAAGCTGATCGCCTTGCTCGGCAGCAGGTTCTCCACCCGCCGCTTGTTGGTGTCCGCCAGCTTCATGCGAGCTTCGATTTCCCCAAGCTCGGCCACCAGATCGCTGTCGTCGAGTTTGAATAACAGATCACCGGCCGCGACCTCGGATCCTTCCTGCACCTGAATTTTCACCAGCCGCCGCGAGAGTTCGGAGACCAGCGTGACCGATTCATTGGCCCGCAGGGTGCCGACGGTCGAGAGCGTTTGGGCGAATGGCACGCTCTTCACGACGTAAACTTCCGCCATCAGCGGCCCGGCTTTCGGCCTGCTCTGGGCAAGCGCTCCCGCCGCCAGCAGCGGCACGGCGAGAAGGATGGGAAAAGCTCTTGGTGAAATCATGGACGGCAGTAACGGAGGGGTGAAAACGGCCTTGCGCAAGGAAAAGCTCAGTCGTTGCTCTACGGACCGCGAGTCTCCAGTCTCGCAGCGAAAGAGGAGCCAAAGAACAGGAGCACATGTCTCCTGCGCTTTGCCGGCCCTTTCGCGGCGGGACTGGAGACCCGCAGTCCGGCGCGTCAGTCGGTCATCACCACGGGCGCGATCGAGCCGTCCGGATTGTGCGACATTCTGTCGATGCAAGTCTCGCGCCCCCCGGAATACGGCCCATCGCCGCGGCGGTTGTTCCAGCGATGATAGACGATCCACCAATCGCCCCCGGCCGGAAACTGGATGATCGAGTGATGTCCCGGACCTTTGTGTTTCTGGTCGCTCTTCAGAATTTCCCCGCGGTATTGCCACGGGCCGACCGCCGATTTCGAGGTCGCGTGGTGGACCGAATAAGTCGCGTCCTTCCATCCCCCGTGGCTGTAGGTCAGGTGATAGAATCCGTCCCTGAAATGCATGAACGCGCCTTCCGTGAATTTAGGCGGCGTCGCCACCTCGATCTCCTTGCGCAGGCCGACCATGTCGTCATTCAGCTCGAACACCCGCAACTTCGCGCCCGCGCTGCCGCCCGCGTAGAAGTAGAATTTCCGGCTCGCCGGATCCTCGAGCACCATCGGATCGATTGCCTCAAAGCCATCGCCGCCAGTTAGAAGCGGCTTGCCCGAATCCTTGAATGGTCCGCTCGCTGAATTTCCCACCGCCACTCCGATCCGCGAAGGATTGCCTGGGCTCTGCGGACCCACCGAGTAGTAGAAATAATAGCGCGACCCTTTTATCGCCAGACACGGAGCCCACGGCCCCAACCCACGACGCTTGTCCGCCTTGAGCCACGGCACGTCCTTGAAATCCAGCACCGGCCCCTGCTTTTTCCAAGTTTTCAGGTCGGTCGATTCGAAGGCGAGGAAGTTCTTCCCGCCCTCGCTGCGGGTCGGATAGATCCAGGCGTGGCCATTGATCACCACCGCGTGCGGATCCGCGCCGGGAAACAGCGGATTCGCGGCCAGTGCTAACAGTGGGGTCAGCGCGATAGGAATGAACAACGGAAATCGAACCATGAGGCGCTTGATACGGGTGGACGATGGCTCGGCTTTCTCCGGACTGCGCGAAGCTCTGCTCGCGCCCGAGGCGGAGCCGGCCCTGCCCGATTGCGGAGCCAAGCTCATCGATTGAAGCGTCCCCTCCCCTAAGATTTTTCATGCCACCCGCCGGCGGCGCAGTAATCCGGCACCGAGAAGTAGTCCGGCCAAGGCACTGGTGGGCTCAGGAACGGCGGTCCAGTTAAGGGTCGCGCTCGATCCATTAAATGTGAATTGCCCCCGGCCGTCCACGACGCCGTTGGCGTCGAGGCCACCGGTTGCGGAGAAAGAGCCGAAAACGGAACTCAATAAAGCCGGGGCACCCGCTCCGGTAAAGATATTGGTCCAGCTTTTGTCCGAATCCCAGAAGGCATCCGCAAACGCGTTTCCACCCAGAACTACCTTGAATACCGCTGCACCGCCGGTAGCCACTCCAGTCGCCACCACTTGGTCGTAGGTTCCCGTCAATACATCCGATACCGACCCCGGATCAGTGGTGGAGGCGGCGTTCAGATCCCATTCGAAAATCGAGCCAGTGCCGTAGTTCAGGGTGCTGGAGAAGGTTTGTGTACCCACGCCGCCGCTCACGCCTGGAATCCCCGGAGCGTGGGTCCCCACGACTCCTACACCTGCCGAAGAGATGGTCGTTGCTCCACCAATCGTCCCGCCGCCACCCAAGGTTGGAGTCCCGGTGGCTGACGCCCCACCTACCGTTACGATGGTGTTGGCAAGACTGCCGGACGTGCCGATCAGTAACGTGCCGCCATTGACAATGGTGGTCCCAGTGTAGGTGTTTGCATCGCCAAGGGTTTGAGTTCCTGAACCCGTTTTCGCGAGGCTGATGGAACCAGCAATGATGCCGGAATTTGCGGCCGTGCCGTTGCCGTAACTGTAGGTGCCGGTTCCGCCGAGAGTGAGCGTAGCAGCAGAAGTGGAAGTAACCGTGTTTTTACCCGCCCCCGCATTCGTTCCCGTCGTCGAGTTCAAGCCCGCGATCTGTTGATTGAATCCGTTCAGATCGAGCGTGCCCAAGCTAATGGTTGCGGATTGTCCAAGGCTCACTGTGGTCCCAGTGGGCAACCGGTTATTACCTGTCGTCAACTGCAACGTGCCGCCGTTGATTGCTGTAGCACCTGTGTAGGTGCTGATTCCGCCGAGTGCAAGAGTCCCCGTTCCCTGTTTAGCCCATGCTCCGGTCGAACCCGACTTATCAGAAATAATTCCGTCATAGGTGAGCGTTCCTCCTGATACGGCACTAATCGAAGTACCTGCAGTTGAACCCACTTGGATTCCGTGAGTCGAAGCTAGTGTGTAGGAGGCCGCCGCACCCGCTGTCGAAGCTGCTGACAGGACGCCGCCGTCGACAATAATAGTATTGGCCGCGTTTCCAAAGGCACCGTTACTGGCGAATCCGACCTCGCTTCCATTGATTGAGATTGTCCCCGTGTAAGAATTGCTTGCGTTTCCGATGTATGTCACGCCAACTCCCGCACCGTCGAATGTTAATCCGGAGCCAGAGATCCCAGAAATAACGCCGCTATAAATTCTGCTGCCGCTTGTCGTGCTGTTGGTGATCGTCCGAGTTGCCCCACCGAGATTCACCGTCCCACTAAAGGTTGCATTTCCGGTGCCGCTGTTGGTAAAGTTTCCACCTATGGTTATAGCTGAATTTGCATATGCGCGAGTGCCGGAAGACTGTATTGTCCCGCCATTGATCGCCAGTGCACTATTACTCCCGCCAAATGAGTTATTACCACCTACAATTACGGTACCTGCATTCAACGTGAATCCACCGTTGGTGGCATTAAGAGCATTGCTTTGAGCACCAATATTCCAGATTCCAGCTCCATTCTTAATAAATCCGATACCAGCGGTTGTTGTCCAGTTCTGCCCCGTCCAAGTAAGAGTTGCTCCGGCTCCGACGTCAAAAGTGCGAACTGTGCTATTGGTGCTTAAAGTCCCCGCGGCTGTAATGGTAACAGTCTTATTATCTGCAACGGTTACATTACCAATCGACGCTGTAGCAAATGTAACAATCGAATCCGCGGTGAATTGAGCATTCGTATTGGGTGAATATGATGTTGAGAATGGTCCGTCAGCAGAATCATCCCAATTGGCTCCGGTCCAAGTTCCAGACGTACCATCCGTTTTCCAGTATTGTTGTGCATAAATATTGCCGACGGAGACTGCGGCGAAGGCGAGAATGGAGAGCTTTAGTTTCATATATTTAAGTAGGGAAGCGAGTTGTAGAACTATCGGAGTCTAGCATTACTTTCCGGAGTAGGAATAAGTTGTGGAATATGGAGATGAACGTTGGGCAGCAGTGAAGGGAGATCGGGAACGACGTGGGATGCTAAAGGTGGTTCTTGGCGCGCGCTGGACCTGGAACATGTTGAAGGAGCAAGGGGGAAATGTCGGCGGGTTGTGATTGGTTTAAATGAATAAAGTATTGCAGTCAGGAAATGCACTCCTGCCTCTTTTCGGGAGTTGGTTTCGTTGCAAATGATTGCAAATCGCCCGCGGAGATTCCGAAGATTCCCATTGATGCTGTTTAGCAGATGCCGGGCCAGTTGATCGGGATTCTAAGGATTCCCCTTAGCGATAGACCAATCTCGCCGCCTAGCCGGGCACAAGAAAATGCCAATGATTCACCGACGGAACTTTGGGAACATTGGATTGAGGGGTTCAGAGGACTCGTGATCAAACCAGTTTCGTATTCCGAAACGTGCACCACGCCAATCCCGCCGCGGCGAGAGAGACGAGACTTGCGCCGAAGGTATCCAGAAACAGCATGATCAAGATAAAGACGATCGCGGACTTCGGTCGGGCCGGGGCGGACGTTAGCCAGCGGTCACAGCTGGCAAATGAAAATCCGTGGCGTCAGGGCCAGTGAGAGGCGGATTGCCTCCGGCCATGCGGAATGCGCTTTGCGATTTACAAAGACTCGCTGTCGCTCGCCCTGCATTCCGATCCGCCTTGGCCCATGAAGTGATAATGCGGCGAGGCACACCGCATCTCATCAGCTTGCCAAGGGCTTCGGCGGTTCAGAGCTCGCCGTTCCTTGGTTAGATGCCCATCAGGCCAGCACCGCCTTGCGCAACTCCAGCACCTTGATCGGCGGGACGTTGAACAGGCATTGTTCGCTTCTCGACAGATCGAAGAGCTCGTGGTCGGAGATGAGCGTGGACACCTGATAGGTCAGGAACACCGTGTCGGGTCCCATGGTGATGGCGATGTTGGAAAGCAGTCTTTCCCGGAGGTTGCGCTCCATGATGGTGAAGGGAATGCCGGAGTAGATGTAGTCCGGATGGGTGACTCCGAGTTTCTCCAAGGTTTCCACGAGGTGCAGCGCGTCGGCCTGCACCACGGTGACGCGGGGATCGTGAGCGAACTGCTTTTTCAGGTGGGCGGCGAAGTGATCGTCAAGCTCGATGAGGATCAGCTTGGACTCGGCGTTCATCCGCCGGACAATCTGGCGAGTGTGGCAGCCTTCGCCCGGTCCGAGTTCGATGACCACCCGCGGTTTCGAAAAATCAATTCGCTTCGCGGTTTGGCGGGTGAGGAACCCGGAGCTCGGAACGAGGTAACCGACACGGATCGGGTTCGCGAGAAGGCGCTTGAAGAAAAGGAGGCTCATAGGGATTTGCTGGGCGAGTAAAGCCGCATTTGGGCCAAAGGTCTAGCACGAGATTCAATATCAAGGCACCGCAAGGGATTTAAGCTCAATGTTCCGGAACCAGACCGGCTGTCCCTCGGCCTGGAGGGCGATGTGGCCGTAGTTGAGAATCTTGTCGGCGCCCGCGTTCAACAGGTCGGTGGCGGGTGCCAATTCGTTGCGCGGATCGAGCTGCGGCCGTTGGTAGCGCAGGACTTCGACGCCGTTGATTCGGTGGATCACCTGCTCGCTGCCACGGACTTCCACCTCCATTTTCACCCACTCTTCAGCGGGAAATGTCGGCGCGCTGGACTCGACGATGTGCTTGGTGACCAGCTTGCCATCCATTTCCAGATTGGTGCCGGGGGTGCAAACGTTGGCGGTCGCGCGCTTCCCCTTCCCTTCGTCGGCGAGGAACTGGACTTCCATGCTGGCCGGAAATCCCTGGTTCAGCCCCATGCTTTGCGGCGTCTGCGAGTGGATCATGACGCCACTGTTGAGATTCACGTAATTCGGCGCGTCGGCCATCATTTTCCCGGTGAACCGGTATTCCATCCGCAGAATGTAGTGCGAGTAAGCGATGTTGGTGAACAGGTGGCCGTATTGCGCGTTGAATTTTGGGTAGCCGTCGTAGGACACCTTGAGAATTCCGTCCTCCACCCGGAAGGTGTTGGCGAAGTTATCTCCCGTCACATGGCCGGAGATCTTGGGAGTCCAGCCATCGAGGTTTCTGCCATTGAAGAGCGGCACCCACGGCTGTTCGTCCGCCAGCAGCGGCGAGATCAAGATCAGAAGCGTGGAAAGACGGGCAAGAACGGATAGGATTTTCATCGGGCGGAAACGGGGGATAACCCAGTCGTCCGCGATTTCCAAGCACAGGCTCAGAAGACGCGCTCCGATCTCGGAGCCATTGGAAAATGGAAGCGGTCCGACTGATCATCCTCTAGGAAAAACCCATTAACCCTAAGGCATCTCAGCCGAACCGCCTTGTCTTGCGACAAAGGAAAATTAGCACCCGCCGTGCCAAATTTTCGCCCCTTCGAGAATCATGCTCAAGAAAAACAACGTCGCGCGGGGCGGTCGCATTGCCTCTAACTACGACGGCCCCTGCGTGAGGCGACGGGCGAGTTGATCTGGTCCGCGATCCGGCTCAAAAATCCTGACTTATCCTAGACAAAGCGTCCCCCGCTGGACACAAGCGTGTGCCATGAAAAAGCAATTTCCCCTCACCGCCCCGAACCATCAGTCGGCGCGCGTCGTCGAGCAGATCAAGAGCGACGTGCGGAAATACCTCAAGCGCGAGCGCAAGAAGCCACTGCCGGAAGGCGTGGATTTCTGGGACTTCAACTGCAAGGTCGGCCAGGACGGGGCGGAGCCGGAAACGAAGCATGTCGAGGAACTCGTCCCGGCCATCGATCAGGCGGCAGCGGCCGGATGCGGCACCGTTTACATCGAAATCCTTGCGAAGCCCGCACACCGGACGAGCAAGGGCGGCGCGTGATCGGTCCCGTAAACGGGTGACGAAGTAACCGGGATTTCCACTTCACGAACCGCCCGGAGGCGATTAGAAAGCATCCACGATGCTTGAAACCCAACGCCACCCCGGAAAACTGATGGCCGCCAATCGCGGTGAAATTGCCATTCGGATTTTCCGCGCGGCCAACGAACTCGGGCTCCGAACCGTGTCGATCTTCGCCGAGGAGGACCGCTTTTCGATCCACCGATTCAAGGCGGACGAGGCCTACGCGCTGGATTCCTCGAAAGGTCCGGTCGGCGCGTATCTCGACGTGGAAGGCATCGTGACCCTCGCGAAACAGAAGGGCGTGACGATGATCCATCCCGGTTATGGATTTCTATCGGAAAACGCCGCGTTCGCCCGCGCCTGCGCGCGGGAGGACATCATCTTCATCGGCCCGTCGCCGGATCTGTTGGAGAACATGGGCGACAAGACGGCGGCCCGCGCTCTGGCCCACAGTTTCAACGTCCCCACCCTGCCCGGCACGGAAGAGCCGATCACCGATCCCGACCAGGCGCTAACGGTGGCACACGACATCGGCTTCCCGCTGATCATCAAGGCCGCGTTCGGCGGTGGCGGCCGCGGCATGCGGGTGGTGGAAAAGCCGTCGCAACTCCAGGCTCTGTTAGCCGAGGCGCAAAACGAGGCGCTCAACGCTTTCGGAAATCCCGCCGTCTTCCTGGAGCGCTACATATCCCGCGCCAAGCACATCGAGGTGCAGATCCTCGGAGACCAGCAGGGTAACGTGGTCCATCTTTACGAACGCGATTGCTCGGTGCAGCGGCGCTATCAGAAAGTCGTCGAGGTCGCGCCCGCGATGCACCTCGATCCGAAAGTTAGAAAGGAACTTTGCGACGCCGCCGTCGCGTTGGCGAAGGGCATCGGCTACGACAACGCGGGCACCGTCGAGTTCCTCTACGACATGGACAAGAACGACTGGTTCTTCATCGAGATGAACCCGCGGATCCAGGTCGAGCACACGGTGACCGAGTGCGTGACCGGCATCGATTTGGTGCGCTCGCAGATCCTGGTGGCGCAGGGGCATTCGCTGTTCAGCGAGGAAGTCGCCATTCCCCCGCAGGAAGAGATGCCGTGCATCGGCTTCGCCATTCAATGCCGGATCACCACCGAAGATCCGGAGAAAAACTTCACGCCTGACTACGGGCGGATCCTCAACTACCGCTCGGCCGCCGGCTTCGGCATCCGGCTCGACGCCGCGTCCGGCGACGCGGGATCGGTCGTGACACCGTATTATGACTCGATGCTGGTAAAGCTCACGGCGATGGGCCGGGATTTCCCGATGGCCTGTCAACGGATGGACCGCGCGCTCCGCGAATTCCGCATCCGCGGGGTGAAGACGAACATTCCGTTTCTCGAAAACGTCATCGCCGACGAGACCTTTCGCAGCGGCCAGGCGCACACCAAGCTGATCGATACCAAGACCGAGCTGTTCCAGTTCAAGCGCCGCCGCGACCGGGCGACCCGCACCTTGTCCTATCTATCCGACATCACGCTCAACGGCAACCCGACGGCGAAAGGCTGGAAACCTGCGGCCGCGATGCCAAAGGCCCTAGTCCCGAACTCGCTGGTCATCGAACACCAGGCAAAGGTCCCCAAGGGAAGCCGCGATATCCTCCTAGAACTCGGCCCTGAGAAATTCGCCCAATGGATTCTCGATGAGAAGCGTCTGCTGATCACGGACACCACGTTCCGCGACGCCCACCAGTCGCTCATCGCCACCCGCATGCGCAGCTTCGACATGCTGCGGGTGGCCGAGGCGGTCGCCCACCGCACACCGCAGCTGTTCTCGCTCGAAATGTGGGGCGGCGCGACCTTCGACACGGCGATGCGGTTCCTCAGCGAGTGCCCGTGGGACCGCCTCCGCCGGCTTCGGGAAAAGGTCCCTAACATTTGCTTTCAAATGCTCTTCCGCGGCTCCAATGCCGTCGGTTACTCGAACTACCCGGACAACGTTGTCGCCGGTTTCGTCAAGCACGCGGCGGACTCCGGCATGGATATCTTCCGGATTTTCGACTCGCTCAACTACCTGCCTAACATGCAGGTGGCGATGGAAGCCGTCCGCGACCACGGCAAGTCGATCTGCGAGGCAGCGATCTGTTATACCGGCGACATCACCGACGCACAGCGGGACAAGTATCCGCTGAAATACTACGTCGCAAAAGCAAAGGAACTCGAGCGGATGGGCGCACACATGCTCTGCATCAAGGACATGGCAGGCCTTTGCAAACCGCACGCCGCGTTCAAGCTGGTCACCGCGCTGAAGGAAGAAATCGGCATCCCCGTCCATCTCCACACCCATGACACCTCGGGCATAAATGCCGCTTCCGTGCTCGCCGCTTCCAAAGCGGGGGTGGACATCGTGGATCTCGCGATTTCGTCGATGTCCGGCTCCACCTCGCAGCCAAACATGAATTCCATCGCCGCCGCCCTCGCCAATACCGAGCGCGACCCCGGGTTGGATTTCGATTCGCTCAACGAGTTTTCCGATTACTGGGAGCATGTTCTTGGTTTCTATCAACCGTTCAACTCCGCCCCGCGCTCCGGCACCGCGGAGGTATATGAACACGAGATGCCCGGCGGCCAATACACCAACCTCCGGGAGCAGGCGAACGCGATGGGACTCGGCCACCGCTGGCGCGAAATCGCCCGCACCTACGCCGAGGTGAACCAGCTCTTCGGCGACATCGTCAAGGTCACGCCATCGTCCAAGGTCGTCGGCGACATGTGCATGTTCCTCGTCACCCGCGGCATCAAGGCGGCGGATGTGCCGAAGCTCAAACCCGGCACCATCGACTTCCCGGAAAGCGTGATCGACATGCTATCAGGTGGTCTCGGCCAACCCGACGGCGGCTGGCCGGCCGCGGTACAGAAGGTTGTGCTAGGCAACCGGAAACCCACGACCGTGCGCCCTGGCGAACTCGCGGATCCCATCGACCTCGACGCCACCCGAGCCGACCTAACAAAGAAACTCGGGCGTCCGGCGAACGACGACGACCTTTACTCCCATCTGATGTACCCGCAGGTGTTTGCCGACTTCATGGCCTTCCGCGCGAAGTATGACGATCTCAGCGGCCTGCCCACGCCCGCGTTTTTCTACGGCTTGCAGATCGGCGAGGAAATCGAGATCGAGATCGATACCGGCAAGATCCTGATCATCCGGCTGATCTCCATCGGCGAGGCCGACTCGACCGGCAGGCGGGCGCTGTTCTACGAACTCAATGGCATGCCCCGCGAATCCGTGGTGGCCGATCATTCTCTCAAATCCGTCTCCAAGGCGGCCCGCGCCAAAGGCGACCCGGCCGATCCCGTCCAAGCCTGTGCGCCGATGCCCGGGATGGTCACCCAGGTCGCCGTCTCCGTCGGCCAAGTGGTCAAGGCCGGCGACAAGCTGGTGATCCTCGAAGCCATGAAAATGCTAACCACCGTTAGCGCGAACGCCGATGGAACCATTGCCGAAGTGCTCGTCAAAAAGGGCGACCAGGTGGACAGCGACGACTTGTTGGTGAAACTGACGCCCGCTTGATCGAACCGACAGGCTCCCAGGGTCGCCGAACATCGGGCTTTTATTTTCCCGGAGCACGCTTATTGCATCCGTGTCCACGCCCGACTGCATGAAATTCCGTCCTCTCCCATCCACCACGTCCAGTTCGTGGTTAGCACTTGTTACAGCCGCGACCGGCTTGTTAGCCGCCTGCTCGCCGGTCAAACCGGCGGCGAATGTTGCCGAGTCCACCATCAGGCCCAAGCAAGTGATCCTTCCCGAGTTCATCGCCGATCCGTTCGAGCCAGTGAACCGGGGGATCTGGAGTGTGAACCATGGGATCCTGGTCGGAGCCATCCAGCCAACCGGCAGGGTCTATCGGAAGGTGGTCCCGCCCCCGGCACGGCGCTCGATCAACCACTTCGCCCGCAACATCACCTATCCGGGACGTCTGGTGAACAACGTCCTCCAAGGCCGCTGGTCAGGTGCTGGCGATGAATCCCTGCGCTTCCTGACTAACACCACTGTCGGCGTTGGCGGGTTTTTCGATGTGGCGACCAAATGGAACGTCGGGAAATCCGACGCCGACTTCGGCCAGACTTTTGTCCGCTGGGGCTGGAAGCCGGACACCTATGTGATGTTGCCGGTGCTCGGTCCGAGCGATGAAACCCATGCTATTGGAATCGCTGCCGATGAACTCACCGAACCCTGGAATTATGCCCGTTCCTATAACTATATTTCATATGCCACCACCTACAATCGGCTGACTGACCGGGCGGAGGAAGCCGTGCAATTCATCCACACCGAAGCCGACCCATACGTAGGCGCTAAAAACATCTGGACCTATATCTCCAAGGAAACCTCCCCAAACTGGCAGGCCCCGGGTCCGAAAGATCCGGCAACCATGCAAACCCTCGCCGTGGCCCTGATCAAGCCCGGGGATCCGGAGTTCCTGCCGCAAGGACGGGTCATGAGCGTGCGCATGCCGTCCACCGGCAGGAACATGAAGTTTAACTATTGGCTTCAGAAGTCCCAAGCCCCTCTCGTCTATATCTCACCCGGACAAGGATTGCACCGGGAGTCGAACACCACCCTCGCCCTGGCCGAGATGATCTATCAGAGCGGATTCTCGGTGGTGACCACCACCGGTGTGTTTCATCCGGATTTCATGGAGAACGCCTCCACCGCTGATCTTCCCGCCTATCCGCCTGTCGATTGCCAGGACATGCTCGTGGAGCTCACCGAGTTCGACCGCGTGCTTGAGAAGAAGCATCCGGGGCTGTTTGGCAAACGCGCGCTGGTGGGCTTTTCTATGGGCGGGTTCCAAGCTCTCTATCTGGCAGCTCGTGAAAAGCGGGCGCAACCCGGCTTGCTGAACTTCGACCGCTACGTCGCCATCGACACCCCGGTGGACCTTCAGTATGGATTCAATGCCATCGACGAATGTTATAGCGCGCCTGAAGCATGGCCGGCCTCCGGGCGGCAGGCGAACATCAACAACGCGCTTCACAAGGTCGCGTCCTTGGGAACTCTCCCGGCGGGTTCGACCGGAGAACTTCCGTTCAACGGCATTGAATCGAAATTCCTGATCGGGATGTCATTCCGGCTGACCCTGCGGGACACCCTATTCAGCAGTCAAATGAGACATAACATGGGCGTCCTCCAAACCCCGCTATCGAATTGGCGGCGGGATCCCGCATACAGCGAGATTCTTCAATACACATTCAATGACTATTACCTCCGCTTCGTCATCCCCTACTACAAGCAGCGTGGCATTGGAATTGATGACTTCGAGCGCGAAGTGAATCTCCGCACCTATCAGGCAAACCTGGGCTCCAATCGGAAGATCCGGGTGATGGTCAACCAGAACGACTTCATCCTGAGTCCGCGGGATGTCTCCTGGCTGAGATCCACCTTCGGCCCGTCACGCCTGACGGTTTTCCCGACCGGCGGCCATATCGGAAACCTGACGAGCCCTCCGGTCCAGCGGAAGATCATCGGGTCTTTGGACGGCTTGAAATGAGTTGTTTCTGATTGCCCACGTGCGCCTGTGGGCGGCGGAGGAGGCCCTGGCAAAAATTCCCGCCTTTCAACCGGAGCTTTGCTTTGCGTTCTTTGCGTTCCTTTGCGGCCAAACGCATTTCAGGATTTCACCGGCCATCCAGCCATTTCCTCCGGCAACATGCCTCACGGATTAACCCGATTGGGCACTACTCGCCCCGAATTGGGGGAATAGGATGCATCAAACCCGAGGCCAACCGACACCTGTCGCGAAAGGCCCCGAGCTCTCAGTGTCAGCCCAGACACTCCAAAACCCACCCCATCCCCATGAAATCCCGCCCATTCTTCTTCGGCCGTTTGCTCCTGCCCGCCGCCGCACTCTTTTCGTTCTGCGGATCAGCTTCTACCAGTTTGGCTGGCAACACTTGGGATGGTGGCGGCACCACTGACAACTGGAGCGACGACGCCAACTGGAACGCGGACGGGCAGCCGGCCTATGGCACTTACACCTTTGCTGGCAGCACCCGCACGACCACCACAGTGGACCAAAATTACAGCACGAACCAGTTGCTATGGACCGGCACCAATGCCTGGACGCTGAATAACTCCAACAGCGCGGTGATTTCGCTCTTCGACAACGGCGGTGTGCAGGCGAAAGTCGAAAACCAGAGCACCGGGCTGGTGACGATCAACGCGCCGATCACCTTCGCCAACACGAACGCCACGAATCCTTGGGGAGAAATCAACGCTGTCAGTGGCGGCATCACTTTCGGCACCGGGACGCTTACGGTAACCGGATCGCAAGTGAACGGCATTCGGCTCTTCGGTGGCACGGCCCAAACGACCACCTTCAACAACACGGTGAGCGCTTCCGGCAAATACTTCAATCTCATTGGCCCAGTTATTTCCGGAAAAGGAACTGGAACCAGCATGTCGATCGGAGGCTCTTTTGCCGCCGGTGAGATTTATGTCGGAAATGGAAGTACCTTAAACTACACCGGCGGCACGATCACCAACGATGCGCTGACTGGCATCCGCCTGGGTGGCGATTTCGCGACGACCACGTTTCAGGATCTGACAAAAAGCGGCACGTTTAACATCACCCCGGTCGGTGGTGGCCTGACTTATACCGGTGTCATCAACTCTGTGGCCAGCAACACCTCTGGCACACTCGCGGTCAACTCCAACAATACCAGCGGCACGAACATCCTGAGCGGCCATATCGCTCTCGATTCTGCGTTGAAGATCACGCAGGCGGCTGGGACGGGAACGCTAAGCATCACGCAGGCGCGCGCAAATAGCACTGACACACTGACGGGGCTCGATGTTAAAAATCAGACGCTCTCACTTCAGGCAGGCACCGGCGGCACCATCAGCATCTCTGGCGACATCTACAACTCTAGCGCCAGCACCACCGGCACGATCAACGCGGCGAGTACCGGCGCGGTCACGATGACCGGCGCGATCAATGCGGCAAATGCCAACGGGATCATCGCACTGGCTAATACTTCCACGGGTAGCCTAACCCTTAACGGCGCCACCACGAACTTTCTGAGCACGCTGCGTGCGACTGCCGGCGGCTCGGTCACGGTCAACAATGCGGCTGCGAACATCACTGTGGCTAACAGCTCCTCATACGGGGGCAACCTCTTTGGCAGCAGGTTCACCCTCACCGCCGGCACTATTGCTTTTAACGGCGGCCTTACTACCAGCTCGAACACCAGTGGTGACATAGGCTTCATTGTCAATGGTGGTAGCTTCAGCGCAGCCTCCATTTTCATGCATCGCACGACGGACGCCATCTCCACGACTGGCGGAGCCACCACGAGCACGGCTCAGAACATGACCACCAAAGGCTTTCAGGTCAACGGTGGCACGGCGAGCGTAACCGGCGCGGTGAACCTTGCCGGTTCCAACGCAGCCGCCAACGGCCAGGTGAGCGGCACCGGCAGCCTGACAATTGGCGGTGAACTCACCCTCGGCGGCACGGCAGGTAGCGGCACTACGCGTACGACCCTGTTCCAAGTCACCGGTGGGACGCTCACTGTGAATGATGTTACCAACGGTATCTCGCTCGGCAAAGGCACTACCACGGCCTCCTCCGGCGAACTCCTCCTAACCGGCGGCACCACCACCACGGAGAAGATCACTTTCGGCGTGGCCAGTGGCCTTGCTGGCTCTTTCGGTAACCTGACCCTGAATGGCGGAACGCTCTACATCGGCACCGGGGGCATCGTGAAGGCGGCGACGAACGCTTACACCAGCGCGATCAACCTCTATGGCGGCACGCTCGGTGCGAAAGGTATCTGGGCATCGGACGCCTCGCTCGGGATGACGCTGCTGGGTAATATCACCATCCAGGCGGCAGACGCCTCGAACGTAGCTAGGAACATCGCGATCAACGGCGGTTTCACCAACAGTGGCTCCTCCAGCCGAATCTTGACGGTAAGCGGTGTAGGCACAACGACTGTGTCAAATCTGTATCTTTCGGAAGCGCAGGGGACTGGCCGTCTGTTGACCATCACAGGTGTAGGCAACTTAACGCTTAGCAATATTGCTGATTCGGCGGCAGGCATAGCCACTGCCGGCAGTAGCGGGCTATCCTTTAACAGCACCTTCACGGGCATAGCCACACTCTCGAATGCGAACACCTATACCGGTACGACTACGGTCAGCAGTGGTAACTTCGTCCTCGGCAACAAAGCGGCTTTCGGCACCAGCGCCGTCACATTGAACGGCGGATCGATCTCCGCGAACACCGATTTGAGCGTCGCGAGTGCGAGTGCCATCGGCAACACCGTCAGCACTACGGCCAGTGGCTCTACTGCCACTTTTACCGGCAGCAATAACATCCAGTTGAACGGATTGGTCGCGGCAAACGTTTCCCGCACCGTTACCAGCAATCTCGATGCCGGGAAGACGCTTACTCTGTCCGGCGGCCTTTCGCTCGCCAGCAGCACGAATAATTTCACCACCACCTTTAACGGGACCGGCGCTATCTTGATCAACAGCATCGTTTCGGGCGGCACGAGCGCGACAGCCGGAAGCCTTACTTATACCGGCAGCAACACCCTTACGCTTGCAGGTGCCAATACCTACGGGGGCACCACTACAATCGGTTCCGGCAGCACAGTCCAGGTTGGTAATGTTGGCACAACCGGCACGCTGGGAAGCAGTGCCGTCAGCAATTCCGGCACCCTGAACTTCAACCGCACAGACACCGGCTTGACTGTCTCCGGCGCGATCAGCGGCGCGGGAAGCGTTAATCAAAATGGCTCGGGCACCACGAATTTAACCGGCTACAGCAGTTCGACCGGCAACTTCAATATTAACGCCGGCATTTTGGCGGCCAACGCTGGGAACAACTCCGTTAACCCGACTACCAGCGCGCTCGGCAACACGCAAAACGCCGGTCGCAGCATCAATGTTAACAACGGCGGCACGCTGCGCTTCGATGCGGGTGACGTGCTTGGTGGCGCGACATCGACGGTCCTGACGTCGCTCGTGATCAATGTCGACGGTATCGTGACAAACACTGCGGGCGTGTTCAATACACTTGGCCAGGTAAATCTTAACGGTGGCACACTGACTGGTAATGGAGGGGCCGTTCCTGGATACCAGATGTATCGCTTCGGCGGAGCAGTAACCGTTGCCGGCAGCGTGGCGTCGACCATCTCTGGCACCGGCACGAACTCGGGTTATCATCTTGGCAGTAACAACACCTTCGACGTAGCCGACGCGACTGCCAACAGTGCGGTGGATTTGACCGTCTCCGGCTTGCTCATCAACCAGACCAACAGCCAGTCCGCCGCCGCCGGGGGGTTCACGAAGACGGGTGGAGGCACCATGGCGCTTTCAGCCGCTAACACCTATAGCGGTACGACGACGATCAGCGGTGGCGTGGTTCGGCTCGACAACACGAACGCGGTGCAGAACAGCACGGTGAGTATGGGTGTTGCCGACGGCGTCATCTTTGGCACAGGCATTATCTCGGCGACGCTCGGCGGGCTGAGCGGAGCGAGCAACCTTGCCCTCACCAGTGGCGGAAGTGCGGTGGTGCTCTCCGTCGGCAATAACAACGCGAACACGACTTACTCCGGCCAACTCTCCGGGACGGGATCGTCGCTCAGTAAGATCGGATCGGGCACAACGACATTGTCGAACACAAACAGCTACACCGGCGGCACCACCATCACAGCTGGCACACTCGCTCTGAACAGCTTGGGCGCCAACGCGAACTCAGGCCATTTGAGCGCTGGCACCGTCACGATGCAAAACGGGGCGACACTCGCCCTTACCGGCAACGGCGGCAGCACAGACAGCCTGACGGTTGACAACGTGATTGCGGTGGCCTCCGGCGCCACCGCGACAATTTTCTTTGGTGAGCGGTCGGTCCTGAACGGCAACAACACGGGTGACTCGACCACCACGCTCAAGCTGGTGTCCGGCACCATCGACCGCAATGACATCGGCGGCAGTTGGATAGGCTTTAATGGCACGCTCGTCTTCAACGACACCAACAGCACAGTGCGCGACATGGAGCTGAGCAATAATGGCGGCACGTTCAACACCAACGGGCTAGTGAATGCAACGGTCGATATCCAGGAGGCGCGCCTGCGATTCACTGCGAATACCGGAGGCAATACGGTGAAGCTCGGTGCGCTGCAAGGCTCGGCCAGCGGCATTCTTGGCGGTAACTCCCAAGGCGACGGCGTCACTTGGGAGGTCGGCGCGAAGAATTTGAACACCGACTTCGCTGGCTCGATTCAGAATGGTAATAACTCCACGATTGTGACGAAGGTGGGTACGGGCACGCTGACCCTTTCCGGCAGCAACACCTACACGGGAGCAACAAACATCCACGGCGGAACATTGAGCATTTCAGGTAGTTCGGCCATTGCGGATACGGGTGCTGTTATCGTCGCCAACACCTCCGGTGCTGCTTTCAATTTGTTGGCTAACGAGACCATTGGATCGCTTGAGGGCGGCGGGGCGACTGGCGGCAATGTCACTCTGAATAGCAACCAACTGCTCACGGGCAACGACAACACCAGCACGACCTATGGAGGAGTGATGAGCGGGACAGACGGCAGCTTGGAGAAGCTCGGCACCGGCACCCTTACCCTCACCGGTTCCAACACTTACACCGGCGCCACCGCTGTTAGTCACGGCAAGCTGATCGTCGGCGTGTTTGGCGGGGGCGGTAGCATCACATCAAATGTCACGGTTGCCAGCGGTGCGACTGTCGGCGGGTCAGGAACCATCACGGGGAACGTGAGTTTGTCCGGGGGCGGAACCTTGGCGGCGGGCAACAGTCCGGGCGTTTTGACTGCAACCGGCACGACCAGCTTCGGATCCACTTCAATCTTCGCCTGGGAAATCGATACCGACACCGTGACCCCGGGCCGGGGAACCGAATACGACGGTCTCAACACCACTGCGGTTTCCGGCTCCGGCGCGGTATTCCAGATCGTTACCAGCGACTCCGAAGCGTTCGGCGATAACTTCTGGTCGTCTGACCACACGTGGTCGGACATTTTCAAGAGCCCGAATGGATCGACGGCTTTGACCAACGATTGGTCCACGGTCTTCTCATCGTTTGCCTACTCCAATGGATCCGGCGCGATTTCGGCCCCAGTGTCGGGTTCCTTCAGTTGGACGAATGGCGGCAACACCTTGAACTTCTCAGCCGTCCCCGAACCAACCAGCGCGCTCGCTGGATTGCTGATTGCCGCCGGTCTACTGCGCCGCCGCCGAGACTGCTAGATCGCCAGTTCCTTTCACCAACCCTATGTCCTGGCATTAACAGGACGATACCCTGTGGAGGGGGAGATTGGAGATGGTAGAGCGGGGGGCCGAGTGAGGGAGATCCATCAACTGGAATATGGATCAACAGGAGGAAACGCTGGACACAGAGAAAGGAGAACTGATTTTCGGCTCCGCTTCGCCAATCACCGGGGCGGGTGACATTCGCCAGGCGTCCGCTTTTCTTGGAAGATTCACTCCCTCCGTTTCCTCTGTGACCTCCTCTTCAAATCCATTTCAATTCCGAGACTCCCATCAAGAGGAGACAGAATGGCGTCTCTCCTTATGGCAAATCCCCGCGGCCCCGCCGCTTGGAGCTTCCAATCGCCGCCGATCGCGCCTAGCTTCCCCCCGCCGATGTCGAAACTCGTTCTCCTAATCACTCTTCTCGCCAGCCTCTGCGCGTGGTCCCAGGATGCACCCGTGGCCCCCTTGCCGGTTCCCCCGCCGGTGGAAGACCCGGCAATCTCCGATGACGGCGTCCGCGTTTCCATTCTCGGTTACCACGATCTCGCGGAAAATTTGCCGGAGACGGCGATGCGCATTCACACCTCGAAGTTCCGCAAGCAGATGGAGGCCATCCGCCAGCTCGGGATCAAGGTGATCACCCTCGACGAATTCACCGCTTGGAAAAAGGGCGAAAAGGATCTCCCTGCGAAATCCATCCTCATCACCTTCGACGACGGCTGGAAGTCCGTTTACACCGATGCCTATCCGATCCTCAAGGAGTTCGGATTCCCCTTCACCGTCTTTCTCTACAAGAACTACATCGACGGCGGCGGCAAGGCCCTGACACTTCCGATGATCGAGGAAATGCTCAAGAGCGGCGCCATGTCGATCGGCAGCCATTCGGTTAGCCATCCGTATCCCATGACAGTGAAAAGCTATCGGAAAAAGGGTCCAAAAATCTTCGACGCCTATCTGCGCAAGGAAATGGGTGAGTCCAAGCGATTCATCGAGTCCAAGTTCCCCGTGAATGTCACCACCTATGCATACCCCGGCGGTTTCCATACCGAGGAAATGCACAAGCTCGGCCAGGAGTTCGGTTATAACTATTCGTTCACCGTCCTGCCCGGTAAAATCAAACGCGGACTGCCTAACGAAACGTTGCCCCGCTACATCATCCTCGGGAACTATGACAAGATTTTCGAGATCGCCACCAGCTTCCGCGAGGGTCAGAACGCCACCGAACCCGGAGGCGCAACCGCCGGCCCCGTCCAGACCACACCATACCCCGTGAGCCCGGAAGCCGGTGCCATCGTCAACTCCCGCCTCCCGGAAATCTCCGCCGATCTATCGAAAGTCGAGAACCTCGATCCGGCCACGCTCACCATGAAAGTCTCCGGCTTCGGCGAAGTCCCCGCCACCTTCACACCCGAAACGAAGAAGCTCTCCTGGCAAGTCAACCGCCGCCTGCGCCAACCGAGTTGCCAGGTCGCCGTCACCTGGAAAGACACCCTCGGCAAGGCTCCGGAATCCCCGCTCCGCTGGTCGTTCCAACTCGACCTCGAGGCCGCCTATTTGCCGGACGGGGAATAGCATTTTCCATCTGGAGTCCGAGCCGGCATCAACTGCCCGCGGATCTCGGCGAGTCCAAATCCAGCAGGACCGGCTTCAATCCGTGGTTTCACCGGCGGATCGACAGACCAAGTTGCCTGTTAGATGAAACGATCGCAATCCAACTCTGGCAACCAGGCCAGTGACGTCAACTTCTCGGCGTGACCCTCCGCCAGAAGCATCTTGATTCTGATGAATTGGATTGCACCGCCGGGGATTTCTTCTCAAATGGCAGGTGGTAATTCAGCCATCCCCCCAGATTCCCGTTTCGTCCGATTGCTGGCGGCGACAATGACGTGACCGGTAATGCTGCAAGCGTCTTCGACTCCACAGCCAACCTCTCCTCCCAACCCATGAAAACCGTATCTCTGCTACGGCGACCAGCCCGAGGACGAATTTTTAATCCCGACAGCCAACCCCCATCACTACGTCCATGAACACCTACCGACCGATATCCCCCCTGATCGCGGCCTCCATGGCCGCTCTCGTCCTTTGGCCTTCGCCTCTCGTCTTCTCCCAAGGCTCCCTAACGCCCCCCGCCGCGCCCGCACCGACGATGAAGACGCTGGACCAGATCGAGTCGCGCACGCCGATTACCAATCTGCCTTACACGATCAACGTGCCGGGTTCGTATTACTTCGTGACCAACCTGACGGGTGGCGAGTCGGGCGGCATCACCATCAGCGCGAGCGGCGTGACGCTCGACTTGATGGGCTTTGAACTGGTCGGCGGCACTGGTGCCGGAATCGTGGTCGCCGGCAACCAAACCAACGTCGCCATCCGTAACGGCACCGTGCGCAGTTGGAGCAACACAGGAGTATTCACTTTCTTTGCCAAGAACAGTCAGCTCGAACGACTGGCAGTTTCTGCGAATGGCGGTGGAGGGATTTCAGCCGGCAATAATACCACGATCATCGGCTGCACAGCCGCTTCCAATTCCGGCGTTGGTATTCTCGTTCTCGACGGCAGTGTGGTGAAAGACTGCGCGGCCCAGAGCAACACCGGTAATGGTTTCCAACTCAGTGGTGGTTGCACGGTCAGTGACTGCTCAGCCAGTTCCAACCAAGGCGGGATTCAGGTCGGCGATGGCAGCACGGTGAGTGGCTGCACGACACGGGGCAACACCGTCAATGGAATTATGGCTGGCGAAGGCTGCACGGTCAATGCGTGCACCGCGCGCAGCAACGGTCAGCACGGGATTACGACGACCGGCAGCAGCACGGTCAGCGGCTGCAACGCCAGTTCCAATACCGTCGATGGGATCAACTTTGGCTCCAGTTGCCGGATCGTGGACAACATGTGCCAAGGCAACGGCTTGACGACCGGCGGAGCAGGCATCCATGCCACTGCGTCTCGCAACCGGATTGATTCTAACACGGTGATGGGCAATCTCTTCGGCATCGACAGCGGCGTCGCCACCGCCAACCTGATCATCCGCAACAGTGCGCGGGGTAATACGGGGGTCAACTACCTCATCCAGACTGGCAATAACTCCGGTGCGATCATTGTCAGCCCAGGCGTGGGTTTCAGCGCTACGAACCCATGGGCTAACTTCGAGTTTTAGCTTCGAACCGGCATTGCTTGTGAAAGCCCCCTTCACCGCCCACCACATCATCGCGCTCGCCTTGGTCGTTGCCCCTCCTTCAGCGAACAGTCCGCAGGCAAATTTTTAATCGCGACAGCAACCCGCATCACTACCCCAATGAACACATCCCGCTCCATATCCCCCCGGATCGCGGCCATGATGGCCACCTTCATCCTTGGCCCTTCTCCTCCCGCCTTCTCCCAAGGTTCCCTAACTCCGCCCGGCGCACCCGCGCCGACGATGAAGACGCTCGACCAGATCGAGTCGCGCACGCCCATCTCTTCACTGCCTTCCGCCATCAGCGCGCCGGGCTCTTATTACCTGATGGCCAACCTGGAGACCACCGGCGGCAGCGCGATCAACATCAGTGCGGATGGAGTCACGCTGGACTTGAATGGCTTCACCATCACTTCCACCACCAGTCCGGCGGGCGGCGCCGGCATCCGGCTCAGCGGCACGCGGCGGAACGTCGCCATCTTCAACGGCAATCTCCAGGGTGGCGGGACAAACACTGGCGGGGTGTACAGCGGGCCGGGCTTCCTCATGGGAATTGACACCGCGGGGACCAGCCAAAATGTCCGCGTCACCGGCGTGAACGTCATGGGCTGCCAGGCCATTGGGATTAATCTTGGAACGGACCTTTCGACGGTCGTCACTCAATGCACCGTGCGGACGGTAGGCAACCAGGGGATCAGTGCCGGCACCGTGACGGATTCGGTGGTCTCTGATTCCAACAGCGCGGGTATCAATGCCAAGAACGCCAACAACTGCACCGGCATCGGCGGCACCAGCACGGGCCTGTTTGCGGAGAACGCCAGCAATTGCAAAGGGAGCAGTAACTCGGGAATCGGCCTGAATGCCGGCAATGCGCAGAATTGCACGGGATCGAGCACCAACGGCACCGGGATTTCCACGGGCAATGGGGGAAAACTGATCGGTTGCACGGCCAAATCCAGCGCCGTGGGGATTGCTGCGGGCATCGGCAGCACGATCAAAGATTGCACCGCTTACTTGAACACCGGAAACGGGATCAGCGCGGGAGACGGAAGCGTGATTCAAGGCTGCTCGGCAAGAGAGAACTCGGGCAACGGAATTTTGGTTGGCGCGGGCTGCTCGGTCATTGATTGCGCGGCGACGCGCAACATCCTTGCCGGGATCAGGGGCACGGATAACTGCATCATCCGTGGCAACACCTGCCAGCTCAATGGCATCTCGACCGGATCGGCTGGGATTCGTTGCACCGGCAACCTCGGCAACGGCAACCGAATTGAGGGCAATAATCTGTATAGCAACGGTCTAGGCATCAAAGTCGAGGGGTCCGCGAATCTCATCATCAAGAACAGTTCCTCAACCGCATTTCCCAACACCGCCTATGACATTGTGGCCGGCAATAATGTCGGCCCAATCGTGTCTGCGTCGGGCGACCTCTCTGGCATCGCGAATGGGAATCATCCGTGGGCGAATTTCATTTACTGAATTGTCAAAGCATCAACCCTTTTCAACCTAAAACTGTGAGAACCTCTATACCACAATCACTCATCACCATCCACGCACTGTTCGCGACAGCAAGCGTGCTCCTCGCCCAAGGCAGCCTCACCCCGCCGGGCGCGCCCGCGCCGACGATGCGCACGCTCCTGGAAATCTACAACCAGGGCGCAACCACGCAGGCGAGCGTAAACAATCTTCAAGATGATGCGCGCACGCCGATCTCCAGTGCGCCCTTTACTATCAGTGGATCGGGCAGTTATTACCTAACGGGAAATCTCACCGTCACCTCAGGCAACGGCATCACCATCACCGCCGATGACGTCACGCTCGATCTCAATGGCTTCACCATTTCCTCCACTGCCAGCCCGGCTTCTTCAAATGGGGTGCTCATCAGCGACGCGCGCAAGAACATCACTATCAGAAACGGCCACATCCGCGGCACGACGACCTACGTCGCCCCCACCTTTACCGGCGGCGGCTTCCTTGACGGCATCGATACGACGAGCTCGGCGAGCGCCAATATCAGCATCTCTGACGTGAATGTTCTCGGCGTGGGAGCTGATGGCATCAACCTGACCTCTTCGAGCATCCCGGGTTATTCCGTGCAACGCTGCAAGGTGACGGTTTGCGGCGGCACCGGGGTCTTGGCGGGCAACGTCCGCGATTGCGTGGTGATGACCGCGGGCAGCGTTGGCATCAATTCCAACGCGGTGAGCAACTCCTATGGGGAAAGCGTCAGCGGACCCAGCGCGAATGTCCTTCAGAACGACCCCCGCACGCCGATCTCCTCGCTGCCCTTCACCATCAGTGCGGCGGGTAGTTACTACCTCACGGGAAATCTCGCCCTCACCACAGGCACCGGCATCACCATCAGCGCGGATCAGGTCACCCTCGATCTCAATGGTTTCGCCCTTTCCTCCACTGCCAGCCCGGCCTCGGGGACGGCGGTGTCCATCAGCGGCACCCGCAGGAACATCACGATCAAGCACGGCCATATCCGCGGGACCACCACCTTCTCCGCAGGGACCTTCACGACCGGTGGTTTCCTCGACGGCATTAACAGTACGAGCTCCTTGAGCGCCAATATCCGTATCTCGGACGTGAACGTCTACGGCATTGCGGACGACGGAATCCAATCGGTAGCCTTGATCGATTCCTTTTTCGTGGAACGATGCATAGCCTCCGTCTGCGGCGGCAACGGGATTCTGGCCGGTGTCGTGCGCGAATGCACGGCGGACGCGACGGGCGCCACTGCGATCACAGGAAACCATGTGTCCAATTCCGCAGGTGAATCCGTGGGGACGGGAACAACCGATGATGGTGTCCGCGCCACATTCATCGTGGAAAACTGCCGTGGTGTCGCCGTTGCGGGAAGCGGTGTGGAATGCCCGGGGCAGACGAACAACAGCTCGGGCATCAGTGATTCGGGCATCGGTCTGAATGCGTCGGGCGGCAGTGTGCAGAATTCAAGGGGCACCAGCAGCTCAAATGCCGGAGTCTGGGCCGACATTGCCTCCAACTGTGCTGGCGTTAGCACAAGTTCGTTCGGGCTGGACGCCGCCAGTGCCACCAACTGTGAAGGCACCAGCTCAACTGGGATAGCGCTCACCGCCACCAATGCCACCAACTGTGTTGGCACCAGTGCGAACGGAGCCATTGGCCTTTACGCCTCCGGCACCGCCAGCTTCTGCCGCGGGAGCCGCAGCGGGGGCACGGCCCTCAGCGCCGGGATCGCCATCGGCTGCAACGTGTTCTCGGGCACGATCAACTCCTCGAATAAATTCCTCGGCACGCCGTAGCTGGCGGGAACGAAGAATTCAGAAATAACGAATTTGAAGTCTAACATCGAACATGAAGCTGTCGCCTAACACATCTGAGTAACTGCAGGTCCCCTTGCCTTCCTCACCTCCACCCTTCCCGCTGCTGGCCGCGTCATGACTTCGCAAATCCATCCATTGCCATGAAACTGCCCTCCCGAATCCATCCCTTGGCCGCGACCGCCCTGCTCCTCCTGTCATCCTTCACCGCATTTGCGCAAGGCCTTCTCGTCATCAGAAACACCGCGAGTGGAAACGGCACTGAGAACTACAACGTGAGCACCGGCGTCAACATCGGGCCGATCCAAACGCCCAACACGACGACCAGTCCGTGGGCAAATTTTTGATTCCGAAGCCCCCGTCACCACGACGATGAACACATACCATCCCATATCCCCCCGAACCGCAGCCTTCATGGCCACCTTCGTCCTTTGCGCTTCGCCTCTCGTCTTCGCCCAAGGCTCCCTAACACCTCCCGGCGGGGTGCGGGATTGTGTTTCCCACGATAATGTGGGTCACGGCATCCTCGTGAATTTCGACAGCACAGTCAGCGATTGCGTCGCCCTCCAGAATAACGGCACAGGGATCATCACGCTGTATGGGATCACCGGAAAAGACTGCACGGCAAATTTCAACTTCGCCGGCAGCATCATCACGAGCGAAGGATGTACGGTGACCGGTTGCACCGCCAGGAGCAACGGAGCGGACGGGATCGCCGCCAGAGCAAATCATTTTGGCACTGATGAATTGGATTGCTCCCGCGGGGATTTCGGCTCAAATGGCAGGCGGTAATTCAGCCCTTCGGACGGGCTCCTTTTCGTCCGATGGGTGGCGGTAAAAATGATTGTGAAAATGACTTGATAGGTCACGCCTTCAGCTCACTGGCAACCCTCATCCCCCCTATGAAACCCATTATCGCTTCAGCGCTTTTCGGCTTGGGCTTCGCAATGGCACAGGGCCCGCGCCCGGCACGCCTGCGCCGACGATGAAGACGCTCGACCAGATCGAAGCGCGCACGCCGATTCCCGGCCCAGGGGCGATGACGATTTTGCAGCGAGGGTCGTATTACCTGACAGGCAATATCACCGTGGCCTCGGGTAACGCGATTACGATCGATGCCAATGGGGTCACGCTCGATCTGAACGGCTTCACCATTTCATCCACGGCAGCCAGTCCGACGGGTAACGGAATTCTAATCGGCAGCTTTCGGCGCAATATTACGATCGTCAATGGGTTCATCGAAAGCGGGGTGACTCAGAGCGGTGGCGTGTTCAGTGGCACCGGCTTTGCCAGTGGCATCAATATCAGTGCTGGCCAACCGGAAAACGTGCTGGTGTCCCGCGTGGCTATTTCGGGTGTCTTGCTTGCAGGCATCAATATGGGAACCGGTGAGGCAACTTTCGTGGAGTCGTGCCGAGTCTATGTAGCCGGCGGCACTGGGATCACGGCCGGCGGGGCGCGCGATTGCGTCGTCCGTGATAGTGGATTAAACGACGTGCAGGGTAGCACGGTTGAAAACTGCAGCGCTCGCGTCACCGGCGCAGGCTATGGGATCCTCGCGGACAGCGCGCTGAACTGCCAGGGCACGAGTGGCGGTGGCGGCATCGGTGTGGTGGCCGACAGCGCGACCAACTGTCGCGGCATGGCACTGGGCGCGGGCACTGGAATTTCCGCCACGAGCGCCAGCGGCTGTTGGGGATTCAGTGAATCCGCGACCGGTGTGCAAGCCTCCATCGCCCTCAATTGTTATGGCGTGAGCAACGGGAGCGGCACCGCTATTTTCGGCACCTCTGCCCTCAACTGCTACGGTAGAAGCGGCGGCACCGGTACCGGCATCCAGGTTCTCAACGCGCAAAATTGTTACGGCGAGAGCACGGGCAGTGGATTCGGGATGTCTGTGGGTCGCGCCGTGAACTGTTATGGTCAAAGCGGCAGCGGCACCGGGATTTCGGCCTTCATCGCCAATTCTTGCGGAGGCTCGAGCGCGATCGCCAGCCACAAATACGACATGCCGTGAAATCCCATGAAAACACGCATCCTACCTTTCCTTCATCTGGCGAAGTTGGCTACGGAAGCCCAATTTCGGCAGGATAAAAATCCAGAACCTCCCTGAGCCGATGCGCCATATTCTGATCATTCTGAGCTGTATCGGGTGGCTGGCCGGAAATTCATCGGCCTTCGAAGGCCGCATCAACGCCACCCTTACGCGAGGAACCGAGACGCTGACGATCCTCTACACCGTCGCCGCGCACGACCTGCGGGTGGAGTGCACAGGGACCGCTTGGCCGCACGCAAAAAACCTCGTGAACCTCGACACCGGCGCAATGACACTCGTTTTTCCGCACAACCGCAGCTTTCTACGTTTGAAACCCGCTGCGACGGACACCCAGCCCACGTTTCCGGGCGCTCGACCGCCGGGAGGACAGCCCCCGGGAGTTGGACCAGGCATAGCGCCCGGCGCGGCAGGTGCGGCCGATTCCGGGATGCCGGAATTGCCACCCGGAATCGGTCCGCAGCCACAGTCGGGAACTGCGGCGATGCCCGCGATGCCGCACACGCCTTCAATTCCCGACAGCATTGTTCCCACCCATCTTTCCGGCGCGCCGCAGATGCCGTCGGTCGCCGGCACGAACGCAGGATTCCCTGCCGGAATTCCCGCCATGCCCATGATGCGGCCGCCGTCGGAGGAGCGCGTGGAATTGACACCGACTGATGAGAAGAAGGAAATTCTCGGCTTCCCTTGCACGCGCTACGAACTCAAACAGCGTGGCGAAGTCATGGAGATCTGGGCGACGGACAAGCTGTTCGCGTTTCAACCCTGGCTGGCGAATCAGCCGCCGCGCTTCGGCCCGCGAATGATTGAGGATCAGTGGGGAGAGCTGCTCAAGGCGAAGAAACTCTTCCCGCTGCTGGCAACGTTGAAATTCGAAAACGGCCCGGAGCGGCTCCGCTTCGAGGTGAAGTCGGTGGTGCCGGAGAGGATCGAGAACAAAGACGGCGCGCTCTTTCAGCCGCCGCCCGATTACCACCAACTGGAACCGAACCCCTTTTGACATCATGCCGCACCCCAACCCACCACATCGCCAAACCCGCACCTCCACTCCCATATGAAAATACGCCTCACAACTTGCGCCCTCGCGCTGACGCTCACCAGTATTCTCGCACCGCAGAGCCTGATCGCGCAGGGCAGCCTCACGCCGCCCGGCACCCCCGCGCCGACGATGAAATCTCTCGATCAAATCGAATCGCGCACTCCGATTTCGTCGACAACTACCATCAGCCAGTCGGGGTCGTATTACCTGACGGGCAACATCGCCGTCAGTTCCGGCACGGCAATTACCATCGCTGCCGACAACGTGACGCTCGACCTCAACGGCTTCACGATTTCTTCGACGGAGGCGGTACCCGCGGGCTCGGGCATCCTGCTCAGCAGCGGGCGAAAACACGTTCATATCTTCAACGGCCACATCAAGGGCAACGTCACTTGGAGCGGATCAGTCTTCTCCGGCGGCGGCTTTCTGCGGGGCATTTTCTACACCGGCACCCTCCCGAATAACGTCCGGGTGTCGGGCGTCTCGGTCTCGGGCTGTCAGTCGCACGGGATTTTCCTGTCATATGATACCAATGCCACCGTGGTCCAGTCCTGCACGGTGCAAACGGTGGGGGGTACGGGCATCTCAGCCTCCACGGTGGTCCAGTCCGTGGCACTGACCTGCGGTGGCGACGGGATTTTCGCCCGGGAAGCGAGCGATTGCCGCGGCGACGCCGTCACCAGCGGCTCGGGCATCTCGGCGACCACCGCCAATAACTGTCTCGGCAGGAGCAACACCGGGGGCGGTTTGAATGCCTCGCACGCCCAGAATTGTGTTGGCTCCAGCCAGACCAACATTGGCTTGTCTGCGATGGACGCCCTGAACTGTTCCGGCTCCAACGGGGGGGCCGCAGCCGCAGTTTCGGCCACCATCGCGCAAAACTGTCAGGGCTACAGCTCCAGCAGTGGAACCGGCGTGAGTGCCCAGACCGCCCAGAACTGTTACGGGGAGAGCACCTCCGGCACCGGCCTCAACGCGTCGCGTGTCGCCACAAACTGTCAGGGTTATAGTGTCAGCGGTGCGGGTATCAGCGTGCTCATGGCTCAAAATTGCTACGCGGAAACCGGCGGCAACGGCCAGGCCATGAATGCCAGGACGGCAACGAACTGCTATGCCAAGGGTCCCGGAAATGTCACGGTATTGTTCTCCTATGTTGCCATTGGTTGTTACGTGGAAGGCCCGGGCAACATCGGTGGCTCGATTGCCGTCTCTTGCTCGGGGAATGTCATTAGCCCCGCCAGGTACAACATGCCGTAAAGCCATTCCCACGAAAGGCCGCCTTCCAACTACAAAATCGCATGGACATGAAAACAACCACCACCCTCCTCACCATCCTCACCGTCAGTGCCACTGCCGCGCGCGCGGCCACCACCATCAATGCGACCAACTCCTTTGCCTACGGCGCGAACATCGGTTGGCTCAACTGGCGCGGCGATGTCTCCAACGGCGCGGTCATCGGCGAATACGTCTGCTCCGGCTCGATCTGGGGCGCCAACGTCGGCTGGATCAGCCTCGGCAGCGGCGCGCCCACGAACGGCATCCAGTACGGCAATGCCAGCGGCACCGATTTCGGAGTCAATCTAACCGGTCACTACATCAGCGCCGGCGTCCCCCGCGCCCAACTCCGCGGCTTTGCTTATGGGGCCAACATCGGCTGGATCAATTTCGAGGCCACCGGCAATCCCGAGATCTCGCTCTCGACCGGCCGGCTCAGCGGTTTCGCCTGGTCGGCCAATTGCGGCTGGATCGACCTCGCCAGCGCCACCGCCTTCGTCCAGACCGACACTATCCGCCCTGGCCCGGACAGCGACGCCGACGGTATCGCCGATGCCTTCGAGTTTCTCTACACCACTCCCGACAGCCTCGTGCTGATGACCGCCGTCAGCGATCGCGATGGTGACGGCAGATCGGATCACGACGAATACGTCGCCGACACCAATCCGCTGGATCCCGCCTCTGCTTTGCGCATCACGACATTCAACACGACCAGCACCACGTTTTCCCTCACTTGGACGAGCAGCGCCACCCGCCGCTACCGCATCGAAAACAGCACCAGCCTCCTCCCCGGCGCGTGGGCACTTTCGCTCGATAACATCCTCCCCGATGGCTCGTCCACGACACGTGCCGGATTGAGCGTCGCCTCGCCACAACGCTTCTTCCGGGTGCAGGCATTCCTCCCACTCGCGCCTTGACTAACGGGGTCGATAGGATGGCCACTGCCCCGACAAGGCGCGTCATCGGCATCACCAGATCGGAAGTCGAGATCCTCGCTCCAGCCACGCTCACCATGAAAGTCTTCGGCTTAGGCGAAGTCCCGGCCCTCAAACGCCTCCATGCTTTCGTCAAGCTGAAGGAAACCTTGTTAGTCGCCGATTCCGCGACCGGCCAGCAGGCGGCTTCCGTCGCCAAGCACTTCGACGCGCGGAGTATATGGAAGAGATTCTGTTCCGACTGGCCACTGACCTAACGGACCGTCTCGGCAACTCCCGAGAGGCGGGAAGCCGCTTTCAGAATCCGAGGAATCAGTCACGCGGAGAAAGGCCGGAATTAGGTATCCTGCTTCTGGAAGTTCTGACACTGCCGGAGCATTTTCATAAAGAACGGGGAAAGCGTCCCGTGATTGACGCCCATCGCTGCATCCGCGTCCTTGAAACTAGCGACCGCTTCCCGGGCATAGAAATTGAGCTGGTCGAGCTTGCCTTCGGCGGCCGCCGATACGCAGAGTTCATACAGATATTGTCCCTTGAACGAGCGGGCAAGAAACAGCGATTCGTTGGCTCCCTGGGCCGCGATGGCGTGATTGTAGAAGTTCAGCGCCGATTCCGCATCACCGGCCCAGCCGCTGATGTCGGCAAGCTGGAGGGCTACGCCCGGGTCGGTTCGCCAGCCGGGGACCGCGCGCAGTAGCCGTGGGCGATAGGTGAATGCCCAATGCTCCCGCGCCTCCTGGCTCTTGTAGTGATAGAGGGCGTTCAGACCGGCCGTGAGAACCTGGCGGTCGATTCCCATGCCCGGGTGACGTTCGACCAATGAAAGCAGTTGGGTGAAGCGCTTGAAGGTTGTAAGGCGCTCCGGGTGATACATGGGCACCCAGGCTTGGACGAGTGCCTGGGAGATTTCCGTCCCTGCGATTACGACAGGGATGGCGCATCCGGCAAGTGCGAGATTCCCTGCGGCCCGCAAGCCGCGGGTGAGAGTCGTCGTGGGTTGGGCCGCGTCCGGAGGATTCCCGGCAAGACGAGCGAGTTCGGCTGAGGCGGTGGCGCCGAGTTTGGTGACGGCGTCGCGCAGGGCATTGTCATTCCCGACTTTCGACCAGTAGGTGAGGCGGAGGGCGCTCCGTTTCCACGTCTCATCCTTCGATTGTGAGAGCAGTCCGATCAGTTTCGAAATGGCATCCGCGCGGCCGGCAAGGTGGTCGCCGACGTGGCTACCGACATCGAGGAGGAACCGACGGTCCGGACGAATCCGGTCGTTTCCGCGGCCGACTTCTTTGGGAATGTCGTCGCTTTCCGCACTCCACAAGTCCCGGCTGATCCGTCCGAGGATGAGCGCGGTGATGAAGGCTGCGGGAGCGGTGTGGAAGATGTTTTCGAAGTTGGATTGCAATAACATGGCCATCAGACCGACCGCTGCCCACGGAGTAGTCGCGGTGCCGGTTCTGTTCACATAACGCCAAAAACAGAGAACTACAGGTATGGCAATGAGGAATGCCAAAATCATCAGTGCGGGGTATCCATATTCCACCGCGACTTGCAGAGCTTCGTTGTGTGTTTTCCCGGGTTCGGCAGACAGGCCATCCAAAACGTGAAAGACCTGCCAGGCGAAACTTCCCGCGCCACCACCGAGCCATGGGTGTTCGGTTGAGATCTGCACCGCGGCTTTCCAAAAGTCGAACCTCACGGAGTCGGCGTAAAATGCATCCGACCCCGTGTTACGGGCGATCAGGGGGACGAAGGCGCTTCCGAAAATCAACACCAAGGCCGGCAGCACGAAGACGGGCAGCCAAGAGCTCAGCAAGGATTTGGCCGTCGAGAATGCCCGTGCCAGCAAAAGCGCGATGGCAATGGCCGCCAGGAAGGCAAGCGCCAGATTCCCGCCGCGTGAGAGGCTGAGGGGGATGGCGACGACCGCGCACGCGGCTCCGGCGAGGAAAACGGATTTCAGCCACGTGGAGTCATTGACACCGCGGGAGAAAAGCAGGCCGGCCGTTGCAAGGCAGAAGGCCGAAGAATAGCTGTAATGGGCGAAGAAGCCTGAGGGAAACATCCCGGTGCGCTGCGGATAGATCAGGTTCCAATCCGGGGTCGCCATTTGCATCACGGTGCAGGCGAGATTCCCGATCGCAACAAGCGAGAGTCCAGTGAACAACGCGCGCGATTTGCCCGCACCCGCCCGCTTGCCGATGAGAAATCCGGCCGCTGCGAGGACGATCAAGGCGGAGTTGTTGGCGGAGGCCGACACATCCGGGGATTGCCGCGTGCGGATCAACAGGAAGCCGAGGAATAACAAGAAGCAGATGGAGTGGGCCACTCCTCCGCGCGCCGTGTGGCAGCTCTTGCCGACTAACAGCAGACAGCAGAGTCCCGCGAGCAACAAGCCCGGACCCCAGTTGAGGAGGTTGGTCGAACCTCCCAAGGCAACCAGTGCGGGAAAAAGAAAACCGAACGGGAGAACTTCCAACAGAAACACACCCTTGCGGGCTATTCCCGAAAGGGCACCACTCCCGGGATTGGGTGGTGGGAGCTGCATGAAGATTCACGGACAGGCTTTGCGTCAATTGCGGCGATTCGGCTAGGTCCGGTGACCGCATGATGGACCGGTGACGCCTCTTGAAGTGTGGCGTGTTACTTGACGCGTCGCGCGACGACCTTGTCAGCTTGCGCCTTCACGCTGGCTTCCGCGGACCGCTCGAGAGCTTCACGTTCGATGCGCTCCAATTCCTGTTGTGTCACGTCTTCGGTTTCGCCCTTGGCGGGTTTCCCATTTCCATTTCCGGGAGCGCTGCCGGGCCCGTTTTCCGCATTGTTGTGATCGCCACTATTGCCTGGAGCGTCCTGGTCGCCATTACCCCAGCCGTTGTTGTCGTGGAAATCAACCGGTGTAACTTTCTTCGAATCTCCAGGCTTCGGGTCGGGGAGGGAGCTTTCAACCGGTTCCCCAGCTTGAGCCCATGTGGGGCACAGAGCGAACACGCTGATCGGAAGTAAGTATGCAAATGGTTTCATTGAATTGATATTTTGATAGGCCTGATAATGCTCGAATTGGGGGGAGCTATGGATCAAAATGAATCCAAAATCACCGTGATACGTATTTCTCAAACTTCCGATGGCAAGAAACTTATCCTGTCAAAAATGTTTTATGGCAGAAGTCTAAGAAACATAAGGCATAGACCGGTGCAGTCACACGGTTCGCGGCAGTCCCGATATTTAACTTAAATAAATGTGTTTGCTTAACGGCTTAATTCGAATGGCGGATTGAAAAGGTAGAGCCCTGAATTTCCAAGACTGACCCCAAGCGCCGACCCTCAGCGCCAGCGCCCGGCTCCCGCGGTGCGAAGGCTCTTCGGCAAGTGGCGAATCGGAGCAGGCGTGTCTCAGGTTTCCAAGCTCTCCCTACCTCCCGAAGCCCTTTGGCTCCATGGCACTTGCATCATCGGCCAAATGATGTCAGCCATTTCCGCGCCCTGCGACCAAGCACAGCGAATCCGCCAATCTCCCGACCGGGAATAGCCTCTTCCTTTCAGCATCCTTCCTTATGTTCTCCTCACTCTCCGACAGTCTCGACAAAACCTTCCGTAACCTCCGTGGCGTCGGCCGCATTTCGGAAAAAAACATCGCCGACGCGCTCCGCGAAATCCGAATCGCGCTGCTGGAGGCCGATGTCGAATTCGCCGTGGCCAAGGATTTCATCGGCAAGGTGAAGGAGAAAGCCCTCGGCGAGGACGTGCTCAAGTCGATCAAACCCGGCGAGCAAATCGTCAAGATTTTCCACGACGAGCTCGAAGCCCTGCTTGGAGGTGACCAGGCCCCGCTGGATCTCAACCCGCCCGCCCGCATCCTGATTTGCGGACTCAACGGAGCTGGCAAAACCACCACTTCCGCGAAGCTGGCGAACCGCCTGAAGAAGGAAGGCCGCCGGCCGCTGCTCATTGCCTGCGACCTTTATCGCCCCGCCGCGATCGACCAGCTGGCGGTGCTCGCCAAACAAATCGATGTTCCCTGCTACACTCCGGAAGCCACCGAGACCGACGTCGTCAAGGTCGCAGGTGACGCGCTTGCCTGGGCCGAGAAACAGCAAGGCACCGTCCTCATCTTCGACACCGCCGGCCGTCAGGAAATCGATGAACGCCTGATCGAAGAGCTCAAGCGCCTGCACGCCTTCGTCAACCCGAAGGAAACATTGTTGGTTGCCGATTCCGCGACTGGCCAGCAGGCGGTTTCCGTCGCGAAGCACTTCGACGACGCCGTCGGCATCACCGGCATCATCCTCACCAAGCTCGACGGCGACGCCCGCGGTGGTGCGGCCCTTTCGATGCGGGCCGTCACCGGCAAGCCGATCAAGTATGCCGGCGAGGGAGAAAAGTTAGATCAACTTTTCGAATTCCACCCGAGCCGCATGGCCGACCGGATTCTCGGCATGGGCGACATCGTCGGCATGGTCGAGCAGGTCGCCGACAAGGTGAACGAAGCCGATGCCATGCGCTCGATGAAGCGCATGCAGGACGGGAAATTCGATTTCACCGACTTCCTCGACCAGATGAAGATGATCCAGAACCTCGGCCCGCTCGAAGGATTGTTAGGACTGATGCCCGGCTTCAGTAAAATCAAAAAGCAACTTCCCGCCGGAGCCTTCGACACCAAGAAGATCAAACGCACCGAGGCCATCGTCCTCTCGATGACGATGCTCGAACGCACCCGTCCCGAGATCATCAAAGGTTCGCGCCGCCAGCGGATCGCCACCGGTTCCGGCACCACGATCATGGAGGTGAACCAGCTCATCAAACAGTTCGGTGAGATGCGCAAGATGATGAAGTCGCCCACCAAGATGGGAGCCATGATGAAACAAATGGGCGGTGCCGGCGGCATGAAGGACATGATGAAGGGCCTCGGCGGCGGCAAGTTCCCGTTCTAACGAACCATTTTGAAGGCGGAGCCTTATTACATCTGCGGTCCCACCGCCTCGGGCAAATCTGCCCTCGCCCTGGAGATGGCGGAAAAACTCGACGGCGAGATCGTCAACGCCGACGCATTCCAACTCTATCGGGGACTTGAAATCGTCAGCGCCGCGCCATCAGCGGATGAACTCTCATGCTGGCCACATCATCTCTACGGCGTGTTAGAGCCCACCGAGTCGGCGGATGCCCAGCGCTATGTGAATCTAGCAAAACCGCTGATAGCGGAAATCCAGTCACGTGGCAAAACCCCGGTCATCACCGGCGGCTCCGGACTCTATCTGAAATTCCTAACCCACGGCGCGGCCCCCCTGCCCACCGCCGACGCCGCGCTGCGGGCGGAAATGGATGCCAGGCCACTGGAAGACCTCGTCGCCGAACTACAGCAGTTAGACCCGGTGGAAGCCTCGCGCACGGCGCTGCAAAACCGCCGCTTCGTTTCACGGGCGCTCGAGATCTGCCTCCTCAGCGGACAAAAAGCCTCGGACCTGCGCGACGGATGGGAAAAGCAAACCGCGGAAATTTCTTCCCAACTCCGCGGCCTCGTTATCCAGCGCAGCCGACCCGATCTCCACGCAAGGATAGCCATCCGAACCCGCGCGATGCTGGACGGCGGCGCGCTGGAGGAAGTCGCGGCGCTATCTAACGTTTCGACCAACTACGAGAAAGCCATCGGTTTCCGCGAGATCCGCGCGTTGTTAGCCGGGGAGATCGACCGCGCCACCTGCGAGAATCTCATCAACACCGCCACCCGACAGTATGCGAAACGGCAGGAAACGTGGTTCCGGCGCGAGAAGTGGCTGGTGCCAAAGGTAGTTCAGGACTTCAGTCCGCTCTGAAGGACGGTTTCATAAGGAGTCGGGACATTTCCGTCCCGACCAACCATAGGGAGTTGCGGAAGGTAGCAACGTCACTCCTTGCCGAACTCTTGCTTCAGTTCCACGAAAACCCGCATGACCGGCGGATCGAACGTCATCCCCCGCGCGATGCGCGGAGCGAGGATCTCGTAGCAGGCGCGCCGGTGCCGGGCCTTCCCTGCAGCATCCTCACGGTCTTCCGCAAAGGTGGCCATGTTGTAGTGGGAGACCGCCACATCCCACGCGGTCTGGGCGGAGTCCGGGTTCGCGGTGAGGAGCTTTTCGCTGATTTCCAGGTCGCGCTGAAAATGGGCCAAGGCTTTTTCCGCATCGCCAGGCTGGCCACGGCGGGCGAGGAATTCGCCGAGCTGGTTCAAGCTGACGGAGACATCCCGCGCGGCCTGGGCGGAATCCGAGTTCGCGGTGAGGAGCTTTTCGCGGACTTCCAGACTGCGCTGAAAATGGGCGAGGGCTTTTTCCGCATCGCCGGGCTGGCTGCGGTTGGCGAGGAAATCGCCGAGGTGTTCCAAGCTGATGGAGACATCCCGCGCGGCCTCGGCGGAATCCGGATTCGCGGTGAGGAGCTTTTCGCTGATTTCCAGACTGCGCTGAAAATGGCCGAGGGCTTTTTCCGCATCGCCGGGCTGGCCACTGCTGGCGAGGAAGCCGCCAAGCCTGTTCAGGCTGAGGGAGACATCCCGCGCGGCCTCGGCGGAGTCCGGGTTGGCGGTGAGGAACTTTCCGCGGAATTCCAGACTGCGCTGAAAATGACCGAGGGCTTTTTCCGCGTCGCCGGGCCCGCGGCGGTTGGCGAGGAAGCCGCCGAGCTTTTCCAAGCTGAAGGAGACATCCCGCGCGGCCTCGGCGGACTCCGGGTTCGTGGTGTGGAGCTTTTCGCGGACTTCCAGACTGCGCTGGAAATGGCCGAGGGCTTTTTCCGCATCGCCGGGCTGGCCACGGCTGGCGAGGAACTCGCCGAGCTTTTCGAAGCTAACGGAGACATCCCGCGCGGCCTCGGCGGAGTCCGGGTTCGCGGTGAGGAGCTTTTCGCGGACTTCATTGCTGCGCTGGAAAAGGCCGTGGGCTTTTTCCGCATCGCCGGGTTGGCCACGGAGGGCGAGGAAGCCGCCGAGCTTGTTCAAGCTGATAGAGACATCTCGCGCGGCCAGGGCGGAGTCCGGGTTCGCACTGAGAAGTTTTTCAAGGGCTTCATTGCAGCGCTGGAAATGGCCGAGGGCTTTTTCCGCGTCACCGGGCTGGCGGCGGAGGATGAGGACGTCGGCAACTTGATTGGATGCTACGGAGAGGAGGCGCAGAGCGAAGGGATCCGCCGGGGCAAGGGCCTGGCGATGGTTGGCGAGGGTGAGCATGGCCTCCGCATCCGCGAGGGCGGCGCGCTGGGAGCCGTGGCGCTTGGACTGGATGGAGGCATCGAGGAGGAACCAGGCGAAGGCATCGATGGCTTCCGGCCAGTCCGGCTCGAGGGAGAGGATTTCCTGGTAGCTGGCGCGGGCGGCGGGGGAATCGCCCTTGGTGGCGTGCAGGCCAGCGGCTTTCAACGAAGGCTGCAATTCACGACGAACGGCCTCGTGTGCCGTCGATAAACGGGATTTGGCACGTTTCAGAACATCTCCGCGTTGCGTGTCAAAATAGGCGAGAGCTGCGTCCACGCCCTCGGTTTCGATGATGCGGCCCATCTCAATAAGAACGAGGGAAGCGTCCTGCGCGGATGCGAGTTCCGCGAAGTCCTCGGCATACTGGGTAACGCGGGAAACGCGTTGCTGGTGGGCGGCTTCGGCTTCTTCGCGGAGCTTTTGCCGGTCATCCCACTTGGGGTGCTGGGCGATGTCATTGGCCTCCGCGATGTCAGTGTCCCGCTTCTTCTGGGATGCTGCTTCCAACTGGATGCGGATGCGGGCGGCGTCCACCGTGTAGCCCTTGCGAATTGAATCTTCCACCCGGGCCGGCAAGGTTTCGACATGACGGTTGATAAAGGCGAGGCCGCCGTAGATGCCACCGAGGAGAAAAAGGAGGATGGCGAAGGCCTTCAGGCCGAGGTGACGGTTCTGGAGGACTTCAATTTTCACCTCGGCTTGTTCCTGTTTGAGGGTGAAAACCTGCTCCTGAATCGCGAGAATGCGGGCCTTGAGGTCGTCGGCGTCCCTGGGTTTTTCCCACAGGTGAGAACCCTCGAAGAGGCGGGCGCGGTGGGCGAGCTGGAACTGCCGCTTTTCCTGGGGCTCGGTGTCCGGTTCCTCGTCGTAAGGGAAGTTCTCGGGGCAGATGAAGGTATAGATGCGGAACCGGTCGTCGCCGCGCTCGTCCTGGAGTTCGTAGCCGATGTGGTATTCCATCTGCGTGTAGCTACGCCGCGGGGTGCCGGGCGGCAGGGTGGCGGGGTCCGGTTCGGCACCGTAACGCATGCCACAGATGTGGATGAGTGCCTGGCAGTCGCCGATTTTCCCGCGGAGCATGTTTCCCACGGTGCGGGCGTCCGGCGGGAAGTTAGTCTGCTCGACGGGGTGGCAGTCGATGGTGAGCAGCGCCTCCTTGACGATCTGGCGGATGGAGCGGAGGTCGCCGCTGGCGGCGGAGATAAAGATCCTGGGAGCGTGCATGGGACAGTAAGGTTCGGTGGCCGGATTCTGTCAGGCGATGCCGGTGTGAAGGTGCGGCGGGAGGTAACAGTTTTCAGCAAGGATTGCCAGATGGAAAGCCACCGGACCGCTTGGGGCTGAGGTTGCGCCTTGGGATTGGAACGGGCAGGCTGGAGCCGAAGGTAGGTTCAGTCCGCTTGTGGATTCGGAGGAACGGACTGAAGGCCTGGACTACTTTTGAATCAGCCGCCGGTGAAGCTGCCGAGGTATTCCCAAAGTGCTTTCTGAACGTTTTGAAACCCGCGCGACTGGGGCACGGCATACATCGGAGTCCAAGGCAGCGGGGATGATAGAAAGTCGGACGGGACAGGCACCATCCCAACGCCTTGCTTCCGGCAGATTTTCTCCACCCGCCGCAGGTGCCAGGCGGAGGAGCACACAGCGACGCGCTTCCAAGCATTTGCGGAGATGAGTTCCTTGTAGGCCCGGATTTCCTCGGCGGTGGTGCGCGGAGTTGATAGACGGGTGATCGCGGTTTCCGGAATCCCGAGATCCAGCCACACCGCCGCCGTGTCATCCGCCAGCGAGCGGCTGCCGCCGATGTCGGTGACACTGAGGCCGCTGGCAACCAGATGCCGGGTTTTTCCTGCTAGAAACATGCGCGCGGACACGATCAGCCGGTCCCCTGCCGGGCCGAGCTGGGCGTAGCCGTTAGGAGTCGCGGACGTGCCGCCGCCAAGCACGCAGATGGCATCGAAGGGTTGCGGCGGGTGCGCCATCGCGGCATAGGGAGATTCCAACCGCCCTAACAACCACGCACCGGTCCAGGCGTTTCCAGCCACTGTGTAAACGACCAGAAGCAGCGTGGCGAACGCACGTCCCCACCGGTTCAATCCGGGCCAACCGACCATCGCCAGCAGTCCCAGCCAAACCAGGCCGGCTGGCAGAACCAGCAGTCCGACGACCTTCTTGGCAATCAACAGCGATGGAATCGACGCCAATAACAGGACCACGCAAACAACGGTGGGAAGCAGCAACCAGAGAAAACCGGCAGATCGTCTTGGAGGAATCATCGGCGGGTGCATAACACAATTTTGATCGGCACGTCGAGCAGCTTGCGGCGCCGCCTAACACTCCGGGCAGTTACTTCGACTGGTCTTTCTCTCGATTCGTCATCGGCATGTTCGCGGTTTCAAGGAAGACTGATCCTAACACGGAAAAATCCCTGTGAACCAGCGACGACAGGAGCGGTCCACTGGTAGGCGGGATCGGCGGTGGAGACGGTGAAGTCACTACCGAGATTGGCCCATCCTCTGAAATCGGAGGTGGATTCGATTTGATAGCGCCGGTTAGGAATGACCGGGAATTGGAGCCGCCAACTGTTGCCGACCCGCGAGATGATGGGATTGAGGAGGTGGCCGTCGCTGGGGTCTGCCGGATTGAAGTCGGCTAGGAACTCCATGAGGTTGCTCACGCCGTCGCCATCGACGTCTCCCTCACCACCTTCGAGGCCGTCCGGGTTGTTAGCCGCGAGGCCGTTCTGATTTTCCCAATAGTCGGGCAGGCCGTCGCCGTCGCTATCGACGATCGCGCCGGGTGCGGCTTTCACCAGCCGGGTGTCCGTCAGCGATATGTCCGCCCGCTGGTGCGTCGCGCGCAGTTCATGCAGATCGTCCGGGTTGCCGGTGTAGGAATTCGGGAAATGAAATGACATGGCGGACTCCGTCGCGGTTTCATTGGCAATGAACACATAGTCACTTCGCGGTATCATCTGATCATCCAGGGTGATTGCGAATTCATCAATCATCTGAGCGGCGGAAATTCCGTTGGCCAGACTCTTGTTGAAATAGACTTTCGCCACATAGTTCGGGCCGACCACGGTGCCGTCGGTAGTCGGAAACTGAATTCGATAATTCACCGCCGAGCCGGTATTGACGTTGCGGGTCAGCGTGGTGAACCAGCCGGTGGCATCGTCCAGAGTGTTGTCAGGATCGGATGACGCCTCGCGCAAGCGGATCTTGATCATGGCCGCACCGCTGGCCGGGATGTTCTTGTATTCAAAACGCCATTCCCGCACGAGGCCGGTGGCGCTGGCCTGGGTCGGGGTGACTTCGACGGCGGAGGCCCAGTTCCCCGCGCCATTGCCGTTGGCCGGCGAATCGTTGGCTGAATTCGAGTCGAGCGCGTTGAATTGCACGCCGGTCACGCTGGCGTCGGTCTGCACCACAAAGCCGTAGGTTGTCCCGCCAAGCGTGGAATTCTCCGCAGGGAAGATCACCGCGCCGGCAGGCTTGAGGGTGTCATAGTAGAACGTTCGCGTGTTCGTTTTGAAGAGCGAGGCCTTGCCCGAGCGCGACAAAAACGCCCGGGTCCTAACAACATGAAATCCTTCGGCCAGACCGGTGGTCCGCGCGCCGAGGTCGGCATGCGGAAAGACGGTGGCTGCGGTGGCGTCGAAATCCGCGACTTCGAAGAGCGTTTCCATCCGCTGTTTGCGGGTGATTAGATCCGCGCTGGATGGGAAGATGTTGGCCGCACTGGTCTTGAGGACGCCGATCTTGTAGCGCAGCACGGTCGCGGCGGGCAGCGCGGGAAGTGTGCCACGCCACCATGCCTGGGTGCCGTTGCCATCGACATCGCCATCCCGGTCGTAGGCGAGCGGGATGGTCTGGGTGGTGCCGGCCCCGAGGCCGGCGCTGCCTTCCGGGGAGGTGCCGTCGGTGGTGTAGTAAAGCCAGGCCTGGGTGATGCCGCTGGATTTGTAGCCGATCTTTGTCCAAATCGAAACCGGCTGCCCGGCGGCGGCGGCGGGTGCTGGCGAAAACTGGGTTTGCGTCGAACCATTGATTCCAGTGGCGTCGGGATTGTGATAGACCCAGTCGGCGGTGTCGGTGTCGGTACTCAGGCCGTTGCCGTCCACCCGCGTGAAGCCGGCGATGCCGATTGTGCATTGCCAGTTCTCCGCGCCACCGGAGCCGATGATGTCGCGTGACGGCGAGGTGATGAGGCGCGCTGCGAATTTCTCCGCCACGCGGTGAACGAAGCGCATCCGTTCATAGCCGAGAAAAGTGTCCTTGGCCGTGCCGGGAAGGTTGTCGCGACCAGCGGTGAAAGTGCCACCCATCTGGCCGTTGAGGTCGATGCCACCATCGAGCTTCATCAGGATGTTAGCCGTCGCCCCGTCGCCACGCGCGGTGAAGCGAAGGTTCGTGCCATCGCGCACGAGCGGAATCTGTTCGGTATGGGTGTATCCGGCGTCACCGTTGGCGCCGTCCTTGCGCAGCACCCCGATCGTTGACACGGGAACGCCATTTTCGAAAATATCGATCGGATGCACCACCGGCGAGCCGTTCCACACGATGGGAAGCTGTGGCACATCATAGGAAAACGCGAAGTAGCCCCCGCTCGGGACGATCACCGGGTTCGCATCGCCATCACCACGCAGGCGGCCATCGTTTCCGACCGTCGCGTAGAACGCTCCATTAAACTGGGAATAATTTCGCAGCCGGGCACCCACGGGAAATGTCGTGGCGAACGGCATCTGCTGGCCCCCAACATAGTTGCGGGCGTGCATCAGCAACACGGTCGTCGCATCGACCGCGGACATCGCGGGGTTCTCACTGAAGTCGCGAAACTCCCAGGCACAAAAATTCTGTGCGGACCAGCGCGGGATCTGATCGCCTCGCACGAATTCCTGCCGCACCGCCAGCGTGCCGGTGACGTATTTTTGGCCGTATTGGCCGAGGAATGGGATATATGAAGGCTTCGTGAAATAACTGGGACCGCCGGAGATGTTATAGCCGTCGGTATAAACGATCGGCACTCCCTCCCGCGTGAGCATGTATTGGTGCGCGGCGGGGCGTTCGCTGCCCGCCATGTAATTGTTGTCATGGCTCAGGCAATACATCACCCCATTATCGACGCCCAAGGTGAAGGCCCCCGGCGAATCGTAACCTGCCATGCTAGAACCAATCCCCGAGTAGCCACCGACGTAATTCAGGAAATTGTCGTTAGCGATGCGGGTGCCCGCAGCGAGGTAGTCGTTAGGATCGGGTGGAGCACCGAGGTGCTCGCCGAAAAGCATCAGATCATCGCGAGCCGCGTCGGTCGAGAACGTCGAATTGCGATGGTTCGTCCAATCGCCGTATCCATGCGTGAGATTGAATTGCGCCTGCGCCCTGCCGAGGAAGCCGTTGCTGGCGGAATCCTTGGCCCCGTTCTGCTGCCCGAAAAACCCGCTCGGCACATGCTTCACAGCGTCGAGACGAAAGCCGTCGCAACCCGTCTGGTCAATTGTCCAGCAAATCGAACGAATCAGCATCCCATTCACGTCCTCCGCCACGGGATTGCCCATGTTGTAACGTCCGTCGCCATATCCCCATGCGGCGACCTGATGCGCCGGCACCGTGGAATCGACTCCAGTGTCGGTAAAAGACTCACCCGTCTCACCGACATCATGCTGGCCGTTAGAGTTCGTGTCCGTCCAATCGAAGCGACCGTTGCCATTGGTATCCACGTAGGGCTCCTTGTCGGCAAACGGGTGAAACACAATTCCATTGGCGTCGGTCACCCCGGGGAGGTCGAGGTCGGGGTAAACCGAGGTATTGCCAGGGTGGCGGATTCCGGACCACTTCGGGTAGTCGAGCCCCTCGGTCTGGCCGGCGGGATCGAAGCTGGTGTTAGGACTTTCCTGGGCGATGTCCCAGGCGAACGGATTGCGGTTCAACACCTGCCACTCGTTGTTGTAGTCCACGCTGTCGCTGGCCTTCCTCCATCCGCCGCCCGTCTTCCTAACAAGATGAAAATCCTCCGGCACAAATCCCGGAACGCCCGGAAGCAACGTGCCCGCGGGCACATCCGCCAGCGGACCGGCATTGTGGGCCATCACATTGTCGAAATACACCCGCAGGCCGAAGCGTTGCGCCACTTCCACTAGGCGCAGCAAATCCGCCTTGGTTCCATAATGCGTCGCCACGGAGCCCGCCTGATTCTTGTCGCCCAAATCGAACCGGTCCAGCGGATCGTAGCCCACCGAATAGGACCCCGAGCCAGCCTTGGCCGGCGGCGGCAGCCAGAGCGCGGTGTAACCTGCCTCGGCCACCTCCGGAACCCGCCGCTCGATTTCCTTCCACGAGGTATTGAAATACTGCAGCACCGCTTCACCACGGGCATGGCCGTACGCGCCAAGCCAAGAGGCAACTGAGACGAGTGCGAGCAAAGCGGGCAGTCTAAATGGGTCGGCAAGTCTGCGATTCATTGTAGCTTGCTTGGAGTCGGGACAACGGGTCGTTCCATGGGTTTTGGAGGTAGCGGAGAGGGCGTTCGAACCTGATCGGGAATATCTCCCTCAAGCCCCATATGCCTTTTCCGTCCTTCAAATGTCCCGTTTTCAACGGTGGTTTAATATTTCTAAAACCCACATCCAAGCGGCATCGATCCGTTCACGATGCCCATCTATTTTTCATAAACCCGCGGTCATACCCGGACATCTGGGTTCATGGGGTTGTAGTTCGCGAATCCCCCCTGCCCCAGGTCGAGAAACCCACAAACTGAACCCATGAAGCTTGATCGCTTGTCCTCCCACATCCTCGGAAGCATTTGCTTCTCCAGCACCCCACTATCCCTCGCTGTCTCACTGATGGCACTGCTCGGTCAATCCACGCAGGCCGGCAATACATGGGATGGCGGCGGAGGCTCGGACAACTGGGGCAACAACCTCAACTGGTCGTCCGACACCGCGCCCAATTATGGCACACTCATTTTCTCCGGCACGACCCGCACGACCAACATCAACAATAGCATCACCTCCATGAACCAGGTGCAGTGGAACAATTCCACCGGCTGGACGATGAACAACAGTGGCGGCACGGTGCTCAGTCTGTTTGACTTTGGCGGCACGACGCAGGCCAAGCTGGAAAACCTGGGGAGCGGCCTTGTGACGATCAATGCACCGATCACCTTTGCCGCAACCGCCGGACCCAATTTCGGCGAGATCAATGCCGTGAATGGCGACATCACCTTTGGTGCAGCGGGTACGCTCACAGTTGATGGCACGGCTGTTAACGATATTCGCCTCTACGGCAGCTCCAGGGTAGTAACGTTCAACAACACCGTAAGTGCCGCAGGTAAAGATTTCGGCATCGCAACCAGCGGAACCGGCAACACGATTAACATCGGTGGCTCGTTTACCGCCGCTAATTTCTCGATCATGAACGGAGGATCCCTGAATTTGAACAGCGGGGGAACACTCAACACCACCGGAATCCGGTTAGGTGCCGATTACGTAGGCAGCGGCAACATGAACAACGCGTCAGGCGCCACTTTCAACCTGACTGCTTCCGCGGGTGGGCAAACAGTCGCCGGTGTGATCAATGCTGGCACTGGCAACGCCGGTTCGCTCGCCGTGAACTCCCAGAACACCAACAACACGAACACGATCAGCGGGAACATTTTCCTCGATTCGAATCTTGCCATCACGCAGTCCTCAGGCGGCGCACTGGCCATATCTAACGCGACACTTGATCTAAAGGCGAACTCCCTGGCCCTGCTTGGTAGCGGCGGAACCATCGACGTCACGGGTGTTATCGGCAACAGCACGGGCTCGGGCCAACTCGTTATCGGCTCCAATGGCAGCGCCGCCACCGGTGGCACCGTGACACTGTCGAATACGAATACTTACTCCGGCCAGACCTTTGTCCGAAACGGCACTCTTGCTTTCACCTCCACGGGCTCATCCAACAACTCGACCATCCGTCTCGGATCGACCAGCGGCACTTCCGTGGATGCGAGTATCAATCTGACAACAGCCACGGGTGGCACTGTGATTGGCAGCGTCGTTAACCCCGTCTCAACCAGCGGCTCGGGCACACTTTCCATCAACTCGCAAAACACCTCGGGAACCAACACGTTTTCCGCTCATTTCGGTAACGACCGCAATTTGTCGATCAATCAAGCAGCGGGCAGTGGGACCCTGGCATTTACCCAAGCCCGCGCGGGTGGCACCGGAACTACGACTGGCTTTGACATCAAAACGACCACCGTCACTCTCGGCGGCGGCGGCAATATCACTTTTAACGACGTTTACAACGGCAATGGTTCCGGCACCGGAACGATCGTCTCGAACAGCACTGGCACCGTCACATTGGGTGGCAGTTTTGACAATGTCGGTCTGACAGCAACCGTGAACTCCGGGACTCTGGTCCTTGGCAAGACGAGCACCTCCGCAATTCACGCGGTGGCTGCGGTGACAGTCGCCGGTGGCATGGTCCAACTCGGAGGAACAGGCGGCGACCAGATCTTCGATTCCAGCAATGTGACCATCACCAGCGGTGCTTTCGATGTGAACGATAAAACCGAGACAGTCGCTGCACTCAACGTTCAGGGTTCTGGAATCGCCGGTGCGGGAGCATTGCTCAATAGCGGCACAGGCGCATCCACGCTGACCACCTGCACCACCAACTTCACGGGCAGCACCACTCTGGGAGCGACAGCCTCAGGCGCGAGTTTGATCCTTTCCGGCGGAGCGGCAACTGTTAACAGCGCGAACCAAACACTGACGCAAAGCGGCGATGGAACTGTCACCCTTTCGAGCGGGCATTCCTTCACAAACGCGTCCGGGACATCCTTCACGCTCTCGGGTACCACGACGGCAAAAACCAATCTTGGCAATCTGACTTTCGCCGCCGGAACCAGCGCCATGACCCATTCAGGCAGCGCGTTCACCCTGACGGGAAATATCACTAACAGCAGCACCGCAGCTCAGACAATCAACAACGCGTTCGCCACCACCACGGTGCGCACTGTGACGTTGACGGCAGGTGGCGGCAACGTCTCCCTGGGCGGAGTCATTAGTGGCATCGGTGGAGGCATCACCACCGCGGGTGCGGGAACATTGGATCTAACTGGCATCAACACCTACACCGGCGCGACGACGGTGGGAGCGGGCACCACCCTCAGTCTTTCCGGAGCCGGCTCGATCTCCGACTCCGCGTTGATCGATGTCAAATCGTCCGCCACGTTGGACGTCACGGCTGTCACCGGCGGGATCTGGACGGTCGAAGGCTCCCGTACGTTCACGGGTTCGGGAACGGTCACGGGTTCCACCAGTTCGGGCCAAGGTGTGTTTATCTCCGGCACTCACGCCGCCGGGAACGGAATCGGCATTCAGACCGTCAATGCCAATCTCACCTACAACGACGCTTCGATCTTCTCGTGGGACCTCAATACCGCAGCCAGCGGTCGCGGCACCGCTTACGATGGCGTCAACGTTGCCGGTTCGCTTGCGGGATCGGCCGGAGGGGCAAACGAGGTCTTTAAGATCGTTCTCGGCGCAGGGGAATCGTTCGCGGATCCCTTCTGGAGCACCGAGCAAAACTGGTCGGATATTTTCCGGAATGGCAGCAATACAGCCAACGTCACATGGACCTCGCTCTTCACCGCATTCGATTACTCTGCTGTTGGAGGAGCACCGAATGCGCTGACCCAAGGCAGTTTTTCGTTCACGAGCGGAAATACTCTCACCTGGTCGCCGGTCCCCGAGCCGTCCTCGGTCTTGGCAGGATTGCTTCTGGTCTCCGGGCTGATCCGCCGCAATCGTCGCGCAACCCCTTCCATGTAGGAATTTAAAAAGATCATGAGCCGCATGCCTGCCCGCCGGCAGGTGTGGATGTGGGAATGGGAAGTTAGAGAATGCGGCACCTGTCATGCGAAGGGCATGTTGAAATCCCTGACTTGAACAAAGTCGCCTTGGAAACGCTTTGTTCCGGGGCGAGGCTCGTACTCGGCTTGCACTATCGTGTCTCGCCAATCGGACTCGGCTGTGTTGATTGCAAAACCCAGGCGGTCCGGCTTGCCCTGTGCGAGAAACACCAAGCACCTCAGAATGCGATCGCCAAGATCGGATGCCTGGCCGAAAACTCATCTAACTTGACCAACAAATCGTCGGCGAGATCTCCCGCGTCAACTCGAACTCTCTGCTGGATGTCTGGTGCGATATTCATCGAGTGTCTCAGGTGAACGACATTATGCCCGCAGAATGTTGGGACTTTCAAGGCAGAGCACCAGGTTGCGAAGCGATTGCTCGCTGGGAAACTGGCGTGGGGGTTCGTGGCTGATATTAGCGGAAATTGCATCTTGCTTAGGGGGTGGCGAGATTTCCGGGTGTATTGATAATTCGGCGTGCGGCGGTCCTAGCTGCTTTAACCTCTAGTAAAAGCCACCACCCATCAGGCAGGGATTCCTCCGGGCTTGCCGTGCCCTACGCGCGATCCTGATACTAAGTAGTCTCACCACTGCACCCGCGTTTGGGTGAACGGCGGTGTGCATGTGAACGGACCGCCCCGCCTTGGACCCTACCCAAGGTGGGGTTTTTCATGGCACTCGCCGCACTGTGTTCCAGCTTCCCAGCAGCCATTGTGAGCGGATGAACACCTACCCAAAATGGGGAGAAGTGCCTTATTGCAACGTAAAGGCCCTTAGGTTGTGATGTTGCACCTTTTATGAACTCCGCGCGCTATTTCAACTATGGGGACGCCTTCTGGAAATTCGAACCGGGTGAAATTCCGCAAGTTCGAACGGCGATATCCGCCGGATGGGTAGAATCAATTTTCGCGTCGCTTGAGGCATTTCTTGCCGACCCAGCGGAAGCCATTGAGATAACAGCACTCGAAGCAGAGGAGGTCTGAGATATTCACAGCCCGCGGTGTCTCACGATGCTGCGGGCTTCTTTGTGCCCGGGTAGCACGAGAAATTCAGGTAGCACGAGGTAGCAGATTTTTGCTTCGATTTGAGACTATTTCGTGCGATTCGGTGCAACTCTCTAGCAACTCGACTTTCGCTGAATCCCTTTATTTATCAAGGGTTTCAGCGTCTTTTAAGGTGGTGGTCCCGAGTGGAATCGAACCACTACCTACGGCTTCGGAGGCCATCGTCCTATCCATTGGACCACGGGACCAGTGCGTTTGCGCTGAGGCGGGAATGCGTAACGGGCGCGGCGTGACTTGGCAAGGGAAAGGATTTCGGTTTCATCCACAGAAATGCGGGAATGTCTCAGGGACAGGCGCGGCGGTGGCAGCCATGGCACGGTCAAACATTCATCGACAAACCCGGACCCTGATTCTAGTTTTTGAAAACCACTCCGTTTTGAACGAACTCACCCGTATTTTGGAAGCAGCGAACGGGAGCGGACGCCCCTTGTCGGAGGAGCTTCTGCCACTGGTGTACGACGAGCTCCGGAGCGTCGCCCGACAACGCATGTCGGATCTCGCGCCGGGCCAGACGCTGCAACCGACCGCGTTGGTCCATGAGGCGTGGCTCAAGCTTTCGAGCGACGAAGCCCGATCGTGGAACGACCGCACGCATTTTTTCCGCGCGGCGGCACAGGCGATGCGCCAGATCCTGGTGGACCGGGTGCGGGCCAAGGCGACGCAGAAGCGCGTGGTGAATCCCGAAGTCTTTGACATGCAGGCGCTGGACTTGGCGGATGACTCGCTCGACGAGCGGGTGCTGCTGGTGGACGAAATGATGAACAAGCTGGAGCAGGAAGAGCCTGACAGCGTGCGCCTGATCACCCTCAAGTTTTTCGGCGGACTCACCAACCGGGAAATCTCGGTGATGGACGGTGTGAGCGAACGGACGGTGGAACGCCGGTGGTCCTACGCAAAAGCCCTGCTGTTTCAAATGATCCGCGAAAAGTCCGGCGATGAAACCACCCCTGTCGCTTAACCAACTGCTGTTCATCGCCGCATCCAACTTCTCTGTCGAGGAGGAGCGTCGCACCTTTCTTGAGTTCGCCTGCCGCGGCGACGAGGTCCGGCTGAAACGGCTGGAAGTTCTGTTGGAGGCGCGGCAGGACGCCGATGAGTTTTTCGAGTTGCGGCCGAGGGTTGAGGAAAAGGCGGCAACCCTTTGCGAGGGCGGAGAGGAAGGCAGCCTAGGCACGCGCATCGGACCCTATCGCTTGATCGACCGCCTCGGTGCTGGCGGCTGCGGCGTGGTTTATTTGGCCGAGCAGCAGGAACCGGTGCGGCGCAAGGTTGCGCTCAAGATCATCCGGCTCGGTATGGATACGGAGAGCGTGATCGCCCGCTTCTCGATGGAGCGGGAATCGCTGGCGCTGATGGATCACCCGAACATAGCGCGGGTGCTTGATGCCGGCACGACGTTCTCGGGGCGACCTTACTTCGTGATGGAGTTGGTGGACGGCGAGAGAATCACCGACTTTTGCGATCTCAAACGTTTCGGTGTGCGCGAGCGGATGGAGCTTTTCATCCAGGTTTGCGAAGCGATCCAGCACGCCCACCAAAAGGGGGTGATTCACCGCGACATCAAGCCGTCAAACGTGCTGGTGCGCGACCACGACGGACGCGCTGTGCCGAAGGTGATCGACTTCGGTATTTCCAAAGCCACGAGCGCCGAGAGAGAGGGAGACGCGACTTTTGCGGGATCGGGCACGCCGTCCTACATGAGTCCGGAGCAGGAGGAAGGCAGCAACGACATCGACACCCGCAGCGACATTTACAGTCTGGGAGTCCTGTTGTGCGAGCTGCTAACGGGTCGTCCCCCTTTCAACCGAGAGCAGATAAAAGACCGGGACGAGGAAGGAATCGAGTCTGCCCAGGAACACCCAATTACGCAACTAACGGGCGACCTCGACTGGATCGTTAGAAAGGCAGTGGAGAAGGACCGGCAATGCCGCTACGAGACCGCCAACGGCCTGGCAATGGACGTGCGGCGTTATCTGAACGAGGAGCCCGTGATGGCCCGCCCGCCGAGCCGCCGGTATTTGTTCACGAAGCTCGTGCGGCGCAACTGGCTCATCTTCGCCGCGGGCAGCGTGGCGATGTTCGGTTTGCTGGGCGGATTCGGCGTGTCCACGTGGTTGTTCCTGCGCGAAAGGGACGCGCGCCAGGAAGCGGAACAGGCGCGCGCCAATGAAGTGCTTTTAAGCGACAAGGCAAGGGCGGCGGACCTAGTCGCCCGGGCGACGGTGCACGTGAAATACAACGAGATGGAGCAGGCCGATTCCCTGCTCGCCGGCGTCACAGTCGAACAGACCCCGCTTTCCCTCGAAGCGGCGAACACCTTGAAGACCGTGGCCGATTGGAATCTCACGAAGGGCCGCTGGAAAACCGCCGCGAAACGATTCAGCATCCTGGTCCCGGTCATCACCAGTGTGGACCTGACCGATACCGATCAGATGTCGCGGATCCTGATGCCTGCCGCCACCGCCATCAAGGAATGGGGCGAGCCTGCCGAATATGACCACCTGCGGGGGCTGGCCATCCGCCGGTTTGCGGACTCCTCAAACGATGCGGTCGCCGCCCAGGTCACCAAGGCCGTCCTGCTGGAGCCTGCCGACGAGGCGACGTTGCGGGGTCTTGTTCCGCTTTCCTCGATCCTCGAGTCCGCCCTCACCGGCCCTAACAGGGATGATAATCTGTATGTCTCGGCCTGGAGACAGTTTTCGCTCGCGCTGCTGGCTTACCGGCAGGGCAATTTCGAGAGGGCGGTCTTTTGGGCTCGAAAGAGTTCGGCAACCGCCAAGATCGATCAACTGAAAGTATCGATCCGGATTCTCCTCGTCATGATCGATCTCCGCCAGGGTCGCGTTCAGGAAGCGGGGGCAACCTTGAAAGAAGCCCGCCAGCAGATCGAACGGTGGGAAGCCTCGCCCTTCCAACTTGGAACCACGGTCGATCTCTGGTTCGACTGGGGAAATGCCAGGATTCTCATGAAGGAGGCGGAGCGCATGCTCGCCGCACCCGTGCATTGAGATACACGCCGACGGCCGACGTTTACCCGGACGGAAAAATATCCAGCGTCCATGTCGGGAGTTTCGGCTGTTTCTCGTTTTTGTATCCGGGGAGCGTCTGGAAATGATCCGGTCAATGAAGCCCCCCAAACCCATAGAATCATGATTCATTGTCTGAAAAATCCAATCCGTCGCCCTAGCTGGCTGACGTTCCTCTTCCTGCTCGTGTTATGCTTGGCCAGTCCATTGGCGAAGGCCCAGACCATTGCCATCGACAATGACATCGAGACCTATGGCACGCTCACGAGCACGATCGTGACCATGACCGGCCGCTCCGAACTTCGCATCACCGGCGGCGGCACTCCGCTCACCGGCTGCACGATCAACCTCAACTCATCGGACTCGTGGATTGTCTTCAGCGGCATCAAGCCGTCGGTCGTCAACTCGACCGCCTATCGAAACCAGATCAAGGTCAACGGCGCGGCGGCGGTCCTGAACACCAATTGCCGCATCGTGCAGTATGGCAACGGCACGGTGGTGATCCCGCACGCGTCCGGCTTTGCGCCGATGCAGGTTTTCACCGGCGCGTTGTTCACGGGCAGTTCGATGTCGCTCACCAACTACACCGACTATAACAGCACCACGCTTGGTGCGTTCAATGACAAGATCAGCTCATTCAAGCTCAAGCGCGGTTACACGGCAACGATCGCCCACAACACGAACGGCAGCGGAAACAGCAAAAACTATGTCGCGCAGGACGGCGACATCGAAGTGTCGTTGCTGCCGTCCAACCTGAACGACTCGGTGAGCTTTGTGCGGGTGTTCCCGTGGCGCTGGATCACCAAGAAAGGCTCGTGCGATGTCGATCCGACGTCCTTGAACGCGAAGTGGCATTACAACTGGAACATCGACAAGAACTCCGGGCTGGACTGGGAATATGTGGCGATCAAACAGCAGCCCAACTGGCCGACCCTCACCCAGAACTGGCAGACGCGGGGAGTCAGCCACCTGCTCGGCTTGAATGAACCTAACAATCCGGTCGAGGACTCCTACAAGAATCTTTCCCCGGTCGGTTCGACGGCCAATGCGGTGGCCCGGATGCCGGACCTCCTGGCCACCGGCCTGCGCCTTGGCGGACCGGCCGTCACCGATGGCGGTTATTCCTGGATTGTGGATTTCGTCAACAAGGCCGACGCCGCGGGCTATCGCCTCGACTACATCCCCATTCACTATTACCGCTCGCTTTCAGGCAACGATCCGCAAACGGCGGCCAACAACATGTATAACTTCCTCAAAGGCATCCACGACGCCACGGGAGGACGGCCGATCTGGGTCACTGAGTTCAACAATGGAGCCAACTGGACTGACAACGCCCACGACCCTTCCGCAGAGCAGAACAAAAACGTCATCCAAGCGATGATCAACATGATGGATGACACGTCTTGGATCGAGCGCTATGCGATCTACAGCAACGTCGAATGGATGCGCGACACTCACTACGATGACGGAACCATCACTCCCATGGGTGCCATGTATCGCGACCACTCCGCGCCCATCGGCTACCAACAAGTGATGCCCAGCGTGTCCACACCGGCCGGTGCGTTGTATCGCTTTGAAAATGACTCGCGCGACAGCTCGGCCAATGGCCACACCGCGATGACAAAGGGATCCGCCACTTTCACGACAGGAAAAACGGGTCAAGCCATCGTGATGAGCGGCAGCGCGTCGAGCGCCGATCACGTCGTGCTTCCGCCACGGTTGGGAGACAGCGCCGACTTCACCTTCGGCGCCTGGGTCTATTGGGCGGGCGGAGCTAACTGGCAGCGGATCTTCGACCTCGGCACCGGCACGAACAACTACATGTTTCTAACACCAAGCGCGTCCTCAGGCGCACTCCGGTTCGGCATCCGCGACGGCGGTGATGACCAGCAGCTCAACCACACCGCGGCCCTTCCAATCAATACGTGGACGCACGTTGCCGTCACCATCAGTGGCAACACCGGCAAGCTCTTCGTGGATGGCGTGCTGGTCGATACCAACACCGGCATGACGCTCAACCCGAGCGATCTCGCGACATCCTCCAACTATCTCGGCAAGAGCCATTTCTCCGCAGACCCTTATTTCGCGGGACGTCTGGATGACGTGCAATTTCTCCCCACCGCGCTGGGAGATGCCGCGGTGGCCAGGATGATGACCAACACGCCGCCGCAGTTCGCATCAACCACCATCACGCAGCCCGCGGGCAGCCAGGACACTCCCTACAGCGGCAGCATCGCCGGAACCGCCACCGATGCGGATGCCGGTGACACGATCACTTATAGCAAATACTCGGGGCCCGCGTGGCTGATCATCGCGGCCGACGGCACGCTCTCCGGCACCCCAACGGGAACCAACGAGGGACTTCAGGAGTTTATTGTCTTTGCCACCGACCTGGCAGGAGCCTCGGCTGCCACGCTCCTGAACATCCAGCTTCCGGTCGTTCTCGGCAACGGAACCTGGACATCCAACAGCTCGGGATCCTGGGGCGACAAGCCGAAGTGGACCGCCAGCTTCCCCGCGAACGGACCCGGATATTCGGCGAATTTCAGCACCCTCAACATCACTGCCAATACTACAGTGACGCTCGACCGCACGCGCACCATCGGCTCGCTGACCTTTGGCGACACTTCCGGCACGGAGTCGTGGACGTTGAACACCATCGACGAGAGCATGTTGAACCTGGCAGTAACGTCGGGGTCCCCGTCCATCGCCGTCAACCAGAACACGGCGACGCTCGCGCTGGGCATTTCAGGCACCAGCGGCTTTACCAAGACGGGCATCGGCACGCTGGTGCTGAATGGCGACAACTCTCTATCAGGAACCGTGATCCTCGGTGGAGCGAATGCCACCACGGCCAATGACGGCACGGTCCGCATCGCACACCCGGAAGCCATCTCCGCGGTTGGCAGCATCAGCATCATCAGCAACAGCGGAGCCAGCGCCGCCTCAACTCTTGAGTTCGATGGCGCGAATGGAGACATTACCTCAACCTCCGCCATCGCACTCAGCGGGCGCAATGCTATTGTCACCTCCATCCGCAATCTTTCCGGCAACAACACGCTCGCAGGCGCTCTCAACCTCAACACCGGAGGCGCCAATTATATTTTCGAATCCGCAAGCGGACTTCTAACTCACAGCGGAAACATCACCTCGACAGTTGGCGGCACCCGCACGCTGACGTTCCAGGGCAGCGGCGACACCGATGTTTCGGGGCGCATCCTCAACGGCGCGTCCACTGTTCTAGCAGTCACGAAATTGGGAACAGGGACGCTTACCTTGGGTGGTGCCAACACCTACACTGGCGTGACCACCGTCAGCGCGGGCAAGCTGGCGGTCAATGGCAGCATCGTCAGTGGTGGCGCGCTCACCGCCGCGCCCGGCACGGTTCTGACGGGCAGCGGCACCATCGCCACGGCGGCGACCATCAACGGCACCCACAATCCCGGCGCGGGATACGGCACGCAGACTTTCACCGGCTCCCTGAATTATGGCACTGCCTCACGGCTTTCATGGGAGCTCGGTGACAATGCTCTAACTCCCGCCAGCTTCGACCGTGTCGCGGGTGGCGCGGTGACCATCGGCAGCGGCGCAAGCCTCGATGCGGTATTCAATGCTCCGGGAACTTTGGTCAACTTCACGGACCCGTTCTGGCGTTACCCGCTCAAGTGGACATTGCTCACCGGAACCAACATCACCGGCGGCTTTACACTGGGAACCATCAGCCAGGATTCCGGCGGGCGGACGATTTCCAGTTATGGCACGCTGACACTCCAACAGAGCGTCACCTCGGTCGCGCTGGTTTTCACTCCGAACGGAAGCGTTCCGCCACCGCTAGTACCGACCGGAGTGACCACGACTTCGAGCGATGGCCAGGTGAATCTGGCGTGGAACGACACCGCCGGAGCAAACACCTACAGCGTCCTGCGCTCAACCTCCAGCGAAGGCCCCTACACCGTGGTCGCGAGCGGACTCACCTCCCCCGCCTACTCGGATTTCGCCGCGGGCAATGGCATCACCTACTTCTACGTCGTGACGGCGACCAACGGTGCGGGCACGAGCGCGGCATCGACTCCCGTGGATGCGACACCAGTCCCTGTCTATCCGCAGGATTTCGTCCACGGCAACTTGATTCAGTTTAACAACAACGGAGCGTGGTGTTGGTTCCAGGACGAACGCGCGATCATCGACTTTACCACCGGCAACCTGCTCGTGAGTTCCATCACCGACAGCCCCGGTTACGGTGGTCGGGCGAGCGATGTGGATGTGGCCAGCTACAACATTTCCACGGGCGCACGATCCGTTTTCGCGTTGGGGAATTTCGGTGCCGGCGGCTCGGATGATCATAATTCGGGTGCGCTGCTGAAGAGGCCGGATGGGAAGTATCTGGCCGTCTGGTCAAGCCATGGCGCGGATACGCTCACCCGCTATCGCATCTCCAACAATTCCGGCGACCCCACGACCTGGGCCGCGATGCAAACTTTCGACAACGCAGACCCTGGGCCTGGCGCGACTTACGCCAATATATTCTATCTGCCCAACGGCAGCACTCCGCTGACCTATAACTTCAGCCGGACCAACGGCTACGATCCGAATTTCAGCACATCCACCGATTTTGGAGCCACTTGGACCTATGGCGGCCACTTGGCCAAGGACCCGGTCTCCGGAACCGGCGGCGCCAATCGACCCTATGTGAAGTATGCCTCCAATGGCTCCAACCGCGTTTATTTCATCACGACGGAAGCCCATCCCAGCCAATTCACCACCTCCACCGGCATCTACGCCGGCTATGTGGAAGACAAGGCGATGTATAAAATGGATGGCACGCTCGTGCGCGCCGCCGGAGCCAGCATGAATGTGGCGAGCGCGCCTTACGCCACCGACTACACAACGGTCTTCGCGCCTAACACGGTGGTCGATGGCACGACGCGCAACCGCAGTTGGACGACCGACCTCGAAGTGGACAGTGACGGCAATCCCTACGGCGTGTTCACTTCACGCGTCGCCAACAGCGCGGACGACCACCGCTTCTACTACACACGCTGGAACGGTACCACCTGGGAAGTTCACGAGCTCGCCAAGGCGGGCGGCTATCTCTACTCCACCGCAGAGCCGGATTACACCGGCCTGGCTGCGGTAAATCCGAAAGACCCCAACGAGCTTTACATCTCCACAAACATCGATCCTGTTAGCGATGAGGTGACGGCCTTTTATGAAATCTACCGGGGAGTCACTTCCGACCGCGGCGCGACATGGACATGGACGCCAATCACCCAAAACTCCACCATGGACAACATCCGGCCGATCATGCCGGCCGGCGACGGCAACACGAAGGCGGTGCTCTGGCTGCGGGGCACCTACACCACTTATGTCGATTTCCACCTCACCGTCGTCGGACTCGTGGAGCATGTCGGATCGAATCCCCCGGTCACTACCCAGTATGTGGATGCCACCCCGTCCAACACCGCTCCCGTCGCCGGAGGATCATGGCTCTCGGGCAGCGGAGCCGGGATGGGCCCCAATGACGGCCTCTGGTTTTCCCGAACCAGTCACGGCAATGGCGGGAGCATTCTCTCCGCGGACGAAGGGGCGGCGGAGAGCGCGCCTTTGATCAAGACCACGGTGACGGGCGTCGCGCCGGATGACTATGATGTGTATGCGTTCTTCTGGTCGGATATTGACGAAATGTGGCAGATCCAGGCGGGACTCAGTTCCACTTCGCTGCTCGGCTTCGAGAAACAGGGAGCCCAGCAGGTTCTCCGCAGCAGTCTGAATGGAGCCACCACGGTGGGAGCTGCAAGCGGTCACTATATGTATAAGGTCTATCTGGGCCGCACCAAGGTCACCGGCAATGAGCTCTCGGTCTATGTGAAGGATGGCATTGGTTCTCTCGCAGGACGCACCTGGTATGACGGCATCGGCTATGCCATCGCTCCGGACGAGACCCCCACGCTGTCCCCCATCCCGGATCAGTCACTCCAGTTCAACACACCGTCCGGCCCGATCGCGCTAACAGTAGGAGACAGTAACAGCCCGCTGGGCTCCCTCACCCTCAGCGGCTCGGCGGCGAATCCAACCCTGATTCCGCCAGCCAACATCGTCTTCAGCGGCACGGGTGCATCCCGCACGGCAGTGATCACGCCTGCTGCCGGCGAGAGCGGAACAACGTTGGTTACCTTCGTCGTCAGCGATGGTACAGAGACCCGTTCGCAGAGTTTCACCGTCACCGTATTCAATGCGGCGGAGACATGGCGGCAGCAAAACTTCGGCGCGAACTGGCAAAACGACGCCATCGCCGGCAATCTCATCGACCTCGATGCCGACGGCCTTCTCAATCTCATCGAATATGCCATCGGCTCCAACCCTAACGGATCGACTCCGGACGCCTGGCCGCAGGCGGTCACGACCGCCGGCAGATTCTCCATCACCTTCAAGCGCCTGACAACGGCGGCCGATGTGATCCTTTATGTCCAGGCGGCCGAGAGCCCTGCCGGCCCGTGGACCGACATCGCCAGCAGCACGGCCGGAGCAGACTTCGTCGCCATCGATCCGGAAGCGACGGTCGAGGAAACGGGCACCGGCTCCATCCGCGACGTCAAGGTCAGCGACATTTACCTTCTCAACGACCCGGCGCACCCGGCGCGCTTCATGCGCGTTCACGTGAATCACCCGCAGAACTAGAGCCGGAAAAAAAATCACCGCTCTGTGTCGGGAGATTTTCACGAATCCCGTTCCTCATTTGATGCCCGGAGTCCGTGACCCATTCCGTGGCGATTTCCGCATCTCAAAAGCCTCCCGATGAAACCCAAAAGAACCACCACCACGGTCGGCAATGCCGCCATCCTGAGCGCCGCCGCGGCCATCTGTCTCCTGCCACAATCGCTACACGCCGCAAACGTCAACCTGACTGCCTCGAATCCGGCAGGCACCACGAGTTTCGCCACGGCGACAAGCTGGAGCGACAGTACCGCCCCGTCGGGAACCAACGATTATTTTGTCGCCTCCGCGTTCAGCCTGCGGACCCTTGCGGATGGAGGCAACGCGAGCTTTGCCGGCAATTCACTGACGCTCGGCGACAATACCACCGCCGGCATTCTGCTCCTGAAGAACGCGAACAACGCGATCGTCACCGTCAACAATCTCACCCTCAATAACGGGGAAATCCAGAATGGCGGCACGAGCAGTGGCGCCGCCACCACGGTGACCATCGCCGGCGGCATCACCCTGGCTTCCAGCACCGCTGCCAACCGCATCAATTCCGGGGGAGCGGGCCGCCGCATCATCGTCACAGCTCCTATTGGGGGCGGCGGCGCCCTGGTAGCCAGCGGTGGCGGCAACGTGACTCTATCCGGCTCCAACAGCTACGGCGGAGGCACTTCAATCACCGGCTCGACAACGCTCAACATCAATGGAGATGCGGCTCTGGGTGCGGTTCCGGTCAGCCCCTCGACGAACCTGACCTTCACTGGCAGCGGCATCCTTTTCGGAGGGGCGACTACCATTGCGTTGGATGCCAACCGGGGCATTCAAATCAACACCGGAGCGACGGCCACCTTCCAGGCAGGTGGAACCACGAACGTTCTAACCCTCAATGGCGCGGTGAGCAACCAGTCCAACACTGGAAACTTTTCCCTCGCGACCAACACGACGAACGCCACCACCGGGACGGTGGTTCTCGCGGGAAGCAATACCTTCGCCACCGGCTCGACGATCAGCCTTGGCGGTGGGACCAACCTCGGCGGCGGCATTCTCCGCCTTGCTAACAGCAACGCCCTGGGTTCCAACGCGGTCACCCTCAACGCCGCTGGCGGCAACTCCAACTGGATCGGGGCGGTCGAACTCAGCGGCGGCGTCACCATCGGCAGCAACGCGACACTGAATATTTCTGGTCACAATCAAGGCGGAACAAGCGCGGACAATTTGCGGAACCTTTCTGGCAACAACGCATTCAACGGCTCCATCAACATCACCGGCACCGGCGGAGCTTACCAAATCAACTCGGATGAGGCCGGAAGCACCCTGACGATAGGTGGCAATATCAACAACACCTTGAACTCCTCCCGCACCCTGAACTTCATCGGCGCGGGCGACACCACGGTGAACGGCAGTCTGGCGCAGACCGGCCCGACCGGGACGTTGCTGGTGGTTGCAAAGTCCGGCAACGGCACGCTCACCCTTTCCAATACCAGCGTCTACACCGGCGCAACCACCGTCTCCGCCGGCACGCTCTTCGTGAACGGCTCCCTTGGAAACACGGCTGTCGCAGTCACCGGCGGCACGCTCGGTGGCACCGGCTCCATCGCCGGCACCGTCGCCGTCTCGGGCACCGGGAAGCTCGCTGCAGGCACCTCGATCGAAAGCCTCGCCACCGGCGCGCTGACCATGAGCGTTGGTTCCACCTTTGCCTATGAAGCAGCTAACAACAGCTCCATCGGTGCCGACTTGGTGGCGGTCAATGGCACGCTGTCGCTGACCGATGTCACACTCGATCTCACGGGCAGCAACCTGGCCAGCGGCACTTGGGTTCTGGGCGACAAAGTCACCCTCATCAGCTACATGAGTGGTGGCGTCACCAGCGGCTTCACCGGCTTCCTGGACAACACGGTCTATACTTATGGCTCCAACGAGTGGCGTTTTGACTACAATGACACCACCCCCGGAACGAACTACGCATCGGATACGTTAGGCAGCACTTCCTTCGTGACCATGACGGTGATTCCTGAACCGACGGTGGCACTCCTCAGTGGTTTCGGATTGCTCGCATTGCTCCGTCGCCGGCGGATGTGAGTCTCCACACCTCAACGAGCCATTCGGTCCCAAGCATTCCAAAATGCAGTGGTCTGCGCGGCATCGGGGACGATTTCCAACAGCAGGGTCTTTTCACCTGGCTCTAACTTATCGAAATCGTCAACGGTGCGGATGCGCAGGTGATTCATGCCCCAGAGCGTGGCGAAACCCGAGAGGTCGGCGGTCGGCGGATTGGTCATCCACTCGGCGGCGCGGGGACTCATCGACTGGAGCCGCGGCAGGCGCTCGAAGATTTTTCCGCCGCCATTGTTGATGACGGCGAGCACGCGGCCCTGGCAGTTGATTTGTTCGAGGACAAACGGCGCGGCGAGATCGTAGAGCGCGGTTAGATCGCCGACGACGGCCCACGTTTCACTCACATCGGCGGACCAGCCGAGCCAGGTGCTGACCTGACCGTCAATGCCGTTCACGCCGCGGTTCGCGCGGACCGACGGCACGGGGCGCAGACATTGGGCGAAATGGTTCCACTCGCGGATGGGCATGCTGTTGCCCAGAAACAAGCCGCCGCCGATCGAGGCGTAGTGGGAAAGCGTGCGAAGGAGCGCAGGCTCGCTGTCCGGATAGATTTCCAACAGCTCGTCGATCTTCACCGCACGGCTGCCGGCTCCGGCGAGGTAGTCAAGGGCGTCGTCGGCGAGTTCGATCGGGCCGAGCGCTTGGATGACGCGGTCGAGCGCACCCCGGACGACGCCAGATTCGCGGGCGAGGCCGGGCAGACCGTTGCGGCAGACGGACCAGACGGAGACCTGCAGCATTTCCTCGAGATCGCGCCAGAACCGGCCGCTCGGGACTTCACCGAGGCGGAGGATTTTTCCGGGCGGGCGGGATTTCAAAACACGGTCGGCATCGTGGATCGCGAGCGATTGGAGCGCCTCGCGCAAGCCGCTGGTGGCCTCCGCGACGACCGGCGCACCGAGGTCCTGACAGAAATGGAAAACGTCCTCGCGCTCGTCCGGTTCCAGTCCGCCGACGAGGACGACGATGCCTTTGTAGTGCTCCTCACGCAGCCAGCGGGCGAGCGCCGCGACATTGAGTCTTTCCTGAACGGGCTTGAATTCAGCGAGCGCTTCGTCCGCGAAATCTTCCTCTCCGGTCTCGAAGGTTTCCTCGAATTCGACATTCAAGTGCAGCGGCTGATTGCCATCCCACTCGGCGAAAGTCCCCTGCCACGCGTGATTCCCGAAAATCCCCGGCTGTTCGATGGTCTGCGGTGCACCCGTCCCGCGAAACGCCGCCGGACGGTCGGCGGTGATCGCCACCAACGGCCTCGCCTGATAGTGCGCCTCGATGATCGCGGGCAGCAGCTCGGCCACCGCAGTCCCGCTGGTGGTGACGACGGCGCAGGGCCGCGCGGTTTCCTGCGTCCTGCCCAGCGCGAAAAACCCGGCGCTGCGCTCCTCAAAATGCCGCCAAACGCGGACCAGTCCCGCCGCTTCGGCGCGGGCCAGAGCCTCCAGCAGAGCCGCGTTCCGCGCGCCAGCGCAGACGACGAACTCGCCGACGCCCGCCTTGAGACAACTCTTCACCACTTCGATCGCCGGATACCATGCATTCACGCGGGCTGTGCTAACCCAGCGCGGCGGGAATGTCCAAGCGTGTTGATCAGGCAAATTTCGGACTCCGTTCGGGCCCATCAATCCATTCCCAGCAACTCCCGGAGTTCCTTCCGCATTTGCACGGCGGCCTCGTATTCGTAGCGGGTCATCGAGGGATACGCCGGGTCCAGCCGGATCAGCGTGTCCCGCTCGAACCACCGCTGCCCGGCGGCCTTGTAAACCGGAGCCAGCGAGACCATCAGCAACATCGCGGTGGCATAAACCGGAAGCAGCACCCGCGCGCTGGTGCTGCGGTGGAGCATTTTGGATGGCTTGCTGAAAATCGCCCGCAGCATCACGACTAACAGCCAGAGCGCCGGCACTGCGATCAACCCCGCGGCAACGGCCAGTCCCACTTCCGATCCGGCACAAGCGCCCCAGCCGACCACGGGAACGAACGCGACCGCACAAGCCGCCGCAAACCAGCCCAGCCTGGATCTACTGTTAGCAAATCCAAACACCGCCGCCCGCTTGCCGAGCCGCCAGCGGGTGATGAGCACCGGCAGGAGTATCATGAGAACCGTGAGACCGAGAAAATGCGCTGCGGGCAGGAGCAAGAGTGTCGTGTGAAGCCCGAACTGGCGTCCACCCAGCGGAGTCAGGCGATTGAGGATCATCATATAGGCCAACGGCATCAACAGTCCGACTCCTAACAACCACGCCCAGTCCGCAGGAAGCATCAATGCCTCCATGCGTTTCGCGAGCCGCCGGATCAGGACGGGTGAGCGATATCGGTATGCAGCCGCCCCGCAGAAAATCACCATCAACAGGATCCAGACACCGATGCAGGATGCGCGCGAAAAGATTTCATGATCGGCGAGACGACCGGGTTTCACCTCGTCGTCGGTTAGGGGAGGAGGTTCCACCATTTGTCTGGCGACCATGGGCAAGGAAAGGCTGGCGAGCAGTGCTCCGTTGGTTTCCGGTCTCACCCGATCCGGCGAGGGCTTGCGGGATTCACGGGCAAGCTTGTGTGCATCAAAGCGCCGGTGAGTCTCCGTCAGACGCGCGGCATCGGCGGCGAGACCGAGCTTGGCCGCCGCCGCGCCCAGGTCTTTCGAGGTTCCGTCCGCGCAGACTTTGAAGACGAGGACCTCGATCATGTTGGACACCTCGATGCTTGCGAGCGCCGCCACAAAGGCATCCGAGTCCCCTATCAGACTTTTAAGGCCTTCTGCGTCCGCCTCTTCCCCAAGGGTCCATCCCTTCGCGCCGATGGCATCCATGAGATGGCGGATGGCGATGATGTCCGGCGAGGAGCTGCCCGCGAGATAGGCGATGGAGTGGAGGTTATCCGTGGGGTTGTCCCGGGGCAGGATCTCTATCCGCTGTTGGGCCAGGATCCTGACGTAGTCCCGGCACTCCGGCTGGGAGCGGGCCTCTTGAAGCAGGACCAGCGCCCGCTCCAACTTCGACTTGTCGCGGATGTTCCAGGTGCGGACCTCACCGGCATCTTTCGCGGCCTTCGACTGCTTACGCTTTTCGACGCTGCCTTTGCATTCCACCGCGGCGGCGAGATAGGTGAACCAGGAGTTCCGAGGATCGACGCGGCGGGCGGTTTCGAGGAAATCGGGAGGAAGCCTGTCATTGTCGGATAGATAGGCCTTCGCGTATTCGCCGAAGTAGGCGGGGTTCTCCGGCGCGCTGTCCCACAGCGCCTTCATTTTGCCCGCGCGGGTGGGTTGTGAGGAATCGCCGAACACCAGCAGCCGTTGCGGAGTCGTCAGGCTGTTCTCGAGTTTTTGCTGATGTCGCTTGTCCGACCCAACCGAGACGAACTTCGTCATTGAGGAATACAATCCGACATACTGGAGCGTGTCTCTGGCCACGTTCACCACAGTGATTGCGGACACGACCGCCATGACCGAGAACAACACGGTGCGCCACACCGGCTTGCGCGTCCTCGCATCCATGGCATCCCAGTGCTGGATGGCCCCGGCCGCGCTGCCATCGTTAGATTCCGTCAAGTCGCTCAGCAAGCGCGAGGCGGCAAGTTGCATCTCGGCATTGTCGGCAAACGGGCGGACTGCGGTTTCGACGAGTGGATCGGAGTCAGGAGTCATGTTGGGGGATGCTTGGAAAGATTCATTCAGTGCTCATATCCCAGTGCCTCCCGCAGTTCCTGGCGGGCGGCGACCGAGAGTTCATACTCGAACTTCGTCAATGAAGGGTAACCCGCGTCGAGGCGGTTCATGCGGTCCTGTTCGAACCAATGTTGCCGGGAGACCATGAAGCAAGGCGTGGCCGTTAGCAGGATCACCATGGCCGCCAGGTAGGCCGGCACCAGCACCCGCGAGGCAGTGGCCAGGTGGAGCAAATGGGTTCCACCGGCCGTCATGGTGCGGATGACGACGGCGAGAATCCACGCGATGGGGATCACAAACAATCCCCACGAGATCTTGAGCGCGACTTCGGAATCCCGGGTGACGGCCCAACCTAACACGGGGATGAACGCCGCCGCGCCGACAAAGGCGAGGGCGCCGGGCCAGAGCCGGGCTTTGCCAAATCCGAAGGAAGCGGCCCGTTTTCCCAACCGCCATCTCGCAACGAGAATCGGCAGGATGAGCATCATGAAAAACAAGCCGGTGAATTGTGCCATCGGCAGCAACACTCCATCGAAGTAGGGTAGGTTGATGAATCCCGCGAGGATGTTGGCCCCCGAACCACCCAAGGGGGTCAGGTGGGTAATGAACAGGCAATAGACGAATGGCGGAATGCCGGCCGTGCACAACCACACCCAATCCGCAGGCCGTAACAGCAACTCCATCCTCGCCGAAAGTCCACGGATCACCGGCGGCGAGCGGAATCGATCGAGGGCGGCCATGCCTGCGGCGATCCCTAGCAGCGTCCAGGTCCCATAAATGCAGAGCTGCGCCAGGATTTCGAATTCGATCATCCGGGCTGGCTTTACGTCGCGGTCAGTTAGCACCGGTGGGTGGAGCGCGCGTTCCGCGAGGTAGGGAAGGGATTCGCGGTTGAGCACGCCGAGTTGTCTGAGAGGGTCCTGGCCGTCGATTTCAAAGACAACCGCCTTGCGATCGGCAGTTAGTTTTTCAAGCCGATCCAACCTTGCCTGGACTTCCGCCGCCATTTCGGCGAGTCCCAGCTTGGCCGCGGATGCCGCCAGGCTCTTCAAGGCGGTTCTCGCTCCGATTTCGATGAGGATATCCTGGATGATGAATCCCGGCTCGGTGCGGGAGATACTCTTCAGATAGAAATCGAGGTCTTCCTTGAGCGAGATGAGTCCTTCGGCATCGCCCCGCCCGCCTAACAACCAGGCTTTGGCGGCGATCGCACTCGACAGATCCCAGGAAGACTGGTGACTCGTGGTGGTCATCGCCAGGATGGAAAGGGAACGGTAATACTCGAACGGGGTGTCCTGCGGCAGAAGGGGAATGCGTTCCCTCGCCATCTGGACGTCATAGTTCCGGCAGTCCGGCAGATTCAGGCTGCCATGCAAAATGGCCAGGGCTTGGTCGATCTTGAGCTCGTTGAGCACATCCCATTCCGGGGCCACGCGCGCAGCTCTCGCAGACTTCGAGAGCGGGCGTTGTTTGGCGGCATCCTTGGCTTCGACAGCCGCTGCCCAGAAGGGGAAATAGGAGTTGTTAGGATCGATTTGCCGCGCTTGTCCGAGGAAGTCCGGAGGGAGTTTTGTGTGATCCGAAACGTATGCGGCGCAGTACTCCGCGAAATACGCCGGATTCTCTGGCTGGCTGTCCCACAAGTCCTTCGCAAGCTCGACGGGGGATTGGGGGTTGATTTTCAGCAGGCGCCGTTCGGGTCCGTTGAAACGCGCGGGATCCAGTTGCTCCTGAGTTACGTCGTCCCCATAACTCATGTTCAGTCGGAGAATCTTCCAATAGCCGAGAAGATCCATCGTCGCTTGGGCCAGCAGTAGAATGGAAATAATTGCGACGGTGAGATGGAAAACCGCCCGCCAGGACAGCCGGCGTTTTTCCCCGGCGGGCGCGTTCCAACATTTCAGCGCGGCTTCCTCCTGATCCGGCCGCTCCTCGCGCAAGGATCCTAACAAGGTTGCCGCAGCGGCCCTCGTTTCCGCGTCGCCGGTGAGCGGGCGTACGGCCGCGGCAACGAAGGCATCAGTGGATTCGGTCATTTGCCGTGACAAGACTGGGACGCCTGGGTCTATCCGACCGGCTTCAGCAGATAGCCGCCGACCCAGCCTTCCTCGCCGCGCTCGTTGCGGCCCCAGTGCCAGCCGTGGATCTGGCGGAGCGACTCGATTTTGTCGCCGCGCTTGAGGGTGAGGACGGTGGGATCGTAGGCTTCCATCGCGGCGTAGCGGCCTTCGCCGAGCGGTTCGAGGATTTCCTCGGGGACGTAGCCGTCGTTGCCGTTGTTGTCGGTCGCCCATACCCAGCCGGGCCAGGCACGGTCGGCGAGACCGACGGTGATTTCGTCTCCGGGTTGCAGGTGGATGGGATCACTGTCCTTGTCCTCGTAGTCGGCGTTTGCGGTGAAGGTGGCCATGGTTTCCAGCGAGCAAATCAGATAGGCCGAAAAAGGCGAATGTTCATTTCAGCTGACGGAAACAGGCGCGATCTTCTCATATCCTCACCGGGACACGCAGTGAAGGGATTGCGACATTCAAACGCTTCGGAACGTGGCGAAGCGCCGGGAACGGACTGGAAACCAACCTCTCAAACTCCGCCAGTTCCTCGTAATCTGTCAAATCGACGGCATTCTTCCCCTCATGAACGACGATGGCGATCACCATCGTCGTAGAGAAACCAAGGGCGGCGGCGATGATCCAACCTGCTGTATTCGAGAGTCCGAGCAAGTATACAAAAGCCACTGAAACACCCCCGATCCATCCTACGCAGGAAAGGATCACAATGACCCAGGCGGTCAGTGATGGCGAGAGGGTTTTCATCCTAACTAACAAAACACATCTTCCACAGCTATCAAGAGACAAAATGAACGGAATGGAGCGGTCGGGACATTGCGGACGCAATGTCATGGCGATCCATTGCCGACAGAGCAATGGCGGCCAATACATCGACGCCGGGCTGTCGGAGTACGGGGAGAGAAAAAGTCCTAAGATTGGTAATCCACCGACGTTGCGCATTCAGAAACCAGCGCACCTTTTGACAGTCGCTCCAGTCAGGAGCGGACAAACTCCAACAGATCCTTGTTCAGCATGTCCTTGCTGGTGTCGCCGAGGCTGTGCGATCCGCCCGGATAGATTTTCAGGATGAAGTTTTTGACCAGCTTCACCGTGATCATGGCAGACGCTCGAACAGGCACGATCTGGTCGTCGTCGCCATGGATGATCAAAGTGGGCACATCGAATTTTTTCAAATCCTCGGTAAAGTCCGTTTCGGAAAATGCCTTGATGCAGTCATACGCGTTTTTGTGCCCGCTCATCATCCCCTGCAGCCACCACGACTGGATCAGCCCTTGGGAAACCTTCGCGCCGGGCCGGTTGAAGCCGAAAAAAGGACCACTGGCGACATCGAGGAAAAACTGTGCCCGATCCGCGAGATAGGCCGCCCGGAAGCCATCGAAGACCTCCATGGGAAGCCCGTCGGGATAGGCTTCCGTCTTGAGCATGATCGGCGGCACCGCGCCCATCAGAACTGTCTTGGCAACGCGTGCGGTCCCATGTCGTCCAATATAGCGGGCGACCTCACCACCGCCGGTCGAGTGGCCGATCATGACGGCGTCTTTCAGATCGAGCGCTTCGAACAGCTCCGCCAGATCGTCTGCATAGGTATCCATGTCGTTGCCGTTCCACGGTTGGCTCGACCGGCCGTGACCGCGGCGGTCGTGGGCGATGCAGCGGTAACCGTTCGATGCGAGGAAGAACATCTGCGCTTCCCATGCGTCCGAACTCAGCGGCCAGCCGTGACTGAAGGTCACGACCGGGCCGGAGCCCCAATCCTTGTAATAGATTTCCGCTCCGCTTTTGGTGATGAATGTGCTCATGGTATTTGTTGGTTGGATTAGAAGGAAAAACAGTCGCAGCCGGAACCCCACAGTTCTGAGAGACGGGTGGTGAACTGCGGTTTTTGGAATCCTCCGCAAGCCGGCGTGTGGACATGGCCCTGCGACGCGGCAAGTTTCTGATAGCAAGGTGCGCCGTAACCACCGAATTTCGCCACCGGCGACCAGTCGGGCATCACCGGCAGGGTCGGAGGTGATAGATCGCTGAAATCCCCTGTCGCATAAACCGGCTTGCCGTCCACGATCGTTAGAGTCGATTCCAGGTCGCGGATGCTCTCTTCGGGAATGCGGAGGTAGTCTTCCGTCAGCACGACGAGGTCGGCGTAGCGCCCGGTTGTTAGCATTCCCTTTGCCTCCTGCTCGCCGGAGAACCACGCGCTGCCGCAGGTGTAAAGTCGCAGCGCCTCTTCGCGGCTGAGGCGGTTACGCTCCGGATAGAGTTCGAGCCCGCCGATCGTGCGGCCGCTCACCAGCCAGTAGAGCGAGTTGAACGGGTTGTAATTCGCCACCCGTGTCGCATCGGTGCCCGCGCCCACGGGGATGCCCATCTCCAACATCCGGCGGATCGGCGGCGTGCGTTCGGCGGCTTTCGCGCCGTAGCGATCCACGAAATACTCGCCTTGGAACGCCATCCGGTGCTGGACCGCGATGCCGCCACCGAGCGTGCGGAGTCGTTCGAGGTTGCGGTCGGAAATCGTTTCGCAGTGATCGAGAAACCAATGGAGATCATGCAGCGGGGCCTCGCGGTTGACGCGCTCGAAGACATCGAGAAAGCGGGTGATCGATTCTTCGTAGGTCGCGTGGAGGCGGAACGGCCAGCGGTTCGACGCGAGCATCTTCACCACTTGCTCCAACTCGCCCTCCATGCCGGGTGATAGATCCGGCCGGGGTTCGAGAAAGTCCTCGAAGTCCGCGGCGGAGAAAACCAGCATTTCCCCGGCACCGTTCATGCGGAAAAACGGATCGCCTTCGCGGGGCTTGGTCATCCTCATCCAGCGGGCGAAGTCTTCCTTTTCCTCCTTAGGCTTTTGGGTAAAAAGATTGTACGCGATTCTAACTGTCAGCTCGCCGCGCTCGTAAAGTTGGCGGACGATCTCGTAATCGTCCGGATAGTTCTGGAATCCTCCGCCGGCATCGATGCAGCTCGTGACACCCAACCGGTTCAACTCGCGCATGAACTGCCGCGACGAGTTGTATTGATACTCGGGCGGAAGTTTTGGGCCTTTTGCCAGCGTGGCATAGAGGATCATCGCATTTGGGCGGGCGATGAGCAGGCCGGTCGGCTCGCCGTTTTTGTCGCGCTGGATTTCGCCTCCCCGCGGATTCGGCGTGTCGCGGGTGTAACCGCAGGCCCGCAGCGCGGCGCGGTTCAGCAGCGCGCGACAGTAGAGATGCAGGATGAAAACCGGAGTGTCGGGCGCGGCGGTGTTGATTTCCTCCAACGTCGGCATGCGGCGCTCGGCGAATTGGAATTCGCTCCAGCTTCCGACCACTCGCACCCATTGCGGCGCGGGCGTGCGCTCGGCTTGCAGCTTGAGCATGCGCAGGGCGTCCGCCAGCGAGGGCACGCCGTCCCAGCGGAGTTCGAGATTGTAGTTCAGGCCGCCGCGGATCAGGTGGAGGTGCGAATCGTTAAGTCCGGGAATGACGCGCCGGCCCTTGAGGTCGATGACCTTCGTTTCCGGTCCGGGCTGATATTCCTCCGCGTCGTCCACGCCCGTGATCCGGCCGTCCTTGATAGAGAGGTTCGAGGCCTCGGGGTATTTTGAATCGAGCGTGGTGATGCGGCCGTTATACAGAATCAAATCGGGATGGGAGTTCATGGCGGAATGTTAGTTTTCGGGATGCAGCCAAGGATGTAACAAACGGGTGACCAGCGGCATGACGACCCACGTCAGCAGGGCCACCATCAGGATAGAAAAAACCAGCGTGCCGGTGGGAAACGGCCATCCGCGCGTGAGCGGGCCGACCGTCGCGCCTAGAAAAAGACTGGTGGGAAAAACTCCTATCAACGTGCACGCCGCCATCTTCCAGCGCGGCGGAGGATTCGGAGAGCGGAACCAGGCTTCGAGGCCGTGCATGGGCCGATACTCCGGCTCGCCCTCGGTCAGCGTTCGAGCGCGCTCATCCCAAGCTTTAAACATCTCCGACTGATAGAAATCATCCCGGTCCGCTTCGTTGGTGAAGGTGCGCAGGATGCCGTATTCCCGCGAATCGGAACCGGGCGGCGGCGTGAGCATGCTTGCACCGATCACGCTGCCGTGGTCAAACGAGATTTGGAAAAACTCGCGCAAACCTTCGCGGAATTCTTCCTCGCGGCCGGGCAGTACCCGGCGGGTGATGGCAACATGGATGGGCATGACGCGCCTTTCTATCAGTGGCCGGCCTTGGCGGGCACGACCTGGGGTTTCTGTGCCGACTGGGGCGCGTGATGAACCATCGTGTAGGCATATTCCACGCCGACGCCGTAAGCTCCGCCCTGATTTTTGATGAGACCCATCAGATTGTTGTAGTGCTCGCGCTTCGCCCAATCGCGCTGCCATTCGAGCAAGGCGGGGATCGTCGTCAAGCGCACCGCGCCGGCCTGAACCATGCGCGAGAGCGCCGCTTCCTGCGCGGCTTGCGAAGTCGCACCACAGCAATCCTCCACGACGTAAACGTTATAACCCGCGCCGAGCATCTCGATCGTCGGCCAGGTGACGCACACTTCGGTCCAGAGTCCGGTGATGATGATGTTTTTTCTGCCGGTCGCCTCTATGGCGGCTCGGAATTCCATGGAATCCCAGGAGTTCATCGAAGTTCGCTCGATCACCTCCTGTCCGGGAAACACGTCGAGCAACTGCGGCCAGACGTAGCCGCTGAACGATTCGGTTTCCACCGCGGTGATGATGGCGGGGATGTTGAACTCCTTCGCAACTTTGGCTAACAGGGTGACGTTGTTGATCAGGGTCGCGCAGTCGATGTTCGCGACGCCGAAGGTCATCTGCGGCTGGTGATCGATGAAGACGACGACGCTGTCTTCCGGCGTGTAGAGTTTCTGGTATTGGTTCATGGCGATGGGTCGGAATTGACGGCTGAACCCTATCACAAATCCTGTTTCGGCCAAGCGGTTATCGGAGGGCGATAGGCCTTCTTCAAAGGGCGGAGGCAGAACGACTCAAGCGTGAGTCAATCCGGACCGGCTGCCCCGGGCGCATTTCGGATCGTTCTTGGAACGAGGATTGCAGCAACCCGCGGTTTCGAGCTCCGGCTCGGCGAACTTCCCGGCCCCAACACAAACAGAATCATGCTAGGACTCACACCACTCGGAATCGTTCACACGGCTATCAGCTTGGTCGCATTGGCTGCCGGCATCATCGCCCTCGTCCGCTACCAGGAAATCCCCGCGATGCTCTTCATCGGGAAGCTCTACATTTGGACGACGGTCCTCACCTGCCTAACTGGATTTCCGATCATGCAGCACGGCGGTTTCGGAGCTCCGCACGTGCTCGGCATCGTCACCTTGATCGTCCTGATCATCGCGGCGGTGGCGGGAAAGACCACGGTCTTCGGCCGGGCCTCGCGCCATGTGGAAACTATCTGTTACTCCGCGACATTCTTCTTTCACTGGATTCCAACCATCACGGAGACCTCCACCCGCCTGCCGATCGGAGCGCCATTGGTCTCGGATCGCGACGGCCCGGAACTGCAAGCCGCGGCCGGGGTGTTGTTCCTGCTCTTCGTGATCGGTGCGACGCTGCAGGTCCTCCGCCTGCGGGCGAGCCAGCATCCTCATTGACGGGACGCCGATCGCTGGCAAAGTGCGCATCGTCAGGCCAAAGGAACACTTATGAACGACGAGGACAAGGACGCCCAATTTTACCGCGATACGGAGTCGATCGCCTTCGCGAAACTGGACGACCGTCAGCTTGCGCTGCTAGAGCCGCTGGGCACCCGCCGGATCCTGCGGCGGGGCGAATTGATTTTCAAAGCAGGCCAGCGCGATCTCGGCATGACGGTGATCCTGAGCGGGGAAATTGAGGCTTTCGAATCCTGTGACGGTCGCGAACAGATCCTCGCCACCGCGGGACCGCGCGATTTCATGGGCGACGTGGCGATGCTCAACGGCACCTCCGCCATCGCCAGCGCGCGGGGCAACGCCGAGGAATCCGAGATCCTCGAAATCCCCGCCGCGGCGCTGAGGAAGGCGCTGGCGGAACTGCCCGGCGTGGGCGAAACGATCATCAGCGCGTTCATCATGCGTCGTGAGCGGTTGGAGCGGGACGGCGAGTTTACCGGTCTCCGCGTGGTGGCTCCGGCCGGATCGAAGGACGGCCGCCAGCTCGATGATTTCCTGGATAAGAACCACATCCCGCACCGGCTGATCGACTCGGACAGCGAGACGGGCAAGGCGCTGTGCTCGCGGCTGAATCTGGCGGCACGGGACATGCCGGTGTTGATCGCGGCAAACGGCATGCCACTCCGCAAGCCGTCCTTGCGCGAGGTCGCCCAAGTCGCGGGCCTGTTGCGGCCGCTCTCCGCCGATGGTGCCACGGAAATCCTGTGCGACCTCGTCATCGTGGGTGCGGGACCTGCCGGCCTCGCCGCCGCCGTTTGCGCGGCTTCCGAGGGTTTGAACACAGTCGTGCTGGAAAGCTACGCGCCAGGCGGACAGGCGGGCTCCTCATCGCTGATAGAGAATTTCTTCGGCTATCCCACCGGCATCAGCGGCGGCAATCTAACCAACCGGGCGCAGCTCCAGGCCTTCCGCTTCGGCGCGAAATTCTCCACTCCGGCGCAGGCGCTCTCGCTCGTCGTTAGAAAAGGCGAATACGCCGGGGAACTGCAGGTTGAAGGCTGCGGCTGCACCCTGCTCGCAAAATGTGTCATCATCGCCACCGGCGCGGACTACCGGCGGATCGAGGCCGAGGGGCGCGAGGACTTCGATGGCGCCGGAGTTTACTACGCCGCCACCGCGCGCGAGGGACAGCTCTGCCGCAGCGCGACCGTGATCGTCGCCGGCGGTGGGAACTCAGCCGGACAGGCGGCGATGTTTCTATCCGAATCCGCGGAGAAGGTGTTTCTGTTGATTCGCGGCGGGGATCTATCGAAAAGCATGTCGAGCTACCTGTCGCGGCGCGTCGAGACGAAGGAGAACATCGAGATTCTCTATCACACCGAGATCCGCAAAATGACCGGCGGCAAATGTTTGGAAGCCGTCGAGTTGGAAAACACCCGGACCGGCGAGCAACGCGTGGTGCGCACCTCCACGGTTTTTTCGATGATCGGTGCCAAGCCATGCACGAACTGGCTGCCACCGGAGATCGAGTGCGACGAGAACGGCTTTGTGAAAACCGGCCTGGCGGTCGCCGATGCACCCGCGTGGAAAGACGTTGGCCGCCCGCCCGGATCGTTAGAGACGAGCTGCCCCGGAATTTTCGCCGCAGGCGACGTCCGCTCCGGCTCGGTGAAACGCTGCGCCGCCGCTGTCGGCGAAGGCGGCATGGCCGTGGAAGGCGTGCATCAGGCGCTTGGCACCTACGCGTGATCGAAAACGGGCCCCGCAGCCGGTGCGTGGAATAGCTCTCTCCGTCGGCGGCAGTTATCCGGAATTTCCGGATAACTGAATCCTCGGCCAGCTCACCCTCCTCGAAGATCTTCTAGATGTGCTCGTTGATGGTGCGCACGTCTTTGCCAAACAGCTCCGCCATCAGCTTTTGCGTCAGCCAGACCGTCTCGTCTTGAAGCCTCACTTGCGGACGCGTGCCGCCATCCTCCGTATGATAGGGGATGATTTCGGGTTGGGGCAAAGGTTGGTCGCTCATGGTTACCGACCCTTAATAATTTTGTGTGCTTCGCAACGCTTCGTCAGGTCGCGCAAACCCTGCACAAAGTCCTTCGCTTGGTCGAAGGTCACTTCAAGGCGACCGGGATTGTCATGGCTCAGGAAATTAACCAGATCCCCTTGGCCGAAAACCCGCCCCACCTCCGTGCGAATCGCGGTCTCATCCGCTGGAGCAACCTTCACCAAAGTATCGCGGATCGTGTTTTGGATACCTACGGTTACGAAGTCGCCTGCGGTATATTTGCCATCGATCTTGAACCTGACCTTCACTTCAAGTTTCGCTGAGCTTCGCTTAATGAAGTCCTCAAGAATGAGCCGGAATGGTCCGCCAAGTTCGCGATAATCAGCCTCGGTAAGATGGGCATCAACAAATTCCCAAGAGCTGTCGGTTTCGGACAGGGCTGGTCCCGAATCAACGGACCAACTTTCGACTTTAACAAACGACCACTTTCCCTGAATGCCCCAAGCCACAGCGGAAGAACTTAAAAGGTCATGCCAATGCTCGTCGTGCGTGGTAAGCACGATTTGGTAGTCCGCAAATTCCTGGAAGAGCAGTTCACCCACACGGCGGCGGTGTTCCCGGTCGATGCTGGTCAGAACATCATCGAGCACGAGAAGTGAGCCCCGAGGATTGAAAATCCGAACCGTCGCAAGGAAGAGACAGAGGCCGAGCGAGTCCAGGTGCCCCTCGCTGAGAAACGCTCGAGGATCCTTGGAGTCGGCCAAGCCGAGGAACTGAATTGCCAGACGCAATCCTCCGGCTGCGGCCCTCGACGTCGGCTTTAGCTCAAGTGCAGTGCATTCGGAGCGTTCGCTGTCGTCATCAAAATCATGGAGGCGTCGGTAGTAATCGAGAACGGTTTCGGCAATCGCCTCGAAGACCTTCTGAATTGCACTTTCCCGCGCCTTGGAAAAGGCGTCCTTTGCCACGGCAGCCCTCCGTGCCAACTCGGTGGCACCGCCGATTGCAACCTCGGCGGTCGCGATTTCAGCGTATGCAGCGATTCCCTTTTCAACCAATGCGATAGCAGCTTCGAGTTTCGACATGTCCGGCGGGACTAAGGCCGCCTTTTGCGCATTCAAAACCGAAGCGTAGGCGCTGCGCGAAGCCGCTAATGTGGATAGGCGCTGCGGTGCCGCAGGGTCTACCCCCGAGGAACTATCTTCTTCCCGTTTTACTGAACGCAGCCAACGAAGAGTAGATGCGCGTGCGTTACGCAGAGTTTGATTGGCTACAGACTCAAACAGCGATGAATGCTGGAGGTCTTTCGCAATCTGAGCCGCGACAGCCTCACCATAACGCTGCACGCGGCCAACGGCCGCTTTGCGATTGGCTACTGCTTCTCTCAGTTCGAGTAGGGCGTCACCGCGTTGTTTGAGGCGAACAAGAACGTCTGTTAGCGGTTGTTCAAACTCCTTCTCGCAAAGTGGACAATTCGTTTCCGTCGGGTGCTTGGTCAGATAGCCAACCGCTTCGGCGATGATGTTGCTTCGCGGTGCATCTACCGACGATATGCCCAGCATTGCCAACTTCAGGCGCAGCGTATTGGCCGTTGCGATGTCACTCCCGATGTCGGGTGGCAGCGGATTCTCCAAGCTGACGAGTGCTCTCGTAAGTGCATCGATCATCTCCTTGTTGGCTTCCGGGCGCATTGCCTTGAGAAGTGGCAGTCGGATTTCAGCATCGGACCATTGAGCTAGCCTCTCCAAGTCAAACGCTGTAACGGCGTCTGAAACGCGCGCCAGAATCTGAGCTAGATTCTGAGGGTCAAATTTTGCGACAGGACCCCTGAACACCGCAAGTTTCGTGAGATACGCGTTGCGTGCCCGTTGTGCAGAATCTTTTGCCTGCCTTTCGGCGTCAACAAAGGCCCGCTGCAATGTGTCGACATGTGAAATACCGAGAAGTTGGATGAACTTCCTATATCGGTCAGCATCTTGGTCGCAGACGAAATCCAAAATCTTCGAGCGCCGGAGAATAAAAGCATCAACTCCAGGATGGTGCTCGATGTAGTCCTTGACCGCTTGGCGCTCGGTGATCGAAAGCGTTTCGGAATACAGGCTTCTGCTAATGGCTCCGTTGGACGGACTGAGAGAAAGCGTTACCTTGGGAACTCCAAGTTTCTTTACGTGCTGAACCGCATCGTCGTGGTCGATGCTCCCCGTCCCAGCTCCAACAAAGCGGCCTACTTGTCCAGAAAACAGAAACTCGATGCCGTCGACGACAGCACTTTTGCCTTTCCCGTTCGATCCAAGCAGGACGAGGCTCTTCCCCTTCAGATGAAAGTTGCTGTCCGGGAGACCGCGAAAATGCTCAAACCGGATTGAGCGAATCAACTCACTCATTGGGCACCTCCGGTTGAATTGGGTCTTCTAATGCTAGCGATGCGATGACATCGGCCGAGATAGGACCGTTAGCATCAAGCAACGCCACCAAGGATTCATATACCACCTTTGGAAGTTTCCCCGCCGCCGAGAGGTTGGCGGCGAACTCCGATTTCAAGTCGGATTGTAGTTCTGCCCGCAAATCCTTTGGTGAGGAACTAGGTTCTACCTCTGGAGCTGTTGGATTTGGGATTTCGGCTGGCATGTTGTTCAGTGTGTTTAGGCCACGCTCAATTCCTCGCTCAGTAGCTTCGGCAGCAGCGGATCGCACAGGACGGCGACAGTTGGCGATGAGCATGGCATCTCGTCGAGCCACAGGTCGTATAAAGCGGCACCATTCATTTTCCACCCTCCATCTCCGCCCGGACGATGTCGGCGAGCTGTTTGGCGGTGGGGAGTTTTCCTTTCAATTCGCCGGGCAGTTTCGACTGCAAGGCGTAGGCGGCGACGCCGATGGGGTTGGCTTTGGTGCGGAGGGCATACTCGACTTCCACGTCGTCCTTTTCCGCGCAGAGGATGATGCCGATGGAGGGCTGGTCGCCGGGGCCGCGCTCCTTATCGTTGAGCAAGTTCAGATAGAAATCCATTTTGCCGGTGAACTCCGGCTCAAAGGGACCGACTTTGAGGTCGAAGGCAACGAGGGTCTTGAGGAAGCGGTGATAGAAGAGGAGGTCGATGAAATACTCCTTTTTCCCGAGGGCGATCCGGTGCTGGCGGCCGACGAAGCAGAAGCCATAGCCCAGTTCCAGCAGGAAGGATTGCAGACGCGTGATGAGGCGGTCTTCGAGTTCGCGTTCCCGCACAGCGCGGCGCAGGCCGAGGAACTCCAGGTTGTAGGAACTCTTGAGCATCTCGTCGGCCTGCTCGGCGAAGTGCTCCGGCAGGGCGAGGTCGAAGTTGTGCGTCTTCTTTTCGGTGACGGCGCGTTCGTAGGCACCCGCCTTGATCTGATTGAGCAGGACATTGCGCGACCAACCGAAGCGGGCGCTGGCGCGGAGATACCAGAAATGTACTTCAGGCGATTCCATCCGGCCTAACATCAGAACGTGATGCCCCCATGGGACAGCGGACACGAAATCTCGCACAACCTGTGCGAGATTAGGCCCGGAATCCTGCTTTCCAATTTCTGCCACAAGCTGGGGCAGAAATGATTTTGGTAGGCACCGGTTTGGGGAGTCCTTCAATTCTCGCACAACTTGTGCGAGAAATTCGCCTTCATTATGAACGATATAGAACTGCCTCATGCGCCAAATATTGGCTGAAGAGAAGCCTTTCGCTCCCGGGAATGCCCGCTGCAAATCCGCGGCGACGATTTGAACCACCGAGTCGCCCCACCCGTATTCCTGCTGTTTTTCCACGATGCCACGGCCGATATCCCAGTAGAGCAGGATCCCCTCGTGGGTAATGGCCCGGGCCGCTGAAATGCGGGAGGAAACCACCCGCTCCTTCAGTTCCTCGACGAACTGCCGGTAGTCGGCGCTGATGGCCAGAGTGGTATCGGCGGTCTTCGCATCAGAAGCATCTTTGCGTTTCGCTGCCATTTCTGATGTTAGTCTCTAGGGCCGTGTGACTGTTGGGACAAGGAGGGAGTTCCGGATTCGTGATCGGTTTGAGTTACAGGCAGCCTGTTTCAAACAAAAACGCCCCGGGACCTTGCGGCCGCGGGGCGTTGGTGAAGTTAAGAAAAACTATCAGGCGGACACCGAGGAGTAGGTGCGGCGGAGTTCGCGCATCAGGCTGCGGGTTTCGTCCTGCCAGGCGTTGAGCTTCTCGCGGGAAAGCTGGACGCGGTCGGCGACAGCTTTTTCCAGCTCGTGATAGTTGGCGGAGAGCTTTTCGACGAGTTCGTGAAGGGCGTCGGCCGCGCGGTGGGCGGCGGTGTGCGGCTGTTCGCGCATTTCTGCGAGGTGCTTTTGCGCCCTGCGGCGGGCTTCGCCCATTTCGGCGAGGAGGATGCGACCGTCCGGCACGCGGCGAAGTCCATCGACGAGGCCGAGCTTGGAAAGCGACCAGATGGTCCACTTGCTAGGGTCCCACTGCCATGGCTTCACGCCGTTGCGGTAGTCGTGCTGAAACTCGTGGTGATAGTTGTGATAGCCCTCGCCAAAGGTGAAGAATGCCATGATCGCGCTGTCGCGGGCGCTGTGGCTGGTGGAGTACGGCTGGCGGCCTAACATGTGGCAGAACGAGTTGATGAAAAACGTGCAATGCTGGGCGACCACGATGCGGAGGACGCCGGGAATCAGGAAGCCGCCGAGCGCGCCGAGCCACGGGTCCAGGCCGTGGGAGGCATTCCACCAATAACCGAGCGCAATCGGGATGATGACACCGATGACGAAACCGATCCAGTGGACGTATTTGTGCTGCCACATGACTAGCTTGTCCTTGCGGAGGTCGGCGACGTTGTCCATCGGCGGCTCGGGATTGAGCTTGAAAAGCAGCCAGCCGATGTGCGCCCAGAAGAAGCCCTTGGAAATATCGTAGGGATCTTCGTCGTGATCGACGTGCTTGTGGTGCATGCGGTGGTCCGATGCCCAGTTGAGGCAGGAGTTTTCAAACGCGCAGGCACCAAAAATGAGGGTGAAAAGCTTGACCGGCATTTTCGCTTTGAACGAAAGGTGGGAAAACAGCCGGTGGTAGCCGACCGTGATGCTCATCATCGTCGCGGTGACGTAGAAGAAGAACATCGAGAACTGGAACCAGTCGATGCCGACTTTGACCAGATAGATTGGCACTCCAATGAGGGCCATGAGGGCGGTGCCGATGAGGAACGAACTGGTGATCCAGTTCACCCGATCGAAGGGAATACGGTGCATGATTTATGGTTTTGATCGCCTCGGACAGCCGGATGTTTAACCGGACGGTCGGCAAAATTGCTTGTCGATAGCCAAAGGACGGCGCTCAATAAGCCAATTACTTAGCCATAGCAAGCCCCCGTTTTTTCAAAATCGCGGCGGGTTCTGTGTTGACAAAGCAGAGCCGATCCCGCATCTACCGCGCCCCGGATAACCTGCGGAACCAACCAAACCAACCAACAATTCATCGCATGCGTGGAGTGATCATGAAGAAAGGCGAGCCCGTTGACCGTGCTCTCAAACGCCTCAAAACGAAGCTGGATACCGAGGGCATCCTCGAAGAAATGCGCCGCCGCCGCGCGTTTGAGACCCCGACCGAGCGCAAGCAACGCAAGCTGCGTTCCGCCTCGAAGCGCAACAAGATCCGCTGGCGCTACACCAGCGGTCCTGCCGTCGATCGTTCCGAATCCGCTGAGTAATTTTCCAGGTTCCGCAAACCAGGGTGAGAAACGGGTGCCAATTGGCACCCGTTTTTTTTGGGAGCCGGAACATCGCTGTCCCGACAAATTGTGATTCCCTCGGCAGAACCTGCCGCCAATGCTCCAACCCATGGTGGAGCGCGTATTTCTGGGATGGGACCGACCTTTTTTGATGCGGGCGGTGGCGTGGCTGCTGGAGCGCCGCGATGAACTGCCGGGCCTGTTGGTGGTGGTGCCCACCGCCCAGAGCGGGCGACGTTTGCGGGAAGCCTTGGCCGAGGCGGCGGGTGCCGTGCTCTCGCCGAAGGTCGTGACACCGGGGTGGTTTCTGCAAACCCGCGACGACGAGGCGGCGGCGGATTGGATGGATCGGGTCGCGTGGGTGGAAGTATTGGAAGCCGTGGTGGACTGGTCGGAATACGAGGCGCTGTTTCCCGCGCCGCCGGGCGAGGGAAACAACTGGGCCGGCGGACTCGCTCGGGAAATGACCGGACTGCGGCGCTCGCTGCAGGAAAACGGCCTGCTGCTCTCGACTGCTGCCAGAATACTGCGGGGAACCGTGGAAGCGGAGCGCTGGGAAGCGCTTGGCCGGTTGGAAGATCTTGTCGAACGAAAGCTGCAATCGTGGAACCTGAAAAGCCGCAGCCGGGTGCTGGCGGAAGGGTTGAAAATGCCCGCCGGGGTTTCCCGCATCATCTTGGCCGGCGTGACGGAAATGCCGCCGCTCGTCGAAAGGGCGTGGCTGGCGTGGGATGTGCCGGTGTCGGTGTTAATCGGCGCGCCGGAGAGCGAAGCAGGTAGTTTTTCCGCAACCGGACGCCCTCTAACTATCTGGTCGCAACGTGCGCTGCCGTGGCCGGCTGGCAAGGTCCAGATAGTGGCCGACCCGCGGCAACAGGCGGTCGAGGCTCTGCGGGTGATCGGTGAAATGAAGACGCCGTCCAATGAAGTCGCGCTGGGCTCGGCGGATGCCGAGGTCGGTGACGAGCTGGCGCGGGCGTTCACACGGGAAGGCTGGCCGGCGTTTCACCCGGCAGCGGCGCAGGTGACGGGTGGGCTTGCACGCTGGTTCAAAATCTGGGGCGAATGGCTTGCCGACCCGACGCTGGCCACCATGACCGACCTTCTATCACTTCCTGAAACGGGCGTGTTGGTGGCAGGGAAGCGGGCGCAAAAGGCCAAACGGCTGGCAGAACTGCGCGACCGCTGGATGGTGGTGCGAACGGAAGATTTGCAGCGACGCATCGCCGCGGAGAACTTCCGCAACGAGTTCGACAAGGAATCCGCCGAAGAACTCCTCAAGGCCGCCGAAGCGCTCGAAGGCTGGCGCGCAAGTTTCCTGGGCAATGATTCCGGCGGGGCGATGCAGCGTTTGTTAGGAGCGCTCGCCCGCACCGGACCGGCGACCGAGGAAGCGTCCAACGCGATGGCGGACTGGCTAACAACAGCCACGACGCTGATGGCCCGGGTAAAACGCGGGGCGGGATTCTGGATCGAGCAGATGCTGTCCGAAGTGCCCTCCCCAGCCCCGCTGCCGCCGGACGGCCGCGTGCTCGACGTGCAGGGGTGGCTCGAATTGTTTCACGAGCCGGGCCGCCACCTCGTGCTGTGCGGGATGAACGAAGGCAAGATCCCCGCCCGCAGCGGAGGCGAGCCGTGGTTGAGCGAAGCCAGCCGCGACAGGCTCGGTCTGATCAAGGATGCAGACCGCGCGGCGCGGGACGCATTTCTCTATCAGTCGATGATCGAGGCGCGGCGCGACGGCGGACGGGTGGATGTGATTTGCGGAAAATCGGGAGCCGGTGGCGAATCGTTGCTGCCATCGCGCTTGTTGTTAGCCGCCGGGAGGGACGAGCTGCCGGCGCGGGTTAAGGCGCTTTTCAAGGAGGTCGAGCCGCCGGAAGCGGGCCTGCGCTGGCACGCGGATTGGCAATGGACGCCGCGGACAGTCGCGCCGCCGGTGCGGCTGAATGTCACCTCACTCGGGGATTATCTGGCTTGCCCGTTTCGCTACTACCTGAAGCACGTGGTCAAGATGCAGGTCTCGGAAGCCGGCCGGGCGGAGTGGAACGCCCGCGATTTCGGCACGGTGGCGCACGAAGTCCTGGAACGCTGGGGCCGCGACACCGAGGCGCGGGAATTTGAAAAGACCGAGGCGATCCATGCCTGGCTCTCCACCGAACTGGACCGGGTGGTTAGAGAATGGTTCGGCAAGCGGGTGCCGCTCGCCGTGCGGATCCAGACAGAGGCGCTTCGCCAGCGTTTCGCATGGTTGTCGAGGGTGCAGGCGATCCACCGCGTGGAAGGTTGGGAGGTCGTCGATGTGGAACGCAAGGTTGAGCTGCCGGTCGGCGAAGCGCACATCGTCGCGAAAATTGATAGAATCGACCGTCACCGCGACACCGGCCGGTTGCGGGTGCTCGATTACAAGACAGGCAAAGTCGATGGCGTGGACAAGGCGCACCGCAAGAAACTCACCGCATCGAGCACGCTGCCCGCGCATCTAACGTTGGATTGCCCGGCGGTCTATCCGGGAGAGGACAAGGGGAAATCGGCGGATTTCCTGTGGCACAACTTGCAGCTCCCGCTTTACGCCGCCGCCCTCGTCAAACGAGGGGAAGCCCTGCCCGCTCCCTGTTATTTCACACTGAGTAAAACCGAAGCCGAGGTGAACATCCACGAATGGTCGGGTTTCGAAACGGCGGATCTCGAAGCAGCGCAAGCCTGCGCCGATTGGGTGGCAGGACAAATCGCCGCTGGAGTCTTTTGGCCGCCCGCGGAGAAAGTCACCTACGACGACTACGCCGTGTTAGCCGCCGGGCGGACGTTTGAAGAAATGTTCACACGCGACGGTCTAGCGATCGCTAGGTAACCCTATCGCTCTACCCAGCAAATGTGCGGAGTGCCGTGGCTGCAGCCCGCTTCCCGCTGCATCCATGAAGAGAGCTGGGCAAACGCTTGCTATTGCGAATGATTCGCATTTAGCCTGCCGCGTGAGCGAAACTGTGGCGGAGATCTGGTGGGGCGATGGCAGCGATCTCCGCTGCGGACGGGTGACCGGGAGGGTCACTTCGGGCGGCTGGCGCTGGAAGATTTCCTCGGAAGGAGCGATCTGGCTTTGGCTCAACCGCGAAGGAAATGGCTTGGTTTGGGGCAAGGGCGACCGCTTTATCCTCAAACCCGGCATGTACGCGATGACCGGCGGCGGCAATGCGGGCGAATGGTCCTGCGTCCGCTATCCCGGATTGCACACGCTCGAAGTCGTCGTCATTTCCCGCGAATGGTTGCGCGACCGCTTGGGAAAAAACACGGACTGGCTCCACCCGGAACTCGGCAAATGGCTCCGCGACGGTGGCTCCATCGCGTTTTGCGGACTCATGGGCGTGTGGGAGCGGGACCTGTGCGACGCCCTCGCCTTGGCCATGCAGGATGCCGGACCTAACAGACTGCTCGCCGAGGCGCGCGTCCTTGAGTGGGCGGCTGTCCGCCTTTTCCGCACCAAACCGGGCGACGGCGGAGGCGGATTCTGCACCACCTTGCGTGACCGGGACCCGGTGAAACGTGCCATTCACCTGCTTCGAGAGCGTCTCGACGCACCTCTCGACCTGACCGCCATCGCCAAGGAAGTCGGCGTGGCCCCGCACCATCTTTCCCGCCGCGTCAGCACGGAAACCGGCAGCACCCTGCAGCGCCACCTCCGCCGGCTGCGGATTGAACGCGCCTGCGAAGCACTGGACTCAGGAAAAATGAACGTCACCGAGGTCGCGCTGGAAGTCGGCTACCAAAGCCTCAGCCATTTCGCGAAAGCGTTCCGCGAGGAAACCGGCGATTCGCCGAGCAAATGGCTGGGACGACTGCGAGATTGATATTTTCCGGCGCGCGCATCAGTTGAGACTGGGTGTCACCAACAAGTGACATCTAGCGGAAATGCAACTTGAGCCTACATCGTTACGGTGCTTGGGTTGTTACGTAAACATCATCCCAACCACCATGAGCACTCAAGCCACACGCCCTGCCACCGCCGTTTGTTCCGCCTGCAAGCACTGGAGCCATCCATCCAGCGCCGACAAAGGCGAATGCCGCCGGCACGCACCGCAAACCTTGGTTTTCACCATCGATGATGAGACCAAATTCGAATCCCGCTTCCCGGTCACCATGGCCACCGACTGGTGCGGCGAATTCGAAATCGTCTGATCGCGGTTTTCCCAAGGCCCGTCCCCTTCTCCGGGGGACGGGCTTTTTTTGCATCTAATATCCCTTGCTACTGAGAATCGTTCGCATTACACATCCCGGCATGTCGCACGACACCGAGCTGGACCGCATTCTCGCATCACTGGCCAAGCCGCTTGGCCGGCTATCCGACACGTTGCTGGATTTGCGAGAGTGGGCGTTAAGTCCGTGTCGCGCCGGCTCTTGTGTGAAAGCCTACTTCGACTTGGTCGGCGAAGCGCCGGATGCGGAAGAAGTCGCCCGTTCGCTGACGGCATTGAGAAAGTGGCTGGAAGCGCGATTGAACATCCTGGTTTTCGACGGCAACCGGGCTGTATGCTTGGAAACGCTGCCCTTGGCGTTGGCTGACGAGACCGATCTCGGTGAATTCTGCCATGGCGCAATGCAGCGTCTGCGGGAAGACCGCTGCCACGAAGTGCCCCACCTTCGGTTGGAGTTTGGCTTTTCCCGGAATTTCGGCGCAGCCGCCTGACCCATGGATCCGGAATCCACTGCCCCTGTGGATGATTTCGCCCGGCAGGCAACGGAGTTCTGGCAGGAGCGGGGCGGCCGAATGACGGTGGTCAGACAGATCATCTGCCAGACTATCACGGGTCGCGAATCCACCTTTGTCGCGGAAGGATTGTGGAACGAAGCCCGCAAGCACGACCGCGGCATTTCCATGGCGTCGGTGTACAGAACCCTGACCGACTTGGTGGAAGCGGGTTTGCTGCGCGAGATTCACGTTCCTGGCGACCAGCGTTCCTTTGTGAAAAGCGCCTCAACCGCGGCCACCTCCGGACACCTGATCTGCAAGGACTGCCACCGGATTGTCCCGCTGAGCGACGGTTGTCTCGCGTTGCGCGAAGGAGCCATGATTCGCAATTTGGGTTTCCAGACCGGAGGGATGCATCTTCAAATCGAGGCCGCTTGCGAGTCCCTTCAACGCTGCGGAACTTGTGAAAACCGCGTCGATTCCCCGTCCGCCAGACTCCCCGATGTGAACGGTTAGGCCGCGTGATTTGGCGCTGGATCAGTATCGTGCTTTGTTCGCATCCCACCACTTCCGGGCGTTCGTGACCGTGTCTTGAAAAAAGCTCTCCGAAAGCCCGTGTGGCCCCTGATACTCGCGCAGTTGTTGATCCGGAACGAATGAACCCTTACCGCCGCGAACCGGAGGAATGCCGAGGAAATGACCCACGTGTATCGCGAGAAAGTAGCCCGCGCCCGATCGGCCGTCGTCGATCTTCTCCAAGAGTTCATAGCAATGCCTCACATACTTGTTGCGATTGGCCTCCGTGAATTTGGTGGATGGACTGACGGGCGTGGAAAATCGAAAGGCCTCGGACTGCTGGAGAGGCGCGCCTTGAGTGGCGGAGAGTTCAATGGCCAAATCGAGGTATTGATCCGGATCGCCATGCTGGAAAAGAATCTCAACGAGACCTCGTCGAAAGTCGTTAGGTTGTTGCGCGTCTCAGGCCAGACGGTCGAGACGAGTGAGAATGCTTTCGAGCGAAGGGAGCAACTCGTCGGGCACCGTGCGCTCGGAACGGAGACCCGACGCAACCTCCCGGATCGCGAGACGCCGGCCCTCGCCGACGGACGACTCCTCAAGGAGTTTGAGCATGAGCCCCATGTTCTGTCCTCCCGGTTTGTCCGCTTTGATGTGATGATTCCAAAGCTGATACAAGGTGCACCCAATACGGTCGCCCTCGCTCAACTGAGGCTCGGACCATGGTTGCTCCGTTCGAGGTCCGAGACCGGTCAAGATGGGATGAGTGCCGATCAAGGTAGCCAGTTTCGCGGCGACTACGGAGAAGTCGGCGGAGGCAAGACGGTCGTAGGCCGGTCCCCGGCTTTCGGCAGTGACCTTGGCGTCCACTATCGTATCCAAGTCATCGACACCTTCCGAAACCGACGCCGTCACAAAAGGTTGCCCAGGTGAAGCGCCCGACGCCTCCAACGACAGCAGCATTGGGAGGAAGGAAGTCAGAATCGCAAAGCGGATAATCATTGAGTCGATGGGTCTTGCTGTCGCCATTGATAGCATGAATCCCAGAAAGCTCTGTAAACGGGGCGTAAATTCCGCCTATGTCAGTAGCGCAACCGGCGACGGCGAGCAGGCCATCCCCAAATCAAGGTGTCCGGATCATGAAGTCCGGATCGTTCGCGCGGGCGGCCTGGTGCGACCAGCGCCGCATGTCGCGGAGTTCCTCTTCCGATTTCATCTCCACGCTGCCACCGAGCATGGCGACGACCGCCTTGCCGCCCCAGCGGAAATCGACGAAGCCGTGGTCCGGCGCATCGCTCTCCCGGGTGAATTTCTTGGACGACCACACCTGCCCAGTTAGATTCGGGGGACGAATTTCGAAATAACCAGGTTGGTTCGGCCCGGAACGGGCGGAGGCGAAGACGATGAGTTTTCCGGGATCGTCCGATTCGGTGAGATGACTCAGATAGAATTTTCCGTAGGATGCGATGAGCCGTGCGGTCGGTGGCAGGGGGCTGCCGCTGCCGAAGTGGCCGCCGACCAAGGTCGCGTTGAGACCGAGGTTAGGCGCGGCGCTGACGCGATAGTCACGATCTTTTTTGTCCAGCACTGCCTCGGTGCCATTGAAAACCAGCACGCCCTTCACACTCGGAACGCTGGGTGCGAGACGCCACGGGTAACGGGCGTTGATCGGGAATTCGAGAAGCTCCCCTTCCAAGTTGGTTGCTGTCGGATCCGTCTGATAGCCCGCGAGCACCTGCCCGTTGTGATCCGCCGCGTAGCTGAGATAGCCCGTGACGAGGTTTCGCGCGGCGTTGATCTCCACGGCAGTTTTCGCTTTTTCACGGGCGCAGCGCACGCCGGCGAATGTCAGGGTGCCGAGCGTGGCGATGATCGCGATGGTTACCAGCAACTCGACCATGGTGAATCCGGATAAGTGGCGTTTCATGGCAACGGGGTTCGGGCGATGCGGAAGAAAGCGCGCGTGCCGGACGCGCTGCAATTCCATGTTAGAGGCGCGGGCGTGGCGGTGGTGAAGGTGCCCAGCGGTGACCATACGCCGTGCGCCAGATCCTCCGTTCCTTCGACGACGTATTGGAAACCGGGCGAACCGTTCCATGTTAGATCGGTGCCATTTCCCCCGGCGGGACGCTTGAACGACGCGACGCGCAGCGGCAGCGAGTATTCCGCATCCAATGTCGGCGCGACATCGCCGAACTGGGCTTGCTCGGGATGCTCCTTGGTGTGGTAGGCAGGAAAGCCGCCGCTCCCGGGCCCGGTGACCGGGTGAAAGGAGCTGAGGGAAAACCACAGGAAGCCTTGGTGAAGCCCCTGCCGGACGTAGTCGGCGACACCGGGAATCGCCAGGTTGATCTCGAAGGTGACGTGGGAATAAACGGGTATCACTTCGCCCGGAGGCAGCGGCACATAATCCACGGGATCTACAGCCATATCGACGGGGACCGAGATTTTACCGATGGCCCAGGGATAGCTTTCGAAACCGCCGGTCACACTGTTAGTGACATCGCGCGCCACGCCGGATTCGTCGAAACTCGATGCGAACGCATTCCTGCTGCCGAATGGCGAAGTTTCCTCTAAGGTTGCGGCCGTGAAGCCTCCGCGGAAGCCGGTGCCGTGGAGTTCGAGCGGTCGTCCGGCATCCGGATCGGCGATGGTGGCGGCAGGCCCCAGCGAGGTCCGCGGATCTTCGGTGGGATCGTAGGGAAGAGGATCCGGCGACTGATAGACACACGTCAGGGTCAAACGATGCACGTCGTAGTTCGTGGGCCCGAGACCGGCGGGAATGCCCATGCCAGCCGTGTCGAACTTGATGATGAATTGGCCGAACCGGTCATCGACTCCGCTGAACGGCAGGAACGAGAAAGTCGAAGCCGTGGGACGGGCGCCCGGCGTGGAATTGTTAGGGTACATCCAGCGGTCCCCGGCGGGCACGCCCACGTGGGCGGACCATGGCCCGGTGCCCCCGGCGGTTAGGCCGGAGACACCGAGCAGCAGGGCGACACCAACACGTGTCAGGGAGGAGAACGGGAAATCAAGCACGGCGGCGGCGGATTAAGGTGAGGCCGAGGGCAGCCATTCCTAACAAACCGGTGGACGGCTCGGGGATGACCTCAAGGTAGGTATCGCCGGTGGTGACCGACAGGGAATTGGCGGCATGATGTCCCGAGTAGAGGATTTCGTAGCTGGTGATTTCCGGGACTGCTGATAGATCCCACTGCCAGACGCGGTCCGGATAGCCGCTGCCCGGGAACACGGCGGAGAAGCTCGCCGGGAGAGCCTGGCTGCCACCGTTGTAATTCAAAACAACGGAGTCGAGGAGATCGCTGATCTTGCCTTGAAAAACGATGGTCTCGAGGGAGCCGATCGAGGAGGTGCCCGAAATGCTGAAGCTGCCCACAACGCTGGCGGTGTAGAGGAACGAGCCGCCGATGTAGCCAGAACCACCGGTCTTGTTGAGGACGGCGCTGGCCGTTCCGGCGTCAGGCGCGACTGCGGAGGCCCAGGAATTTGCTGCGGTCATGAAGGTGTTGAATCCGGGATGGACAGCGCTGGTGAGCGTCCAGGACGCGGACTCGGAGGCCCCGGGCAAGCTGAAGCTGATGGCACCGAAGGAAGGAACGGCTAGAGCGATAAGGCAGAGAATGGATTTCATGGAATAATTTCTGTTATTTTATGTTAGCGTGCGGCGGAGAGATAGGGAGTCAGCGCCTGAACGACGGTCTCGGCGGCGGGCTTGGTGGTTTCGAGCTCGTCGAATTTCTTCTTCAGGGTCGTGCCGTCTTTCTTGAGCTCGAAGGAGAAGCGCGCTCCGGGTTGTTGTCCGGCATCGATCCAGAAGTTGCGGATCGAGTTCCAGACGACCGCGTTTTCCTTCCACCAGTCAGTGGCCTTGGTGGCAATGGCGTCGTCGGTGTGGTTGTATTGGTTCAGGCCGGTCTCGCGGGAGAGGACGAATTTTTTCCCGTCGCGATCGACGACCTTGCGGTTGTCCTGGGCGTGGACCCAGCCGGTCGGCGTGAGCGTGTGGCGGTTGGTGACAATCAGATAGTCGTAGTCGTCGCGGACCTCGTATTCGCGGCGCGGCAGAGGGCGGCGGGTCGGCTGGCTGGTCCACGAGGACTCGCCGAATTCGTGCACCCATTTGCCGAGGCTTTCGTAGCGCGGGGTGTCATCGACACTGGTGACGAGTTGCGACCATTGGCCTTGCGCCTGCTCGGCACTGACGGAATCTCGCTCCCAGACATCCGTGCCATCGCTGCCGGCATAGTCGAGGATGCGGGTGTCCTGCCAGGTCCAGACCTGCGCCCAGTGCTTGATGACGTGGGACTTTTCCGCGCCGCCGACCACTAACAAATGTTGGAGCGTAATGCGTTCCGGCGTGTCCTCGGCGATGGTGACCACCTCGATGGCCTCCTCGTGATACGGTTTGCTGAGCGGCTTGTAATCCGGAGCGATCGGATAGGTTTCCTCGAAATTAAAGATGACCTTGAAATTTCCGGCCATTTTCAGGATGGCCTGGCGGTCTTGTTCGGGAGGAGAGCCGAGGGCGAGAGTGGCGCTGGCGAGGAGGATGGAGACGATTCTGCGTTGCATGACGCCGCGAACCTTGGGTCGATTCCGGCAAACCCGCTAACGGCTGATTGCGCCAGATGAGCGGCTGATTGCGTCCGGAATGCGGTGGCGAAGGATGCGGGAACGGTTCATTTCCGCAGGGAAAATGCCAGCACCAACAGGGAAATGGCGACGATCCACGAGCCGACCACACGCATGCCGGTCCGGGCCCATTTCTTGTCAGCTCCGTTAGAGGCGCAGATCGAAATGTAAACGACCGCCACATTGGCTCCCAGCCATGTGCCAACCAAGGTCTTAACCACCTCAAAAGCAGATCCGGACTCCACCGCCGAGTCGAGCCCGATGCCGACGGCGGCCACCGCGCAGAGAACCGCGCGGACAACACGCGGAAGTTTCCGATCCAGCCCCACCAAGATCGCGATGCACAAGGCGATGCCAATCAACACCGGCTGATAGACACCGGCGATCCGCCCGCTGGTGGTTAGAAGCAGGGCGATGGCGGAGACCGGCGCGAATACCCGCAGCGGAGTCTTTAAATCCAGCGGCACCTGCATTCCCAGCAGCAGCCCGAGCCCCAGCAGGAGCAGCACATGGGCGGGAGTTACCAGAGGATGCAGCGCGCCATTGGCGATCTGGCCCGCGCCTTCCACGGCCATGTGCGCGTGGGCCGTGGATGAGAGAACCAGGAAAATCCCGGCGACCGGCAGCAGCCCGGTCCGGCGTGGCACGGGACGGATCATGTTAGATCAGCTTGAACAAAAACCCAAAACCCACCGCAGCGATCGCCGCGCCGCCCACACGGACGGCGATCCGGCCCCATGGCCACTTGACCAGCAATCCGAACGCGATGCCGCCGAGATGGAGCAAGCCGGTGGAGATCACGAAACCGGCGGCAAAGGTCAGGGGATTGGCCGCTACGGGGAGTTCCGTGCCATGCGCATGACCATGGAAGATCGCGAAAAAACCCACGATAACCGCCGCCACCCACAGCGGCGGTTTGGCCGCGAAGGTCACCATCAAACCCAGAATGACGCCGGAAAGGGCGATCCCCGTTTCCACTCCCGGCAGCGGCATTCCCAGCACGCCCGCCGCCCCGCCGAACGCCATTACCACCGGAAACACCACCGGCAGGGTCCACATCGCGCGCCCGCCGAGAAATGCCCCCCACAGTCCCACCGCCACCATCGCCACGATGTGGTCCAGTCCGGTTAGAGGATGTTGGAAACCGCTGAGAAAGCCGCCCACATTGCCCGCTTCGGTGTGAGCGCTCGCCGTGGAGGGCATGAAAAACAACAGGAGCATCGGGACCAGGCAGGGAAGCAGCCGCAGTTTGCGTTTCAGGGGCGTCGTCATTTTGAGGAGAGGTTATTTCAACGGCGGCTTTACTTGACCAAGGCCGCGATCAACTTCAATTGAAAACTCTTGAACCGGAGGATCGTCAGCCGTGAGGGCGAGCTTGACAAGCAAGTCGCAATCGAATCACTCCTCCGGCAGTGGCGAAACGCGTCCGCACATTTCTCGTTCTGTTAAGCTGCCTGCACTTGTGCGTGGGGGTGGACGCGATGCTGCAAGTGGTGGCGTGGAGCCGGATGTTGGTGGATTACTCGGCTCAGGCGGGGCTTGCCGAAGGAATGACCATGACCTTCGACGGCCAACACCCGTGCTGCATGTGCAACGCGATCGCCGAAAACCGCAAGCGCCAGCAGGACAAAAATCAAGAGCTGCCCGGCGTAATTTCCCTCAGATTGGTTTTGAAGGAATTCGTGCCGCCCGGAACTACCACCGCGCCAACACCACGGGCGGTTGATTTCCCCGATTGTGGATTCGTGCCGCTGGCCTCCAGTGGCTCGATTTATGCCGAAGGGCCGCCCGTGCCGCCGCCGCGAGAATCCGCGGTTTGATTCTCCCGCGCCAAGATGGCCATGGAATGAATCCCGCGCCTCGTTTGGGGCCTCCAGTGAGAGGCTTCCGCGTAGCGGGTCGCTTGACGACCTGACGACGGGACCGGGAGGAACCTTTCTGCTGAATTCTTCCGACTTTGGCCCGGTCGCCATTCCATCGCGAATTCCCAACGCATTCTCCCAGTTCGGAGAGCACGTGGCTCTGCATGATCCGCCGATCACGTACCCTTCTAACGAACCGACATTCAATTTTTCTGGCTTGAGTTTTCCTCTCGCCATCGCCGCCGCGGTGACCTTCCGCGGCGGCCAATACCAACCATTCAAAACACACCAATCATGACATTCCGAACTTTTCTCATGTGCCTTGCCGGCACCGCATGCGCCTGCGCCCACCACGGACGCGATTTCCTGTTAGTGCAGGACGCCGACGTGCCGAATTTCGGTCAATGGTATCTTTTCTCGAACTACGGCTGGGCATCCCAGCCCGGACCGGACGAGCAGGGAATCGATGTAGGACTCAGCACCGGACTTTTCCCGAGGACGGCGTTCACCTCCACGCTTCAGTATGCCGATGTTGACGGAGGCGGCTGGGGCTGGAACTCCGGAGCCACCTCGTTGCAATTCGATCTCACCCCCTCCCGTTCGGACTTTCCGCTCAAACTTGGATTGATCCTGGGCCGCGAATTCTCCCTCGGAGGAGAGTCCGGCCACGCGGGTAACCATGACGACGATCACGATCATGACGCTGATCATGACGCCGACCATGACGCCGACCATGACGCCGACCATGACGCTGACCATGACGCTGACCATGACGCTGACCATGACGCTGACCATGACGCCGACCATGACGCCGACCATGAAGCTGATCACGACGCTGATGGTGGTGCCGATGACGATCACGAGCACACCGGAATCCATCAGCACGGAACGGATGCCTATTTCGCGAAGTTTGTCGTCGAGGCCCCCCTAGGTGATAAAACAAAGCTGGCCGCCAATATCATCGCTCTGTTTCCGGATGAGGGCGAGCGGGCATACTATGGATATGCCCTGGGAATTCGGCACAGCCTCGACGACAAGCTGGCCCTTGGCGTGGAATTCACAGGCGATTTCGACAGCAATCTCTATCAAGAAGGAATCGCCGCCGTCTATTATTCGCCGGTGCATTGCGTCATGCTGAAGCTGGGAGTGGGTGGCGGACTGAATTCCGCGAGTCCCGACCTAACGGTGCACTCCGGGCTTGTCTGGAAATTCTAACTTGCGCCGGACTCGCTCGCGGTTCTGCAAGCTGGCCCTGCACGAAACCCTGCGCGTGGGAGTCGCCAAGGCGGCGGCGGTACGGGCGTGGCAATCCGAAGATTTCCAAGCCGTGCTCGCCGCGGCCGATGGACTCTCATCCAGTAAACGGTTGGAACCAGATGAACACGGATTTAAGACTGACGGGAAACGATCAATTGGTTCCGGCGGCTCTTCATCCGTGTCTATCAGTGTCCATCCGTGGTTCTGAGAAAGTGCCAGCCCTCACCATTTCATCCACCGCGCCATGGCGAAGACCGCGGCGGCGGACGCACCCGCGAGGGCAAGGATCAGCCAGAAACCTAGATAACCGGTATCCAGGGAAATCGGCAGTCTTACATTCATGCCGAAGATGCTGAAGACCGCGGTGGGCACCATAAGGGCGATGGTCACGAGCATCAGCCGCTTCATCGTCACGTTGAGATTGTTGCTAACGACGCTCACCCGCGCGCCGACGAGGCTGGATAGAACCTGGCTGTAAGTGGTGGCCATTTCCTGACACTGCGCGTTCTCGATGGTGAGGTCGTCCAGCAGCTCGCGGTCCTCCTGGGTGAAGTGCAGGCGGCCGCTGGTGGCTTTGAGCTTTTCCACCACACGGCCGTTGCTGCCGATCGCGTTCAAGTAATACACCAGGCTTTTCTCCAGCGTGAACATGTGGAGGAGGTGCTTGTTTTCCATTGAGGTGTTCACCTTATGTTCGAGTTCCTCGGCGATCATATTGAACACCTGAAGGTGTTCCTCGAAATGCCAGATAGCACGGAAAATGAGTTTCAGCACGACGTCCCGCAGACTTTGGATCTGGCGGAAATGTTTGCCCTCGAAGCGGAGGTTGTCCTCCGCCACAACGAGGACCAGACGCTCGGCGAACAAGAACATCCCCACCGAGCTGATTTTGAAATAGAAGTTGTCCTCCGAGCAATACTGCTTGGGCCGCTTGATGATGATCGCGGCATGGTCCGGCTCGAATTCGACACGCCCGAGTTCGTTGGGATCCACCGACGACGCGAGCGTGTGGCGGTCGATGCCGAGGGTCTCCACGAGGTATTGCCGTTCTTCCGCGCTGGGGTCGATGTAGAGCAGGACGCGGGCGTCCTCGCCCTCGGTCTCCGCGAGCTGGCGGTCTTGGATTTCCAGGCGGCGAAGCATGTGGACAGTCAGCCGAACAGCGCCGCGAATGTCAACGCGCGGGCCCGTTTCAAGCGTCCTTACCCTAGAACAAAGCGAAGGTCGTTTAACCGCGGATTGCGCGGATGATCGCGGATTAGAGGTTCAGAAGTGATGTATTTTGAGCATCGCCGCAGGCGGCAGAAGAGCGTGCCGAAGTCCCTGGGGAATTGCCTCTTGTCACGTCCTGCGCGGCCTGCTTCAACGAGCCCGTCTTGCCACAAGACGACGAGTTCCGATGATCCGCACCCGCCACTTCAAACGCTTCTGGCAGCTCACGGCGATGGTCGTGATGTTGCAGCTGATCGTCGGGCAGGTGATGGCTGCGAGCGGGTCGTTTCACAAGCAGTGCCACGATCACGCGGACGACCCCGGTCACGAGTGCGTGGTCACCCTGATGCTGGGTGGCGGCTATGCCCAAGTGGCCCCGGACATCTTACCGGTGGATGTGGTTGCCGAGCCGCCGCATGTGCCGGTGCTCGAGCCGAAAGCGGTGGATACTGTGCCGTGCCATCTGGCCGGCGGGGTTCTCGCGCACGCACCTCCCAGGGGACCGTAGGTACGGCCGGATCCCCAGGTTTGTGTTTGTTAGCGGCTTCACGGCGCCTTGGCGGCGCGTGTCGTGATGCCGCTGTTGTTTCTTCGCGCCGCCGTGTCTTCAAACGTACCCATGAAACCAATTTCCCATTCCGTCATCCAGGCTGTCAGCCTGATCGCGGCCATCGTTCCGGTGGCCATTGCCCAAGAATCCGCCACCGCCACCGCGCTGGACGAGATGGTCGTCACGTCCAGCGCGTTCGATCTGACCCTTCTCCAACAGGTCCAACCCACAACCGTTCTAACCGGCGAGAATCTGCTGTTGAAAATGCAGCCAACCCTCGGGGAAACGCTCAACAACGAGCCCGGTGTCAGCTCCACTTGGTTCGGCCCCGGGGCCAGCCGGCCGGTCATCCGCGGGCTGGGCGAGGACCGCGTCCGGGTACTGCAAAACGGCACTTCGGTGATCGATGTCTCCAACGTCAGTCCCGACCACGCAGTGGCCACCGATCCGCTGTCGATCCGGGCCGTGGAAGTCGTGCGCGGCCCGGCCACGCTGCTTTACGGTCCTAACACCATCGGCGGTTTGGTCAACGTGATCGACGACCGCATCCCGCAGGAACGGTTCACCGGCACCTACCCGACCGGAAAATTCGAAACCCGCGTCGGTTCCGTGGACGAACTGTTTTCCCAGTCGGGTGCCCTCACCTGGGGGGCCGGACCGATCGTGTTTCACCTCGATGGCTTCAACAGCGCCACCGACGATCTCGACATCCCCGGCTATGCCCGCTCAGAACCCCTGCGCAATGCCGATCCGGTCACGCCAGAGCCGCGCGACACGTTACCTAACAGCGCCACCGAATCCACGGGAGCCGGCCTCGGCGGATCTTACGTCTGGGACAAGGGCTACCTGGGCTTTTCGTATTCCGGCGTGGATTCCGATTATGGAACCGTCGCCGAGCCTGATGTCACCATCGGCCTGCATCAACGCCGGTGGGACATGCGTGGGGCCGTTTACACGCCGCAACCGTGGATCAAGGAAATCAACTACAAGCTCGGCTATTCCGACTACGATCACACCGAGTTCGAAGGAAGCACCGCCGGCACCAGGTTCCTGATCGACGGCTACGACGGACGCGTCGAGTTGCTGCACGAGAAGACCGGGCTGCTGGAAGGAGCATTCGGTGTCGAGTCCCAAGGTAGCGATTTCTCCGCGCTCGGGGAGGAGGCATTTGTGCCCCCCGTCGAAACCGCCGTGAACTCCGCGTTCATCTTCGAGGAAATCCCGCTCGATCAGGTCCGCCTGCAATTCGGCGCGCGCTATGACCATCAGACGAACGAGACCGCGTCCAACGCCGCGTTCGGGCCGGGAATCGATCGTGAGTTCGACGCTTTCAGCACCGCGGCGGGCATCGTTTACAACCCGGTCGAGGACTATGCGATCGCGTTGTCATTTGCCTACACCCAACGACCGCCGACCTATGTCGAACTCTTCGCCGACGGCCCGCACGTGGCCACCGGCACCTTCGAGGTGGGCGATCCGGATCTCGACACCGAGGACTCGCTGTCGGTGGATCTTTCCCTGAGGAAAAAGTCCGGCCGCGTGACCGGAAGTGTTAGCGGCTTCTACTATCGGTTCAATGATTTCATCAGCTTGCAGCGGACCGGCCAACTGGACCCGGTCGATTCGCTGCCGGTTTATGACTACCGGCCCATCGGCGCGACCTTCTACGGCGGTGAAATCGAAACCACGTTTCATCTGTTGGAGCCCATAACAGTGGCTCCCGAGACCGACTCGAAATCACCGGCTGTCACTCCAGCCAGCGACCATCGGCTCGATCTGATCCTGGGGGCCGACTACGTCCATGCCGAAGACCGGAGCACTGGTGATCCCGTACCGCGGATTCCGCCGTTCCGGACGCGAGCCGCGCTGGGGTATTCCCAAGGTCCATTTGACGCCCGGCTGGAAGGTTTGTATGCGGCCTCGCAACACCGCCATGCAGAGTACGAGCTGCCGACCGATGGCTATTTCCTCGTCAATGCCAGCATCAGTTGCGACCTGCAACTCGGCGGCGTGGACACGACGATCTATCTGAAAGGCAGCAACCTCGCCAACGAGGAAGCCCGTCAGAGCACGTCGTTCCTGAAAGACATCGCACCGATGCCCGGGCGCGGCGTCGTGCTGGGGCTGCGGGCGGAGTTCTGATCTAACGAACCCCCGCCGCCTTGAGATTCACAATGGCTTCATCAAGCCGCCGGCGGGTGCGGACCAGGTCCGCGTTGAGGTCCCGGAACTGGGCGTCTCGGTCGGCGATCGAGGTCTTCCACTTTTCCACCTGCTCGCGGGCGGCGGCGAGTTCGGCGCGGATGGCGGCATCGTCCCGCTGACCGAGTGAGTCCGCGGCTTCGAGGGCGGCGCGCTGGGTGGCTTCGAGGGATTGCTTGAGAACGACGATGTCACGCTCCAGATTCGCGGCACGCTTGGTTTCGGATTCTGCCAGATTCCGGGAAACGGCGGCTTCGACGCGCAGCTTGGACAGCGTCGCTTCGACCCGGCTCTCCTTGCCCCACTGGGTGAAAACCACGGCGGCGAGCACGAGGCTGCCGATGGCATTGAGCATGGGAAGGGAGCGGGGATTCACGCTTCAGGGGAGTTGGAAAACGATGGGCCGGATCATGGTGAGAACATCGCCGGGCGGATATTCCCACGACCTAACGGTCCTGAGCGCCTCGCGGTCCAACAGTTCCCAACCGGAGGAGGAATAGATGGACACGCCGCTGACCCGGCCGTTGGTGTCCACGGTGAACTGCACGACCGTGGTGCCGCTCCGCCCGTCACGAAGGGCTTGTGCCGGATAGGTGGGACCGGGAGTGCGGCCCGCGGCGAGACGGGCGGCGGCGGACAGGCCGGCTGCCGCGCGACCGGCCGGGGCGGGCGAAACGGGAATTTCCGGCAATGCTGCCAGAATGTTCCGCGCCGGAATCACAGGCGGGGAAGGGAGTGGTTCGCCAGGCTCGTAAGCGGGTTTGTCCGGTGCGTCGGGTGGAGCGGTTTCGCCCGGTTTCCCGGTGGTCACCTCCCCGACGGTGAAATCCGCCCCGAGCTCGGTGGCCTCCCCTCCCCCCGGAAAGATGATTTCGGGGATGTAGGAGGGCACCCAAATGGCCACCGCCGCGAATCCGCTGACACTCAACCAAAGGGCGAGTGCGCCGATATTGAGCGCGTGAAGCATGGAATCCTTCATGATGACGCTGGCAAACTAACCAACGTCCCACCGTCTGACAAGGCTAACGGGCACCTGCCGCCTTGAGCTTGTCGATGGCTTCGTCGAGCCGCTCGCGGGTGGCGGTTAGACCTGCGTTGAGCGTGCGGATTTTTTCGTCACGATCAGCGATGGCTTTTTCCCAGACCTTGGCCTGCTCCTGATTGGATTGGTTGGCAGTGGCAGCGGTGGCGACCTCGGCCTGCCGCTCGGCGATCATCTTGGCCATGACGTCTTCGGTTTCCTTGCGGGCCTTGACGGTGGATTCGATGGATTCCTTGAGCTGGGTGATGTCGTGCTCGAGGGCGACGGCGCGCTTTTTTTCAGCCTCGTATTGCTCGCGGGTGGATGCGAGCTGCTGGTTCAGATTGTCGATTCTGGCATCGAGGCCGCGTTCCTTGAGCCATTGCGCGAGGATGATGCCGGTGATGAGCAGGCAGCCGGCGAGGTTGAGGAGCGGAAGAAATCGGCTGAGGGTCACGGCTGCGGATTTTTGGATTCGAAGCTGACTTTCTCGATGCCCGCGGCGCGAACGGCGTTGAGGACATCGAGGACGTTCTTGTGACGCGACTCGGCGTCGGCGGAAATAAGCACGCGGGTTTCCGACGGGGCGGCTTCCTTCTGGAGGCGGGTGGTGATTTCCGAAATGGTGACGATCTTCGCATCCCAGGTGATGACGCCGTTAGGATCGATGGCGATCTGGAACGGCGGGGCCTTGGAATCGGCGACGCCGGTCGAGGCTTCCGGGAGATTGATTGGCACGCGGTTGAGCTGGGTCATGCTCAGGCTGACCATCATGAAGCTGGCTAACAGGAAGAACATGATGTCGATGAGCGGGATGATTTCAATCCGCGCCTCGTCGCCGTGGTCGTCGCCGGAGCTGCCTTGGAGTTGGACGGGCATCAGCGTGGTCGGTTGACGGAGGCGGCGTAGGCTTCGAGGTCGTGGCCGTGTTCCTTGGCGGACTTGGTGAGCAGTTCCGAGTGGTTGATCCAGCGTTCCAGCGAGGAACGCAGGACGGAAACGCGCTTGCGGAAGAAATTGTAAGGCAGCAGGCAAAGCACGGCGATGGCGATGCCGCAGGCGGTGGCGATAAGCGCTTCGCCGATGCCGCCGGTGACCTTGGTGACGGCAAGCTGGTCGGTGCCGATGGCGGCGAAGGAACCCATCAGGCCGGCGACGGTGCCGAACAGCCCTAACAACGGCGCGAGGGTGATCATGGTGCTGAGGATCCACATGCGGGCTTCGGATTTCTCAATGAGATGGGTGGCGTGAAGCTGCATGGCGGCCAGCATGGAAGTGTTGGCGTGGCTCATGCCTTCGCGGAGGTTGGCGAGGTAAGGTTCCTCGGCGTTGTTTCCGAGCTGCCAGGCGGTTTTGAAATCGCCGGTGCCGAGAGCTTCGCGGGCCTTTTCCTGAAGGCCGGGACGGATCTTGGCCTGGAGCACGGTCCACCAGACCGTGCGGTCCAGAATCACACAAAGGGAGAGCAGGAAGGAGAGCAGGATGGGCCACATGACCCAGCCGCCTTCAACAAATTTTTCGACGACGATATTGGCAAGCACGGAGTTGTTAGTTCAGTTTGAAAACGATGGGGCGGGTGTATTTGACGACGCTGCCGGGTGGGAATTTCCAACGCCGCACGGCGCTGATAGCTCGCTCGTTGAGAATCGGCCAGGGCGAAGGACTTTTGGCGTAGGCGGAAACAACGCTGCCATTTTCCCCGACGACAAACTCGACGAGGACAGTGCCGGTCTGGCCCTTGGCGCGGGCTTCGGACGGATAGGACGGGGCCGGCATGCGGCCGCCGGCGAGGCGCTTGGCATCGGACATGCCGCTGCCTCCATTGCGCCCGCCGTTGCCGACGGTGCCCTTGGCCTCCGCCTTACCTTGCGGCGAACCGCCGGTGGAACTGGTGGGCATGGCCGAGCGGGTGGGAGTCTTGTTGCTAACAACCGGCACCGGACGCGGTTTGGTCGGTGCGGGGGCGACGGGCTCGCTGGCCTTGGCAACGGGAGGCGGCATGTCCGGGATTTCCGGCAGCGGAGTGATTTCCGTGACATCCGGCATTTCCGGCGGAGTCGGAAGGGTTTCCTGCTCGGCGAAGGGGACTTCAATTTCCTCGGTATCGCCGGTGCTGCCGGTATCGGTTTCCTGCGAGGGGGGAGTATCGCCGAGATTAAAGTCTTCAGTTAGAACAATGGATTCGAGATCCGCATAAGGGTCCTTGGATTCCTGGGAATTGAGGATTTCAACGGTGACTGGCACGACGATCCCGATGGTACCAAAGCCAGCGACACTGAGCCAGGTGGCCAGCGTGCCGATATTGATGGCATAGAGAAGCGAGGTCATTGGATTCGAGGGATGTATTGGGGTTCAACGTTCTGATGACAGGAAAAAAAAATCTACCGGGTGGAGATTGATTCCTTATAAACCGGCCCGCTGGCGGCCGCGAATTCGTTTTCAGCCAGTTGCAGGGAAAGTAGGGTCGAGATTGCGGCGCTGACCAACTCGGTCTCATGCGGATACCGTCTGACCCTCCGTTCAAGATCCACCCGCGCCAGCAAAATTTCATTCGTCATTTCCACCCGGAGCGCTTCATTTCCGGCAAACGGGCCGGCAGCGGTCATCCATTCGCGGAGGAATTCGCCGAGGAACTGGGGCTGACAGATTCGATAGATCCTGGCCCCGTAGCGCACCAGATCGGCGACCCAGATGCCGCGATATCCGGACGAACGGACCAAAGCCAACGCTTCCTCGGCGGCATCGGTCGCGCGGGCGATCCAGTCATCCACATGCCCGGCTCCGCGCGGTTCGTCGAGCAAAAGTGCAAGCGCGTGACACAGGATGCCGCGCGCTTTGATGGCCGCCTCGGTGACGATCGGGAGGGATTCCATATCTCCCAGAATGGTCACGGCGCATTGCGCGTCACGCCAACCCTCCACCGTGCCACCGGATTGCAGCAGCACCCGCGCGCGGTTGGCGTGGAGCATGGACGCCATCAGCTTGCGCTGGGGGGTGTTCGGGCCGCCCCATTCATTTAACACTTCCTCTGCTTTTGAAAAACCGGACAGAGCCTCGTCCGCCCTGCCCGTTTCGCCGCAGGCGGTGCCACGGTTGATCCAGGCGAGAATCAGGCGGCTCGCGTAGCCCGGGTTCTCCGCGAGACGAACGTAATTCATCGCTTCGATCGCGCGGTCGAGCGAAACAATACCCACTTCCACTTCGCCGAGAATACGCAGCACGTCGCTGCAGTTGATCCATGCGGCGGCGAGCACCCAGGCGGAATCCACATCCTCGCGCCACGGCAGCGCCTCACGGAGTTCGATGGCACGATCGAAATGGCGGAGCGCTGTTAGCCAGTCGCCCTCCTCCATCCGGGCTATGCCTTCCAACATATGTCGCTTTGATTCCATCACGCGGTTCGTCGTTTGAGAAAGCGCCGGAAAGACAAGGCAAATCCCGTCCATACAAGCACGGCCGCGGCGGCGGATGCGAGTCCGGCAATGGTCTGGCCGGCGAGCCCGCCCGCTTCGCCGGTGTGGATCCAGCGCAGCCACGTCCGCGCCCGGCGGCCGGTGCTCTGGGCTTCCATGCCTTCGGTTTTCAGAATCTGCGAGGACGCCAGATCGACCGTGACTTGCCGGCGTCTATCAGGACGACCGCGATGGGAATCGGACACGGCGAACGACGCGGTCTTTCCTGGCGGGAGTTGAAGCTGGATGGTTTTCCAAGCCGGATTCGCGGCTTTTACCGCAGCGAGCGCGGTGTCGATTCCCGCCAGACTCCCCGCGCCGCTGCTTTTCGGCGGCTGGCCTCCTGCGGGTGGTGGGGATTCGCCGGCGAGCTGATAGACCAGGGCGTTGGCCCACGGATAGGACATGACGACGCCGCTGGCGACGATGAACAGCAGCGGGATCGCGGACCAGAACCCGAGGACGTTGTGCCAATTCCAATCGCGACCGCGGCCTTTGAGGCGGCGTTGGAAAAGCGTGATCAGGCGAAGACCTGATAGAGTCCAGCGTTTCGGGCACCACAGGAAGATTCCTGAAACAACGAGGAACAGGAACATGAGATTGCCAGCGCCGATGATTGCCTTGCCGGTCGGTTGGGAAGCGCCTTCCCGGCCGAGCCAGCGATGCCACATCAGCATGGTCTTCAAAAAGCCGCGCACCGCCTTGTTCCCCTCCCCTAACGACCCGCCGGTCTGGGGATTGAGAAACTCGGTTTTCGCCTTGCCGAATTGCAGGGCGACGGGCTTCGCCGGATCGCTGTCAAACGTCACCGCGCTGGGCTTGCGGTTTTCCAACAGCTTCTCCAAGCCTACCGATTGCTGACCGGGAGTGAGATTGAAACCGTCCGCCCACTCGGTGATCTGCCGTTCATAAGCTAACAGCACGCCGGTGACGGACATCACCAGGATGATCACCCCGGCGAGGATGCCCGCGCCGAGGTGAATCCAAAAGATCGCTTTCCGAATTCCGCCCATTACATTTCCGCCCATTGGCGCAACAGGTTGTGATAGACGCCGGTGAGTTGCACCGCGCTGTCCTCGGCTGCCTTCTGGCCGGCAAACTCGCCGGCGATGCGCTGGGTCGCCAGATCGAGATCGAACAGCAGGGTCCGCTGCTCGTCGCTGCGGATCATGCTTTGCAGCCAGAAGAACGAGCAGACCCGCGCGCCCCGCGTCACCGGGGTGACGTGATGCAGGCTGGTGGACGGATAGAGCACCATGTGGCCGGGCGGGAGTTTCACCCGCTGCACGCCATAGGTGTCCTCGATGCAAAGCTCGCCGCCGTCGTATTCATCCGGACCGGCGAAGAACAACGTCGCTGATAGATCGGTGCGGATCCGGTGGCCGGTACCCGGCACCTGGCGGATCGCATTGTCCACGTGGGTGCCGAACGACTGGCCGCCGGTGTAGCGGTTGAACAGCGGCGGAAAAACGTGCAGGGGCAGCGCCGCTGATAGAAACAGCGGATTCTTTCCCAACGCCTCCAGCACCATCGCCCCGAGCTGTTTCGCGGCGGGCGAACCCTCCGGAAGCTGCATGTTGTCCTTGGCCTTCGCCGACTGGTGGCCGGCGGTCACCTTGCCATCGACCCAGTCGGCGGCATCGAGGAAGGCACGGGCCTCCGCCACTTGCTCGGGCGTGAGGACATCGGGGATTTTAACGAGCATCGGATTGTTCGTTAGAATTTATAGTCGGCGGTGAGCACGACCGAGCGTCCCGCTCCCGGAACGAAATGACCGCCGCCGAGTTGGTCGATGTATTCCTTATCCGCCAGGTTGTAGCCGTTCAGGCGGATCGACAAACATTCGCTGACCTGATAGCCGACCAGCGCGTTGACGACCGTGAAGCTCGGTGCTTCCTGCCGGGTTTGCTCATTGGAGTTGTTGAAGCGGCTGTCGACATACTGCGCGCCCACGCCGATCTGGAAGCCTTTCGGGAGATCGTGGACCGTCCAGAGACTGAAGGTATTGGGGGGAGTGTTGGCGAGTTCATTGCCCTTCTCGAACGCGTTGTCAGTCGAAGTGACCTCGCTATCGAGATAGGTGTAGCCGCCGATGACACGCCACTGTTCGGTGATGAGGCCGGTGAAGCCGACCTCGAAGCCTTGAACGCGCTGTTCACCGTCAAGGGCGATCACGTCGGTCGGATCGGTGGGATCGACAGTGCGGGCATTCTCTTTTTCCGTGCGGAACAACGCGGCGGAGACGAGCAGCTTTTTATCCAGCAGTTCCCATTTCGTGCCCAGCTCAATAGTGGCGTTTTCTTCCGGATCGACGTCGTAATAGGAGTTGGAAGTCGGGGAATCGCTGGAAGAGAAGCCTTCAACGGATGGGTTGAATGATGTCCCATAGCTGAGATAAATACTGCCATCGTCGACCGGCTTGTAAGTGATCGCTGCGCGATAACTGAACAGATCGTTGGTCGTGCTGTCACTGAACGAAATGCCGGGAACCACTGCGGACGGCCCGCCGAAATCGGAGTCGATGGACTCCCAACGGACGCCACCGCTCAATATCCATTGGTCGGTTAGTTCAGCCGAGTCAAACAGCGAGAAGGCCACCGTATCGGCTGTAACCCTGTTGACGAAGCCGGTGTAGACGATGTCAGGAACATAAGGAATGGAATCATCGGGATTCTCGAGATCGGTGTAAGGCATGTTCGCCTTGTTGAGATCGTCGCGCAGGCGGTTCTTCGACTCCTCGTGGGACAACTCGATGGACCCGACCATCTCGTGTTTGATTTTCCCGGTTAGGAAGTCGTAGCGGATGTCCGTTTGATTGGAGAGAACGGTATCGACCTCATCGCGGTATTTCGTGTCCGTCCTCCGGACTGAGGTTGGATCAACCCCGGGAGGAAGACTGGTGGGGCCTGGAATGGCCGGATCGGCAAAGAAGCGCGGCGGGGTGGAGATGAGATCAATGGTGTTGTGGCCGTAGCGGGAGATGTTGGTGACGCTCAGGCAGTCATTGATATCTTTTTCGAAGATGGCCGTGACCATATCAGTCTCGGTCTTGTTGCGGTCACGGTCCGAAAGGCCATACCAATTGCCATAACTCACATCGGGCCGGCCGGAGGGAAGGCCGGTAATGTTGTTTTGCGCTCCTGTCGGCAAGATGTAGCTGCGGGGCACCCATGGCAGACCGTAGTCCGGAGTGTTGTCCTCCGAGAGATGAAAATAACTGATCGTTAGACGGGTATCCGTGCCGAGCCCGAAAGTAACGGTAGGTGCCACCCCCCAGCGCTCCTGGGAGACGTCCTCACGGCCCGGTGTGGTTGAGGTGTTATACATGCCATTGAACCGCACCGCGGCACCCTTGAGACCCGTGATCTCCTGATTCAGGTCCACCGTCGCGCGGCCAAACTGGTCAGTTCCGCCACCTAACATGACCTCGTAGGCATTGTTCAAATGCGCCATTTTGGACGATAGATTGATGGTGCCGCCGGTCGATCCACGGCCGGCATTGGTCGATGAGGGACCTTTGACGACTTCCACCTGCTCGGTGTTGAAAGTATCGCGGCTGTAGCCGCCGAAATCGCGGACGCCATCCACAAACAGATCGGAACGTGCGCTGAAGCCACGAATGGACAGGTTGTCGCCGGGAGGCTGCCCGCCTTCGCCGGCCTGGATGCTGATGCCGGGAACGTTGCGCAGCACGTCGCGGAGATTCGACGCACCTTGCTCCTTGATCACTTCCTCCGGAATCACCGTCACCGTCTGCGGCACATCGACAAGAGGCACCGTGTATTTTTTGGACGCCAGTTTCTCCGGGTTGTAGAGCCTGTTTGCATTGTCCGCCTCCACCACCATTTGGGGAAGCGCCGTGCCATCACCTTCCTTCTTCACCTCCGGCTCGGGTGCGGGCGCGGCGGGTGCCGTCAACTGGCTCAATGCCAGCAAGGTGCTGGTCATGAGAAATCCATCCGTGCGATGGAATGAGCGGAGTGTCGAGGAAGCTGAATCGTTATCTGGTTTCATGTTTGGCGTGATCAATGAAGGGGTCGTGCGGCAAGCAATGCGCAGGCGCGCTCGCTTGTTGCGATTGAGTCTCACTACCGTGATGGCGTCCAACAAAAAATTTTGCAAATTTCAAATACCGGGAATTCCCCGCTCAGAAAATCGGCGACCCGGGAAAAAACAACCGCTGGACCGCCCAACAGATCCCTGCCAGCGCGATGAAAGCGGAGCCGATGGTCTGCACTTGGGGAGTCCATTTCCGCAGCGGCCAGAGCAGGAGGAATGCTGCGGCAAGCACTGCGATCTGGGCGAGCTCGACGCCGACATTGAATCCTAACAACGGCCCGGCGAGCTGGTCCCGCGGAATACCGCCGAGTTTCTCGGCGAGCACGCTGGCGAAGCCCAGGCCGTGGAGGAGGCCGAAGCAGAAAACGAGGATCAGCCGCTGCTTGCCGAGCTTGCGGGTCATCAAGTTCTCAATGCCGACCCAGGCGATGCTCAGCGCGATGAGGTGCTCCACCCAGATTGCCGAAACATGGACGACTCCAAAAACCGCCAGCGCCAAGGTGATCGTGTGAGCCAGCGTGAACAACAGCGACTGGGTCATCAGCGGCTTCCAACCGGGCACCAACAAGAACAACCCGAGGATGAACAGCACGTGATCGGCCCCCATCACATGGTGGAATCCCAATTGCAGCCAGCCCCCCGTGACTGGAGTCTCGACGGGCGCGGATTTCCCCGTGTCCGTTTGTTTCAACAGCATCAGGCTGCCGCCGGGCAAGGTGCTGACGACGCTGGCATCCTCACCTTGCTCGGTTAGAATGATGAGTTCGGTCTCCTGTTCGCCGGACCAATGGACGCGGAGATCGCCCGCACCGGCAACCGCGTCGATCACGATGTGAGTGGTGATCAAGGCGATGTCCCCCGCTTCAGGCGGCAGGGTGAAGGGGTCCTTTTTGAAATCCGGGAACTCGATGCGCCACGGCACCTCTTTGTCGGCGAAAGTGAACCGGATGAGCCTGCGCAGGGTGTTTTCGGTTTCCTTGCGGAACCTCGCCAACTCCTCCGGCGGAGCCTTCATCGCCGCCTCGCGACTCATCGGCGGGCCGCCCGGGACGTTGCGGGTTTCCGGCAGCATGTAAGCAATGTCCATTTCCCCGTCCAGCCGCCACGTGGCATCCACCGTGAGGAATTCCAACTCCACGGACGCCACCTGGTGGGCGCGAACCCATGGCAGGGAACCCACGAAGAACAGCAGGCAGGCGAAAAATCGGGGGAAGTTCATGCGGTCGAAAACTTGCGGCAACGCTTACGGGGAAGCCGCAGGTTTGGCCACCAATAAGCGCCAATCGTTGATTTCACGGGGAATTCCGGGCCTTGAATTTCCGGGAACTCGCCTCTTTACAAGGTCGGAAGTGCCACGCATAGTCCCGCGCCCATGACTTTTGCTGTGATCAACTGGCTCAATATTAGCATCAACCTCGCCTTGGTGATTTTCGTGATCGTGTGTTTCCTGATGACTTTGCTCATCCTGATGCAGCGTCCGAAACAAGAAGGCTTGGGCGCTGCCTTCGGCGGTGGCGTGACCGATCAGGTGTTCGGCGCCCGCACCACCAATGTCCTGCAAAAAGGCACGGTCTATCTCGGCTCGTTGTTTTTCATCCTCAGCCTGGCGCTCGCAGTGATGATCGGCCAAAAAAACAAGACGATCAGCACGGTGACCCATGCCGACACCGCCGCCAAGGTGGAGGAAGCCAAGATCGAAAAGCCAGCCATCGAAGTGACGCCGAAGTCGCTGAGCGAAGAACTTCCCAAGGAAGAACCCGCACCGGTTGAAACTCCTTCACCGGCGGATGTTCCCGCCGATGCGCCCAAGGCGGTCACTCCCGCCGTGGAGCCCGCTCCCGTGCCTCCTACTGAAATTGCTCCGCCGGTCACCCCCGCACCCGTCGAAACCACTCCAGAAGACAAGCCGAAGGAGCCTTGACGCTCTCCCCGCGTGAACGAATCCAAGGAAATCCCCGACGCTCCGGTTTGGGCGCGGGAGGATGCATTTCCTGAGGCGCCTCCCGGATGGGGGTGGACCGATTCCAAGGGAAAATCCCATCAGGGAGATTCGTTGGAATGGCTCACTGCCGCGGTTCGCGACGATCGCGATGGCAGCGTGACCTTGGTCTGGGCTCCCGGCCACCCGCGGCTGATGCCGCCCGAAGAACTGCGTGGCATGGGCGACGCCTTGCGCGCCGCCCGCGAGCGCTGGACGCGCGATGATCTCGATGACGCGACTTACAAGCTGCGCTGGTTCGGCGCGGCGCTGGTCGGTTTCAGTGGCTGGGCCTTCATGGGCGGCTTCGTTCTGGCAGGTCAACTGGCGGAAAAATCCGGCACATCGATCGATGGATTCCAACGCCTGAAACTGGCCACGCGGGCGATGCTCGGCTCCACCGAGTCCGGTCTGGCGCTGCTGATGTTCGTCGTTTTTGCGTTCATCCCGTGGTATCAGGCACGCAAACGCCGGGCGGAGCTCGGACTCTGGACGGAAGATGGAATTGCCGAAGCCGCGCCCACGATCCGCTTCGAGACGTGGCTCGCACGGCAACAAGCCCCGTTCACGAAAGCGCTGCTCGGCCTGCTCGCGTTGGTCGCCCTGTTCCAAATTTTCTGCCACGTCGGGACGGCGGGCTGGGGATCGCTGATGGACTGGGGCGGCACCACAGCAGCCGGATTGATGAAGGACCGTTACGCGCAAGGTGAGTGGTGGCGGCTGTTCACCGCACCGCTGCTCCACGGCAACATCGTCCACTTCCTGATGAACGCCGCGGCCCTCGCGTATCTTGGCAAACGCGTGGAAGTCTTCGCGCGCTGGCCGCATGTGCCGTTGGTCTTTCTCTTCGCGGCTTGCGTCGGCGGCGAGATGTCAGCCCGCTTCATCGTAGCCCCGTCAGTGGGTGCCTCCGGCGGACTGATGGGATGGCTGGGGTTCTTGTTAGTCTTTGAAACCCTCCATAAACGGCTGGTCCCCCGCCGCGCCCGCCGCCGGCTCCTGGCAGGCGTCTTCCTCACGGCATTGATCGGGCTCTTCGGCTACAAATACATCGACAACGCGGCCCATGCCGGCGGCCTGGTCGCCGGGATGCTCTACGCCGTCATCGTCTTCCCGCCCTCCTCGTCGCCGAGCCGGCCACGCTCGACGATCAGCGACGTGATAGCCGGCAGCGCTGCGATGGCCGTCCTGGTCGCGGCGGCGTTGTTAGCGATCGGGCGGATTTGCTAGGGTGTGGCGGCGATCACCGGTCGCCGCGAATGAGATCCGTCCTGAGCAGCCTGTTGAAAACCCCTCGCCTTTTCCGCTCGCTGCAATACGACTGGGTCGTGTCTTCACAACCGCTTCAATCCCCACCCACCCCACGCAGAATGGCACCTTCTGCATTTCCTGCTATCCGACTGGTTTAAATCCCCCAGTCGTATAATAGGAAGTGAGGCAGCATGAATTCCAACGTTTACAGGTTTGCACTCTGGGGCCTACTTGTCGCTTCTGGGTTGCTTATCGTCTGGCAGGCTTTCGCGTTTTTCACAGACCGGATTCCCGATCATATCCTGCCTTTGGTCCGTTTGCTTTCTGGTAGTCAGGAATCAGTCCCGGTTGCATACGCATGGACCATTCGGCTCGGGTTGCTGTCCGTTACTGCATTTCTTGGTGCCGGTTTTCTGCTCGTCTGGTTACACTTCGCCCGAAAGAGAGTCACGTCGTGAGCACACCACTGCCCCGGAGCCGGATTGTTAGACAGTTTTACGGCTGCAGTCGCCCACATCAGTGACGAGCAAAATTGTTAGACCTTGCCGACGGTTTCCTTCTTCCCGCTGGCGATCGATCGATAGATCGCCTCGACGACTAGCAAATCCCGCAGACCTTCCACGCCGGAGGCCTCGAACGGCTTGTCGCCGAGGATTGCTGCCGAGAAAGCGTCTATTTCCGTGGCGAAGTGATCGGTTGGGGGAAATGCGAGCGGGATATTTGGATCGGAGGTCCAGCCGGTCTGACCCGAGTAGCCGTAGCAGGGTTTCATGCCGAAACGGCCTTTCGAACCGTAAGCGCTGAAATCGTCGCGGCCATTGAAACCATAGGTGGTCATGCAATTGGCGGTCGCGCCCGAGGGAAACTTCATCGACCAAGTGATGGTTTCATCGACCTCGGCGAATTTGACCGGGTCGGTCTTGGTTTCGAGGGCGGTGACTTCCAGCGGTTCCTCACCGGCCAGGTAGCGGCAGGCCTGCAGGGCGTAAACGCCGACATCCATCATCGCGCCGCCGCCAGCCAGGTTCTTGCGGAGCCGCCATTGCTTTGGATCGCCGATGGCGAAGCCGAAGCCCGCGTCCACATGATGGATCCGTCCGAACACCTGCTCGCGCGCGAAGCGGATGGCTTCCTTGTGATGCGGTTCCAACCGGCAACGATAACCAATCCCTAACTGGCGCTTGGCGGCTTCGCAGGCTGCGATCATTTCGCGGCATTCCTGCGCGCTGTTAGCCATCGGCTTCTCGCAGAAAACATGCTTGCCCGCCTTGGCCGCGCGGATCGTGAATTCGTGATGCATGCCGTTCGGCAAAACGATGTAAACGACGTCGATCGCGGGATCGTCGATGATCTTGTCGAAGGTCTCGTAGGAATACACCTTGTCGGCGGCGAGGCCGTATTTTTCGCGCCATTTGACGCCCTTTTCCGGCGTGCCGGTGACTACGGCGGCGAGCTGGCTGTGTTGGCATTTCGCGAAGGCGGGAGCGATCTGGTTGGTGCTCAGCGAGCCCAGCCCGACGAGCGCCCAGCCGAGTTTCTTCGAGGGCGGCGGAGACTCCTGGGCCCGCGCGGCGAGAGTCGAGAGTGAGGCGCCGATGGCGGTCTTGAGGAAGGGGCGGCGGGTGAGGTTCATCGGGGAATCGGGGGTTTGAGGCGGAAACATTTTCCGCACCTGATGGGAAAAACCTGCGGGCTTTGATGGCGACGGGCAAGCTTCGTTTCCTATGGTTCCGGCGATCCTGCTTTGCGGTTGGCATTCCGGATTGGCCCGGCAATAATCAGGGGTCCATCCCCTTCCCAACCCATGCTCCGCACCCTTCTAGCAACGCTGGCCCTGGCCACCTCCCTGCACGCCGCCACCCAGGTTTTCGAGACGTTCGAGGGCGATGGATTCAATGGTTGGCAGGCCGAGGGAAGTGCTTTCGGCCTGGCTCCGATCGCTGGAAAAACGGATGGCATGACGAAGTCATTCACCGCTTACTCAAACGACAGCTTGGTCGCCTCCACCCATGGTGGCGATGCCGCCAAGGGCAGTCTGACATCGCCGGAATTCACGATCAAGGAGCCCCACATCACGTTCCTCATTGCCGGCGGAAACGTGGCGGGGAAGACCGCGGCGCAGCTTGTCATCGACGGCAAGGTCGTTCGCGAAGCGGTTGGAAAACGCAGTCTGCGCCTGGAAGCGGCGCTGTGGGATGTGAAAGAGTTTAAGGGCCGGCAAGCGAAGATCCGCCTGCTGGACGATGAGACTGGTGCCGATGGATTCATCGGCGTGGATCACATTGTTTTCACCGACTATCCGAACCAGAAATTTCCCGCCACGACGCGCGAGGGCAAGGCGTTCGTCGAGGGTTTGGTGCCCGCGCCCGTCGTTGCCGGAGTCAATATTCCAATCGACAGCGCGCTGAAAGTCGAGGCCACCTACAAGGACCAGCACCTCACGTCGCCCACGGCGATCACTTTCGACGAGCAAGGCCGAATCTATATCTCGGAAACCCATCGCTTCCGCGCAGGCGTGGTGGACAACCGCGACCATCTTTATTGGTATCTCGACGACCTCGCCGCAAAGAAGACCAGCGACCGCATCGCGCTCCATGAGAAGTGGAAGAGCAAGCTTTCCATCGAAAAACTAACCGAGAAATCCGAGGTCATCCGTCGCCTCGCGGACACCGATGGCGATGGCAAAATTGACGAATCCAAGATCTTCGCCGACGGCTTCAAGGACGTGTTAGACGGCACCGCGGCCGGAGTGTTTCACTACGAAGGCAGTCTCTATTTCGCATGCATTCCAAAGATCTACATGCTGCGCGACACCAATGGCGACGGCACCGCTGACGAGCGCAAGGTGGTGGAGGAAGGCTTCGGCGTGCGGGTTTCCCTGTCCGGCCACGACTTGAACGGCTTCACGCTCGGTCCGGACGGGCGGATTTATGGCACCGTGGGCGACCGCGGGCTGAGCCTCGTCACCAAGGAGGGCGTGACCTACAACTACCCGAACGAAGGCGCGGCGTTCCGCTTCGAGCCGGACGGCACGGGCTTCGAGATTTTCCACACCGGCCTGCGCAACCCGAAGGAAATCGCCTTCGACGCGCTGGGCAACGCATTTTCCGTCGATAACAACTCCGACCAGGGCGACGCCGCGCGCGTCGTCTATCTGGTCGATGGCGGCGACTCGGGTTGGCAGATGGAGCACCAGGCGATGCACTCGTTCCATCGTCAGATCGGCCTCAAGGACCACCCGCCAAGCCGCTGGATGGATGAGAAGATGTGGGAGTTGGAAAACCCGGTGCAGCCGGCATACATGCTGCCGCCGAGCGCCCATCTAACGTCCGGCCCGGCCGGTCTAACCGCCAACCCGGGCGTAGGATTTTTAGAAAACGAAGCCGGTCGTTTCCTCGTCTGCGACTACCGCGGCGGCAGCGCGAACTCGGGCATCTGGTCGTTCGAAATGAAGCCCAAGGGAGCGGGCATGGAAATGAGCGACTCCCGCCAGTTCGCGTGGGGAATTGCCGCCACCGACGTGGAATACTCGTGGGATGGGAAAGTGTATATCAGCGACTTCATGGGCGGCTGGGAATCCCATGAGGACGGCCGCTTGCTGTCGCTGGATGCCGGCGAAAAAACCTGGCACGCCGAGGACGCAGCGGGCACCGCGAGACTCATGAAAGCTGGATTCGAGCAGCGCAGCTCTGCTGAACTCTTGAACCTCCTCAAGCATCCCGACGCCCGCATCCGTCTCCGCGCCCAACTCGCCCTCACCCGCAAGAGCGACGCCTTCAAGCGCTTCACTGAAGCCACCGAGTCGTCGAATTTCATGGTGCGCATCCACGGTGTCTGGGGCCTTGGCATCCTTTCCCGCCGAGGATCGTCGCCGCTGCCTGCTGTCGAATTTGGTGGCATCCCGCTCGCTCAAAACTACGCCGAGGCAGAGAAAAAACTCGTTGCCCTGCTCAAGGACAAGAACCCGGAAATCCGCGCCCAAGCGCTCCGCGTCCTGGGCGATGTAAAAAAAGACACTGTTCCGGTTCCGTTAGGCCCGCTGCTTGTCGACGAATCACCGCGGGTGCGCTTCTTCGCCGCCATCCTCGTCGGCAAGCGCAAATTGATCGGTTACTACGGCCCGATCTGCGACCTGATCCAGCAAAACGACAACCGCGATGTCTATCTCCGCCACGCCGGAATTTTCGCCCTTCAGAACATCGCCGAAAATCCCGCCGTTCTAACGGCGCTGGTCACTTATCAGTCCGCCGCCGTCCGCCTCGCCGCCACGGTCGCGCTGCGCCGCATGAAAAGCCCGGCCATTTCCATGTTCATCAACGATCCAGATCCCAAGGTCTCCGACGAGGCGATCCGAGCGATTTGCGACAACGACCTCGTCCCGGCACGTCCCCGGTTGGCCACCCTGCTGGATGATCTCTCCCGCCGCACCTGGACGCCGTTCATGCTGCGGCGTCTCGTGCATAACAGTTTCCGCATCGGCACCGCGGAAAATGCCACGCGCGTCCTCAAGCTCGCCGCCGACCCCCAGATTCCGGAAATCGTCCGCCAGGAAGCGCTGCGCCTGCTCGCGACCTGGACCGAGCCTTTCCCGGCGGACCAGCTAACAGGCCACTGGCGGCCGTTGGAAAAGCGCGATCTCGAAACCATCCGCCCCGCGCTCCTCGCAGCCCTGCCCGGGTTCCTCAAGGAAAAGGGATTCGTTTTAACCGCGGCATTGGGCTTGGTCGGACACTATCAATTGAAAATCCCTGGCCTCGATGACAACGCCCTCCGCGACCTCGTCAAGGACAGCAGCCTGCCTGCCGAAGCACGCGCTGCCGCCCTCGACCTGCTCATCGGGCGCAAACCGGAAAACCTTCGAGCGTTCCTATCGGAAATCACCAGCGACCCGTCCGACGAGGTCGTCCTAACTGCCTTGGCCGCAGTCGCCAAACTCGCGCCCGAGACCGCCCTTCCCGCGCTTGAAGCCGCCGTCAATTCCACCAACATCCCGCGAGCGCAAAAAACGTGGGAAATCCTCGCCACCCTGCCCGGCAAGCCGGTGGACGCGATCTTTGCCAAGAAGCTCGATGAACTTCGCGCCGCCAATGGCATTTCCCCATCGGCCATCGAGCTCACCACCGCCGCCGGCAAACGCAGCGGTGCCGCCGTTAAAACCGCCCTTGGCGCGCTCGAAAAATCCCTGGCGGAAAGCAGCGACCCGCTCGCCAAGTGGAACAGCGCCCTCGAAGGCGGCGACCCCACTGCCGGCGCAGCCCTCTTCACCTCGCATCCCGCCAGCGAGTGCATGCGCTGCCACCGCGCCGAGAGCGGCCACGCCGCCGGCGGCGAAACCGCGCCGAATCTGGCAGGCATCGCCAAGCGCCACCCGGACCGCCGCTATTTCCTCGAATCCATGATCAACCCCGCTGCCGTCATCACCCCCGGTTTTGGAGCCGTGCTCATCAACTTCAAGAACGGCGCGACCCTAACCGGCAATCTGATCGCCGAAACTCCCGATCACCTCGACATCGATGCCGCGGGCAAATCACTCCGCGTCAGCCGCAGCGATATCGATACCGTAACCTCGCCCGCCTCGCCCATGCCGCCGATGGGCGGACTGCTAACACCCGGCGATCTCCGCGACCTCGTCGCCTGGCTCGCCAGCCTCGACCAAGGCACGGAAAGCCCGCCCCCCGCCGTCCCGACCCCGTTCGACCCAGCCAGCCTCCAAGCTCCTGATAGAACCGCGCCACCCACTTCAGCCATCGATCCCACCACCCACAAGACCGGCCAGCAGCAATTCATCGTCTGCGGCGCCTGCCATGGCCAAAGCGGTGAAGGCACCGCCGCCGGCCCTCCCCTCGCCGGTTCCGAGTGGGTCAACGGTCCCGCGGAAAACCTCATCCGCATCCAGCTCCGCGGCCTCCAAGGTCCGATTAAAGTGAAAGGCCAGGAACACAATTTCCCCGCCGGCATGGCCGCCCTTGCCTATCAGAACGACGACCAGATCGCCGCCGTCCTTACCTACGTCCGAAACTCGTTCGGCAATTCCGCGCCGCCGGTCACCGCCGCGGCGGTGGCCGCCCTCCGTAGTGAAGTCGGCAAGCCGCCACTCACCGCCGCCGAGCTCACGCAGCCTCCATCCAACGCACCGGCGGTGGTCACGCCGGCTCAATCTCCCGCCACTCAGGCACCCGGGAAATACGACAATCTCGTCCCTGAATCCAACAACTCCAAGTGGATCGCCATCGTCGTCGGCCTCTTCGTCCTCGGCACTTTGGCGCAGGCATTCAGGGTCATTAAGAAATAGTCTTGGCGGGTCCCGCGTCCTATCCCAAGACGCGGTCGTGCAAAATGCTTCTTGGCAAATTCCTGCAAATGGAGAGTGTGGAAGCTTGTTTGAGACGCATGGACCGGTCGCGCCCACTGTATTTTGAAACCGTCTTTCCGCCCGCGGCTTCCGGTTAGTTTTCCCACTGAGAAACTCAAAATCCCCCAACCAGCCTGATGGTGCGGCGACAAGTCATCCGCTTGTTCGAAGTTGCACACGGCCTTTACCGCCATGGCGTATCAACTATCGGACCTCCATTCGTTCCTCGGGCGGAAAACCCGGGCGCTGCTTTGTATGTCAGGCCTTGTCACTGGCTTGTGCCAGAGTGCTCCCGGCCAAAACGATGCGCCCGCAGTGCCTCCCAACCATGTCCTCGAACTCGATGGCGACGGCGACTATGTGGAACTGCCGCCGGACATCTTCAAGCGGTTGGACAAGGCCACCGTAGAGGTGTGGGCGAAGTGGGACGCGTTCCAAAGCTACTCGAGGGTTTTCGAGTTCGGCGCGAACATGCAGTCGATGAGCCTGCTGAATCAGGGCGAGACCCCGACCCTGCGGTTCAACCTCTATCCGGAAAACATGCAGCCGGTCGCGTCGAACCTGCGCCCGCAGGTCCGGGCGGAGAACCTGCTCAAGCCGGGCGAGTGGATCCATCTGGCGGTGGTCTCCGGACTAGGCGGCATGAAGCTCTACGCGAACGTCGTGCTCGCGAGCGAGCGGGCCGACAAGGCCAGTTTCGCGGACATCTAGGTGGCGCACACCAACCGCCTCGACCGCGGGCTGACGCTCAACCCGCTGGATAAGGACTTCAAAGGCCAGATCGACGAGCTACGTGTCTGGAACAGTGAGCGCACTGTGGAGGAAATCCGGGCCGACATGAACAAGCGCCTCACCGGCGATGATCCGCGCGGCCAGGAACCTTCCCTGCGAGTGGGAACTGCGCGTTGGCGTGCATTGCGGACCGGTGGTCGCCGGGATCGTCGGCCGTCAGAAATATCAGTATGACATTTGGGGAGATACCGTGAACATCGCCTCAAGAGTCCAAGCCGAGGCTCCGGTCGGCGGGCTTTGCGTGAATTCGGAAACGTGGCATTTGCTCAAACACCACTGCACAGGGCGCTCTCTCGGACTCCGGGAGATGAAGGGAAAAGGAACCCAGGAGTTGTTCCAGATCGAAAGTGTCCGCGACTAAGCCTTGCCACGGCAAATGATCGGTGGATGACGGCGACGCATCGTCGGTTAGACCGCGGGATTCGTTCCCTCATTCGGGACATGCCGGCATGGCGCAAGCGAGTGGCGGGATTGCGTCCGGACTTTGAGGGGCCCCCCAAATTACTACCCACTCAGGGTAGTTGTTGAGGCGGCGCTGAAACTTAGGGTTGCTTGGATAGATGCACCAAAGCTTCCGCGGTGCCCCTGAATCCATAGTCGCTGGAAGCAAATCCCGCCCCATCTCCATACCCAACTCAAGTATCCAAGCCAAACCCATGAAACCGCGTTTTAATAACAGTTTGAAAAATCCATCCGCCCTGATCTTCGTAATGGGCAGTCTGCTGCCAGGACTGGCAGGTGCCCAAACATTCCTGATCGACTCCACCCATAACAACGGCAGCTTCGAACTGCTTGGGCCCGTTCCTGGCGCGGTAAGTGCAGCCAAGGCGACCGATTGGGATGTCGATACCGATGGCGATGTCACCTACTGGACGCAATTTCCCGGCGTCACCGTCAGGGGTGACAGCGGCACGGAAACCGGTGCCACCACCCAGGGGACCAAGCGAGCGTTCCTTCAAAACGGGAATGCCACCTATAACATGACAACCCGCGTTATCCAAGCTGGCGATACATATACTTTCGTCTGGGATGTCCTGAACGCACCCGCCCACAGTGTGACACTGGTTTACGACAATGGAGGCACCATCACCCCCTTGGGGACGGCCGTCGCGAGTGCTGCAGCCGGAAACGACAAAACAGGCACCTTCACCGTGGCACCCGGAGATTTTTGGGTGGGAAAGACCGTCGGCATCAAAATCACCTCCACGGGCAACTACCCGCAGGTGGACAACTTTCGCTTGAGCTATGTGAATACGCCGCCAACTGACACGGACAGCGACGGCTTGCCTGACTCGTGGGAAATCGCAAAGTTTGGCGATCTCAACCAAGTAGCAAGTGGCGACCCCGACGCCGACGGTCTGTCCAACCTCACGGAACTCAATACCACCTACACCCACCCCAATTTGGTCGACACCGATGGTGATGGCCTGGGCGATGGCGTGGAAGTGGACGGCACCTCCAACGTGTTTGACGGCACACCGACCAATCCGCTCGTAGCTGACTCGGACAAGGATCGTCTCAACGATGGCCAGGAGAACAGCGCGCAAACCAATCCGCATGCGGCCGATACGGATGGTGATGGTGTAACCGACTACGAAGAGGTCGCCTATGGTTCCAACCCGAATGATCCAGCGGACGTCCCCGCCCCCATTCTATCAAACCTGATCGATAACAACCTAAGAAACGGAAGTTTCGAAAAAGTCAGCGGAGTCCTCAATACAATCAAGGTCACCCATTGGGATGCCATTCCCGCGGATCCCAAAGATGTCGACGACTGGACCGAATGGCTTCCTGCGGTTGGCGGGACCTCGACCAATCCCACTGACAGCGGCGTCGAAGGCGGTGGCACACAAGGAATTATGCGGGGCTATGTCCGGGGTGGCGACGCGCTCTACAATCTCACAGATAGTCTGGGGGTGCAGGGACAAGTCTATTCCTGCAAGTGGAAGCAGATCAACTCGGCAGGACAAACGTTGTCCGTAACATTGGCCTACCAGGATGGGGCCAACATCGTTTCGATTCCGGACTGCATCGCCACTACTTCCACCGCTGGTGGTGTGGGTCATCTTGTTTATAGCATTCCCGCGCTCAGTCCGGCGATCGGGAAGAAGATCGGGATCGTTATGAGTTCCGGCGGAGGTTATATCGGAGTGGATGAGTTTGTGTTGAGTATCGGCGACAATGATTCCGAGCCTGATGGCTTGGGCGACCTGGTCGAAGACCTCTATTTCGGCGATGGCAATGGCACTGCGACCCCCGCCGAACTTGCGATCACTACAGGAACGGGTGATTTTGACGGCGATGGCGTCACCAATGCGGACGAGATTTATGCCTATCTTACCAATCCGAAAGTGAGCGACACGGATGGTGATGGTCTGTCGGACGGTGCGGAGCTTGCGCTCATCACTCCGTCCAATCTTTATGACGGTCAGCCCACCAATCCCCTATCCGCCGACTCGGACAGCGATGGCATCAGCGATTTTCAGGAAAACGGATCACTCAACATCGCGTTCCCAGGTCCACCCAATCCTGCAACGAATCCGAATGCCGCGGACTCGGACAGCGACAGTTTCAGCGATAGGAATGAACTCTATTATGGAACCAATCCTAACAGCGCCGCCAGTGTTCCGAATCCCATTCTCTTTTCGTTGATCAATAACTATCTGAGAAACGGCAGCTTTGAGAATGCGAATGGCGGCCCGAACACCACCAAGATCACGCATTGGGATCCGATTCCTGCGGGAGACACCAATGACGTCGACAACTGGACTGAGTGGACTCCCGCCGTAGGTGGGCCTTCCACCGCGGGCTATGACAGTGGCGTGGAACCCGGAGGAACGCACGGTGCGATGCGCGCCTTTCTTCAAGGTGGCAACGCGGTTTACAACATGACCAGCACGACCACCGCTCAAGCCGACACGGTTTACGCGTGCAGCTGGAAGCACGTGGGAAATGAAGGTAAAATCGCCGTGCAATTGGTCTACGATAACGCAGGAATCATCACCGAAATCCCAGGCTCCGAGGCCAGTACTTTCGCCCCGGGCGAGACCGGAGATTTGGTATTCCGTATCCCAGCCGGAAACCCGGCGATCGGCAAAACAATCGGAATCGGCGTGCGCAATGCGACCTTTGGCTATCCGCAAGTGGATGAATTCGTTCTTAGCATTGTATCGGTCGATAGTGACGGTGACCTTCTGGCGGACCTCTGAGAGACCGAATTTTTCGGAAACCTGGCACAAGTCGCCAGTGGCGATCCTGACGGTGATGGATATACCAACCTCCAGGAACAGACTGCGCACACGAGCCCAACGAATGCGGCTTCCAACCCCGGCGACTTGGACACAGATGGTCTGGCCGATGCTTGGGAGACTACGAGTTTCGGCAACCTGAATCAAACCGGCGCCGGAGACTTCGACGGGGATGATAGCAGCAACCTCACGGAGTTCCGTCTAGGACTGAATCCTACCAGTGGCAGCTCGCGTTTCGCTGCCACCCGTGACAGTGCGGGCTTGATCACATGGCCGAGCGTCGAAGGTGCCACGTTCAAGATCCAACGCAGCATCGATCTGGGAGGAGCCTGGACCACGCTTGAAACCGCGTTCCCCGCAGCCGCCGCGCCGGCGACCAGCACCAGCTACACCGATCCCTCGCCACCTGTCGGCAAGGCGTTCTACAAGGTTGGACTCAATCCCTGATCCTGGAACCTTCGTAGGGTAAAACGACGGAGCCAGGAATCGCCCACTGCGATTCCTGGCTTTCCTTTTGCCGCCGGAATGAAGAAAAGCCACCGCCATGATTCGCCGCGACTGGAAAGCGAAGTCTAGCAGCGTGAGGGAAGTCACATTGGGGCTGGCGCAGGTCTTGGGCGATTGGGTAATCTTGCCGCCTGTAACCTTAACGTGCTTTTCCCGGGACCGGCGGTCGCGCGCGATTCCCGCGTGAATGAAACATTCATCATGGCATTCCATTCCACTCGCAAACGAACTGGGCTCATCCTGTTAGCCTGTCTTGCATGGGTGGCGTGCCTGTTGCCGATCCGCGCGGAGGATGCCCCGCGACTTTCACTTTTGCAATTGCGCGAAGTGGTGTCGGCCAAGGAACGACCCACGCTGACGTTCCAACTCGAGGGTGTCGTGTGCGCGTCCAGCGCCCGCCGCGGATTGATCGCGCTGGACGATGGCACGTCCACCGATTTGTTGGAGTTGGTATGGCTGCCGCCCGATCTGCATCCGGGCGACCGCGTGGTCATTAAAGGCGTGAATTGCATGGTTGGCCGCGGGCCATTGGCGTGTGGGCCGTCAACCCGCGCTATGATTCGGTCGCCGACCTTGCCGATTACTTCGCACTCTTTGCCGAGCGCTTCCTGAAGTTGGCCGGAATAGACTGCCGTCTCGAGATCGACGACGCGATCACCACGGGTCCGCTCGATTCCCGGATGCGTCACGAGATCTTTCTGGCTTTCAAGGAGGCCCTCAACAATGTCGTTCGACACGCCCGGGCAACGGAAGTGCATCTTATCATTGAAGTCGAGGCGGACTGTCTCAGGATTGTCATTGCCGACAATGGTTGCGGTTTCAATCCTTCTGACAATCTTCCGGGAAGCGACGGCCTCCGTAACTTGGAGGAAAGAATCCAAAGCTTCGGCGGAACTTGCACGGTCGAAACCAGCCCGGGCAATGGAACTACCATCCAATTTATTATTTCACTGAAAGGAAAACCCATATGATCAAAGTTGCGATTGTTGAGGACAGCAGAACGACGAGGGAGGCACTCAAGACGATCATCGATCTCTCCGAGGACTATGTTTGCGTGGCAGCCTGCGAGACGGCGGAGGACGCCCTGCGCCTGTTGCCACGCCACGTGCCGGCGGTGGTTCTGATGGACATCCAACTTCCAATCATGTCCGGCATCGAGTGCGTCGCTCAGTTGAAGAAGTTGCTTCCCGATGTGCTGGTGATCATGGTGACGGTGTATGAAGATCCGGACCGCATCTTCAGCGCGTTGCGCGCGGGTGCTTCCGGATATCTGTTGAAGCGCTCGGCTCCGGAGCAAGTGTTGGATGCCATCCGCGAAGTCGGAAAAGGAGAGGTTCCGATGAGTGGAGGAATCGCCCGCAAGGTGATCCAGTATTTTAGAAATCAATCAGCTCTTTCCGAGGACGTTGAAACCCTCACTTCACGGGAAAAGACCGTTCTTGAGCTGGTGGCGTTTGGCTTAAGTAATAAGGAAATCGCAGGACGAATGCATGTCTCCTTGGATACCATCCGCTGGCACTTGAAACATATCTATTCCAAGTTGCATGTGCATTCGAGGACGGAAGCCGCACTCAAATACCGCGGGCCTGCGGAACAGTAAACCCGTGGTGGGCCTCCCGCATGGGTAGAATGTTGATCGCGCATCCATCGTTCTTGGAATTCGGCATCTCCATCCGTCCCGATCTGGCAGACTAACTCATCGCCATCGACGGCAAAACCCACGAGATCGCCGCCACCTCCAAGATATTGGCCGGCCATCGGGACGGACCCATGCGACCCCCTACTGCTCATCCCGGCAAAAATTTATCTCGTGATAATAATTCTTGCGGTTTGGGGAATACCCGGCTAGGTGTCCCCTGACTCAAACGCCAGATTACCCGTCTGGGTAGGAAATTGCCCGGCGACAGATCCTCCTTGGATGCAGGGAATAATCTCGGGTAGGTGTGCGGTCTGTCTCAAAGAAACCCAAATCGATAAATCCAAATTGCATGAAACCCACTCGTTCCAATCCTCTGTTTGCCCGCGTTTTCGGCACCAGCCTCACCACCCTCATCGTCCTCTCCGGCAGCGCATCCGCAGTGGAGATTTCCTACCGGACCACGGCAACCTCGACCGCGGAGGTGACCACCGCAGGCAACTGGGTTGGCGGGGTAGCGCCCGGCATCTCCGACATCGCCGCTTGGAAAACCGACGGTGATCCCGTCACCGCGGGGGGCCAGGAATCCCGTGGCGGCACCCTGACCATTTCCTCGCCGGTTTCATGGATGGGCTTCCGCCACGAGGATTCTTCCGGAGCGGTGATATTGACCGGTTCGCCGATCACCCTTGGCTCCTCGGGGATCACCGAAGTCCGGTGGGAGGATCTCACCATCAACAACGACATCATTCTCGGCACGGACCAGACGTGGAACAACGGTGATATTTTCACGCTGAACGGGAATCTGACCGGAGCGTTTTCGATGACCAAATTATCGGGCGGTGATCTGGTTTTCACCAACACGACCTTGGGCGGAGGTTTGGTGCATGTGAGGGCGGGCCGGCTGGTGGTCAATCCGGCCTCCGTCGGGGGAACGGTCACCGTGCAGTCGCTCCGCACCCAAAGGGACATCCGCATGGGCAACAATGGCCTGCTCAACATCGCTGGGGGCAGCCTAGGACTGAGCACCGCAGGGGGCTTCTGGATCCAGCCGTCCGGCACCGGCACGGTCGGCAGGCTGACCTCCAGTTCGGGCGCGCTCTCGCTCGCCTCGGTGGATACCAATGGCGTGGTGACCACCGGTGGCTTCACGACCACCGACCATCAGATCCAGGTTCCGATCGTTGATTTCAATGGCAGCACCCCGCTGGCGGTCACCAAGAGCGGCATGAACTCAGTCAGCGTGACCACCGCCAACACCTACACCGGCGGCACCGCCGTCAACGGCGGCCGCTTGCAAACCAACAATGCCGCCGGCATGGGCACCGGCGCGGTGACCGTCGCCTCCGGCGCACAGGCCTATCTGAACGGGGTCGTCGGTACCTATCCGAACAACTTCACCGTCGCCGGCACCGGGCCAGCCGAAGCTGCCGGCAGCTACGGGGCGATCCGCTTCAACAACAGCACCATCTCCGGCAATGTCACCCTCGACCCCGCTGGCACCCGCATCGGCGGCACGGGTGGCACCGGCACGATCAGCGGTGCCCTCATCGGCTCGGGTCCGTTGGAAATCAACAGCGCCGCCACCGGCGCCACCAGCCCGGTGACTCTCTCGGGGAACAACTCGGGTTACACCGGAGCGGTCACGGTTTCCCAGGGATCCCTAACCATCGCCAACAGCTTCGGTGGTTCGATCAGCAAAGCCACCGGGGCCACCCTGATCAACAACGGCACGATCAACAGCGACCACACCCACACCACCGGATCGCTCCAGGGAACCGGCACCTTCGCCGGCAATGTCACCCTCAACGGCAGCACCGCGGCCGATCTGCTCAACATCGTCCCCGGGGCGATGAACGTCACCGGCGATGTCACCTTGGCCGGCACCACCACGATTCGCGCCAGCGGCCTCGGCGGGACCGTTCCGGTCCTCACCTACGGCGGCACCCTAACCGGAGATGCCACCAACCTGTCGCTCGAAAACGCGGGCGCATTCCGGGCGGGCACCCATTTCGACACCGACACCCCGGGGGTCATCAATTTGGTCATCCTCGGCGCACCCGTCACCTGGACCAACGCGGCCGCCGACATGCTCTGGAACACCACCTCCGTGGACTGGGACAACGCCGGCAGCCCTAGCATTTACTATCAGTCCGACCTCGTGACCTTCGGCGATACGGGCTCCGGCACCGTCACTCTCGTCGGCTTGATCGCGCCTGCGTCCATCGCGATCAACAACACCGCCGGCAATGACTACACGTTCACCGGGAGCGCCGGCAACGTCATCGCCGGCACCACCGGCATCACCAAGAGTGGCGATGGCGCGCTGACCCTCGCGACTTCCAACACCTTCCTCGGTGCGGTAACCCTCAACGGCGGCATCACCACGCTTCCCGCCCGGCAGGTTTACACCGGCGGCACCACCATCAACAGCGGTGCCGTCCTCGACCTCACCGGTGGTGGCGGCCAAGGCGGCACGATCCGCGGCACGGTGAATGTCAACGGTACCGGGATCCTGCGTGTGAGCACAGGTGACGCCACCGGCTGGGGCACCGGCACCGACCGCATCAGCGTACTGAACCTCAGCAATGGCGGCACTTTCGAGATCAACAACAACGCCAACAACCAGACCTTGTCGAACATGGCCATCAACCTGACTGGTGGCAACATCGTCAAAGGTGTCGCCGGTTTCAATGGCAACATCGACCTGTTCAACGGCAGCACCTCGATCACCACCCTGGCCTCAGCCACGACCTCGGTCATCGCCGCCGGCGTGAACCTCGGCCTGCGCCAGCCGACCACCACAATCACCACCGCCTTGGGCATCACCACGTCCGGCATCGACCTGCAGATCGACGCCAGCATGAACAACTCGCCCGCGAACTATGTCTCTCCCGCCCTCCTCAAAACGGGACCCGGAACTCTCTGCCTCAACAATCCCCCGGCGGTCGGGATCGGAGCCACAGGCATTTACACCGGCAACACCACCATTGACGGCGGCACACTCCTTGTCGGCACCGGCGGAACCACCGGCATCATCGGCGAGGGACTGATCATCGACAATGCGGCCCTCGCCTTCAACCGTTCCGATGTGGTGACGGTTCCCAACAATGTGAGCGGCACCGGCACTCTCGAACAACGGGGTTCCGGCGAGCTCAACCTCACCAATGGCGGCACGCGCTCCGGAGACACCATCGTCACCAATGGCCGCCTCAACATCGGAACCACGGCGTTCACTGCGTCGACCTTCCGCGCGAATCCCGGCGGCACGCTCGGTGCCGGCACCACCGCCGCAATCGGCACCGGCACGGTGCCCGGACTCGCCCTGAGCGGCGGCACCGCGGCATTCCGCGCCAGCACCTCGCTGGCGGATAGAATCGTCGTCAGTGGCACTAACGGCTTTAGCGTGACCGCTCCCTCACAGATCGCCCTCACGCCTGCCGGAGCCCTCCAGACGGGAGACATCATCCAACTGATCGACTACGACGGCACGATCGGCGGCAGCGGTTTCGCCGGCCTGTCGCTGACCTCGACGGGCAATCCGCACTATGCGTTCACCCTGATTGACAACACCACCGACACCCGGGTGGATGCCACCGTCGTCGCCGACACCGTGATCTGGATGGGCACCGAGGACGATGCCTGGGATAAAGCCACCCCCAACTGGATCACCGCCTCCAACGGCTTTACCAGCCTCTACTACGATACCGACAAGGTGAAATTCACCGATGCTGCCGGACCTGCCAACACCTCGATTTACTTGAGCGAGCCAGTCGTCCCCAGCATTGTCGAGTTCGATGCCTCCATCGACTATACCCTGAACGGTTTGGGGATCACCGGCCCTACAAACTTGGTGAAGAATAACACCGGCACCGCCACCCTCGCCAACGAGAACACCTACACCGGCACCACCACCATCAATGCCGGAACCCTCCAGATTGGCGACGGCGGCGTTTCGGGCAGCCTCGGTACCACGGCGATCACCAACAACTCTACGCTCGCCTACAACACCGGCGGCACCATCACCTCCACCCAAGCCATCGCCGGAACCGGACAAGTCTTCAAACGGGGAGACGGCCAACTGACACTCTCGGGGGCCAACACCTTCACCGGCCCGATTGTCGTGGAAGCCGGAACCCTGGCCGTCGGAAACGCGGGCGCGCTTGGCACCCAAGCCAATGGCATCACCGTCAATCCGGGGGCCACGGTCAACCTCAACGGCGTCACCATCCCTCCCGGAGAAACCATCACCTGCGCCGGCACCGGAGTCGCTGGATACGCCGTGACCGGGGGAGGCACCATCCGGTCCAGTCTGGTTCTGACCGGCAACACCACGATCGGCGACGCAACCGCCCGCATGAATATCGGCTTCGACGCCGAACCGGTGACCATTACCGGAGCCTACACCCTGACGAAGGCCGGGGCGAACTTTGTCTGGTATCGCAGCCCGGAGAATGGAGTTGGCAACACGCTCGCCGCCCTCGTGATCAACGAAGGAGGCTTCGGCATCGAAACCGGCAACAACGGCCTCAACGGTGTCCCGATCACGGTCAACAGCCTCGGCTCCTTGTCAGCGTGGGCTCAGGCCGGCGGTGCGGCTGCTACCAGCCAGAACAACCCGATCATCCTCAATGGTGGCACCCTTGCCAGCGACTACGACGGTGAGACATGGACCGGTCCGGTCACTCTCACCGCCGACAGCATTCTGGGCGGAGCAGCGTCCGCCGAAGACTTCACCATTGCCGGAGTGATCTCGCAATCGGCCGGCCCGTTCGGACTCACCAAGACCCAAGTGAGCACGGTCACACTGGCCGCCGTGAACACCTACACCGGCAACACCACGGTGGATACCGGAGCGATCACCCTCGCCGACAGTGGCGGGCTCACATTCGTCATCGGTGCCAACGGCGTGAACAACAAGATCACCGGGGCCGGAACCGCCACCCTTAATGGCAGCTTCACCCTGGATCTGTCCGGAGCCGCCACCGCCAATGGCAACAGTTGGACCTTGGTGGATACCGCTACTAAATCCTTCGGCGCCACCTTCACTGTCGGTGGAGGCTTCACCGAGACATCCGGTGTGTGGAAACTGGTGGACGGCACCAAGAACTGGACCTTTACTGAATCCACCGGCGTCCTTTCGCTGGCCGTGTTCACAGCGGAAAGTTACGGCGCGTATGCCAGTTCCCATGGTTTGAGCAACGTGCCAAGCGAGGACACCGACGCGGACGGGGTGAGTAACGGCGTCGAATACTTCATGAACGCCGCCACCGGCATCACCACCAATCCGGGTATTGTGAATGGCAAGATCACCTGGCCGAAAAACCCGGCATTCGCCGGAACTTACAGCGTCCAGACTTCGCCCGATCTCGTCACTTGGACGAACGCTTCCTCCACCGAGGTCGGCGATACCGTCGAATACACGGTGCTAACCGGCCAAGGCAATTTGTTCATCCACCTCAAGGTGACGCCTAACTGAGTTCGTTAGGAGTTCCTCTTACATTTCAAGGCGACCAAGCCTTGATGGAATTGAACTCCGCTCCAGATCCCCGCGCCGCCGCGTGATTCCATGCGGCGGCGCGGGTCGGGGCGATTGCATTTCAGAAGTGGGGTTGCGGGTCTGTTCCCGCATTGGCAAAGCCCCGTGTTAGCAAGCCGGCCGATATGATCGGGCGTCAAATCTTGGAAACCCATACCATGAAAACCACTCGCACCATTTTCCCCTTCCTCGCGGCTTATTTCCTGGGGCACGCCGGAGCCACAACGCTTTACTGGGACGCCAATTCAACGGCCCCCGAATCCGGCAATGTCGGTGGCACATGGACAACCGCAGCCGGCAACTGGAATGCGAACCCCGCTGGCAGCGGCCCGGACGCGAACTTCAATGCGGGCGATTCCGTGGTGTTCTCGGCGGGAACTGACGGCGTCGACGACATGACAGTAACAATTTCCGGGACGGTCACCACCCCATCCATTCTGCTGAAGGAGCCGACCCTCGTCACCCTGGCCGAAGGCACCATCGACATCACCGGCGGCTCGACCTTCGACACCTCGGTGTTAGGCGCGGTGACCGGCCGGAGCTTGCCATGGAATTCCGTCATCACCGGCACCGGCGGGCTGACACTCAAGGCCCATGGCAGCACCGCCGATTCCGGCGGCGGCAGCAACTCCGAACTCGCCCTGTCCGGAACCAATGATTTCACCGGAACCGTTACCGTCACCACAGGGCTGGTCTGGCTGGGATCGGGCTTTGGCGCGGCGGCCAATCCGGTCCTCCTCAACGGCGGCGGACTGGTGGATGAAAACCAGAACCTCACCTCCAATCGTGGCATCCGGATCGGTTCCGCCGGCGGTGTCGTCCGGAGTGGCTCCACGTCCACCACCACCCTGACCGGCGCGATTTCCAACGCGCCCGGCGTCGCCACCGCCGCCCTGCGCCACACCGAGGGCGGCACTCTCCGCCTCGCAGGCGCTGGCAGCGGCTTCACTGGCACGATCACCAATGCCCGGGGCGAACTTCAGATCACGGCGCCAAACGCGAACTGGGCGACCACCGTTTTCAACCTCGATCTGAACGGTGGAAATCTAACGTTCAACGGCGGCGGCACCGCGAGCGCCTCGTTGATCTCCGTAGCGAACAAGAACACGTTGATAGAAAGCGGCACCATCCTGGACATCCCCGCCTATTCCATCATTCCCACCGCCAGCAATGGCCAGGCTGCCTTAATCGGGGGGAGCGCCGCCACCGATGGCATGATCACCTCGTCTAGCGGAACCCTGACCCTCACTAACGGCCAGTTCGCCTCCGGCGCCATGGGATCTAATGGAAACATCGTCTACGCGACGATCGCCAACCCGAATGGCTCCACGAATCTCCAACTGTCGAAGTTCAACAACAACGATCTCCAGCTCGCCCGCGCGAATACCTACAGCGGTGGCACGGTCATCAACGCCGGCCGGGTCAACGCCACGAATGCCGGCGGCTTCGGGACCGGCACGGTCACCGTGAAGACGGGTGCCCAAGCCTACCTCTCCGTGGCCGGCGGCACCTACGCCAACGCCTTCGATCTTACCGGGCCCGGCGTGGTCGACGGCGCGACCGACAAGGGAGCCCTGCGTCTCGCAACTGCCACCGTCTCCGGATCTATCACCGTCGCCGCAGCCGGTGCGCGGATCGGCGTGACTACCGGCTCCTCGGGAAAACTGGCGGGTTCGCTCCTCGGCAGCGGGCCGCTTGAAATCAACTCCAGCGGATCCGGCCTCAACGGTACGGTTTCCCTCAACGGTTCCGGCAGCGGCTATTCCGGCACGCTCACGGTCGCTCAAGGCCGCTTCAATTTCAAAAGCTCCCTCGGCGGCTCGGTCATCGTGGCACCCACCGCCACCGCGACTTCCCTGGGTGGCGGAACCTCCATCACAGGAAACCTGACACTCAACTCGACCACCAAGGCCGTCACCTACATCAACTCCAACGGCACCCTCGCCGTCGGCGGAAATCTCACCCTAACCGGAACCAATCTCGTCAGCCTGGCCAAACCCGCGCCCGGGGCCACCTCGGTCACGCTCATGACCTACGGCGGCACGCTGGCCGGGACCGCCGCCAACCTTGCCTTGGAAAATGCCGCGTCCTACCGCGGCACGCCGGTCTTCGATCTATCAACTTCCGGTCAGGTCAAAATCACCGGGCTCAATGGCCAGAATCTAACCTGGAGCGGCGCGTCCGGCGCGTGGGACATCGAGACCTCCACCAACTGGAACAGCGGCGCTGCCACCTTCTCGTTCGGCGACGCCGTGACCTTCAATGACGCCGGCGTCACCAAGGCCATCACCATGGGTGTGGCGCTCGAACCACAGGCCGTTACCGTCAACAACTCTGCCGGCAACGATTACACGTTCAGCGGCGCGGGCGGACTCGCCGGTTCGATGGGCCTAACGAAATCCGGAGCCGGCACGCTGACACTCGGCGGCACGAATTCCTACAGCGGTGCGATTTCCGTTTCCGGCGGTCAGCTCAAAATGGGTTCGCAGTCCGCTTTCGGCACGAGCTCCGGCATCACCATCAGCTCCGGCGGGCAAGTCGATATCAACGGACAGGTTCCTGGCAATTCCAACACCGGCACCAACGGCTACACCTACACGATCGCCGGAAACGGCGGCGACGGGACCGGTGCCATCGTCAACACCGGCGTCAGCGTGGACTCGAAGGCCGCGGTTAAAACCTTGGCTCTATCAGCCGACGCGTCGCTGGGCACGGCCACCCGCTTCGACGTTGGCACCGATGCCAAGGCGGGCATCGGTTCGGTCAACGGCGCGGGGTTCACTCTCACGAAAAAAGGCGCGGGCGATGTCTATTTCCGCGGCCCGGCATCGAATTTCAGACTGGTGGTCGAGGCGGGCAGGGCGGTCGCGATGGATACCAACCTGGCGTTCGGCGGAGCGTCCGGGGCGGTCACGGTGAATTCGGGCTGCGAATTGTCCACGTCCGGTGCCCGCACCATCGCCACGCCGGTCACCTTGAACAATGGGGCGATCCTTTCCAACGTCTCACCGGAAATCGGGATCTGGACTGGAGTCCTGACCGCAACCGGCTCGTTCAACGTTAACACGACCGGCGGCGACCTGGCCATTCAGGGCGGCATTGCCGGCAACGGCACGCTCACCATGAACGGCGGAAACACGCTGGTTCTCGATGGCGCGTCCAATCCCTTCACCGGGAAAATCATCATGAACGGAGGAGCTCTCCGTGCCGCTTCGGATGCCGCATTGGGTGCCGCTCCGGCCAGCCTGACTCCCGACTCCATCACCTTGATCGGCAGCGGTCTGCGAGGTGGAACCGCCGCGGGAGCGGGCAGCGCGGCCATCGGTCATCCCAACCGTGGAATCGCCACCACCGGAAACTGCACCTGGGATCCCGGCGCGGGCAATACGCTGACCCTGAACAGCCCCATCACCGGTTCGGGCAGCATGGCCACCGCCGGCAACAGCGGCGCGGTGGTTTTCAACCAACCCGTCTCGCTCAGCGGCAATTTCTCCGTTCTAACTGGCAATGCGTCCTTCAACGGCGGACTTGCCCTGGCAGGAACCGGCGAGGTGATCGTGGATGCCGGCGGCACGGCGAATTTCACCGCTGCGGCCAATCCCACGACCCTCCGGATGAGGATGGGAACAGCCAATATCGGCACCGGCGCGGCGATCACCACGCCTCATTTCATCACCAGCGACGCCGGCCAGGCGGTCTCCACCGTCAACCAATCCGGAGGGTCGGTCACCGTTACCGGGACGGACAATACGAACACCACCGCCGCTTCGTTCTTCATCGGCCACTGGGCGAGTCCCGGTTCCACCTACAATCTATCCGGTGGCACGATCACTTCCCCGGGCGCGGTGCTCAGCCTTGGTTGGGACAATTCCAACGTGAACTTCAACCAATCAGGCGGCACTGCCAACCTGCTGGGCATCAGCCTGAACAACGGCCGTGGAAATGCGGCCACCTACACGCTGACCGGCGGACGCCTCAACCTCGGGGCCAACGGCATCAACGCCCAAGCGGGCAAAACGATGATTTGGGACGGCGGCACCGTGGGTGCCTACGCGGATTGGACGTGCGCCCAGGCAGTCACGCTCAGCCATACCGTCAGCGACACCACCATCGACACGCTGGACTCGGCCAACGGCACCACGCCGCGGACGATCCAGCTAACAGGCGTGCTTTCCGGCGGTGGAGGTTTGATCCAATCCGGGGGGGGCGCGATCAACCTCACCGCCGTGAACACCTACACCGGAACCACCACGGTCAACGCCGGCACGTTCACCCTCGCGGACAACGCGGGGCTCCAGTTCATCATCGGCAACAACCACGCGAACAACAAGATCACCGGAGCCGGTGTCGCCACGATCAACGGAGATTTCACCTTGGATCTCACGGGCGCCGCCATTGTGAATGGCAACACTTGGAGTTTGGTCGATACCACGACGAAGACTTTCGGAACTACCTTCACCATCGCCGGATTCACCGAAACCGCCAATGTCCACACCATGGTGGTGGACGGCCAGACCTGGACCTTCACCGAATCCACGGGCGTCCTCTCGCTCGCGGTTGCCGGAGGCGCGGTGGGCTACGATTCGTGGCTCGCCAACTATCCCGGACTGCCGCTCGACCAGCGGGGCGCGGGTGCCGACTACGATGGCGACGGCCTCAAAAACCTGTTGGAATACACTCTCGGCGGCAGCCCGCTCGCTTCCGATGCGGCCGGCCTGACCGGAATCCGCAGCGGTGGAAACTTCGTCGTCACCTTCAAGCGCAGCGACCTATCGGAAACGGACACCACCCTGGTGCTGCAATACGGCACCAATCTCGCCGGGTGGACCGACATTCCGATCGGTGCTTCCCCCGGTGCCGGAATGGTCGCCATCGGCGAGGACTCCCCGACTGCGGATCTGGACACCGTCACGGTCACCATCCCAACCGGAGGCGCTGCCAAGTTTTTCGCTCATCTCAAGGTGATCAAACCCTGATTTTCATGACTTCCCTCGCAATCCATACCCCGCCACTCAGGGGGAATTCCTGTCCATTCATGCGGGGGAGCCTGTTGACAGGCAGGATCATCGGCACTCATGATCTCGCACGTTTCCCTCGCGAAAACGATCACAGCCATGGCATTCAATCGCAGCCGCAAACGAATCACGACCCTTCTGTTCGTGTCGTTCGCATGGATGGCATGCCTGTTAGCGGCCTCCGCGCAGGATGCTCCGCGCCTGTCGCTGCTGGAATTGCGCGAAGTGGTGTCGGCAAAGGAACGATCCATCCTGACCTTCCGGCTTGAGGGCGTCGTCTGCGCCTCCAGCGCCCCCCTCGGATTGATCGCGCTGAATGATGGAACGTCCGCGGCTTTGATGGAGCTGCCATCGCTCCCGCCCGACCTGCATCCGGGAGACCGCGTGCTCATCAGCGGCAGCAACTGTCTGGTTGGCCGCGGGGCGCTCGCGATTCAGATCGGGACCGTTCCCGTGATCGAGATCGATGGGTCTCACCCTGCTCTGACAAAATCGGGAACCGTGTTTTTGCAAGAAGGCATGCGGGCGTTTCGGCTCGAATGGTATAATGGATATTCCAATTCAACACTGGACCTGGACTATGAACGGTCCGACATGGACCGCCAAAAGGTTCCTCCGGGAGTTCTTTGGCACCGCGAATCGGATGAAGGCGAATTCAAGCCTGGCCTGGAATACCTATCTTATGTCGGAACCAAACTCGTATCAGTGTCGGATCTTCACAATCTGGAGCCCACGGCAAAAGGAGTGGTCAAGGACTTCGATACGAGTGTCCGGGCCCGCAACGAAATGGTCGGGTTGGTGTTTTCCGGATTTCTCCAGATTCCCCGGTCGGGACTTTATACATTCCATCTAACTGCGGATGACGGGGCACGCCTGACGGTGACGGATCCATCCGTCACCTGCAGCATCGTGCGGGAGGATCGTTCCCCCGTCACCACGAACTCACTCGCGAAGGCGCTCTATGCCAGCACGGTGGACCAGTGGGTCGCTTTCGAAGGTTTGGTCACCTATGCGTCCCGGGCTAACAATCGCTTGGAACTGGATGTTACCGGGAATTCCCATGGTTTTCACGTGACGGTCGCCGATGGGGCCGGACTGGATCCCAGTGCACTGCTTCACAAGAATGTAAAAATCACGGGATTGAAGCGGGAGTCCGGGATTGTGACGATCGGGGCGTCGCAGATCGAAATCGTGCCCGGCGGCCATGACCCGAAAAAGATTCTAACCAACGTGTATGAGGTGCGGCAGCTCCAGCCGGACGATCCGGTAAAATCCTACCGCGCCGAAATCCAAGGAGTGGTGACGATGGCGCAAGTCAACAGCTTCGTCCTGCAGGATGCGACCGGCGGGGTGTTCGTTCACTATTACCCGAGTAAGTCCGAGAATCCCCCGCGGCCGTCTGAACTTTGGAAAATCGAGGGCAATACGGCACCAGGTGATTTTTCACCGGTCTTGCGTGTGACCAGTGCCACCTATTTGGGCAACGCCGCGCTCCCGAAGCCGGTTCAGCCCACGCATCAGCAACTGGCCAGCGGCAGCCTCGATGCCGAACTGGTGGAAATCGAGGGAGTGGTGATGACCGCTTCGGATAGTGAATTGAGACTGCTGACCCGCGCCGGAAATGTCACCGTCCTGGGAGACGCATACTATCCGTTGTTAACCCGGCTGTGGTCTGAAAAGGAGTGCGCCTCTCTCGTAGGATGTGCCGTCAGACTGCGCGGGGTTTGTCGTGCCGTATGGGATCTCACCACCGGAGCCGCCCAACCCGCCCAGCTGATGTTAGGAAATGTCACCCTGTCGGTGGATGAACCCGCATCCGAAGACCCTTTTTTCGCCCCACTCATCCTTCCTTCGGAACTCTCGCTGTTCACCTCCCATCCCACGGCACTCAAGCGGGTAAGGATCAGCGGGCAATTGCTGTTAGCGAGGCCGCCGGAGCTTTTTCTTTTCGACGGAACGAGTGGTTTCCGGGCGACTGCCCGTGAGGCACAGGAGTTGGTGCCCGGTGACATGGCGGAAGTCTCCGGGTTTCCCCAGCTCGGCGGCCCGTCCCCGGAACTGCTGGAAGCGCGAGCCCGCAAGGTCGGACACTCGCCCCTGCCCGTTCCGGCCAAGGTTCCATACTGGAATTTACCCGATGCCAAGTTGGATTCCACACTCGTCGAGGTGGAAGCGACGCTGCTCAGCGACACCGTGCGGCTCGACGAGCGCGCGCTGGAAATGCGGACGGGAACCAACCGGTTCGTCGCATTCGTTCCCTCTGAAAAATCCATGCCGCCGGGCATCGAGCGGGACAGCATCGTGCGGCTAACAGGAGTTTATGTCAGCGCCACCGCGGACCGGACCTTGTCGAGCTCGGACCCGTTCGAAATGCGGCTCTATAATACCGGCAACATCGTGGTCCTCAAACGCGGCCCCTGGTGGACGAAACGTCACACCATCGCGGTGATCGCCATTCTATCCGCCGGACTCGTCCTCGCAGGGTCCTGGGTCACCCTGCTCCGGCGCACGGTTGCCAAACGCTCGGGCGAACTCGCTCTGGAGATCGAAGAACGCGAATCGGTCGAACGGAACCGCGCCATGGAGAGGGAGCGCAGCCGCATGGCGAAGGATTTGCACGATGAATTGGGTTCAGGTCTAACCGAAGCTGGCATCCTGAGCTCCCTCATGAAGAACCCTGCAATTCCAATGGACGAAAAGGAAGGGTACCTTGATCAACTCAGCGGCTTGTGCTGCACGCTCGTCACCGGCCTGGATGAAATTGTGTGGGCCGTCAATCCGCGTTACGATTCAGTCGCCGATCTCGCCGGATATTTCTCCCTCTATGCACAGCGCTTTCTGAAATTGGCCGGCATTGAATGCCGGCTCAAGATTGACGATGCGATCACCGGGGATCCCCTCGATTCCCGGATGCGTCACGAGATCTTCCTGGCATTCAAGGAGGCCCTTAACAATGTCGTTCGACACGCGGGTGCGACCGAGGTGAATCTAACCATCGAAGTCGTGACAGGCTGCCTCATGATTCTCATCGCCGACAACGGGTGCGGCTTCGACCGGTTGGACGATCTCCCTGGAAGCGACGGCCTCCGCAACATGGAAGAAAGAATCCAAACATTAGGCGGAACCTGCATGGTCGAAACCAGCCCGCGCGACGGGACAACCATCCAATTCAAAATCTCACTGAAAGAAAACTCCCTATGATCAAGGTTGCCATTGTTGAAGATAGCAAAACGACCAGGGAGGGTCTCAAGACCATCATCAATCTCTCTGAGGAATATGAATGTGTGGCGGCCTGTGAGACCGCGGAAGACGCATTGCGGCAATTGCCACGCCACGAGCCGGCGGTCGTCCTCATGGATATCCAGCTTCCATCGATGTCCGGCATCGAGTGCGTCGCCCAGTTGAAAAAGCTGCTGCCCGATGTGCTGGTGATCATGGTGACGGTGTATGAGGATCCGGACCGGATCTTCAGCGCGTTGCGCGCGGGTGCCTCGGGTTATCTTCTGAAACGTTCGGCTCCGGAACAAGTGTTGAGTGCCATCGGAGAAGTCATCAAAGGGGAAGTTCCGATGAGTGGGGAAATCGCCCGCAAGGTGATCCAGTATTTCAGAAACCAGTCAACCCTATCGGAGGATGTGGAGAACCTATCCGCCCGCGAGAAATCCGTACTCGAACTCGTGGCGTTTGGCCTGACCAACAAGGAAATCGCCGGGCGAATGCATATCTCCTTGGAAGCCATCCGCTGGCACCTCAAGCACATCTATTCCAAGTTGCATGTGCATTCGAGGACGGAAGCCGCACTCAAATACCGCGGGCCGGGGGAACAGTAAACCCGGCAACAACCCGTGGTCGGCCACCCGTATGGGTAGAATGTTGCTCGCGCATACATCGTTCTTGGAGTTCGGCATCCGTTGGGGGTTAACTCTTCGACCCCATGAACCACCATGCAATCAGCCACCCTGTCTCCATACATCACTCATCGATGTTGAAGGCACTTGCGATACTCCGGGTGTGTGCGCTTGGCATCTCGCAGGTTATAATTTCCCCGGCTGCGACTCCCCTCCCGCCTGAGATCGAAAGCGCTGAAACCCTGGGTGTCAACAAGCAGCGATGGCATGCCACGCTCATGGCATATGCGGATTTGAAGGAGGCAATCACCGCGGACCGATACGCTTCCTCGTTTGCCCGGTCGCTCAACGGCAAATGGAAATTCAACTATGTCCCGCGCCCCGAGGATCGGCCTGTGGATTTCCACAAGCCGGGCTACGATGTTTCAAAATGGGACAGTATCCAGGTTCCTTCATGTTGGCAGATTCTCGGCTATGGCACTCCTTACTATAGGAACATCGGCTACACCTTCAAAAACGATTGGCCGCGCGTGATGAGCGAGCCACCGAAGGAATACACCGCCTTCAGCGAGCGCAATCCGGTTGGAAGTTATATCAAAACCTTCGAAGTCCCGCCAGAGTGGAGGGGCCGCGGCGTGCATCTCAGTTTCGACGGCGTCGACTCCGCCTTTTATCTATGGATCAACGGTGAGAAGGTCGGCTACTCCAGCAATTCCCGAAACGTCGCGGAATTTGATATCACGCCATACATCAAGCCCGGTGCGAACTCACTGGCGGCGGAAGTCTACCGGTATGGCGCCGGATCCTATCTGGAAGACCAGGACATGTGGCGGTTATCCGGTATTTTCCGGAATGTCACTCTGTGGTCGCCACCCAAGCAGCGCGTGCGTGATATCACCGTCGTCACGGATCTGGATGAGAACTATCAGAACGCGGTGCTGAAGGTCAACGCCAAGGTACTGAATTCCGGTCCGGCCAATTCTCTGGCCACTGAGTTGAACGTCCTGCTTTTTGATGCCGAAGGAAGAGCGGTTTCCCATGCTACGGGAAATGTCTCCGTCGGTGAGCTCGCTCCCGGCGGGGAGGCGAGTGTCGATGTTTCGATACCCGTTGCGAATCCGACGAAATGGACGGCCGAGACGCCCTATCTCTACACCGCGGTGATCAGTCTAACTGGAAGTTCGCCGGTGTCCGCCCGCGTTGGTTTTCGGGAGATCGAAATCAAGGGACGTTTATTCACCATCAATGGTGTTCCCGTGAAGCTCAAGGGGGCCAACCGGCATGAGAACTGGCCGGACACCGGACACACCGTCTCCAAGGAGCGGATGATCCGCGACATCGAGTTGCTCAAACAAGCGAACTGCAACCACGTCCGCACCAGCCATTACAGCAACGATCCGCAGTGGTATGAGTTGTGTGATGAATACGGTCTCTATCTGGTCGCCGAAGCGAATCTCGAATGCCACGGCGCGGGCGTGCTCTCCAGCACTCCGATGTATCGTCCGATCTTCGTGGATCGCAACATCGCGAATGTTGAGAATTTCAAGAACCACCCGTCCGTCGTAGTCTGGTCGCTCGGCAACGAAAGCCAAAAAGGGCAGAACCTGCACGACGCGCTCGAAGCGGTGAAATCAATCGATCCGACACGCCCGACCCATTACGAGGGCTTCGGCGTGGGGGACCAAAACCCGGCGGATATCGACAGCCGGATGTACGCCAGCATCGAGGACACCCGTCAGTCGGCACTATCAAAGACTCTGACGAAGCCGTTCTATCAATGCGAGTATGCCCATTCGATGTTCAACTCGATGGGCTCGTTGGGCGAATACAATGATGTCTTTGATGAGTATCCGGCACTGATGGGCGGCGCGATTTGGGAATGGGTGGACCAGGGGATTTGGAACCGCCGCGATCCGAAACGCCAGTTCATCGCCTATGGCGGCGGCTTCGGGGAATTCCCCAACGACGGCTACTTCATCCACAAGGGCGTCGTTGCTTCCGACCGCTCGCCCAAACCACATTACCCCGAAGTGAAGCGCGTCTATCAATGGATCGGTTTTGCCGCTGAAGATGCCCTCGCTGGAAAAATAAAAATCAAAAACAAATATGCCTTCACGGCGCTCGGCAAGTTCGCGGGGAAGTGGACGATCACCGAGGATGGCAAGCCCGTGAAAAGCGGCGCGATGGACATGCCCGATCTCGCGCCTGGAACGGAGAAATCCATCGCTTTGGCCGTCCCCGCGATTGAGCAGGCGCCGGGTGCCGTCTATCACCTCAACCTCTCCGTCTCACTTGCGAAGGACGAGTTGTGGGCCAAGGCCGGCTACGAAATTGCCGAAGCCCAGTTCGAGATCCCCAACTCTCAGCCGGAACACTTCGCAGATACGGCGGGGATGAAGCCGCTGGTCGTCGCGAAGAACAAACGGGGGTTCACGATCCAAGGCGAGCGATTCACCGCCAGTTTCGACAACACGACCGGCACTCTATCAAGCCTCGCCCGCGATGGCTCGAACGTGCTGCTGACTAACGGAGGTCCCACCCTCCACCTGTCGCGCGCCCAACATCAGAAGGACGACATCTGGGCATCGGGTGTGTGGCAGCAGATCGGTCTCAGCTCGCTGACAACGGAAGTTCTCTCACTTGCCTTCACCCAGTTGGATCCCACCACGGTCCGGGTTTCCTCGTCCACCCGCCTCACTGGGGCGCGTGATTTCAAGGTGTCCCACACCGCCTCCTTCACGATCCTTGGGGACGGTTCGATCACCGTGGACAACACGGTTTCCACCTCCGATCCGGAAATCAATCTCGCCCGCATGGGTGTTAGAATGTTATTGGACAAGCGGCTCGATCAAGTGGACTACCTCGCCCGCGGACCGATGGAAAATTACTCCGACCGCAAGCGCGGCTCGGATGTCGGCCGATATGCCAGCAGCGTTGCCGATCAGCTCACGCCGTACGCAAAGCCAATGGAGTGCGGCAATCATGAGGACATGCGCTGGACAGCCCTCAAGGGCAAAGGCATGCCGACGTTGCTCGTCCAGTCCGCGGGCGAGCCCATGCAGTTCTCCGCCTTGCCCTATTCCGACGAGGATCTTGAACCCGTCCCCTACTCGGTCGATCTTCCGGAACCTAACAAAACCGCGCTCTGCCTCAGTTCGCGGACGCTCGGTGTCGGATCGGCGGGTTGCGGCCCGCGGCCGGATCCGCCGCATCGGGTCAGTGCCGGGCCCGCGGCCTTTTCCTACGTCCTGCGGCTCCTGCCTGAGGATGAATCCCAGCTCGCGGAAATTGCGCGGATCCAGCCGCCCCGAGGCCGGCCACATCCGGTGCTCGCGACCCGCGATGCCGAAGGCAAGGTCAATCTAACTGCCAACGGCGATCAGGTTGATTACTCCGCGGACGGCCGGAATTGGAAGCCGTTTTCCACGCCGACCTTGATGGAGAAAGCCAGCCGACTGCATGTCCGGAGCACCGCGGCGAGCGGAGGATCCTTCACCGGTCAGCTCGATTTCCCCGCCCACATCGACCGCACGCGATGGAAAATCACAGCCAGCAGCTTCCAGCCTGGCGAGGGAGATCCGGAGCACGCGATCGACTCCAGCATCTCAAGCTTCTGGCACAGCCGCTACAATCCGCCGACGGCGGGACCGCATTTCCTCGTCATCGATATCGGACAGCCGGTCTCAATCAAGGCGCTCACCCACCTCGCCCGCGAAGACGGGTCTAACGGGCGGGTGGATCGTTTCGAGATCTATCTGGGCATGACCTGCGAAAGCTGGGGCAAGCCGGCGCTCCAAGGGAAGCTCCCTGACGAGTATGGCCGTCAAACGTTGTTACTGCCGCAGCCCGAGTCCGCCCGCTTCATCAAATTCGTCGCGATCGACGAGCAATCCCGAGCGGGACTTGCCTGCATTGCCGATCTCAACATCATTCTGGCGGACTAATCCCCTCCTGCCGGGAACATTTGTCAGCGTTCCTGATTTCCGCGGGCTTGACATTCGCGGGTTCTTAAGTGATTTCCCTGCATGGCTAAAAAATCAGCACCTATCAAAGACAAGCTCAACAAGACCCAGATCCTCGACCAGATCGCCGAAAGCACGGAACTCAGCCGCAAGCAAGTGGCTGCGGTCCTCGACAGCCTGACCGACGTCATCGAAGCCCACGTCAAGAAGAACGCGGTCGGCGAGTTCGTCCTGCCGGGCCTGATGAAGATCAGCACCGTGCGCAAGCCGGCGGTCAAGGCGCACAAGGGCATCAATCCTTTCACCAAGGAAGAAGTGATGTTCAAGGCCAAGCCAGCGTCCACCGTGGTCAAAGTGCGGCCCCTGAAGAAGCTCAAGGACATGGTTCTCTGAACCGGGCGTTTTTGAATCTGTAACCCATCATGCGGCTCCCCGGAACTTCCGGGGAGCCGCTTTTTTTAGCTCCGCCTGCTCACCCGTTAGGTGGTTTCTTTGAAAGCATCAGCATGATTGATATGATGGGGTGACGCTGCGGTTACCGAGACGGCGGAGTGGCGGCACGCTCCTTTGGCTTCACAGGCTTGGGCTCGGTAACGATGGTGGCGCGGGGAACCACCTCGGTTTGGGCGGGCTTGGCTTCGCCTGATAGATCGGTGTCGGGGAGGATTTGTGTGCCGGCGTTCTGCGAGACGGAATTGTTGGCGTAAGTCGCGGGAGAGAGGCCTCTTTCGAGAATCAGGCCGGGGCCTTGGTTGAGAGTGATCTGGTTCAAGGTGACGGGCAGGTTCGCCCCGGCCTTGCGGATGACGATGCCGCCGAGGAGGTTGGCGCGGGCGGTGTTTCCTGAAATTTTGCCGGAGCTGGCACTGTCGAGGACGAGGCCAAACTCGCGGTTGGCGATGAGCTGGTTTCCTTCAATGCTGGCGGAGGCCAGACCGTTGTCGGTGTGAATGCCATTGCCACTGTTGCCCTCGCAGCGGTTGTTAGTGAGGATGACGGCGGCTCCACCCCAGGATTCGATGCCATGCTCGAAGTTGTTGAGGGACTCGCAATCCTTAACTTCGAGGGTGCTGCCCGTGCCGATCGCCGCGGCTCCGTTCCAACCGTTGTCGGCGAAGCGGCTGCGGCTGACATTGGCTCGCCCGCTCTCGATGACGGCGAGGCCGTGGCCGCTTGCGTCGGTGAAGCGGCAATCGACAAATGTCGCGCTGCCGCCTCGGACGAGAGCGACGGAAAAACGTTCGCTGCCGGCGACGAATGACTCGTGACGGAAGCTGATGCCGCTAACCCGCGCGCCTTTGGCATCCGGGCCGATGGTGATGGCACTGCCGCTATCAGGAGCGCATTGGAGTTTGGTGGTGGCGAAGCCAGCACCTTGCAATTCCACCGCGACGTTGATGACGAGCGGGCCTGTCCAAGTGCCCGCTCCGAGAACGATGCGGTCGCGGTCGCGGGCATTTTCAAGGGCTTCCTGCGGCGTGGCGAAATCGCCGGGGACCTGAAGGGTGCGGGTGTAGCTGGAGAGCTTCTCGAAACGGGCGGCGATCTCCGCGTTGTCGGGGGCGAGCGACCTTGCCTCGCGGAGCCAATCGAGCGCTTGCTGGTCGAACTGGCCTTGGTCGCGGGCGATCGCCCGGTTCAGGAGATCGGCTGCCTTTTCGTGGTCGGCGGAGGATTTTTTCAGTGCAGCGATGGCATCGGAGAGGATGGCTTGAGCGTCAGGGTCGGATGGCGCGGTGGTGAGGACTTCGCGGGCGGTGGAAATCGCGAGGGACCACTTCCGCTGGTTGAGCGCGTCGCGGGCGGAGGTGATTTTCCGCGTGAGCGACTGGCCGACGCGCGCGGCGGCTATTTTATCGAGGATCGCGGCGGCGTCCTTTTCGTTAGGGTGCCTGGCGAGCACCTGGCGGGCGGCCGCGTCGGCTTCGTCGAGACGCCCGGCGTCGAGCTCGGCGGTGGCCTGGCCGGTCCAGTAACCGATGAACTGGGTTTGCTCCTCACCGAGGCCGGCCTCGATGCTGCGCCGACCGCGCGAGGCGATGTCGGAACCCGGCGAGAGGAGCTCGATTTGGGCAAAGGTGTTAGAAGCATCCTGCCAACGCCGATTTTCGATGAGGTGGGCACCCTGACGCTCTAACGTGGCAATCTGAACCAGGCGCTGGTTCCGCTTGCCTTCTTCGTTTTTGACATACAGCAAGGCACCGACGGCAGCGACGATGAAGAACGCCAAAACCCACACAAAATAGGAGAGGGCTCGGTTGCGCGGCGCGGCCACGGATTCCTCAGCGGCGGTTTCAGCGGCGGCGACCTGCGGTGCGGAGAGGGCTATTCCAAGGACCACGGTCTTGGGCGGGGCAGGGATCGAAGTCCCTTCCGAAACAGCGCTGGCTCCAAGGTGTTCATGGACCGCGGCGATCGCCTGGTCGAACTCGATGAGTCCCTTCTGATAGCGCTCCGCCAGGTTTTCATTTGGTGCGGTGCGGACCATCGCGGCAATATGCTCGCGAGCATCCTTGAATTCGGCGAGATGAAGACTGGGATCTTCCGCAGGAGCAAGTCCAAGAATCTTGCGGGCTTCAGAGAGGGTCATGGCGTTACAGGAGGTTGGAGCTGGTTTCAACCGACGAACCGCTGGACGATGGGCATCCGGCGGCCGATGCCAAATGCCTTCGATGTCACGCGCAGGCCGGGCGCCGCCTGGTGGCGTTTCCACTCGTTGAGGTCCACGCGGCGCTGCACCCAGCGGACGGTCGCTTCCTCGAAGCCACGGGAAATGATCTCATCGGCCGAGAGCTGGTGCTCGACGTAGAGTTCGAGAATGCCGTCGAGGATTTCGTAAGGCGGTAGGGTGTCCTGGTCTTTTTGGTCCGGTCGGAGTTCGGCGCTCGGCGGCTTGTCGATGGTGTTCCACGGAATGATCTCCCGCTCGCGGTTGATCCAGCGCGCGATTTCGTAAACGCGGCATTTCGGCAGGTCGGAAATCACCGCGAGGCCGCCGCACATGTCTCCGTAAATCGTGCAGTAGCCGACGGCGAGCTCGCTCTTGTTACCGGTTGTTAGAAGCAGGTGGTTGTCCTTGTTGGAAAGCGCCATGAGCATGATTCCGCGGAGGCGGGCTTGCATGTTTTCCTCGGTGATGTCTTCCGCCTTGCCCTCGAAGAGCGGCTGCATCGTCGCCTTGAGCGCCTCGAAGGTATCGCGGATCGGCACCTCGTCGCAGCTGATGCCGAGGTTCTTCGCGAGCGCGAAGGAATCATCCAGACTGCCTTGCGACGAATATGGGCTGGGCATGGTCAGACCGTGGACGTTCTCCGGGCCGAGCGCGTCGGCGGCGATGGTGCCCACGAGCGCGGAGTCGATCCCGCCACTCAACCCGAGGCAGACGCTGGAAAATCCGCATTTCGTGACATAGTCGCGGACACCGAGGACGAGGGCGTGGTAAAGCTGCGCCGCTTCCGGGTGCTCCACGAGCGGCGAAATCGCGCTGGCCGAGAAAGGATCGATGACCCGGATTTGCTCGTCAAACCCGCACATCTCCGCCGCGATTTTTCCATCGGCGTGGGCGACGAGCGAGTTGCCGTCGAAGACGAGTTGGTCATTCGCGCCGACCGCGTTGCAATAGACCACCGGCACCTTGAACTTGCGGGCGATGCCGCCGATCATCGAGCGGCGCAGCAGCGGCTTGCCTAGATGGAACGGGGAAGCGCTGAGATTGACTAACAAGTCGATGCCTTTTGCCGAAAGCTCCTCCACCGGATCGCGTTCGTAGAATGGCCGTTTGAGATAATCCTCGGTCCAGATGTCCTCGCAGATGGTCACGCCGATGCGGTGGCCGTTGCAGGAAATCGGCTCGCAGGATTCGCCCGGCTCGAAATAGCGCCGCTCGTCGAAAACATCGTAAGTCGGCAGCAGGGTCTTCCAGATCCGGTGTTGGATTTTCCCGTGCTCCAGCCAAGCGGCGGCATTGCGGAACGGCTTCCCGGGACGCGACGGGTGATGGTGGTCCACGTAGCCGACGAGCAGCGGCACTTCGCGGATTTCCCCAGCCAGATAGTCGAGCGCCTGCAGGCATTTCGGCACGAATTGCGACTTGAAGACCAGATCGCGAGGCGGGTAGCCGACGAGCGACAACTCGGGCGTGATCACCAGGTCCGCGCCCGCTTCGAGGCATTCCCGATAGGCGGCGAGGATGCGTTTCACGTTGCCGGGAAAATCCCCGATGACCGAGTTGATTTGAGCGATGCCGACGTTCATGAGAGGCTTGAGAAAACACCCGCTGCGGGGCAGGGCAAAAGGAAAAATGGCGATTTCCGGCAAAGTTCGCGATTTGGCGGGTGAAAATCCGGCTGAACGACAGCTTGCCGTTTGCAGATCCGCTGTCTAATTTCCGCCGTATCAGACGCCCATGAAATCCATCTCCTTCCTCTCCCTGTTCGTTTTGGTCACCCCGCTCGCGGCTCAGGACGTGGCGAAGCCCGTTGAAAAAATGCCGGTCGTCGATGCCAAGGCTCTGTCGCCGAACCAGCAGGCGTTCCTCAATCTTCCGGAAGAAGACCGCAAGGAATTCGTCAAGCACCTGAGCGAGGCGACCCGGCTTTTCCAACAAAAGCGGATTTTCGAAACCCTCGAGGAGCTGGATAAAACGCAGAAGATTTTTGCCGACAGCCCGGAGATCTACAACCTGCGCGGCAGTTGCTTCGTGGAAATGCGCGCTTTCGACAAGGCCCTCGCCGAGTTTGAAAAAGCCCGCAGCTACACCAAGGACAATCCCAGTATCAATTTCAACGTTGCCGAGGTTTATTTCGTCACCAAGGAGTGGAGAAAGTCCCTCGATATACTCCAGAGTATCCTCAAGATCCTGCCGCCTAATGAGGCCGGGCTCGGCCGGTTGGTGGAGTTCAAAATGCTTCTTTGCATGAAGAAACTCGGAATGAATGCCGAAGCCGCGGCCCTCGCCGACAAATACGATTTCCTCGACGATTCGCCCTATTACTATTTTGCCCAAGCGGCTCTCGCCTATGACAAGAAGGATTTGGTCAAGGCGGAAGAGTGGTTGGCCATCGCCGGTCGCATCTTCCAAGACCCCAACGTCCTCGCCCCATGGCAGGACACGATGGTCGAATACGGCTACATCAAGAGCTTCTACGGCGACGACGCCGCGGCTGGCAAATAACTCACGACTCGCCCGCCGCGCGCTTGAGTTCCTCGATGAACGCCAGCACCTGCGCGGACGTGTTGGTTTCCGAAGGGACTCCCGCCGCCACCTCGATCCGCTGCGGCTCGACCGCCAGCGGGCGGGTGACCAGACGCTGACGGCGGCCGCGCTCGATGCCGCTACCAGTCGCTAACAGGGCAATGCCTAGGTTGCCCTCGAGAGCCGCGGTCAGGCTGCTGATGCCGTCGAACTCGCCGGCGATTTTGGCCTGCAAGTCGTGCTCGCGGAAAAATCCGGTGACCCGGTCCCAATAATCCGGGTAATGCTCGCGGTCATATAGCAGCATCCGCTGGCCATGGAGATCCTTGGCGGCGATCCGCTTCAGTTTTCCTAACGGATGACTGGCCGGCATCACCACTTGCCAGCCGTAGTCTCGCAGCGCGACCCAGCGGATCGGCTCCGCAATGCCGGTGCACGGCGCAGCGACGATCAGGTCCAGCTTGCCGGCTTGCAGCCCCGCCCGCATTTCCGCCGATGACCAATCGTAAAGACTCACCCTCACCCGCGGATGAAACTGAGTGAAGCGCTCGATCGCGACTGATAGAAATTCCCCGGCCAGCGACGGCGCGTAGCCGACCCGCAACGGCTCGCCGGTCGCCGTGGCCTTGACCTTTTCGACCATCGCGTCGCTGAACTTCACCAGCTTGCGCGCCTCGCCCATCAGCACCTCGCCCGCGGGCGTCAGGTGGATGGAATGCGCCCCCCGCTCCAACAGCCCGGTGTCGAGTTCTTCTTCGAGCGCCTTGATCTGGCGGCTCAACGCGGGCTGGGTGAGACGCAGCTTTTTCGCGGCCGCGGTGATGCTGCCGGAGTCTCCCACGGCAAGAAAATGCTTCAGATGGCGCAGATCCATGCGCCATTCTTTATCCGTTGCAGGGAAATCAGCAAGCGATGCGTTGCAAGGCAACTGCCAAACGGCTAGATTGTCTTCAAATCCACCACCATGGGACTCGAAAAAATCACTCAGAAGCTCCAGGAAGCGCTCCAGTCGGCGCAAAGCATCGCCTCGAAATCCGCCCACTCGGAATTGAACAGCCTCCACGTCCTGCTCGCCCTGCTCCAGCAGGAAGGCGGCATCGCCACGCCGATCTTGCAAAAAGCCGGCGTCGATATCGGACGACTGAAACTCTCCGTCGCCGCCGCGCTCGCCCGCGAACCCAGCGTCCAGGGCGCATCCACCCAGCCGCAGATCAGCGTCGGACTTCGCGCCACCTTGGATAGCGCCGACAAGATCCGCGAATCGCTCGGCGACGACTACCTCAGCGTCGAGCATTTCCTGCTAGGCGCGTTGAAAGGCGACTCGCCCGCAGGCAAGCTGCTCAAGGAAGCCGGGCTCGATGAGAAGAAAGCGCGCGCCGCCATCACCGGCGTCCGCGGCTCGCAGAAAGTCACCGACGACTCGCCCGAGGGAAAATACCAGACTCTTGAAAAATACGGCACCGATCTAACTGCCCGCGCGCGCGAGGGCAAAATCGATCCCGTCATCGGCCGCGACCATGAGATCCGCCGCGTGCTTCAGGTCCTGTCCCGCCGCACCAAGAACAACCCGGTGCTGATAGGCGAGCCCGGCGTCGGCAAGACCGCCATCGTCGAGGGCCTCGCCCGCCGGATCGTCTCGGGCGACGTGCCGGACTCGATGAAAAACAAACGCATCATCGCCATGGATCTCGGCGGGATGTTAGCCGGCGCAAAATACCGCGGTGAATTTGAAGAACGGCTCAAGGCTTTCCTCAAGGAAGTCACCGATTCCGAGGGCCAGATCATCCTATTTATCGACGAGCTTCACACCATCGTCGGAGCCGGTGCCAGCGAGGGAGCGGTCGATGCGTCCAACCTCCTCAAGCCCCAGCTCGCACGCGGCGAACTCCGCACCATCGGCGCGACCACCCTCGACGAATACCGCAAGCACATCGAGAAGGACGCGGCGTTGGAGCGCCGGTTCCAGCCGGTCATGGTCGGCGAGCCGTCGGTGGAAGACGCCATCGCAATTCTTCGCGGCCTCAAGGAGCGCTACGAGGTCCACCACGGCGTCCGCATCCAAGATGGCGCGCTGGTCGCCGCAGCCACTCTATCTGACCGTTATATTTCCGGTCGGTTCCTGCCCGACAAAGCCGTCGATCTCGTCGACGAGGCCGCAGCCCGCCTGAAGATCGAGCTCGACTCGATGCCCACCGAGATCGACGTACTGGAGCGGCAGATTCTCCAGTTGGAAATGGAGAAAAAAGCCCTCGAAAAGGAAACCGACAAGGGCTCGGTCGTCCGGCTAGACAAAGTCAGGGAAGAGCAGGCGAACCTCCGGGAAAAATCCTCCGGGCTGATGGCTCAGTGGCGAAATGAAAAGGGAATCATCGATCAAGTAAGAGACGCGCAGGAAAAAATCGAGAACCTCAAGGGCGAGGCCGAACGCTCGCAACGCATCGGTGATCTAACACGCGCGTCGCAGATTACCTACGGCGATCTGCCCGAAGCCCACCGCGAGCTCGATGCCGCCAAGGACCAGCTTACCGACCTTCAAGGTCACGGCGCGTTGCTCAAGGAGGAAGTCACGGAAGAGGACATCGCCCGGATCGTTTCCTCGTGGACCGGTATTCCCGTGAGCCGCCTGCAGGAAGGCGAGAAACAGAAACTCGTCAGCATGGAAGCGCGGTTAGGCGAGCGCGTCGTCGGCCAGAAGAAAGCCATCAAAGCCGTCGCCAACGCGGTCCGCCGCGCGCGCGCCGGATTCCAGGACGAGAACCGGCCGATCGGTTCGTTCATTTTCCTCGGCCCCACCGGCGTCGGGAAGACCGAGCTTTCCAAGGCATTGGCCGAATTTCTTTTCGACGACGAGGGCGCGATGATCCGCATCGACATGTCGGAATATATGGAGAAACACAGCGTTGCCCGGCTGATAGGCGCGCCTCCCGGCTACGTCGGCTACGAGGAGGGTGGCCAGCTCAGCGAACAGGTTAGACGGAAGCCATACTCCGTCGTCCTCTTCGACGAGATCGAAAAGGCCCACCCGGATGTCTTCAACGTCCTGCTCCAAGTCCTCGACGACGGCCGCATCACCGACGGCCAGGGCCGCACCGTGGATTTCCGCAACACCGTGCTCATCATGACTTCTAACATTGGCTCGCAGTTCATCCTCCACGAGGGCAACGCCGAGCAGCGCGAAGCCAAGGTGACCGAAGCCCTGCGCGGCCATTTCCGCCCGGAGTTCCTCAACCGCATCGACGAGATCATCATCTTCGACCGCCTCCAGCGCGATGAAATCACCACGATAGTCGATCTCCAGCTTGCCCGCGTCCGCCAGCGCCTCGCCAAGCAAGGGCTCGGCCTCGCGCTAACCGAAGCCGCCAAGGATCACATCGGCACCCAGGGCTACGATCCGATCTACGGCGCGCGCCCGCTCAAACGCGTTATTCAGCACCTTCTGCTAGACCCGCTGAGCCTCGACGTGCTGGAAGGCAAGTTCGTCGATGGCGACGTGATCCAGGCCGACGCGGATGGCACCCAGATCGTCTTCACAAAGTGATTTCGGAAAGCCGGAGAATGGTGCCCGTCGAATGAACCCGAAGTTGCGGCCATTGCCAAAAAAGATGGCGGTCCGGAAACCCACCGGACCGCCACTGCGCTTTTTCTCAAACAACTCAGTTTGGTTTCACATCGAGACGGACGAACAGCGGGCTAGGACTGGCGGGCACCACGTATTCGACAGCATTGCCAAGGTTGTTTGACGGCACGTCCGTCCAGTTCACCAGGTTGGTAGAAGTCTGGACCGTGTAGTTCCCGCTGAAGCCAGGATCTTTCGGCCAGGTGATCTTGCCGCCCACAATGCCGGGATTGGGGGTGAACGTGGAACCGGTCGCCCCCATGAAGTACTCGACACCGTTTTTCATGCCGTCGTTGTCGAAGTCCAGAGTCGAGGCTTGGCCACCGGCGTTGGTGGCGGCCCAGCTCGCGTAGGTCCCGGCAACGGAGACTGTCAGTACGAGGTCCTTGCCATCCCCACTCACCGAAACCGATCCCGGAATCCCGTTGAAGATAACGGTGGTGGGCGTGCCGGTGATGCCGCCGTTGGCAGTGGCGATGATGTAAACGCCGGGTTCGGGAGTGCCGGTCAGGTTCAGGATGTTTCCTGCGGCGAGCGTCAGGGTTCCGGCAATGGTCCGCTTCACCTGCACGCCGGGATTGGCGCCCACGGCGAGCGAATGGATGCCGTTGGCCGCTACCGTCACGTTGCCGCCAAGGTTGCCATTACCGGCGAGGGTCGCATTGGCGGCCACCGTGACGTTGGTTGCGCCTGTGATGTTGCCGCTGATGACAAGCGTTCCTTCATTCACTGCGGTCACGCCGGAGTAGGGGTTGTTCGCGCCGGATACCGTCCAAGTGCCGGTGCCGTTCTTGGTGATGCTGGCGAGCGAGGTGACGCTGAGATCGGAAAGCGCGCCGCTGAAGGTGTTCGCGCCGGTGGATGTTCCCTGGAGGATGATGCCGCGGGAGGTTTGCCCGGTAGCGATGGTGATGTTGCCCGCCAGCGTCAGCGAGCCGCTGTCGGACTGGATGATCGAAGGTCCGCCGCCGACCGTCAGTGAAATGGTGCCGTTGATCGTGTTGTTGCCGCTGACGTTGCCGATGGCGTAGGGCACCGTGGCTCCGCTCGTGCCGTCGTTGCTGGTGATGAAGCTGACGGTGCTCGGGAGGGTGATGCCGCCCTGCAACTGGATGCCGGAGTTGCGGTTGGTGGAGGTCACCACGCTGGTCCCCAGAGCATTGCTGTTTTGCAGGTTGAGGATCGAAGGGAGAGCGGCAGAGCCGTTGAGATTCACAGGGCCGCCGAGCGAGTTCGTGCCGACGATGCTAAGCGTGCCGCCGCTCACCGTAGTGGCACCGCTGAAGCTGTTGCTGCCGGTGAGAGTGAAGATTCCGGTGCCTTGCTTGTTGAACCCGAGCCCGCCCGTGCCTCCGCCGTTGGCGAGAGTGCCGCCGAAAGCGCCGGTGCCGTTCACAAATAACCAGCGCTCGGTGTTCGCCCCATTGGTAATCGTTCCCGATCCGGTCAGGCCCGTGACCAAAAAGTCCCCGCTGCCGGCATCACCTGTCCCTCCAGTCCGGTTGATCTGGAGGGTTCCGGCGGCGACGTTCAGCGTACCGTTGACCACGCTCGCCGCGCCGCCGGCACCGGTGCTGGTCACCTCCAGCGTGCCAGCGCCTTGCTTGATGAAGCCTTGGCCGGCAGCCGTCTTCAGTTCGCCGCAACCGTGACGGTGCGATCTCCACTGCCTACGCTCGTCACGGCGCCGGTGCCCATGTCGAGGGAGTTGCTGCCAGTGAAGGTAAGGTCGCTGTTCCAAGTTTGCGCGTTGTTGTTTGTGAGAGTGATCGGCCCGCCGCTGGTGTTGTCGAGCGTCCCGCCGTTGATGATCACCACGCCACTGCCCAAGGCAGTGGCGGTATTCACATTGATGGTGCCCGCGTTGAGGGTCGTGCCGCCGCTGTAGCTGTTGGCGGTGTTAAGTGTCACGCTGCCGGTGCCACTCTTGATGAGTGGACCACCGCCGATGCCGAAGGTACTGATGCTGGCGATGGTATAGTTGACCGCCGAATTATTAAACGTCGTCGAGTTGGTGACGACGTTGTCATCATCGATTTGAATCGTCTGATTCACTCCCGGCGTGTCGTTGAACACCACATCGTCAGTAGTGACGAAGTCCGTTGCAAAATTGTCCGACGTCTGTTTCCAGTTTTTCAGGAAGCCCACCGGGTTGATGGTCCACTGATTGCTCTCGAGCCCAGTCCAGTAGATTGAGGTGCCGAGGATTTCGAGGGCGATGTTGTTGCCGTTGAGCACCAGGTCCCCCATCGACTGGCGAGCCCCCAGCGTAGGGCCGTTGACGATGGTGAAGTCAAAATCATTGATGTCGGCCGAGGGGAAAGAGGTGAAGCTGATAAGGTTGTTAGGCCCGGTGCTCCAGATACCAGTCCGGGTGATATTGAGGGCGATCGCGCTGTCGGTGCCCGAAGTGGTCAACGTACCCGACGCGATGGCAACACCCGTGGTGGTGCTGGCCAGGTTCACGGTGGCAGGTCCGGCGAAACCGAGATTGCCAGTCGTGAGCGTCGCGGGGGTGCCATTGCCATTGGCCAGAATGGTCGGACCGACAGGTCCAACGTTGACCGCGCCGACGGTGCCCGTTGCGTCCAGCGTACCTTGGGTCAAGGTGATCGTGGGGGTCCCGGCAACGCTGCTCGTGCGCAAAAACTTCGCGTCAATGCCGTCGATGGTGATGCCGCTGCTGCCGTTGATCGAGCCAGTGCCTTCCACTCGCAGGAGGCCACCATTGATGGTAGTTGGACCGGCGTAGGTGTTGGTATTGGTGAGAACCATCGTGCCCGCGCCGGTCTTGGTCAGCCCGCCGTTGGAAATCACGCCGGTGATGGTCACATCGGGATCGATGGTGGTATTGACCACGTTCAGAGTGCGCGTGCCACCGCCCAGGCTCACCGGTCCCGAAAAGTTGAGCCGGTTGTTGAAGCCCGTAATTCCGAGGGTGAAGTCGCCGCCGATCGTCGTCGCATTGGCGAGCGTGCGCTCGGCAAGTCGTGGCACCAGCACGCCGCCATTGATCGTCAGCGGGCCGGCTCCCAACGCCGCATTGTTGCCGATGTGCAGGCTCCCCGCGTTGAGTGTTGTGCCCCCCGAGTAGGTGTTGGCGCCATCGAAGCGCAACCCGCCTGTTCCGGATTTGATGATGCTGTTTGCGGTCGTGCCGTTTGAGACGACCGTGGTGACCGTCAGCAGCGCCGCTCCATTGGTGGTGATGGTCCGGCTGGTACCCGCTGCGGCGCCGAGAGAGACCGTTCCCACGCCAATGCTGAGGTCGTTCAAGGCCGTGCTTGCCCCGGTGCTGAAGGCGAAATCGCCGTTCCATGAGTGAGTGGTCGGGGAGGTCCCCGCGACGGTCAGCGCGAGCGCCGCGCCGCTGGTGTTGTCGAGCGTGCCGCCTTGGATCGTGAACGCCGCAGTTCCGAGAGAATTGACACTACCAATGTTCATCGTGCCCGTGCCGTCCTTGATCACGTTGATAGTGCCCGTGCCGCTCTTGTTCAGACTGGCGTTCACATTCCAATTTCCCGTGCCGGTCAGGGTGAGCGCGTGAGTCACCCCGCCGCCGGCACCGAATTTCACCTCGGGAGCAAAGGTGACCGGGTTCAACGAGCTGTTCGTCCACGTGTGGTTGAGCACGGCGCCGGAACCCAAGGTCAGGTAGTCATCTCCCGCTGTGCCGCCGAAGGTCAGAGCACCCGCGCCGCTGGCGACGGTGAGGTTTTGGATCCGCAGTCCCGCCGTTCCGCTGGCCTCGTTGAGCGTCAGCGAGCCTGTTTGCGCGGCGGTGACGTTGAAGAAAATTCCGGGGGCATTTGAGAGGCCCAGTCCGGTGGTTAACGCAGTGTAGGACAGCGAGAGATCCCCAGCGACGGTGCCATTCCACTCAGCGGTGTCATTGTTCGTTCCATTGGGAACGGCATCGCCACTCCAGTTGGCTGCGATGTCCATGTTCGTGGCCGGGAGGCCGCCGCCATCCCACGTGCGCGTGGTTTGGGCATACGATATGTTGGCGAAAGCGCCGAGGGCGAGGAGGGGTGAGATGCTCTTGAGGAGGATTCGGGAAGCGAGTTTTTGTTTCATCGGGTTTGGGTTTGTTTTGCGCGGGGCGCGGGGTTTTGTGTGATGAGCGGAAACCAATGGAGGTTTCGTTGCGCTACTAAATTTAGCGGGCGGATAAGGACCGCAAGAGTAGTTAGTGTTGAATTTCTCGTAACCCGCTTGGCCGAGGGGAGTCGTGCAGGAGAGGGAATTTTCCGGGTTTCATGGGTTATGGTTCTGCGATGGGACCAAGGAGTAGGGTTTCTGCCCGACGCAAATCGTCTTGCTATTCTGAACTACGAAATCCGCCAAAAAAACCCGACAGGAGATCTTTGGAAATTTTTCAAGCGAGGGGCGCTACTCGTCTTGGACCGGAGGTCGGGAGGCAACCCTAGCAGGAATCGAGTGCGGGACGCGGCAGCCACACTCGGAGGAAGACCTCCCGAACCGATCCATGGCCCACCTGCGGAACTTTGCATACGCGTCCGAACCGCCGCCTTCGATCATCGCACAACCGATCGCCACCAGATCCAGCCAGGTGGTCAAATGCTCCGAGCGGTAAATCCGCCGGCCGCCAACCGCCTCAGTTCGTAGTAAACGATCGGCAGCAACTGGTCGGAGGACGTTTCATCCGAAGCAGCGGGCATGTCCGACGAAGCATCTTCCATTCGCTCGGAACAATAAGTTTGCTCCCGATCCGATCAAGGCTTCATGTCCTCAGCAAGGCCGGGAACACGCCCGGCTTGCTGCGCAGCCTTTTGAAAAGTGCCGCCGGCCGGACTCGAACCGGCACGACCGTGAGATCAACAGATTTTAAGTCTGTGGTGTCTACCATTCCACCACGGCGGCATCTTCCGGGGCAGGATTTGCAGCAAGTCCGCGGCTTGTCGATGCTGATTTGAGCCAAGTCACCATCTGCCGAGCATGGCGGCGATGATGAGGCCGTTCGGCTCGCCCGGACGGATCGATTTTTTCCCGACCAAGGCTTGCGGGAAAACGGCTTCGAGGCAGGGAGAGGCGGCGACCGAATCCGCCAAGATGGGGTGCCCGGGCAGCGAGATCACGCCCTGGCAGGTTTTTCCGCCCCAGGGGTCGATGTAGCTGATAGGGAATGATCCCGCGCCTTTCTCCAGCTTGGGCGGGAGTGCGGTTAGAGTGACGAAGTGGGCTTCGAGCACGATCCACTCCGGCGGCTTGCCGCCCCTGCCGCGCTTGGCGTAGCGGCGGAGGCTGATGACCGGCGGAAGTCCTTTGGCGATGGAGGTCGCGAGGCGCTGGTGGACCCGTTTGAGCAGTTTTTCCTGAGTCTCGCCCGGCTTGAGAAACAACACTTCCTGGCTCACCTGCGGAAGAAAGTGGCCGCGGGTCATTTCGTTGGCGATGTCGCACAGATCGGCGAGATTCACACCCTTTCGCGACCAGCGGGGATGACCGACGAGGTGGCTGGAGGGCCTCATGCCGCCCTCGCGGATGATATTGGAAATGCGCTGCTTGTCGGTATCCCCGGCGATGGCGTTGGAGGCGCGTTGCCAAGCCGGGTTGCCGAAGCGGAACGCGTTGAGCAGCGCGGTGGGACCGCAGGCGTTGCCAGCCACTACCAATTGGTTCGCCGGGACCGCCGGTGCTTCGGGTGCCGCACGCCCTATCAGGCAGAGTGCGAGGAACAGGCTACTTGCCGCTAACCGGAACATAGGTTTCAGCGCGGCGGTCGTTGCCGGGTTTGGCATCCGTGCGACCGCCGGAAAGCATGACTGTGGAGTCATAGCGCATGCTCGGGGCCGTCGGCGCGGAAATCGGCACGCGGATGGTTTTCACCGCGTTGACGGCAAGCGAGGTGATGTTGGAAGTGACCTCGCCGGTGGGGGTGGCGATTTTAACAGAAGTGTTGATTAGAGGTTCGGTGCCGCGGTTTTGGACCATGATTTCGACCTGGCCGTATGGATTCTTCGAATCCGGAGGAAGGATCCGTTGGGAAGCCAGGGCGGCATCATAAATGCCGGGGGTTTTCGCGTTGAGGACGCGTCCCATGTCGGGCATGCCGCCGCCCAATGCCACGTCGGGTCCAGCCTCTCCGGCGTCATTGAGGTAGGCGAAAACGAGATTGGCCGCCTGGAGCATGGTGAGGTTCTGGTTGCCCGGCCAACTCTTCACGGCGGCAATGGCACCTGCGATGATTGGTGCGCTGAACGAGGTCCCGCTCACGCTCGCCGCTTGGTTGCCGGTCCACGCGGCATTGACTTCGAAACCCGGTGCCGAGATCGAGACCTGCGGGCCGGTGTTCGAGAAATTCAGATGATTCCCCAAGGCATCCACCGCGCCGACGGCGATCACTCCGTCGTTGGCAGCGGGATACGAAACCTGATTCAGGCCATTGTTACCGGATGCCGCGACGATCAGCGCGCCGGCATCCCGCGCATAAGCGATGGCATTTCTAACCAGCAGGCTGTCGCCGAAGCTGCCCATCGAAATATTGATGAGCCCTGCCCCCGCGTTGACCGCGGCGACGATGCCTTGGGCTAGTAAAAAACTGTCGGATTGGCCGGCATCGTTGGCGATCCGGATCGAGACGATGCTGGCGCCGGGCGCGACGCCGGGTGTTAGAGAATCCGTCCCGATGATCATGGACGCCACCGCGGTCCCGTGGCCGCTCTGTGTCGTTAGATTGGCGGGAAGATCGACGAGATTCTGCCAAGTAATCGCGCTGGAAAAGGCCCGGTTGGACGTCACCCCGGTATCCAGCACAGCAATACTGACCCCGCGGCCCCAAGCGGAATTGTCACCGGTGATGCCGAGCCATTCGAGCAATCCCGCACCGAGGGCGACCGCTCCCGGTTGCGCCGCTGCATCACCCGGAGCGGGTGGAACAATCACCGGAAAGATGAACGACTCTTCCTCCCCGCCATCGAGCAGCGACGCCAGATCGCCGTAATCGAAAAACCCGACCCGCAGGGCATTGAGGGCGTCGAGGCGGCCCATCAACCGGACCTTGTTGCCCATCCGTTTCAGGAATGCCTCAAGTGCGGCTTGGTTTTTGAAAACCAAAGTCCGTTGTCCAGGCAGCGCGCCGGCCTTGGTCGCCTCGTCGTCACGGCGGAATGCCGGCCCGCGATCTTCTTTGCGAAACCTGGGTGCCGGTTCATCGACGACGATCCTCCGCTTGGGCTCAAACGCCGTCTTGGGAGAATCTACCCGGGCAGCTTTGCGCGGCATCGCGGTCGTAGCCAACCAATATCCCAGCATCGTAACTACCGCGAAACCGAGGGCTAGGGTTAGATGGCGGCGGCGCATGGTGCACAGTTAACCCCGGCAAGTGCAAAACGGCAGTAAAAAAGTTTTTGCCTGCACCAGTCATGTCCGCCGCTATCAGCGGGGTTTGTCCGGGACCGGGGGGGGCTGGTCGATGAGGGTGCGCACGTCGGGGGCGAGGGCGCCGGGGGATTTGTAGATCAGGAAGATGCGGCGCAGGCTGTTGACGAACTGCATCTGGCGCTCGGAGGCGACGACCCATTGGTCGGCCTGCTT
>JAZKGW010000016.1:179677-208443 GCA_040385685.1 Verrucomicrobiota bacterium | reverse complement strand
ACTCGTCGAGAATGATTTGGCGGTCGATCAATTCCTGGATGATGCCGGCCTTGGCTTCCTTGAACTTGGCGTCGAACTGCGGACCGCGGCGCGGAAACTGGGTAGCCAGTTGCGCGAAAACCGGGGCCAGCATGAACGAGACCTGGTTTTTCGTGATCACCCGGCCATTGACCTTGGCGGCGATGCCGTTGACCTCGATCGGTCCCGCTGGCCGCGGCGGAGGGGGGGGCTGCGGAGCCGCTTGTTGGGCTGAAATCCCCGGTCCCGTGAGGGTTGCGCCGGTGAGCACCAATGCCAGAGCGAGACGCGAATTCATGGAGGTCATGTAGGGGATCAAAAGTTTTGGAGGAGCGTAATCGCTTCCGCGAGCTTTCCCTCAGGACTCGCGGATTGCAAGCGGGGAAACCGAAGACCTTGGTCCTCGCCCATCAAAAACGTTCGCAGCAGCCCGATCTGCCAGGTTGGCCTACGGCCAATCGGATTTCCCCCCTTGTGGCGGCGGGCGGGTCCTGTGATGAATGCAATCATGAACAGGCACTTGGGACCGATCTTGTGGGTGCTGATGGCGTTCGCCTGCGAGGCCGCGGAAATCGTATCTTGGAAAGTGCCGCTGTCCCGCTATGTATGGGGCGTGGAAGCGGAGAAAAAAGTCCGTCTCAAATCCGCGCCGGAACCTTCACCGTTTTTCAAGGATGGCGACGAGTTGTGGGACCTCAAGGACATCCCCGCCACGCAGGATCAGGCGGCAACCGATCCGCTGCCGCCACAGGATGTTCGACTCAGAACTGATCCGCCGCTCGACTGGGTGGTGTGGAACGCCCGCTCCCGACGGCTCGTGGTCAAAGGCGATTGGAACGCGATCTGGCAACTCCACCACCAACTTGGAATCGAACAACTGCCCAATCAATGCCGGCTCACCGCCGCAGTCTTCGAGGTTCCGGCGGATGGTTCGCCCGTGACTGAGAAATCCATGCCAGCGGTGTTTCTATCATGCGTATCGCGGTCGGGCCAGGAAGTCGAAGCCGTCCGCCAGCAGGAGGGAAAAATGATCCGTGTGAAAGGCACTGCCAATATTGGAGAAGATAATCGCCTCGTGGATTTGCAATTGGAACTGTCATGCGCATTACCCGGCCATCCCGGAATGGATTTGAGAACCGCGCTCTCCTTCCAGCCTGGCAAGCCGCTGTGGGTGGCCAGGGATTTTGATGGAAACAAGGGTCTGGACCTGCGCGTTTCAACCATCATCGAACTAACCGACGGGACGCCGGTGGCCGAAGCCTTTTTGATTCAACAGGGTGACACCGCCATGCCGATCGTGGTCAATCGCCGGGAGATGAAGCGGCATCGAGTGGGAGACAAGGGTTGGCTGGCGGTGCAATGGATGGATCCACAATTTCTTTCGGATATGGAGCCCTCAGGAGGTGCGGTGGATCCATTTGCGGAACCTCCTCCCAAATATGGGCCGGAGAAGCCGGTTCCCGCAGGCGTGTCGGTTCCTGATTTTCTCAAACCATGGTTCAACCGCCCGGTTCTGGATCTGCGTGAGCTCATGAAGAAAAGCGGTGTCGTTGATGCGGATTTCACGGGCTTCGTCGGATACGACCCGTTGGCACAGCGGATTTTTCTTTTTTCTAACGATGAGATGGAATTGGACAAATTCGAGCAGCTGGTATCCGGAGGCTGCAATCTTTCGCCGAGGTTGGTGGTGGTCACGTTGGATGGGAACAGGCAGACCCGATTGGTCACCCGCTCAGGGGTGTTGAGTCGATTGGTCCGCCAAAGCGGTGATGAAAAAATTATCCGTTCGTTGGAAATCGAACCTACCATCGGCGAGTCGTACGATCTGGTCCATGTGCGTTTTGATGCAGTGGACAACACGAAAGCCACGCCCGGAGAACTGCTCAAATCGGCTGTCCTTCTGAGATCCGGAGAGCCGCTCGCCGTGCTCGTCGGCTCCGCGCCAGACGGCAAGGAATCAACCCTGCGGATCAAGGCGGAGATCGGGGACGTTTCAGAATGATCACTCAAACTCCAAACAGCGGCTTCTTCGGATAGGGACCACACCCGCGAGGATCAATCTTCGTTGATTCTTCAAAACGTCCGAAGCATCTCAACCGCCTCCGCGAGGAGCCCCGCCGGGCTGGCGGCTTTGAGTCGGGGAAACCGCCGACCTTCAAGCAGAATGTAATCGCCATTGCGGTGCAGCATCAACCGCTGACCTTGGATCTCGACCGATGCGATGCCCTCCGATGCGGCGAGGGCCTTGATTCGGGTGATTTCGATCAGCCGTGCCGCGGCGTCGGGGATCCGGCCGAAGCGGTCGCGCCAGGATTCTTCGAGCGCGTTGAGGGCCCGCTCCGTCCCGGCCTCGGAAATTTCGCGGTAGGCGGTGATCCGGACTTTGGTTTCCTCCAGCCACGACGCGGGCAAAAACGCCGGCAGCACGAGTTTGGGATCTTCACGCGCGTAAGCGGTCTCGCTGAACGCGATGAAGTCCGCCTTGAAACTCGTCTCGCCGCGCGGTGCGTCCTTGCGGCCCTTGAGGCGGTCCACCGATTGGCGGAGGAGCTGGCAATACAGCTCGAAGCCGATCTGCGAGATGTGGCCCGACTGCTTGGTGCCTAACAAATTTCCCGCGCCGCGGATTTCGAGATCCTTCATCGCAATTTTGAAACCGGAGCCGAGCGCGGTGTATTCCTTGATAGCATTGATCCGCTTCCGCGCGTCGCCCACGGTCATCATGTCGCGCGGCAGCAGCAGGATGGCGTAGGCCTTTTCCCCGGCGCGGCCGACGCGGCCGCGGAGTTGATAGAGATCGGCGAGGCCGAAACGGTCGGCGCGGTCGATGAGGATGGTGTTGGCGTTTGGAATATCGATGCCGGTCTCGATGATGGTGGTGGCTAGCAGCACGTCAGCCTCGCCCTTGACGAAGGTGTGCATCACCACTTCGAGGTCGTCCTTGTCCATTTGCCCGTGGCCGATGAGCACCTTGGCCTCGGGCACCAGTTGGCGGATTTTCGACGCCATCATGTCGATGGTCTTCACCCGGTTGTGCAGGAAAAACACCTGCCCGCCGCGCTTCATTTCGCGGCGGATCGCATCGCGGATGATGCGCTCGTCGTAAGCGCAGACCGTGGTTGAAACCGGCACCCGGTTCGGTGGCGGGGTGTCGATGGTGGACATGTCGCGCGCGCCCATCAGCGCCATGTAGAGTGTCCGCGGGATTGGCGTGGCGGAAAGCGTTAGGACGTCCACCTGCCGGAAGAGCTGTTTGAATTTCTCCTTGTGGGCGACGCCGAATCGCTGCTCCTCATCGACCACCACCAGTCCGAGATCCTTGAACTTAACATCGCCCGAAACCAAACGGTGGGTGCCGATGACGAGATCCACCGAGCCGTCTTCCAAGCCCCGTAAGGTATCTCTAACTTCGGACGCCGTGCGGAATCGATTCAACAGATCGATGCGAATCGGATAGTCCGACATCCGCTCGCGAAACGTCCGCCAATGTTGCTCTGCCAGGACCGTGGTCGGCACGAGGATGGCGACCTGCTTGCCGCTGGTGATCGCCTTGAACGCGCCGCGGATAGCGACTTCGGTTTTGCCGAATCCCACGTCCCCGCAGATCAACCGGTCCATCGGGCGAGGGGATTCCAAGTCGAGCTTGGTCTCGTCGATCGCGCGGCGCTGGTCGGTCGTTTCAGTGTAATGGAATGACCGCTCGAACTCCCACATCCAGCGCGAATCCGGCGGATGGGCGAATCCGACCTCCCCCTGGCGCTCGGCCTGCACCCGCAGAAGTTGCGCGGCGTAATCCATGATGGATTTCTCGGCCGCCTTGCGGGCCGTTTTCCAAGCCGCACCGCCGAGCTTGTTGAGTTCCGGCGTCTTGCCGCCGAGGCCCACGTATTTTCCGACGAGGTGCGCTTGCTCCAGCGGCACGCCTAACAACGACCCGTCGCGGTATTCCAGCACGAGTTCGTCGCCTTCATCGCCCTGTTGAATTCCTTTGAAACGCCCGATCCCGTATTCGTAGTGCACCACCAGATCGCCCTCCTCCATCTCATCGATGGTGGCGCGGGCCCGCGCGGCGCGGGCTTTTTCCAACAGCGAGCGCCGTGGCCCGCCGGGCGTGCGGTAGCGGCCGAACAGTTCAGAGGAGGAAAGCACCGCCAGCTTGGAAACCGGCACCGTGAACCCGGCTAACAACTCGCCGCGGACCGGGATGAGTCCGAGGTCGCGCTGCAAATCCTTGCCTGCCAACTCGGAGAAACGTTCCTCCTCGCCCTTGTTGCCGAAGACCATCGCAATGTCCCACCCGCCGCGCTGCCAGTCGTTGAGCTGGCGGAAGAAATTTTCCCGCCTGGTTTCCTCCAGCACGAAATCGCCCGCCTCGAAGGTTCCTAACGGGCTGCCGAAACAGGCGAGCGTAAAATCCTCCTCGCTGTTATATTCGGCGGCTCCTTCAAGGATGCGTACGTCGGGTCTTTCGATTTCCGCGCCGAAAGAAATGATCAGGTCCGTCTTGCGCCGATAGTCGGCGACGGTCGCTTCAGACGAGGGCTCTGCCAGAAGCAAATCCGACTCGATCAGCTTGAGGGTGGAAGCCTGCGAATCGAGATCGAATTCACGGATCGATTCGAGATCCGTATCGAAAAACTCAAGCCGCAGCGGTTTCGCCGCCTGCCACGCGAATAGATCGAGAATTCCGCCGCGGACCGCGAACTGGCCGCGGCCGGTGACGGTGGGGACGCGCTCGTAACCGTGGTCGGTTAGAGATTGCGCGAGTTCGCTGGGATCGAGCGCTGTCCCCGGCTTGAGCGGCGTGCGGCTCGCCCGCAGCGCGTTGGGGGAGGGGGCTTTTCCATCAAACGCGTCGCTGCCGCAAATCACCGCGCAGCTTTCCGAGCGGGCGAGGATTTCCAACACCGAGAACCACTCCGCGGCGGACTCGGGATCGGCGATGGTGCCATCGCCCGTTTCCACCGGCCCGTCCGGCAGCACCAATGCCGTGACGCCCCACAACTCCAACTCCGCAGCCAGCCGCTCGCGGTGGCGGGGCATGTCGGAAATCAACCAAAGCCGCGTTTTTTTCAAATCCCTGGCAGCCTGCGCGACCACTGCTGCTAGAAACGCGTGCGATGCCTCGGCGGACTGATCGAGTACGACCTCGCGCTCACCATTGGCTAACGAGGCCAGGCGCGCGGCAAAATCGGGCTGAGTCACGGCGCGCCGAAGCCAGCCGTGAGTGGAATCGTCCGTGTGGGACACGCCGTTGGCTTACCGGTGATTTTCCGTTGGGGCAAGCGGGATCGGAATGAACGCCATAGCTGGTTCGCTGAACCTTCTGCCGTCCTGTTTAGGTTTCAGAATTTGAGAGAATTCTTCGCTCGTTTTCCCCGCCTTGTTGTCATCGACGAAATGCGTATGGGTCAGTCGTGGTCGCAGATGGTGTCAGTGACGATGCGGTATTCGATCAAATCCTTGCTTTTCCAAGCCCATTCCGGAGTGAGACGTTGCCATTCTGATTCCGCGAGTCGGTTGTACATTAATTTGTTTCGCCCCCAATCTTCTGCTGGAACTACAAGCTTCTGCCATCGGCCGTCACACAGCTCTTTGTAAACAATTCGAACTCCGAAAAACGATTTGCGAATCGAGTAACTATCAGGATTTCCTGGATCGTCCGCCATGATCCTCAGGTAAGTCCAACACACCTCACCCGACCAAATGCGCGCCTTGCGACGGCCGGGAGGCGAAGATCTGGGGCTTGATGCCCGTCGCTTTTTCGTATTCCGCGGCGAGCGTGTTGGCGATCTGCGCTGACTTGCGGGATTCGCAGAGAGTGACGGTGGAACCGCCGAAACCACCGCCGGTCATGCGGGCACCGATGACGCCGCCGTTGCGGCCGATCTTGCGGGCGATCTTGACCATGATGTCGAGTTCCTTGCAGGAGACTTCGAAGTCATCGCGCAGCGAGTCGTGGCTGGCAGCCATCAGCGGGCCCAACGTTTCGAAATCGTTTCTAGCAAGCGCGGCCGCGGCTGCGATGGTGCGAGAAATTTCCCCGACGACGTGGCGGGACCGGCGGTTGACGGGATCTCCGAGCTTCTCCCAGTTGGCTTGCACGTCGGCGGCGGTGACATCACGCCACGAGGCTTTGCCAAGGATGGCCAGGCCGTCTTCAGTGTGCTTGCGACGTGCGGCATAACCACCGTCGGACAGTTCGTGGTGAACCATCGTGTTGGAGATCAGCACCGTTAGATCGGGATTCTCGAAAGGGACGAGTTCGGGTTCGCCGGTTTGGCAATCGATGAGGACGAGGCGGTTCGGCTTGCCGAAAGCAGAGGCGAACTGGTCCATGATGCCGCAGGGGACATGCGCGAAATCGTGCTCGGCTTTCTGGCAGAGCAGCGCCTTTTCGCGGGTTTGGAGACGGGTATCCAGCAGGCCTTCGAGGAAGGTCGCCATGGCGCATTCGAGCGCCGCAGATGACGATAAGCCCGCGCCGCCGGGGACGGAGGAGAGGATGTAGGCGTCGAATCCCGGGATGTGATGACCTCGGTCCTGGAAACCGCGGATGACGCCGCGCAGGTAGTTCGCCCATTTTGGCTCGCCGGGTTCCTGCGGAATCGCGAGATCGAGAAGCGCGATATCCGTGCCGATCGCCGAGGTGATGCGTCCCTCGCTGGTGCCATTGGCGCAGCCGGCGATAACGATGTAGCGGTCAATCGCGAAAGGCATCACGAAGCCGTCGCAGTAGTCGATGTGCTCGCCGATGAGGTTGACTCGCCCCGGCGCGGCGGCGGTGATGGTGGCCTTGGCGTGGAGCCGTTCGGCAAGCCCGGCGGCGGCGTCAAAAACAAGGTCGCTGAGGTCTGGATTGAGCTGGAGCATGGGTTTGACGGGTTAGCTGGATTCGACGTTAGACGTTTGATCGAGGCGGCGGCGATAACTTTCGACGGCCTGGGCCCAGACGCCGTGCATGCCTTCCGCCGGGCGCAACCAGACGGCGCGGTGCATCATGAGCATTGCGGGGGCCAGGTAAAGAAGTTCGGAAATTTCGCTTTTCGATAGCCCGGCCGGTCCTTCGCTCAGGCAGCGCTCGGCCAGGTTTTCATCGCCCGCGGTGATCTCGGACTGTTCGAGCAGGGACACGTGGACGCCATTGACGTAGGGATCGACTACGGCGGCAACGACGCCGCGGCGGGCGTCAGTGGACGCATCGAGCGCAGGGTCGACGGCGGCGGTGGCGGTGTCCGCGAGGCGGATGATCTCCGGCGGATTGAGCTCTTCCGGGGTGGCCAGGATCTTGTGCCGTCGCAGGGCACGACCGTAGCGCGAGCGGCTGGTCCAAACGGACACCGGGGCGGAGAAGACCAAGCCAGCAAGGATCGGCGTCATCCAGATCGCAAAAGAGTAACTCGGTTCCGGTTTGGTCTCGTAGCCGATGTAGAGTGCCACTGCGGTCCATGCGATCCCGAGAATTGTCTGCGGCGCGTGAAAGCGGAACGCGTCGCCCCATGTTGTGCCGTCGGTTTCACGGTTTTGGTTTCCCCAGCCGACCGCGCGACCAAGGATGATGCTCAGCACCATCATCGAGTGGGCGACCATGATGCAGGGGGCTAACAGCATCGAGACGATGGTTTCCAGCGTCGCGCCAACGACGATCGGGATGATGCCGCCGAACGAGCGGCGGATGGACGGCGTGAGGATCGCGCCGGTGACGGCGAGGATTTTTGGCAGGAACAGCAGAGCGAAAATCACCCCTGTCAGGATGAGGGGTTGCTGGATTCCGTCGATGTCGAACCAGCGGGCGGCGTAGTTTTCAAACGGGAGCTGGCTCAACTCACTTGAGAAGCGGTCCCACGCGACCCACGTGCCGAGGATGAGGAACAAGCCCCACAACGGGCTGCCGAGGTAGGCCATGATCCCCATGAACAGGTGCATCCTAACGGAAAATGGCAGCTTGCGGGCGAAGATGAGCCACATGTGCTGGAGGTTGCCCTGACACCAGCGCCGGTCGCGGATGAGGTGGTCCACCAAGGTCGGCGGCGCTTCCTCGTAGGTGCCTTCGATGTCCCAGGCGAGCCAGACTTCCCAGCCCTGGCTAACCATGAGAGCCGCCTCGACGAAGTCGTGGCTGAGGATCCGCCCGCCGAACGGCTCGCGGCCGGGCAGGGCGGGCAACTCGCAAAACTCGGAAAACGGCTTCACCCGGATCAACGCGTTGTGCCCCCAGTAACTGCCGCCGCTGAGCTGCCAGTAGTTGAGGCCGCGGATGAACAACGGCCCGTAGAGCCGCATCGCGAATTGTTGGAGACGGGTGAAAACGGAGTTTCCGCGGATCAATTTCGGCGGCGTCTGGAGAATCCCTAACCGCGGATAGGCTTCCATGATCCGGGTCATCTTCACGATGTCCGCGCCGTCCATCAGGCTGTCAGCGTCGAGCACGAGCATCGCCTCATAACCGCCGCCCCAGGTACGGACGAAGTCGCCGATGTTGCCGGCCTTGCGGTTTTCATTGGTCTTCCGGCGGCGGTAATAAATCCGGCCGAAGCCGTCCAAACGGCGGCAAAGATTGGTCCAAGAGGTTTCCTCCATCACCCACAGGTCGAGATCGCGGGTGTCGCTGAGGATGAAGAAATCGAACGAGTCGAGATTGCCGGTGGCTTCGATCGATCGATAGATCGCCTCGATGCGGGCGCACACCTTGACGCTGTCCTCGTTGTAAACGGGGATGACCACGGCGTGGCGCTTGAGCAGGGGACCGGTTTTTCCCTCGGCCAGCTTGCTGATTCTAACGGATTGCTTGCGGCCCAGCAGCATGTCGATCGCGCCAAAGATCGCGTGGAACGAGCCGAGGACTAACAGTCCGTTGAGGACCACGAAGATCGCCAGCAGCGGGTAGTGGGCTTTCTGATAGCCCATCCGCCAGAACAGGTCCGCGAGCCACAGGCTGGCCGCGATGTTCACCAGGAAGATGGTGCCAAAGAACAGCAGCCGCCGCAGCACCATGCGGAACCGGCCGAAAAACCGCGGGGTGGAGTCGCCGGGTGATAGATCGGAGTTTTCCATTAGAAAAGGATGAACCACACGGTGACCACGAGCATCACCAGCACCATGCCGATGAACATCAGCCGGATGATCGGGCTGCGATCCATCGTTTCCCACCATTGGGCCGCGCCGCTGCCGATGGCGTTGAGCTCGAGCGGTTTTGGAATCATGGTCAGCGCCGCGAAGCGCGGGCCCGCCGCGAGGTAGGATTTTTTCATGGCCTCGACGAACTCGGGAGGCCACGGCGCGGGTGTTAGAAAGACCCCTTGCCAGCGGCCGGGCATGTCGGTGAGCAGCAGCGCGAGGCGGCCCCGCGCGGCGAGGCGACGGTTTTCCAACGGCACGTCGAGCACGTCCTGGGTCCATTCGGCCACTTCGGACAAGGCTTCCTCCATCGCCAGGAACCGCGGTGCCTTGTCCGTTTCCTCCACCCGCCGGGCGGAGGCCCGCCAGAGGATGCCGCGGACCAGTTCGGCGACGAGCAGGCGGTTCCTCAGGCGCAGCGCTTGAAGGTAGGCCTCCACGGCTGCATAGGCTTCTTCCCACTCATTGAGTTCCCCCTCGCTGAGTGGTCGTAATGTATCTAAGGAATGACGCGGTGGACCCATGTTTCGGTGAGGAAATTATCTCCGCGTTTGAGGCAGCAACGAAGTTCGACAGGACCGACGTCCGCCAGCTTGCCACCTTCCGCGGAGGGGGCGATCTGGAACGCGACGCGCCAGCGGGCCTCCGGCATCGACTGGACGGTGATGCCTTGAATCTTGATTTTTTCAGCACCCGGACCGGTGGCTTGGACCAGTGGAACCATCGGCGTATCGTTCTGTTGGCTCAGCGCGTTTCCGACAAACTCGACGGCGATGGTGCGTTGTTCCTTTTGCCAATCGTGAACGCCGGTGCGGGTGGCGACGACACGGCCGTCCGCCAGCGCGGGATCCTCGTCGGTGGTCCAATGCTGACGGTAGGCAAACTCGATGCGATCGCCGGGCTTCGGCGTGGCGGCCGGTTCCCACATGGCCACGATGTTGTCGGCGGTTTCATTTTCGGTGGGGATTTCCATCAGCATCACCCGGCCCGGGCCCCATTCCGAAGTTGGCTCGATCCACAGCGACGGGCGGAGATGATAGGAGGCCTCGCCATCCTCGTAAGCAGCGAAGCGGCGGTCGCGTTGCAACAAGCCGAAGCCGACGCATTTTTCCATGTCGAAAAAGCTGAACTCCAGCTTGCCGGTGTCGTTGGAAATCGGCCGCCAGATCCGCTCGCCGGTGCCGGTGCGGATTGCCAGCCCGTCCGAATCGTGAACTTCGGGGCGGAAATCATCGAAACGACGCCGCGAGTTTTCACCGAACCAGAACATGCTCGACATCGGCGCGATCCCAAGCCGGGCGACCGCCCGGCGGGCAAACAACACGGCCTTGACCTCGACGATCGTGGTATTGCCGGGATTGACCTTGAACTGATAGGCGCCCGAATAGGACGGTCCGTCCAGCAGCGCGTAGATTACTGCCTGGGTGTGATTCGGCTCCGGCTTGCGCAGCCAGAACTCGCGAAAACTGGGAAATTCCTCCTTCACCCCGTCGGCCCCGGTGTCCACCGCGATGCCGCGCGACGAGATGCCGTAACGTTGGTTTTTGCCAAGCGCGCGCCAGTAGCTTGCGCCTTGGAACACCGCCAGTTCGTCGTAGTAGTCCGGGTTGTTTAGTGGGGCGTGCAGCCGGAATCCCGCGAAGCCGCCGTCCGCGGGCAAGTCGCCGTGCTTGTTGATCAGCGGGCCATAGTTGAAAAACGCTTCCGCCAGCCGGATCTTCTGCTGGTGGGTGCCGGTGAACTCGTTGAGCGTCACCGGTTCGAGATACTGATAGCCGGGGTGAAAAAACATCGCGCGGAACGGCAGTTTCTCCGCCGCCCACAACGCCTGGTTCGGATTGAAGCGGATGTCGCGGTATTGATCGTAAGTCAGGTTGTTCATCCACGCCGGCAAGCCGGGGTTCGGGGGGGCGTAGGGTTTGATCGCGAGATCGCGCGCGCGGCTTTGGATACTTGCAAATCCGACATCCTCCCGCCCCCAGTCCTGGCACAAGGCGGAGGTCGTCAATGTTCCCAACGTCGCGAGCAGTATAAAATTCCTTGGCACAGCAAGGGTCATAGGGTGGTTGCGCCCTATCCGTCAAGAATGGCAATCTGGAATTCTTTCACGAAATCAACCTTTTATGGCCAATCGCGTCGCGTGGTAGGTTAGAATTCCGTCGAAATCGATGCGATCCGGGTCCGAGACCACCCGCTCGGGATCGAAATCCACGAAAAACCGGTCCACCCGGAACCCGCAACCGGCTAGCAGCGAAATGGTCTCGGCGTGTTCGAACCAACGGATCGTTTGCCGGGATAGGTGGGTCAGCGGAGGATTTCCCGAGAGCGAATAGCGGTGCTCACGCTCGAGGAGCTGGCGCTTCCTGTCCAGCCGGTGACGGGTTTCCAACAGCCCCTCGCGGCCATCCGCCAGCGTCACCTTGTGGTCCTCATACCAGGTGTTTTCCGGCAGATCGCCCAACAGCTCGGCGTAGGGCATGAAAATTGTCAGATAGAGTCCGCCGTGGTTTTCCAACAGCCCGTGCCAGTGACGGAGCGTTTTCTCCGGGTCGGACGCCAGTTGCAACGTGAACGCCGGGGCAAGAATCGCGGCAAATTTCCTGCCGTCGCTCCAGTCCGCCATGTCGCCCTCGTGCATCACCGGCCGGATTCCCATTTTTTCCGCCCGCGCCGTGCCGAGTTCCAGCATGTCGCGCGAGAGTTCCAGTCCCTCGACCTCAAGCCCCATCTGCACCAGCGGGAACATCAAGCGTCCCGAGCCTGCCCCGATCTCTAACGCCGGCCCCGGAAATTTCTTGAGAAATGTCGCCATCAGCCGCACTTCCGACCCGTCATCCTCCGCCTCCCAGAAGGCGTCATGCAGTTCGGCTTCGAGCGAGTGATAGGGCTGGGACATCCGCGCGAGCGATAGCCGGAAAGAAGCGCACACGCCAGCTCAAGGAGGGTCGATCTTCGGTCGACCCGCGAACGGCAGCGTCAGCAGGTAAAAGAACACCACTGCGATTCCCTGCATCGAGAGCAAGTACCACGGCCACGGCCCGAGGTGGTCGATCAAACTGGGGTTGACCGGCGGGTGCGCCGCGAACGCGAAATTGGCTCCCAGCAGCTTGTTCGCGCTCATCGCGACAATCAGATAGATCACTGACCAGAAGTAAACCTCCAGCGGCGCTTTCCACAGCGGGCGCCGCGGGCGCCAGCCTTCCACCACGGGCAGATAGAACGCCGTCGCCACGATTGCGAAGTGCTGCACGAAAAACATCACGAACGCCATGTGGGGGAATCCGACCGTCAGTGCGGGTGTTAGGAGAGCCTGCATCGTCGCGGCGAGCCCCCAGAAATACGTCAGCGCGCAGAACAGCGGGCGTTTGGTGATCAAGGCGAAGCCTGCGGTTAGGGTGGCGATGTCGCACAGTTGCAGCGGCAGGAAATTGTCCCACGATTTCGGTCCCTCGATCGTGGACCACGCGGCGAGACTTAAAGGGAATGAGCTCAAGTTAATCAGCGCCAGCACGGCCGTCGTACGCTTGCGACTGTCTCCGCCTTTTTTCCCCGCCATCAGGAACGCCGCCACCGCCGCGAATCCTATCACGACCGTGATGAAGTGCTGCTGGGTGAATGGTTGGAACGGTTGCGGCATGGGAGGAGAAAAAGCTGAAAACTGAAATGCTGGGAAGCTGAAATGATATCCCTAACGATCCCCGATTTCCGCCATCGACGGCTTCTTGCCATGGAAAATCTCGCTGGCGATCGCCTGCACGTCCGCATCTGTCACCGCCATCACTTTGGCCCGCCATTCCGAGGGCGCGGGCACGTGGCCGAAATCCAGCACGCCTTCACCCGCCCACGCGGCGTGGGCACCGGTCGATTCGAACGCCAGCTTGCTCTGTGCGATTGTTAGGCGCTTGGCCCGGTCCAGTTCTCCCGCGCGCGGGCCTTTGGCCACCAGGTCGTCAATCTCCCGATGAATGCAGGCCAGCGCCTCGTCGCGCGATTCGGGATCCAGCCCGGCGCTGATTTCAAACGCCCCGGTCTCGTCGAAAAAAGTCACGTCGCTGCTGATCTGATAGCACAGCCCGCGTTCCTCGCGCAGTTCGAGAAACAACCGCGAGCTCGCCGACTCACCGAGCATCATGCTCAGCATCCGCAACGCGTGCCGCGATTCCGCATGACGGCCCGGCGTGTGCCAGGCCAGAGCGAGCTGCAGTTGGTCCGTCTCCCGCTCGTCCGTGACGGTCCGCGGAATCGCAGTCGCCCGGTCGAATGGCACCGCCCGTTCCGGCGCATGGAATTCACGCGATGGCAGTTCTGGCAGAATCATCAGTTCGATCTCGTCGATCGTGAATGGACCTGCTGCCGCGATCACCACGTCGCTGCGGAAGTGATGGCGCTCCCTGAATGCTAACAGCGTGTCGCGGTCGATGTCCGCGATCGATTCCAGCGATCCGGAAATCGGGCTTCCCAGCGGGTGATTCCCCCACAGCGCGTCTGAGATCAGGTCGCCGATGTGATCCGCGGGGGACTCCTTGTACATCGTGATTTCCTCGCCGATCACTTCGCGCTCCAGGCTGATCTCGCTCTCTGGAAAAGTCGCGTGCCACACCATGTCGGAAAGCACGTCGGCTAACAGCGGCATCAGGTTGGCCTCGCCGCGGCCTTCGTAAACCGTCTGGTCTTCCGAGGTGCTGGCATTGAGCTGGCCGCCGCCGTCTTCGATTTCAAAGCTCAGCTCACGCGCGGTCCGCCGCCCGGTGCCCTTGAACACCATGTGCTCGACGAAGTGCGCCAGCCCTGCAGGCAGGTTGAATTCATCGCGGCTGCCCGCCGGGATGTAAATCGACAACGCCGCGCACTCGGAATCCGCCACCGTCGCCACCGCCAGCCGCGGCCCATTGGGAATCTGCCTCCATTCGTAAATTGCCTTGCTCATCGTAAAAGTGCTTCCGCCAGCGCCAGATCCGCCGGTGTCGTGATCTTAATGTTAGGGTGCTTCGACTCCACGAATTTCACCCGTTCGCCGATCGCCTCCAGCGCCGAAACCTCGTCCGTCACTGCGATTCCCCATTCCGCCACCGCTTCGCAGGCTTTCTCCAATAACGGGATTTCAAAAACCTGCGGCGTTTCCATGAACCACAGCAGTTCCCGCGAAACCGCTTCCGCGCTGAAATCTCTTCGATCGGATCGCTTCAAAGTCTCGGTCACCCGCCGGGCGAGGGCCGCGGCCCGGTGTTCGCCCGCAGCCGCCACGCAACGGTCGATGTCCGCCGGTGAAATCAACGGCCGCGCGCCGTCGTGAACTGCCACATAGTTCGACGAAACCAGCGCCAGCCCGGCGGCCACCGAATCCTGCCGCTCCGCCCCCCCGTCCACCCGCGTCACCGGTTTGGAAAATGACCCGCCGCCTAGCAGCTCCCAGCGCTCCTCCGGGCAAACGATCACCACCTCCGCGATCGAATCCGCCGCCAGGAACGCCTCCAGCGTCCGCCGCAACACCGGCACCCCGCCCAGCAACGACGCCAGCTTGTCGAACCCCATCCGCCGGCTCGATCCCGCCGCCACGAGGATCGCGGAGCAAGTGAGGGGGAGGGGGGCTGCCATGCGCAAATTATTAGCAGCACCCCTCCTGCCACGCAAAGAGCCAAATTCACGGTCCCTGGCAGGCCGGGAGCGCTCTGGCTGGGACCGCACTCCGCAGCGGTCCTGCGAATGAATCGCCCATGAACCGCGCCAACGCGCTGGAAGAAAAGGGCGTCCCCATTCACGCCTCGTCCGCCGGACCGCCCGGAGGTCGGTCCCTGCACCAGCTACTTTCTAGGCGGCCTCTAACAAAATCCTCCCCATCCCGGCGGGATGATAGAAATTAGCCCCGGGTCGAGGCCGTATTCCGGCCGAACACCCGGGGACATGATTGTAAAAACTATTCGACCCCGACAGCGGGTCGCGGAACGGCGGACGAGCGTGATCCCTGTCCTCCGCTTCCGGCACCCCTTCAGGGTGGGGATTCATTCGGATACTGGGTCCCGGAGTGTTCGTTGCTACCGCTCCTCGACCCCGGGCTACCGTCTTCCATCCTTTGAGGATGAAGAATTCTCACGACCCATCCTGCCAATACTTAATGCCATTGACGGTCTGTTAGCTCACCTCTTGCCCTTCGGCGTTTTCAAAAACGTCTCCACTTCCCCAACCGGCCGCGTGTTGAAAACATCCTGTTTCCTCAACCAGCCCTTCCGCGCCAACCTAACACCCAAGCCGAGGTGATGGAGGCCCAGGGTGGAGTGGGCGTCGGGGTTGATGGAGCAGAGGACGCCTTTGTCGCGGGCGCGTTTCCACCAGCGCCAGTCCATGTCGAGGCGCTGCGGGCTGCAATTGAGTTCGATGATGGTGCGGGTCTCGGCGGCGCAGTCGATGACCATGGCGTGGTTGACGGCGTAGGGCTCGCGCTTGAGGAGCAGCCGGCCGGTGACGTGGCCTAACATGGTGACGTGCTCGTTCTCCATCGCGCGGCAGATCCGGCGGGTCATTTCCTCTTCGGATAGAGTGAAGGACGCGTGGACGGAGGCGACGCAGTAGTCGAGCTTGGCGAGTAACGTGTCGTCGAAATCGAGGCTACCCTCCTTGAGGATATCGACCTCGGAACCGGCGAAGAGCCTGAAATTCTCGTAGCCGGCGTTGAGTTTCGCGATGGCTTCGATCTGGGCTAACAACCGGGTTTCATCAAGGCCGTTGGCTTGGAACGAGGCTTTCGAGTGGTCGGCGATGCCGAGGTATTGGAGGCCGAGGTCCATCGCCTCGTCGGCCATGGCTTCGAGCGAGTCAATGCCGTCGGAGGCGGTGGTGTGGTTGTGGAATGTGCCGCGGAGTTGGGTGAGTTCGACAAGCCGCGGCAGCGTGTGCTCGGCGGCGGCTTCGATTTCGCCGCGGTTCTCGCGGATTTCCGGAGGGATAAAATCGAGGCCCAGCGCCCGATAGATGTCGGCTTCCTCGTTGACCTCGAAGTTTTCCGCGGTCTCGCCGGTGAAGCCGTATTCGTTGAGCGAGAGACCTTGTTTGAGTGCAAGCGAGCGGATCGCGACGTTGTGTTCCTTGGAGCCGGTGAAGTATTGAAGGGCGAAGGGGAACTGGGCGTTAGAAACGGCGCGGAGGTCGCACTGGAGGCCGTTCTTCAAGCGGACCGAGGCTTTTGTGTCGCCGCAGGCGATGATAGATGCGACTTGCGGAAGGGTGGTGAAGTCCTCGCAGACGAGCGCGGGTTCCTTGGTGGCCACGAGGAAATCGAGGTCATGCACAGTTTCCTTAGCGCGGCGGTAGGAGCCAGCGAAGGAAACCCGCGAGATTTCCGGATGGAGGTGGAGGAGACCGGTAATCTCCTCCACCAGCGGGGTGATGCCCCCTAGCAGGAAGCTGTCAGCGAACGTTTCGCGCAGGGCGATGGCTTCCAAAATCTTCGCCTGGGTCTTCGCTCCGAAGCCGGGCAGTCCGGCGACCTTTCCTGCGTCGCACGCCTCCTTGAGGTTGACGATGGAGGCGATGGCGAGCGCTTCGTAGAGGGCTTTTACTTTTTTGGGTCCGAGTCCTTGCAGATCGAACAGTTCGAACAGCCCGGCGGGAAACTCAGCACGGAGTTTTTCATGGAACTCCAACTTACCGGAACTGGCGAGCTCGTGGAGCTTGTCGCGCAAAGCCTCGCCGATACCCTTGATGCCGGTGAGTTCGTTCTTCTCCGCGAGTTCGACGATGTCGCCATCATGACTTCTAACGGTCTCGGCGCCCTGGCGGTAGGCACGGATCTTGAAGGGGTTCTCGGCCTTCAACTCCAGCAGCAGGGCGATTTCTTCGAGGACTTCAGCCAGGTTCTCGCGGGTCATGGGGGAGGTTGATGGTTGAGAGTTGATGGTTGATAGAAAGATGAAGAGATTGGAAATCCCCTACTTCATCACAAAATCCGCGACGACCATCCGGTGGTCGCTGTTGCGGGTGGTCACGACGCTGCAGCGGACCGGGGTGAAATGGCGGGTCGCGTAAATGTGATCGATGCGCAGGATGGGAAACCGGCGTTGGAAGGTGTCACCCCAGCCGGTGCCGGCGGCGGCGAACGCGTCCACGAAATCGCGGGCAAGCTGGCGATGCACGATGTCGGTGGCGGGGGCGTTGAAGTCGCCGCCGAAGATGGTGGGGGTGTTAGGGAATTTGGTGGTTTGCTCGAGGACTTGCTGGGTGAGCGCGAGTTCACGCTGGCGGATGACGCGGTTGTTGCGATGGCTGATCCAAGCCGACCGTTGCCACAATCGCAGGTCGGTTGCGGCCGTGGCGAGGTGAACATTGACGATCTCGATCTTGGTTTTGCCGTCGAGAACTACAGTGAGTTGCTGGTCACGCTGGGCGGCATTGCGGACTTCCAAATTGATTGTCCCACGGGTGACCACGCCGTTGGTCTGGAGGGCGCGGTAATCGCCGTGGCCATCATAAAGCACGTCGGCAATCTGCCGGACCTGATGGGGCAGGATGTCCTGCAGGAGGACGATGTCCGGTCGCCACACGGAAAGGTCCTGCGAGGGATTCCCGTAGGTGAAAAACGAGGAGTTCAGGGTGACCACGCGGATGACAGCCTTGTTTTCGTGGGCTTCCGCCAGTCCGGGACGGGGAGCTTGTTTCCCGAAGTTTGCCAAAACCCGGGCTTCATCCGCGCCGACTAGCAGGGTGACGGCCCACACGGCGGACATCACCAGCGACAGCGAGGCGCGAAGGAAATAATAGGCCATGGTGGACAGCAGCAGTCCGAAGCCGCCCCACAGCCAGATAGGCATGACCGTGAAAGCGGCGAAGCGGTCCGGCTGCCGTGAGAAACAATAGACCGTGAAAACGTGCAGCAGCAGGGAACTCCCCACCAGAATCCATCCGAAGCGGCGGCTGATAGATGGCATGGGAAAAATTCTGGAAGGCTGAAAAGCTGGGATGCCGAAATTACATGCCCGGGATCCCGAGACCGCCGGTGAGTTTCTTCATCTCGGCGGCGGACTTTTCCTTGCCGGTGGCAATGGCCTCCTGAACGCCCTTGAGGACGAGGTCTTCGAGGAACTCCGCGTCCTCCGGATCGATCACCGATTTGTCGATCTTGATGGAAAGCACGTCGCCTGCGCAGGTGGCGATGACGTGGACCTTGCCGCCACCGACCGAGGCCTCGACGGTTTGGATGGCGAGTTCTTCTTGTTTGGCGGCCAGCCCGGCTTGCATCTGCTGGGCTTGTTTCATGAGTTTCTGGATGTTCATGGGTAGTTTGTTAGTTGGAAGTTTTCAGTTTTCAGGAAAGCGGTCAAATCTTGCGGTGCCATGGTTCCGGAATGGGCGCGCCGGAATGATAGACCAGATGGAGGATTCGTCGATGCTTTGGTTCGGTGGCTTGGGAAGAAGCGTGGATGGTAAGGGGGCGCATCAAAAGAACTTCTCCGGTTTTCGCCAAGCACGCGATTTCTCCGTGGTCCGCAACATGAGCGGGGATTTCAGAGGTGCCGAGAATCCCCGAATGGTGGGTTCCGGGGGAAACCCGTAGCGGACCATTGGTCGAATCGCAATCGTCGAGATGGAGACGTGCCGCGAGCAGCTCTCCCAGGATGCCCGCGGGGGGACGCGCGTAGTCGATGCCTTGTTTGATCGTGGGAATGTCGAATCCCTCCGATGTCACCCTCTTCGCGAACGGGAACATCAGGTCCTGATGCCATGCGACTTTCCAGTTGGTGGCGGGAGTTTTGTCGAAGGCAATCGCTTGGACGGCGATGGCAGTCGAAGGGAGATGACCGGATTCTATCAGTTCGCGTTTGAGGTTGAGAGCAGTTTCGCGGACGACGGGGTGATCTAGCAGGCACCGCGCGCCTGCGCTGCCCTCATGAAACAGTGTTGCCCGGAGCTCTTCCAACGTTTCGAGAGCGATGCAACTTGGACGGACGCAGAAGCCATGATTTTCGAGATCCATCGTTACGCGCAAACGCGGGTCCTATTGAGCCGCCGGCTTTCCAGAAATCCGAGGATCAGAATAGCAGTCATCGTGCCCAGGAATCCGTTCACGATGTCCATCATGGTCTCGTTGACCGCCTTTTGAATGGTGGTATGGAGAAAAAGGTCGGAGCTGAATTCAGCGATTTCCCAAAGGAGTGCGGCGGTGCAGCCGGAAAGAAACGAGATCATCAGCCTCCCGAGCGAGCTGGGATTTCCTGTCCAGCGGGATAAGTAGGGCAGGCACTTCCAGGCGAAATAGCTGAAGGAAAGGCCACCGGAATAGTGGTTCAGCCAGTCGATCTCAGTGCGCCAATCGTTGATTGAGACAAACTGATGGAAAACAAGGACAGTGATCGGGGCCCAGATCCCGGTGTTCCTGAGAAATTGGATAAGTTGCTTCACAAAAGATCAGGCGAGGACTTTCCCTTCGAATTTCACGAGGGCTGCTTGGATGAGCGGATCGTTGTGGAAGGGGTCTTCGATGGCGGCGATGACAGGCACCGGTTCCGGCGGCTTGGTTTCGGCGGCGGGCTTATCGTTTTTCCACGGTGGTGGCTCGGGCGGGGCGGGGGCTTCGCTGACTTCAGGGGCATCCGCGATCATCGATTCGAAGGCGGAAAGGCCGCCGGTTGGGCGGGGTTTAGTGGCGACGGGGGCGGGTTCCGCCACAGGCTCGGGGTTCCATTCCTTGGCGACGGGGATGGGTTCCGGTTCGATTTTTTCAGGCGCTGGAGTCGGGGCCGGTTCCGTTTTTGCAGGAGCTGAGATTGCGGCGGCTGGAGTCTCGCCGGCTGAAGCAAGCGCTCCGGTGGGGAGGAAATCGGCACCGCGGGTGAGGACCTTGATGACGTCGGTGATGCGGACCTCGCCGAGCGACTGGATGGCTTTGATGACACCGAGTTCGAAATGGAGGCGCTTGTTAGTGGCCCACTTCATGCGGCCTTCGGTCTCGGCGAAGACGTCGATGGCGGCAAGGATGCGGTCCGGCGCGTATTCGTCGGCCGCGGCTAACAGCGCCGTCCAGAGCGCGGCGGGGATGCCCTCGCCGTCGGCGGACGGGTCGAGCTTCGCGACTAACAGGGCACGCAGGCAGCCGATGAGTTCGCCGAGGAGTTGGGATAGTTCGCGACCGCTTTCCGCTTCGATCTGGATGAGCGAGAGGGCGGCGGGATTGTTGCGGGCGAGCAGGGCTTGAGTGAGCGCGGCGACTTTTTCCCGCGAGGTGAAACCGAAAACATCGAGGACGTTGGCCTCGTTGATGGTGTCGCCGCAGAAAGAGACGAGCTGGTCGAGCATCGACTGAGCGTCGCGCATCCCGCCGTCGGCACCCTTGGCGATCGCCCAGGCGGCGGTTTCGTCGAGGGCGATGCCTTCTTCCTTCGCGATGTGGAGCAGGTGCTGCGCGATGGTTTCCGTGGGGATCGGCCGGAGGTCGAAGCGCTGGCAGCGGGAGAGGATGGTGGGCAGGATCTTGTTCGCCTCGGTGGTGGCGAAGATGAATTTCACATGCGGCGGCGGTTCTTCGAGCGTCTTGAGCAGCGCGTTGAAAGCGGCGTTCGAAAGCATGTGAACCTCGTCGATGTAGAAAATCTTGAACTGCCCGCGGCTGGGGGCGAAGCGGACGGATTCGCGCAGGTCGCGGACTTGTTCGACGCCGTTGTTCGAGGCACCGTCGATTTCCAGCACGTCGAGCGAGCGGCCCTCGGCGATTTCCACGCAGACGTCCTCGTCGGGATCGAAATCGATCTTCGGGCCGGCGGTGCAGTTGAGCGCCTTGGCGAGGATGCGTGCGGTGGAGGTTTTTCCGGTGCCGCGCGGGCCGACGAAAAGATAGGCGTGGGCCAGGCGCTTTTGGGCGATGGCATTGCGAAGGGTCCTCACGACGTGGTCCTGTCCGAGGACGTCGTCGAAGGTTTTGGGTCGGTATTTGCGGGCGAAGACCTGATAGCTCACGGGGCGGAGTGTAGGGATGGCGGCGGGTTTGTCATCGCTGACTTTCCGGGAATTCGGCAAAAGTTTGTGGGACGGGGATTGATGGGCGGCAGGAAACCGCTAGGATGCTGGCAATGGAAGGGCCACGAGACAAAGGGAACCGCCGGAAGAACGGCAGCAACTGGTTCGGGTGGAGGGATGTTTTCTACCTGACGCTGATGGCGGGCGCGCTGGTGGCGAGTGGCAGTTTGGGCAAGGTGAAGCACGGCCTGAAGGAGGTTTTCTCGCCCAAACCGAAGGTCGTGACCACCGACGAGAAAGAGATTTACCGTCGCGCCGAGGAGCAAATCCGGGCCAGCACCGAAGAGAAATACCAACGGGAAATGGCCGCGCTCCGCCAAAAGCTCGACGACGCTGTAAAGCAAAACGCCCAGCAACCGGCCAAGCCTACTCCGCCTCCTGACATCGAACTCGGCACCGTCACCGACGTCCGGAAGTTACGCTCCGGCATCCCTTTCAAGACCGAGGTGAAAATAGAAAAAGGTGGCATCGCGTCCCGCGAACGCATCGACGACAAAAGCTACACCGCCAGTTATCAGCTTTCGTTGCGGGTTCCCACGCCCGCGAAAACCCTCGCGGAAATTGAGATATCCAGCCCGGAGCTCTCGAAAATGCTTCCCGGCTTGCCGCCGCTGGTCGAGAAGGCCACCGTCTCCGCTTGGTTCAACAAGCTCTACGACGACAAGACCACCCGCGTCCGCAGCGATGCGAACACGCTCAACGAACTCCTCACCAAGCACAACATTTACGATTGCGAGACCATCCTCAACCTCCAGGCTGCAGGTGGCCGCAAGGTGTTCTTCCTGCAGGCGGAAATGGACGTCGTTTCCGATGGTTCCGACGGCGACCGCCTGCCGACGATGCCCAATGAAATCGTGGACTCCCCGCACTATCAGCCGTTCACCAGCTACGGCTGGCCCAAGAAAACCCAAGTGCCCAATCCCATGGTATCGGGGTGGGAAAAGCGCGTCGCCGCGGCGCAAAAGGAACTCGCCGCCGCCGCGACCACCGCTGCCAGAAAGACTTGGCTGCGTGAACGCATCCAGTTTCTCAAGCGTGGCATCGAAGACCTCAAAGCCCGCAGTTTTCTCATCGCCGAGTATGATCCGTTCATCGTCATCCCGGTGAACATCCTGGCATCCAACGACCCGTTCGCACCGAACGTCGGCGACTACGCCGTCGTCGTTTACGGCAAGAAGATCTATCCGGCCATCGTCGGCGACGGGGGGCCCACCTTCAAGGTCGGCGAGGGCTCGCTTCGGATGGCACAGGAACTCAACCCCAAGGCGAATTCCTACAATCGGCCGGTTTCCGATCTGAAAGTTAGTTATCTGGTGTTTCCCGGAAGCCGTGAGTCCGATCGCACTCCTCCCGATTACGAAAAATGGCGCCAACGCTGCCATGATTTGCTAGGCGAAATCGGCGGCCTCGCCGAAGGCTATGAACTTCATCAATGGGAGGACCGTCTGCCCAAACCCGTGCCGCCGGTTCCCACCCCGGCACCGATTCCGGACCCCACCAAGCCGCTGATCCCGTCGGCCACCCCTCCGCCATCGCCCCCTGGCAGCGGTCCTCCGGTAGCTCCTCCCGTGACCCCGCCGGTCACTCCTGCTCCTCCTCCGACTCCAACATCCGGCGCACCCGCTCCCGCGAAAGAGCCCGAATGATTTTCAGCAACAGCAGCAGGCAAATCAGCGTCACCCCCAATTCCAGCAGCGGCAACGCTCCATGCGTCCGGTCGCCGGCCACGAATCTCGCCAGCCCGGGCACATTTCCCAACCCGAAGGCGGTCCCCAGTAGCGCCAGGATTCCCGCGCCGATGATCCCGTGCCATTTCATCGTGATTGAAAAAATTCCGCAGATCAGGATTCCTCCCCCCAATTTCAAGGCTCCAAAGAGAAATCCCTGAGCATCCAACTTCTCCAATAAAAACATCGCCGCGATGCCCATCGCCACGATCACCAGCCCGCTGAAGAAGATGTAAATCCGCATGGCCGGAATGGACGCGATCCCATTGCGGCTGGCAAGAAATGAACCTCGCCTATTCGTCCCGGCCCCCATGAAGAGCGGGACCTTTTGCTTGCTTTCCGATCCGGGAATCCTGAATCTCCGGAAGTTCGGTTATAGGCAATTGCACCCACGATGTCCGTTCTTCTCTACCTGCTGCCGCTTGGGTTGATTTTCGACTTGGTCGGGTATTTGCCACCCGGATTGCGCTTGTTTCTGTTATATGGGCTGCTGGCACTGCCGCTTTGCCTGAAGCCGTCGAAGCAAGCAGGGTGGCTGGCGTTGGTGCTGGTCCTGGCGATGGTGTTGCGCGCCTCATTTCAAATGCCGGTCGTCGCGGAAACGATGTTGTTCCTGCTCGTCCATCTGGCAATTTGGACGGTGATGGCGCCGGTTCCCCGGGCGCTCCAGACGGGAGTGCTGGCCTATGCCATCCTGCATCTCTTCCTGTTCGTCTCGCCGCTCGGCCATCCCGCGCTGGAAGCAATGATGTCTGCGGGAAACTGTGTCTCGCAATGGATCGCCGGCCAGCCATTCCACCTCGGGCCGACCTATCAGAATCTCGGCGGCTTCCTGCTGTTTTTGGTGTTGTCGGTTTTCAGTTGGGATGGCTCGAAGGTCGCACCGCTTCGCACCGGAAGTTTCGTACTGGTCGCATTGCTGTTGAACGCGCTCGCGTCAATGGTCCTGATCGAGCGGGTGGATTTCACCGCCGATTTCGCGTGGACGCTCAAGTTCCGCGATCTGTTCGGTTTCCCGGAGCTGGGGAAACGCTTGCTGGGACTGGGAGTGCTGGTGTTTCCCGGATTGCTCTTTCTCGTCCACCTCGGCGGCTATGTGGTTCTCCATTACGGCAGGGCAATCCCGGAGGGCGATGATGACGCGGTCCCTGCCGCGGCGAAATTTTCGTTTGGCAAGCGGCAGATCGCCATGGCCGCGATCTCGGTTGTGACGGTGATGGCCTTGGTGCCGCCCGCGGGTTGGCATCGCCCCGCCGCTTGCGATTTGATCTTCGTGGAGCGCGGCGTGGTGAGTTTCACCAAACCTGACTACACGCGTTACGGCGAGTCGGCCGGTGGAATGTTCGGGATGTTGCCGGAGTATGCGCGGATGTTCGGCTGCAAGGCGGAGGTGGTGAAAGTCATCCCCGAAACCCTGGATCCGGGGAAAACCTTGGTCTTTACCAATCTCGATGAGGATGTGGGCGAGGAGACGCTGCGGCGGATTTGGGACTTCGTCGCCAAGGGCGGCAAACTGTGGGTCATGGGAGATCACACGTTCATCAAGAATGGCCGCAACCATTTGAATGAGCTGCTGGCTCCCTGCCATATCTCGTTCAACAACGACTCGGCGCAGTTTTTTCCACAGGGATGGTTCAATTCCTACAAGTTCTATCAAGGGACGCCGTTCGCGACGCTGCGGGACGATGCGGAGAACCGGCCCGGAATCCTGGTAGGTGCCTCCCTCCAACTGGGCGTGCCCGCGGAGCCGCTGGTGGCAGGGACTTTCGGATACTCCGACTGGGGTCTCGACACGCCGGAAGGGGATCGCGGTTATCTCGGTGATTTCAAATACCAGCCCGGCGAGCGGCTTGGCGACTTGGTGCTGATCGCGGGGGAGCGACACGGTAAAGGACGGGTGCTGGTATTTGGCGACACCTCGAGCTTCTTCAACAACAACCTGACGCGCTCCTTCGAGCTGCTCCGCGCAAGTCTCGGGTGGTTGGGAGAGTCTAACGAATGGTCCTTCCCGGCGTCCGCCGCCGGGAGGGGAATCGCGGCGCTGTTAGTGGCGGGATTCGTGGGGTTGGCATTCCTGTGGCGGACGTTGCCGATCCAAGCGGGAGCCTTGATGGCGGCAGGTCTGGTATCGGTCGTCTCGCACGGCAAAGGCGGCCTGCCCGACTATGAGCCGACATTTGCCCGAGCGCATCTGGCGGTGCTGGATTTTTCCCATCAACCGAACGCCTCGAAACATTCCGCGATGGAGAGCGGGCTGCACGGGGTGGCGATCAATCTTCTCCGACATGGAAAGCTGCCTGTGGCCATGAACGAATGGGATCCGGCGATGCTGGATGTGGCCCGCTACGTGGTGTTGAACGCGCCGCGCCGCCCTGTGACAAGAGGCGAGCGGCATGATTTGATGCGATTCATGGAACGGGGAGGAACCGTGATCCTCGGTTGCGGCTATCTCGATGCCGAGGGCAGTCGCGATCTGTTGGAATCCCTTGGCTGCCGCATCGGCAATGTTCCGCTCGGCCGCTTCTTCGACCGGCAGGCATTCGGGCAACCCGTTTCTTTCATGAGCGCATGGGCGCTGGAGCAAGTGCCGGAAAAGGCGACCGTCCTGTGCGCATCCGCCGATTGGCCGCTGATGGTCACGGTGCCGGTGGGCAAGGGCGCGCTGGTTCTGATCGGCGACTCCGAGTTCCTGCAGAACCGCAATGTGGAGGGACATAAGAACCATGATCCGGCGAACACCGCTTTCCTGAAAAACCTGTTGGATTCCACGAACCGATGATTTTTCTCTCGATACTCGCCAAGACCTTCGCGTTCGCACTGATCCAGCTTCATCCGTGGCTGGCGGCGGGATTGTGGCTTGCCAGCGTGGTAGCCGATCTGCGGGTGGCGCGGAAGTCCGCGGGAGCCGGTCGTGCCGCGAGAATGTTAGGAAGCGTGGCGTGGCTGCAAGTGTCGGCGCTGGTGATCGGGTGGGGGGCGGCGGGTGTTGCCGATTACGCGGCGATGCGCTGGAAGGATGGAATTCCGGTTTTCGCCACCATGATCGATGGATTCCTCAGTCTCACCGGCTTGTCGGCCGGCAACCGCGGGGGGCATGTTTATCTAACGACGATGGCCGGCCCACTGGATTTCGCGGCATCGATCGACGGCATGGGATTGAAAGTGCCGTTCCTATTTCTAGCAGTTGCGCTGGTATGGTTGTTGTGGTCGGACACTCCGGTCCGGGAACTGCCTCGCAAGCTGGGAACGATCGCAGCAATCCTGTTAGCGGCCGCATTGATCCGGATGGGATGTCTGGTGCTGGTGGCAACCGGGCTGTTTGAATTCATCGGCTACGAGAGCGAGGAACTGCCGTACCGCCCGTTCATGGATGAGGCTGCGGGAATCTGGATCTATCTGCCATTCCTGCTGGCGGGCGCTGTTTTGATCGGACGCAATTTGTCCGCGCCCCTCTTCCCTGATCGCCCTCTATCAAGCCTGCCGCGGGCGCTGCGCTGGGGCGGCGCGTTGCTCATGCTGGTGCTCGCGGGCATCATTTTCTGGGAACCGGAAGGCACCCCCAAGGCTGGCAAGCTTGTCATTAGCAGCTATCACAGCCAGTGGTCCCGCAGTGATCGGCCCTACGACCGCGAGTGGTACGGTGCCGATTCCGGATACAACTATGCGTGTCTCAAGCGCCTGTTCGAGGTTTTCTATCAGGTGGTCGACGCGCCAGGTCCGTTGCGGGCGGCGGATCTTGAGGGTGCCAGCACTTTGATGATTTACGATCCGGACCGCCGCTTCAGCAAGCAGGAGATCGATCTGGTCCGGGAGTTTGTCCGCGGGGGAGGCGGGCTGTTTCTGATAGGTGATCACACCAATGTGTTTGGTTCCGCATCCAACATGAACGAACTGTGCGAACCGTTTGGCTTCCAATTCAGGGATGATGTCTTGTTCGATCTGGACGAGGACTTTCACCAGGTGGTTGACGCGTCCCGGCCAAGCAATTCCTTTTGGCACGGGATGTCATTCATCAAGCTCCGGGGGCCGGCGTCGATTCGTCCCACGTCGGTGTGGACTCGTGCCGTCTATCAGGTCGGGCATTCGAAATCCGTCAGGGCGATTTATTCGGTAAATAATTTCTATCCGCCGCCGCATGACGATCCGAAGATGAAAAGCGGAACCTTTTGTGTGTCCGCTGCCTCGCGATATGGTCGCGGCCGGGTGGTGGCATGGGGCGACAGTACGATCTTCTCAAACTTCGAAATCTTCTATCCGGGGAAGTACGAGTATCTGCTCAACACGATGAACTGGCTCAATCATAACGACAGCATGGTTCCGTCGTTGGGAAAAAGGATGGCTCCGCTGGTGCTCTTTGGGGCGCTTGCGGTTTTCCTGCTGCGCCACCGCGAATCGCGCGTGTGGTTGATCACCGGAGTGATCCTCACGGCGGCGCTGGGGGGGGCTCGACTCGCTTGTTTTAGTTTGGAACAAGGTCGTGCCGTGTTTCCCAAACCGATCCGGCCGAGCGAGTGGGTTTTCTTTAACGCCCATGCTGCCGACAAGGGCCACCACTTGCGGGATTTCATCACTGAGATCCCTTATGACCAGCGGTACGAGGTGTTCATCCAGTGGGGTCTGCGGACGGGGGCTTTCGCCGGATTCGATTTGTTGGACTGGGATGTCCATAACGACCTCCACGAACATGTGCGTTCGTTGGGCACCACCGCGACCGCCTGCGCGTTGATTGTTAGGACTCCGGCCGACTTGCCCCAATTGGCGGAAATGGCGACGATGAATCCTCCGGGAGAAAAGGAGCCGCTGCTGCTCATGTTCGCTTCGACGATTCCGGCGGAGCAGGCGGTTGCGGAAATCAAACGGTCGGGACTTATCGGTGAAAGCGCGCTCGCGCGGGTCGCCGAGGCGTGGCCGGCGGGTGAAATCATCATCGACGACGGCGGGCGCCGGGTGCTGATCGTCGCCAATGCGGAGCGCTACAGTGACCAATCGACGGGGATTTCCGAGAAAGTGGTTCCAGACGCAGCCCAGCGGGCCGTGTTTAACGATGCTTTCGGCATCATTGACCGCCTGTTCGGAAAACAATCCCCCCAGACTAAATAAAAGACCACTTCATGCTTTGACCGGATGGAGAATTCGATACCTTGATTTAACCCACCTCGAACTAACAGGATGTCAAAGAGCAGCGAAAATACCCCGCCATCTCACACCGCGTGGTTCGTGCCTGGGATCGCCGCCGGTGTGATCGCCACGGCTGTCATTTCGTATGCTCGTTCCGGTGAGACCTATGCCGCTGCCGGATCACCTTACTACGGAAAGGCGGTGCAGGAGGCGATCGCCGGCCTGAAGAACCCTGGAGGGGATGCGCCTCCTGCCGCGCGGCCGCCACTGCTCGCGGGACTGTCTCCCGACGAGCATTACTGGTGTGAGAACTGCAAGACCTACCACAAGCGGGAGCCCGGCCAAACTCCGCCTGTGGCGGCTCCACTCTCGCCGTCCCTAGCCGTCGCAGCCCAGCCAGCCGATGTGATTCCGCCGCTTCCAGAAGGTTTGTCCGCGAGTGATCACTATTGGTGCGTGAACTGCAAAACCTATCATCCACGCCAACCGGCTCCAGTCGCCGCGGGGTGGGCTGGAGTTCCTTACAAGCTGCCAGTAACCCCTGCTCCGGGAAACTAGATGGAGATCAGGGAGGCAAAATAGGGAGAACCACCTGACTCCCATGGCGGAGGTTCTCCCTAGATTTTTTCAAGCATCCTTACGGGCATGCTCCCGTGGCGTCGGGACATTGCGTGTTCATTCCCGGGCATCGGGTAATGTCTGTCGGACACTGGGTCTCGGTCGGCAAGCACTCGGTGGGTTTGTCAGGAGTCATGGTCGGGCCGCACTGGCCGGGGATCACCGGAC
>JAZKGW010000016.1:157317-179667 GCA_040385685.1 Verrucomicrobiota bacterium | reverse complement strand
TGTGTCGGGTAGAATGTCGGACCGCAGTGGCCGGCGACCGGCGGGCACTCCGTCTGCTTGGCAGGGCATTGGGTGGCACTTACGGGATAGATCGTCGGACCACAATTTCCGGCGGCAGTCACGGGGCACTGAGTTTGGATGGTCGGGCACGATGTGTAGGAGGTCGGGCACTGGGTTTGGACTGTCGGGCATTGCGTTTGTGAAACCGGGCACTGGGTGGTCGTGGTCGGATAGATGGTTGGACCGCATTGGCCGGCAATGAACGGGCATTGCGTTTGCACAATCGGGCATTGGGTTTGGGCCGACTGACACTCGGTAACGGTGCCGTTACTGATGGTGACCCCGCAGGTGGCCGGATTTGCCGGGCAGTGGGTGGTGATTTGCGGGCATTGCGTGAAGTTCGTTGGGCATTGGGTCGTTTGCGTCGGGAAGTAGGTGTATCCGCACGTCGTCGAGTTTGCCGGGCATACCGTGGATTGGGTTGGGCATTGGGTCGTCTGCCTCGGGCAGTTCGTGGGTTGGATCGGGCAGATCGTGGTATCGCTCGGTCCACTCGGGCACTGGGTTGGATTGGTCGCGACCGGGCAACTGGTGGGTTGGTTGGCCGGGCACTCCGTGGCGGTTCCCGCACATTGGGTGGTAATTACCGGACATGTGGTGGGGGAATTAGCCGGGCACTCGGTGGTTTTTTGAGGGCACGTGGTGAGGGCCGTAGGACATTGGGTCGGAACATTCGTTGGGCAATGGGTTGGGAAGGTCGGACACGATGTCTGGGAACCCGGGCAATGGGTCGCGACAGTCGGGCATTCCGTAAGCTTCACCGGGCAATGCGTTGCATATGCCGGGCATTGGGTGGCTACCTGTGGGCAATAGGTGGCGGCTCCGGACGCGCACTCGGTGGGAGTTAGCGTGCACTGGGTCGGGTTGTGGATACACTGGGTTACCAATGCCGGGCATTGGGTGGTGACTCGCGGACAGTTGGTGGTTTCCTGCGGGCAAATCGTGGAGACCACCGGACACGCGGTGGGTTCCGGCGGGCATTCCGTCGGAGTGCCAGTGCAGGTAGTGGCATTCGCCGGGCACTGGGTCTGGACTGCGGGGCAGGAAGTTTGAGTGCTGGGGCACTGCGTGCTATTGCTAGGGCATTGTGTCGGGACGGTGGGGCAAACCGTGTGGGCCACCGGGCATTGGGTTGCCACGGCGGTTCCGGGACACTGGGTCGGGGTGGTCGGGCAACTTGTCACCGTGCCAGACGGGCAGACGGTTTGCTGGATCGGGCACTGGGTAGGTGCGGGTTGCAGCGGACAACGAGTGGGTTCCACCGGGCACTTGGTTGCGCTGAGCGGGCACTGCGTGGAGGTGTTACCGGCAGGGCACTGGGTAGCTGCGGTTCCACCCGGACATTCAGTTTGCTTGATCGGGCATTGGGTCGTCTGACTTGGGCAGAACGTCGGGATACTTGGGCACTGGGTAGGAGTTTGGGGGCAGAATGTGGCTGCTGTCGGGCACTGCGTCTGAGTATGTGGGCAAACTGTATTTTGCAGCGGGCACTGGGTGGTGGCTCCGGCTGCTGTCGAACATACCGTGACAAGGTAAGGGCAAGTGGTGGTGGAAATAGGGCAGGAAGTAGGATGTGCCGGGCATTGAGTGCTCACCGTCGGGCAAGAGGTGGCTTGGTCGCTTGGGCACTGCGTAGCGGTCACCGGGCAGCTTGTTTGGCCCGCCGGGCAGATGGTGGCACCGGTCGGGCAAGCCGTGGTTTGTTGTGGGCATACGGTGGCTTGCTGTGGGCAATGGGTGGGAGTGGTCGGGCATTTGGTAAATACGCGAGGGCACTCGGTTGGCGTTTCCGGGCAACTGGTCGGGCCGCTGGGGCAGGTGGTTTGCTGAACCGGGCAGGCGGTTGCAGCAGTCGGACACACAGTACTCACCGCCGGGCATTGGGTCTGTTGCGACGGACATTGGGTCGCTACCGGATCGGGGGCGCAGATGGTGGCCTCCGAAGGGCACTTCGTGCGTTCATTCGGGCACCGGGTGTGCTCGGCCGGGCACACGGTCACTGGTTGATTGACCGGGCATACGGTGGGCTGATTGACAGGACACTGCGTGGCCACCTTCGGGCAGGAGGTCGTGGTGGTAGGGCAATAAGTGGCACCAGTTGGGCACTGGGTTGTAATGACAGGGCATTGTGTAGTTTCGGAAGTGCATTGAGTGCGCTGAACCGGGCATTGCGTTTGTTTCTGCGGGCACTGCGTTTGGGCCTGTGGACAGAAAGTTTGGACGGTCGGGCAGGCGGTGGGCTTGTCAGGGCATGCGGTTACTGTCGGTGCGGTCGGACACACGGACGCATACGCCGGGCACTCAGTGTCTGCCTTCGGGCAGAAGGTTGCATGGCTCGGGCACTCGGTGGGGACTTGCGGGCAAGTGGTGGCACCGGCAGGGTCGGGGCACAGGGTTTGCTGGCCGGTGCAAGTTGTTAGGGTTCCGGCGGAGGTGCAGATCGTCGCCTGGATGGGACATTGCGTGGGCTTCTTTGGACAGGCGGTGGCCGATGCGGGGCAAATTGTCGTAGTTGTCGCTGTTGGGCAGATGGTGCTGTAAGCCGGGCATTGAGTATCCTGCTTAGGGCAGGAGGTAGTCGATGCTGGACAGACGGTGGCCACTGCCGGACAGGACGTCGTTTGACTGGCGCAGACGGTGATTTGAACAGGACACTGCGTGACGGCAAAACCTGTGATTGGGCAGGTTGTTGCTTGCTGGCTACATTGAGTCGCTGTCGCCGGACATTGGGTGGAAATCTGCGGGCAAAGAGTCTGCGACGAAACGCATTGGGTGGGTACGCCTGGAGTCAGGGTCGGACCGCAGGTGGCAGTGACGGGACATTGAGTGGTCACTTGAGGGCATTGCGTCTGGATGGGTGGGCACTGGGTGGCCCCCGTCTGCGGGCAAACGGTTTGGACTCGAGGGCATTCGGTAGCCGCTGGGAACTGCGGGCAGATCGTTGAGGTGATCGGGCAATGCGTTTGATCGTTCGGGCACAGGGTGGCCTGTTGAGGACATTGGGTCGGAACCTTCGGGCATTGGGTGCTGCTTGTGGGACAAACCGTTTGGAGGGTTGAGCATTGCGTGGCCGCAGTGGTTGGACACTGAGTCTGGTTCGCGGCGGTTCCAGCCGGGCAGACGGTGAATTGACGGGGGCACTGGGTTTCCTGTTTAGGGCACACTGTCGGATCAAACACGCCCGGGCAGGTCGTCTGAATCACCGGGCAAGCTGTGGCTTTGGATGGACAGACCGTTTGTAGAGCCGTGGTGGGGCACAGCGTTTGCTCAACCGGACAGAAGGTCGGTTTGGTGGGGCACTGTGTGGGTTGTTGGGGGCAGAATGTCGGCCCTTGAGGGCAGACGGTGAGCTGCGTTACACAGTTGGTAATTAGAACTGGGCATTTTGTGAAAATCTGAGGGCAGGCCGTCGTTAGCTTGGCAGGGCAGACCGTCGGATTTCCTGTCGGACAAACGGTGGCGACGTTCACTGGGCACTGGGTCGCCAAGGTGGGGCAGTTGGTGTGATCTGCCGGGCAGTTGGTGGGTTGCAACGGACAAACCGTGATGACTGACGCACAAATCGTCGCTTGCTTCGGGCAGACAGTCGCTGCGCCGCCGCAGAAGGTTGGTAGCGCTATGGCCGTGCAGAAGGTGGCAGCAACCGGGCAAGAGGTTGCAACCGTTGGACACTGTGTCCGGGCGGCTGTACAGAGCGTCAGTTGGATCGGACACGCGGTGGATTGGATCGGACAGACGGTGGCGGCAATCGCAGCGGTGCACACCGTAGGGGCTGCCGCCACGCATGTTGTGGCTTTGGCCGGGCAAAAGGTCTGGGTGACAGGGCAGGTGGTCGCTGCTTGTGGGAAAATCGTCGGCTTAATGATCGTATCCACCTTCACCATTCGCAGAATCCGCGAGGAGGGGGTCGGTTCGCCGGGGATTTCGATGAACGCTACATTTTTTCCTTCGTGGAAAAAGCGTTCGGACCCCGGGATTGGGATCCATTGACCGGGGGCTCCAGCCGCACCCGGTTCGTAATACTCGGGATAGTAATGGCCATCCTCAGCAGCTTCGAAACTGAGCTGTAATGAGGGCGGGGAGGCGTCTTCGATGGTGGCTTTGAACGCGGGTTGCGCGAGCGATTGAAACCAAGCCAGTCCGCCTACACAGAGGCATACCATCAGGACCAGGCGGGTGATGAGGGGCCGGAAACTCCTCAAGTTGCGTTGAAAGGACACGGCTAGGGGTTTTTCTACCAATTAATAGGTTGACTGGAAATCCAGGTTGGCAGGAAGACAAGCTTCGGGGGAAACACCTTCCCATTTGGGTAATACCGTCGCTATGCCTCTTCCAAACTTATTGCAAGGATAAAATGCATAAGTGTCGGCGCTGGTTCAAAACCGGATTTTCCGGATCACCAGCCATCTGCACCGTCAGGAAGCATCAATTCGGTTTTGTTCCGGTCCCGACCGAAAAAATCTCCAGACGGTGGTCGCCAATCGCTCAATGCGGGTGCTTGCAGGTTGTATTCCTGGACGCTAGGGATTGCGAGCATCCGATGATTTTCCCATGAGCGCCGCCACCGACAATGTGTTCACCTTGCAGGCACTGGTTGCCCAACTCCATGAAATGTTAGGTGGAGCCGATGCGCCGACGCAGGAACAGCTCAGGGAAGTGTGCGACGTGCTCTACGCGTCCAGTCTGCTCAAGGAGGAAGGCCGGGCGGTGCGGGCCCGGGTGATCATCGCGCCGCCTGATGCGTTTGCGGCGACGGAGGGACCGCCGAACGGGACCCATGCGGTGCGGTTCACGGTTCCCCACTCGCTGACATCTAACGAAATCAAGCGGCTGAGTCCTGCCGCGAGTTTTTTCCACTCGGTGGTGGCGATCTGGCCTGACCGGGACCGGGGATTCCGGATCTGGGGGATTCTCAACACCGGGCCGCGCTGGCTGAACATCGTGGCCGGCGGCCGCAAGCCGCTGGGCAAGGAGATCCCGCATCCGATCATCCACGTGCGCGATCCCGGGTGGCTGTTGTTTTACGGCGGCTACAATCTGATAGCCGAGTGGCGGGGGAGGGAATTCCATGGGCCGCGGATGGACGTTTTCCAATCGAGGTTGCTGAACGAGCGCTTCGCGTCTTACCGGATGCGGCTGGTGGAAGATCTGACGGAAGGTTGTCTGCCGACGACTCTGGGGACCGAGGCCTATGCGGATCTCGCGCATTTGATTTCGCTACAGTTTGTGAAGCGCATCATCAATCTGGTGAGGACCAGCGGCCACGGCGGCAGCATGGTCATCGTGCCTGCCAACGAGGACGGGATGGAGGCGGCGACGAGCTGGATCGATTGCAAATACTCGGCGACACCCGATGTGGCGGGGCTGCGATTCAGGAGTTTGTTGCAATCGATCATCCGGCGGGTGGGGATGCTGTGCCCCGAGGATTCGGTGGTGGAGGATGCGTGGCACGTTTTCCGGAACAGCAGCGATCCGGAGCTGGATCGGTTAGAAGAGGCATTCTTCGAGCTGGCACGTCTTTTCTCCGATCTGATGCAGGTGGACGGTGCTCTCGTATTAGACAAGCGTCTTGGTCTGATCGGCTTCGGTGGTGAAATCCGGGTGGATCGGAACGTCCTTCAGGTGGGGCACGCCCACGATCTCGAAGGAAAGATCGTCACACCATGGAACGTCCAGAGCGACGGCACACGCCATCGCTCGGTCTATCGTTTGTGTTCGGTTGAGCCGGAGGTGATCGGGTTTGTCATCTCGCAGGACAGCCATGTTAGAATGATTGCCAATGTGGACGACTCGGTGATCTTCTGGCCGCACACGATGATTTGAGCGTGTCGCGATCGATTTCCTACCTGCTTGGGTAGCTTCCCAGTCACAAGATTCCGGGTAGCTTTGCGCCCCTACATCTGAAAAAAACCTGCATTGCCTCATCATTGCGAAGTGGCTGCTTCCCTGGGCGGCGGAGACTTTGGCATTGAGTGACTGTATTCCTCGTCTAGCGAAGACCTATCAAAACATGACTTTCCGTTTATGTTCCGTCCAATTTGTGCTTTTCCTGTCCTAGCTAATTCACTTTTTTTCGAAACGGCTTGGTCTCAACCTGCGGGCGCACCTCCCGACTGAACGTCGGGCCGTATCCAGACCAACCCGCCGAAGCAACCCTTATGAAATTCCAATCCACACTGATCCTTGCCGTTCTATCCATTTACCAGGCCTTCGCGGAACCCTCTCCCACTCTCGCCGGACATGATTTCTTCTACGCCGGTGAGAACAAGGTCCATGACATGTATCTGGTGAAAAAGGGTGAGATTGTCTGGAGTTATCACAACCATGACAGCCGGGGTGAAATCAGCGATGCCGTCCTGCTATCCAACGGAAGCGTTCTGTTCGCCCATCAGTTCGGCATCACACTCCTGAGCTCTGAGAAGAAGGTTCTCTGGAAGTTGGATGCGCCGCCAGGAACCGAGATCCATACGGCCCAGCCGATCGGCAGGGAGCGCATCGTTTACGTTCAAAACGGACCCGAGCCGAAATGCGTCGTCCTTAACATTGTCACTGGCAAAACCGAGCGAGAGTTTCCGCTGCAGGTCGGCAATCTCAAGAGCGTCCACGGTCACTTCCGCCATGCCCGGCTCACCGCCGCCGGAACGTTGTTAGTCGCCCACATGGACGGCGGCAAGGTTTCCGAATACGACGAGCACGGCAAGGAACTCTGGACCACGAAATTCCCCGGACCGTGGGCGGCCTCGCGCCTGCCTGATGGAAACACCCTCATCACCAGCCCCAAGATCGTGCGTGAGGTGAATCCCAAGGGGGAAACCGTTTGGGAATGTGGCCATGCCGACCTGCTGGATCACAAGATCCACGGATTCCAGATCGCGACCCGCCTTCCTAACGGCAACACGCTCGTGAACAACTGGATCAATCCTTGGAGTGATAAGATTGATCCCGCAACCGCGCCGGCCCAGGCACTGGAAATCACACCGGAGAAAAAAATCGTCTGGGTGCTCCGCGCGTGGGACGCTCCTAACAATCTTGGTCCTGCCACCACGATTCAGCTTCTGGATACTCCTTCCCGACCGGAGGACGCGCACTTCGGCGAGTTCCGTTGAGACTGCCATCAAATTCCGAGGGTCATTGACTACCCATTTGGATAGAAAGTGTTCTGCTCGGATATCTTTCTTGGAGCTGGAGAATGATCTCGCATTACGGTCCCGTTCTGTTGGCGAATGCCGCCCGGCTGGAGGGGAGGCCAATCCGTAACTGTTCAACTCATGAAACCAAAATCAGCCTTTTACCTTACGCCGTTTTCGTCGTGGAGCACTCGTGCCGCCTGGATCTCCGTTTTCTGCGGGATGCTCGGTGGCGACTTGGCCCGCGCCTTCACCGCGGCGGATGCCGACACGATCTTTGATGCACACACCAAGGCATTCTACCGCGTGGAGGATGGCCGCGGTTGGCACAGGAAGAACACCGAAGGTGCCAGAAAAGCCGATTACTGGACGCGGGCCGAAATGCTGGAGATGGTGCTGGACGTACACGCCCGGACGCGCAACCTGAAGCATCTCGAAATGTTCGCCGAGCTGTTTCGCGGATTCATCGCGGATCATGGTAGAACTTGGGAGCGCAACGATTTCAACGACGACCTCATGTGGATGGTCATCGCCTGCACAAGAGCCCATCTGGCCAGTGGAAATACCGAGTATCTCTCCGTGGCGAAGGAGAACTTCGATCTCTGTTATAAAAGGGCCATCTCCACGGACCTCGGTGGCGGACTGTGGTGGAAAACGGACAACAAGTCGAAAAACGCCTGTGTCAACGGCCCGGGTTCGATCGCCGCGTTTCTGCTAGGTCTGGCGACGAAGGATGCCTCCTACACCGCCAAAGCGAAGGAGCTTTTCCTGTGGGAGCGTGACACCTTGTTCGACAAGAAAACGGGCAAGGTCTTTGATAGTATCGGTAAGGACGGCAAGTTGGCCTCGTTCGCGCTTACCTACAACCAAGGGACTTTTGTCGGTGCGGCAAACCTTCTGGGCTATAACAGTGATGCCCGTTTGGCCGCGACTTACACAATGACCAAAATGGGCAAGGACGGCTACCTTCCTGCTTCCGGAGAAAATGGCGATGGCGGAGGGTTCAATGGAATCGGGGTTCGTTGGATCGCCCGCTACATGAAAGACCAGCGCGAGCAGGCCACCTTCGAGCCGTGGCTGCAGAAAAACGCCGAAGCCGCCTGGCAAGCCCGCCGGGTGGAAGACAATCTATCCTGGTGTGCCTGGCCGAAGCCGACGCCGCCCGGAGTAAGATTTTCATGGGGCTGCAGCAACGCGGTGGTGATCATGCAGACGGTTCGTCCCACGGAGCCAAGCAAACGGGAAGATTAGCGTCCCTCCGCCAGGACAGGGGAAAGCAGGTGACTCCCTAACATATCAATTTTTGCCATCCTTGGGCGGAGCAAGGCTTCCGATCCACTGGGTGAGCACGTCGAGGGCCACGGTATCGATCACGTTTCGTGTCAGCGGTGGCATTTGTTCGCCCATTGAAGTCGATCCCATGCGGTGGCGCATGATCGATTTCGATGGGTCGCCGGGAGCTACGATCTTCGCGCCGTCGAGGCCGATGGTATTTCGCACCTCGCCGTTGATGATGCCCTGGCTGGCCAGTGCGATGTCGAAGCGGGCGTCCCACAGCGAGCCGGTCCCGTTAGGGCGGTGGCACTCCGCGCAGTTGGTGTCGATGTAAGAACGGACCCGGTTTTCCACTGACGCGCTGGCATCATCGATTCTGCAGGTTCTCGGATAGTTCTTGATGGCATTTTCATCGATCGCCGCGGTGAACATTTGCAAATAGCTCCAAGTGCGGAGCTGGTTGTCGCTGCGGCCGCCGGGATAGGCATGATTGCCGTTGAGCTGGCGGGTTTTGGGGCCTAACACAACTCCGGCGTTGGGGGTGTGGCACATGAAACACAGGCCGCTGCCGGGATAGCTCCAAGTCTGGTCGCGGCTCGAACCGGAGCCATCGGTGATTTTCAGAACCTCTTCCTGACCGGCGGCATCGACAAGATCCGCGTCGCTGCTATCAGCACGCCAGCGATAGGTCGCGCCGTAGCCGAAGCTGCCGGCGGCATCGAGCACCAGCAGGCGGGTTTCCAAGCGGCGGCGGATGCCGGTGGTCTTGTTAGTGACAATTTCAAAGTGCTGGACGAATGCGGTGCCGCCCGGCCAAGTGAATTCTCCGGTTGGAGAAAAGCCGATTCTCGCCGACTCCGGCAGGATGACCCAGTGCTGGGTCTCGGCACCGTCCGTCCATGCGGGACTGTTGAGCGAGTAGGGGACGACACCGGGCTTTGGCGTGAGATTTTTATCGCTGAAGATCCCGGTGCCGGAAAGCGTGGCGGGCAGGGCGTCCGCGGTGGCGGGGAGCTTCGCGCCGCTGACCGGTGGGCGAGTATCGAGGCCGTAGGGAGTGGCACCGGAGATCTTGATAGAGGCGCTTGTCACGGAACTGTCGTTAAGGCCGTTTCTTTGGACCATGGCCTTGATCGAGGAACCGGAGGTGATTTGAAACGGCGTGGTATAGGCCGGAGAGTTGGTGTCGGGATTCCTGCCATCGGTGGTGACGCGAATGGTCGTGCCGGGGGTAGGGCTGGAAATCCGCACCCACACCGGACCGGTGAAGCTGCCGGCGGGCGGTGTGATGACAGGTGCGGTGAGTTGATTCTCGATGTTGAAGGCGCTGCTGCTCGCGGGCGAGAGGCTGTCGCTGCTGGCGCGGAGCGTGTAGCCGCGGCCTGGCTTGCCGATGACGAGCGATGGGAACGTGGCCACACCATTGACCGCCGCGACTTGGGTTGTCCCGGCGAGCACGGCTCCGGCGGAGTTTCCGTCGAGTGTTAGAGTAATGGTGTCGTTGGCGGTATCGACCGATTTTCCGGTCGAGTCCTGAAGGGCGACTTTCACCACACCGATCGGCGTGCCGACGTTGGTGCTAACCGGCTGTTGGATCACCGCGAGTTTGGCCGGTTGGCCGCCTCCGGTCCAACGCACGCGCCACACGGAACCATTGGTGCTGGCGCTGTTAGCCGCGTCCGATCCACCGGGGATGCCGGCGCGGGCGATGTACCAGAGCGTGCCATCCGGGGCGATATCGACATCGATCGGCCGGTCGATCCCGGTGGCGAAATCGTAGCGCTTGTCGGGCTTGGCTGGATCGATCGCTTTGATCCAACCCTTGTAATCGCTGAAGAAAAATCTCCCGGTGTGTTCGGCGGGAAACGCATCAGAGCCAGGTTTGGCAGGGTTGTAAAAATCACCGGAGCACAACGCGACACCGTCGCCGCGACCATGATCATAGGCATAGGCTGGCGCGCGGTAACCCGCCGGCTGCGGTTGGTTGCGGGGCGGGCCGTCGATGCCCGGCCAACCGTAGTTGACGACGGTCGGCGCGGCGCCGCTGTCGTAGGCCTCGATCTGTTCATAGTTCGCGCCGACCATGCTGAGATAAAGCAAACCGGTGGTTCGCTGCACAGCGATGCTGAAAGGATTGCGAAGGCCCAGCGCGACGATCGCGCGGTTGTTGTCCTTGTATTCCTTGTAGTGGGGATTGTCGTTGGGGATGGATCCGTCCTTGTTGATGCGCAGCAGTTTGCCTAGCAGATTGGTGCCATCCTGCGCGTAAGGAGCGGTGGAGTTCTCGCCGGTGCTGATGTAGAGCTTGCCGTCCTTGCCGAAAGCCAGGCCGCCGCCGTTGTGCCAGCCGATTTTCGAGAGATTGGTGAGTTCCAGGAGAACCAACTCGCTCCTAACATCAGCGGCATCGCCCTTGGTGGTGAATCGGCTGACGCGGTTGTTGCTCGAAGTACGGCCCTTGTCGTCCGGATTGCGGTTATGGGTGTAGTAAACGTAGATCCAGCCGTTGCGGGCGAATTCGGGATCGAAACAGACGCTCAGGAGTCCGCGTTCGTTCCAGGCGTCCACCTTGGAGGTAATGTCGAGGAACGGCTTTGGCAGCAGCTCGTTGCCGTGAATCACGCGCAGCAATCCCTGCTTTTCACAGAGAAACAACCGCCCGTCCGGAGCGAAGGACATCGTCGTGGGATTGAGTCCTTCGGCCACTTTGGTTTCCGCGAATCCGGTGGGCAGCGACGCGGCACCCGCGGTGGCTGCCGCCAAGAGCAACAGGAATAAGGCGGGAAATAACGAAGCTGCCCATAGTTTCTTGTGAATAATCATGAGTTTGAAGGAATGCTTTGCGGATTGCCTCGATCGGTTATGAAGGCAGGCCAGCCATATACCGGGAATCAATCAGGAATTATCCATTCACCCGCAAGGGTTTTTCTGACGCTTTCGGAGTAGCGTTGCGAAAGGCATCCGCGCTTCCCGGGGATTCCCGAAGATGCATTTCGCGAAGGTTTCCGCGTCATGCGGGCCCGTTCGGCCGGCGTCGGCGAACCGGGTGGCGGTCCATGACTTGGGGTTTCTGGCAACGAATGGTCTTATTGGAAATCGGATCAATGGGATTGGACGTCGATTCTATTCAAAACGGATCTGAGTGACTAGCTCCCCATGTGAGGAGTTTAGACTGCTGATGAGGGAACTCCTCCGGATGCGACGCGGGCAGAAAGACAACCCTGTTTTGCCGAAATTCTCAGAAATCCCGAGACCTAACGACCTTCCCGGTGGTGAGTGCGGGATTCCATTTTTACTCCCGGACAGTTCTCGCGAGGTGCCTATGCCCCGAAGCCGTTGCCCGCGAATCGTTGGGGCACCATATGGGAACCTGTCATATTCCTGCTAGATCGGAATCCGCTGGAATCCTAACTCTAAAAGGTGGGCCCGCAGGGATTTGAACCCTGGACCAAGGGATTATGAGTCCCCTGCTCTAACCGCTGAGCTACAGGCCCTATAAGGGTTCCAGCGTGTTTTTGGGTTGTTTGTCACCCAGGTTTGTCACACCCTGCGAAAAACAAAACAAAACACCTTGGAACACATGACAACCACACGGAAAACCCCTCGAAAGCCCAGCCGGCTGAACCGCTCGAAGTTGGATAACCTGTTTCGTCACGCGAACGGCGTATATTGGGTCCGGGTGAAGGTCAATGGGAAGTCGAAGGAACGTAGCCTGCGAACGAGCGACTACAATCTGGCTGCGACATTGCTCCCGGAAATCCTCAAGGAACTCAAGGGTTCAAGTGAGGCACGCAACGCCGACTCTCTGGCCGGGGCCATCCAGACCGAGGCGGATCGCGACGATCCGGATCTGAAGCCCAACACCCAGCATTATTATCGGCAGATAGCCAAGAGCATCATCGACACCTTGCCGGCTCCAATTGCGGCGAAGCGTCTGCCGCAGGTCACCGTGGGCGATCTCAGGGCATGGCGGGACGTATACGCGGCGAAGGCCAGCAAGACCCGGCACAACGGCGCGCTGGCACTCCTGCGGCGTGTCTGGAACCGTGCCATCGAACGCAGGGAGGCCGCCTCCAACCCGGTGGACGGGCTTAAACGGCTCAAACCGGACGAACGCCACTGGTATCCCCCAACCAAGGAGAAATTCGCGGAAATCATCGAATCTATCCGAAGTCAGAGAAAATCCCACTCTCAGGCCATTGCAATGGCCACCGAGTTTCTGGCCTACACCGGCATGCGGATTTCCGAGGCACAGTCTGTCACCTGGGGCGACGTTCGGGACGGACACATCGTCCGTCGCATTGCGAAGAATGACGGCATGGGGAAAATTCCTCTCATTCCCGCCGCCCTTGCCCTTCTGGAGCGCATCAAAACGTCGGGCTTGCCGTGCGGGCCGACCGACCCAGTAATGCTCGTCAAAAGCCCCAGGATCGCTCTGGAGGGCGCCTGCGAGCGTCTCGGGCTCGATCACCTACGCGTTCACGACTTGCGCCACATTTTCGCCACGCGCTGTCTCGAAAGCGGCGTGGACTTTCCGACACTTGCCGGTTGGCTGGGTCACAAGGACGGCGGCATCCTCGCCGCCAAGGTTTATGGCCACCTCGTGCCCGATCACTCCTCCAAACAGGCCGGCAAAGTTCTCGCCTGACAGTGACCTGAACCCCAAAAACTCCCCGCACGCCGGACTACTACATCAGCAACTTCCTAACCCCAATGACAGCCAAACGCAAATCACGGCTTACTAGCGATCAAGGTGCCGAATTGCCGCGAAAGTCGAAGAGTTCTCGGAGTGAGGACTCTAAAAGGATTCTCCGCGAGACCATGCTGATCGAGCGGCTAAAGGAAATATCCTGCTTTCCCGAACCATCTTGGCCCACTCGATCAATCCCTGTCCTCCGCGACCATTTGGGCAGAAATCCAACAAGATCCGAAACCTTGGAGAAGCTCGAACTCTATCGCATGACTATGCTTATTCAGCAAATCCGCCTTGGTCGTGCAGTCCAGCCGGAAGGTCCTCTTCATGCTCTAGCTCCTATCATCGGATCGATTAGGCTGAAGGTCGATGCCTCTGCAAATGCTGCCGAATATTTGCATTGCTGTATGATGAAAGCTCTTGAAACCGAAGATCACGAACCTATCAAACTCATTGCTCAATTTGGAACAGCGCCACTCGGAAATCATCCCAATTGCCGGATATGGGACGCGATATTTGATCTCATGGATGAGGAAGCGGTTGTATTGGACCCGCCGCAAACCTCTCACCATCTAGATATCGATATTAAGTCGAAAAGGAAGAATGGACGAATTCTGATTTTGTGGTGCAGGAAGAAGCTTGTAGGCGGCGAAAATCGATTGGAACTTTGCGTTTCGCTGTTGCCGGAGAGAAAGGAAGTGAAAGCCTTTGTGGTGACGCAGAAGCTGCGGGATAACCGCTTCAAGTGCCTTCCCTCATGGCCCGGAGAGTGGAAAAGCCTCTGGGAGAGCTCGGGGGCCGGCTCAATTATTGTAGGAGGAACCCGGGGCAAGGCGGGGTGACGCGACAGAATCCTTTGTATTCTGCTAGAGGTGATTTCGCAGAATCTTCATACACTTTATCACGCTCCGCCGTGGCAAAGTCTGCGTTGTTATGGAAACAAAAACAACACCACAGCGCAGCGCGTTCTCGCTCGCGGAAGTCGCCACAATGTTCGGAAAATCACGTGGGTGGTCATATCGAATGGCCCGCTCCGGTCGCATTAAAACCGTCGTCGGATTTGGGCGGGAGCTCGTTCCCCGCAGCGAGATTGACCGCATTCTTGGCGAAAACCAAACCACGGGGGTAGGAGTCTAATGACCTTACCAAAATCATCCCCGCCCACGTTGCGCCGTGAGCGGGGAGAAGGACCTCGTATGGTCCTGTTTGTGCAGGTCACTCAGGTATCCCCTCCACCTTGGGAACTCAAGCGCCAATGCGTCCTCTGCGGATGCGTGGACGTTACCGACCCCTGCGGCGCCCTGTGCCCAGATTGCCTAACCTTCAACCCTAACTCCAATCTCTGATACCATGAGCGATATCACAATATCAGATTCTGATTTTTGGGATGGTTCAATCTCGGCGAGTATCGTGGGTTCTCAGGGTATTGGGGATCAGGGGGCGGATGAATCGGAATTTCCGATGGGCTGCATTCCGGGAATCGCCGGGGACATGGCCCGGGAGGCAGCGCGCGTCTCCACCTGCCGGAACGAGCCCCTGGCCGCCGCCGCGGTGCTCGGCGTCACGTCCGCTGCGATTGGCGCGTCACTGGCGGTGGACTCGGGTCCCAGTCGTAAAACACGCGGCAATCTGTTCCTCCTCGCCGTTGCCGAATCGGGAACCGGCAAAACCGAAACATTCAAACACGCCGCCGAGCCACTTGATTCTTTGGAGGCCGAAGCCATGTCGCAATGGCGGGTAACGGTTGAGCCCGGTTTGCGCGCCGCACTCTCTGTATGCGTGGCGCGTTCCAAAAAGCTGACAGACCTCGCTGCGAAGATTGCCAACGCTTCTGACAGACAGGCGCATGCTCAGGAACTGAGTGTGGTGGAGGCGGAACGTATCGATCTATCCACCCGTCTGTCGTGCGGTCCGCACTTGCGGGTGAGCGACATCACCAAGGAAAAGCTGGCCGAGCTCATGCACGGGCAACCGGGCGAGGCCATGGGCAGCATGTCCTCGGAAGCGCGTGGAATCATCTCCATTCTCGAAGGGAGATATTCCTCCGGGGGGGACGGCGACCTCTACTGCGCCGGGTACTCGGGGGATTCCGTCCAGATGGATCGGGTGAAGAACCTGGGGAGGATTGTTCTGCGGAATCCATGCCTTTCAATCCTGTGGATGATGCAGGGTGATATCGTCCAAAAGGCGTTCGCATCGGAGACGATGAGCGAAAGTGGATTCCTCCCAAGATTCCTCACCTTTGACTCCCGCGCGCAACCCCAGGAACACGCCGGCGATTTACCCCCAATATCAGAAGCCACCAAGGAAGCTTGGCGGTGTCGGGTGGCGGAGTTGGTCGCCATGCGGTCCTCGGGAGACACAGCAACCATTCCGGTGTCGAGCGGTGCGAAGGAAAGGTTCCTCGCCTATGAGAATGAAAACGTCCGGCGACGCAGGTCGGACGGGGATCTCGCGGGCCACGCGCCATTCGTGGGGCGGTGGTCCGAGAACGCGTGGCGGCTTGGTGTAGTACTGCACGCGGCGCAACACAGCAGCGAAAGCGCTCAGGTGGAGCTGTCGCCGGAAACCGCGGCATCCGCCATCCGCCTAATGCGCTGGTTTGCTAACGGGCAGTTGGAGTTCCTCCATCAGTCAAAGCGGCAACAGTGTCGGGAGCGCATGGATCACCTCAAAGCCGTCCTAACAAACAAGGACGGAAAGACCACCATGAACATCCTTGAAAAGAATCATGGGTTCAAGGCTACAGAGGTGCGCCACATGGCCACATTGTTCCCTGGGCACGTGTCAATCGTGGTATCGCAACCTACCGGGGGAGGGCGTCCCTCAACCGTTGTTTCCCTCACCCCCAATCCCCAAAACCCCGAATAACCCCAAAACCTTCGCGGGTCGGCGGAGAGTAAAAGGCTCCGGTTGCTTTCGAGCAGCCGGGGCTTTCCATTAATCTATCAAAATTTGGATTTTTCCAAAACTCACATCAACATTGGAAACGTCAAAAAAATTAAAATGTATTCACACGCCATACCCGGCACCCCCGGCCCTGGGGGACCACAAGGGTGCCACCCGTGGCGGGTCTTGCGGAGAATCTACAGGTGTTACCCCCGAGGGATCAAACAACGTAGTATCCCCATTAGCCGGTGCCAGTGTTGCGTCGAAAATCTTCACACTCACTAACGAATGGTAATGGTGACGTCTTGGCACGATCACCGGGACCACTGCGGCTACGGGGCGCACTGACAGGGGATCGCGGCGCTGGTGCGGTTGCTAGTCCGTGACCGTGCTGTGAGGAGCGCGAGAGGGATTACCGGCACACCCGACGCAAGTGTGGAGGACAACGTGCCCCACCGAATCACAACTGCAGCACTCGTGGATCACGTCCACACGGGTGAGGTCTAGAGGGGGCATCCCGCCGCTTGACACTGTCCCGTTAGTCCTCGGAAAGCACCTTGCTTACCCACCGCCCGTTACGCCCCAGGCCCAGCAATCACCGCTGGGCCTTTTTCGTGTCCGCACTACGGATATCAATCCCTCCCGTTCCAGGGGACGAACAGACAATCAGGGCATGGCTCTCACTCGAGGGTCATGCCCTGTCGTCTGTTTGGGCCTACACCGCACGCAAAGGCCGCGTGCACCACTTGTTGGCAAGTGTGTCCCGGAGGACAGCCACGCCGCGCTCTCAGGGCTTCTGAGGCAAACCTAACGAAACAATGAGTCCGTATAACCAAAGAATGCTACTGGACGATGTCCTGCCGCGCCTGAAAAACGCAGTCCGAACGATACCGAAGGTTGGTTGTGAAGACGACGAAGAAATCATTCAGGATTGCACCTTGCAGGCAGCCAGAATGATGGAATCGGCTGAGAAAGCCGGTCAGAAATACTCGGGGGGCAACATGGCGTATTACGCAACCAAGGCTGCTCGCAGCGGTCGCCGTAGCTATTACACCGGACGATCCGATGTGTTGCATCCGGGCTGTCAGCTCGACGCTAATGCGAGATTCGACTGGCTGGATAATGAAGTTGAGTTCGAGACTGGAGATGTCGGCACGCTGCACGATGTCGTCAGCTCTTACGGCTATCAGGGGCAGGAGTCCGATCCTTCCGAGGAAGCTGCTAGAAACCTTGATTGGAAGGCATTCCTAGCCCGCAGCCCGGAAAAATATCGCACTGCGGTCGACGTGCTGCTTTCGGGCGGCACAATGCGCGAGGCGGGCAAACGCTGCGGCCTCAAGGATAGCGCCGCGTTGAACCTGAAACGCCGGATCGGTGCCGACTTACTCGAATTCTTCGGCGAGGATACGATCCGTCGGTTGCTCCACGGAGTGTCACCCAACTGGGAATCCGACCTGCGGATGTCACGCGACCGCTGTCACCAATCCCATGAGGACAGCTTCCGCCCGCAGCCCTGAGCCGCGACCGGAAGCACGCATCGAATCGACAGTCATCTTCCTCGACCCGGAATCGCCACGACCAATGGAACCGGGATGAGAAGGTAAGAGTCGCCATCGCATAGAGCCGCTGAGGTTGAGGATCACCCCGAATATCGGAGTCCTCCAAGGCCTCAGCGGTCATCCATCCATTTCTTAATAACACGAAGTCCGGGCCAGTTTCACCGCGTTCTCAGATTTTTCTGCGGAATGTGACCACCATGGGGTTGTCACCCCAAACCCCGCCAAGCTGAGCCAGCTTGACCCGCATTCATTCTCCCCTAAATCCCCGCTGGGGACTTCCCCCTCCCGTCCCCAGGGAGCGGGGGGAGTTCCCTCTCCATCCTTCAAGGCGTCATCCGCAAACAGGCCGCTGTGGCCCAACCCGCCGCGTGCGTCTTCCTCCGACGAGTGTTCCGAAACCCATTCTCGGAAGCCGAACGCAGCTCGCTCCAACGAGTCCTCCAAGGCTGCGCATAGACGGGCCTTCCCTCATCCAGGCACACAAACCAACAAAACCATCTCTCTCATGAAATCAATAGTCCATACTTGCCCTGAATGCGGCAAACCCTGCGTCGAATCCTTCGACAATGACTGGCTCCTCTGCCCGCGTTGCAGCCGGATCAGTCACGACTTCAAGCCTCCAGACTTTCACTCGGCCGGAGATTGGGACTTCCCAGATGTCGACGCAGTGGAACTGTCGATGGCTTGGTGCCGCGGCTCAATGACTGAGCACACTCACGAACATTGATAGCCTCGTCGACGACATCCCAATATGCCGTGTCCTGTTTTGCCCGTTCTCGCAAATTTTGCGTTAACGCAAATCCCGCGGGGATTTCCAGTCCTCACGCCGTGAAGATCCCACTATCGGGACATCCCGTTTCACCGGGACGAAACGCTTGTCTGAATCCGACGACGGGACTAACCCAAGGTCGCGAAATTGCTCAACTCCATGTTCGGACGGTGGACTTCCCAATTTGGCACCATGAACGTCGGTCGACTTTAGTGTCATTGCCCCTCTGCAAGAATATCGATCACCTTCCAGCCGTAAGGGTAGTCCTTTGTCCAGTTGTCGGGATCGATCCGCAACGCGACGTTGACGGGCTTGCCTTCGATTTCGGCGGTTATCCGCATGAATACGTGGTCCAAGACGGATGGATCGATGTTGTCCGCGCTTGCTCGTATAGCGTTGAGGCCCAAAGCTCTTCTCTCATACCCCATCCCCAAAGAAGCGCTCTTCCGTCGTCGGGAAACACATCACCGATTTCACAGTCCAATGGAATTTCGCAAATCTTGCCCATGGCTGGAAAATAACTCGTTCCGCCCGGTCTCCAAAGGTTTTTCCCGCAAGGCTCGAAGATGGAAAGATTTTGACCTAGGCGACCGGCGGTTCCACCTTGATTTCATGACCGTGAAAGAACTCGCTTCGATCCTCGATCCTCTACTAACGGCGTCACCCAACATTCGGGTGGTGTTGCAACCCTGCGAGCCCGATGGCGCATTCGTTGATGTTGAGTCGGCGGAAACCGTCGAAGTTGATCCTGAGACCAAGCCGGATATGACCGAGAAGGAAGCCGTCTTGATCATCAACTGAAACTGGAAAATGTGCACCGCATACGAGCTGGGGAAACAGCGCGGCAGCTCTCCGGGATACCTTGATCCGGAGACGGTGGCGGAACTTCTCGCAATCAAAGAAACGCGGATCATTCGCCCGACAATTCCCGCGCCCGTGATCATGCCTAACGGCTCCCTGCGAACCATGCTGTGGGGGTTCCGCCTGCCGGTGCCCGGAGCAAAGGGAAAGATGCGGACGGTGGTGAATTCCCGCGAGGACAAGCTGGATGGGCGCACTTGGAACAAGTCATTCCGAGAGAGGCGATGCCTCATTCCTGCTACCGCGTTTTATGAGTGGGTGGACGGCAGGGGTGGAAAGGTCCCGCTGAGGTTCGAGAGGCCAGACGATCAGATGACATACATCGCGGGGATTTGGCGGAAAGAGGAGGAACGAGGAGAATGCTTTTCCATGATCACCACAGAGCCGAACGGAGTCTTGGCCCCGGTTCATGATCGAATGCCGGCCGTTTTGGGTGATGAGCAAATCTTGTCCTACTTGCCGGGCGAACTGCATACATTTGGCCCGTCACAGGTTCCGCTCCAGTATCAAGAAGCAGAAAATTTCCTGAAAAAGCCGCCCGCTCAGGGCGATTTGTTTAGTTAGAGATTTCGGCCGCTTCCTCGCGCCGACGGCGGCGGCGGTTAGGATCGCATCCGCTCAGGCGGCAACTCCTGCAAGCTTACCCGCAATAGGTCAGCGACTCGCCCTTGCCCGTCTCTCACGGTGACTATCGTTTGCCCGATCCTGGCATCAAGGACCGTCACAACGGTATCACCCGGCAGCCAATCAGGCAGGCGGTATTGGTGCATCGCAACCACGACACACCGGGAACCCCGGGGCGGCATGTGTCCTTCCATTATTGGCATAAGTTCAATTGAACACGCTGGCAAAAGCTCGTCAACCCGGACGAGAGGCACCACGTTGATTTCATGATCCGCGCCTTGCTCGCCTGCCTTGCCGTCTCATCGACGCTCTAGCGGGGGAGGCCAACATTGCCGGAAAGGTGGTCAGAGTCATAGACGGCGACACCATTACCCTTCTGAATGCGGACAAGGTAGAGGTGAAAATTCGTCTGAATGGCATCGACGCACCGGAGTCGAATCAGGCATTCGGAGCCAAATCCAAAGCCGCGCTGTCAGCTCTCATTTTCGGCAAGGCCGTGATCGTCCACCGACGGGGCAGGACGGTTACGGACGAACGCTTGGCTGGGTTAAAGTGGCGGGCAACGACGTGAACCTCCAAATGGTCCGCGATGGCTTCGCGTGGCACTTCAAGAAGTTCTCAAAGGATCCCGCTCTGGCAAAGGCCGAGGCCGCGGCTAAAAGCGCCAAGCTGGGATTGTGGATAGATCCTGCACCGGTGCCGCCGTGGGATTTCAGAGCGCCCAAGGCTGGGAGGTGACTGCCCGCGGGAAAACTGGCGGGGCTAACTACTTACCAAAATGAAAACCACCAACAAAACCACAAAAGAACCACGGAAGCTCACCGACTCCTATCTTGCCCAGTTGATTCAAATGGCTGTTGCAACGCTTCGCCAGAAAGCTCCCGAGTTACTAGAGGCGAAGCGCGCGCACATCAAAGTCGTTAGGACGATTGCCGAGGCCAGAAAAAGCGGATGATTCCGGCAGCCTGAAACCTCGACAACCACGGCCCCGCTGGGAAACTGGCGGGGCTAACTACTCACCAAAATGAAAACCAAGACCATCACTCTCACAACGGACCAATGGGAACGAATCCGCGATGCGGCGGAAATGCATTCGGATCGAGGACCCGAGGGCGAGGGCTGGCAAAGCGAGGAACTCACGGCCGCACGCGACGCTCTAGCGTCGGCCTTGGACGCGGCAGTTGAAAAGGAAGGTTAGGCCACCGACCGGATTCGCCCGCGGTGTCTCACGATGCTGCGTGCTGTTTCGTGTCGTGGCAGCACGTGGGGCCGCGAACGCTCGCCGCAAAAAAGCCAGCGCATCAGCGGAACCCTCTCGAAAAGGATCTACTCAGCAGACGCGCTGGCTTCTGTAATTTCCCCCCCGGGAAACGGCTCACCCTAGCGGAATTCCTTCGGTCGTCTAGGCAAATCACCTAGACGAATGCGTGCGGAGGAAACCGCATCCGCGCGGGGCTTCTTGGTGTCGTGGCGGCTCACCAAAGATCATCCTCAGATTCCGGCCGCCACTCTCCGCGCTCAAGTTGCCGCAGTGCATCCACCGCCTTTTCGTGCTGATCCTCCCAATACCGCGTGCGAGCCCCGGGTTTCCGCGCCGGCCGTTCCTTACCAATGATCGCAAGCAAGCGGGCACGTTCCGCGGCGATTTGTCCGGGCGTAATCTCCATGCGTTCAGGTGAACACTATTTCGGGAGATCGTCAACCGCCGCTTGGCTTTCCGAAGGGAATGAAATACCCGACCTTTGCAGCCACTTGGGCCGCGCCAAGAGCAGTCCGATAAAGTTCAGCACCGGGGCAATCAAAAGGCACCATCCTCCAAATCTCAGGTTACCAGTCGAAATGCCGTCGAGCCCCAACACCCAGAAGCAGAATCCAGCGGCCGCCACTCCGCTAAAAATCACCACGACCGACCACGCCAAGAGAGATTTCACCCAAACATTTCCCAAGAACGGAGAAGCAACAATGAGCAAGGAAAGGGTGAGAAATGAAAATAACCCTACCGCCAACCCCAAGTAATCGAAGCCCGGATACTTCCTCGCTAGCCAAATCACTACCCAAATAAGTTTCCACATCAGCCAGCCACGTTCGTCGTCAGAACGATCCACCGGCAAAAAGTGCATGGCCGTGAACAAACCCAACGCAGTGATCAAGAACGCCATCGAGAGGATTCGCTGCCGGCCGATTTTCATCCGCGCAGTGTTAGCGCTTTCAAAGTAGGGCACAAGCACAGGACGAGGAGCCAGCAAACCTTGCTAGCCCACTGATGGACGCGCGACGACTTGCTGTCTCCGGAGGGACTGGCCGCGGTGGAAGCCGCGGCTAAATGACCTTAGCAGATTGTCCTTGAATCTATCAGCCTATCGACCCTTGATGGTATCGGAAATCCGTCATGCTCCCTACCAATATGAAAAGATTCCTTGTTTTACTCGTTGGCGTTCAATCAGCTCATTCGGCGGTCGTGTCGAACTCTAATGTCCTTCTGTCGACAGGAGG
>JAZKGW010000016.1:152311-157307 GCA_040385685.1 Verrucomicrobiota bacterium | reverse complement strand
ATACGCTCTAACCATCGAACAATATCCGCCCCCGGGGTTAAGCCCGACATCCATCTTCTTTGACAGGTCCGCACAAAACCTGATCTACCGATCGATGAACCTGGATGGCGGCAGCTACTGGTATTTCGCGACGCTGAATGCCCAGTTTACGGCAAACACGATCACTCAAGGGCAGTTTACTCTCTTCAACCAGCCGGACCAGTCATTCTCGGTCCCCTACGGCGATTTTTATCTCGGCGTGAGAACCTTCAGCGACTTCGGAGAACTGATTCAAGGTTTCGGGTGGGCAAAACTGAACAACTCGGTATCCGGCCTGACGCTGCTTGGAAGCGCCATCACCTATGATCAGGCAGGCATTGTTATAGGAACAACGACGACCATCCCGGAGGTCGGATCGGTGATACTGCTACTGCCTGCCGTCACGTTGACCGCCCTTACGCGGCGACGGAAGATGGGGCGGCACACTGCGCGGGGGGGCAATCCACTAAATGCCGTTGTGAAGTGGGATGCTGTGTGGCTGGGTTGCAAATAGGCGTCGGGACCTTCAAGGACCGCATGCGCGCCGCGATCTGAAAGGTGGGTTTCTTTCCCATCCTCGGGCGGGGTGGTGGAGACTCCGGTCCAATATCAATGCCTGCGCTTCGGCGCTTAAAAATCGGACGGCCGAGGATGGGAGACACTGCCCGAGTGAAAGTCAAACGCCGCCAAATATCGGCTCAAAGTCTGGATCATCCATCGCGATCGGCCGCAAGCCATCATCGATGGCGAACGCCGTGCCCAGCCTCCGCCTGGCTTCCTCGTGCTCGCCCAATACGGACGCGTAGCAGGCGAGATTGTATTGAATCAACGCGCAGGCCGGATGCCGCTGAACGGCTTCCCAGAGCACGCCGCGGGCATCCTGAATCGAGCGCTCGCGACGCAGTGCCGCGGCCCACTGAAGCCACCATGCCGGATTTTCCGGAAAGCGTTTGGCCTGCCCCTCCGCCAACACCCGGGCGAACTTCCACCGCTCAAGCTTCAGGAGAATTTCAATCCGGAGTTCTATCACCGCATTCTGCGCCCGAAATTCGGGAGGCAGCGACTCTAACTCGTTCCATGCGTCCTCCATCAAACCAAGCGACAGATATCCCACGGCCGCATTCACTCCGTTTTCCAGTTTGTTGCTCACTGGGGGACAACTATCCGGCAGATGGCAAGAGATTTCAAGGAGATGAATGGCGGGATTGCTGGCCAACCGCCCTCAATTGCTTCACCGTGCGGCGTCATGATCCGCCCCTTGCTCGTCTGCTTTACCCTCACCACTTCCCTCCTAGTGACAGAGGCGGGATCGACCATTGCAGCAGAGATCCCGCCTACATCCATTGAATGGCCGACGGGCGCGGAGGCTCTAATCGACAAGGCAATCGGAATCAAAGAAATGGCGCAGAAGCAAGAAATGCACATGTTCTCAGAGGGAGGCGAGCACGGCCATGCTTTTGCAAAATGCTTGGAAGAATTGGCCCAGATTCTCTCCGAGAAACCTTTGAATTTGGAACAACTGAAGGAGAAAGAAGGCTCAGATTTGAAAGCGAAAATCGCACTCTGGTCACTTGACCGCAAAGTGAGGTCTGAAGAATACGCCCGGTTGGAGCATCGCCATGTAAGTGACAATCCAATTGGAAAGGTCGCAGCCGAACGAAAGGATGCAGTTCTCCTCAAGGCTGCAATCGAACGCAGACGCGCGCGTGGCGAAGATGGAAATGGGGTTTTCCTCTCACCAGATGGCCAGCCGCTCAGGAGGCCCCAGCCTCAAGTGAGTTGCGCACCAATGGTCGCGGATGATGATGCGGTTGAGGGCAATCGATGGGTTCTTGAGTATCTGTATTTTGCTCCTCCGACTGGTAAACGTGAGTGGGAGGGGTCAACCAATCGGTATTTATTGATTATGGCCCTTGCTAGAGTTCGCAATGAGAAGTCGCTCGTTATGCTTGAGTTTGATCTGAAAGTTCAGATTGAAGCGTCTAAGGCCGAAAAGGATGAGGTTGGCCCCGATGCGAAATGCATTCTCGATTTCGGCACCCCACGCGCATTTTCCATTGTGGCTTCCATGATCCATCACGACGGAGTCCGTCGAAATGTGCGTGATTTGATAAGCTATCTTTCACGCATCCATCCTGAAGATGTGCAGAATCCTTATTACTCTAAGCTACACGACTATAGTAGGCTGGCAAACATGGAGTGGAAGACGGATGCAGAGAAGGAACTTGCCTCTTGGATGAAAGCGACGCCGTCCTTCCCCCCGCCAGCCACACGCTGATGGGATAACGCCCGGACTTATTAGTGAGGTGAATCTTAGCTCAGAATAAATGGTATCATTGCTCACGGATCCACAAATATGTTAGTCGCAGCTAACAAGAATTCAGCTTGTGACAGTCGGCTAGAAGCAGGGGACGGAAATTTGACCCGCCACGGCGGAAGGCTATCACGTCTCGCCAAGAGCTGAGTTTTAGCCCATCATTTTCAGGTGATGCGCCTTTTCGTTTTGTTCGCCTTCCTGGCCTTTCCCCTCGCTGCCGCTCCGGAGAGCCCCGACGCGATCGCCAAGCAGATTCTGGCTCCGCTGCTAGACCCGGCCAAGGTCGCCACGCTCAAGCGGGATAGGCCAGCGAATGCCAGGCTCTACAAGGTGCTAGGATGGCTGGAAACGGCCCGCCAAGCGGGCGGCAATGTTTCCGCTGTCATCGATACCGCACAGGCCGCGGCGGGATATGCTGGCACCAAGGGAGCCGCCGCCGACAAGGCCGCGATTGTATGGTCACGCACCAAGCTGGAATCGTGGGGATGCTTCACGCCGGAGGGACTAGCCGAACTCCGTAAGGGTGGATCGCCGACGATCACGAAAGGCGAACACGCTGGCACCGGCATCGCCTTGGATCACGTCTTGCCGCGCTCAGTGGTTCCCGAATTGGAGGCAAGGTTTTACAATTTGGAGGCGATTCCGGCGAAGGACAACCTGCGGAAAGGCGCGGCGATCGGAAAGCGGGAACTCGATCTCGCCCGACGGTGGAAGCGCGACGGCTTGCTGTCTGCGAAGGGTCTGGCCAAGGTGGAATCGGCGGCGAAGTAGAAACAATCGCACGGACACGGGGAGGGAGGCATTGCTCTTTCAACGGTCTTGCATCAGAACCAGCCATGGAACTCAAAAGCGACCCCGATCAGTGCCAGATCGGTGACCACATTCTGGCGTCCACTCTGGATGATTTCGATCCCCTGAACGGCGTGGTCGAATTCCTGCCTGGCCGCCCGCGTTCGGTGCTCGACGTAAATTGCGATGATGGGGCCACGAAGCCGGCCGCCACGGAAAAATGGGTATTCATGTTCGCAGAATGGCGGAATCCAGACGGCGATATCGTCAAGGTTTGGGTTCGGGACAAATGATTGGCCGCTCGGCCCCCCGGATAGACAGGCTCCGCGCCGCCAGTCATGCCACTGGTCACGCTCCGCACCCATAATCCATCCCGGCTCCCTGTCACCTGTGCTGCTTGCCTTCGGGAACATGTGACGTTCGTGCCGTAATGCCGCCTCCAGTCCATGACCCTCCCAGCAAGCTGGGTCCCTTCCTTCCCGGAGGTGACCCTCGGAAATTCCTCGGCAGCATTACCACGAAGTCACAAGTGCCCTGCGGCGGCAGACCCCGCGCCAGTTCGCAAGCATGGCTCGCTGTCGCTCGCGTCGCCCCCGCGCACGCCACCCGGCCGATCCGCAGTCAGCAAGGCCACCCTCCCGCGGCTCTCGCTCCGCTCGACTGACTCCCGATCCGCCGCCACCACCCTTCCGGTAGCGCTCCGCACCCCCGCCCCTTGTTCACACCGTGCCGCCGGTCGCTATCGCTCCCTTCCCGGCACCGTGTGCCCAGCCAACACCATACCAACTACCTCGAGTGACCGACTTTTTAGTCGCGACTAAAATCCGAAGGAACATTGCAGCCTGTGTGGGCCAGTCGCCTATCGATTTTCCCAAGTCGCAATCACTTTGGGCCATTCTCCTCGGGGGCGTACAAACGCATTTTAAGGAGCCGCGATTTTTTCCCAAATGGGCGCAGCTATTGTTTCGTTTTTCACTCGTCTTGCTTCTAAACCTTCTAGAGATTTTTGATCAGCACTTCGAATCTGCTCCAGCAACCCGTGAACGCTTTGTATGGAATCCTTGAGTTGACTATTCTCGTTGTTTGCAGCGGCCATGTTGCTCCTGGTTTCCGACAGTTCCAGTTTTAACTTCTCAAGGTCCCCTTCTAAGGAGGCGATCTTTGAAGAACTTGCTCCCGCTTCTTGTTGGACGGATTTTTCGCGTAACGACTCCTCTGCGTGAATCCTAGCGATCTCCTTTTCCATGGATTCGATCCTGAAGTCGCGTTTGGCTGCCTGAATTTCGAGATCCTTAACCTCGTTTTCGTTGCACCCTGAGAAGGCAAACGCGGCGACTGAGCTCGCAATAATCAGTCTTGGTGTATTCATAATGGTTGAGATACTGTTTGTCAGCACTTGGACAGTCAAGCCCTAGTCCGGGCTATGGCAGCCCTTCACGGAGCTTCCTCCTCCACCCGGAAGTAGCGCTTCGGCACGTTGCGGGTTGTGTAGAACCGCTGGATTTGCCCACCGTTTCCAGCGATGCCGCTTTCCACGGTCGTCCAGATGGACAGGTCAAATGAATCCTCTATCCGATAGGTCTTGCCCAATGCAGAAGGAAAGGTGAACTCGATGGCCGTCCGAGCCTCCGCCACCAGCGCGGGCTTGTCCAGGATGTTCAACGGTGACTTGCCGGTCAGTACCTCGTAGCCGTCCAGAAATCCGTCGCCGTCGGTGTCGCCCACCTTGGGTAGCGTGCCGTGGATGTTTACCTCCGCACCGTCGCTCAGGCCGTCGTTGTCGGTGTCGGCAAGATTGGGATTGGTCAGGTGGGTTTGAAGTTCGGAGGGGTCGCTAATGCCGTCGCCGTCAGAGTCGGCCCGTTTGGAATT
>JAZKGW010000016.1:145428-152301 GCA_040385685.1 Verrucomicrobiota bacterium | reverse complement strand
GATCTCATCGACATCTGACAAGCCGTCTCCGTCGTCGTCGGGGTCGGCGTTGTCGCCAATGCCATCGCGATCCGTGTCGAGCGTCTCGGCCGGGTCCAGTGGCCTGCCATCGACCGCATCTTTAACCCCGTCATCGTCCGTGTCCTGCCTGGTGGGATCGGTGCCGTATTCCACAACTTCCTGATAATTCGTCAGCCCATCGTCGTCGGTGTCGTTGGTATCTGGTCCGAAAGTCGCCGTGAACGTCTTATCCGTATTCATCAGTACGGACAGTGGATTATCCGTTCCTGTGGCGTCTCCCGTCCACCCGGAGAAGAGGTAGCCTCCATTAGCGGTGACGGTGATCGAAGTAGTGCTTCCTGATTGATAATCGCCCATGCCTACAACAGAGCCATGATCTGCTACAGCAGTAAGCGAATACGTTCTGATAAAAACGTAGGCCGCACCCGCTGAAAAGGTCGAGTTGTCAGTTTGGGCTCCATTAACGCCGGCGGAACTGCCGTCTTCCCCAGTTGCTCCAGCCACCACCGTGTCGCCCGACACAGCAACCGCAGTGCCGAACCAGTCATTCACCTCAGTGTTCGATGCCTTGAGGTAAGCATGTTGTGCCCAAACGGTGCCGCTACGCACAAACACATAAGCGGCACCGGAGTTCATGGCCGAATTATTAGTTTGGTCTCCGTTCACCCCGGCTGAGCTGCTGTCCTCCGCCACAGCCCCAACCGCCACCGTATCGCCGGAAATATCAACAGAACCGCCGAAATTATCCCCGGCTTCGGAATTGGAAGCCTTAAGATATGCTTGCTGGCTCCATGTAGTGCCGCTGCGTAAGAACACATAGGCGGCACCAGCTCCGGGCGCTGAATTGTTCAGTTGGTTTCCGTTAACTCCAGTGGCGTTACTCGATTCGCCGTAAGACCCGACCACAACTGTGTCACCCGAAATTGCAGCGGACCAGCCAAAGCCAGCGTTGCCAAAGCCGGGAGGCGCTGTCAACTGGGCTTGTGGGGTCCAGCTAGTCCCACTACGCGCTACGATGTGAACGGTGCTGGCTACACTGAAGAGCATTGTGTCGCCGGACAGTTTGACGTGATAAAGTTGCCCCACCCAACCGGGGCCACTCAAGTAGGTTTGCTGACTCCAAGTTTGGCCATTTCGCACAAACACATACGGGTGCCCCCTGTCGGCGACTACCGCCGTTTCGCCTGAAATCGCAACAGAGTTACCAAAAAAGAGATCGGGCAGCGCTGCCTTCAGGTAGGCTTGCTGCACCCAAGTCGTTCCGTTGCGAACGAAAACGTACGCAGCACCAGCGTTGGGACGTGAGTTGTCGGCTTGATTGCCGTTCACTCCACTAGCGCTACTGCTTTCACGATCAGCACCGACTATTACGGTATCTCCATCAACTGCCAGAGCCCCCCCGAATTGGTCGCCAGCTTCGGTATTTGATGCTTTCAGGTAAGCTTGCTGGCTCCAAGAGGTTCCGTTTCGCACAAATACATATACTGCTCCGGCGCTTTGCGCTGAGTTGTCAGCCTGATTTCCATTGACGCCGGTAGCGTTGCTGGATTCGGGCCAGCTGCCTACGACCACCGTATTGCCGGACACCGCGACGGAATGGCCAAAGCTATCATCCGTTCCTGGATTGGAAGCCTTGAGATACGCCTGTTGTTGCGCAATCGGATCGACCGTGATCGGAAATCTTGCGTCCGCATCATCTATCAACACGGAGAAACCTATTCCCACGACTTCACTATCCGCGAACCTGACCGGTACCGTCTTTCGATCCGCGTCCCACGCTTTCAGCTCGCCATAGGTCAGAGCCGCTCCGCCAGACACATTCAGGAACGCCACGGTGCCACCCGCGGCGGCAACCTTCGGGCGCAGTTCACCGCGCACGGTGAGATCAAGGCGGATGGGTCCGCTGGCACCCGCCCGCTCCGGCCTCTTCGCAAGTGTCCATCCTTGCTCCAATCCACGTGCGTCGTTGACGAACCACTCGGTCAAACCGTCCTCACGGCTGTATGAGACTTTGCCGCCATCCTGCCGGACTTCCGTCCCTTCCCCAAATCCCGTCAACTCCAAGCCCCACGTCCAACCGCCGGCATCGGGCGTCACGGTAAATCCACGACTATCGAACTTCGTCAACCAGGCCTGTCCCGGATTGCGGGCCTGATGGCTACCGTCCGCATTGGCGGCGATGGCATGGCGGGTCTTCTCATACGCCTCCCGGATGCCGGTCCAGTCAGATCCGCTCAGGCCTTTGGGACTTTGAGAGGAATCAACCGGTTGAAGTGGCGGCGCAGCACCGAACAGAGATGCCGCCGTGACGAGAGTGACGATGGCCGCAGCAAGCAGTGTATTCATGGGGAGTAATCGGTGGGGGGATTTCGTGAGAATGGAAAATGTCTCGGATTCGTAGTCTGGCTGCTACATCGCGCGAACACACGCAGCTACGTGCAACTCCTCACACCATCATGGACGTCCATGGATGGCGAGATAAAGCCTCACGATCTGATAAATCCCACATTTCTATCATCTGATGGGGAAAACCTTCCCCTCGGGCCTACTGCGTGCGGCCCTACCCCTTCCAGCGGGGACAGCCCCGCAACGAACCGGAGACGCAGCCAGGCTGGTCGGGAAATTGAATCCGCCTGTCTCCTGCCGTTCGTGTCTCTTGTGCCGACCACGTCTCCGTCAAACACTATCCGGCGCACCCCGGAAGACCGTGAACGCGGACATCGCCTTGAGTGAACAGCTGATTGGCTGAGGCCGACTGGAAGGCCCTTGAATGAGATGCAGTTCGTCTCCTCCCACCCGGATACCCACTGGAAATGGAACCGGGTTGAGGGGGTAAGAACTGACATCGGACAGAGCCGCTGAGGTTTCGGATCGACCCGAATCTCGGGAGCCATCCAGAGCCTCAGCGGTCATCCATCCGCAAATAACACGACAACCGGATCAGTTTCACCGGATTCGAAGATTATTTTCCCGAGGCCCTTGGGCTGCCGCCCAAACCCGCCGAGCTGAGCCAGCTCGACCGCGTTATCTACCCCTCGACCCCCTCAAGGGGGCTCCGACCCTCCCGTCCCTCCAGGGAGCGGGGGGAGGTCCTCTCTCCATCGTTTGTGAGGAAATCCGCAGACGGGCCGCCGCGACGACAACCCGCCGCGCACGATTTTCTCCGACGAGCTGTGAGGGCCCATTCTCGAAAATCGCACGCTAGCTGGGCTCCACCCATGCCCCAAGACCCCGCATCGATGGCTATTCGGCACTTCCCTGAAATCCAAACCTACAACCGATTGAATCACGTGATCCAAACAAAATCGCCATGGCCATACCAACCAAAGATTCCTGCCCCGAATGTGGGGCATACTGCACCTTGGCCTTCGATGGATGGCTTCAATGTCTGAACTGCTGCCGGATTTCCTGCGCTAGCGCCCCTCCGGAATGGTGGGACTTCCCCGATGTCGAAGCCGTGGAGCTTTCCATGGCGTGGCGCCCCGCTTCGATGACTGAGCACACCCACGAACACTGAGGCCTCAACCCTACATGGTCGTCGCAATCTGCTCGCATGCAGTTCCGCGGCCGAAAGCCTAGGCCGTTGCGTTGACGCAATGTGAATCCACCGCCCTTTAGCCTCCAGTTAGCTGGCTACGGCGCATCCTACCCCACCCGGACGTGTCACTTGTCGCGATTGCAAGCAGGCACGCCACGAAGGAAACGATCAAGGTCCGGATCATGGCTAAAGTTTTGTCAGGACGCTCAGTGGAGTCCACAGGCGAGTTGGTTAGAATGCCATTAAGGCCGGGAGTTTTGCCTTTCCTTGGGACGCGAAATCAGAATGATTCGATAGGCCTGACATTGGTGCCATTTGACATGCAGCATCTGATTTTACCCCCCACTTTCCAAATGCGACGCGCCTTCGTTTCCCACAGCACTCATGACGACTCGTATGTCGCCGAATTGGACTCGCTCCTCCGCGCGGCTGGCTTCGACGATGTTTTCAACGACGTCAGCTCGATCAAGCCTGACGAGCAATTCTGGCAGGAGATCGAGAAAGGGATCACGGAATGCGACTCGCTATTCGTCGTCATCACGGCCGCTTCCAATGACTCGGATTGGGTAAAACGAGAGGTCGAATGTGCCCGAAGCCTTGGGAAGAAAGTCATTCCGTTGTGGGTGGAAGACTGTAGCGTCCCCGCCATCTTCGCAGCTCGCGACGTCATTGATCTTCGTCGACGGACACGCGAGCTTCCGCACACCGAAATCTCCCACATATTTAAGTATGCACCGTCCGAACTCATCGGGCGCGAGACGGAGAAGAAACTTATATCCGATGCGTGGGGGAAGGTCCTGTGCGCCGAAGCCGGTCGTCCGAGTGTCCTTACCTTCGTGGCCTTCGGTGGCGAAGGGAAAACATCGTTGGTCGCGAAGTGGGTCGTCGATGAAATGTGCGCGAAAGGCTGGCCCGGTTGCGACGCCGCGTTCGCGTGGAGCTTCTACAGCCAAGGCACGTGCGAGCAGGTGGCCGCGTCCTCCGACCTGTTCCTCAAGAATGCCCTCGCCTTCTTCGGCGACGACGCGGACAAGCAATTCGCCGCTAGCCCCGCCGGCGCGTATGAGAAAGGACAACGCCTCGCCCGCGTCGTGGGCCAGCGGCGTAGTCTCCTCATCCTCGACGGCCTCGAGCCGCTGCAATACACTCCCAGCTCACCCACGCCGGGCCAGTTCAAGGATCAGGGTATCGCGGCGCTGCTCAAGGGCCTGGCCACCGCCAGCCACGGCCTGTGCGTCGTCACCAGCCGCTATCCGCTTCCGGACTTGCGAGTGTTCTGGCAGACTACCGCGCCGGAGATTAAACTGCTCCGCCTCTCCCGCGCCGCCGGCGTGCATCTTCTCCAGTCCTTCGGGGTAAAGGGTAGCCAGCTCCGTAATCTTTCGCTCGACCGGGAGCAGGTGAACGAGTTCGAGAAGCTGGTGGAAGACGTGCAAGGCCACGCGCTCACCTTGAACCTGCTCGGCACTTACCTGCGCGATGCCCACGCCGGCGACATCAGCAAACGCGACCTCGTGAAGCTGGAGGAAGCCGACGCCGAGGAACAGGGCGGTCACGCCTTCCGCGTGATGGAAGCCTATGAACGCGAGTTCGAACGCGAAGGAGACAAAGGCCATCGCGCCCTCGCCGTGCTCAGGCTGCTCGGCCTGTTCGATCGCCCCGTCGCGTCCCACTGCCTTGGCGCGCTGCTCCAAACACCCGCTCTTCCTGGACTCACTGAGCCACTCTTCACGGTGGAAACGAAATGGCGGAGGTTGAAACACGAGCTTCATCCGATCGCTGCGGGCCAGTTGAATTTGGCTTGCAAGCGGTTGGAGGACGCTGGGCTGCTCACGGTAAACCGCGACGCGGTTGGCGCGCTCGAAACTCTAGATGCCCACCCGCTGCTGCGTGAATACTTCGCACGGCAACTGCGCACACATCAACCCGACGCCTGTCGCGCGGCCCACCGGCGGCTCTACGAACATCTCTGCGCGATCACAAAGGAAGGCGACCAGCCCACGCTCGAAGACCTCCAGCCCCTCTACCAAGCCGTGGCCCACGGCTGCCAGGCGGGATGGCAGCGAAATGCCTGTGAAGAAGTTTATTATTTACGCATTCTACGACGGGGAGACCACTATTCATGGCAAACGTTGGGTGCGGTAAGTTCTGATTTAGGTGCCGTTCATTGTTTCTTCGAGCACGAATGGAATAGCCTCGTTCCGGGGCTTGCACCAACATTCCAAGGACTCGTCATGAACCAGGCAGCCCTGTATCTACGAGCCGTCGGCCGACTCACTGAGGCACTCGAACCGATGCAAGCCGCAATCGAATTGTCTGTAGTCGAAGAGCATTGGGTTAACGCCTCGAAGTCAGCCGCCAATTTGAGCGAACTGGAATTGGTATTAGGGAACATATCCGTGGCGATCAGTGCTGCCGACCAATCGATTATCTACGCCGATCGGTGCGGCGATGATCATGAAAAATTAGTAGGTCTCGCCACTTCGGCCGGAGCGCTTCATCAGTTAGGCCACACAGATGAATCACTGAAGCGTTTCCGCACTGCCGAAAAACAAAATGCAGAACTTAAACGCGGGCCACCGCTTCTTTTTACTTTGGTTGGTTTCCAATACTGTGACCTGCTTCTATCTACTTCGGAGCTTTATGCGTGGCATGCATGGCAGAACCTAGACAGAATCAAATGGAACTGGGAACTCCTAAAGAATTTACACTCCGTTGGCCAGCGTGCGTCGACAACAGTCAAGCTACATGAGCGGAACGTTTTGCTTCGATACATCGCCCTCGACCATCTCACTTTAGCTCGCGCCGCGCTGTATAAGGTAATTGTGAAGCATTCCGCCGGTTTACGCTCCTCAGCGATGTCTAAGAAACAAACTGGAAACAATAAACCTGCGTTTTCAGCTCTCATAACTACTCAATGCCAATTGGAAACGGCCGTTGATGGTCTCCGTCGTGCCAATCAACTGCACCTACTTCCCCATGGCCTTCTCACCCGCGCCTGGCTGCGCTTTCTCAGCGGCGCGCGCATCGGCACCGAGAGCGCGCATGCCGATCTTGACGAAGCCTGGGAAATCGCCGAGCACGGCCGAATGCGGCTACACATGGCTGATATTCACCTTTACCGCGCCCGGCTCTTCTTCCGGGAATCGGAGTATCCGTGGGAGTCGCCGCAGGCCGATCTCGCTGCCGCTGAGAAGCTCATCGACGATTGCGGCTACCACCGCCGCGACGAGGAACTGGCCGATGCCAAAGCCGCGATCCTATCGAAGTGACAGCCTTGTTCCTGTCGGAATATGTCAACTACAACAGCCGGC
>JAZKGW010000016.1:7467-145418 GCA_040385685.1 Verrucomicrobiota bacterium | reverse complement strand
GCTGGCAAAAATTGATATATGCGGTGGAAACGAACGCTTTCTGCGGACACCCCGCAACGACCTAACAAACGGATAGGCTCGTCGAGAGATTGAATCCGCCAGCCTGGCCGCTCGCTCCTCCCGCGCCGACCTTCGGCTCCTCCAACCACTCTCCGGCGCATCCCGGAAGACCGGAACCTGCCGGAAAATACCAGCACGTCCCTCAGAAGGGCAAATTGCCTGCGGGATCGCTTGGTTGCGGGTCCCGGGCCTCACGGCCTGCCTCCGCCTATCAGCGGCCCCCGGTGGGGCGGCGGTGCCTCCGAGGCTGCCATGAGTCCCCCCGCGTCAAAGCGCTGTCCTCGCCATTTTGCCCTCTGGGGCAGGCCACTTTCCTCCGGCTCCATCAGATCTATCCCTTTTCTAGCGATTTTGCTTCCGCTGTGTTCCGCCATTTGGCGTCATGTCGCTGCAAGTTAGGGGAATCCTTCGATCCCAGTGACTACCGAATGAACAAAAAAGACCTCAGCGAGCGCGACATCTGCACCAAATTCATCACCCCGGCACTCGCGGCGGTGGGATGGACGCACGTCCAGTTCCGCGAGGAGGTTAAGCTCACGATGGGGCGCGTTATGGTCCGGGGAAAGCTCGCCTATCGTCTTCAGAATCCTGAAGTCAAAGGCGGCCCAAAGCGAGCCGACTATGTTCTATACGCGAAGGGCAATATCCCCATTGCCGTGATCGAAGCAAAGCGGAACATTTTCGAAGTCGGTCACGGAATGCAGCAGGCGCTGGACTACGCCGAGATGCTGGATGCTCCCTTCGCGATCAGCTCGAATGGCGACGGCTTTCTCCTTCAGGACCGCACCGGGATTACCCAGCCGACGGTGCGCGAGATCTCCCTTGATGAATTCCCGACCTACGATGACATCTGGGCGATCTATCAGCAGTGGAAAGGGATCCAGACCGAGCCGCAGCGGGAACTCATCTCTCAGCCCTATCACACAGACGGCACGGACAAGGAGCCTTACTACTACCAACGCGTCGCGATCAACCGCGCCATCGAGGCCATTGCTAAAGGCCAAAAGCGCATCTTGCTCACCATGGCGACCGGCACCGGCAAGACCTACACGGCCTTCCAGATCATCTGGCGGCTTTGGAAGGCCAAGAAAAAGGAGCGCATTCTGTTCCTTGCCGACCGCAATATTCTCGTGAACCAGACCATGTTGCAGGACTTCGCTCCCTTCGGCGAAATCATGCACAAAATCACCGATCGCACGGTGAAGAAGAACTACGAGGTCTATCTGTGCCTTTACCAGGCGGTTACCGGAACCGAGGAGTGGAAGCAGATCTATCGACAGTTCCCGGCTGACTTTTTCGATCTGGTTGTGATCGACGAGTGCCATCGAGGCAGCGCCAAGGAGGATTCGGCCTGGCGTGAGGTGCTTGACTACTTCAAGGAGGCCACCCACATCGGATTGACCGCCACTCCCAAGGAGAAGAAACCCGGGGAGGGCGAGAAGCATGTCAAAGACCCTGAGTTCAACCTGAAATACTTCGGCAACGCCATCTACACCTACTCCCTGAAGCAGGGCATCGAGGACGGTTTCCTTGCTCCCTACAAGGTCATCCGCGTGGTGACCGACGCCGATGCCCTCGGCTACACCCCGGAGAAAGGGAAGGTGGACAAACACGGCCAAATCGTCGAGCAGCGCCAGTACAACACCAAGGACTTCGATCGGACCCTCATCCTCACCAAGCGGACCGAATTGGTCGCCAAACGGGTATGGGAATACCTGCAAGCCACCGATCCGATGGCCAAGACCATCGTCTTCTGCGACGACCAACCCCACGCGGAGCGCATGCGCCAGGAATTGGTGAAGCTGATTCCGGAGGCTGCCAGCAACCGTCGCTACGTCATGCGCATCACGGGCGATGACAAGGAGGGCAAAGCCCAGCTTGGGAACTTCATCGACAACGACGAGCCCTATCCCGTTATCGCCACCACCTCCAAGCTTCTCACGACCGGCGTCGACGCCAAGACCTGCAAGCTGATTGTTCTCGACCAAACGATCAATTCCATGACCGAGTTCAAGCAGATCGTCGGCCGGGGCACCCGCATCCGGGAGGATTACAACAAGCTCTACTTCACCATCATGGATTTCAAAGGCGCAACCCGGCTCTTTCTAGATCCGGGGTTCGATGGCGAGCCTGTCACGATTTACGAGCCTGGTCCCGATGATCCGGTCACGCCCCCAGATGAAACCGACGTGGACGGCGATGGAGATACCGACCCGACTCCGTCCCCCGGAGATTCTGAGGATGGAGATGACCGGGACGATGGGGAAGGGGACGACGAGGAACCCGGCATTACAGGGGGGCGGATTCGCTACACCATTGATGATCCTGTAGGTTTGGCCATCGAGCGTACTCAAAACTTCGACGAAAGCGGCAAGCTCGTCACCGAGGAATACCGCGTCCACCGCAAGGACGACATCAAGAAGGCCCTGCTCCGAGAATTCGGCACCCTCGACGACTTCCTACGCCGTTGGACGGAGGCCGAGCGCAAACAGGCGATCATCGATGAACTCAGGGAACAAGGGATCCTGCTTGAAGTCCTCAGGGAGGCCATTCCAAAGGGCGAGGAAATCGATCCCTTCGACCTCGTCGCTCACATTGCCTTCGATCAACCACCGCTCAGCCGCAAGGATCGCGCCGACAATGTGAAGAAGCGGAACCACTTCGGCAAATACGGCGATGATGCTCGTGCTGTTCTCGAAGCACTTCTTGAAAAATACGCCGACCACGGCATCACCGATATCGAAGACTCCAAGATCCTTGAGCTGCCACCCTTCAGCACTTTCGGCACTAAGACCCACATCCGGCGGGGCATCTTTGGAGGCAACGACAGGTACTCCCAAGCTCTCACCGAGCTGGAAAAAGCCATTTACGAAAAACTGACGGCCTGACACGGCTTCCCTGACCAACTATCGAATGAATCTTAGCAGTACCATCAAGTCCATTCAGGACATCATGCGCAAGGACGACGGCGTCGACGGCGATGCCCAGCGTATCGGCCAACTCACCTGGATGCTATTCCTCAAAATCTTCGATCAGTGCGAAGAAACCTGGGAGGACGACGCCGCGGACCGTGGCGAGGAATACTTCTCTTCCCTACCCGACGAGTGCCGCTGGCGAAACTGGGCCGCCTACAAAGGAGGTAAACCTCAGACCCCGGCGAATGAATTGATCGCTCACGTCAACAACACTGTCTTTCCCGGACTCAAAGGGCTCAATATCGAAAACGACCCGAAGGCCAAGGTCGTTCGCGAGGTTTTCCGAGACGCCAACAACTACATGAAGACCGGCACGCTGATGCTGGGCGTCATTGAGAAGCTCGACGAGGTCGTTGACTTTCACGACCTCAAAAAACGCGGTCAGATGGGCCAGATCTACGAGCAGATTCTTAATGACCTCCGCAGTGCGGGAAATTCCGGCGAGTTTTACACTCCTCGCGCCCTCACCGAGTTCATGGTGCGAATGGTGAACCCAAATCTCAAGAAACGTGAGGTCGTGCTCGATCCCGCCTGCGGTACCGGCGGTTTCCTCACTGCCACTATCGACCATTTCGAAAAACAGCTCACTAAGAAATCCGGCGCTGAGGACAAGAAGGCAATCGCCGAGTGCATTCGTGGCATCGAGAAGAAGCAACTGCCGCACCTCCTCTGCACCACCAACATGTTGCTGCACAGTATTGAAGTGCCGAGCATGATCGAGCACCGCAACACGCTCGGTAGGGGGTGGAACGAATGGCAAAAAGATGATCGTGTGGATTGTGTTATCACCAATCCACCTTTCGGCGGCATGGAGGATGACACAGTCGGAAATGATTTCCCCTCCAATATCCAGACGAAGGAAACCGCAGACATGTTCCTCGTCCTCATCGTCAAGAAACTGCTCAAGGACAAAGGCGGTCGCGGTGCCGTCGTCCTCCCTGATGGCACGCTTTTCGGTGAAGGCGTGAAGGCCAAGGTCAAGGAACTGCTTATGGAGAATTGCCAACTCCACACGATCATCCGCCTGCCGAACGGCGTCTTCAATCCCTACACTGGGATCAAAACCAACCTCCTCTTTTTCACCAAGGGCAAGCCCACTGACACGATCTGGTTCTACGAGCACAAGTATCCGGAAGGTGTTAGTAACTACTCAAAAACCAAGCCCCTCCGCGTCGAGGAATTCGAGCCCATCGCTGAATGGTGGGGCAAGGAGTCCAACGGGTTCAAAGACCGGGTTGAAAGCGAGGTGGCCTGGAAGGTCGACTTCAAACAGATTAAAGCCATAGCAACTGCTAAGGCCCAGCCCCACTGGGACAAGGCCGAATCTCTACGAAATCAAGCCAACGACGCGAAAGGGCAGATCCGCTGGCTCAAAAGACTCCAATCCCTCATACGCAACGACGAGAATTTCAAGAAGTTAATAACTGGCGAAGTAAACGACCTCCGTAAATCGGTCGAAGCAAATGATGCCTCAGCTTATCAAGATAAGCTGATTGCGATTCTGGAATCAGCACGGAAGGCAAAGGACTCTGAGGCAGCTCGGGATACTCTTGGTTCGAGCATGGATGAACTTCGAGGGTTCTCAGATTCTCGGGAGGCCGAAGCCAGGGATGAGCAATCTGCAGGAGATCGTCACTACTGGCCTATCTACAATCTCGAAACTAAGAACAAAAATGCGCCCGTGGAGGAATCACTCGATCCTGATAAGCTACTGGCTAAATACAAAACCCTCATCGGAGATATTGAGGCGACGCAGAACCAACTCCGCGACGAACTTGCCGCAGCACTCTCCCTTCACTTCGGAACCAAAGACGCCGCTTCATGAATGCCCAATTGTTTCTAGGAAACTTTGGACATCTGGCGGGTGCGCCGGATGGGGTGAAACGTCTTCGCGACCTAGTGTCTTATTTCGCAATTACTGGTAAACTAACATCACGACGGGACGGTGACTCTGTCGTCACGACCCTCGCCGAGGATGCGCTGGATTCCAAAGAGCGTTACTTGGGTAAGACCAGCGTACGTCGTTTCGCGTTAAAGAACGTGGAACTACGCCAGACAGTGGCACTTATTCCGGAGTGGTGGACTCTCCTCGCTGCCGGAGATCTCATGGACTTCATCAATGGGAGAGCCTTCAAGCCTTCCGATTGGAAAACTTCCGGTCTTCCAATCATTCGCATCCAGAATCTTAATAATCCAAGTGCTCCGTATAATTACTTTCAGGGTGAGGTGTCCGATGGTCATCGAGTCCAAAACGGAGATCTGCTATTGAGTTGGTCCGGAACACCCGGAACTTCTTTTGGGGCGTTTATCTGGCAAGGCAATGAAGCCGTGCTCAATCAGCACATTTTCAAAGTTGTCATCTATAGCCAACTCGTTGACAAGGAATACTTGAGGATTGCAATCAACGCCTGTCTGGATGCCCTAATTGGAAGCGCCCGAGGTGGCGTAGGACTCAAGCACGTAACCAAAGGGCAAGTTGAAGCGCTCCTAATACCCTGTCCTCCGCTCGAAGAGCAGAGGAGAATTTGCTCGAAGGTGGAAGAGTTGATGACCTTGTGCGATAATCTCGAGGCGAAGCAGAAGGAGCGGGAACGCAGTTTTCCCGTTCTTTCCCGCGCCATCTACTCCCGCTTCGTCGAAGCTCCCACTCACGAAAATCTGAAATCCGTATTTGACCAAGTCGGATCTGTGTCTCCGGAAGATTCGCGGAAGGCAATCATTTCACTGGCCATCCAAGGAAAAATAGTTGTCGAAGACTTGGACGACAGAAACCAAGAATTAGCGAAGGTAGATTTAAGGAGAATCACTATTGCGAGCAGGAAATCCGCGAAGTGGTCAGGGCCGATTGAGGACAAAGAAAAGCCCTTTTCCCTTCCTCCCGCTTGGGAATGGGTTCGGCTAGGTGATATTGCTACGCTTAAACATGGTTTCGCCTTCAGTAGCGCGTCCTTCACGAGCAAACCAACTCCTTTCGTCTTAATGACCCCTGGGAGTTTCTTCGAGAAAGGTGGGTTTAGAGACCGCGGGTCGAAAACAAAGTATTACAACGGCTCCGTCGATTCCAATTTCATCCTTAAACCTGGAGACTTAATCATCCCCATGACGGAACAAGCAGCAGGCCTGTTAGGCAGTCCCGCGTTTATACCAGACGACGGTAAAACTTATCTTCACAATCAACGACTTGGGAAAATAGAGTTTCCATCCAAGGCCGTTGCTCCTGAGTTCGCATTTTGGTTTTTCAACAGTGAATTCTTCAGAGGTGAACTGGCGAGAACTTGCACGGGAATGAAGGTAAGACACACTTCTCCTGACAGGGTTCTCAGGGTTCTGTTCCCTGTATGTCCCTACTCCGAGCAACTACATATCGTTGCCAAAATCGATAAACTGTTGTCCTTGGTCCGCCTCTTGGAACTCCAACAGGCTCAAAAAAGCAAAGTCGCCGCTACCTATGCCCAAGCCACTGTCGCTGCAATTACCGGCATGCAAACCAAGAAATCTGAACCTGTGAAAGCACCCCAAACCGAACTACTCACCAAGCTCGAAATCGGAACTAAGCCCAATGCTACCGACGAAGCTCCGCTGGCTAGCCTAATCTCCAAGAGTGCTGAAGGGCTTTCCGCCAAAGTCCTCTGGCAACAATCCGGTATGAAGATCGACGCCTTCTACCAGCAGCTCAAAACTGAAATGACCAACAAGTGGATCCTCGAACCAGAGAAGGCCATAGTACAAGAAGTGGAATCTGAGATAGAGCTGAGTCGGGCCCGGCCAATGATCACTACTGAAGTTAGGAATCAAGTTTTCTCTGAGTCAGGGGACCGCTGCGCAGCATGCGGGACCGTGACGCCCCTTCAACTTGCCCACATTATTCCTTGGAACAAGTCTGGGAAAAGTAACGCTGAAAATCTGGTTTGCTTGTGCGCGAATTGTCATGGGAGAGCTGATAAGGAGGATTGGTCCACGGAGACTCTTCACGACTATAAGTTGAGCCCCTGGATATTGAGAAACCCGTCACACTAATGAAACTCGAACGCCTCAAGATTCAAAACTTCCGCAATTTGCGGGACTTCGAAATCACGTTCACTGGCTCGGCTACCGACGCCGACGGGACCGAACGTGTATTCAAGAGCCACGCCGTCATCGGTCAGAACGGCTCCGGCAAGTCGAACATGATCGAGGCCATCGTCACCATCTTCCGCGACCTCGATCTTAACCAACCAGCCAGTCTCGACTATGAATTGGACTACGAAGTCCGCGGGATTCGCATTCAGATCCGAGCGAATGCCGGTGTTGCGCCGAACGTAACGATCGATGGAGAATTGGAGGACGCTTGGGTTCTTAGCGATACACATCATCCCGAGAAGATGGATACGCGAGATCCCGAGAGACCCAAGCCGCTGCGAGGATCCGCCCGCCGATATTTACCCTCACACGTTTTCACCTATTATTCGGGAAAAAATGAGCGCTTGGAAGCGCTCTTCCAACAGCATCAAAAAAACTTCATTGACCGACTTCACGAAGATCCCACAGGAGAAGTGGACGAAGAGGAGCTTGCTTCGTTTAGCGATTCTGACGGCTTGTTGCGTAGAATGTTCTATTGTCGGCACCCACATTCCCGCCTCGTTCTTCTCGCTTGTCTATTGGCCCCTGAGAAGCCGTTAAAGGGAGTATTGGACAATCTGCGAATCGACGGGATTGACTCTGCTCTCTTTGCGCTGAAGCAGCCCTACCGTCTGACCGGCGATGTTTTCTCCGAGGATGACATCAACGCTGGCGACAAACGCTTTTGGTATGACCAGACACGTTTCAGTCAGGAATTCCTAGACAAGCTCTGGGAACTTTCGACTGCTCCCATCGACTTCACAGAAGAAAAGGTGATCGATTTCCGGGGGCGCACGGAAGAGCAGGCACTTCTTTATTTATTCGTAGACGGCCGGGAGAAGCTCGATGAGTTGCGAGAGCACATCGGTGACTCCTATCGATTCTTCCGGTTTCTGGAGGGCAGTTACATCGCGGATTTGCTGGATGATTTGAAAATTTTCGTCAAACACCGGAACGCAGAAGGTTTGGTAACGTTCGAGGCCCTCTCCGAGGGAGAGCTGCAATTACTTACCGTCCTGGGGTTGATGCGTCTGACCCATCAGGATCACTGCCTGTTTCTACTAGATGAGCCGGACACCCATCTTAACCCAATGTGGAAGCTCATCTACTTCGAACAAATTGAGACTGTGCTCAAGCAGTCCCCGGAGTCGATCCTTCAAGGTGATTCCCAAATCATCGTCACCACCCACGATCCAATGATGATCGGAGGCCTGCGCAAAGAGCAGGTTCGGGTCATGAGAAATGGTCCCAATGGTTCAACTGTCGACGAAATCGACGAACATCCACAAGGAATGGGGGTTGCTGGCCTGCTAAAAAGCGAGTATTTCGGGTTACCAACGACACTCGACAGCGATACACTCGCCAAGCTCCAGAAACGAAACGAACTTTTGGCGAAGAGAAAAAAGGAATCGCTTTCCGGTGCGGAGGAAGCACTCCTTTCAAAACTGCAAAATTACCTTGAAGATCTGGGATTCTCGAAAGTTTCTCGGGATCCGCTTTACCAATTGTTCATTGAGAAAATGTATGAGGTGCGAAGTCAGCCTCTCAATGAGTTCCTGAATCCGGTAGAATTGGCTGCGAGGGAGAGTCAAGCGATGGAGATTGTTAGTGAAATTGTGAAGAGGGAACGAACGGATGGCCTTTCCGATCTTGCGCGAGAACTTAGCCTTCAACTGAAGAAATAAGATGCGAAAGGTAAGGATCCAAGGTATTCCACCTGCCGATTGGGCGGCAGAAGCCGATGCAATAACTTCGGCCTTGCGCGCGGCTCCCGACGGCCCGTCCCGGAAATTAATTATCGATGCGAACGAAAGGCTTTGGACCGACGACCGAATTCGAAATTGGCTCTTCGATCAGTTTCACAACAAGTGCTGGTACTCGGAGGCGTATGAAAGCGTCTCGCCGACACATGTGGACCACTTTCGCCCCAAGGGGCGCGTAAAGGACGACCTGACCGGCGTTTTTGAAAGTGGCTATTGGTGGCTAGCTTTCAATTGGAAGAACTATCGAATCAGCGGACATCTGTTGAATTCGAAGAAGGGCGATCTTTTCCCCATCGTCCAAGGTAAGAGAGGAACTCATGACGATGAGACGAGTTTGGAACTCGAAGCTCCAGTATTGATCGATCCATTATCAGATCAGGCTCGACTGATCTCCTTTCAGGTCGATGAGGATGGGTGCCTTGCCGTTCCGGCTCCAGGGTGCCACCCCTCCGAACAGCGGAGAGCGGAGAGAACCATCGAAATCATCGGCCTCAATCTTAGGGACCGCCTGAATAAAAAGAGAAAAGTCACTTGGGATAAGGCGGAGGGGCACATCGCGGATTTTCAATCGGCTGCCGCGACGGTCGGCGCTCAGTGCCTGGCTATGATTCAGCAGGCCTGTGCAAAGACTGAGTTGCGGAAAATGGTGCGATACGAGACTGAATTTTCATCAATCGCCGAGGCGTGCATAGAGAAGGAAGCGCCAGTGCACCTTAAGCGAATGGTTTTTGATTCAATATCCTAACGCCTGTGAAAATCACCCAACACCTTACTCTCCGCGTAGCCTGGCACGACTCCAATTGGAACGGCAAAATCTGCAAATCTCCTTCCGGGAACTCTTTCTGTGCCATGCTTGACCGCGTCCGTGAGGAGAGGGACGACACTGCGGAGGATGCCCTGCGAGAAACGGATTGGAGCGAGCTTTCCCCGGATCAATTGCCGCCCTGCAAGGCGGAGTCTGGGATCTTCATGAACCCACTGCCGTGGAGACGTGTTTTTCAGCATCCCTATCAGAACAATAAGAAGTGTGCCACGACTCATGGAGGGATGAGGCCCCGGCTGTTGGAGGTGCCGCCTTACACCGCCATTGCCGTTCCGTTTCTCTGGATGCTTCGGAAGGAGCAGAAGCGGATCGATGAGACCTTGCCCGAATCACTGCCTCACGATGAGGAGGCTCCATTCGATACACCTTGGGTGTTTGGCAAGGAGCGGCAATGTGCGCTCACCAACCATGTGTTCGACAAGCTCGACAACAATCAGTCACTATTTTTTCCCTACTGCAAGGAGGGTCACCCGCTCGGTGAGGGAATCCGACGCCTTGTGGTTGGTGTCGGCACGATCACCAAGATCGGCAAACTGGAGCAGTATGACAGTGACAAGGGATCGAGCTATCCTCTGTGGGACCGATTGATCAGCCACAGCATCCGCCCTGATAAGGAGACTGGCTTTCTTTTGCCCTATCACGATTACCTCGCTCCCACCGGAAATCCGGCTGAGGACGAACGTCGTCGAGGCCTTTTGAAGGAAATCATCGTTGAGGTGGATGACTCCCATTTTGGAGAGTTCTCCTACGCGGCCGAGATCACACGCGCCGACGTTGCGCTCTCGACCTTGGTCCGATGCCTCACGGTTGTGCAGCGGATCCGCGCCCACGATATTGTGGAAGGTCCGTGGCAGGCCCGTGAGAGTTGGCTGAATGCCCGCATCGCGGAGGTCTGGCGGGATCGTGGTCGTTATCCTGGCACCGGGTCGGCCTTGGAGGCTCTCGGGCTGCGGTTGGGAACTGCGTTGATTCTGGAGATGCGGGCAAGCGGCGTTCTATCTGCCGACAAAAGCCCTTGGCCCGAGGTAATCGCCGTTCTTGAAGGAAGACAGGAACCTCCTCACACCGCTTATAGGAAAGATTTGTCACTTATCAAGCCGGTTTGGACGGCGCTGCCGGCGGAACGCAGGACCCTCTTGCATCTTCTCTCACGATTCGATCTCAAGCCCGCTCAGGCGATCCGCTTCATTGATCCGAAGAAGAGGCAGGCGAGCTTCTCAGCTCCGACCACCGACGCCGAGATCATCGAGAACCCCTATATTCTCGCTGAACGAGATTTAGGGACAAATATCGAGATCCCCGTTTCGATGACCACCATCGATCGGGGGATACTTCCAGACGAAATCGCTGGTGCTAATGACCCGCTGCCCGAACCAAGCCTGGTGGACAGTGCCGGCGATCCGCGGAGGGTGCGCTGTGCCCTTGTGGCAGTGCTTCGGCGTGCAGCGGACAATGGGGACAGCTTGCTCAGTCTCGCCGAGTGTCAGGACCGCCTTGAGAAATTGGATACCAAGCATCCCATCCAAGTCACCACCGACTGGTTGCGAGGGCACAGAACCTTTGTTGCGAATCGAGTCCGATTTGAGGTGCTTTCTCCTGATGGCAAACCGGAAAACGATGTCGAGGCTCTTCAGCTCGTCGAACTGGCTGAGCGTGAAGAGCGATTGAGGAAAGTGCTGCAAATGAGGGCTCTGAAGGTGGTTCCCTCCTTGGGAGTCGATTGGAATTCTCTGCTCATCACCGCGATCCGAAAGAGCGGAAATGAGATCGACGAGGCGAACGAGCGACACAGTGCCGCTCTCGCCGAGCAAGCGATAGCATTGGAGAACATTACCACTCGACGCCTTTCGGTACTCATTGGCCAGGCAGGCACAGGAAAGACTTCGATCATCGGCGCTTTGGTCGAATGCACTCCTTTAATCCAACAGGGAATTCTCTTGCTCGCCCCCACCGGAAAGGCCCGGGTGAGACTGTCAGGAGCCACCGGCGCTGAGGCCATGACGGTGGCCCAGTTCCTCTACAGCCTGAAGCGCTACGACGGAACCCGTCAGCGCCCCCGATTCGATGGCGAGGTTGCCGATGCGGAAAAATACAAGGGAGCCAAGACCGTCGTAATCGATGAGGCTTCCATGCTCACCATGGACACGCTTCAGGCCATTTTGGAGGGCTTGGATACCACTCACGTTACTCGGATTATCTTGGTGGGAGATCCGAACCAACTGCCGCCCATCGGTGTCGGTCGTCCTTTTGTGGATCTGGTATGCCAGCTTGAAAACTCTCCGGCGCAGGAGGGGCAGTTAGCGTTGAAGGGCGCTGTGGGACGCCTCCACATCGAAGTTAGAACCAACGCGGGCGCTCCATCCGACGCGCTGCGATTGGCCTCTTGGTTTACGAATCAGCCCGTAGGCGGCGATGCGGAGAGGGTTCTCAGCGAAATTGGGGATCGTCTGGAGTTCAACGACCTGGAGATTGCTTTCTGGAAGACCCCGGACGAGCTGCGAAATGCCCTTTTGACACAATTTCAGAAGCACTTGGGACTCACCAGTCCGGACGATGTGGAAGGATTTAATGCGGCGCTTGGCTTCAAGGGTGGAAAGATCGTGTTTGCGGAACCCGACGGGATTGAAAACTTCCAAATTTTATCTCCGGAGAAAGCACATCCATTCGGAGTTCATGATTTGAATCGCTGGATCCAATCGACCTATCGCGCCAAGGAACTCCGCGGAGCTAGGGAATTCTACAAAACGTCGATTGGTGACGAGAAGATTGTCATTCGTGACAAGGTGATCCAGCTCAGCAACCGGAAGATGGAGGGCTACAACTGGGGAACGAATTCGAAAGAAGAGCATTACGTGGCAAACGGCGATATTGGTGGCGTGGGCCCAGGTAGCGGTAAGTTCTTGAACGTCTCCTTTGCTGGGAAGCCTAACGTAACCTTCGGTTACCGTAACAACGATTTCAAAGAAGACTCCACTCCATTGGAACTGGCCTACGCCCTGACGATCCACAAAGCTCAAGGCAGTCAGTTCGGAACCGTTTTCGTGGTTATTCCCAAAGCTTCCCGCCTCCTAAGCCGGGAACTTCTCTACACCTCATTAACACGTTCGCGGAACGGGCTCGTGATGCTTATCGAAGGAGAGAATGCCGGAATTCTTCACGAACTGAGCAAGCCTGAACGATCCGATGCGGCGCGACGGAACACAAATCTATTCAGTGCTGTGGTGAGAAGAGCACCCGATACGCCACCATACGCGGAGCACCTGATCCACAAGACGCTCAAAGGACACATGGTCCGCAGCAAGACCGAGCTGATCATCGCCGACAAGCTCTTCAAAGCGAACATCCGTTACGAATACGAGAAGCCGCTCGATGGACCGGTAAGAAAAGGAAGGATTTTCCCTGATTTCTGCTTCGCCGACGCCTCGGGAGATCTGATCGTCTGGGAGCACTTCGGCAGAATGGACGATCCCAAATACTTCGAGGGCCACGAATGGAAAATGAAGTGGTATGCCGACAACGGTTACGTCGAGGGCCAAAACCTTTTCTGTACCCACGAGACCTTGTTGTCGGGAATCGACTCCTCGAAGCTGGAACAGATCCTTATGAAGATTTCCGAACTGATTTAGACCGTCTTCCAACGACTGCCACGAACCCCCGTTTCGCCGTCATCATCTAACACACGATCACGACCCCCAAACCCTCGAAACCCATGAATGAAAATAACCCGAACCCGATTCGCATCGAACTTGAACTGCCAGACAAGGTGAAGGAGCGGCTGGATGCAGGTGGCACCTGGAATGACGTCGTTATTCAGCATGTGAACCTGAAGACGCTGGACGAGGCGCTGGGAGCGGCGCGAATCGCCGGCTGCCATTTCCTTGGCTGTGAGATTGGTGAGAAGCTGGCGAAAGCGATCGCCGAAGCGGAAACGAAAGCAAGCGAGGCCAAGACCGATGGGGAGATGAAGCAGAATCCCCACTGTCTCGTGTTCCCGCCCATGCCGTGGGTGCCGTTCAAGCCTTTCCGTTCCACCCTCTACCACGCTGAGGAGTTGGTCGGAACATTCACCTCGGAGGATCCGAACCACGAAAAGGAGGTGTATGAAAAGTCGGTGGATTGGAAAAGCTACCTCACCTTCGCGGATGCAAAGGACACCAAGGCGTTCACGAACGATTCCGTGGACACGGTGCTGGCGCGCCGCTTGCACGACACGTCGATTTCGGATGCACTGGAAGACTTGCTAACCGCGGCCAAGGCAAGACATACGGCTGCCAAGCAGGGTGGCATCGTGGCGATCATGGGCGGGCATGACATGCCGCGTCGGGAGAAGATCAGAGATGCGCCTCCCGGCAAACTGTTGGGTGAGGAGGAATGGGAAGGCATGAGCGACGATTCCGTCTATACCCGTGTCGCGTTCGTCGCCTGGAAGCTAACCAACCTCGGCTACCTGCTCGTTTCGGGCGGTGGGCCGGGGGCGATGGAGGCGTGCAATCTGGGTGCCTACTTTGCCACGCGTCCGTTGAGCGACCTTCGGACCGCCATCCGCAAGCTGGAAGACTTCAAGGAATTCAAAAGCGGAAAATCTGTGGAGTGGCTGATCCCGGCGATGAAGGTGCGGCGCGATTATCCATTGAATACGGCTGATGCTGAAAAATGCCAGAGCGTGGGCATCCCGACCTGGCTCTACGGACACGAGCCGCCAAACCCCTTTGCTACCCACATCGCCAAGTATTTTGAGAACAGCGTCCGCGAAGAAGGGCTGTTAGCCATCGCCACCCATGGCATCGTCTACGCCGAAGGCAATGCGGGCACGGTGCAGGAGATCTTCCAGGATGCCTGCCAGAATTACTACGCGACCTACGGAACCGCGGCCCCCATGATTCTCTACGGCCAGGATTATTGGGACCCTGCCGCGATGCCCGTCTACGCAAACGACAAGCGTAAGAAGGCATTCCCCCTGGTGCGAAAGCTGGCGGAGGAAAAGGGCTTCACCCACCGCCTGATCGTCACGGATTCGTTGCGCGAAATCGTTAGAACCATCACAAATTTCAAACCCTGAGCCAACATGGAACACCGGTTCTCATTCAACGCCTGAAGTGCAATACTCACCATTCACCGACGGAGATCCCGTTGCCTCCATCGCCGCAAGGAATGTCGTCGCCTGGACCCAGCGGACCGAGGGAGGCCGCCTGCTGTTGCCGCCCATCCAGCGGTCGCTCGTCTGGAGGAATTCCCAAATTCTGAACTACTGGGACAGCCTGCTTCGCGGTTATCCCGCGGGCTTGATGATGGTGCACCGGTCGCGCTCTTCGGGGGCGGCAACCTCTCAGGCACGCACCGCGGATGGGCAGACGTGCGCGACGACCACCGATGATTACCAACTCTTCGACGGCCAGCAGCGGCTCAGTGCTCTGCTGTTAGGCCACAGTCACGGCCAACTCGCTGCGAAGCTGCGTCTGTGGGTGGATCTGGCTAGGGATCCCGATGCCGGGTCCGGTTTGCTCTTCCAACTCCGCATCAGCAGCACTGGCCAGCCGTTCGGCTATCAGGCCACCACACCCAATCAGAAGTTCTCCTTGGGACAGCGTCGGTTGAAGATTGATGACTGGAAGCGCCTTCTCGATCGCACGAGTTTCGACCCACGCGAGGCGTTCGGCAGAGTTGAAGGCAAAGACCTCATCGGCGATGGCTCTCCGATTCCCCTGGCCGAAGCCGTCGAACTGGTCAATTCCGTCGGTCCCGACCGCGCTAGGACAGCGCTTCACCAACGCCACCCGAATGTTTCCCAGGATCGTCTGGCGACGTTCCTGTCGGCATTGGATCAAGCGCTCAAGCGTTCGATCATCTTCCAGTTGATCGACGAGAGCGTCCTCGCAGAAGAATCGGAATACATCCGCTTCTTCGGACGGCTGGGTCAGGGAGGCACCGCGTTGAGCCAGGACGAGCTGACCTACTCGATTATCAAACACCACTACCCGGAAGTCCACGACCGGATGAGCGAGATCATGGAAGGCTCAGCGGGCCGTCTCGCGAGCGAGGTCCATCTAGTTTTGGGCGCGATTCGCGTGGCGAAGATCCGCTCGGGATGGAGACCGAACAATATCTGGGAGGTCATTGGGCGGCCGACTCCGGCCTTTGTTTCAAGACTACAGGAGTTGCCGGACGTGAGAGCTGCCTTCCGGGAGCTGATTCCTGAATTCAAGGGCGGCCGTTTGGTCACCTTACTCCAAGAGATCCGTGAGAGACTCGTTTACCAAGCCGAACACAATTCCGGCGGCCTTCCAGTGATGCTGCTTGCCCGGATGTCGGCCCCGCTGGTGGATGTCCTGCTTTTGCTGGCTGATTTGCCAACGGGCAATGACAGCAATGATCCGCTGCCCGCATTCGTCCTCTATTGGTTGATCTTCGTCAGCGACAGCGACAAGGCGGCCAACCACGTGTATCGCCAGTTCTTGGAAGCTCAACCAACAGATCTCGCGAGCGCAGTTCGAGAGTGGATTACCCGGTTTGAACAGGATGGGGCCGCCCATGCCATCCCGCTTCTGTCCCAAATGGAGGGACTTCACGAAGAAGTCCGTAACGGCGATCACCGCCTGAAATCATGGTCAGCTCGCTTCATAAGTCTCGATGCCGATGCCGAGCGGCCTACTGGCAATTGCCTGCGCGTTCTCTCGACCTCCGGCGAACTGATCAAGCGGGCTCTCCTGTGGCTTCAGCGGATACAGCTTTCCGAACTCTACCCCCACTTCGATCCCACCTCGGCGGAAGACGAGGACCTTCCGATCGACTTGGATCACAGAATGCCCCGCTCAGTCTTTGCAGCCGATTGGCGGGAGTTCAGCAGGCGTTTGGACTTCGTCGAAGAGAGCGATGGGAATATCCGCAATGCCCGGAAATTGATCGGGAATAGTTTGGGGAATCTTCGATGGCTCGATGCATCCGAGAACCGAAGCCGGGGCGCAGGCGACCTTGAGCCCGACGACTTCATCCAAGACGTGAGCCTGTGGAACCAGCTCAGAGGAAAAAACCTTTGGGACCGCGATGACGTGGCGTTGTTCCAACGACTCATCGACGAGCAAACCGTCAACCTATGTCGGATGCTTCTCGAAGACAGCGGCATTTCCCGCCTGAGGAATGGCCATTCCGACGCCGGCCCTCCGACACTTACCCTCAGCCCCGCGTCGCATAGTGGATGAACTCGGCCAAAGCAGGGGAGGAGAAGTCCCGTGATCCAACGGCGACTAACAGCGATTTTTTGCTGTCAACTTTCGTGTCACCCCTGACCCCCAAAAAGGCCTGTTTCAGGGTGTGTCACCCCGTTCTAAGGCCTCCTTTTTCAATTCACAAACACCACAAATAGAACACGTTGCGACACTATGAGTGTTCGTCCGAACTGATTATGAGTCCCCTGCTCTAACCGCTGAGCTACAGGCCCGGTGAAAGGCGGCGACTATGTCAGGCGAAATTGCCACGGCAAGCGCCAACCTCAGGGATTCGCGATCCTCGACACGCGGAGGCGCTCAGCGGTGATCAGGGCCAAGCCTTGGGCGAAGTCCTCCTCAACCGTGGAAGAGACGAGGCGGTAGCCGTATCTCCGCCAGTGCCGCATTTCCTCGAGGGCGTTGCGCATGCGCAGCGCGATGACTTCCGCGCTATCCGTCCCGCGGTCCGAGAGTCGTTTGTAGAGGATTTCCTCGCTGGGTGGCAGGACGAAGAGGTCCACGAAGGCGCGTTGGATGTCGGCGTCCTGGCATTGGCGGACCTGATCCGCGCCTTGGACGTCGATGTCCATCACCACGTCGGTTCCGGCCTGGAGGTGGGAAACGACCTCGGATTTCAACGAGCCGTAGAGATTGCCGTGCACCACTGCGTGTTCGAGGAAGTCGCCGGCTTCGAGCCGGTGGAAAAAATCCTCCTTCGAGAGGAAATGATAGTCCTTGCCGTTTTCCTCGCCCGGACGGGGGGGGCGGGTGGTGCAGGAAATCGAGTAGCGGACCTCGCCGGAGTCGGTCAGTAGCCGGCAGAGCGTGGTTTTTCCCGATCCGGATGGACCTGAGACGACGAGGAGAATGCCGGTGCGTTCGGACATGGGGGCAGGAGGTTGCGACGATTGCCGGAAGAGAATCGAGAAGTTTATTCGGATTTGCGAAATCGCCGGGATGTTAGGAGAAGTGCGGTCCGGTGGATTTCGGTTTGCGTCGCGGGGGTTGCAAGCGTAGTGCACGGGTATTCAGCGGGTGGAAGTATTTGACCCGGCTTGATGCAACCGAACCAAGACGATGAAAATCACCCGAACAGCCCACAATGGAGAGCGTCGCGAAGCGCTTTTGAAGGAATTCTCGCTTGCTGCCGCAGTGCTGAGGTGGGTGAGGGAAGTGGCGGCGGTTTTGGTGCCGAGTCAGATCCCCGTGCCGGTCCCGGTGAGGGTCCGACGTTAGGGCTGCAACAGCACGCCGCGCCGCACGGGTGCGCGGTCGGCTGGACCCTTTCGGTCAGGCAAATTTGCAGATTGCATGAGCGACTGAAATCACGGATGTTCAGGCAGATATAGATGCTTCTTCCGGTATTCCAAGATCTGATCAAACCGCAATGGCGCGCGGTGCTCGAAGGACTCAAGCAATCGGGCGGCCTGCCCGTGACCGATCTGGCAAGGCAGGTGGACGCCAGCTACATGGCTGTGAAGCAACACTGCGAGGATCTGAAAAAGCTGGGCTATCTCGACCGCTCGCGGGTGCCCCGGACGGTGGTCGGGCGACCGGAGATTTTCTACAGCCTGAGTGCCAAGGCGGACGCCTTGTTCCCGCAGGCCGGTGTGGATTTCACTCTTGATTTGCTGGATGCACTCAAGTCGCTGCTTGGGGATAACACGCCGGACAAACTGCTTTTCCAGCATTTTCACAAGCAGCAGGAAAAATGGCAGGGGCTTTTCGGCAACGGCCAATCCCTGTTGGAGAAGGCAACCAAGCTGTCCGCTCTGCGGGAAAAGGAAGGCTGCCATGTTAGGTGCAAGGTAGATCCCGCAAACGGCGTGAGCATCGAGGAATTCCACAACCCTTTGCAACGCGTTTTCGAGCGCTATCCCCGCGCCGTCGTCATGGAGCAGCGGATGATCGAGCAATTGTTGGGGACGCGGGTGAATCGCCGGGAACTCAATGGCGGGAGGAACGGCCAGCCGCGGGTGATTTTCGAGATCCCGGGTCATTGACGTCGCCGGCTAATCTTGGTGAATGTCCGTCACAGGGTTTTCGTCGTATGGCCCAGCAGATTTAAAACCATGAAGAAGCCCTATCTGATTCCTTTCGCCGCACTCATTCTTTTCGCGGCAACCGGCTGTGACAAGCGATCGTCCGATGCCGCAAAGAAGATCGCCGAGCTGGAGCAAAAAAACCAGAACGCGGCGGATCGCCAGCGCGAACTCGAACAAGAGATCGAGGATCAAAAGCTGGCCGCCGAGCGGGACGCCATCGAGCGCGAGCGGGTGCGGATCGAGGAGGATCGAGCCGAGCTGGAACGCCAGCAAGGTGCCGCCGCCGCCGAGCAGGACCAGGCGCTCCGCGAGCGCGAGGACGCGCTCTACGACCGCGAGGGCAAGCTGGAACAATTTCAATCCGCCCTCGCGGAAAAGGAAGACGAGCTTTACGAACAGACCCAACAGCTCAGCGATCGCGACGCCGAGTTGGCCGGGCGCGAGGCATTGTCGTTCGAGGAATCCCCGCAAAGCGAACCGGTGGCGGACTATGACATGTTCTACGATTCGCTGTCCTCGTATGGCTCGTGGTTCGAGACCCCGGACTATGGATACGTCTGGCAGCCGGTGGTGGTGAACGACTCCAATTGGCGGCCTTATTGCCGTGGCCGCTGGGTGTGCAGCGACCGCGGCTGGACCTGGATTTCCGAGGAACCCTTCGGCTGGGCCACCTATCACTACGGGCGCTGGACCCTGCTCCGTGGCCGCGGTTGGATTTGGGTGCCCGGTACTGAGTGGGCTCCCTGCTGGGTTTCATGGCGGGAAAACGACAAGCACATCGGCTGGGCACCGCTTCCTCCGGAAACCATGGCCTATCGGGGACATAACTGGGATTCTTCAGTGGACGTTCAGTTTGGCATCGGCGCACTGTGTTATAACTTCGTGGAATTGCGTTATTTCGGCAGCTCGCTTTATGGTCACTGCCTGCCGCTTGCCGGAAACGGCGACTATTACCAACAGACTTCTAACATAACGTATATTCACATCGAAAACCGCCAGATCATTTGCGGCGGGCCGAAGTACAAGAAGGTGTGCGAAGGCATCGGCAGGCCGTTGCCCTTCTATCGGCTGGAGATTGATCATCATCCCCGCCCGAGTCGCGACTCGCTGGGATTGCGACCGCGGATCAAGGGCGACCGCCTGGTGGTGTCCGCGCCCAACATGGATGTCGCTTGGAACGACGGCTTGAAGCCGAAGCGCATCAAGGACCGCATCGAAACCGTCACCGTGGAACGCAACGGCAACCTGAACCGGGAGATCACCGACCGCTATCGGCAGACCCGTGAAGAGGGTCGCAGGAATGCCGAGACCGCCATTGTCCAACTGGGTGGTGCCGACCAATTCGACCAACGCCGCGACGAGAAACTGCAGGACAACCGTCGCGTGGCGGATGGCAAGGGCCGCAAGGAAGTGACCCGCGACCTTGCGAAAAACCCGGAGCGCCCGCAGCGTGACATTTCTAACAATCGCGAGCCCGAGCGGATGGCGCGGCCTGCCGATCCGGATTCGAAGATGGCGCAGGTGCCTGATAGAACCGTCCGCCAAGCTACCGAAAACCGCCCGCGGCCTCAGGTTATGGAGGAGCGGAGAAACCCCGTGGCCAAGGATACGCCACGGGTCGCCCCCGGCGAAGGGGTGAAACCCAAGCCGGAGCCGCGTCCTCAACAGCAGCCGGATGACCGCCGGGTTGCCCGGACCGACGATTCAGCGAAGCAGGTGGAAACTCAACGCGAACCACAACGCCAGGCGGACCCGGCCGGGCAGGCACGGAAAGAGGCAGCCGCTCAAAGGCAGGAAGAGCAAGCCCGCGAGATGCAGCGGCAAGCGAGACAGAATGAGGCGGAGCAAACCCGCCAGGCCCAGCAGGAAGCGATCAGGCGCAGACAGGACGAGCAAGCCCAACAGCAGCAATTGAGGGCGCAACGGGAAGCCGAGCAAGCCCGCGAAGCCCAGCAGGAAGCCGTTAGGCAGCAACGTGAGCAGGAACGCGCGCAGCAGCAGGCGCTCGCGCAACAACGTGAACAGGAGCGGGCCCAACGCCAGCAACAGGAGGACCAGCAGCGGGAAATGCAGCGACAACAGGAAAATGCGCGGCAACAGCAGCAGGAAAATGAGCGCCAACGCCAACAAGAAGAAAACCAGCGGCAGCAGGAAAATGCCCGGCAACGCCAGCAGGAGGAAAACCAACGCCAGCGCCAACAGGAAGAATCACGCCAGAAGCAAGAGAAGGATCAGGACGAGCAGCGCAAGAGAGGGCGTTAGGAAATCATGGTCAGGTTGACCCGGGAACTGGCGCTGGCTTCTCCCGCGGATCAGCCTGATAGGAGGACTGGAGTGGGGATTGGGCCAAGTGATCCGGGCAACAGAATCCACGCAAGATTCATCCGTTGGTGTGATGCACCGGCCATTTTCGGCTGGGCGCTCCAACGGGAATCTGGCATCCAATAGCCATGAGCTGCCAACGAAGGAATCGCCTGATGGAGGCAAAGCATGTGAACCCGCAGGGACTGGCCCTGGTTTTTCTGCCCTAACCGCCAACAGAGTCATGTTAGCGGTTTTGAAATCGAGCCACATTGCCAATCGCGGAATACTCACGGCGGCGGGCATCGGCGTACTTCTCACGCAGCTCTGTTTCTCGCAGGACATCGAACCGCGTCGCTGGAGTCACCTGCCGATCGGATCGAATTTCGCCGGAACCGCCTACGCCTATTCCGACGGTGAAATTTCGCTCAATCCGGTGCTGCGGATCGAGGATGGCCAATTCGAACTCGAAACCGCCGCCGTCCAATACATCCGGTCTTTCGAGGTGCTGGGAAAATCCGCCCGCGTCGATTTCACGCAGCCCTATCAAAGCGGAACTTGGAGCGGATTGCTCGATGGAGTTCCCACCAGCGTGGATCGCGGCGGGTGGTCGGACAGTTTTTTGCGTTTTGCGGTGAACCTCTACGGAGCCCCGCCACTCGCGGGCAAGGAGTTCGCGGAATACCGCGCCCGGACCGATTGCGAGACCATCGTCGGCCTGGGTTTGCTCATGCAATTTCCCACCGGGGAATACCTCGACGACAAGCTGATCAATCTCGGCACCAACCGCTACTCCTTCACGCCCCAGCTCGGCGTCGTTCACAATCGCGGCAACTGGTCGGCGGAACTAACAGGCTCCGCCAGTTTCTATACCGGCAACGACGACTTTTTCAAAGGCAACACCTTGGAGCAGGACCCGTATCTCATCGGCCAGGCCCATCTCTCCTACACCTTCCGCCCCGGGCTCTGGCTGTGCGCGAGCACCGGCTACGGCTATGGCGGGGAATCCACCATCAACGGCTCATCGTCCAATGACCGCAGGGGCAACTTCGCATGGGGGCTCAGCTTCGGCATCCCCATCAACCCCGCGATGGGTTTCAAGCTTGCCTACATCGGCGCGCGGACGCAGGAGGACACCGGGGCTGATAGTGACACATTCAGCGTTGGCTTTTCGGTGATGTGGTAGAATGGAAACTGGTCCATCCTTAATGGCCGTCCTTCACCTCGACCTGATAGTCGCCGAGAGCCCACTGCAGTCCAGCCAGGTAGTGGCTGAGCACCTTGGGATTCCAATACATCTCGTGGTTGTGGCCGAGCGAGCAATAGAAGACGCGGCCCTTTTCCCAATGACGCGCCCAGGCGACGCCGAAGTCGCCATCGGTGCGCTTGACGCCGCCAACCTTCATGTCGGTTTTTTCGGTGTCCAAGCGTAGCAGCATATGAACCGCCTTGGAATCGTAGGGTGCCTTGAATTGATAGATCTCCTCCGGAAACTCGACATTCTCGCCATTGAACATCGCGACAAGCGGATGCTTTTCCTGGCCGGGCTCCACCTTGATGCTGACCTTCGTGCCCGCGCCCCACGGATGGCCGTCGAAGCAGCCGTTGATCATTTGGTTATACTCGGGCCATTCGTAAAACGTATCCGTCGCGGCATGGATCCCGAAGAAGCCGCGGCCGGATTTTACGAAGGTCATCAGGTTTTTCTTGATCCGCGCCTCGCGCTCCGTGGCGGCGGCTTTTTCGGTTTCTGACATTTTTTCCAGCTCCTTGGCAGTGGGGGAAAAGACATTCATCGTGGTGCTGAGGAAGCAGACTGCATCGAAGGTCTTGAGCTCATCGACCTCGAAATTCGCGAGGTCGTCGCTGACGACCGTTTCGAAAGCTCCGGTTTTCTTGCCCATCTCGGTGAGCGCGACTTTGCCCGTGGCGATCGACGCGTGGCGGAAACCGTTGGTTTTTGAAAACACCAGCACCTTGCGGGCTTTCTTGGGTTTGGCGAAAGGTTTGTCAGGAAGGGCGGCGGTGATTTTTTCAAGCGCTCCGGCCGGGGCCTCCTCCGCGGCGCGGATGGGGGAGATGACGAAAATCGCGAAGGCGGCGAAGATGGCGGACGGGATATGGGTTTTCATGGAGTGATGGCTGATGAGCGGGGCGCGATCAAACGGGTAATGACGCAAGTTATCAAGCTCTTCGATGGAAGATGGAGGAACGTTGTCCCGCTACTCTTTCTTTCCCGCTTCGTATCTAGCCGACGGAACCACTTCCCTTGTCTGATGTTCGCTGGACCATTCGAGACGCGTGTTCGCGCCGCCGCCGTCCTCGTAGTATTCATAGACGATGGGGTATTTTTTGCCGGCCTCGAGCTTGACGGTTCCGGTGTAGGTTTGGTCGTAGTCATCCAGCCATTTGTCGATGATGAGCTGGTTGTCGATCCACAACTTGCGGCCGTTGTCTGACTTTGAGTGGAAGGTGTACGTGTCGGAATAGAGCGGTTCGATGAACCCTTCCCAGCGGCAGGAGAAGGTATCCGCGTCGATCAAGGGATCCGGCGAACCTGTCCCCCAGTTGAAGGAGATTTCCGGGTCGAGCCGGGTCAATTTCAGGTCGCTGAGGTCGCGGTTGTTATAATAACTGCCGACCAGTCCATGCAACCGGGTGCTGCTTTTGGCAACGGCGGCAAAATCCAGCGTCACCTGGCCGATGTCGCCGTCATCGAACTGATAGCTGATCTCGTTCTTGCCGGCCTTGAGCTGGAGGTTGTCGCCCTGGAGCATCCACACGTCCCAGTTCGTGGTCCGGTGGAATTTCGTGCGTTTGACCATGGCTCCGTTGACATACAGCGAGAGCGAACCCTCGCCGGGCGGATAGATCTTGGGATGCGATTGCTGTTCGCCGGGCACGACCACGCCATTGGCATAGCGCGTGATCACCCGATAGACGCCGGCCGCGGGAACTTCGGCGGTGAAGGTGGCCTTGGCTCCCTTTTTGGTGAAACCGCCGACGTAGCCGGTTCCGCAGAAATTCTTGTTAGCGGATGCTTTCGCGGCATCACCGGCAAGCTGCCAGTCCTCGGCCTCGTGAAGCTCGCCCATGCCCGGATCGGCCGAGGGATTTTGCTGGACCTTGCCCGGGCCCGCTGGCGTGCCGAAGTCCGGGGTGTCGTCCTCCTTGAAGGTGAATTTCTGGATGCTGATCGAGCGCATCCCGTTGTCATCGGCATTGAAGATCTTCGAGTGATACGCCATCCAGTTCTCCTTGCCGTCGGCGGAAACGGTGAAGCTGGCACGCGACGGGCCCCAGACGTCGTCCGTGGTTTTGAATAGCGTTCCCAAGGGTTTCCACGACGCCTTGTCATCGATGGGACCGGCGTCCGGCGAGTAGATCAGCGCGCTGAGCCGATAGTCCTTGGAGGCGAATCCGCCCTCGGCGCCGGTCATGATCAGCTTGTTGTTACGGACGATGGCGCGCGGTCCCTCGGCATGGAGCCCCATTTCCTTGCGGTGGGCCGTGATCTTGGTGGGACTATCCATCGGAGCCATGACGGCGCCGTCGACATGCTTGTCGGCCAGCGATCCCCAGAAGGCGTAGAGCTGGCCGTTGAACGTCACGACGGTGATGTCATTTGCCTGCGCGTTGCCATGCTCATCGCCAGTGAAGAGGACGCCTTTGTTGGTGAAGCCATCCAGCGGCTTGCCGGTATTGGCCTGCAACACGACCGCCATGTGCCTGCCGCCCTCGGATTTCACGTCGGCGCAGAAGTAGATATACCACTTGCCTTGGATGAAATGGAGTTCCGGGGCGAAGACCCGGCCGTAGTTGTCCGCATCCTCCCAGACTTTTACCTTCTCGCCGCGCTCCACCAGGGTCGGTGACTTGGAAACATAGACCGCCGTGGGATTCTGCGGACCTGACGAACAGACGTAATAGCTGCCTTCGTGAAAGGTCACCCAAGGGTCCTCCCCCTGATAAAGCGGGTTGGAGAAAGTCGCCTGTGGCTTCGCGCCGGCCATGAGGACCATCGAAAGCGATATTAACAGAGAGTGGGTCGTTTTCATGAATGCGAGGGGATTTTGATGAGGAGTCCCCCGATTCAGCCGTTGCACGGACAGGAGGATGTGGGAGTGGGGAGCTAGGAAGTGAATCCCGTTCCAGGGGGCTTTTGCTAAGGAAATTTGCCCCCTCGATCGGGTCGCAACTCTCCACCGAGGACCGACGCTGCGTACGATGATTTGGAAGAAAGTCGCGGGGCAGGTAAAAACGAATCGGATTCGGGATTGAGTCTGCCGCCGGATTCCGCGAAAACCCCTGCGGATGAGAATTTTGGTCGTTGGAAAAGGCGGGCGCGAACACGCGCTGGTGAGGGCTCTGGCGGAATCGCCGGGCAAACCCGAGGTGTTTTGTTTCCCTGGCAGCGACGCGATTTTCGAACTGGCAAAGCCGGTCGATGCCGACGGTCTGGAAACATTGGTCGCGTGGATGAAGGCCAATGCCATTGACCTTTGCGTGGCGGGCGAGGAAAGCTATTTGGTGAAAGGGGAGGGGCTGGCCAATCTTTGCGAGCGAAATGGTATTCCCTGCTGGGGACCGCCGAAGGAGTCCGCGCAGCTCGAAGCGAGCAAGGAGTTCGCGAAGGAATTTCTGTTAAGGAATGGCATCCCGACCGCGCGCGCGACGGCCACCGACACGCTCGAGGAAGCCGTGGCCGCGATCGCCGGGGAGTATCCGACGGTTTTGAAATTCGACGGGCTCGCCGCGGGCAAGGGCGTGGCGGTTTGTCCAGATGAGGCGTCTGCCATAAGCTTCCTCGATGAAGTTTTCACCCAACGCCGCTTCGGTCCCGGCCGGGTACTCGTCGAGCAATGCCTAACTGGTCCGGAGGTTTCCATTTTCGCCGCGATCATCGACGATCGTTATCTGATTTTTACCCCCGCCCGCGACTACAAGCGCGCCAACGACGGCGACCTCGGACCTAACACCGGCGGCATGGGAGCTGTCGCCAGCCGCCAACTCGTCACGCCGGAACTGCTGGCCCAAATAGAAAAGGAAATCGTCCAACCGACGGTCGCCGGTCTTCGCGGCGAAGGATTGCCATACCGCGGGTTTCTCTACTTCGGGCTGATGCTCACGCCGACCGGGCCGCAGGTGATCGAATACAACTGCCGCTTTGGCGATCCCGAGTGCCAGGCGGTGATGCCGTTGGTCGAGGGGGATCTGGCAGCATTCTGCCTGGCGGGTGCCAAAGGCGAACTCCGCGAGGACCTCGTCCGTTTCAGCGACGGCTGGAGCGTGTGCGTCATCCTCGCCTCCGCCGGTTATCCGGAAACCTCGCGCAACGGCGACAGCATCTCCGGGCTCGATGAAATCACCGGCGCCTGCGTCTATCATTCCGGTACCCGGCGGACCGCGGATGGCGATTGGGAAACTAACGGCGGGCGCGTGCTTGCCGTCGTCGCTGGTGGTTCTACCCGCGAGGAAGCGGTCAGTCTGGCCCACGCGGCCGCCGACCGGGTCGCATTCGATGGCTTGCAACGCCGCCGCGACATCGGCATCTTGAACTTTTGACCCATGGAACAGATCCTCAACGCAGAAGACATCGCCGCCGGAGTGGAACGCCTCGCCACGGCGATCCGCGAAAAACACGGCGGCCATCCCATCGCGCTGGTCGGCATCCGCAGCCGCGGCGATGAGGTCGCGGAACGAGTTCTAACGATTCTTTCCGCGGAAGACCATTGGGAACTCTCGTTCGGCGTGCTCGACATTTCGCTCTATCGGGACGACTTCGAGCACCTTCATGAAAACCCCTTGCTCCAGGAAAGCGATATCGCTTTCCAAGTCGAGGGGGCCCACATCATCCTGGTGGACGACGTGCTTTTCACCGGCCGCACCATCCGCGCCGCGCTCGACGCGCTTTCCGATTACGGCCGCCCGGCCAAGGTCGAGTTGGCGGTCCTCATCGACCGCGGCCACCGCGAAATGCCGATCCAGCCGGACTATGTTGGCATCACTCTCGACACCCGCCGTTTGGATCATGTATTGGTCTCGCTCGAAGGGACGGACGGCAAGGATCAGATCCAGATCGTCGAAAAGGAAAAACCATGAGCCTCCTGCCGCAGCACAAAAAGTCCGCCGATGAGATCGCCAAACTCCGCGAATCGCTCGGGATCGTCGCCCCGCCACCGGCGGTCGAGGAAGTGGCTGCGGAGATCCCGGTGACGGCTGCGGCTTCCGAGCCCCTAACGGTCGAACCGGCTTCGGAGACGATGGAAATCCCGGCGACCGCGAAGCTGGCCGATATTCCTACTGCGAACCACCTGCCTCATCAGCCGGTCGATGAAAGCCATCGTTTGAAGGAAGTGTCCCCGTTTCAACCGGTCGAAAAAGTCCCGGTGCTAGCAGTCGAGGAAAACGGCCCGCCGCCCCACAGCACGCATCCGCCGGATGCCGAGCCGGTGCACGCCGCGCCAACCATCCCGGCTCATCACGCACCAAAGATCGTGCGATCGCTCCGCAAATCCGAGCAAGTCCCGCTGGCCCCGGTTCACTCACCCGCGGTGGATTCCAAGTTGCCGATTCACCGCCACAGTGACAAGGAGCTCACCGAGATCCGCCGCCACGACTCGATCGCCACGCTGGCCCCCTGGACTCATCCGCAGGCTCTAACGGCCAATCTCGCGCTGGTCGTTCCCGGCTACCTCTTCGCCATCGCCGGCGCGGTTTGTTTCTACTTTTACGATGTCGAGAAGCACGAGATGCGGATCACCGCGGCATGTGCGGCCATTGCCCTGTTCTTCGCCGCCTTCATCTTTTTCAAGAAGCCGCTCTCGCGCCACCACGCCGCCTTCATCGGGGTGGCGGCCCTGTTCGTCATCGTTTTCGGCGCGCTCTATTATTTTCCCCAACTCCGGCATGGCACGTAAAGACCTACTCGACATCGCGGCCCTCGACCGGGAGGAAATCGAACACCTCCTCGATCAATCCATCCCGTTCAAGGAACTCTTCACCCGTTCGGTGAAAAAAGTCCCCGCCCTCAAGGGCAAGTCCGTGCTCATGCTCTTCTACGAGCCCAGCACCCGCACCCATTCTTCGTTCGAGGTCGCCGCCAAGCGCCTGTCAGCCGATGTCACCAACTTCGACGTCGCCCATTCCTCCATCACCAAGGGTGAGTCCGTTAGGGAGACCGTCGAGACGCTCCAGGCCATGCGCACCGACTTCATCATCGTCCGCCACGGCCGCTCCGGCCTGCCCGGGATGATCGCCCGGCAAACCAAAGCCTCAGTCATCAGCGCGGGCGATGGCGCCCATGCCCATCCCACCCAGGGTCTGCTAGACGCCTTCACCATCAAGGAAAAATTCCCCGATCCCACCGGCAAGAAGGTCCTCATCATCGGCGACATCTTGCATTCCCGGGTCGCGCGCTCGACCAGCACGACCCTGAAAAAACTCGGTGTGGAAGTCGCCTACCTCGGCCCCGGCTCGCTCGTCCCGCGGATCGGTCCCGAGAACACCCGCCGCTTCACCGACTACAAGGAAGCCATGGCGTGGTCACCGGATTTCGTCTATCTGCTGCGCGTCCAGATGGAGCGCCAGGACGTCCAATATTTCCCCAGCCTCCGCGAATACCACCGCCTCTACGGCATCACCGACGCCCGGTTGGACGAGATCCGCAAGCGCGGCCTCTACATCATGCACCCCGGCCCCGTGAACCGCGGCGTCGAACTCTGCGATGCCGTCATGGACTATGAACGCAGCCTCATCAACGACCAGGTGGAGAACGGCATCGCCGTCCGCATGGCCGTGCTCTACTGGCTGAAGCCGGGAGGGGAAGCGTGATGGCCGGCAACTCCAATCTTTCTGAGTAGATCAAATCACCATCGTTCCAACAGCTCCACAGGCTCACGAAAAACGATCAGTCGTATAATTAGAAGTTAGGCCACCTCGCCCCCCATGACTCGATCACTCATCATATTCGGACTCGCGGTTGTTCTTGTTGGTTGCGGGCGCTCGAGCACATAATCATCCATGAGTTCCAAATCTGAAATCATTCCAGTTCAGTCGGACGACGCCGAGATGAACGCCGCGATGCAGACAGCACGCGACCGTTTTCCTGAGTTCTGGGGCGAGGTTTCCGCCGACTACAAGCGAGTCATTCCCGCTCTTGGCGGTTCGATGGTGAAGGCTTACTTCGATGATCCAGGTGAGGCACCGCAATGCGGTGAGCACATGTGGGTGCGCGGCGTCGAGTATGAAGGCAAGACGATCACCGGGGAGTTGGCGGAAACACCTCGTCATTTGCGCAGCATCAGAGGTGGCCAGCAGGTCAGCTTTCCGTTGGAGCGCCTGAGCGACTGGTTTTATATTGATGGCGACAAAGCCATCGGCGCATTTACAGTCAGATTGCTCCGCACCCGCATGGGCGAGGAAGAGCGCCGAGTGCATGACAGCCACTACCCATTTCGTTTTGAGTAGCGACCGATGGCCCGAAATGCGCTGCAGCAAACCCGGCCATCGCACTGTGGTTGCAATCCACGCCTCCCGCGGGCTGGTTAGCTGAACTTGGACCGTTAGCCAACTTTCACCCTATGCCTGAAATCACGAACACCCGCTTTGTCATCGCGGTGCCGGACTTGCGGAAGTCGGCGGCGTTTTATCGCGACGTGCTCGGATTCGAGATCCAGGCGATCGCGGATCCGGGGTGGCTTTTCTACCGCTGTGGCAACTGCACGATCATGGCGGGAGAGTGCCCGGATGCAATTCCTCCTGCCGAGCTCGGGGATCATCGCTACTTCGCCTATCTCCAGATCGAGGATGTTGATTCGTTATACGAGTCGGTTTGCGCGGCGGGTGCCGGGATTTGCAAACCACTCCGCGACGAACCTTGGCAGATGCGGGAGTTTGGCGTCGTCACCGCCGACGGTCACCGGATGATGTTCGGCACGCCGGTTTCCCATACCCAGGGGGCATGAACTGTCCGTAGCCAGCCTGTTTGACAACGCGCTCGCAGAATGGTTCCATCGGACATGGCTGCTCCTTCAACGACTTATCCCCATCTTCGCTTGGACGAATCCGGGCGGGCTTGGGTGGATGGTGCGAATGTGAAAGTCAGCGAAGTCGCGGCCGATTATCTCGCTCACGGCTCATCGGGGGAAGAAATGGCGATCCAATTCCCCCATCTTTCACCCTCCATGATTCATGCCGCGCTGGCGTATTATTACGATCATCGCGCGGAGTATGATGAGGCGTTTGCCGCAAGCTTGCAGTCCAGCCGGGAGAAAATGGCTGTCACGATGGATTCGCCACTCCGGCGGCGCTTGGTTGAGGCTTCCGACAAGCCATGAGCGTCGCTCTCTACATGGACGTTCATGTTCGGAGAGTGGTGACCAATGACCTTCGTATGCGCTGAGTTGATGTGATCACGGCGCGGGAAGACGGCACCACCATGTGGCCCGACGACCGGCTGCTAGATCGTGCCGGGGAACTGGGTCGGGTTTTCTTCAGTCAGGACGATGACCTGCTCACCGAAGCTGAACTCCGACAGAGGGAAGGTCGCAATTTCGCCAGAGTGATCTACGCCCACCAACTTGCCATCACCATTGGTCAATGTGTCCGGGACTTGGAAATCATCGCCAAGGCAGCGGAACCCGAGGATCTGCGAAACCGGGTGGAATTCCTCCCCTTGTGAATACAATATTCGCATAGCAGCCACTTCCGGCGCGGCGTGCTTGAAATGATCCGGATCCCGTCCAGACTCGGGCCGCCCATGAGCCTCCTCATCACCAACGCCCGCATCGCTTCCGAAAACTCGCCCGCTCTCGTCGATGGCGATGTCCTGATTTCCGACGGGAAAATTCAGCAGATCGGCAAAGGCCTCGCCGCTCCGGAAGGAGCCCGTGTCATCGATGCCCGCAACCGGATCCTTGCGCCCGGCATGTTCGATGCCCACGTCCATTTCCGCGAGCCCGGTTTCGAGGCGAAGGAAACCATCGCCAGCGGCACCGAGGCCGCGATCAACGGCGGCATCACCGGCGTCGTCATGATGCCTAACACCAGCCCGGCCATCGACTCCGCCACCGTCGTCGCCAACGTGCTCGACATCGCCAGACGCACCGCCCGCATTCCGGTTTACACCTCCGGCTGTGTCACCAAGGACCGCCACGGCAAGGAAATGGCCGGTATCGACGGCATGCGCGCGCTCGGCGTGAAAATGCTAACCGACGACGGCGACACCACCGGCGATCCCGCAATCCTCCTGCGCGCGATGCAATACGCCACCGAGTTCGGCATGTTCTTCGCCAGCCATTGCGAGGTCCCCGAGCTCGCCGGTCCGCGCGCGCTCAACGAAGGTCTTGTTAGCTACCGTCTCGGGATCAAGGGCTCGCCCGCCTGTGCCGAGGAAATCATTATTGATCGCGACATCCGCCTCGCTCACGCCGCCGGCGCGCACATCCACATCCAGCACGTTTCCAGCAAGCTCGGCATGGAAACCATCCGCTGGTGGAAACAACGCGGCGACGTGAAAGTCACCGCCGAAGTCTCGCCGCACCATCTGTTATTCACCGACGAGCACATCGGCGATTTCGACACCAATTACAAGATGAACCCGCCGCTGCGCACCCAGGCGGACAACCACGGGTTGCTGGAAGGTCTCATCGAAGGCGTCTTTGATCTCATCGCAACCGATCACGCGCCGCACACGCCGTTCGAGAAGTCCCAGGATTTCATCAGCGCGCCCAACGGCATCACCGGCATGGACACCGCACTGGTGTCGCTCTATCACCACTTCGTTGTGACCGGCAAGTTCGGCTGGGACCTCATCGTGAAACGCTACAGCGCCGAGCCTCGCCGCCTGATGGGACTGCCCGCCGTTTCCATCGAAGTCGGCCAACCCGCCGACCTCATCCTGTTCGATACCGAAGCGGAAACGACCTTCACCAAGGAGTTTATGAAATCGAAATCCCAGAACACGCCGTTCATCGATCAAACGCTGAAGGGGAAGGTGGACCTGGTGGTCCTCGGAAACGAAATCCTGCTAGAGCGGTGAGTGAATCCCATGGCGTGCGGGATTGCAGCCATACCCGCCACGACCGAATGGCCGCGGAGGGTAAGGGTGGTCGGCCTCATTTCAAGACGTAGCCAACCAGATTGATCGAGAGCCCGTTGGGCGTGTAGTTCGAGATTCTGTATTGATAGAACGTCATCGTGGTGGCCACCGGTTTGCCCGATCCATCCTTGAAAACGGACGCTGCGTTCGGGGAGACGGTCTTCGAATTTGGCAGCTTGGCGTATAAGTTGGCGTTGGTGCTGGAATTCAGAAACGCGATTGAAAATCCCGGACCAGTCAACTGGCCATTGCTGCCGATCCTGAAGGTGACCTTCTGCCCTTTCGTAAACTTGGGGATCCCCGAGGGAATAGGCACGTTGGTCTTTACCCTGGTGCCAGTGGTCTGGTTGGACTTCACCTGCTGGACCGTAAAGGTGAACTTTTTGCCGGCGGTGAATCCACCGAAGGATCCACTCGCGGGGCCACCAGCTTGCGCAAAGGTGGCGGACAGCAGGGAGCCGCAAAGGACGATCAGTTGTAGTGATATGGTTTTCATGGAATGCGTTACTAGGTAACTGATAGATACCGGTCCGGTTCGCCGGGGACAAGGGCAAAAGAAGGTGACTTTCTGATGGAGACGCGGACTTTCACCATGCCGTGATGGTCAGCCCCAACTGCCCGAAGAAGCCGCTGTCCAACCTCTGTTGGAGAAGCACGTCCCCGTTGGACCGGTTCAGGCCGATCTCGTTGGCAAAGGTGACACCCGCACCCGCGCTGATGGAAATCTGTTCACAAACCCGCCGACTCAGGTGGAAGCCTATCCGATAGGACTTGAAATCGATGTCGCGGGACTTCCCCTCATCGTCGGAAATGTTCCAGATTTCCCCGGTGGAATTACTTCGGATAGAAAAGCTCCAGTTTCCTTCGGGCGTGTAGGTTGCGGCATAGTTCGGACCGCAAAGACCAATCCGGAGCCGGTCGCTGACCTGCCAGTCAAAGCCCAGGCCCGGATAGAATTCCACATCGCCAGAGAGGTTGGTGACGGCGGCACCGAAACCGACGGACAACCTTTCATGGAACCGGTAGCCTGCGCCGCCGGCCAGATCGAAGGTGAGATCATCGCTTCCGATATCCCTGAAATCAGTCGCCACGCCGGTCCGGGCCCATGCGCCGAACATCCACGGCGATTCCGCAGGTGAGGATACTAACAGGCCACTCGCATCCAGCACGGAAGGATAGACGCTGAAAGTCTCGAGATTGTTCCTGTCGATCGGAATCGAAGTCGGAACCTGGTTGAAGCGGAGGATTGTGCCCCTGCAATCGAATGCCGGTTGGAGGGTCAGATTTTCCGTTAGGGAAATCTCGTCGGGAAGCAGGGCGTGAAATCCAAAGTCCGACACTTCCAGATTCCCTGGAGTCCGATCGAAATGCATGCCTCCCAAATGGCTGGCATAGGCGATCGGGTCATCCCAACCGGCGAGGCGAGGCCGGGCGGATAGTGATGCGATACAAGCGATCCAAACTGCGAGGGATGCGGCTTTGTCCAACATTTGCGGGGTGAATAGCTGAACAAATGCCGGGATTCAAAATGACCTCACGGCAAATTGGTCGCCCCCATCAAGAAGCGATCGCATTCGCGCGCGGCGCCGCGGCCTTCGTTGATGGCCCAGACGATGAGCGATTGGCCGCGGCGGACGTCGCCGGCGGCGAAGATTCCGGGGACATTCGTAGTGAATGTGCCGTGCTCGGCCTTGATGTTGGAGCGAACGTCGGTTTCGAGAGCGAATTTTTCGATGACTTCCTGTTCCGGGCCAGTGAAGCCCATCGCTAACAGCGCAAGCTGGCAGGGGATCACACGGAGCGTGCCTTCGACATCCTTCGGGATGAAGCGGCCCTGGTCGTCCTTGGCCCATTCGATCTCGACGATTTCGAGACCACTGAGATTGCCCGCAGCGTCCTTGATGAAACGCTTGGTCTGCACCAGATAGTGGCGCGGGTCCTTGCCTTGGATGGCAGCAGCTTCTTCCTGACCGTAGTCCATCTTGTAAACCTTCGGCCACTCGGGCCATGGGTTGTTGGCGGCGCGCTGGAGCGGCGGCTGCGGCATGATTTCCAACTGGATCACGTTCTTGCAACCGTGGCGCAGGCTGGTACCCACGCAGTCGGTGCCGGTGTCGCCGCCGCCGATGACGACGACGTCCTTGCCGGTGGCGTTGAGTGATGGATTGGTGCCGTCGAACTTGTGATCGAGCTGGTGGCGGGTGTTGGTGGTGAGAAACTCCATCGCCATGTAAACGCCGGCGGCGTCGCGGTTCTCGATGGGAAGATCACGGCCGGCGGTGGCTCCGCAGCAGAGGACGACGGAGTCGAAGTTTTTGCGCAGCTTTTCGGCGGTCCACTCGCTGTCCTTGCCGATGAAGATGCCGGTTCTAAAAACGATGCCTTCCTCGGCCATGAGATTCACGCGGCGCTGGACGACAAGCTCCTTGTCGAGCTTCATGTTAGGAATGCCATACATAAGCAGGCCGCCGATGCGGTCCTCGCGTTCGAAAACAGTGACGCTGTGGCCGGCCTGATTGAGTTGGTCGGCACAGGCGAGACCGGCCGGGCCGGAGCCGACGATGGCGACTTTCTTGCCAGTGCGGATCGCCGGGATTTTCGGAACGACCCAGCCTTCCTCCCAACCGCGGTCGATGATGGCGCACTCGTTGTTCTTGATGGTGACAGCTGGCTCGATCACGCCGAGCACGCAGGAACCTTCGCAGGGAGCGGGACAGACGCGGCCGGTGAATTCAGGGAAGTTGTTCGTCTTGTGAAGGCGTTGCAGCGCTTCCTTCCAACGTCCGCGGAAGATGAGGTCGTTCCACTCCGGGATCAGGTTGTTGACCGGACAGCCGCTGGCCATGCCTGAAACCATGTGGCCGGTGTGGCAGAAGGGCGTACCGCAATCCATGCAGCGTGAGCCTTGCGCACGTTGTTGTTTTTCGTCGGAGTGAACTTTGAATTCGCGCCAGTTCTTGATGCGCTCGAGTGGTGCGGTTTCGGAATCGGTCACCCGATCGACTTCCATGAATCCTGTTGGCTTGCCCATTTGATCAGATAGTAAAATGTAAACGCTGTATGTTAGTTGCCGCCGACGCGGGCGAGGTCCTTGAGGTTTTCCTCGAAGGCGGCCATCGCGGCTTCGTCGCCGGTGAGGCCCTGTTCCTCGACGCGCTTGAACGCTTCGAGCATCCTCTCGTAGTCGCGCGGGAGCACTTTGAAGAACTTCGGCAGCTCGGCGTCCCAGTTCTCCAACAGGAATTTGCCGCGCGGCGAACCGGTGTATTCGACATGTTTCTCGATGGTGGATTTCACCAGATCGATGTCCTTGTCGCTGCACTCGATGAGGCGATAGAGATTCACCATCTCCTTGTTAAGGCGCTTCTCGAACAGTCCGTCCACGTCGTATACGTAGGCGACGCCGCCGGACATTCCCGCGGCGAAGTTGCGGCCGGTTTCTCCGAGCACGATCACCTGGCCGCCGGTCATGTACTCGCAGCCGTGGTCGCCCACGCCTTCGACAACCGCCTTCGCGCCGGAGTTGCGGACACAGAAACGTTCGCCGGCGATGCCATTGAAATAGGCCTCGCCGCTGGTCGCTCCGTAGAGCGCGACGTTGCCGATGATGATGTTTTCCTCCGGCTTGAAGCGCGCGTTCTTGGGCGGATAGATGATGATCTTCGCGCCTGACAGGCCCTTGCCGACATAGTCGTTCGCGTCGCCTTCAAGGCGGAACGTCATGCCCGGAGGCGTGAACGCGCCGAGCGACTGGCCGGCGCTGCCGACGAACTTGAGGTCGATGGTGTCCTCTGGAAGGCCCTTGCCGCCGTATTTGCGGGAAATTTCGCTGCCAGTGATGGTACCGACGACGCGGTTGACGTTGATGATCGGAAGCTCGGCGCGGACCTTTTCGCCCCGCTCGATGGCGGGCTTGCAAAGGGTGAGCAGGTGCGTGTTGTCGAGGGCCGCCTTGAGACCGTGGTCCTGCTCGACAGTCTGATAGGTGCCGACACTCTCACCGACGTCCGGCTTGTGGAAAATGCTCGTTAGATCGACGCCCTTGGCTTTCCAGTGATTGGTCGCTTCGTTGGTATCGAGGCATTCAACCTTGCCGACCATTTCGGTGATCTTGCGGAAACCAAGTTCCGCCATGATCTCGCGGAGTTCCATGGCGATGAAGGTCATGAAATTGACGACATGCTCCGGCTTGCCTTCGAAGTTCTTGCGCAGAACAGGATCTTGCGTGGCGATGCCGACCGGGCAGGTGTTTTTCTGACAGACGCGCATCATCAAGCAGCCGACGGTGACGAGCGGTGCGGTTGCGAATCCATATTCCTCGGCGCCTAGCAGAGTGGCGATGGCAACGTCGCGGCCTGTCTTGAGCTGACCGTCCGTCTCAAGCACCACGCGGCTGCGGAGATCGTTGAGAAGGAGGATCTGGTTCGTTTCCGCAAGGCCGAGTTCCCACGGGGCTCCGGCGTTGAAGATGGAGGAGGATGGGGAAGCACCTGTGCCGCCGTCGTGCCCGGCGATAAGGATGACATCGGCGTGTGCCTTGGCAACACCGGCGGCGATGGTTCCGACGCCGACTTCCGCCACGAGCTTCACGTTGATGCGGGCGCGCGGGTTGGAGTTCTTCAGGTCGTGGATGAGTTCCGATAGATCCTCGATCGAGTAAATGTCGTGGTGCGGAGGAGGGGAAACGAGGCCGACACCTGGGGTCGAATAGCGGACCTTCGCGATCCAAGGATAGACTTTCGAGCCGGGAAGCTCGCCGCCTTCGCCGGGCTTGGCGCCTTGGGAGATCTTGATCTGGATTTCGTCCGCGTTGACGAGGTATTCGCCGGTGACACCGAAGCGGCCGGACGCGACTTGCTTGATCGCGGAACGCTTGCTGTCGCCGTTAGGTAGGGTAACGAAACGTTCCGGATCCTCACCGCCTTCGCCTGTGTTCGACTTGCCGCCGATGCGGTTCATCGCGATGGCGAGGGTTTCGTGGGCTTCCTGCGAGATCGAGCCGTAGGACATCGCGCCGGTTTTGAAGCGCTTGGTGATGGCCTCGACAGATTCCACTTCTTCTAGCGGCACTGGCTTGCGGTTGCTCCTGAATTTCATCAGGCCGCGGAGCGTGGAGATGTTCTCGCTCTGGTCGTTCACCTTCTTGGCATACTGCTTGAAGACGTCGTAGCTGCCGGTGCGGGTGGACTTCTGGAGAAGGTGGATGGTTTCCGGATTGAAGAGGTGATACTCACCGTCGCTGCGCCACTGATAGACACCGCCGGCGTCGAGCGCGGCTTCCTCGGTTTCGATGTGGCGATCCGGGAATGCCTGGCGGTGGCGGATAAGGGATTCTTCGGCAATTTGCTCGATGTCCGAACCTTCGCAACGGCTGGAGGTGCCGCGGAAGAACTTGTTCACCAGTTCGGTGCTGAGACCGATGGTTTCGAAAATCTGCGCGCCACGGTAGGATGCGACGGTGGAGATGCCCATCTTGGCCATGGTCTTGACCACGCCCTTGATAGAACCCTTGAGGAAGTTGTAAACCGCCTTGTCGAAGTCGGTGTCGAGCATGTCGTCCTGGATCATCTTGTGGATGGACTCGAACGCCATGTAGGGGTTGATCGCATCCGCACCGTAGCCGATGAGGGTGGAGAAATGGTGGACCTCGCGGGCTTCGCCGGTTTCCAGGATGATGCTGACCAACGTGCGAGTGCCCTGTCCGACCAGATAGTGGTGGAGGCCGCCCATCAGGAGCAGGGTGGGGATGGCCGCGTTTGCCTTGTCGATATTTCTATCAGACAGAATCAGCAGGTTGTAGCCGGCGGCGATGGCTTCGTCGGCTTGCGCACAGATGTTGTCGAACGCGGCTTCGAGTCCTTCGCCGCCCAGATCGGCGGGGAAGAGTGCGTCGATGGTGGTGGCCTTGAAGCCATCGAGATCCACCTCGCGGAGACGGGCGAGCGAATCGTTGTCGATCAGCGGGCTGTCGAGACGGATCATGCGGCAGCTCTCGGGGCCGGGAGCGAGCAGGTTGCCTTCGGAACCGAGGAAGGTTTCGGTGGAGGTCACGAGCTCCTCGCGGATGCAGTCGAGCGCCGGGTTGGTGACCTGGGCGAAGATCTGCTTGAAATACTGATAGAGATGCTTCGGTTTGGTGGAAAGCACCGCGAGAGGAGTGTCGTTGCCCATCGAGGAAATCGGTTGGACACCGGTGGAAGCGGTGGGTCCTAGCAACATGCGGAGATCCTCGTAGGTGTAGCCGAACGCGATCTGGCGCTCCAGCACGCGGTCTTCTTCGACGGTCTTTGCTTCCTTGGCAGCAGGAAGATCCTTGAGGGTGATGCGGTTTTCCTTGAGCCACTGGCCGTAGGGCTTCGCACCATAGACGCGCTTCTTCACCTCGTCGTCAGGGACGATGCGGCCTTCCTTCATGTCCACGAGGAACATCTTGCCGGGGCGCAGGCGGCCTTTTTCGATGATGGAATTCGGATCAAGGTCGGGCACGACACCGACTTCAGAAGCCATGATGACGAGGTCGTCGTCGGTGACATAATAGCGGCTCGGGCGGAGGCCGTTTCTATCAAGCACGGCGCCGATCTGCTGGCCGTCTGAGAAAGTGATGGAAGCGGGACCGTCCCATGGCTCCATCAGGCAGGCGTGGAATTCGTAGAATGCCTTCTTTTCCTCATCCATCATGGTGTGACGTTCCCACGGCTCGGGAATCATCATCATCATCGCGTGGACGAGGTCGTAGCCGCCGAAATGCATGAACTCTAACGCATTGTCAAAACGCGCCGAGTCTGACCCATCCTCGTTGATGACCGGGAAAATGTTCTCGATTTCCGTACCGAAGAGATCCGACTGGCAGAGCGCCTGGCGGGCCTTCATGAAATTCGCGTTGCCCATCACCGTGTTGATCTCGCCGTTGTGAGCGATGAAACGGTTAGGATGCGCGCGCGACCAGCTAGGGAAGGTGTTTGTCGAGAAGCGGGTGTGCATCAGCGCGAGTGCCGATTCGAAATCCGGATCGAGGAAATCGGGGAAATACTCGGAAAGCTGACAAGGCGTGAGCATGCCCTTGTAGATCATCGTACGCGCCGAGAGGCCGGTGACGTAGTGATAGTCTGCGCCCGGAAACGAGTTGCCTTTGTTTCCATGCACGTCGCGGAACTGGTTTGGCACCTCGTTGTCGCGGATCCAGCTCGCGACCTTCTTGCGGATCACATACAGCTTCCGCTCGAAGGCCATCGCATCGGTGATCGCCGGGTTTTTCCCGATGAATACCTGCTTGATCGTCGGCTCGTAACGGCCGGAGGTTTTTCCAAGGATCCCGCTTTTTACCGGCACCGTGCGCCAGCCGAGAAATTGCTGGCCTTGATCGCGGATAACGTGCTCGAAGACCTGCATCGCCAAGTTACGCAACGAAGTTTCCGGTGGGAAAAACACCAGGCCCGAGCCGTAATCGCCTTCCGGCGGCAGTTCCACGCCCTTCGCCGCCATTTCCCGGCGCAGGAATTTGTCCGGCATCTGGATGAGCATGCCCGCGCCGTCACCCGTCGCCGGATCCGACCCGCTGGCACCGCGGTGGTCCATGTGCTCATTCATCGTCAGTGTCTTGAGCACGATGTCATGCGAGCGCTTGCCCTTGAGGTGGGCGATGAATCCGACGCCGCACGCGTCTTTCTCGCGAGACGGATGCCAGAGTCCTTGGGGTTCGGGCCAGCCAAATGGGGATTTCTGCGATGAGGACATGGAATTGATGGATGAGATATTCGAAAGCTGGAGGGCCATTTCTGGCGAAAGAATGGAGCGGGAGAGCCGCCGGCCCCGCCGACAATGCGACCGGGATTCACGGGAACATCACAGGTAGAGGCAGAAACGGGGTGGGGAATCTGCTTTTCGAGACGGGGGCTGTCAAGAGCGGGGGTCGCTCCCTCCCCGCTCGCGGATGGCACCCAAAAAATGCCACCGGAGGAGCCGACAAAAAGTATTTGAGGGGGGCTTTCCGTCCGCTGGGGTCGATTCCCCCTCATCGATGCTCAGATGGCTCCTCCGGGTGCGTTTTTTTGGTTTCCCAACGCGTCTCCAATCCGGGCTGGGTCATGGCATCGAGATCCGGACCCTGCCTCCTTGGATGGAGTGCTGGATCCCGATGGACCCGTTGCGAGGACCCAGGCAGTGATGGGGGAGTCGTTGGCCTGAAGCGGATCTCTAGCAGGCGAGCGGGGCACACCATCCTGACAATGCCTGAATCCGTTAGCAGTTTGGAAAACGGGAAGCTCCTAAAGCGCATCCAAAAGTCATTTCAGAGTTCGAAAGATCAAACAATTCAGATCTTGACAAACCCCGTGAGATTCATAGATACCTCAGGTGTTATGAAAGCACTCCCTAACACGCTCTGCCTAATTGCTATTTGTTCACCACTCTACGCCGGAGAATACACTCCCGGTCCGGCTCCGGCTCCGGCTCCGATGACTACCTATGAATCATACAACTGGTTCCTGGGCGGCGGAGGTGAATACCTCCTCGATTCGGAGGAGGACTACTGGAATGCCCACTTCGGCTATAAATTCAGCGAAGTCTCGGCCATCTTCCTTGAAGTTGGATGGGCCGGTAACGAAACCAGCGAAAGGGCGCTCCATCTCGACCTCGACATCGTGCCCATCACTCTGAATTACAAATACACGTGGGCTTTTTCCGAGAATTTCGGGTGGTATTTTGGAGTCGGTGCTGGAGCCGCCTCTGTTGATATCAGTGCGAATGACGAATCGAAAGACGAATGGGGCTTCACCGCCCAGGCCTTCACCGGTATGGTTTTCGAGTTTTCCCCGTCCTTCGAGATGTATCTCGGCCTGCGCTACATCTGGATTGACGATACCGAGATCTTCAACCGCGAAGTCGAAACATTAGATGATGTTAGCGTAGGACTTGGCCTGCGCTTCAACTTCTAGTCCATTTTCTTAGCATCTTGTTGGTTGGGACCGGCTCGCTGCGAAGCGAGTCGGTTCTTTTTTTGTTGTCACGACATTAACGCTGCGCTGGCAGGCGCCGCTAACAGGAATCACTGACTTTTCTAGCGCCTAGGGCGCGGCGGGAACGTCGAGCGTGTGGACCTTGAACGAAGGGGCGTCAAAGGGTGTTTTGAGGAACTTGGTCGCGAAGTTTTTCAAGTAGGTCGTCCATTGCTCCGCAGTGGTGATTTCGCCTTGGCCTTCCCAGCCGAAACCCGCAAACCAGCGGATGCCGCCCTTGTCATCGGTGCGGGCAAGACAAAGTGCCTGACGCTGGTCCGCGATCTTGGACTTCATTTCCACCACGTATGCGGGATCAATGACGATACCGGTGCCGAGCCCATGGCCGTCAACCGTTTCCCAAAGCATCATATTTCCGGGATTCGCCGAGAAATCAGCCTTGGTGCCGTCTCCTTGGAAACTCAGGCCGATGGCGACCTCCAACTTGGAGGCTGGCGCTCCGTCGAGGGTGAAACGCGAGTCGCACTGGAACAGCCGCTGGCCCATCACCAGGGTTATGCGTTTCGTTTCGCGGAGGACTTGGCCTTTGAAATCGCTGGCGTAGTCGAGTTCGAAGCTCACCCGTTCGGGCGTATTCGTGATCACGCGGTGGGCGATGAAGGTGTCCGAATTGTGGAGTGCGCCATCGGCCCAGGCCGAAATGCCGCCGCAGCCGCGGGTGTCGCCGACCTTGTAAACATCGTAACCCTCGCCGTGATCATCGTGATAGGGCTTCGCGACTCTTCCGTATGGCAGCTTAAGCCGGTCTTCCAGATACCACTTGTCGATGATCGGGTAGGGGACGCGTTTGAACCAGCAATCGATGCCGCTGTTCTCCGGGCCGGGGCGCAATGCCGGGCCATAGGTGCGGAAGGCAACTAGGTCGTTTTCCCAAGCGAAATCATCCGAACGCTCGGGCGCGAAGCGGGCAAACGCGCCCGGAGCGGCAGGCAGGAATCGTTCCGGCAATTTCACGCCGTTGAACGTCGCGAGATCGGTGCGGCGCTTTGAATGATCTAGCAGGCGTATGACTTCCGCACCGGCGAGGAGGAATGCGCCGGAGCCATAGACTTCGGTCGATTCCGCGCCGGTGTCCTGCTTGTCGGGCGAGTCGCCGATTTTCTGCACAAACCCTAACATGCCCGTCGGCTGGATGTTCTTCGCCAGCGCCTGATAGCCCTTCATCACCGCCGGGCGGAAGGTATCGGCAGGCAGCAGTCCGCGGTTGATGCCCCAGGCCATGGCATAGATGAAAAACGAGGAACCCGATGACTCGCCCTGCGGATCCTGTGGGTCCAGCAGGCTGGTGCGCCAGAGGCCGTCGGCATTCTGGAGCTTGAGCAGCGCGTGCATCATGTCGCGATAGAGTCCCAGATATTTCCCCCGCGACGGATGATCGGCCGGAAGGTAGTCGAGCATGTGGACCAAGCCACCGGTGACCCAGCCGTTGCCTCGCGCCCAGAAGACTTTCTTGCCGGATGGCGTCCGCTTGGTGAAAAAGTTGTTATCCCGATAGTAGAGATGGTGCGTTGGGTCGTAGAGGACATCGGTGGTCGTCCACCATTCCTTGTCCGCCCAGGCGAGATATCTCGGCTCGCCAGTGATCTTCGAGAGGTGCGCCCAAACCGGTGGCGACATGAACAGCGCGTCGCACCAACACCAGGTGAAAGTCCCGCCTGAAACCGACCCCGGCGGCTGATTGGAAAGCGCTGCGATTACCTTGTCGAAATGCGCGACGCTCGGATTCAGTTTGGCCGGATCCTTGTCCAAGCGGTATTCCTCAAGCCATGCTTGGAGTACCGCATGGTCGTCCGCGTGGGTCACCCGAGGTCCGGGACCATAGCCAAGCTGCTCGCCGAATGAGTCGAGGGCTTCCCGATATTTCTCCCCGCCGGAAACTTGATAGAGACTTGCCAGGCCGAGGAAAAACGGCGCTTGCGTCCAGTCGTGGATCGCGTGCTTCGAAGGATTCGCCATCTGCCAATCCGCCACCCGTTCCATGTCCTTGAGAATCTCCGCAGGTTGCGGATCCGCCGCGGCGAGCGGGCAAATCGTGGCCAGCGCCATCAGCACAAGGTTGCCGAGAATGGAGCGGCCGGGAGATTGGAGGGATCGGTACATGAGAGGATTCTGGTCCAGGTAAACGTGGAAACTGAAATTCCGGTTGCCACGGAAGACGTCCAATGAAGAATGGCCGTCCGCCGGATCAAAGGATATTTTGTCGCGAGCCTCATGGATTCCCGAGCGATCCGCATTCAAATTCAAATACATTATGGAAACTCGATTGATGCCATCACCCCGCGAAACTTCGATCCTCGATACCGACGAATTGCGCGCCGCCTTTCTCCTGGATGAACTTTTCGCTCCCGGCGAGGTGTGCCTCGTTTACACAGATCTCGACCGCGCCGTTGTCGGCAGCGCCATTCCCACCACCTCGGCCCTCGCACTTGGCAACGACGACGCCCTCAAGGCCGACTTCTTCTGCCAGCGCCGCGAACTCGGCATCCTCAATTTCGGCGAAGCCGGCACCGTCATTGTCGACGGTACGGTCTATCAAATCGCCAAACATGACGTCCTCTACATCGGTCGCGGCAGTCGGGAAATCTCCTTCGTCAGTGACTCCGCCGACAACCCGGCGGTTTTCTATCTGGTCAGCTACCCGGCTCACGCCACCTATCCGACCACCAAGGCCTCCCGCGCCGACGCGAACCGCGTCGAACTCGGCAGCAAGGACGAATGCAACGAGCGCACGATCTTCCAATTCATCCACGAGAACGGCATCAAGAGCTGCCAACTCGTGCTGGGCTTCACCGAATTCCAGCCCGGCAGTGTCTGGAACACCATGCCGTGCCACACCCACGACCGCCGCAGCGAAGTCTATTGCTACTTCGATGTCCCGGCCACGCACCGCGTCCTCCACATGATGGGCGAACCCCAGGAAACCCGCCCGCTGTGGGTGTCTGATAGACAGGCTGTCCTTTCCCCGCCATGGTCGATCCACACCGGCTGCGGCACCGCCAGCTACCGCTTCTGTTGGGCGATGGGCGGCGAGAACCAGGCCTTCACCGACATGGACCGAGTCGAAATCGCCGACCTGCGGTAATCACCACCACCTCCCTTTTCATGAAATCCTTCGACCTCACCGGAAAAACCGCCCTCGTCACCGGCTGCAAGCGCGGCATCGGCTTCGCCATGGCGGAAGGCCTCGCCGAAGCCGGCGCTAACATCATCGGCGTCAGTGCCAGCTTGGAGCAAGGCAGCGCCATTGAAAAAGCCGTCACCGCCCTCGGCCGGACCTTCACCGCCTATCAGTGCGATTTCTCGGACCGCGAGGCCGTCAAGGCATTCGCCGCCAAAGTCCTCGCCGAGCAAGGCACACCCGATATCCTCGTCAACAACGCCGGCACCATCAAACGCCAGCCTGCCGCCGAGCATTCGGATGATTATTGGTTCGAAGTCATCGACGTGAACCTCAACGCCCAGTTCCTTCTCAGCCGCGACATCGGCGCGAAAATGATCGAACGAGGCAGCGGCAAAATCATATTCACTGCCTCACTTCTAACATTCCAAGGCGGCGTCACCGTCCCCGGCTACGCGGCGTCCAAGGGCGCGATCGGCTCGCTCGTCAAGGCGCTCGCCAACGAGTGGGCGTCCAAGGGCGTCAACGTCAACGCCATCGCTCCCGGCTACATCTCCACCGACAACACCGAGGCCCTCCGCGAAGATGCCGTTAGGAGCACCCAGATCCTCGCCCGCATCCCCGCCGGGCGTTGGGGCGATCCCGAGGATTTCAAAGGCCCCGTCGTGTTCCTGGCCAGCGAAGCCTCCCGCTACGTCCACGGCGAGATTCTTGTGGTCGACGGAGGATGGATGGGGCGATGACGTCGGGCTCCTTCCCGCTCATCCATCCGCTCTTTTCGCCGCCGGATTCAGCAGTGCATACATGTGCGCGTCATGCGCCACATCGCCCACTTTCAACCGTAACCGTTGAAGTCCTTCGTAAACGGCACCAGCGGTTTCCGCGACCTTGCGGCTGAATTGATTGCCATCCGCCACGACGATTTCGAGGCGGTTCAATCCGAGCGTCCCAAACCCAAAATCGCGGAGCGACAGGGACGCCTGACGTGCCGCACCCTCGCCGATTCGTGACGCCCTGACCCAGTAACCCAGGTTGCAGACCCCGTTGACCCGGTTCAACAGATTGAGACCGCAGGCCCCAACAATCGATCCGTCCGCTGAGTCGATGATGACATGTTCGTAGGACTCCTCCCTATCCCACGAAGCCACCGCCAGCTCGACCCAGTTTCCGGCATCTTCGCGCGAATACTCCGGCGTCATCCAGCCCATCCATTTTCTGATGAATTCACGCGATTCATCGGCCGCTGCGTAAACTTCATCGATGTCTTCCAACTGATAGGGACGGATGCCGAACGTGCTCATGCGGCTACTTTGATCCAATTGCCAGGCCGTGGTAAATGAGGATCTCCGCCTCACTTCGCGGGCAGCGAAATTCATCCCGCCCGCGCAACGGAGCTAGTGGATCACCGTTTGCAGTATCATCTGAAGCAACTCGTCTCCCACATTGGTCGCCCCTTGGGCACCCCGGCTGAGGGCTTCGCGCACATGCTCGGGAGCTCTGGATCCGGCATAAATAAAATACGGAGTTCGATTGCCGCTTCTCCTAACCGCTTCAAGCAAGGTGTAGCCCGCGTGCGAATCCGGCGACCTGCTCATATCACTGATGATGGCATCAAACTGCTTCGTTCCAAGCTCCGCCAGCGCTTGGCTGGTTGATTTGGCCAAAACAAAGTGGATGTTATAGGCAGCCATGGATTTCCGCTCGATTATGTTATTGTCAGGATTATCATCAACCCACAGAATGAGTTTTCGGATAGCCTTGATTTCCCTATCTTTACCCAAGCTTCTAACGAGCGCGGAATCGTCTTCGGTGTGTGATTGTATACTGCGCGTTCTCGGAATATGCGCAGCAGGCTCTGCCGTACGCGCGATGGCTGCTGCGATTTTGCCTGCCAGTTCCCGGACGTCCTTCCGGATCTGCGGGTCGTCTGGTGGGAAATCCGCTTGGACCCTCCAGTCATGCCGCTGACGGCTTGCGATCTCGGTGGCAAGGGCGTCCTCCTTGAGCAAATCAGGCTTTTCCAGCAGGGGCGTCGTCACGAAATATACAGGGAGAATGAGATCGTCCCGGCCTCGCGCCTTTTCGTGCTCAATAAACTTTTCCATCTCGTCCCGGCAAGGGTCGCTCTTGAAAAACAGGGGTGTGATGATCGGGATGAGCAATGTCGTTGCGGAAACCGCCCCATCGAGCTTCGCCTGCCACTTCTCGCCAAACTCGATCCCATCGATGTCTTGAAAAATGTCAAAGGTGCGGTTGCCAGTTACTACTTGGACTCCCAGTTCCAGCAAACGGCGCAGTGAGGTGATCGCCCCGCCGAAAAACTCATCGTCCAATCTGGTGTAACTGAGGAAGGCTTCGGGTAAGTTGTCCATTTCGCCATATACTCCATGATTTCCGGGGTTGTCTTGTCAAGCTTCCGAGCGGAAGGCGGAGGGGAAATGCGGGCAAGGAACTTGCAGGAGGTCCTCATATCTCCAGCGGCTGCTCCCCGGGCTTCGAAAAATCCCGTCGAAACCGGTCGCGTTCGCGGTCGATCTGCTCGCGGGTCGCACCAAAGGCTTCCAGGATCTTCTCGGTGATGGAGAGCGCGACCTCGCCCTCGCCGGAGAAGACGGCGGTGGCTCCGACGTCCATCAGTTCATCCGCCTCGCGCAGATAATCGGTGCGGGCGATGACGCGGATTTTCGGATTCATCCGCTTGGCTTCCTGGATGATTTCCTTGCCGGAGGGGATGCTGGAGGAACTCAGGATCAGGATGTCGGCTCGATTGATCCCGGCGGCGGCGAGGGTGTCCGGATGGCTGGCATCGCCGAAAAACGCGATGATGCCGTTTGCTTTCAGTTCCTGCACGGTGTCCAGATTCATTTCCACGACGGACGGGCAGAAGCCATTGTCGCGGAGGAGCCGATAGACGGTTTTTCCAACTGGGCCGCTGCCAATAATAACGGCGCTTCTGCCAGAATCGCGGGGCTGCTTGATGTCGTTTCCAAGGAACGGGCGGGGAGCCCGGTTGAGGAGATTCCAGAGTCCGGGATGGCGGGAGGCCCATCGTTCCAAGGCGGGCATCGCGCCGTAAAGCAGCGGCGAGAACGTGATGGAAACAATCGCCGTCGCGACCAACGCATTGAACGCCTGATCCGAGATGAGCCCATACTTGCTGCCCATGGTGCCCACGATGAACGAAAACTCACCGATCTGCGACAGCACCGCGCCCACCGACAGCGCCGTGCCTAACGGATAGCGCAGCAGGATCGTGATCACGATCGCGGATAGCGGCTTGACGATCATGACGATGCCGATGGTCGCCAGCACCAGCCAGGGAGTTTCCAACAGACTGTTAAAATTAAAGAGCATGCCCACGGAAACGAAGAACAACACGGCGAACGCATCCTTCATCGGCAGCGCATCCGTCGCTGCGCGGGTGCTGAAATCCGACCGCCCCACGACCATTCCCGCGAGAAAAGCGCCGAGCTCCATTGAGACGCCGAACAATTTCGTCGCTCCGACGGCGATGCCCAATGCCACGACGAGCACGCTCAGCGTGAACAATTCCCGCGAATGCGTCCTCGCCACCAATGTTAGAATCCACGGAATCACCCGGCCACCGACGAGAAACGTGAATGCCACGAGCGCACCGATCTTCACCGTGGTCCACAGCAAAGCCATCGCTATTTGGCCCGCGCCAAACGCCGCCTCGCCGCCGCCGAAAATCGCCGGAATGAGGACCAGCACGAAAACCGTTAGGATGTCCTCCACCACCAGCCAGCCGATCGCGATATGCCCGGTGGGCGTGTGGAGGTGATGGTTATCCGCCAGGATCCGCGTCAGCACGACGGTGCTCGCCACCGCGATGGCCATGCCGAAGACCGCGCCCTCCCCCCAACTCCAACCGAACCCGCGCAGCACCACCATGCTGACAATCGTGGCCACGGCGCTCTGCCCGAGCGCCCCGGGAATCGCGATCCGTTTCACGGCCAGCAGCTCCCTGAAATGAAAATGCAACCCCACGCCGAACATCAGCAGGATCACTCCGATCTCCGCCATTTGCTTCGCAAGTCCCTCGTCCGCCACGAAGCCCGGGGTGTTCGCGCTGACGGTGATCCCGGCGAACAGATAGCCGACAATGGGCGAAAGCCCGAGTCGCAATGAAATGTAGCCAAAAATGAGCGCCGCCGTCAGGCCGCCGGTGAGAGTGAGGATGAGGTCGAGATGGTGCATGCTGGAAAATGAAAACGCCGTCACAGGGTAGCGAACTCGAGGTTCTTGTCGCGATTTTTCGACCTCGTGGAGGTTAAAAGCAGAATCCCTCGGGCTATTCGGTCAGGAATCCAATTTGGAATCCGCTGTCGATGGCATCCCTTTCTAACGATCGAAACGAGTCACTCCTCCCGGTGCCAAGGGCACTGCGATTCGGATCTTGCCCATTGCTGGAAAATCTGCCTAGTGTCGCAATGCCCTTAAACCCGGGGCATTGCAGCCATGAGCCCGTCCGACTACTGGCCATTCGCGCTCTACACGGCCCTCGTCGCCGTCGTGGCGGCGGGCATGATCGGCGTGTCGTCGGTGCTTGGCCAGCGCCACAAGGACCGCGCCACCGGCGAACCTTATGAATCCGGCGTCCTCCAAACCGGCAGCGGCCGGTTGCGGATGTCGATCCGTTTTTATCTGGTCGCCATCTTGTTTGTCATCTTCGACCTCGAGGTGATCTACATTTTCGCGTGGGCGATCTCGATCCGCGAACTCGGCTGGAGCGGTTACTGGGGCGTGCTGGTGTTTATCGGCATTCTGGTTGCCGCGCTGATTTATGAATGGCGAATGGGGGCGCTGGATTGGAGTCGGCCGCGTTCGCCTCGTGGACGAGCCAGGCTTTCCGGAAAGGAGGGCAAGTGAACGTTCACATTTCCAGACCGGGCGACCCCGCGGTGCCGGTCGGCGAGCGCCCGTTCGACGAGGTCGTCGGGAAAGTCCTCGCGCTGGCCCGCTTGCAGGATCTCCTTGCCTGGGGCCGCAGTAATTCCCTGTGGCCGTTTCACTTCGGCCTGTCCTGCTGTTTTGTTGAAATGGCGACCAGCCTGACGAGCAAGTACGACATCGCCCGCTTCGGTGCCGAGGTGATGCGTGGCTCGCCGAGGGAGGCCGACGTGATGGTCGTCGCCGGCACCGTCTTCATCAAAATGGCCCCGGTGGTGCAGCGCCTCTACGAGCAAATGATGGAACCCCGCTGGGTGATCTCGATGGGTTCCTGCGCGAACTCCGGCGGGATGTACGACATCTACAGCGTCGTTCAGGGGGTCGATAAATTTCTGCCGGTCGATGTCTATGTCCCCGGCTGCCCGCCGCGGCCGGATGCTTTCATGCAGGGTCTGCTGCTGCTCCAACAAGCGGTGGCGCAGGAAAAACGCCCGCTGAGTTGGGTGGTCGGCCCGCAAGGCGTCGAAAAACCCGGCCGCGTCTCGCAGCGCGATCTCAAGCACGACATCCGCGCCGGCATGACCCGCCTAACCCCGCCGGGCGAATCCTAGGCCATGTCCCTCGAACTGGCAGATCCCTTTGCCGGAATCCTCGGAGTGGAGACTCTCCGTCAGGAAACCCGCGATGGCGTCCCGACGTTCTGGGTTTCCGCGGACCAAGTGGTCGCCGTGCTCCGCCGCCTCAAGGAACAGGCCGGCTACGCCATGCTCTATGACCTCACCGCGATCGACGAACGCCATCGCAAGCACCGCGACGACCAGCCACCCGCCGATTTCTCCGTCGTCTATCACCTGCTCTCGATCCGCGACAACGGCGATGTCCGGATCAAGGTAGCGCTTCGTGGCGAGTGTCCCGCTATTCCTTCCGCTACCGGTATCTGGGAGACCGCCAACTGGTATGAGCGCGAAGTCTGGGACATGTTCGGCATTCGTTTCGATGGCCATCCGTGCCTGCGCCGCATTTTGATGCCGCAGACGTGGAGCGGCCATCCCTTGCGCAAGGAACATCCCGCCCGGGCGACCGAGATGGGACCGTTCCAACTGACTCCCGAGAAGGAGGATGCCGAGCAAGCGGCGATGCAATTCAAACCCGCAGACTGGGGGCTCTCAGAAACTGGCGACGACAGCGAATACATGTTCCTCAACATCGGCCCCCAGCACCCCGGCACTCACGGGGTCTTGCGCCTCATCCTCCAGCTCGACGGCGAGGAGATCGTCGATGTGGTCCCGGACATCGGCTTCCACCACCGCGGCGCGGAAAAAATGGGCGAGCGTCAATCGTGGCACACCTACATCCCTTATACCGACCGGGTCGATTACCTCGGCGGCGTGATGAACAACCTGCCCTATCTTCTAACTGTCGAGAAGATGGCGGGAATCGAAGTGCCGGACCGGGCGAAGGTCATCCGCATCATGTTGTGCGAACTGTTTCGCATCTCCAGTCACCTCGTGTGGTATGGCACCTTTGCCCAGGACGTCGGCCAGATGTCGCCGGTCTTCTACATGTTCAACGACCGCGAACGGCTGCTAGGAATCATTGAATCGATCTGCGGCGCGCGCATGCACCCGAACTGGTTTCGCATCGGCGGCGTCGCCCAGGATTTGCCACGCGGCTGGGACACGCTGGTTGGCGATTTCCTCAAATACCTGCCGCCGCGGCTCAAGGAATACGACGGCATGGTGATGGCTAACAATTTGTTCAAGCAGCGCACCGTCGGCATCGGCGCCTACACCACTGCTGAAGCAATCGACTGGGGCGTTACCGGTCCCGGCCTGCGCGCCACCGGCTGCGATTGGGACCTGAGAAAAAAACGACCCTACGCCGGTTACGATCAGTTCGAATTCGAAATCCCCACCGCCAGCCGGGGCGATTGTTACGACCGCGGTGTAGTGCGCGTCGCGGAAATGCGCCAAAGCCTGCGGATCGTCGACCAGTGCCTCAAAAACATGCCGGAGGGTCCCTATAAGGCAGACCATCCGCTCGCCTGTCCGCCGCCGAAGGATCGGACGATGCATGACATCGAAACGCTCATCACCCATTTCCTCAACGTGAGCTGGGGCCCGGTGATTCCCGCCGGGGAGGCGATGTGCAGCGTCGAAGCCACCAAGGGCATGAACGGTTACTACCTGATCAGCGACAAGGACAGTATCTCCTACCGCACCCGCATCCGCAGCCCGTCCTTCGCCCACCTTCAGGTCGTTCCGACCATCAGCCGCGGTCACATGATCCCGGACCTCCTCGCCATCCTCGGCAGCGTCGATTACGTGCTCGCCGACATTGATCGTTAGTTTCTCCAACCCGCCCCACCCATGCTCTCCGACTCCGAACGCCACGAGATCGAGGACGAGTTGTCGCGCTACCCCGACAAACAGGCCGTCTGCGTCGATGCGCTCAAGATCGTCCAGCGTCACCGCGGTTGGGTCTCGGATGAGGCGCTCAAAGATGTCGCCGCGTTGTTGGAAATGTCGCCGCACGAGGTCGATGGCGTGGCCACGTTTTACAGCCTGATCTATCGTCGCCCCGTCGGTCGCCACGTCATCCACGTCTGCGACAGCGTGAGCTGCTGGGTGATGGGCTGCGGTGCTGTTTGCGGACATTTGAAAGAAAGGCTCGGCATCGAAATGGGTGGCACTACGCCGGACGGACGGTTCACCCTGCTGCCCATCGTTTGTCTCGGTGTCTGTGATGCTGCACCCGCAATGATGATTGGCGAAACGACTCACGGAAATCTGACCGCGGAGCGGATCGACGAGATTCTCGAAATGCACGAGTGACGGGTCATCGAGTGCTCTATCGAATGTCTTGCTTTGTCGCTTAATCTCAGCAATATGACAGATGCCTATTCAGCGTTTCCGCGCCCCCGCGAGGCGATCTAACTTCCCTTCGTGCCATGGAACGTCCCCTCACCGAGCACATCCGCCCCGGGCCGCCACCGCCCGATTTCGCCGCGTATTCGCGCCTCGGAGGCTATGAGGCGGCGCGGAAAGCTTGGCGGGAAATGAGTCCGGCGGAGGTGATTGAGGCGGTGAAGTCCTCGAACCTCCGTGGCAGGGGCGGGGCGGGGTTTGTGACGGGTTTGAAATGGAGCCTGGTCCCGAAGGGCGAAGGTGCGCCACGGCCACGCTACCTCGTGTGCAATGCCGACGAGATGGAGCCGGGGACTTTCAAGGACCGTCATCTGATGGAAGGAAATCCCCACCAGTTGCTAGAAGGCATGATGATCGCCGCGCACGCGATCGGAGCGGAGACGGCCTACATTTTCCTGAGGGCGGAATACACGGTGTCGGAGCGCGCGCTGAGGAAGGCGATCGGCGAAGCGCGGGAACAGGGGCTGCTCGGAGAGAGTGCTTTCGGCAGCGGCCGGTCGTTGGAAATTTACATCCACAGCAGCGCCGGACGTTACATCTGCGGCGAGGAAACGGCCTTGCTCAACGCGCTCGAAGGCAAGCGCGCCGTGCCGCGGGCCAAGCCGCCATTTCCGCCGCAAGTTGGGTTGTGGGGCAAGCCGACGATCATCCAGAATGTCGAGACGCTGTGCAACATCCCGCCGATCATCGCCCGCGGCGCGGATTGGTTCCAAGGACTCAGCAAATCGAAGGACGGCGGCACCAAGCTCTACGGCGTCAGCGGACGGGTGAAGCGGCCCGGCCTGTGGGAACTGCCGATGGGTACGACGCTGCGCGAAATCATCGAGGAGCACGCTGGCGGCATGCGCGACGGCTACCGCTTTCGCGGCGTGATCCCCGGTGGAGCATCGACCGATTTCCTGGTCGAGGAGCACCTCGATGTGGCGCTCGATTTCGATTCCGTCGCCAAGGTCGGCAGCCGGCTCGGCACCGGCACGATGGTGGTGCTCGACGACCGCACCTGCCCGGTCGGCATGGTGCATAACTTGGAAATGTTCTTCGCCCGCGAGTCCTGCGGTTGGTGCACGCCTTGTCGCGACGGGTTGCCGTGGGTGGAGAAAACACTGCGCGCGATCGAGGCCGGGGAAGGGGAGGAAGGCGACATCGAGATACTCCGCCGCCACTCCCGGCTGCTAGGTACGGGCCGGACCTTCTGCGCCTTCGCCCCCGGAGCCGTCGAGCCGCTGCAAAGCGCGCTGAAGTATTTCGCCGACGATTTCGAACGGCACATCAAGGAGAAGCGATGTCCTTGGAAGACGTGAGAGACCAGAGACCAGAAACACGAAGCCACTCACCACCACTGCTCACTTTTCTCTTCCCTGAAAACTGAACACTGAAAACTAGCAACTCACCCCATGATCCACATCGACAACCGTGGCTTTGCAGCGGATCCCTCGCGGAATCTGCTCCAAGTCGCGTTGTCGCTCGGTTTCGACCTGCCCTATTTCTGTTGGCATCCTGCGCTCGGTTCGGTCGGGGCCTGCCGCCAGTGCGCGGTAAAACAGTTGAAGGACGAGAACGACACGCGGGGCATGATCGTGATGGCCTGCATGGTGCCGGCAATCGACGGTCTCCGCATTTCCATCGACGACCCCGAGGCGCGGGAGTTTCGCGAAAGCGTGATCGAGTGGCTGATGACGAACCACCCGCACGATTGCCCGGTCTGCGACGAGGGCGGCGAGTGCCATTTGCAGGACATGACGGTGATGACCGGCCACTCGTGCCGGAACTATCGATTTGAAAAGCGCACCTATCGCAACCAGCAGCTCGGTCCGTTCATCAACCACGAGATGAACCGCTGCATCCAGTGCTACCGCTGCGTGCGTTTTTACAAGGACTACGCCGGCGGAAAGGATCTCGACGCCTTCGCCGCGCATAACCATGTCTATTTCGGCCGCCACGAGGATGGCGTGTTAGAGAACGAGTTCAGCGGAAACTTGGTGGAAGTCTGTCCGACCGGTGTCTTCACCGACAAGACGCTGAAGCGGCATTTTACCCGCAAGTGGGACCTCGTGTCCGCACCTTCCGTCTGCGTGCATTGCGGCGTCGGCTGCAACACCATCGCCAGCGAGCGCTCCGGCGAACTGCGGCGCATTCTCAACCGTTATCATCACGAGGTGAACGGCTACTTCCTCTGCGATCGCGGGCGCTTCGGTTACGATTTCGTGAATCAACCGCAGCGGATCCGCGAGCCGCGCTGGGGAAACGAGACGATGACGAAGGACGCCATCATCGCGCGCCTCGCACCGCTGCTAACGGATCGGGAAAAACTGATCGGCATCGGCTCGCCGCGGGCGTCGATGGAGGCGAATCACGCGCTGCGGACGCTGGTCGGACCGGAGCGTTTCTTCAGCGGCTTGGGAGATGTGGAGGGGGCCATCGCGGCGGAGATTGTGAACGTGCTTTCCCGCGGCGCGGTAGCGACATTGCGGGAGATCGAGGCGGCCGACGCGGTGCTGATTCTGGGCGAAGACCTAACAAACACCGCGCCGCGGATGGCGTTGGCGGTTCGGCAGGCGGTGCGGAATGTTCCGCTAGAGGACGTGGACGCGTTCAAGATCCCGCGTTGGAACGACCGTGCGGCGCGTGACGTGATCCAACATCGCCTCGGTCCGCTTTACCTGGCGGGCGTCGTCCCGTCCAAGCTGGATGAGATCGGGACCCGCACGTATTTCGCTGCACCCGCCGACCTCGCGCGAATCGGATTCGCTATCGCGCACGAACTGGATGCCACGGCACCCGCAGTAGTTCGACTTTCTGACGATGAAATGGATTTTGTCAGGCAGGTGGCCGGCGATCTCAGGAAGGCGAAACATCCGCTGGTGATCGCTGGAGGGGGTCTGGGCGATCCCGGCATCGTGCAGGCCGCCGCAAACGTGGCGAAGGCCTTGGGCCGGGAAGAACCGGTGCTCGTGCTGGTGGCGCCCGAGGCGAACACGCTCGGAATAGCGATGTTAGGTGGCAGGCCGCTCTCACAGGCCGCCGGAGCGGAAACGGTGATTGTGTTGGAGAACGATCTTTTCCGCAGGCTATCACGCGACGATGCCGGCACGATTCTCAGCGGCGCAAAGCACGTCATCACGCTCGATGCCATCGAAAGCGCCATGAGCCGAGCCTCGCACGCCGTCCTGCCAGCCGGAAGCTTCGCCGAGTCCGACGGCACTTTCATCAACTACGAAGGCCGCGCCCAGAGATTCTTCCAAGTGATCGCCCCCGCCGGGACGGTGCGGGAGAGCTGGCGTTGGCTGCGCGATCTCATGATTGCCGCCGGACATCTGCCCGCTGGCGCGTGGGCCGGGCTGGACGAGGTGCTCGCGGATTTCTGCGTGGAGCATCCGGCGCTGGCGGGTGTTAGGGATGCCGCACCCTCCACTGCGGCGGGTAAATGGGCGCGCTCGTCCCGACGTTTCAGTGGTCGGACTTCGCTTCTCGCGAACCTCAGCGTGCACGAGCCGAAACCGCCCGAAGATCCCGATACGCCGCTTTCCTTCACCATGGAAGGCAGCGGCGAAACTCCGCCGCCGGAACTGCTCAACCGCTATTGGTCCCCGGGGTGGAACTCGGTGCAGGCGCTGAACCAGTTCCACGGTGGCGATCCCGGCGTCCGCTTGCTGGGATCGGGCGGTGACTCAAAGTGGTATGCTCCTGTTATCCAGACTCCACCAGCCGGCCTACTCGCGGTGCCGCTGCACCATATCTTCGGCTCGGAAGAACTCAGCCGTCTTGCTCCCGCCATTACCGAACGCTGTCCGCAGGCCTATCTCGCGGTGAACTCCGCCGAGGCGGCCAGGCGGAACCTCGACGGCGAAGTCGCCTTCACGCTCGGGACGACGGATTACCGTCTTCCGCTGCGCATCGTCCCGGAACTCCCCAATGGAGTCGCCGGCTTTCCCACCGGTTTCCCGGAAACCGCCGGAATTCAGCCGAACCGATCAATTCCCCTCTAGCCCACGCCATGCAGACGGTCTGTCAAAATGCATTCCGCCCCGCAGGGGTATCGGAAATTAGCCGGTGGCGCCAGCCACCGGAAATCCATCGTCAGCGCATGGCGTCCCGGCAGGGCCGCCGGATGAAGCGCAGGGTGGCGATCCGATCGATTCGCAATTGTCGATGGGTTCCGCCCCCTCCGCCGCCCCGCCGGGGCGGGAATGAATGGATGCCCGCCATCCGGTGGCTCACGCCACCGGCTAATTTCCCTCGCCCCTCCGGGGCGCAAGACCGAATTCCCCAATAACCAATAACGCATAACCACTAACCGAATGACTCTCCATCAGCTCATTGTCGTCGTTGTCGTCCTGTTCACGATGCTGAACATGGCGGCGCTGATGATTTGGCTGGAGCGGCGTTTGCTCGCCGCGTTCCAGGACCGCATTGGTCCGAACCGCGCGGGACCGTTCGGGTTGTTCATCGTCGCCGCGGACATGATCAAGATCTTCACCAAGGAAGATTGGATCCCGCCATTCTCCGACAAGGTGCTCTTTGTCATCGCGCCGGCGATCATCCTCGCGACCACCTTGCTGACCTTCGCCGTAGTGCCGTTCGCACCGGGGATCTCGGTGATGGATCTCGATGTCGGCCTGCTGTTCTTCCTCGCGATGTCCTCGATGGGCATCTACAGTCTGGTTCTCGCCGGCTGGGCGTCCAATAGCAAGTATCCGCTGTTAGGAGGCTTGCGGATGTCGGCGCAAATGTTCAGTTACGAGGTCTTCATGGGCCTTTCGTTGATGGGCGTGGTCGCGATGGCCGGCAGCTTCAACCTGCGGGAAATCGTCGAGGCGCAGAAGGACCTGTGGTTCGTGGTGCCGCAGTTTCTCGGTTTCGCCATTTTCATGATCGTGGGCCTGGCGGAAACGCATCGCACGCCGTTCGACATGCCGGAGGCCGAGAGCGAATTGGTCGCCGGCTATCACGCCGAGTATTCGGGCATGAAATTCGGGATGTTTTTCGTCGGCGAATACATCGGCATCGTCCTCGTCTCCGCGCTGATGGTGGTGCTGTTTTTCGGCGGCTGGCAGGGTCCGTGGCTGCCGCCGCTTGTCTGGTTCGCGCTGAAAACCGGCGTGTTCCTGTTTCTGTTCATCCTCTTCCGCGCTGCTTTGCCGCGCCCGCGCTACGACCAGTTTATGGCCTGGGGATGGAAGGTGCTGCTGCCGCTCACGCTGCTGAACATCGTCGTCACCGGTGCCCTCGTCCTTGCCAACGAATAAGCCCATGATCAGTCATCTCCGCAGCCTGTTCCTGGTCTTCCGGCATCTCTTCCGGAAAAGCGTGACCATCCAGTATCCGGAGGAAAAGGCCCGGCTCGCCCCGCGCTACCGGGGGCGCATCGTTCTAACACGAGATCCCGATGGCGGCGAGCGCTGCGTCGGCTGCTACCTTTGCGCGGTGGCCTGCCCGGTCGATTGCATCGCGCTGCAGGCGGCCGAAGATGAAACCGGGCGTCGCTATCCGGAGTTTTTCCGCATCAACTTTTCCCGCTGCATCTACTGCGGTTTCTGCGAGGACGCTTGCCCGACCTACGCCATCCAGCTTGTGCCCGATGTCGAGATGGCCGAGTACGACCGCCAGAAGTTGGTCTATGAAAAGGAGGATCTCCAGATTGCGGGGGAGGGGAAATACCACGGCTATAATTTCTATCGAGTCGCCGGTCTGGCCATCGGCGGCAAGGACAAGGGCGAGGCGGAGAACGAATCGCCACCGGTCGATCCCAAGGACCTGATGCCATGACCACACTCTTCTATCTAGCGGGCGCTGTCGCGGTGGTGGCCACGTTGTTGACCATCACGCGGAGCAACGCGGTCCACGCGTTGCTCTATCTGATCGTCTCGTTGCTCGCCGTGGCGCTGGTGTTTTTCACGCTGGGCGCGCCCTTCGTCGCCGCGCTGGAAGTCATCATTTATGCCGGAGCGATCCTCGTGCTGTTCCTTTTCGTCGTGATGATGCTCAACCTCGGGAAGGACGCGGCGGCCACCGAACGCAACTGGCAGCCGCTCCGGGCCTGGATCGGGCCGGCGCTGCTAGCGGGCGTCCTTTTCGTGCTGCTGATCACGGCCATCGGCATGGAGAAAACTCCCATCACGGGCACCACGGAAATTGGCCCGAAGCGAGTGGGCACGCTGCTTTTCGGTCCCTATCTGATCTGCGCGGAGTTGGCCGCGTTTCTACTGTTAGCTGGCGTCGTCGGTGCCTCCCACTTGCGGCGGCGGGAATATCAAAGCGAAATGAAAGACGAACCATGAGCTCCGTCCCCATCGACCACGTGCTGGCGCTCGCCGCGATCCTGTTTGGGATCGGGCTAACCGGCCTGCTCGCGCGCCGCAACCTGATCTTCATGCTCGTCTCCGTCGAGGTGATGCTCAACGCCGCGGGTCTCGCCTTCATTGCCGCTGGCTCACGTTGGGAGCAGGCGGACGGGCAGGTGATGTTCCTATTCATCCTGACTATGGCCGCGGCCGAGGTGGCGGTTGGACTCGCCCTCATCCTGCATGTCCATTGGCAAAAACAAACGCTCGATTCCGATGTCGTGAACGAAATGAAAGGCTGACCATGTTGAACTTGCTCTGGCTGGTGCCGGCGCTTCCATTTGCCGGTTTCCTGATCCTCGCTTTCTGCGGATCGCAGATGCCGCGCACGGTGGTGTCGGTCATCGGTTGCGGGTCGGTTGGACTGGCGGCGCTGCTCTCGCTGGGCATTGCTTTCGTTTTCCTCTCCGGAAATGGAGAACCATTCCGGCAAGAGTTGTGGACTTGGTTCGATGTCGGCGGACTCACGCTGCCGGTGGGCCTGCATCTCGACGCGTTGTCGCTGCTGATGATGCTCGTGGTCACCGGTGTCGCCTTCCTGATCCACGTCTATTCCACCGGCTTCATGGCGGAGGACGATGGCTTCAGCCGCTTCTTCGCCTACCTCAATCTGTTTGTGGGCGCGATGCTCATACTGGTGCTGGCGGATAGCCTGCCGGTGCTGTTGTTAGGTTGGGAGGGCGTCGGGCTGTGCAGCTATCTCTTGATCGGCTTTTGGTATACGGATCCGGTCAACGGACTCGCCGCGCGCAAGGCATTCGTCGTCACCCGGATCGGCGACACGGCGTTGTTGATCGGGCTATTCCTGTTATTTCAGGAACTCGGCACGCTTGAAATAGTGGAAGTGCTGCGGCGCGCCGGGGAGCGCTGGCAAAGTGGTGATCCGGTCGCGGTGACGGCCGCCGCGCTGATTCTCGGCGGTGCGGTCGGGAAATCGGCGCAACTGCCGCTGCAAACGTGGTTGCCTGACGCCATGGCCGGTCCCACACCGGTTAGCGCGTTGGTCCATGCCGCGACAATGGTGACAGCGGGCGTCTATCTGATCGCGCGGATGCACGTGATTTTCCTGCTCGCGCCGGCGGTGATGACGGCCGTCGCGGTGATCGGCTCGGCGACGATGCTGATGGCCGGTTGCAGCGCGTTGGTGCAGCACGACCTCAAGCGGGTGCTGGCGTATTCCACCATCAGCCAACTCGGCTACATGTTCCTCGCGCTCGGCGTCGGCGCGTGGTCGGCGGCGATGTTTCACTTCATGACCCACGCCTTTTTCAAGGCGCTGCTCTTCCTCGCGGCAGGTGCGGTGATCCACGCGCTGCATCACGAGCACGACATGTTCAAGATGGGCGGGCTGCGCAAACGGCTGCCCGCCGTCTTTTGGACTTTTGTTATTGGTGCCGCTTCGCTGGCGGCTTTGCCGCTGGTGACTTCCGGTTTTTATAGCAAGGAACTCATCCTCTGGAGCGCTTGGTCCTCGGGCCATCCGTTACTGTGGGCGGCGGGAATTGTGGGTGCCTTCATGACCGCGCTCTACACCGGTCGCATGGTGTTCGTGACATTCTTCGGCGAGGCGAAATCTGAAGTCGGCCACGCCCCGGGCAAACTCATGGTGGTGCCACTTTGTGTGCTGGCATTTCTAGCAACGGTGGCGGGTTTTCTCGAAACGCCGCACACCTTCGGTCATGTGCAGGTGTTCTCGAGAATGTTAGGAAAGGTGCTGCCCGCATTGCCTGATGCGGGACATTCGCTCGGACTCGAACTGACGCTCCAATTCTTCGCGGTCGCAGTTGTGCTGTGTGGAGTGGTCTTGTCCTGGTGGCTTTATGTGAAAGCGCCGCATCTATCGGAAGCCATCGCTATCCGCGCGGCACCGGTCCGGAATTGGTGGCTCGCCGGCTGGGGCTTCGACGCGCTCTACGATTTCCTTATCGTTCGTCCATTGGTCGCGCTCGCCGAGTGGAACCGTAAGGATTTCATCGACTCGATCTATCATGGCATCGCGTGGGGAGCGAACTTCGGCCATCTTCTGCTCAGCCATACCCAGAACGGCCGGCTGCGCTGGTATGCTACCGGAATCTCTATCGGCACTGTCGCCCTGTTGCTCATCGTTCTCTTCCTATGATGCTCCTCTTCGTCATTCTGATTCCGCTCGCGGGCGGGCTGCTGGCCGGCCTGTTGGGGACGAGGAACGCGATGGCTGCGCGCTGGACGGGGTTGTTAGCGATGCTGCTCGATGGTGCGGTGGCTCTCGCCGCGTGGATCCAGGCGGAAGGGGAGGGACGTTGGGCAACGAGTTTCGAATGGGAGTGGATTCCCGCGGCCGGAGTCAGGCTCTACCTCGCGGTGGACGGTTTCAGCTTTCCTCTGGTCCTTCTAACTGTGTTTCTCGGCATCATCGCGGTGCTGGTATCGTGGCAAGGCATCACCCAACGGGTCGCCTTTTTCCATTTCAACCTGCTGTGGGTGCTCGCGGGGACGCTCGGCGTTTTCCTCGCCCTCGATCTCCTCGCGTTCTTCTTTTTCTGGGAGCTGATGGTCATCCCGATGTTCCTGTTGATCGCGATCTGGGGTCACGAACACCGAAGCTACGCAGCGGTCAAATTCTTCCTCTTCACGCAGGCGAGCGGGCTGCTGATGTTGGTGTCGATCGTCGGGCTGTATGTCCTGCATGGCCGCGCCACGGGACAGTTCACCTTCCGCTATGATGATTTGTTAGGAAACACTATCGGCGGGCGGGCGGAGTTCTGGCTGATGCTTGGTTTCTTCGTCGCCTTCGCGGTGAAGTTGCCGGCGTTTCCCTTCCACCCGTGGCTGGCCGACGCCCACACCGAGGCTCCGACCGCGGGCAGTTTGATCCTTGCCGGGCTGCTTCTGAAGACTGGCGCTTACGGGTTGGTGCGCTTCGTCGTCCCGTTCTTTCCCGAAGCCGCCGCGGACTTCGCGCCGGTCGCGATGACGATGGGCGTGGCGGGCGTGTCGTATGGCGCGATGCTGGCCTTCGCGCAGAGCGATTTCAAGCGACTGGTCGCCTACACGAGCGTCAGCCACATGGGCTTCGTGTTGTTAGGAGTCTTCGCGTGGAACACGATGGCGGTGCAGGGCGTGCTGATGCAGATGATCTGCCACGGCGTCAGCACCGGCGCGCTGTTCATCATTGCCGGAGCTTTGCAGGACCGCATGCACACGCGCGATCTCGGAAAAATGGGCGGGCTGTGGTCGGTCGCGCCGAAGCTGGCGGGTTTCGGCCTGTTGTTCGCGCTGGCTTCGTTGGGACTGCCGGGATTGGGGAATTTCGTCGGCGAGTTCCTGGTGCTCATTGGCTCCTTCCAATCGAGTCGGTTGCTCACCATCCTCGCTGCGCTGACCTTGGTAGCTTCGGCCGTCTATTCGCTGCGGTTGGTGCAGCGCGCGTTTCACGGCGGGCCGAGCCAGGTCATCGCCGATTTTGGGAAGCAGGAAATGGCGGTGATGGTCTTGCTGGCGATCGCCATTGTCTGGCTTGGCCTAGCACCGCAACCGGTGTTTAACATGTCGCACGGCGCGGTCGAGCGGATGCTGGAGAATGGAGGTGGCCCGTGAGCGCTGCCGAACTCCAAGCCCTGCTGCCGCTGATGATTCTCGGTGGCACGGCGCTCGCGGTGATGCTCGCGGCAGCGTTTCACCAAGGCCACGGGACGGCGGTCGGCGTGACGCTTACCGGACTAACCGCCGCGTTGATTTCCCTTTTCCGGGTCGTTCCTTCGGAGTTCAGCACGCTGCTGGCGATCGATCGGTTTGCCCTGTTCTACATCGGATTGATCGTGGTGGCGGCCTTGGTGGTGACGGTGTTTTCATACGGCTACCTGTCGCGCTTTCACCTGAAGACGGAGGAATACTACATGCTGCTGGTGTTGGCCACGCTGGGCTCCTGCGTAATCGCGGCGAGCACGCATTTCGCCAGCTTCTTTCTAGGCCTCGAACTGTTATCGGTCTCGCTCTATGTGATGATCGGCTACGTCTTCCGTCGGACGACGTCGATGGAAGCCGCAGTGAAATACCTCATCCTCGCCGCTGCGTCGTCGGCCTTCCTGCTCTTCGGATTGGCGCTACTCTACGCGGAGTGGGGCACGATGGAATTCGAGAGCCTCGCCGCCGGTATCGGCACGGGCGTGGCCGGAAACCAGGTCGCCAGCGCCGCGGGTGTCGTGTTGATGCTAACCGGGATCGGCTTCAAGCTCGCGGTGGTGCCATTTCATTGGTGGACGCCCGACATCTATCAGGGCGCGCCCGCTCCGGTGAGCGGCTTCGTGGCCACGGCGTCGAAAGGGGCGATGGTCGCGCTGTTATTCCGCTTCCTAGGTGACTTCGCGGATTTTCGGGAAACCGCCATTTTCACCACTTTCTCCGTGGTCGCAGTCGCTTCGATGACCGCTGGCAACCTGCTGGCGCTGCGCCAAGGCAACCTCAAGCGGATTCTCGCCTACAGCTCGATCGCCCACCTCGGCTACGTGCTCGTAGCCTTTCTCGCCGGCGGCACCGCAGGCATCGAGGCGGCGACCTTTTACATCGCCGCCTACGTTCCCGCGACACTCGGAGCCTTCGGGCTAATCGGAGCCTTGGCCGGGAGGGATGGCGAACCGGAGTCCATCGAGCGTTTCGAGGGATTGCTGTGGAAGCGGCCGTGGCTGGCACTGGTGTTGGCAGTGGTGTTGCTCTCCCTGATCGGGCTGCCTCTGACCGCCGGCTTCTGGGGGAAATTCCTGATCATCGCCGCGGGCGCGAAGTCCGGCCTCTGGCTTCTTCTCGTCCTGCTCGCCCTCAACAGCGCGGTCGGCCTCTATTACTACCTCCGCATCCTACTCGCGGCGTGCCGCCAGCCGGAAAGCTCGCCGTCATTTCCGCCGGTCCGCACGCCCGATTCGCTGATGCTTGGCGGGCTGGCTGTGCTAGTGTTGTTACCGGGCATTTACCCGGCTCCCCTTCTTGATTTCATCCGGTCGCTGGTCACGGCCGGAGGTCCCTAGCAACCGAAGCGAACCCAGTGGCGGAACACCCCGACCAAGGTTTCCGCCGATAGAACCAACATCATGGAAACCCCGCTCAAAGAATTGATCCATCACAAAGGCAGCCATGTCTGTCATGTCGAACCCGAGACCACAATCGAAGAAGCCGCGCGGCTGATGCTCCAGGAACGGGTGGGTGCCTTGCTCGTCATGCACGAGGAGGAAGTCATCGGCATCCTCACCGAACGCGACCTGCTCAACCGCGTCCTCGCGAAAGGTCTGAACCCGACGGACACCCGGGTGCACGAAGTGATGACCAGCCAAGTGGTGGTGGTCCGTTCGACCATCACCGTGCGCGACGCGATGCAGATCGTTACGGAAAAGCGCTTCCGTCACCTGCCGGTCGTCGAGGACGGTCACCTGCTTGGCATGCTGTCGAGCGGCGACCTCACCCGTTCGATCGTGGACGAGGAAGAAGGCGTCATCCACACTTTGATGGACTACATTTATGGCACCTATCCCGCATGAAATCCGTGGTTTCAGCGAAAAGTAAGAATCCCGCAGGCTGGAGGACCAACCGGCGGGATCTTTTTAAAGAGTGGAGGCGAGGGGAGTCGAACCCCTGTCCGAAACGCCGTCAACACTGGCATCTACACGTTTAGCATGATGTCTGGAGTTTCGGACGGGCTGGGCCCTCATGCAGCGTTGCTCGTCCTAGGAACCTGTTTGATCTCGGAAGAAAGCCCGGTTACCCGACTCCAATCCCAGCCTGCCAAGTGTTCGCCATCCCCCTCAGCAGGTGTCGGGGTTCAGACGTGGTCGTCAATTAAGCGGCCAGTGCGAGCTCGTTAGAGTCTGCATTTATTTGTTTTGAGCGGCTTTTTAAAGAGGCCAACCGATCAACCTCTACGTGCAACCAGCGCGTCAAACATCCCGTCGAAACCAGAACGCCCCCGTCACTTGTGACAGCCGCAAGATGCACGGGAAAGCGGATTGATCAATGGGAAATATCCAGCGGGCCCTTGATCGGCGGAGCCAGCGTGGTGATCAGGCCGGTGCTGAGTCGGTAGATCCAACTGTGGATGGCGATTTGCTGACCGCGTTCCCAGGCGTCCTCGAGAATGGTGGTCCGCCCGACGTGAGCGGCTTGCGACAAGACGTTTAGCTCGCAGAGGCGGTCCACGGCGTCGGCCGGTGCGAGTGCGTCGAGTTCTTCTTTGTTGCGGCGGCTGAGCGAGCGGATCCCGGCCAGCCAGTTGTCGATCATGCCGTGGCGGAAATTTTCCAAGGCCGCCTGCACCCCGCCACAGCCGTAATGGCCGCAGACGATGATGTGGCGGACTTTCAGGACGTCCACGGCGTATTGGATGACGGCGAGCACATTGAAATCTGTTTCCGCCACGATGTTCGCGACGTTGCGGTGGACAAAGATTTCGCCCGGGGCGAGGCCGGTGATCTGGTTGGCGGGGACCCGGCTGTCCGAGCAGCCGATCCACAGGTATTCCGGGTTCTGCTGGGTGGAGAGCTTCTTGAAGAAGTCCGGATCGTTCGCGATGATCGACTTGGCCCAGGCCCGGTTGTTTTCCAGAAGGTGAGTGAGGCGTTCCATGATGGTTTCCGGGCGGGATTCAACGGGAAAGTTCAGCCCGCGTCCATCCCGGGGTTATGGATCTTTCTCTAACCGGGGCGGGTCAGTCGTCGAGGATGCCGGTCAGGGGTCCGGCGAAGACAATCTGGTTGCCGTCGGGATCCCTGATGCTCGCCACTTCCCCGATATCCGCCGAGGGAGTCATGTGGGTCACGGAAATCCCTTTTGCCGCCAAGTCCTCAAGCTGTGTTTCCAAGCTGACGACGGCAAAAATGACCGTGGCTTGGCCAGCCCGCGTCTCGTCCTTGAAAACCTCGATCCATCCACCTTGGGGAAATTGCCAGGCCGCGACGTGATCGAGAGGCCGGATATCCGGAGGTCGGCCAATCAATCCTTCATACCAAGTGATAGCCGCCTCGATATCATTGACGGCAATGCCAGCGAGCGCGTTTTGAAAATTCATGGGTTGGAAAGGTGGGTTGCGGGGAGATCGACAGCTCGTGCCTGTCGAAAACTCCCGCACAACCCTCGCAGCCCATTCGGCAAATGGAAAGCATGGAACTCGTGCTTTCCTTCCCTCCCGCGCCGCCCACGCCTTAGCGGCTGAAAATCTGCACGCCCTTCTTGTTTCCCAGCGCGTAATCCAACTTGCCGTCGCCGTCGAGATCCACCACCAGCGCTTGGCAGCCGACGCCCGAATCCTCATCGAGCACTTGCGCCTGCCAACGCATGCCCGCGCCGTCCTTCCGGTTGTAAAAAATCACCGCTGGCACCGCGTCCTCCATTTCACCCGGGTCTTTCCCGTTGTGCGCGAAGTAGCGTTTGCCCGTGATGAAATCCAGCCGCCCATCGCCGTCGAAATCTCCATTTTCCAGCGCGTGCAACTGGCTGAACTGAAGCCCACCCTCGCCTTTCTTCGCCGGGTTATCCGGCAGGATTTCATGGCGGACGAACCCAATCTTTCCATCTGCCGGTTTGCTCTCGTACCAAGCCAGGCCATAGCCGTGGCCGTTCAGGCTCGTCACCATGTCGTTGTCGCCATCTCCATCCGCATCAAACACCAGCATCTGAGCCCCGCCCGGGCCAGCGAATGGCTCCTTGTGCCAAATCCAAGCCGCATCCTTCTTTGCGGGCTGCTCGAACCAGCCGTCTTTTTCCACGATGTCCGGTCGCTTGTCGCCATTCAAATCCCCGACGCCAAGCCCGTGGACATAAGGCGAATCCGTGCGCTTTTCTGAAATCGCCACGAAGGTCCAGGGTTTCGTCACTTCCTTCCAATCCGCTCTGGCGTAGCCAAACTTCCCGCCCTGCATGCAGACCAATTCCTTCTTCCCATCCCCATCCAGGTCCGTCCACACGGGACTTTCGGTGGCGGCCTCGGCTAACACCTGGTGAGCGCTCCACTCGCCCTGCTTGCCCGGATTCAAATAGAGCGTGATTTCCTTCCCGGGGCGACTCGCCATGAGGATGTCGTTCTTGCCGTCGCCGTTGAAATCCTCCACCCAGCTCAGGAACGAGTCTTCCTGATAGACCGTGGGTGGCAGCGCCTTGCCCGGCCGGTAGGCCTTCGCCTCCTTGAAATCCGGCCCCTTGAACCAGAACGCCCCCGCCACCAAATCCTTCACGCCGTCGCCATCCAGATCCCCGGCGGACAAGCCTTCCGTGAGGAAATCCGTCGTGATCACCTGCTTTTTCCAAGGCCGTCCTACCGGCTCTTTCGCCACGGATACCGCCACCATCAACAAACTCACGGGCAACACAAATTGGGATTTCATCGGCCACAGGAACGGAGGAAACCGGCTTCGCCTTTCGGCCAGAATGATTGATTTTCCCAGTTGCCAAACCCGGGGAAGCCAGTTTAGCTTGCGCCCGCCGCAGGCAAAAAGCCTCATAGTGTAATGGTAACACCGCAGATTTTGATTCTGTTATTCAAGGTTCGAGCCCTTGTGAGGCTACATTTCCCCCAAGTTGGGGGAAGGGATTAGACCCTAAGCGAGCCCCGGAAGGCCCTGGCGCTGTAGTAAGACTGGGCACCGTTGTAGCCCACAAAGACGCGGCCGTAGCGGCGATCACAATGGAGCGCGCCGCCGAGCTTTCTAACATCTTCGGGGGTTTTCACCCAGCTCGACGTCTTCATGTCGAAATTTCCAAGCTTCTGCAGTTCCAGATATTGCTCTTCCGTCAAAAGCTCAATGCCCATGGCCGTTGCCATATCCATGGCGGTATTTGCTGGTTTATGTTCTTTTCTCGATTCCAGCCCTTCACGGTCATAACAAACACTGGTGCGACCCTTTGGTGTTTCCGGTGAACAATCAAAAAAGATATACTCTCCCGACTTTTTGTCATGATCCACAACATCGGGTTCGCCGCCAGATTCTTCCATTTCATTGAGTGACCACAGCTTCTCGGCGTTCGCTTCCAACTTTGCTTTTACCTTCGCCCATTCGAGACCTTTATGGCGGTTCATGTTTTTCTCAAAGCGGGCCTTCAACGTTCCGAACAGTTCTTCGCGTTCGTTTAGCGACAATTCCTTTTTGATTCCGGTGCGTTTCATAGCGATTTTTTAATGCTGTTTCGTGTGAAGAGTTGTTTCGGATTCAGGCAGATTTGTTCGAAATGAGGCGGAGAAGGGCATCGCCTTTCCACATCCAAAATCCTGATAGGACAAGTATGGGAACGAAGACAAAGCGGAACATGGGCGCATATTGTGCAACTTCCTCAACCGGACCATAAATGTAACCGAGGATCGGAAGGCCGAAGATGATATGAATCCAGCGAAGTATCGAACGTTTGGTGCTTTGCTTCATGATGTTGTGATGATGAATGATGATATCGGCGCTGTTATTTGCGATCGGGCACCGAGCCTGTGACTATGGCGGAAAGCTGTCCGAGCATCTTCGCCCAGCCAAACTCCGCCCCCTTGAATGCCTGCTCGCCCCACGGTTGGGAGACGTCGAAGCCCGAATGCTCGAAGATGAGGCGCGTCCCTTCGCCCTCTGGGTCGAGGCGGAAACTCACCCGCGAATCGGCGAGCCCGCCCGCGGCCCACGAGAACGCCAGCCGACTCGGAGGTTCGCACTCCAACACCTCGCAGCTAACGATCAGCCCGTCAAAACCCACCTTGGGGTTCGGCGGCACGCGGAATGTGAAGTGATGGCCGACGCGCGGCTGGAAGTCATTGGGATACATCCACCCGGCCAGGGCGGTGCTATCGGCGATCGCCCGCCAGACCTGCTCCCGCGATTGCGGAACCAGCATCACTCTTTGAATCGTCTTGGTCATTCCTTGCTCTTGTTGGATAGATGCTTCTGAAGGCGTAGGAGGTGGTCGTCCCAGAACCGCTCGTATTGCGAGATCCATTCCCGCACCGGGCCCAGGCGTTCGGGGACGAACTGATAGCGGCGTTCGCGGCCGTGCCGCTGCTCGGTCAAAAGACCGGCATCAAGCAGGACGCGGAGGTGCTGGGAGACCGCCGGACGGCTCATTTCAAAATGTGCGGCAATGTCGCTAACGGAGCGCTTGTCATCGGTGAGAAGATCCAGAATTTGGCGTCGCGAACGATGGCTGATTGCTGTGAACACATCGGGCTCTCGAACAGAAGTCATCACCATGCCGTTCATATACGTAAGCAATCGCTTACCTGTCAAGCTCAAGAATTCTTCTATCTGAAAGCAAGCGTCGTGATTGTTAGTTCTTCGTCAGATCGCCGGGTGCCTTGGGAGTTGTCCCGAATTGACGCAAATCGTGGCTTCTCATCCTGGCTGGAAACCGCTAACCATCGCCGCCCACGCATGAAAATCCTCATCACTGGCGGGGCCGGGTTCATCGGATCCCACATCGTCGAGCACTACCAGGACACGGCCTCGGAAATCCGGGTGCTCGACAACCTGCGCACCGGTTTCCGTCGCAATCTCGATGGACTTCGGCACACCTTCATTGAAGGCTCGGTCACTGACCGCGACGTAGTTGAAAGGGCGGTCGATGGTGTCGATTACATCTTCCACCTCGCGGCCCTCGTCAGCGTTCCCGAATCGATGGCGAAGCCTGCCGAGTCCGTGGATATCAACGTCCACGGTTTGCTCAATGTTATCGAGCAAGCGGCCGCCGCCAGAGTTAAAAAACTCGTGTTCGCCTCCTCCGCCGCCGTTTATGGAGACAATCCGACGGTGCCCAAACTTGAGTCGATGATTCCCGAGCCGAAGAGCCCGTATGCGATCACCAAACTCGACGGAGAGTATTACCTCGGCATTTTCCAGCGCGAAGGCAGGCTGGAGACCGCCTCGATCCGATTCTTCAACGTCTTCGGTCCGCGGCAGGATCCCAAAGGCGCTTATGCGGCCGCAGTTCCGATCTTCATCGAAAAAGCGGTGCGCAACAACGACATCACGGTCTATGGCGATGGCGGGCAGACCCGGGATTTTATTTACGTCAAGGACATCGTCGGCGCGCTGGCCTTCGCCGCTGAAACACCCGGTGTCACCGGAGTTTTCAACGCGGGCTACGGCGGGCAGATCACGATCAACGATCTTGCTAACGAACTCATCGCCGCAGCCGGATCGACATCGGCGGTCCTCCACGCGCCTGAACGCGCGGGCGATGTCAGGCACTCGCGCGCCAGTTCGGATCAACTCCGGGCCGCCGGATGGATTCCTCGTTACACTCTGGACGAGGGCCTCGCCGCGACCTTGGAGTTTTTCCGACAGAGGTAGAATTGCTGAGGTTTTCCCGCGGGGGAAATGGAATGCCGCAACTGCGTAATTGTCCCTCGTTTTTCCTTTGTCTTCCGGGGTGGATCCATCCATTCTGCGGCGACCAAACCCCATCGAAAACCATGTCACGCCCCGTCACACTTTTCACCGGCCAATGGGCCGACCTCCCGCTCGCCGAACTTGCCCCGCTGGCCTATGAAATGGGCTACGACGGCCTCGAACTCGCCTGTTGGGGCGATCACTTCGACGTGGACGCTGCGCTTTCCAGCAAGGCCTACGTGAAGGAAAAATGGGAGCTATTAGCCGACCATGGGCTCACCTGTTACGCCATTTCCAACCACCTCGTCGGGCAGGCCGTCTGCGATCTCATCGACGAGCGCCACAAGGCCATTCTCTCGCCGGAGGTTTGGGGCGACGGCGATCCGGAAGGCGTCCGCAAGCGGGCGGCCAAGCAAATGATCGCCACAGGCAAGGCCGCGCGCGCGTTTTTCAACGCCAAGCCCGGCCGCAACGGCAAGGACGAGTTTCCGGTCGCCGTTAACGGTTTCACCGGTTCCTCGATCTGGCACTCGCTCTACGCCTTCCCGCCGACATCGCAGGAGTATTATGAGAAGGGCTTCAAGGACTTCGCCAAGCGCTGGCTGCCGATCCTCGACGCCTATGAAAAGCTCGACGTGAACTTCGCTCTCGAAGTCCATCCGACGGAAATTGCCTTCGACATCGCGTCGGCCCAACGCGCCCTAGCAGCGGTCGGCAACCACAAACGTTTCGGCTTCAACTACGATCCGTCCCACCTCGGCTATCAGGGCGTGGACTACGTGAAATTCATCCGCGATCTTGGCAGCCGAATCTATCACGTCCACATGAAGGACGTCTGGTGGAACCACGGCGACGGATCGGTCGGCGTCTTCGGAGGCCACACGAATTTCGGCGATGCCCGCCGCTTCTGGGACTTCCGTTCGCTCGGCCATGGCGACATCGAGTTCGAGGACATCATCGTCGCGCTCAACGACGTCGGCTACAACGGTCCACTGTCCGTCGAATGGGAAGACATCCGCATGGACCGCGTCCACGGCGGGGAAGAAGCCGCGGCATTTGTTAGGGCGGTGGATTTTCCGACGAGCAAGATCGCGTTCGACGCGGCGTTCGACAAGTCGAACCAGTGACAGGCTGCTAGGGGAACATGGACGTCTCGTCCATGTTCCCTATTGCAAACTTTCGATCAGTTCCGGCAGCAGTTGCGGGACGCGGGCGCAGAGAGTCGCGCCGGACTCCATCAGCTCGCCGCCGGTACCATATCCCCACAGCGCGCCGATGGCGGGGATGCCGTTAGCCTTTGCGCCGATCATGTCGTGCTCGCGGTCGCCGATCATGACGGCGTCCATTGGCGCGATGTTCTGCTGTTGGAGGATGTATTCGATGAGTTCCGACTTGTTCGCGCGGGTGCCGTCGAGACCGCTGCCGTTCACGCTTGCGAAATACTTGCCCAGGCCAAAATGTTCGATGATCCGTTTGGCGTATATTTCCGCTTTGGAAGTTGCGACATGGAGCGTGTGACCCAAAGCGTGAAACTCTGTGAGAATGCTTTCGACACCGGGATAGACCTCGCATTCAAAAATCCCGATCGCACTGTAACGATCACGGTATTTTCCGATGGCCGGCTCAAACAGATGGGCCGCGTCGGGACTGACGAGCTTTTTGAAAGTCTCCAAGAGGGGCGGGCCGATGCACCACAACAGCTCATCCGCCGCCGGGACAGTCAGGCCGTTTTCTTTGAGGGAGTGCTGGATGCAAGCGATGATGCCGGGACGTGAGTCGGCGAGCGTGCCGTCGAGGTCGAAGAGGAGATGCATGGGAAGAGGTTGATAGTGGATGGTTGAGAGTTGAGCGAAAGAGGAAGAAGCGGAGAATGCGGTTTCTCTTCGCTCTCATCTCTCAACTTCTTCCATTACTCCGCCGGAACGTGCGGCTCGAAGGTCATCGCGCGTTCGTGCTCGCGGGCTTTGGCCGCCTTGCGCGCGTGCTGATAGAAATGATCCTGCACGCGGAAGGCTTTCTGACCCTTGGCGCGGACGAGGCGCTGGGAACTGCCGTCCGGCATGAGCCGTGAGGCCTGGGTGTTGTCCTGGAAGAAGGCTTCGAGGATTCTAACGAGCCGGCGCTTGAGCCCTGGCTCCTCGATCGGGATCATCAGCTCGATGCGCTTTTCCAGGTTGCGCGTCATCCAGTCCGCTGAGGCGATGTACACTTCGGAACTGCCGCCCTGGTGGAAATAGAACAGCCGGGCGTGTTCGAGAAAGCGGTCGATCACCGAGATGACCTCGATGTTTTTCGAGTGTTTCGGGTCGCCGGGCTTGAGGCAGCAGATGCCGCGGATGTTGAGGCGGATTTCGACGCCGGCCTGCGAGGCTTTGTAGAGGGCGTTGATGATTTCCGGATCCTGCAGCGAGTTGACCTTGCCGATGATGCGGGCGGGGAGCCCTTGTTTCGCGCGCTCCGCCTCGCCCGCGATCAGGTCTAGCAACGTCGGCTTCATCGCGGTGGGGGCGGGGACGAGGCGTTGGAAACGCAGGAGTTTCGAGCGGCCGGTCACGGCATTGAAGAACAGCGAGGCGTCGTTTCCATACTCGGGCTTGCAGGTGAGGTAGGAAAGATCGGTGTAGAGCTTGGAGGTCGTCTCGTTGTAGTTGCCGGTGCCGAGGTGGACGTAGCGGCGCAGGTGGCCGGACTCGCGCCTGACGATCAGGCAGATCTTCGCGTGGGTTTTGAGCCCTTTGACGCCATAGACGATCTGGGCGCCGGCGCGCTGGAGTTCGTCGGCGCGGTCAAGGTTGCGGGCTTCGTCGAAGCGGGCCTTGAGCTCGACCAGCGCGGTGACGTGCTTGCCGTTTTCCGCGGCCTTGATCAGCGCGTCGATGATCCGGGACTTTCTGGCAGTCCGGTAGAGGACTTGTTTGATGGCGATGACATCCGGGTCCTCGGCGGCTTCCTCGATCAGGCGCAGCACAGGCTCGAAAGATTCATAAGGGTGGTAAAGCAGGACGTCGTTGGAGGCGATGGTCTCAAACATCGAAGCCCCCGGCGCGATGGCGGGGGAGTTCTGTGCCGGCCAATCGGGATCGCGGAGGTGATCGAAACCGGATAGAAACGCGAGTTCCATGAACGACGCCAGTCCCGGCGGGCCATCGACTCGATAAACTTCCTGCGGCGTGGTGGAGGTGACGTGTTTGATGACGCGGACGAGATCGCGCGGGGCGTCCGAACGCAATTCCAGTCTAACGGTATCGGCGAACCGGCGGGCGCTCAGCACGTCTTCCATTTCGCCGGCGAGGTCGATGGCATCTTCCTCCTGCACTGCGATGTCGCCATTGCGGGTGACCCGGAACGCCGTGGTGGCGGTGACGACCTCCCCCGGGAAAAGCTGCCCGGCATGGGTGGCGACGAGATCCTCGATGAGCACGAAGGCATGTCTGTCGCCTTCGATGGCGACATTCACGCGACGGCCGAGGGATTCCGGAATGGGAATGAGCGCATAGCGGGTGATTTGCGTTTCGATATCCAGCAGGCGGCAGGCAACGGTGATTTGCAGCGCCGGAACGATCGGCGGCGCGCCCTCGGAATCCACCGCAAGGGGGGTGAGCAACGGGAAAATCAAGTCCTCAAACGTGGCGGCGACCTGCGAGGCCTGCACCACGGAAAGCTCGCGAGGCTGGAGCGGGTGGATCCCGGCTTTCTCCAAAGCGGGGACGAGAATGCCGGTGAGCAGGCCATATTGATCGGCATACATCTTGAGGATGCGCTGGCGCAGGGCGATCAGGTTCCTGGCGGGCGAGTAGCCCGAGGCGTCCGGCGTCTTGCGTCCGCTGCGGCGCATCAGCATGAGACCGCCGATGCGGACTTGGAAAAACTCGTCGAGGTTTGACGCGGTGATTGCCAGAAATTTCACCCGCTCTAACAATGGCAGGTCGTCGCGCAGGGCTTCGTTGAGGACACGTTGGTTGAACTCGATCCAGGACAGCTCGCGGTTAAGGTAGGGGGTGGACATGGGAAAATTTCAGCGTTTTGGCATTTCACTTCAGTTGTCCTCGTCGATGACGATGCCGAGGCCGAACACCTGCTCAAAGAGGTCGGCCTTGGAGGCCATCGCGAGGCGCTCGACGGCGGCATCGGCCAGGCCGGGCAGGCGGATCCGGAGCTTGCCGGACTCGCGGCGGATTTCGAGATGCTCGACACGCTGTGCATGGGTGCGTTCGAGGGCGTCGGCCACGCGCAACAGCGCCGCGAGCTTGCACACCCGGATGCGGTCGTCGGTGGCGAGGGCGGCGTAGCTCGGGTGATCGAGGCGCGGGCCGGAGTGGCGGTGGTAGCGGGCGACAAGCGCGACGATGGTGACATCCAGCCGGTCGAGCCCGAAGACTTCGGAGTTCAGAATCAGATACTCCGAATGCTTGTGGTGGGCGCGCGGGCTGACGTAGGTGCCAACCTCGTGGAGGATGGCGGCCACCTGCAGCAGCAGCGCGTCGTGCGGCGTGAGCTGATGGAGATCGGATAGCGATTCGAAGAACCTTACGCAGAGGTTGCCGACGTGTTCGCCGTGGCTGGGATCCGACTGATAGCGTTTTGCCAGGATTTGGGCGGAGCGGATGACTTCCTCGGCGAAGGCGCCCGTGAGTTCCTGCGAGACGAGCAGGTCGTGGAGCAGGCCCTGCTCGTATTCGCTGATGGGGATGTGGACTTCGTCCAGCTTGAAAGTTTCCGCGACCGCCAGATTGATTTCCAAAGCGGGAATGAGTGCCTCAGCGGTTTGGTAATCGAGCTGGAAGCGTTTCACCAGTTCCACGTCGCTCATGTTAGCCGCATCGGCGGTGAACTGGCGCAAGGTCTTCGTCGAGCACGATTGGCTGGACTTTGCGAGGGAGGTGGCGACCGACTGGATTTCGTAGCCGATGATCACCAGCCCGTCCACGGCGAGATCCGAGTAGTCGAAGCGGATTTGCGCGAGATTCCCGTAGGCGTGCTCGCGGATGACCCGCAGCATCGCCGAGCCTTCCGCGTGGGAGCCGTCCACCGCCTCGCGCGTGCGGTGGGTGCCCATGCGGTAGCTGGTGTAGCGGGTGATCAGGCCGTCTTGAAATAACAGGGCACGCGTGTTCCCGGGGCCGACGTGCAGAACCAGCGTCGTGTGCTTGCGCATGGTGGGCAGCATCAGCAGGCGGCGGCGAGTTTTCAGATAGATCAGCCGTGTCATTTCCCCGTCGTCGATGGTGCCGACCCGCAAGCCGCAGGCGATCCGGATGCGGTTCATGAAGGTCTCGTGATTGGTGGCCTCGCTCAGGATGTTGGTGGCCACCGCGCGGGTGACGGCATGGGGGTTGAGTCCGAGTTCCGCCAAGGATTTCTGATAGCCCTTGATGATCGAGACCACCCGCTCGGTGGTGGAGGCGCTGATCACTCCGTTGCGGAAAATGTCGCGGGCGACCGGCGCCGGTTGTTCGAGGAAATCCACCGGGGTGATCGAACCGTTGTCCGCCCGTTCCGCGACCATCATGGAAACCGAACTCGCGCCGATGTGCAGGGCGGTGAAGAGATTCTCTGCGACCAGTGCTTTTTTCGCGGACTTGCGGGCGTTCGGCATCGCACAAAGACAACGCGCAATCGCCGGTGGTTCAATCCCCAATGTGTGACAAGCCGCATCTTCCGCGAGTCGGGGCTTGTCACGCGGGAGTCGGCTCGCGATAAAGACGTCCATGCCAGTCAGAGGAGCATTGGAACGTTATTGGGTGAAACCCGGCACCAAGGTGGACTTGAAGAAGATCGACGGCGGCGAAAAGATCTTATTCAACGGCGCGGGCAAGGAGGAGAACGAGCGGCAGTTCGATGAACTTCAGCACGAGCTCCAGGAGTTGCAAAAACGCCTCTACGCCCAGAACAAGCACCGCATTCTGGTAGTGATGCAGGCGATGGACACCGGCGGCAAGGATGGCTGCATCAAGCACGTCTTTTCCCGGATTGACCCGCAGGGCATCCACGTCCGCTCGTTCAAGAAACCCAGCGAGGAGGAGATGTCTTACGACTTCCTGTGGCGGGTGCATTCCAAGGTGCCGCATCGCGGGCAGTTGGTGATTTTCAACCGCAGCCACTACGAGGACATCATCGCCGTGCGGGTGAAGAAAATCTTCCCCGACGAAGTCTGGCAGCGCCGCCAGCGCCACGTCGTCGAGTTCGAGCGGATGTTAGCGGAGGAGGGGACAACTATCGTCAAAATCTTCCTGCACATTTCCAAGAGCGAGCAGAAGAAGCGCTTGGAAGCCCGCCTGGCGGACCCGGTTAAACATTGGAAAATCAACCCGGACGACCTCGTGGACCGCGCGAGGTGGGATGATTTCATGACGGCCTACGAAGATGCGATTGGCAAGACCTCCACCGCATTCGCGCCCTGGTATGTGGTGCCAGCCGACCGCAAATGGTATCGCAATCTCTGCGTCGCGCGGATCATGCTCGACACCCTCAAGAAGCTCAACATGGAGTATCCGTCCATCGACTGGGACCCGGCGACACTCAAGATCGAGGATTGACCCATTCTGGGAACCCGTGAAATTGCCTCTAGCAATCTGAGGGACAGCATTGCACGGTTCGGCGGTGCTTTCGCAGGATCAAATCCGTCGCTTCACTTGGCTGGCGTTGTTGACATTGTCTGCGATCGGCGGCTGGTATTTTGGGTGCGGGTTCAGGGAGGGGGAGAATAAACCCACGCAATCGCAGGTTAGAGGTTCGACTTCGACGAAACCGGGCGAGGTTAGAAATTCACTCGATTCACCGCAAGGATCATGGATGGCGCGGGTGAAGCATGCCGCTCCGGTCGATTATCCGAAATTGCTGGAGGAGTGGGAGAAGCTTTTCCCGGAGGGCGATAACTATTTGGAAGGACATCCGGAAAACGCGCTCCGCTTCTTTCTCGCGGTCTGGCTCTCGAAGGATGTCGAGGGCTTTCTGAAAATGGTCACCGCCCGCGATTACGAATACGCCAACTGGGCAGCGCAAGTGCTGGTGCGCGCGATGCCGGAAAAGGCGGCGGAGCTGATATTCGGACCGGAGCGGTACAAGTTAAACGAACATTTCGTCGACGAAGCGGCGGAGGAACTCGCCGAACGCCACCCCGCGCTCTATCTCATGATGAATCCCGACGGCAGTTTCGATCTGACTCCCGGCATGACCAACGACGACTGGGAGACGGCGATCGCCAATCTCGCGAAAACTAACACCCTGGCCGCGGCCAACGCCTGTTTGAAATCGAATTATGGGAATTACTATCCATCAAACTTCGCAGACGCCATCCTGGAGGTGGCCAAGGCGTGGAAGCCTGGAGATCCCTCGATGACCGACTGGGTGAATGGCATCGCCGATCCCAAGCTGCGCGCCATCGCCAGCCAAGCGCGGTTGTGTGCATTGGCGGAGAAAGATCCCCGCGCGGCGTTGGCGGAATTGCAGACTGCGAAACTTGGGATTGAAAACGATCTTCGTTATGATGCCCGTCGCGAAATCCTCGCACAACTTGCGAAGGTGGATCTTATTGAGGCTTTAAAGTTGGTGAAAACCACCGAGAGTTTCTTTTCCAAATACAAATGGGGTCCCTTTACTGAGTCTTCCCCAGAGGCGGAAGCGGAAAAGTCCGCGAATCCATTAAGTCAACTCGGGCCGACTGATTTGGGAGAGGACGAACTGAAGAACAACGGTGTAAGGAACGCTGTCCTGAGGTCGGCTGCTGGCAATCTCCCAAATAATCCCGCTCAGTTCTTCGGGGAATTGCACAAGTTGAGCGCGTCTATGGGCGATGGGTACAGCGCGTGGCAACGCGGCATCGAGGCGGGTTTGATCTGCCTGAAGAGTGCGAATTGGTCTGCCGGCGAATGTCTTGCCGTGGCAGGCATGTGGGACAAGGAATTGAACGGAGCACAGGACGATCCCACCTTGCAAAAACTGGCGGCGCGCGCCGTCGATGTGAATCCGGAGGAGTGCCTGTCGACACTCGATCGGCTGCCGGAATCCGTCCGCCCGGTGTTCGCGGGCGAAATCATCAAAGGCCTGCCCGACGCAAGTCCGGAACACAACATCGTCCTTTTGAGCCATCTAACCACAGGGCAATGGGACGAGAGGTTGGGGGAAGCGCTTGGTCGGAATCCGGCGGCCTACGCGAAAGCCATCGCTTCCCTGCCTGCGGAAACCACCTTGAAGGCGCGGGAATCGTTCATGGGAAAATGGGGCGAGCTGGACCCGGAAGCTGCGGCGAAATGGCTGGACTCGCTGCCCGACGATGCCGCTTCAAAGCCAGCAGCAGCGGGTTTGGCCAGTGCGTGGGCATCGTATGACGAATACGCCGCTTCCAACTGGGCCGCATCTCTGCCCGCCGGGCCTTCGCGCGATGCCGCTGCCGCCAGCCTGTCTTCTTCCTTGGCCCGGGAACAATTTAACGAGGCATGGCAATGGGCGAACTCGATTTCCAATCCCTCTGCGCGCGATGAGGCGATTTTCGATCTGGATAGCAAATGGGGATATGACGCCCCGCAAAAGTTCCGGGCGGCTTTGGACAAAGTCCGCCGCGCCCGGGGAATGACCGACCGCGGCCCCCCGCCTCCCGATCCATTCACATCACCGTCCGATTCTAACGACCCGTTCCGATGAAACGTGCCTGCACCCTGATTGCTCCACCGCTGGCTTTCGTGCTGACGGCGCTTCTCGCTTGGCTCACAGAATCGCCCGGCAAGACGAGTATGTCGTTAAATGAAGCCCGCGTCCGAAGCCCGCGGCAGCGCGAAGCCGCGGCGTTAAGTTCGGGAAATCCGGTTGTCTCCGCGGCGCAGTTCGAAAACGAAATGCTAGTCTATCGCGCACCGCCCAAGGAGATCCACGACGCGGAGTGGATGGAAGGAGTTGTTGCCGGAGACAGAAAAAATCCATTCGTGCTGACTTGCAGCACTTACGCGTTCCAATGCACTTTGCAGTGGGCAGAAGAATCACCTGCGGAAATGTTTGCCTGGCTCATCCACCAAGGCGGATCGGATTTCAGGGAGCGGGAAAGCGCGGCTTCCACTTTGTTTCAAAAATGGGCTGAAAAAGACATGGAGGCGGCCCTCGGGGCGGTTTTCAAGATTGCTAACAAAAATATTCGCCGGCAAGCACTGGCTTCATCCCTCGAGGTCCTTAACAAAAGTAATCCCAATCGAGCCGGGGAACTTCTGATGCAGAATCTCGATCTTTTCCCTCCCGACTTGGAAGGCTCTGTTTTCAATCCATACAATACTGGCAAAGCCACTTGCGACCTGTTGCTGTCATTGCCTCCCGGCGTGGAACGAACCCATCTGTTGGCGAATTTGCTAACAAACATGGCGCTCGGACGGAACGAAGAGACGGCGAATGCGATTTCCCTATGGAAGCAAGCCCCCGAGGCGATGCGGCGTGAACTGGTCTCGGCGGGGTTTTCCAGCAGCAAGGAAAGCGCCGCATCCTTCGACGGGATCGAAGCGCTTTCGCGGGAAAATGCCGAAGCGTCCAACAATCCGGCAGAAGCCGTGACTTTTATGAAAGTTCATGGCCCGGCTTGGGCGAAGAGCGACCTGGTGGGAGCGCTGGACTGGACGGAATCTCACGTGAAAGGCAAAAAGCGGATCGAACAAAGCGTGGAGCTCTTCGCTGCCGCAGCCCGTGGGAACCTGGATGTGGCCCTCCAACACTGGCAGACGCTGCCGGAAGGCATTCTGAAATCCCATGCGGCGAAAGCCGTCTCCGAAAACTCGCCCGCCGACCGCAGAGCCGACGTGGATTCTGTTATACGGCCACGGCCCGCACCGTGAAATTTGGAAATTGCCGAGTTGTCGCTGATCTCGCCGGCCATCGCAAATGCGGAATGCGCTGCGGTCTCGCATTTGCGGTGGCCGGCGGGGGCCGAATGAATGTAGGTCTGTTCCATGAAACACCCGCTGATTGCCGTTGGTTTGACGCTGGTTGGGATTGCCATCGGCTTTGTGGCTGGCCATCTCGCTGCGGTGCGCGGGGCGGATTTTTCCAAACAATCACCGCCACCGGAGCGAACGGTTTCGGCGCGTCGGGTTGCTGCTGCTGGAGGCAAGGACTATTGGCCCGCCGGGTCTTCTCGTGACCTGGCAGGTGATAGGGACTTGAGCGGGCTGTCGGCCACGAACGCATTTGCCCTCGTGGAGGCGACGGATGCGATCGACGGGGATATCGAACCATTGGACAAGGCGAAGAAAACCTACGAATGCGAAGTGATGCTCGAAAGGCTGCCTCTTTCCGTGCTGGAGCAATTGATCCTTCTCTCACAGAAATCTAAACTTTCCAAAAAAGTCGCAAGCCATCTGTTTGCCCGCTATGCCGTTCGCGACTGGCAGAAGGCAATGGCGTGGGTCGCTGAGAATCCGGATGTGTCGTCATTACAGTTCGCTGCGGTCCGTGCCGTCGCTGACAGCCGTCCGGACCTGGCACAGGAAGTTCTTCAGGAAGCCCTCAAAAACATACAGGGGAATTCGGAGTGGGGGGCTTCTTTCCAAGCGCAGTTTGCGTTATCCGCTGCTTTTGCCCGGCAGGGGAAAGATCCGTTCTTCAGGTTCATCGACACGCTTCCCTCCGGGATCGTGGCCAATGTCATCAGCAACGCATTGGAAAAACTCCCGCGGGATGACATTCCCGGATTCCTGGAAGAGGTCGGCAAGCGCACCAAAGAGGGAAAAGTTGAGGACTTCGCCATGAGGAATATCATGCATTCCCTGGCCGTGAGCGATCCTGCGCTGGCCATCCGGTGGATTGATAAAATGGAGCCGGGGTATCCTCGCACTTCGTGTGAGACGGGATTCACCTCGATGTTGGTTAGAAATGGCAGGAAGGATGAAGCCCTTGCTTTCGTGAAGAACGCGATGGTCGGGCACGCTGGCGAGGAAATGAAGTATTTCCAATATTACGCCTCGGAAATGGCGGGTGACGACATCGGGTTTGTGCGTCAGGTGGCCGGCCTCCTCCCGCCGGGGATGGAAGTGACGGAGAAAGACGTGGATGCCTTGGAAGGCAGCCTAGGAAACAAGGATATCGTGAGCTTTTCCACGTTGATCAACTCGCCCCAAGGGAAGGCGGCCTATCTGGAAGGCGCCATCGCCAGAATGGCGAAAGATCGCGGCGCGAATGAATCAGACTTTCGGCTGCTGGAGAATCGCCTTGAATCTCTAGGGCTTGAGGGAGAAAGCGCCTCGCTGGTTGATCTGGCCCTCGCGGCTGCCCGCGGATATGCACGGCAAAAGCGTTGACCGATTGCGGGTGCCGTGCTTGATCAAGACAATCCCTGCGTTTCGGCGAAGCGGATTTTTTCGAGAATGGAAGCAGCGGCGTGGCATGCTTTTCTAGCACCTCGGATTTCCACCCCGGCGTTATCAAATCACCCGCGACCAGAGCACCTTGAGGTAGCGCGACTCCGGGTAGTTAGACAGCGTCGGATGATCCGGCCCGGCACCCGTGCGGTCGAAGGTTTGCAACCGCTTGTTCCGGCGATGGGCCGAAGTGACTACGATTTGCTCGAACTCCCCCGCGCCTAACATGCCGGAGCACGAGCAGGTCACAAACAGCCCTTCCGGCGCGACGAGTTGCAGTGCAAGCTTGTTCAAATCCGCATATTTCGCGGTGCCGATCTCATCCTCGCGGCCGTGGATGAACTTCGGCGGATCGGCGATGACGAGGTCCCAAGTGCGCCCATTCTCGATCATCGTGCGCGCCCAGGTGAAGGCGTCGGCGTGGGTGAATTTCACCTTGGCGTTGTTCAAGTTGGAATTCCGCTTCGCCATGGCGACGGCCGTCTCATCCAGATCCACGCCGGTCACTTCCGTGGCTCCAGCCAGTGCTGCGGAAATCCCGAAGCCGCCCGTATAACAGCAAAGATCCAGCACGGTCCGCCCGTCTGCCAGAGCACCGAATTTTTTCCGGCTGTCGCGTTGGTCGCAGAAAAATCCCGTCTTGTGGCCTTCGGAAAAGTCCACCTCGTAGCGCACGCCATGCTCGCGGATTTTCACCGACCGCACGTTGTCCGACTCCACCCCGCCCCGACGAGGGATGTTTTCAATTCGCGCCAAGTCCTCATCGATGCCCACCACCACGCGCTTAGTGTCGAAACATTCGTGCAGCAGCGGCAGCCATTTCGGCAAGCGCTGCCACGCTGCTAGATTCGTGATTTCCACCGACAGCACGTCCGCGAACTTGTCCGCCACGATGCCCGGCATAAAATCCGCGTCACCGTGGATCGCGCGGTAGCTGTCGGTTTGTGCGTCGAGTTTCAGCACCTCGCGACGCAGTTTCGCCGCGCGGCGGATGGCATTTTCGAAGAACGACTCGTCCTCCAGTTCTTCCAGGGAATGGCTTACCACCCGCAGCGGCATCCGAGATTTCGGATTCCACAAACCCCAGCCGAATGGCGTGCCTTCTTTCCCTAACACCAGGACAAATGACCCCGGAGTGGCATCACGGGAAACCTCGCCGATCATCTTCGGCCAGATCGACGGGTGGAACGTTTGATACTTGAGTTGAACAGTCGGCACGGCGGGAACGAATGCTGAAATGACCCAAGACTCAAGGAATTTGGATGTTTTAACCGCGGATGACGCGGATGAACTCGGATAAGAACGGTCTTCAATCCTCGGGCATCCGCGTCATCCGCGGTCAAAAACTCTTCGATTCCCCAGATTCGCGGAGTCTAATCCTCTTTTCCACAAACCAAGTTTGCCACATCGCCTGCTTTAGGGAACGGTCCGCCCCCATGAAAATGCACCGCATCCTCGCCGAGGCCGCTTCCAATATCGCCAAGTCCGTCTTCCGCGAGCACAAGGTCCTCGACCACGAACTCGCCACCGCCTTCGAGGAAAATCCGAAATGGGGCAAGCGTGACCGCAGTTTCATCGCCGAGACCGTTTTCGAAGTCGCCCGCTGGCGTCGCGCCCTGAGCTTCCTCGTCGATAGCGAGGAAACCACCGCCCTCTGCGCCGCCCAATGGGTCCGCATGGGCTACGAAATCCCCGAGTGGTGGGCTTACAACGGCAAATCCGCCGAGGAAATCCAAGCCCGCGAAGCCGAACTCGCCTCGCAACCCCGCGCCGTCCGCGAATCCATCCCCGACTGGCTCGACGCCCTCGGCGTGGCCGAACTCGGCGATGCCTGGGATGCCGAACTCGCCGCCCTCAACCAGCGCGCCTCCGTTTTCCTCCGCGTCAACACCCTCCGCACCACCCGCCCGGAAGCCATCGCCTGGCTCGCCAGCTTCAATATCACCGCCACCGAAGTTCCCGGCCTGCCCGATGCCCTCGTCCTCGCTCCCGGCAAATCCCTGCCCAAAACCCTCCGCCTCGACGGCCGCGTGGAAATCCAGGACGCCGGTTCGCAAATGATCGCCCCGCTCGTCGATCCCCAACCCGGCGAGCGCGTCATCGACGCCTGCTCCGGTGCCGGCGGGAAATCCCTGCATCTGGCAGCCCTGATGAAAGGCGACGGCCGCGTCTTCGGCATGGACATCGACTCGAAAAAGCTCGTCGAACTCGAGCGCCGCGCCAAACGCGCCAACGCCAACAAGTGCGTGAAATCCAAGGAAATCACCGCCGCCACCACCACCGACTTCGCCGAGGTCGCCGACCGCCTGCTCATCGACGCCCCGTGCTCCGGCCTCGGCACCCTCAAGCGCCAGCCCGATCTCAAATGGAGGCTCAAGCCCGCTGCCGTCGATCGCCTCCGCGGTATTCAGTCCGAGCTGTTGGAAAAATACACCGCCATGCTCAAGCCCGGCGGCCGCCTAGTTTACGCCACCTGCTCGATCCTCCCGTCCGAGAACCGCGCGGCCATCGACAAACTGTTAGCTGGAGGTGGCTTCACCCTCATTGAAGAACGTCCCGTTTCCCCAGCCGCCACTGGCTATGACGGCTTCTACGCCGCCGCGCTGATGAAGGATTCTTAACGGACCGCGAAATTCATTTCGCCTCTTGTGTTCGTCCCGCGCCAGCGTGGACGAACACTCTTCCTTCTAATCCGAAATCTGCTATCGCTGCGGTCCAATAAACCCAAAGATGAAACTCTCCCGCCGCCTCATGCTCTGGATAGCGATTTCGACAATCGTTCTTCCCGGCGTTGTGGCGATCGCTTTGATGCCAAGCTCGGTCGAAGGCGTTTACAATCCGTTTTCCTCTTTCGGTTGTGACTGCGATCAGTTCATGGAATTTCGTGATGGCAAGGTGGTGACTTATGTGATGGGAGAGAAGGAGACTTTTCTGACCGCTTTCTTCGAGAAGGATGCTTCGGGGGCCACGGTTGTCAGGCTCGGGTCGGATAAATCAGGGAAAGAAGGAAAACCGATCATGCGCGCCGAGTCCCATCTGCTGGGCACTCGGTTTTATTATCTTGGCGAGGGAAAGAGTGAGTGGTTCTGGAAGCGATTCGTCACCAGAAAGATGAAGGATCACATGACAAGTGCCGAAATTCGCGATGTTGTTTTCGAGAGTGAAGGAAACAGAACCACGACCTACGACTATCAATTCAATGTCATTGGCACGTCGTTCCGCCCCAAGCGTGCAACGAGCCCCCTGCCCGCATCTCCTCCTTGAGAAACTTCGTGAATTCAAAAGTTAGGGAACACCGGCTAATGTTTTCCCCGCCCCTTATCTTGAAGTTTACAAGTCCCGCGCCCCGACCACTATCACTTCCCATGACCCAGCTCTGGTGCAACGGCCAATGGCTCGCCTCCCTAGATTTTCCTTCTTCGCCGACGGACCGTGGAACGCTGCATGGGCTCGGTCTGTTTGAAACGCTGCTTGCCCTCGACGGGACACCGGTCTTCGCCGACCGGCATCTCGCGCGTCTCCAACAGGCTTGCGGCAGACTCGGCTGGACCCTTCCCGCCCCTGATTTCTTTGGAACGGTGGCTGAGTTGCTAGTTCGGAACGGTCTTACCGCGGGCCGCTCCAGAATTCGTCTCTCAGTCACCGCCGGCAGCGGACCGATCCAAGATCTAACGCCCGGAAGCGACCGACTTGTATGGATGACCGCTGCACCTGCCGCCGAGGCCCCGGCCGAGCTAACTGCCTGTCTTTCGCCGTGGCCGCGCAACGAGCGCTCGCCGTTGGCCGGAATGAAATGCGCGTCGTATGCGGAGAACCTGATCGCCCTCGACCATGCCCGGCGGCAGGGCTCCGAGGAAACGATTTTTGTCAACACGACCGGCCACCTTTGCGAAGCCGCCACGGCCAATCTTTTCCTGGTGAGCCAAGGCAGGTTGCTCACGCCGTCGCTGGCCTCCGGCTGCTTGCCGGGAATCACTCGTGAGGTGGTGATCGAGCTGGCCAAGGAGCTGGGAATTCCATGCGAAGAGCGCGATCTCCTGCCCGGTGAGCTGGAGTGTGCGGAGGAAGTTTTTCTAACCTCGTCGATCCGCGGCTTGTCGCGCTTGTCGCGCGTCGAGGACCATCCCTATGCCGAGGGGCGGACTACTCAGGTCCTCCGCCTGGCTTTTCAGGATGCGGTCGCAAGCGATGTTCTGAGGCAGAAGTCCAAATGACAACGTTGGCTTGCGGAGTGCTCAAGTCGACGGCATCCTTTGTCCATCATGCAGGCCGTTACCGATCGTTTGAAGAATTTCCTCCAATACGTGGCCGTTAATTTGATCGACGAGCCCGCCCAGGCGCAGCTCAAGGTGGCGGAGTTGGGGCCGAAGCGGCTGCGGTTTAAGCTCGTCCTCGCGAAGCCGGATGTGGCGATGCTCATCGGCAGGAACGGCTTCACCGCCTCGGCGATCCGCAGCGTTTTGAAAGCCGCGGCCGACCGGGAAGGGGTGCAGGTGACGCTGCAAATCCACTCGCACGAGGAAGAGGCGGAGCAACTCGCGCGGGGTGAGGGGCACTGAGAAAATTACGCGGTCGCCAGACATCCCGGACAGTTCTGCGCGAAATGTCCTGGCTGGATCTCGTCGAGCGACGGAGATCTATCCACGAGGCACAGCTCTGGTTTGCCAATGCGGTTCCTTGGCTGGAACGAACAACCGGCGGACGGCCGAGAAAGATCGGGTGGCAGGCCGGGGATGGTGTACAGCAGATCACCCTTCGGGTGAGTGGCGGGAATGGATTTCAACAACGAGCGGGTGTAGGCGTGGAGCGGGTGGCTGAACAGCTCCGATTTTTCAGCACTTTCGACGATCCGCCCGGCATACATGACGTTGATGTGGTCGCACATTCCGGACACGACTGCCAGATCGTGGGTGATGAAAATGACGGCGGTGCCAAGCTGCCGCTGGCGGTCGCGGATGAGGTCTAACACCTGTTTCTGCACGGTGACGTCGAGCGCGGTCGTGGGCTCGTCGCAAATGAGAAGTTCGGGCCGGGTGATCAGGGCCATGGCGATCATCACGCGCTGGCGCATCCCGCCGGAGAATTCGTGGGGGTAGGAGTGAATGCGTTTTTCCGGGTCCGGGATGCCCACTTCGGCGAGAGCGTCGATGGCGCGATGGAGCGCTTGCTTGCCATGGCAATCCTCATGCAGCGCGAGCGGTTCGGTTAGTTGCGCGCTCACTCTCATGAATGGGTTGAGCGAGGTCATCGGATCCTGGAAAATCATCGAGATGCGCTTTCCCCGGATATGGCGCAGCTGTTTCTCTGGGAGCTTGAGGAGATCGACGCCGTCGAAGATCGCCTGCCCGGAATGGATGCGGCCGGGAGGCTGGGGGATCAGGCCGAGCAGCGAATAACAGGTGACGGATTTTCCCGAGCCGGACTCGCCGACGATGCCGAGCGTTTCTCCGGGATCGACGGTGAACGAGACATTTTCCACCGCATGGACGACGCCGTTGCGGGTGTGAAAGCGGGTGGTGAGATTCCGGACGTCGAGCAAGGCCATGACCCGCGGAGATTGACCCGTCGCCCGCGAAAGTGCAAGTCCCTCCGCCCGGCAGTCTGTGGGGTGTTGATCCTCAGTCATGGATTTTAGGATTGCCAAAGCAGAGGCTAGCGGTTGTTATCACGGTAGATTATCGGGGAATCAGCCCGATTGTTGGCAAGAAAAAGGAGTATGCGTTCACTCAATCATTCGGAGGATATTCGTGATGAAAACGACAACCAAAATGCTAACTGCCGTCGCCCTGTTGGGGGCAATGGGTCTCGCCTGGACCGGTTGCAAGCCGAAGACCCCGGATCGCTCGCTGGTCGATGACGGCGGCGGGCGCAAGCCGGCGGATTTTCCGGAACTGGCACTGGATGTTTTTCAACCGATGGATGGCGGCATCGCGCTGACTGCGGACGAAATCAAAGGTCGTAACACTTGGAACTTGTGGTGCGGTGGCAACGAGCAGTTCTGGGATCGTGTCGCCCGCGAGGCGCTTGGCCTGTTCGATTTGCTCAAGACCATCGATTCGCGCCGTCGTGACGAGCGGTTCAAGGAACTCGGCCTGATCAACCAGCCGGGCTTCAAGCAGGCGGCCAAGCCGGACAAATACGGCCTATGGATCGACGAGGCGGTGGAAGGTGAGCCGGCGGGAATCGATCCGTTGGTTTACGGCCGGCCCACGGGCGTAATGGGATTCCGGCTGTTCGACAATCCCGACTTCAAGGGCGATGCGGTCAAACAATGGGATCCCGTAAAATTTAACAGCGACCCGCAATACGCGTCGCAGAAGGGCCTGATCCGTCCGTATCGCGTGGGCGTCTCCTGTGGTTCCTGCCACATCGCCTTCCACCCGACACGTCCGCCGTTAGATGTTAATAATCCCAAGTGGGAGAATCTCGCGTCGGCGATCGGCAACCAGTATATTTCCGAAGGCAAGGTATTCGCACCGAACGTGAAGGAGGGCGGCTTCTTCTGGGAGATGTTGAAGACGCAACCGCGCGGGACTTCGGATACTTCCCGCATCGCCACGGACCACGTGAACAACCCGAATGCCATCAACGCGATCTTCGAACTGGGGGCGCGCATGGAAGCCGGGCACGAAGAGGAAATTTCCGGTGAGTCGTTGCTCATCCCCGGCACGAAATCGCCCATGAAGGTGGCGCATATCCTCAAGGATGGCGCGGACTCCGTGGGCGTGCCGGGGGCGACGATTCGTGTCTATATCAACATCGGCATGTATTCGCAGCATTGGATGCAGCAGCACCAGCCGTTGTTAGGCCTCACGCCGCAAAAGCCGTTCAGCATCAAAACCGCGCAGGAGAATTCGGTTTACTGGAACTCCACCCAGGAGAAAGTCGGGAACATCGCGGCGTTCTTCAAAAAGCTAACATCGTACCGGTTGGCGGATGCGCCGGGCGGCAGCGGGTTCATGACCCAGGATGCGTCGGTCCTGGCGCTAGGCAAAGGGGCCTTTGCCCGGGAGTGCGCGACGTGCCACTCCAGCAAACAACCGCCCTCGGGCAAGGACGCCGAAGAGTGGTTCGCCGGAGAAGTGCTGAAGCCTGACTTCCTCACCAATAATTTCCTCTCCGACGAACGGCGCTACCCGCTGACCCGAATCAAAACAAACGCGGCGCGCGCCTTCGGGACGAATGCCGCACGCGGACATGTGTGGAGTTGGTTTTCGTCGGAGACCTACAAGAATCTCAAATCTCCGGGCAGCATCGACTACTGGAACCCCTACACCGAGGCTGAGGAAAAATTCGCCATCCCGGACGGGGGAAGGGGTTACTATCGCACGCCATCGCTGATCTCGATCTGGTCGTCCGCGCCGTTTTTGCACAACAACGCGCTCGGTAAATACACCGGTGATCCTTCGGTAGCCGGCCGGATGGAAGCCTTCAATGATGCTGCCGAACAACTGCTTTGGCCGGCGAAACGCGCGGGCAAGGACTCCATCTGGCGAACCACGCAGGAATGCCAGATCACGCTCAACGCGGAATATCTGCCGCCCTTGCTGAAGAAAGCGCTCGGCCACGACATCGACCCGGACGGCTTCTTCCGCCTCGGCAACATTCCCGCGGGGACGCCGGTGAACCTGTTGGCAAACCTGAATACAAACCTCTCCCATCTCGAACTCGCCTCGCTCCTGATCAAGGTGAAGCGCGCCTTGCTTGAAATCAAAGTGAAGGGACTCACCGGCGATGCGGCCAAGGAAGTGCTCAAGCGCGATGTCGCCCCGGCGCTTTTGAAGGCCAGCAATTGCCCCGACCTCATCACGGACCGTGGCCACACCTTCGGTTCCGACCTGCCGGATGCCGACAAGCGCGCGCTCATCGAATACCTCAAGACGCTCTAGCAGAATTTTTGCGCCAACCCCGAACCAATCTTACCATGACCGCTGACGATCTTCTTAAAATGTCGAAGGACGAACTCGACGAATTGTTTTCCAAATCCCCCGCGGGTGAGATCCCGGAGGGCGATACCGACGGCACCGCGATCATCGCGTCCGGAACGAAATTTAGCAGCGCGATCTCGAAGTTCGTGACCCACTTTGCGTGGCAGGGCAAGGTCTTCAAGCCCGACAAGAAAGATCCGACCCGATCCACGTTGCGCAACAAGCTTACGTTGTTAGGATTCGAGGCGATTGTCGCGCAGGTTTACAAGGACAAAAGCCTGCACGACGGCAAGGAGTGCATCGTGCTCGATTATTCCGACACCTCGACGGTCGCGGGTTGGATCCGCGATGAACTCCGGCAGGTGCAGGGCGATCTTTACCTCGGCAAGGTTTACGGCCACAGCAACAAGCCGTTGATTCACTTCGCGCTGGAAGTGTCGCCGAAGAAATAGATCACACATCATGGAGAACTCGAACCGCAGCCGTCCTCAGCCGCGCGCCGATACCGGCTCGTGGTGGCGGAACACCGTGAGTGATACGTTCGGAGCGTTGCTACGCTTCGAGCGACGGTTTGATCCATGGCTTCGTCCGCCGTTCGACGCAGTGCTGCGCGACCCGATGGCGCGTCTAACCACCACGCTGATGAACAGCAAGCGGTCCAACGAGGGACTCAAGATCGCCGAAGAACGGCTGATCCCCGACGAGGAGGCACACCTCCAGTCGATCATCGACAGCTTTACTGCCCAGATGCAGAAGCTTTGGAAACCCGGAGGCATGGAACGCGGCGGGAACACGAAGACCCAGGGAATCGTGCGCGCCGAGTTCATCATTCACGAGGACATCCCGGAGGAATTCCGGCACGGGATCTATGCGAAGCCGCAGACGTTCCGCGCGTGGGTTAGATTTTCCGGACCCGGCCCCTACATCACGCCCGACATCGACGACGTGGGATTCATGAGCATCAGCATCAAGCTGATGGGCGTGCCGGGACCGAAATTGATGGACGAGGAAAAGCACACGATCGACATGTTCGGCGTTTCAACGCCGACCTTCGTGACGGGCGATACCAAGTCGAACGCGAACCTGCAGAAAGAGAGCTTCAAGAATGCGCAGGTTTTTCATTTCTTGAATCTCCGTGAGCCGCACATCGGGGATCTCATCATGCAGTCGCTCTTCATCAAGACGCAGAGCAGCCCGTTTGAAGCTCCGTATTTCAGTTGTGTCCCGTATCTGCTAGGTGAGGGCCGGGCGATGCAATATTCTGTCTGGCCGAAGACGGACCACCGCACGCGGATTCCGCGGCTGCCCTTCCGCCCGCCGGACGACTACCTGCGGCAGGCGATGGTCAACTCGCTCGCTGAAGGTGATGTGGAACTCGACTTCCGGCTGCAACTGCAAACCGATTCCTATCTGATGCCGATCGAGAACAACGCAATCCTCTGGCCGGAGAAGCTTTCGCCACGCGTTTCGGTGGCCACGTTGCGAATTCCAAAGCAGAAGTTCGACTCGTCCTCGCAAATGGAGTTCGCCAAAAAGCTTTCCTACAACCCGTGGCACACCATCGCCGAGCATCGGCCGTTAGGAAACCAAAGCCGCGCCCGGCAACGGATGTATTACGAACTCTCCAAGTTGCGGCACAACTTGAACGCCGTACCTCATTTCGAACCGACCGGAGACGAGGTCTTCGACTAGGACGCCATGACTCCGCAATCGAATTTCATGGTCCTTGCGCCGATCCAACCGGAGCGCGAGAACGAGCTTCGCCATCTGCTCGCGTCGATGAACGACGCGCCGGGACGAGTGAATCCTAACAATACGCTGGTCCCGTTTTCAAAGTTTGAGACACTGCATGTCGCGCGGTTGCTGCTTCTTGATGACAAGACCGTCGGCGACGCGCGGGTCCATGGATTGCCGCCTCGCAAGTTTCCGCTTTATCTCGCGTTCCTCGGCGACATGGACGGCGAGGAGGATGTTTTCCTGGAAGAACTGGCGAGACGCGCGTCCGATGGGCTTCGCTCCCTTTTCGCATGTTGCCAGGGATTCACGCCGGACACGGATCTCTTGAAATGGATGAAACTGCATCGCAGCCCGTCCATCGCGAACTACGTGAACTGCCGGGGCCGCACCGTCCGCCAAGTCCGCGAAGAGGCGACGTTGCGGGGCGTGATCGAGGACCACCTCGCTGCCAACGCGTCCCAACTCCAAACCCTGCTACCGCGGGAGATTCACGCGAAGTTAGGCAGATTCATCGATGCCGAGAAAGCCGCGGGTCGTCTGACGCTGTCCGTTGAACGCCGTACACCCATCGGCTGGAGCATCCGCAACGCGCTGCATCTGATCGGCGTTCCCTTGCTGGTGCTGCTCGCATCGCCGCTGCTGTTCGTGGTGTCACCGCTCTATCTGTTTTTTCTGCGGCAGCAGGAAAAATCCGATCCCGAAGTTTGCCCCACGGTCGATCAGGCTTATTCCGATGAGCTGGCTTTGTCAGAGGATCACGATGTGACCAACCAGTTCAGCGCGATGGGCAGCCTCAAGCCTGGGCCGGTGCGCCTTCTAACCACGATCGGCGTGCTCGGCACGGTGGACTATGCCGCGCGTCATGTAGTCAGGGCGGGGCGGTTAGGGCGCATCCGGACGATTCATTTCGCGCGCTGGGTGTTTCTCGATAAACGGAAGCGGATGGTGTTTTTCAGCAACTACGACGGCAGCGTGGAAAGTTACATGGATGACTTTATCAACAAGACGGGCTTCGGATTGAATGCTTCGTTCAGTAACGGCATCGGCTATCCGAAGACCAACTGGCTGGTGATGGATGGCTGTGCCGACGAACGGAAATATAAGGAGTTTCTCCGCCGTCATACGATTCCGACGCAGGTGTGGTACAAGGCCTATCCCGGTCTAACGGCTATTGATTTGGAGCGAAACACACGGATCCGGCGGGGCCTCGAGTTGCCCTCGATCAGCGAAAAGGAGGCCCGCGATTGGGTGGCACTGTTATGAAAACCGGCGAAGTCGATTATTCGGACGTGCAGGGCTTGGTGCGCTATGGCTATGGCCGCATGAAGAAGGCGCGCTATGAACTCCTGCGCGTCAAAGACCTGGCGGCGGCCCGGGCGTGGTTGCGCTCGGCTAACATCACCACCGCGGTGGCGATGGATCCACCGCCGAAGACCGCGCTGCACGTCGCGTTCACCGCGCCTGGTTTGCGGAAGTTGGGACTTCCGGACGATGTCGTTGCAGGATTCTCCCACGAATTCCGCGCCGGAATGTCAGCCGAAAGCCGGGCGCGGCAACTGGGGGACGTGAAAGACAATGCTCCCGAGAACTGGGAATGGGGAGGCTTTGGCAAGGAACCGCATCTGGTGGTGATGTTTTTCGGCGAGGCCGGCTCCTACGAGGAATTCGTGGTGAAATCAAAGGGCGCTGCCTGGAATGAAGCATTCGAACTGCTGGTTGCCCCGCTGGCGACTTCGGACTTGGATGGCATCGAGCCCTTCGGATTCGCCGACGGCGTCAGCCAGCCGCGGATCGATTGGGAGCAGTCTCGCAGAACGACCCATGCCGAGTTCAACTACACCAACCACTCGGCGCTCGGCGAGTTTCTGCTAGGCTATCCCAATGAATACGGGAAGCTCACCGAGCGGCCGTTATTGGATTCCGATGACGTGACCACGCGGCTGCTGCCAGCGGTGGAGGTGCCGCGGAAAAAGGATCTCGGCCGCAACGGGACCTATCTCGTGATGCGCCAGTTGGAGCAGGATGTTAGGAAGTTCTGGCAATTCGTGTACGGGCAGTCCGGTGGCGACCATGAAGAGGCGGAGAAACTGGCGGCGGCGATGGTGGGCCGGACGCGGGACGGCGAGCCCCTGGCAGCAGTTAGGAATGAGCCCGTTCCGGGAGTCGAGGAGAAGGATGCCCAGAACCAATTCACCTTCGACCAGGATCCGTCGGGCGCGCGTTGCCCGTTCGGCGCCCACGTCCGCCGGTCGAACCCGCGCAATGCCGACTATCCCGGCCATCCGACCAGCCTGTTCAAGAAGCTGATCACCATGTTAGGCTTCGGGCCGCGAGGCTTTCGCGACGATCTGATGTCGTCGGTGCGGTTTCATCGGATCTTGCGCCGTGGCCGTGAATATGGAACCGGACTCAAGCCGGAAGACGCGCTGACAGGAATGGGTCCAGATACCCCGCGCGGGATCCATTTCATCTGCCTCAACGCCAACATTTCCCGCCAGTTCGAGTTCATCCAGAACGCGTGGATGGACAGTACCAAATTCTCCGGTCTAACCGGCGAGAGCGATCCGCTGGTAGGCACCCGCCAGCCTATCCCGGGCTGCCCGGTGACCGGCAATTTCACCCTCCAGTCCGACGGCGGCTTGCGGCGGCGGGTGACGGGAATGCCGCAGTTCGTCACCGTGCGCGGCGGGGCGTATTTCTTTCTCCCGAGCTTGCGCGCCCTGCGGTACATCGCGCATGTGGGGGAAGCTCGGAAATAACAGACGGCCGATTCCATTCAGGCATGGAAATCTTCAAGATTTGGAAGCTGCTTTTCGCCCTGGCGGCTTTAGGATGTCTTCAATCATTTTCCATATGAACGCCAATGCTCCACGATCATCCGACGAAGTTGCGGACCTCAAAGCGTTAAGGGATTCTGGCGCGATCGACACCCCACTTGATGCATTGGTGAAAGCCGGCGAAATCTCGGAATGCAGCCGTAGCCAGGCGCTGGTCGATGGCCAACGACAGGTGCTGGAACGGATCGCGAGTGGTGCGCGGCTTGACGAAACTTTGCTGGCGCTGGCGCGGCTCATCGAAGTCCAATCGCCCGGGCTATTGTGCTCGGTGCTGCTGTTGGATCCCGATGGGGTGCACCTCCGGCACGGTGCGGCACCGAGTTTGCCGGAGGCGTTTTCCCAAGCGATCGACGGCCAGGTGATTGGCGACCGGGCCGGGTCGTGCGGCACCGCGGCATTCCGGGGAGAGGCAGTGATCGTGGCGGACATCGCCACGGACCCGCTGTGGTCGGATTATCGTGAGCTGGCACTCGGGCATGGATTGGCAGCTTGTTGGTCCACGCCCATTTTTGACGAGCAACAGCGGGTGCTGGGCACGTTTGCCATCTACTGTCGCAATCCGGGTCTGCCGCAGGCGGAGCATCTTCGGCTCATTGAGATTGCCACCCACCTTGCGGCCATCGCGATTGGGCGCCACCGGGAAGGAGAGGTGCTGCGCCGCAATTACGCCTTGCTTGATGCGGTGATGGAGGGATCCACGGATATTATTTGGCTGAAGGATCTGGAGGGTCGCTATCAATTCATCAACGCCGCGGGCGGGCGGGTCGTCGAACTCTCGCCCGCCGACATCGTTGGTCGGACGGATTTCGAACTTTTTTCCGAGGAGACGGCCCGTCATTTCCGGGCGACGGACTTGGTGGTGATGGCCACCGGCGAGGCCCTGACCACGGAGGAGGACGAAGTTATTCGCGGACGGCCGAAGGTCTTTTCCACTAGCAAGTCACCTTGGCGCGACGCAGAGGGGAGGGACCTGGGAATCATCGGTGTGACCCGTGACGTTACCGAGCAACGGCAGGCGGAAGCGGAGCTGCGCGCGGGTGAGGAGCGGTTCCGGTTGTTCATGGATCACAGCCCGACGATTGCTTGGGTCAAGGACGATCAGGGCCGTTACGTGTATCTAACGAAGCCGTTCGAGCAGCGCTTCGGGATCCGCCTGGAGGACTGGCGCGGCAAGACGGATTTGGAACTCTGGCCTCTGGGGATGGCCGAGGAATTCCGGAAAAACGATCTGGAGGTGATGGCGGCCGGGCACGCGGTGGAGGTTATTGAAGTGACTCGGACCGCGGATGGGGAGGTCACCCAATGGCTGAGTTCGAAGTTTCCCTTCCGTGATGCCGCAGGGAACTGTTTCGTGGCGGGGATTGGATTGGATATCACCGAGCGGAGGAAGCTTGAACAACAATTTCTCCGCGCCCAGCGCATGGAAAGCATCGGCACGCTGGCCGGTGGGATCGCCCACGATCTGAACAACGCGCTCGGGCCGATCCTCATGTCGCTCGACTTGCTGAAGATGAAATTCCCGGACCGCGCCAGCCACGAGCTGATAGATATCATCGGAACCTGTGCGCAGCGTGGGGCGGACATGGTGCGGCAGGTGTTGTCATTCGCCCGCGGCTTTGAGGGGCGGCGGATGGATGTGCAAGTCGGCCAACTCCTGCATGAGGTGGAGAAAATCGTCAACGACACATTCCTGAAGAACATCTCTGTGAAACTCACCGTCGCGCCGGATCTGTGGACCGTGACCGGTGATCCCACGCAGTTGCACCAAGTCCTGCTGAATCTCTGTGTGAATGCGCGCGACGCGATGCCGTATGGCGGCAGGTTGAACCTTACGGCCGACAATCGGGTGTTAGATTCACACTACGTCGGAATGAATTTGGGGAAGAGTCCGGGACCTTACGTTTTGATCCGGGTGGAGGATAACGGGACCGGCATTTCACCGGATGTTCTGGAGAATATATTTGATCCGTTTTTCACGACCAAGGAAATCGGCAAGGGAACCGGACTTGGGCTTTCCACTTCTCTTGCGATCGTCAAGAGCCACGAAGGATTCATCCATGTTTACAGCGAGAAAGGGAATGGGACGACATTCAATATCTATCTTCCCGCGCGGGTGGATTCGTCACCGCCGACCGGGGACCCCGCCACCGATCTCCCGCGCGGTCACGGGGCGTTGATCCTGGTGATCGAAGATGAGGCTTTGGTGGGGCAGATCACGCAGCAGACTCTCGAGACCTTCGGATATCGTGTGCTGCTCGCGATCGACGGCGCGGATGCATTGGCGGTTTATGCCGGCAGGCAGGACGAGATAGCGGCGGTAATCACCGACATGATGATGCCGGTCATGGACGGGCCCGCGACCATCCAAGTCTTGAAAAGGATGAACCCGGCCGTGCGCATCATTGCCACCAGCGGACTTTCCTCCACGGAGCATATGGAGCAGGTTGCCCGGCTAGGGGTGAAAAGCTTCCTGCCGAAGCCCTACACCCCGCAAATGTTGCTGAAGGTGTTGAAGGAGGTCGTTGATGGACCGCTCGCCTAACCGGGGTGGTTTTCTAGCTTTTGGTGAGGAGTCGAACTGGCATGCAGCGGCAAGGTCCTAACCGTGCCGCCGCCATGGTGAATTCCAGATCAAGCATTCACATCGAAAACCTCTTCGGTGAAAACCGAGAAGTTCACCAGTTGGTGATTGCCAAAGACGGTGGTGATGGCCACGTCGCTGGCATCGCGGCCACGCGCGATCACCACCCGGCCGATGCGACGGGTGTTGTGTCGCGGGTCGAAAGTGTGCCACTCGCCACCCAGATAGACCTCCATCCAGGCGCTGAAGTCCATGGGATCGGGAACGGCCGGAACGCCGATGTCACCGAGGTATCCCGTGACATAGCGGGCGGGGATGTTCATGCAGCGACAGAGCGTCACGGCGAGGTGGGTGAAATCCCGGCAGACACCAATACGCTCCCGGTAAGCTTCCAGCGCCGTGCGATTGGCCCGGGCCTGCATATAGTCGAACTTGATATGCGAATTCACGAAATCACAAATTGCCTCGACCCTTGGGATTCCGAGCGGGGTCGTGTTGAAATTCGCCCACGCGAATGCCAGCAGCTCGCTATCAGTCTCACAGTAGCGCGACGGCAGGAGAAATCGCAGGATTTCCTGAGGCAGTTCCCAGACGTCGTGCTGATGGGCCTGCACCGGCCGCGGATCGATCAGGCCGGAGTCGCGGACAACCGCCTGGTTGACGAACCGGAGAACGCCCGCCCGACAGCGCAATCTCCCACACCAGTTTCCAAACGTGTCCCAATACTCCTCATTGTTGTTTCCTCCGTGCTCGATGCGAAAGCTTTCTCCATAGCAGAGATCGTTGTGGCGCGATGGATGGACTCTCAGGCAGTAGAGCACGGTGGTTTCCACATCGATATTCAGGGAGATATCAAACCCGATTTTGATTAACATGATGTGGGGAATATGGAGGCCGGACTATGCCGACCACTGGTGCAACACTCTGGTAAAAAGGCGTGCGCCCAAGGGGAGGGCGGCTTCATCGATATCGAAAGTCGGCGTGTGCAGCGGTGTGATCATTTTGCGCTTCCGGCGCACTCCGAGTCGCATCATGCAGCCGGGAACCTTGGTTAGATAATCGGCGAAATCCTCGGCTCCCATGCTCGGACTGCTTGCGGTGATCACATGGCTCTCACCGGCGAGTGCCATGGCAGCTCGATGGCAAAAGGCGGTAACAGTGGGGTCATTGATCACGCCGGGCAGCATAGCATCGAATGTGCCATCGATCGTCGCCCCGAAGGCCAGGGCGGTTCCCTTGCAAAGTCGATCGATGGATTTACGGGCATGGGTCGAAACATCCGCCGAGTAAGTGCGCACCGTTCCCCGCAGCAGCGCGGTGTCCGGAATCACGTTCGTCGCATGGCCGGCCTGCATTTGGCCGATCGTCACGACCAGCGGATCCCGTGCATCTATCTGACGCGGCAGCGACTGGTAGATCAGCGTAACCAACTGAGCCGCCACCGCCACCGGGTCCACGGTCTGATGCGGACGTGCCGCGTGACCACCCTTGCCGCGGATGATGATTTTGAAGTCCTGGCAGAACGCTGTCTGAGGTCCCGATGCCACCACAATTTGTCCGCAATAGAGATTTGGATCCACATGCAGGGCAATAACGGCATCCACTCCATCAAGCGCACCGTGCTTGATCATGTCCCGCGCGCCGTGCCCCACTTCTTCGGATGGCTGGAAGATTCCACGCCAAGCCACGCCTTTTGGCCGGGAATTTTGCAACGCCATCATTGCGTAAAGCAACATCGTGGTGTGCGCGTCATGGCCGCAGGCGTGCATTACCCCCGCGTTGGCCGAGCAATAGGGCACGGCATTCTCCTCCCTGATCGGCAGGGCATCCATATCCGCCCGGAGCGCTATCACCGGCATTTTGCTCCGGCCATCGCGCTGAATGCCGGTGATGATTCCCCGACCCTCCGGACCGAGTTGATAGGGAATGCCCGCCTGTTTGAGCTGCGTGGCCACCCAGGCCGTGGTCGCATGCTCCTGCCCACTGAGTTCCGGATTCCGGTGGAGGTGGCGCCGGCACTCCACCAGGGAACGGGCGTTGCTAATGAGAAATTGATCGGAGTCGTCCATTTGAAGTGAAGTGCTTAAACCCTCGATGGGAGTTCACCGCACGTTACCGGTTCGATACCCGAGCGCCATCGGAAACAGTGTGTTCAACTGGACTGCGAAATTCATTTCGCGTGATCGGCCAGCGCCAGCGACGACCGGGCTGCCTCGGCATACAAAAGAGGCGGGGACAAAACGTCCCCGCCTCTCCATCGAGTCTAATAGGCAGATTACAACCGCGCTAGCACCGCATCACCCATGCCCTTGGTGCCAACTTTCGTCTCACCGGGTTGGCTGGTGGCGATGTCGCCGGTGCGGAAGCCGTCGGCGATGGTCTTGGCAACGGCGGCTTCGATGGCGTCGGCAGCTTCGATTTCTCCAAGGGAGAAACGCAGGAGCATGGCGAGCGAGAGGATCTGGGCGATGGGGTTGGCGATGCCCTGGCCGGCGATGTCGGGAGCAGAGCCGCCGGACGGTTCGTAGAGGCCGAAGTAGAGGCCGTCCTCGCGTTGTTTTCCTAACGACGCGGAAGGCAGCATGCCGAGCGAGCCGGAGATCATGGCCATTTCATCCGATAGAATGTCGCCGAAGAGGTTCTCGGTGACGAGCACGTCGAACGATCCGGGGCGCTTGATGAGCTGCATGGCGGCGTTGTCCACATACATGTGGGAGAGCTGGACTTCGGGGAATTCCTTGGCGATTTCCACGACGGTCTCGCGCCAGAGGACGGAGGAGGCGAGGACGTTGGCCTTGTCCACGGAGAGGAGTTGCTTTTTCCGGCCCATGGCGGCGGTGAAGGCGACACGGGCGATGCGCGCGATCTCGCTTTTCATGTAAACCATGGTGTCGAAGGCGACGGGCTCGCCATTGCGCTCCTCGCGGCCTTTTGGCGTGCCGAAATAGACGCCGCCGGTGAGTTCGCGGACGCAGAGGACGTCGAAGCCGTCGGCGATGAGTTCCTGTTTGACCGGCGAGGCGTGGGTGAGGGCGGGGAGGCAGACGCCGGGACGGAGGTTGGCGAAGAGGCCGAAGTGTTTGCGCAGCGGGAGCAGCGCGCCGCGTTCCGGTTGGATGTCGGGTGGCAGGGTCTCCCATTTCGGTCCGCCGACGGAGCCGAACAGAATCGCGTCCGCAGCTTCGCTGGCAGCGACGGTTTCGGGCGGAAGCGGGTGACCGGTTGCATCGATGGCAGCGCCGCCGACAAGGTGCTCTGTGCGGGCGACGGTGAATCCGAATTTCGCCTCAACGGCGTCAAGTAGGCGGAGGGATTCGACCATGACTTCGGGGCCGATGCCGTCTCCGGCGAGAATCGTGATGCGGTGGCTGCGTGACATGCGCGGGAAAATGGCGGGCCATTCGCGAACTGGCAAGTGTGCAAAAGCAGAAGGGCCGCGGCGTATTTTACCCATCAGGTGGGTGATCCTGTCTCAAAACTGTTTCGGGCATGTGGAAAATATAGGATCACCGGGGAATAAGGGTTCATTCTTCTTGACTCGGTTTGGCGCGGGGCCTAAATCGCCGCCCCCAAACGAACTTTTACCTCTGATTCCCATGGCCAACGCACAAGTTATTCTCAAAGAAAAAATCGCAGGCCTTGGTGCCGAAGCTGATGTCGTCAAAGTCCGCGCCGGATACGCCCGGAACTTCCTGATCCCGCAAGGCAAGGCTTTTGAAGCCAGCAAGGCGAATCTCCGCCACGTCGCAGCCCTCAAGACCAACCGCGCTGCCCGCGAAGCTGAGGAACTCATCGGACTTCAGGAAATCGCGGTCAAGATTTCCAAGCTCAAGCCGAAGTTCACCCTTTCTACCGGCCAAGGCGGCAAGGCATTCGGTTCCGTGACCAACATCGACATCCACAAGGAGCTCGAAGCGGCCGGTATTGTCATCGACCGCCACGCGATCGAACTCGACAAACCGGTGAAAAAGTCCGGCAAGACCGAGGTCCAGATCCGCCTTCATCCTGAGGTGATCGCCACGCTGACCATCTCGGTGGACGCGGGTGCCGAAGAGACGGAAGGCTGATCTCCATTCAATTTACGAAAAACCCCCGGCCCGTTAGACGGACCGGGGGTTTTTGTTTTGGGGTGCGAACTCCAAAGAGAAATGTTAGACGAGGCCTTGGCGCAGCGCCTTGGAAACAGCCTCGGTCTGCGAGCGGACCTGCAATTTCCGATAGACCGAACGCAAGTGCATGTCCACGGTGTGTTGGGAAATCGAGAGTTCGTCGGCGATTTCCTTTTTGATCAGGCCGCGGACGAGGAAACGCAGGACTTCTTCCTCCCGCTGGGTGAGGGGCTCGATGTGATCGACCGGACCATAGCGGGCGAAGCCCTTCAGGATCATGTTCGCGATCGGGGCACTGAGGGCGGAGGTGCCGTGAAGCACGTCGCGGATGCCTGATAGAATTTCGTCCGGGTCGGCGCTCTTGAGGAGGTAGCCGGAGGCACCGTTGCAGATGGCCCGATAGACTTTCTCACGGTCATCGGATGCGGAAAGAATCAGCACTTTGACATCTGGCAACAGAATGCGGATGTCGGCAAGGACATCGAGACCGTCGCGGCGGGGAAGTCCGAGATCCAGCAGCAGTAGGTTCGGCCGTTCATTGGTGAACTTGAGTTTGTCGAACAAATCGGCCGCGCTGGAAAAATGATGCGGGCAGGTGAGATCGGATTCACCGCTGATCAGGCGGCGGATTTGTTTTGCGAAGACTTCGTGATCTTCCAGAATCCAGATACAGGAGGCGGTGGTTTCGGTGGCAATCATGCAAGGGTGGGGTGGGCGATGAGGTGGGAGCGTTTGACGAGCAAGCGGATCTTGGTCCCGCTGTCCTTGGAAGAGGTGATGTTGAGGGAGCCCTCAAGGACGCGGGCCCGGTCCTCCAGCTTGTTGACCTTCTTCGGACTCCGTTCCTCCTCGTTGACGGGAAGGCCGATGCCGTTGTCCAGGATTTCAAGGGCCAGCTTGTCATCCTCGTCCCACAAGCGGATGGAGACGCGGTTGGCTTGGGAATGCTTCAGGACGTTGTGGATGGCTTCCTTGTAAAACAGGAAGAGATGGCGTTTCGCGTCGAGCGACAGTTTGGCGGCCGTCTTGTTGGATTCGCATTCAACGGTGTAGTTGATTTCCCGGAGCAGTCGTCCCGCCGTCTCGCGCATCCGTTGGACGAGGTCGCCGATGGAGTCCTGGCGGCGCTCAAGCAACCAGACGATGTCCCGCATGGCGAGCGAGCTTTCGCGGGCGATCGATTCCACTTCACCCAAATCTTCGGCAACTTCCTCGGGACCTTGGAGGCGCACAAGATCCTTGCGGGCGGTGCGGGCGATCAGCGAAATGCTGCCCAAATTGCTGCCGATGTCGTCGTGCAGGTCAGAGGCAATCCGTTTCCGGAGTTGGTCGATCTGATCTCTCGACATCAACCGCCGGCGCTCGACGATGAACACTGGAATCAAAAAGGTCAGGCCGAGAACGACGGCCGAACCCCAAGTTGCGTTCAGCTCGCTTTCGGAGGCGAGTTGGCGATGGACAGGCCGGAGCATTGCCAACTCGCGCTCGATTCGTCCCCGTTCGTAAAGTTGCTCAAACCAGACGGCGACGGGGATGATTTGTTTTTCGGAGGCGTAGCCGTCGGTGAGGGACTTGACCACGGATTTTTGCGCGCCATGGGAGCGGGTCACGGGAAGGCCCTCGGCGAGATTCTTGCCGCGGGACCAAACCTCGCATTCAGAAAGCGCTTGGACTTTCGACTCGCCGATCACGCAAGGGCGGACGCCGGTCAGCCGGATGGTTTTGGCGGATTTTCCAGCCAGCGGAATCACCAACGGATTCATGCTGCTGGCTCCCGCCAACGGGTTGGTCCATTGGCAGGCCAGTTTTTCCACATGGCCGTCGGCATCCTGGAGGTGGACCGACATCGAGTCGGGGAAAACCGAGGATTCGGAAGACCGGTCAAGCTGGTAGGGGAAGAGCACCAAGCGGTCAAGCGGAGCCGCCTGACTCAATGTAATGGTCCAGGAAATCGTCTCGTCCGCTCTGGAAACTTTCACCAAATCACCGGACTCCGAGTTTGCTCTACCACCGTTTTGCCAAATACCGAGTGGGGTTCGGCCGTCCGTCAGAGCTTCAGGATTCCAGATTCCCGGGACGTTGAGATCTCCCACCGTGGCAACGGTCGCTCCAAATGAGACTGGGTCGTGGTTCGAGATCACCGCGATTTCAGATAGGCCGAAAAGATCGAGAGTTCCGCGGTTGTGGCCTTCCTGGACGGTCAGGCGGACGTAGCGGGCGCTGTTGTTCTTCAGCACTTTGAAGGGCACTGGATTGCCATCGGCCAAGCGGGTTGGGCTAGGCCCAGGTCCTGACGTGAAAATGACCGTCCGTTCGGAAAAATCCGCCCGGCTGGAGAGCTCGAGCGTGAAACGCTTCGGAAAAATTCCCAAATCTTCCAAAAATTCCCGTTGGGCTGGAACCAGAAAGACCGTCTCGATCGGATACTCTCCGCCAAGATCCAACGTTACCGATGGATCGGGGGCACCAGCTTTCGCCCGGCAGCCGCGGTATCCCAAGCCGGTTTTCATCGCGTGCTCGCGGTGCTCGGCAAAGCTCGCGACCCGGTTTTCAAGCCATGACACGCGATCCTCCGTCTTAACGAGTTGCGGATCGAAAATGCGTGCAATGCGGCCGATCGGGTTGGTGATTTGAGCGATGTTGCCAGCTTCTGCTCGACTGGCCACCAGGCACGTCAATGCCGACAGTGTGAAGCGGGTGAGGTGGCGAAGATGACAGCGGGACAGCATAATCTCTGGGGAAGCAATACGCCGACGACTCTGCTAGTATTTTAAAAACATTCAATCTTTTTTAATTAAAAACTTATCAGTGATTGTTTTGGGGCATGGGAGACTCATTGCCAGTCGATTACGAATTCGCGGTTTCTCCACGCTTCGCTGGGCGGAACCATGAATACCCCGGTTTAAGGTGGCAAAAGGCAACTTTTGACGGCCTCTCGCTTGAGTCGGAGCTCACGCCATTCATTGACCAGGCGGCTTGCCTCAATGACTCCGCAACCCGCGGGTAGCAGGAGGTGTCGGCCCTCCCACCAAATCCCGCGAATCGCCACCACGGCGTCAAATCCGCCTTGATCCCAAAGCCCGAAGGGCGCGCCAAACTCCCGTGGGCAGGCGAGACGATTCCGCCAATCCACTAGCAGGGCAAGGGTTTCAGCGGTACGCGGCAGGGGACCAAGTGCGGGCGTGGGATGAAGCCTCCGAACAAGATCTTCCGGCGTATGTGGCGACGGGAGCTCAAGCGCGATCGTGGTTAGAAAGTGCACAATTGATCCCAAATCCAGGATTTCACGGCTGCAGCGCTCGATTTGGCCGAGATCGAGCAGCTTCGAAACGAGTGACTGGGCGACGTATTCGTGCTCACGGATTTCCTTTTCGTCGACGGCGAAGACATCGCGATCTTCGCTTCTGGCAGTCCCGGCAAGTGCCATGGTTTCAAGCCGGGTGCCATGGATCGAAAACAGCAACTCGGGCGTCGCCCCTGCAAACCCGGAGTTGTTTTGGAGCCAACCATAGGAGTGGAGTGGTGCGGATTGGCGGGTCATTGCAGCCATCAGGGAAGCCCCCGGCGATTGACGCGTCGCGCCGGTTTCCGTGACCACTGGGACCGTTTTTTCAAAAACACCGCTGTTGATCGATGACATCACCTCTTGGAAAACCACCGAAAAGGATGCCGCGTCCAGTCGATCCCACTCGCAGTCCAATGCCGGCATGTCTTCAAACCGTGCGGCCATCGCAGCAATCGTCGTCCGCTCGATGCGCTGCGGCGTTTTCCACGGTTTGGGCTCCTGCAGCGCGAAATCTTGCACGTAGAAGGAAACTCCGTCCGCGGAAGGCGGGGTTGAGGATTCTTCGAACGGGCCATGGCCGATGACCACGCTGCCATCCCCCTTTGCCAGCCAAGCCATTGAATCCGAAGAATTTTCCATGAATCGCTGGGCTGAGGGTGGGTGAGGGGGCTGCCGCCCGCAAGCAGGATTCGGTTGTTAGAATGCGTCCTTCACGCGATTGACCCGAGGTTTTTCTCCGTCCTCGACAAGCACCTCGATCACATCGAAACGCCAAGGCAAATCCCGGGTGCCTAGGCGCTTGAGCCAGGCATTTGCCCCGCGCTCGATCAAAACCTGCTTGTCCTTCCCGACGGCATCGAGACCGCGGATCCTGCCACCTTCGCGGCGGGTTTTCACCTCCACGAAAAGCAACAGCTTGTGATCCCGCGCGACGATGTCCACCTCGCCCTTGTGCGGGCCTCGGAAGTTTCGGGCTAGGATTTTGCATCCTTGGGACCGCAGCCAAGCGGCGGCCACTTGCTCCCCGTAATTGCCCACCCAGATCCGGTCGCGGGCCTGGCCGTCAGCAGCCGTCAAGCGGGAGGGGGAGTTGAGCGACCGGCTGAAACGAGCGACGATGGTGGCAACAAGGGCCGTGAATCCGTAGCGCTTCAAGATGCATCTTGGTGCCATATCCCTGGTGTTTCGCAAAGCCGAATTGGGGAAACGCAGCGTCGAGTTCCCGCATGATGCGGTCGCGGGTGACCTTGGCGATGATGCTAGCCGCGGCGATCGACAGCGACAATCCGTCGCCTTTCACAATCGCATCGTGGGAAATGAGGAAATTTTTGACCCGCAAACCGTCGATCAAACAATGATCCGGTGACGGATCGAGCGTTTCCACGGCCCGGCGCATTGCGAGGTGGGTGGCTCGGAGAATATTGAGGCGGTCGATTTCCTCCCGGTCGGCAGTGGCCACTGACCAAGAAATTGCAGGATCCGTGGTGAGCCGTTCGTAAAAAAACTCCCGCTGGGAAGCGCCGATCTTTTTGGAATCATCGAGGCCGGGGCAACTGAAATTTCTCGGCAGAATCACTGCCGCCGCGGCAACCGGACCCGCAAGTGGTCCTCGACCCGCCTCATCAATACCCGCGATCCGGAGAAGGCCGCGGGCTTGAAGGGCGATTTCGAGGGCCAAATCGGGCATGGTTGGAAAAGATCAGAAACCGCGGAAGCGCTGGCGCATCGTCATTTGGGAATGATTGACGGTGGAAAACAGTTGGGTGCAGAACACCATTCCGTCACTATCCACCACCAGGCCGATACCGGTATGAGTCCACTCGCCGCGCATGTTCACGTCGTGACCTTTGGATTCCGACCACAACTTGACAAGCGTCGGGGCCGGATTTTTTCCACCGTAATTGGTGGCGACCAAATTTTCGCTGATGTTATCCATCTGATAGCGCTCGCGGGCCACCAAGGTGCGGCCTTCGAAGCCGATGTGGCTGATGTTTTTGCCACTGAGGGAGAACGTGCCACGATGTTGCCGCAAGTATTCGCTATGCTCTTGGGCAAGGCGATCCAAGCCGGTGTGGCGTTCGAGGTCCGACGCGCCGTGGCTGCGGCGGTAGGAATTGACTTCCTGGAGAACCTGCCCGGTGAGGGAGGAATCAGGACGAAGGGTTGCCGATACAGGCATCCGGGTGGTTTTGACTTCAGGTTTGGTCGCGCAAGATGCCAAGGCACCAACGCAAGCGACCGCGATCACTTTCAGGTAGGTATGTGTTTTCATGCGGGGACAGCACGCCGCAGGGATTATAAAATAATCGTTAAAAGTAAAGATGTTTTTATAATAACCCAAAGGTTGCCCCGTGCTTCAAGCGTGGCGCCCGCGTTCCCCCAAGGGAGGATACGCGGAACGTTTCGTATGGAATCAGCTGCGGTCTCAGGGAGACGTCGCGGTGACTTTCACGCGCCCGAAGCGGTGAAACGTCGTGAGACCGGACGGATCCTCGATTTTTACCCGCTCCCAGTCGTTGTCGATGGACTCCAGGGTTTCGGGACCGACAACATTCGTCCAGTCGTTTTGTGCGTTGAGATTTGAGCCGAATTGCGGCGTGTAGGTGAGACCGGGATTGTTGGCCGCCTTGAGGCGGATGTATTCCAAGATCAACTTCGGTCCGCCTGGATCTTGCCTCAAGGTGATCCGCGGCAGGCCGATCGTGCCGGTGCCGCCGGTCATCGTCGTCGTGGCGGATACCAGCGGCGGGAGATTGAACGCCCGCTCCAGCAGATTCGGAAGTCCGTCCCGATCCGGGTCGGCATGCCATCCGGAAACTGTGGGATTGGCCGCTTCAGTTCCGAAGTGCGTCGTCCGCCATGTCTGACCGGCATCGACCGGATCCACATCGATCTGTAGGGGCGTGAAGATCGCGTCGATCAACGAGAACTTGGGCTGCGCGGTGCCGATTTTCTGCGCGGCTTCGAAGCGGAGGAGATTGTCGCCCGCTTCGAGACGGATGGTCCCGAAATCAAATGTGGCGGGAGTGGTTCCAAGGGTTTGGTTCCAGAGTTTGTTAGGCACAAGCGAGCCGTTCACCAGCAGTTTGAATATGCCACGGGCTGGGTTGACGCGGTTTGTCGTTTTCAGGTTGTAGGTGCCGCCCTTCTCGGCGCGGATCGTGAGCGCCACGAAATCGCCGACCACGTCGAAGTTCCAGATGAGTCCTCCGCTCGCGGCCTCGGTGGTTTCACCCGAACTGCCGCTTACCGTGAACTTAGCCACATTCAGCGTGGTGGGCCAATTGGACAGCACCGAATCCGCCTGCCGGGTGGTGAACGAGATCGTCCGGGGCGTGCCAAGGCTCTGGCCGTAAACATCGGTGACGGTGCCGGGCACGGTGAGCGTGTAAGTGCTGCCGGGTTGGAGATCGGAATCGATTTCGAGCACGACCTTGCCGTCTGAGCTTGCCGCGGCGTTGTACGTCAGGCTCGGCGAACCGCTTCCGGCGAGCGTAACGCTTGCTAGACTGGCTGGCGCGATGCGGCTGTTGAACGTCAGCTCCACGGAGTCCAGGCCGGGATCCACATTGGTGGCGGAGGCGGCGGGTGTGGTGGCGGTTAGATCCAAGCCGAAGGAGCCTTGGATGGTGAACGGAAATTGCATAGGGGTTCCTACGGTGCGGGTGCCGTCGGCGTTGGCGACGCTGCCGGGCACGTGGATCGTGTAGGTGGCACCCAGAGTCCAATTTCCTAGCACGCGGTATTCGGCGATTTGCGGCGAGGTGCCGGGCAGATACTGAAGACTGAGTCCGCCGGGACCGGAGATCGTCACCTCGGTATCGAGGGTGGAGCTGTCGTAGTTCTCGTTGAAGATTATCGCGACCTTTTCCACGCTGGCCGACACGGCGGTGCTGTTAGTGGCGGGCACCGTTCCGATAGGCGCGAAACCGTTAGCCAACGCGAGAAGCCCCTGTTGCAACGTAGTGGTCTTCGGATAGGCGAGAACCTGGCCGATTTTCGCACCAGCTTGGTAAACGTCCGCTAACTGGTACGAATCCGACATGTTCTGCACCATGTAGTTTCGCTCGCCGCTGGCGGTCTTGAAGACCGCGCTGGTGCCGATGCCCAAGTGCTGGTCCGTCTGGATCGTGCCGAGGCCGTGCAGCGAGGTCAGGTAGTTGTAGAAGAACATGTTCGACTCGGTGTCGGTCGCGAAGGAGAGGTTGCGGCGCCGGTATTCGGCGATGACCTTGAGGGCGAATTCCGGCTCCGCAGAACCGTCATAACAAAGGGCGATCAGGGGCCAGGAATTGCCGCCGATGTCCTGCATGGTCTTGAGCAGTCCGGTGATGCTTTCCGCGCTGTCCCGCGCCGGATAATCGGCCGGATCCCAACTGTGGTCCGCCTTGTAGCGCGCCCAGTCTGGCCCCGGTCCTCCGCCGGTGGTGTGGAACGCGGCGACCCATTTGGCGAGGGCATAGCTGGCGAGGCCGGCTTCGGTGGTAGGCGGAACGAGATGCGGGTTGTTAGCGATCAGCGCATCCGGAGTCCAGAGCGCGTCCGGGAAGGTGAGTTTGGCACCGCTCACATCCACCGCCGGAAAGGTGATCATCCACTGGCCGGTGGTCTGGTTGTAGAGCGGATTGTCACGTGCCGGGTCGCCCTCATGGGAAATGTCGCGAACGAAAGCGGGGTTCAGATCATACAACGTCTGAACGGCCCATTTCATGCCGTAGGTCGGCCAGCCCTCGTTGATGGCGACGACCCGCTGGTCGGGATCGTCCGTGGTGGGAGTGCTGTACCATTTGTTGCGCAGGTTCTTCATCGAGGAGCGCAGCGGGTTGATGTCGCCGATGGCGAAATGGTCGCCGCGGTATTTGAAAAGGGTGTTGAACTGACCGCGGATGAAATCGGGGTCGCGGGCAAGGAACATCATGTGCGGGGCGTTAGGCAGCCACTGGATGCCGTAGGTGTGTACGGGCTCGCCGGAAAAATAGTTAGAGAACGAGTTGCCGTTGTCGGTCATGATGCCGTTGGTGAAGATCCAGGCCGGGTGGTCGGGATACTCGGAAGCGAACCTGCCGTAGCGGAAAGTGTCGGGCCAGTTGCCGTAACGGGCCGCTCCTACCGCTGGCTGACCGTCGCGGTCCAGCCGTTTGGCGGAAAACGGGCTGCCATGGTAGTCGGCGTAATATTCATACACCGCGCGGGTTTCGACCGCGTAGCCGAAGGCCGCCGTGGCCATGATGTCGGAGGCGCGGGAATCGTTTCCACGCAGCACCTCGCCTAGCAGGAACATGCCGGCCCAGGCTTGGATGGACTCGGATGAGGACTCCTGGTTGTTGCCGCCGCTGCCGCCCGCGTAAGAGTGGCCGACCATGGGCTCGAAGGTGCGCATCCAGGGAAACTGGAGTTCGTTAGATCCGTTGCGCATCACGGTGGGGCGTTCCCAGTTCGCGTAGGCGCGGGCGAACTCGACGGCGATGTCCTTGAACTGATCGCGAAACGCCGCGTCTTCCTGGGCTAACAGGGCGTAGGCGAGGGTGTAATAGCCGTAGTGGAAGTGAACGTCGGTGAAACCCGCCAGGTTGAAGTCGGGAACGAAGTTGTGCCCGATGATGTGGCCCCAGCGGTCGTTGTGCGCGAAATAGTGGTTCTGCTCGGTGCCGTCATAGGTGAACCAATCGGTGAGCGAGGCTTTGAGCTCGGCCTTGAGGTTCAGGTAAACGTCGTTCAACCCGAGCTCCTTCGCCATGTGCATGGCACGGCCGTGTTTCACCAGATTCTTGGCCCCGAAATAGGTGTCGTCGCAAACGCCGCTGTTAGTTCGATCATACTCACGGAGGAGTTCCTCCATGTAAACGGGATCGAAGCCGTCGGGCAGGCCGCGCAGGGTGGGTTTCGCAAAATTGCCAAGGATGCCATTGAACCCGTAATCGATGGCGAAGCCCGTGGCGGCAACCGCTTCGCCACAGCGGAGGAGTCCGCGAGGGGTCGTGTATTCCAGCCCGGCCACGAAACCAAGGTTGGCGCCGGTCTCGCGGTAGTGCGGCGGCAGCCAGCCTTGCAGGACTTTGTTAGCTCCGGGCTTCAACGCGGTGATCTGATAGTTCCAGTGGGTTTGCACCGCTCCGCCGGTGGGACTGGCGGGGGCGTAGGCATAGTTGACAGTCGTTTTCTCAGGCCGCGCGTATGCATAGCTGTCCAGCGTGTTGAGCTGGTTGGCTGCGGGCATTGAACTAACAACCAGATATTTCGAGCCGGCAGCGGTGGGAAGCGTGGCGGAGAGCCTGCGGGTGGTCATGTCGTAAGCGAACGTCGTGCCTGCCGCGACGTGCAGACCGTAAAAACGACCATCCACCTCCACGGAAATTTTTTCAAAACCGCTGAAGCTGGTGCCTGGAATCACAGCGCCACCCGCGTCGCGGAATAAGACATTGGCCGTGGTGTTGAAACTGATCCGCGGGTTCGCGTTCGCCATTTCGATCCAGGCGAACGGCATGTTGCGCACCAAGGCCACATCCATCGTCATGGCCGGGTTGACGGCGTCGGTCTTGCGGACCTTGACCATCCAGTCCGACCAATCCCGCACGCGGGCGGTGCCGGAGATAAGGCGCGATCCGGGGCGGTCTTTGGGCGAGAGCGGTTCGTTGCTCAGAGTCAACTGGTCCACGCAGATCCAGGCCGAGGTGGAGTTGTCCACCACCCGGAAGCGCAGGTTCTGGCCGGTGCGGCCGGCCAGGTCGAAGCGCTGCCACACCAATTCGGTCGTCGCGCCGGTGCCACGGGTCTGGGTGGCGATGACCGCACCCGCGTCGTCCAGTAGCTCAACGCGGAGGTCGGGGCTGGGCGTGCCGGCGATCTGATAGTGCAGGTAGCCTCGGTTCGCGGTGAACGCGGTACTCGTCACCATGCCCCGCGGGGTGTTGATGTCGGCCGCGTTTTTCGTGATGATGAAACGTTCCCCCGTATAGCCGGTGGGATCGTTGCCGGGGTTTTCGGCGATGTTTTTCACCGGACTGTTGATCAGGACAAACGTGCCGGTGGCGCCGGGCACGGTGGAAATCGTCCAGCCGACTGGCAGATTGGCACCATTTCCCTCGAAGTCCGCGACGATGATGTCGGGCTCGTTGACGACGCCCGCCAACTCCACGGCCTCGACGCGCAGAAGGCCGCCCGTTGCAAAGCCGGTGGAGTATTCTCCGGGCGTGGACGAGATAGCGGGTCCGAGGATTTGCTGCAGTTCGATGCCCGAGGCGACAAACTTGGAGGTGATCGGATACTGCCAGAGCGTGCCGCCATCTCCGCTCATCAGCACGCTCGTCCACCAGTCTGTCGTGGCAAGCGGGCGAGCAGGATTGCCCGAGGCATTCAGGTTTTCCGGGGTGACGTAGATGGGGCGCGTGAAATTCTCGCGGGTGCGGCTGTCGTTGACGGTATCCGCGTCACCTGCCGGATCTTCCATTTGCTCGTGGGGAGGGGAGTAGGCTGCGACTGAAGCACCGCCCACCTGCTCCGTCGCCGGTGGGTTTTCGTAACCCGGGGCGGCCTCTTGCTCGGGATTCGTCTGGGCCATCGCAGGGAGCCCGACGATTGCGAGAGCGATTCTGGTAACCGCGCGGATCTTGCGGAAAAAGGGAATCCGCCCTACGGCGCCACGACGAGACAAGGTGCCCGTCATTGGATCGAATGATTCGGTCATATGGGTTTGATAGATTTTTAAAAAGGAGTGATCCCAACGACGCGATCACGAACAAACAACGATGATGTTGCATTAATGTGCAAGATCGTAGTGTCAGGCAAGGCCTAAAATTGCATCTTTTTACATCGTCTCCAATTTGCCGGAAAAGTTGGGAGGACGATCATCAGGCGGCTTCGTCCCGGACTGCCTGGAAGCAGGTTCCCTCCGGTCACCTTGGTTTTGCGCTGGAGCCGCTGGTCGGATTCGAACCGACGACCTATTCATTACGAATGAATTGCTCTACCCCTGAGCTACAGCGGCTAATGGTCTCAATGGCTGCCGATTTACTTTCGTAAGTCATTGAAAGCGTGCGGCGGTGGGTGTCGCCGCGGCAGTGATACCATGGGCGGGGAGGGGTGCAAGGGCAATTTGCGGTATCAACGCAGTTACGTTGGTTTTGCCGAAGATCGCCTCGACCGCCAGACCATTGAAGGGGTCGGGCAGGAAGCTGTGGACGATGGCGGGCGCGACTTTGTTAGGTCAGTTCAGGGCGTTGGGCCTGCCGGAGAAAAAGACGACGAACGGCTTGCCGGTGGTTTCAAGTTTCGTCTGTAGTCGGACAATCCATGGTTAGGACATGAAATGGTGAAACCACCGGACTTTCTCCGGGGGCACCTCGAGGTGCAAACCCGCGTGCTCACCACGTGCAGTTGGTGCCGTCCATGTTCTGGTAGTCCACGATGTAATGCTTGCCGCCACGCAGATGACCGGGATGCCTTTGGCGAAGCACTCGTCAAAGCTCACCGGATAGAGAAGCGGTCGCGATTCGTCCTCAGTGGAGTCCACATCGTGGCGTCCGGCATCGGCGGGTGTGGCGGGCGCGGATTTTACTGCGGCAGCAATGGGCTGTGCATTGCTATTCACGGCCATACCGGAGCGAGAGGCAGGTGAGGATCAGCGATGAAAGATGTGGATGTCTGATAGATCGATTGCACATGAGAACTTGAAAATTGAAGGGGCCGCCGTCCCCCCCGGGTCGGCGGCCCCCGGATTCCGGAGATGATCCATTAACTCCGGAAAATTGTTATGCCCGGCGGCGAGGGTGTGGATGCCGGGTTATGAATGCGCGTGAGTCGGCCGGTCATGGCACCTTGACCACGTTGAGTCGGCCGAAGAGCTTGCCGGCGGCAGCTTTGGCGGCGGGGACGGTGATGACGATGGTGTCGGTATCCACATCCGGGGCATCCTCGGAAACGGCGACCGTGATGGTGTCGGTGGTGGAACCCGCCGCGCCGACCGGCACGTCATTGGCGGGGGACGGGAAGATCAAGTCCGTGGACCACTGGAACTTAAGCGCGACGGCGGATTCGGAAATGTCCTTGCGCTTGAAGGAGAAGGCCAGATTGCCGACGGTTTGCGAAACCGTGGGCAGCAGCGCCGCCGAAATGGATCCGGGGTTGGCGGGGTTCGGTTCCCCACCGAGGACGAATTCGAGACCATTTTTGAGGCCGTCGTTGTCGGGATCGGCATCGAAGGCGGCTGCGGGGCCGGTCAGGCCTTTGGAAGTTGCCCAGGAATCGTAGCCGGTCCCCACCGTGAGGCTGAGCACGCCGCTGGATTCGGTGAAGGTCCAGGTTTTGTCTCCATCCACGAGCTTGTGGACGTTCGCCGTCTCGGTGAAGCCCACCACCTGGAAGGAGCTGAGGAAGACTTCCGAGAGGGTGCCCACATTCACGAGCGTCCAGGAGTTGCCGGTCGTAAGGTCCGCTCCGGACAGGTCGATGTTGAAGTCTCCGGACAATTCGGCGGTGCCGGTGCCCTTGAGCTGGTTGGTCACTCCGTTGGCACCGGGAACGAACTTGAGCTGGGCGTTGTCAGCGAGGGTCAGGGTGCCGCCGTTCACCGTGGTGTCGCCGGTGTAGGTGTTGACGCCGGTGAGGGTGCATCCCTTCCGTCAACTTTCGCTCATCGAGCAGATCGCGGACCACCTGCGGCTGGGATTCCGCAACGGACACTGGTGCGGACAGCTTCCCGGAGTTCGCGAACTGGTTCGTGAACTGGGCGTTTCCAAGACCACGGTGGAGGCTGCATTGCGTCTTCTCGAGGCCGAAGGCAGCGTGGAATCCAGTGGTCCGGCCCGCCGCAAGCAAATCGTTGCCCAGCGCGGCGCCCAAGGAAAGGGCCGGGTATTGCGGGTGGGTGTGGTGTTGTCCGAGCCGTTGGACCATATCAATCTCATTTCGCAGCAGTTGATGCTGGAGGTGTTCCGCCGGATCGAGAACGAGGGACACATTTGTTTCACCGCGGAGCGGAGCGTGAGCGAACTCGGCGACAAACTCCCGCGCGTCACGAAAATGTTAGAATCGGCAAAGGTGGACGCCTGGGTGGCGTATTCGGCCCCGCGGGAACTGCTGGAGTGGTTTGGCGGGCGTATCATTCCGGTGATGGCGATCGGCGGAAGATTCACCGGCCTGCCAGTTGCCGGGAGTGCCTCGGTTACCGAAGAGGCCACTTTTTCCTGCGTGCGGGCGCTGAGCGCGCTCAGTCACCGCCGCAGCGTGGTGATTTCTCCGGATACCTGGCGGATTCCATCCCCGAGCGCATCGGCAAGGTGGTTCTTGACGGCCATGGAGGAGTGCGGTCTCCAGCCGACGAGCTTCAACCTGCCGGCGTGGGAAGCGAATGCGACGGGTTTGGAAAGACTGCTTGAGTCGCTGTTCCGGCTTACGCCACCGACTGCTCTGATCTGCGTGGAACCGCCCGTCTTTGTGGCGGCTTATGGTTTTTTTGGGGCGCAAGGGACTTCGGGTTCCGCAGGACGTTTCCGTCGTCAGTCTGACCTCCGGTCCGATATTTTCGCTGGTTCCGAGGAGCCCGGCGCATTTCAAGTGGCCGCTGGACGAGCACGTCCGCCGCGTCATCCGGTGGGTGAAATGTCTCGCAAAGGGCGGCACGGACCTGGATCAGGTGATGTTTTCCACCACCTTTGAACCGGGCGAAACCATTGCGCCGGGAAAAGGCCGGGCACCCGGCGGGCTTTGAGCTGGAACCGGCTCGTGACCGCATGTCGCCAGCACCTCCAACGCCTCTTGCACCCTCGCGGCGATCGACCCATGTAGCGGGTATGGATCCGGCAAATCTGTCCTGATTTTAAGCCCGTTCGCAAAAACAAAAATTCTTGAGCACGCCGCCCCACGATGGTGTGTCGCAATGCTCCCCATGCAATGGTCATGACCATGGAATGACCCAGCCTTCCACAAGTCTTTCAATTTACCGATTGCGGAATCAATCTGACACGAGATAATAGCGCGAAATTCGTCTGTTTTGATTTCAAAACAAAACCCGACTTTTATTTTCAGACTCCCTCTCCATCCTCCATTTGACCATGCAGCGCATTCCCTTGATCAGCTCGTTCCTTTCAGTTGCCATTGGCTTCGCGACGACGGTTGCGTCCAGAGCGGACCGTGACGCGGATTATGCAGCAATCACCAACGGCCAGCAGGGTCAGGTGATCACGGCACCGGGCAGTCCGGGAACGGTGGCTCAGTTCGGAACGGCGGCTTTTCCGGTGCTGCTAGGGACGGCCGTGCCGGTGCAGGCGGTGATGAGCGCGGGACGTTATGGCGAGAGCTACGCGGCGGGGGCGGCGCGGGCCATGGCCTCATCGCACACCGGATTTTTCGATGCCTCGGGCAGCGCGCGGAGCCTCCTGTTTTCGAACTCGGTGCTGTGGGCGAGCAAACAAGCCGCACCGGTGGGGACGATGGTTGCCATTGCCAACAGCGCGGTTTCTTCCTCTTTCATCAGCGGACTCGGTTACACCACGACCTCGGTTAGTTCGAGTCTCACCGCGGCCAATCTAGCCGGAGTGCACGTCCTGATCCTCAGCGCCCATACGAGCTTCACCGCCAGCGCGGTCACCAACATCAAGAATTTCGCGGCTGCGGGCGGTGGGATTGTGATCACCTCCACGCCCTGGGCGCTTAATACCCAACAGCTCACCGATGCCAACTCGATCCTCGATCCTTTCGGACTGGTGTTTAACACCGATGACACGGCCGACGCGACGTGGACGGTTTCCGCGACAACGCCGGACGTAATCCAGAGCGCGCTGGCCGCGGCGGATGCTCTGATCGCGGACAAGGAAGGCACCGCGGTGATGACCGCGGCAAACCGCACCATCGCGGCCAACTCGATTTTCCAAGTGACGCAGATGCGCATCGATATTCCAGCGCTGGCGGCGAAGCTCGATATTCTAGGAAATGCCGGCCACTACGGCGTCATTGCGCCGACTGCGGCGGCACCGCTCGTTACCACGACTAAACCGGTTGAGAAAATGCTCGCGCGGTATCAGTCGCAGACGTTCGACGTGCTCACGCCAGCCCAACTTTTCGTCCATCCCTGCGCCGCGGATTTCCCCGGTCTGCCCACGCCCGGTGCCCCCACCGTCAGCAAGACCATCACGGTCAACGGCAACACCCCGGTCGACTTCTACGTGAACTCGGGGGGCGATCCGACCCGCTTCGAGACCGGCCTCTACGCCGCGCCCGGTGCCACCATCACCGTCACCATCCCCGCCGGCCTCACCGCCCAGGGCCTGCAGGTCCACATCGCCGGCAATGGCAGCGAGGACAGCACCTGGAACGGCGGCAATAGCGGCACCTGGACCTTCTTCCCCAAGCTCTGGCGCCGCGTCGCGCTCACCCAGGCCGCCACCCAGACCGGCCACGTCCTCGGCGGCCTCGTCACCATCCTCGTGCCTCCCGGCAAGACCCTCGGCAACTTCAATGTCACCGTCGATGGCGCCCTCGAGGCACCCGCCTTCGTCCTCGGCCAAACCTCCGACGCCCAGTGGAATGCCGGCATCAAGAACAGTCCCGCCCCTTACGGCTACATTCAGAACGAAAAGCTCACCATCTACCTTCCCAAAAACCAACTCGCCGCGATGAGCAATCCCACCGAGGTGACCACCTACTGGAAGCAGGTCATGGACACCGCCGACGAGTACTATGGTTATACGACTTACCGCAAGCGCGGCGAAGTCATCGCCACATCGCGCTACGTCTCCGCCGGCGGCGCCTATGCCGGCTACCCCATTGAGGCCGGCTGGGGCACGAACGTGGAGCACCTGCTCAATACCGCCGTCGCGCAGGGCTCATGGGGCGACTTCCACGAGCTCGGCCACGGATATCAGAATAACTTCGACAACGCATTCGTCATCGCCAACAGCGCGGAAGTCGATGTGAACCTCTTCCCCGGTATGATCTACACGCTGATCCACGACCGCACCTCGTGGGATGGTGCGCACTCCACCTACGATGCCACAAGCCGTCTCCCGGCGCGCAATACCTTCCTCGCGCTGCCCGCCGCCGAGCGCACCTGGCAGAAGGCGCACGATACCTTCCCGGTCGCCTATGACTTCTACTTCAATCTCGCCGAAGCATTCGGCTGGGACGCCTACAAGACCGCCCTCGGCCGCCTGATGCGCTACTTGCAAACCCCGACCGCGGCGACGGATGCGGCGTTGAACGCGCTCAGCACCAGCGATCCGAATTTCAAGCGCAACCGCTTTTACATCCTCTTCTGCGATGCCACTGGCCGCAATCTCGACGCCTACTTCCAGACCTACGGCCTCGGCGTCACCGGTCTCGGCACCGACATCACCGCCTCCGCGAAGACCCACATCAGCGCCAAGGGCTATCCGGTGTGGAATGGCAATACCGCCGTCGATTCCATCACCGATCCGGGAGCGCTCGCCGTCAGCGAGGACGCCGCAGCGGGCACAGTGGTCGGCGATCTAACCGCGATCGATGCCGACGAGCCGGGCACCATCTGGGAATGGTCGATCACCTCGGGCAATGCCAATGGCGCCTTCACCATTGACCGGCGCACCGGCGAAGTGAAAACCACCGGCAACGGGCTCGACCGGGAAACTGCCGCCAGCCACACGCTCGGCATCCTCGTGCAAGACAATGGCGTACCGCGCTTCACCGCCACCCGCAGCATCACCGTGAATGTCAGCAATGTGGTCGAGCCGCCCATGGCCGGCACCACCGGCGTCCTGAACGCCACCTCCGCGATGTCCGCCGGCACGGTGCTGGGGCAGGGGATCCTCGCCGATGTCAGCCGCACCTTTGTCACCACCTCCATCCTCTCCGGTAACAGCTCCGGCGCCTTCGCGATCGATGCCACCGGCCAGATCATCCTGCAGAATCCCGCCGGCCTGCCCGCGACCTCGCTCGTGACGCTCTCCGTCACCGGCACCGATAGCGGAGGCTTCTCTATCACCACCACCATCCGGGTGCTGGCAAATGCCACGCCCGGGCTGCGCGAACTCCGCTGGGCCGGCACCGGCAATTTCACCGGCAACACCTGGAGCAGCGCCACCAACTACACCGGCAACGTGACCTCCGCGGATGCCGCCCAGAATGCCGCCGACAGCTACAGCCGCCGCCTGTTAGGCTGGATCATCCCACCCGTCACCGGCCAGTACACCTTCTGGATTTCCAGCGCCGACGGCAGCCGCTTCTACCTCGGCACCGACACCACCGAGGTCACGAAGTCACTGCTCTGCTCGGTCGCCAGCTCCACCGGCTACCAGGCTTTCGACAGCCAGCCCTTGCAGGTGTCCGCACCCGTCACCCTGGAAGCCGGCAAGTTCTATTGGTTCGAGGCACAGCAGGGCGAGGCCAGCGGCACCGACCACCTCTCCGTCGCCTGGCAGGGCGCGGGCATCGCCACCCGCACCATCGTCGCCGGTGCCTACCTCGTGCCAAATCAGGCCGGCATCAATGTCAGCAATGACCCCGTCGGCAGCCCGGACCGCAATGGCACCTGGTCGACTACCGCCAGCGGCTCGTGGACCACCCCGGGCAACTGGATCGACGGCGCGGTCGCCAATGGCGCGAACCGCACCGCGGACTTCAGTACGCTCAATCTCATCGCCGACGCCATCGTCACCCTCGATGGCGCGCGCACCATCGGCAACCTCACCTTCGACGACATCACCCCATCTAACAACTGGACGCTCAATTCCGGTAGTGGCGGCCCGCTGACGCTGGACCTCCCCACAGGAGTGCCGAACATCTTAGTTACCAGCGGCACCGCCACTCTCAACGTGGTGCTGGCTGGCAACAAAGGCCTTGCGAAGACAGGCGGCGGCAGCCTGACCTTGGGAGGGGCGAACCTCTACAGTGGCACCACCACCATCAGTAACCCCGGTGAAACCACCGGCATCATCGTTGCGAACGCATCGGCACTTGGTACCGGCCCGGTGGTGGTGAATGGCGCTCAGAATTTCAGCCACAGCGTCTCGGTCAACACCGGCCTGACCGTCAACAACGCTCTGACCCTGAAGCGGGGTGCCGGGGGGAGCAACCGGGCGATCCTCGGCCTCGCTGCCAGCTCCACTTGGGCTGGCAACATCACGGTGGACAACGCCAACGCCGCCGGGATCGCTGCCATTGGGGGGAATGGAGGCTCTGCCTCGGCGGCGAGCATCGTTTCCGGGAACATCGGCTTCAGCACCTTGGGAACTCCAAGCGCAGCCAGTCCAACCTTCGTCCTGCGAAGCAACTACGGCAAGGTCAGCGGATCGATCTCCCTTTCCACCGGATATCTCCAGCTTTTGGATGTCTGCAAGTGGGAGTTCAGCAATGCCACCAACACCTGGGGCACGCTCGATATCGCCCATGACTCCGCCATCGTCACCGTCGGCGCGGCGAACACGCTGTCGCCGACCGGCGTCGTTTACTCCAACTCCACCAACGGCGGCACCCTGAACCTGAACAACCAGGCTGGGAACGCCGCCTACAGCCAAACCATCGCCGGCCTCAGCGGCAAGGTGAAGGTCGGCCTCCTGACAGGTGCCGCCACCCTCACGCTCAACACGACTGCCAACCAGGCATCGTCCGGCGTGATCTCCGGTGCCATCAGCCTCGTCAAGAGCGGCTCCGCCACCCAGACCCTCACCGGCTCTAACAACTACGCCGGCGCCACCACCGTCACCGCCGGCACCTTGAGCCTCTCGGCCGCCACGCTCGCCAACGCCTCCACCGTCACCATCGCCTCCGGAGCCGCCCTCGACCTCACCCATGGCGCCACCGACATCATCGACAAGCTGTTCATCAATGGCGTTCAGCAAGCCGCGGGCCTCTACAAGTCCGCCACCGGCATCGGTACCGGCACCGTGCTCGCCGCGCTCACCAGCACCGGCAAGCTCCAGGTCACCACCTCGCCTCCCGTCACTTTCGCCTCATGGATGGGCACCTTTGACTTCTCCGCGTACCCCGCCGCCGATCTCACGCCAAAGGGCGATGCCGACCTCGACGGCATCAGCAACGTCATCGAGCACATCTTCGGCACCGCACCGAATGCACCCACCCCCGGCCTCACCCAGATCGGCGCAACCGCTCCGACGCTCACCTTCAAGCATCGCCTCAATCCGGCCATCGCCTCCAATGTGACCTATTCCTATCAGTGGTCCTCCGACCTCAATGAATGGAAGAACAGCGGGGAAAGCAATGTCGGTGGGACCACCGTTGCCATCTCCGCTGGAGCGCCCGTATCCGGTGTGGTGACCGTCACCGCGGTCATCGGCACAGGCCCTGCGGCCCAGCTCTTTGTCCGGCTCGTCGCCTATCGGACTCCATGAAGTTCACCCAGCCCGGATTGGTCAGGACGGGCTATTTCAAACGGCAAGTGCAATCGCGCCGACAGGCTGGCCAACCACTATCTAACTTACATTTCAATATATCCCATGAAAACAAACTCCGCCCGCTTGCTCCTCTCCCTTGTCTGGAATTGTCTGATCCTCACCGGCTCCGCCACTGCGGGGGAGGCCATGAATTGGGAGGTGCCTCTCGGCGGCAACGCCTATCTCACCGAACAAGCCAAGGAGGCGACTGACAAAGTAGAAGCAGCCGGGGTAAAACAATGGCGCGATGAAAAGAGCGTTTTCTCGGTCTATTTCCGCGTGGACCGGGCGGCGGTTCTCAATCTGGCATTGCGCCTTAAAGTTCCCGAGGGTGAATCATCGATCCGGGCCACAACCTCCGGTGCTGTTTACGAGAAGAAAATCACTGGACCGGCTGAGCAGCAAGTGGACTTGGGTCGCGTGACTCTCAAGGCTCCCGGATATGTTAAGGTGGATCTGCAGGGACTCCGGAAAAAGGGAGCTGTTTTCGCGGAGATGAGCGATCTGCTTGTCGCATCCGAAACTCCCGAGCTGAAGCTGGACTATGTCAAAGACAACAAGGAGAACCGCTTCTACTGGGGACATCGCGGGCCATCGATTCATCTTCCCTACGAGCTCCCTGCCGGTAAAACCATCGAGTATTTCTACAACGAGGTGACAGTGCCGGAAGGGCAGGATCCCATCGGTTCCTACTTCATGGCTAACGGATTCGGCGAGGGATATTTCGGAATGCAGGTCAACAGCGAGAAAGAGCGGCGGGTGTTGTTTTCCGTCTGGAGTCCCTTCAAGACGGACAATCCGAAGGAAATTCCCGACGACCACCGGGTGAAACTCCTCGCAAAGGGCAGCACGGTGCATGGCGGTGAGTTCGGCGGCGAAGGCTCGGGAGGACAGAGTTATCTCATCTATCCGTGGAAGGCCGGCACAACCTACCGTTTCCTGAACCGCGCGCACCCCGATGGCGCGGGCCACACGATCTACACGGCATGGTTCTTCGCGCCGGAAGCGGCGAAATGGCAGTTGATCGCGAGCTTCCAGCGACCCGGAACCAACAAGTATCTAACGGGCGCGCACTCCTTTCTTGAAAATTTTGCGGACCGCAATGGTTATCTCACGCGCATGGCCTACTATGGCAACCAGTGGGCGCGTGACACTAAAGGGGAATGGAATGAGGTGACCAAGTCACGTTTTACCGGGGATGACATTGCCAACCGCGGATTCCGTCTCGACTACGCCGGCGGTGCAACCAAAGGACGGTTCTTCATGCGTAACGGCGGGTTCTTCCCGGAGAACGTGAAGTTGGGCAGCTCTTTCGAACGGCAATCGACACGGGCCCAACGCCCGGTGATCGATATCGATAAGCTGGAAGCCGTTAACTAATGGCGTGCCAGTTAGCGGGCCCGAAGTTCGACTTGTCCACTTCGAGATCGATGTCCACTTGCGGGGAAACGCAACTCAAGCACCCGCGTCCGGCACCGGGCAGGATGTGGCGGTGTGGATATTTCGTTAGGTTCTATCCGGCGATCGATTCGCTCACTCGATGTCATGGGTTTCGCGGGTGGCCGGGCCATAGGGTTCGCCGATGAAGAGCAAGGTCTGCGCGTCCTTCAGGCGGTGTTTCCCGAAAACCGTGCCATCAGCCTTGCGGAGAACGATTTCGTTTCCGTCGATCTTCCAGGTGTAACGCTTCCAGCCTGAGTTTGCGTTCCCGTTGTTGTAGAGGTTCAGGCTGCCATCCTCGCGGAACTCCCGGACATATTTCCTCCCTTCGGCCTGATAGACCCATTTGCCCACGAACTGATCCGGCGTGAGGCCCCCGCTTTTCGGATCTTCCGCCGGGCAGTATTTCCGCAGGATCTCGCGGGCCACTGTCAAGGTGTTGCCTTCGGCCGCGACGGGATAGGTTTTGCGATCATCGATCCAGCGCTCGGTCACGCTCTTCGCGGTCTCGGGGTTCCTGGATTTATCCCCGTGCAATTCCCGGCTGAGACCATTCAGATAGGCTTTCCAACAGGGCAGGTTGAAATCGGCCATCAGGCCTCCATACTGGCGCTGCGCATATCCCGAGAGGTTGCCGCCCCAGAGCGTGATCAGGAGTCGGGCGTTGTGCTCCCATTTGGCATTCTCCTTTGCGTTAGAACCCGCGCGGCGGGGATACTGCAGGTATCGTCCGAGCTGGAACATGGTGTGCGTGCGCAGCAGACGGTCACAGTCGGTGATCGCGTTGTAGTAAGCGGTTGTTGCCAGATCGAAACGCTTGGCGTCCTTGGCGGCGTAGGCGGCGCGAAGTTCGGGATGGAGTTTCTGCTGCGCGATGTCGCCCATGACCTGACGGCCGAGATCGACCAAATCATGGCGGTAGGTATCGAGGTGGCCGAGTTCATCGCCAGCGGCTAACAGCAGGCGGAACGCCGCGCGGACCCGGCGGGTGTCGTAGAAGATCGAGGCTCTGACAAAATTGTCGCCGCCGCCAGCTAGGGTGGGGGACATCGCCAGGAAACTGCCGGGCGGTCCGTGCCGCTGGTCGCGGCACTCGTAGAGCTCCTGATGGATGATTTTCCACGCCTGCATGACTGAAGCGTTAGATCTGCCGTAGCGGGCGAGGACATAGGACTCGACCCACTTCGTCACATCCATGGCCTGATCCTGCCAGGCCATCGCGTTCATTTGCTGATAGACGATCGGGTTGTTGTCACCGCCCTCGTGGACGGTGCCGATGCCGGAGAGCCGGCCGGCCGCCGGATTGCCCAGTAGTTTCGGCATGGCGTCGCCCACTTGGGTCATCCGGCCGTACATCCCTTGCTTGCCGCCCCAGTTGTTGATGATGCACCACAACCAGGGTTTGCCACCATAGGCGTTGGTCCGCTGCCATTGCGGTTTGCCGTCGGAAAAAAGGTCGATGATCACCATGCGGTCGTCGGGCACGCCGGAAAGCAGCGCCTCGATGCGCGGCTGGGTCCAGAAATTGGCGCTGTGCAGGAACAGCCACCCCTGCATGAACCAGACCGCCTCCGGATCGGCATCGGCCATCGACTGATAGACGGTGCTCCCGATGTCCTTGAGATAGGCGGGGTCGGTGGAGGGAGGATCGACCTCGTTGAAGACATCGGCGGAGTAAAGGTGGTCGGTGCCGTAGAGACGGCGGGTTTCCTTGATGAAGCGGGCGCCGAGATCGCGGAACAACGGATCGCCGGGATCGAGCAGTTTCACGCCGCCGGCGAACCCGAAGCCTCGGAGGCTGTGGATCTTGGAGGTGGGGAACTTTTTCCCGAGGGCCGCAGGCACATGGCCGTTGAAGGTGGTTTGGATCGGCTTCATGCCGAGTTCCCGCTGGCGCGCGAGAATCCTTTTTTGCAGCGCTTCCTGGCGAACATACCATGAATCGGGGATCGGGCCGCCCCAGCCGTCGATGTTGTTCATGAAGAACCATGGCAGAAATGGCGGTGCGGCGATGAACTCGCCGATCTCCGCGTCGGACAATCCGAGGTCGCGGTAAACATTCCGATAGACCACCTCCGCCCCCGTGACGGCCAGTGGCACGTTTATGCCTTGCAGCGCCATGAAATCGATCTCGCGTTCCCAGCGTTGCCAGTCCCAGAACGCCATCGTGTAGCCGAAGGTGCAGTAGTTGAAGGTGTAGCGGTAGTGGTGTGGGGAAACCTTGCGCACCTTCGCGGGAACCACCGGCAACGGATCCGGCAGATTCAGATTCGCGCCGCACGAGGAAACCTGGCAGTGACAGAATTCCTCCAAATACCAGTTCAATGCCGACGCGATGCACAGGCCGTTGCTGCCACGCAGCACGATCTTGCCGTCACGCGATTCGAGTTCGAACACATCCTTGCCACTCTCGTTAGGGATCACCTCACAAATGAACCGGTCGGCGTGGTTGGGCAACAACCTGGCGATCAGTTCCCGAGCCGCGCGGTTGGCCGGTTGCGCGGCGACGTTCTGGATGCCGGAAGGCGCGCTGGTTTCGGCGGCGGCAGGACAGATGGCGGCGATTTGGGTGAGGAACACTCCCGCGATAACAAGGGCGGCGGATTTCAGCGGTGCGTTCATGGTTTGAAGCATAAGGATAGGTTGAATCTAACGATCGGCTTCCGATGTGGCTTTCCCTGCGGACGCCACGGGGGGCACAAGGTGACTGGTCGTGTGACGGGGAGGGCTTTGACGGATCGATTCATGAGACGGCGGGAATGCTAGATGCTCGATTTGTAGCGAAGGTGGCGGGAGCCAATACTGTGATTCCGTGGAGCGATTAACCCGGTTTGTAAATCGCCGGGCTTCGGTGGAATGCAGTTTTTACTGATCCAGGTTGTCGATGAAGATGCGCAGGGAAAAATGGACTCGCTAAAGTCGCTTCCCGGTTATTCCAACGTGATTTCCGCCAGCAGAGGCCGGTGGTCGGATGCGACGGTTTCCGGTATGACAATGAGCGGTGAAGGATTGGGGAACCCTCTGGCAAAAACGTGATCGATCTCCTCTTGAGGTTTTCCGGCCGGGCAGGTGAGCACCGGAGCCTTTTTCGGGACCGCCTTCCAAATCCCGGCGAGGGCCGCGAGTGGTGGTGACTCCGGGATGGCGTTGAAATCCCCGCAGAGGATCGACCGACGTGCGTCCTGCGCCGCGAGTTCGGTTAGGGTTTTCGCTTGCGCCAGGCGTTCAGCTGAATCCAAACCCAAGTGCACCGAGATGAACTGAATCTCCGATCCTTCGATGGAAACCGTTGCTTCGAAGGCGATCCGCGGCTCGCTGTTGCCAGGCAGCGGGTGGACTTCGGACCGGAGGATCGGGTAGCGGGATAGGATCACCTGGCCGTAGCCACCCCCGTCAAAATCCATGGCCTTGCCGAAGACTCCGATAAGGCCTGTTAGTTTCGCCAGTTCCGCTGGCTGGTCCACCTTGCCGCTGCGACCGCATTGTTTGTCGATTTCCTGCAATGCCACCAAGTCGGGCGTGGCATTACGGATGACGGCTGCGATTCGCTCCAGGTCGAGCTTCCCGTCCTCACCGACCCCGTGGTGCAGATTCCAACTGACGATCCGCAGCGACTTCGTTGCGGCGGAGACGGACGCAGCTAGAAGCAGCAGGAGCGACGCGAATCCCAGACCACGCATGACGGCTGAGGTGGGGCGGTGGTTCGGAGACATGGTTGGGATGGAACGGATTGAATGAAGTTACTGGCGTTCCCCGAAGATGATTTCGTGAACGATCAGCCAGTTCTCTTGGGGAGCGGTTACCCGCACGCGAAGATGCGATGTGTCGGCGGGGGCGGTTCCCGAGGCAGTGCCATCGGCAAAGTCGGCGATTTTGGTCCAAGCTTTGCCATCCGCGGAGCACTCTAACACTCCGGACTGGAGCTTGTCCCGATTGCGGCTCGCCTTGCCGCCGGTGGCCACGGAAACAGAAGTCGCGGTGGCCGCCGCCGCCTTCAGGTGAAGCGTCAGATGGTCGTTTTCCTTCAAGGCCCGGTCCGCCCAGAAGAAGGTGTCGGCGCGGCCGTCGAAGGCCAACTCGGGCCAGAAGTCCTGATGGGTTCCGAGCGACGTTTCGACGGTGGAACCGTCCATGGTCTTTCTAACTGGCGGATCCATGACATCACCGCGACGCAGGCTGGCGGCGTCGTAATGTTTCAGGATGCCGCCGAGGCGTTGGCGGAAGTCAGGGTAGTTCTTTATGGCAACAGGCGACCATGCGACTTCGGCGAGCGCGGCGACGCGGGGGAACATGTGGTATTCGACCTTCTTGAAGTCGTGGAAATACTCGGACCAAAGCTGGGCCTGAACACCGAGGATGTGTTTCGCTTCCGCAGGTGAGAGCGACGTCGGCACCGGATCATAGGAATAGACTTTCTCGATCGGCAGCAAGCCGCCGATAGCTTCGTATTCCTTGCCTTTCGCCAGTTCCATCGCGGCGGGTGATTGATAGTGGTCGAAGTAGGTATGACTGTTGGGAGCCATCACCACGTCGTGGCCTTCCTTGGCGGAGGCGATGCCGCCGTCCACGCCGCGCCATGACATGACGGTGGCATTGGGCGAGAGTCCGCCCTCGCGGATCTCATCCCAACCGACGAGCTTGCGGCCCTTTGCTTCGAGGATCTTCTCGACGCGCTTGACGAAGTAACTTTGCACGTCATGCCCGTCTTTCATGCCCTCCTTTTTCATCAACTCCTTCACCCGCGGGGATTGTTCCCACTGGTTTTTGGGAGCCTCGTCGCCGCCCATGTGGATATAGGTTGAGGGAAACAAGGCGCAAATCTCGGTGAAGACATCGTCCACGAACTGGAATACCTCCTCGGTAGGCGCCAGCGTGTAAGGATGAACGCCCCAACTTGTTATCACCTTCGGCGCGTAGCCGGGGATGTCGCTGTTTCCGAGATTCGGATAGGCTGCGATCGCGGCCGCCATGTGTCCGGGCATGTCGATTTCCGGCACGATGGTGATGTGCCGTGCCGCCGCGTAGGCGACCAAGTTCTTCACCTGTTCCTGGGTGTAAAAGCCGCCGTGGCGGACACCGTCCTGTGCATTCCGATTACCATACGTGGGCGATGAGTCACGGAATCCACCGACCTCGGTGAGCTTGGGATACTTCTTGATTTCAATCCGCCAGCCCTGGTCTTCGCTGAGGTGCCAGTGGAAGGTGTTGAGCTTGTGAAATGCCATCCAGTCGATGAGCCGCTTGATGTCATCGATCGAATGATAATGCCGACCCACGTCCAGCATCATGCCACGCCATGCGAAGCGGGGCTGATCGGTGATCTTGACGGAAGGAACAGCGGCGGTTTCACCTGCAAGCGGGGATACCGGCAGGAGTTGAAGCAGAGTGCGCGTTCCGTAATAGGCACCGGCCGAATCCTTGCCGACGATGCGGATGTTTTCCGGAGAGACTTCCAGCCGGTAGCCGGACGGCGGCAAGTCGGATGTCGGATCCACATCGACCAGGATCTCCGAGGATGAAGGCGCGGAATCCTTAGTCGCCAGAGCGGTGGGTTTGCCGGTTAGTTTAGTCAGATCTTCGGCGAAAAGCTTCGCATCCCCCGCCAGCTTCGGGTTGTAACGGATGCCTGTTTTTTCGGAGAAAATGAAGCTTCCTTCTCCGGGTTGCACAACCACAGGGAGGGGAATCAGCGAAAGCGGATCAGCCGCGAATGCGCACAGCGTGGTTGCGATGGTTAGGGATATAATGGTTTTCATGAGTTCGGGTAACGGTAACAGGGTAGGGAGCGCTTTACGGCAAGTTGCGGTAATGTGAAGATCGGCCCGCACTTCAGAGTCAGAAGACTAACGGAATTCTCCGTCTGTCTCAGAATGTTTGCCAATCGGGTTTGTTCTCATAAACCCAGCGGTAATAATCCGCGCGGCCGAGTTGTCCGGCCGCGGATTCATCGAGACAGACCTTCACCGTGGGATGCATTTGAAGCACCGATGCGGGATTAAGCGAGGTGACGGGTCCCTCGACGGCTTCCGCAATGGCACGGGCTTTTCCCGCGCCGAAGGCAAGCAGCAGATTCTGGCGGGCTTCCATGATGGTACCGATTCCCATGGTCACCACGTGATGAGGCACGTCCGCCTCGCTGCCGAAGAAGCGGGCGTTGTCGATCCGCGTCTGGCGGGTCAGCGTCTTGATGCGAGTGCGGGACGCGAGCGAAGAGGTCGGTTCGTTGAACCCGATGTGGCCGTCGGTGCCGATGCCCAAGATCTGGAGATCAATGCCACCGGCGGCGACGATGCGTTTCTCATAGTCCGTGCAGGAGGCGGGGATATCCGCGGCATTGCCATCCGGGATGTGGATGTTCGCCGGAGGGATGTTGACGTGACGGAAGAGATTCTCCGTCATGAAGCTGTGATAGGATTGGGGATGCTCCCGCGGAATGCCGATGTATTCGTCCAGGTTGAACGTGGTGACGCGGCTCCAGTCGAGGTCCATTGCGATGAGCTGGCGGTACAACAGGACGGGAGTGCTGCCGGTGGCGAGGCCCAGCACGGCGTCGGGCTTTTCTGCGAGCAGCCTGGCAATGATCCGCGCCGCGACTCCGGTCGCTTCCTCGGGAGTGGGCTGGATGATGATCTCCATCAGGAAATGCCCAGGCGGGCGGATAGTTTTCCTCGGACATCGGTTTGGAAGGCCTTGATGAATCCGCAGACATAGTCCGCGATGTCGAGGGTCTCGTCGAGAACGAGTGGTGTTAGATCCATGCCGAAGATGAGCTGGGTGGCCGCGTCGGTGGCGTGGGAGTCAAAGAACGTGGCGTTCGCGGCGCGGCGTCCCAGAGTCGCCAAGTCGTAGCGTTTTCCGCCCGCAATCTGGGAATCGAAAATCCCATTCAGGGCGGCGGCGAGGTTGTCGCGGCCGGTGACATCCATCAGCACCTTGTCGGCATCCGCCAGCCAATCGAGGCCGCGCCAAACCTCGCAGCCGATGACCTTTTCGGGTCGGTCAGTTAGTGGCATTTCGCGCATGGCCTGAATGGCGGCGATGGTGACGCCGATGTGGGTGTCGTGCTTGTCGGCGGGATTGTGCGTGTAAACGATCCGCGGACGGGTGGCGGAGAGGATCAGCAAGAGATCTTCCTTCAACCGACCGTCCTTCGGGCTTTTTACGGCGCTGCTAGGATAGTCCAGTTGGAACATGGCTGCGAAATCGCCGACGCGTGCCGCGGTGTTCTGCTCGTGGCGGCGGACGCCCATCATCTCCCCATCGGAGAAAGAGGCATAGGGACCGGTGCGCGAACTGCCCGCGCCGTTGGTGCAAGTCACGCCGCCGAACCATTTGTCCGGCTTTTGAAAACATTCGAGGATGCCCTGGAAAGCCATGAACTCCAAGTCATCCTGATGGGCGCCGATGCCGAGGTGGGTGACACGCGTCAGAGCAGTTGCCAAGGGCACCCCGTCCGGGATAAGGACGGAGGCGTTAGTTTGATGGAAGTTCATTTGCGTTTACCCGGGTTGGAAGGAAGGCTGGCGGCTGCGACGGCTTGTCCGACACGGCGGCTTTTCTCATCAGGCACGTGGATGTTGATCTTGCCCGTGAGTTCGGGGAATTCACTTTGGAGGACGTCCAGAGCTTTGGAGATCACAATGTCACCGCCTTGTCCGGTCGTCACGCGGCCGAGCACGAGCACACTGGAGTAATCATAGAAGTCCTGATAGTGGGGCAGGGTGTAGCCGAGGTAAACGCCGATGGTTTCGTAGATTCTCGCGGCGCGTTCATCGCCCGCGGCCATCAGTTTCTGAACTTCGACGAGGCGCTCCGGCAGGTCCATTTTCGCCGGGAGCTTGATCTTCGCGGCAGGCAGCAGCTTGTTGACTGCCTGCTGGGAGAAATAGAGCGCGCCGACTCCGGTGTCGCCGGACCATTCGCAGGCGGCGGCCTTCGGATTGTAATCCACCGGGGCGAACGCGAGTTCATTGAGCCACCCGAGAATGCGTCCTTTCTGATCCATGAATCCGGCGGCCTCGCTGGATCCCATCGCAAGTCCTAACATCCCGGTCTTGCGCAGGGAAAGCGCGCCGGCCAAGGCCGTGACATCGCCATCGTTCATGACCACTAGCGGCACGTTCCAATCCTTTTGCACACGCTTGAAGACCGCGGCCGCCGTGGGGAACAACTTCGGTGGAATCGAGCGCAGGAGCGAGGCGACGCGGATCTCGTTGTCCACAATGATGCCTGCCGAACTACCGCCGATGGTATCGACGCGGGGCATGCATGCCGCGGCCCGGTGCAGTGCCGAGGAAATATTGTGATAGTGATATTCCGGACGCGTCTGGTCCTTCGGATTCCAAGGGATTTCCTCGGTGAAAACCGCTTCGCCATCGATGACCGCGGACACCTTGTAATCGCTCGCGCCGAGGTCGAAGCCGATGCGGCAGCCTTTCAAATGACCGCCGACGGGGAGCTCCATGTCGATGGCCGGAGGAACGGACTTCGTGGGGAACACGATGAACTTCCGGCCGTAGGCAAGTTCCATCATCTTGCAATCGAACTTGCGGGCGCCTCGGGTGGAGTAGGTTTTCTTGATATAGGAAACGATGTCCGAGGGACCGCTCACATGGAGCTTCCAGCCGCCACGGGCCCAGAGGAGGAATTTGACCAGGCGGTCCACATAGAGCAGCGTCGCGGCATCCGTGCCGGGGATGACAACGGTCTCGAAGCGGGAGAGCAACCCGGACTCGCGCTCCAGGCCCAGGACCAGCGGGATGGCCTTGCCGGAAGCACGGGCCTTGGCGACATAGTCGCGATTATATAGAACCGCGGGCAGAAACCCGGGATCGAGCGGCGCGGGAATGGCGGGCTTGATGGATTTTGACATGGGAGGATAAGTTGTCGTTAGATGGATTTCTTGCCTTCGAAGTATTCCTCGATTTCCTCAAGAGTCTTGCCCTTGGTTTCCGGAAGGAAGAAGGCGGCGGTGATGAAATAGACGACCGTGCATCCCGCCCAGAACCCGAACATGGCGAAGTAGCCGTGGTTCCCCACGATCGGCAGGAAGAAGGCGGCGATCGAGGTGGAGACCCCTTGGTTGATCAGCAGGGCGATTCCCATTCCCACCGAACGGATGCGGGTGGGCATGAGTTCCGAGAGGGCGAGCCAGACGCAAACTCCGGGTCCGATGGAGAAGAAGGTGATGAAGGCCGCGAGGCAGGTCGCGATGAGAACACCGGTCTTCTCAGTAGGCACCGGACCGATCCTTGCTCTAACGATTTGTAAGGGCTTCGCTGCTTCTCCCTTCCCGTCCGCTGGTGGTGCGATGGAAATCACGCGGGTCTTGGCATCGTTGCTCAGGCCGACGGCGATGTCCTGCTTTTCACCATAGGCGTAGAGGATGGAGATCTGCATCGCCTGGCCATCATCCAACCCTGCCCCGAGTCCGGAGGTGGATAGGTCGAATTTCAATCCATTGTCGAGGACCATCTCCTTCACCTGGGGGGCGACGTCCACCCGCTTCGATTCGAAAGAATAGAACACCGCAGATCCTGCTAGAAGGGAAACGATGATCCCGCCCGTTCCCACCTTGAGGAGGAACTTGCGGCCCTTCCGGTCCACCAGCATGACGGCCACGACGGTCATCACGCAATTGAGGATCTTGATCCACAGCCCGCTTTTCGAGGCTGCCTCAGCTCCCAATCCCGCCTGCTGGAGGATGGTGGTCATGAATCCGAGTACGGAATTGATGCCGGTGGCCTGGTTGCAGCCGAGGATGACGCAGGCGAGGATGAAGGGGATGACGTATTTCCGCTGCGTGAAGATCTCGCCGAGGGATTCGATGAAGGTGACCTTTGGCTTGGCATGCTCGTGCGCGAGCGCGGTTTCCATTTCGGCGATTTCTGCCTCGACCTCATCCTGCGAGCGTGAGCGGGCGAGAGCTTGGCGGGCGCGATCCTTGCGGCCTTTCCGATAGAGCCAGCGCGGGGACTCGGAGATGAAGAATCCTCCTAACAGGAAAAGGAGCCCCGGATAGATCACGGAAAGGAACATGCCGCGCCAGGCGTGGTTCGCCGCGGCGATCACTGCCGTTTCGTTAGTGCCGGCGAGCTGGATCGCGGCCTCCGCGTTCTTCGTGTAGTAGTCCCCGACAAAGGCAGCCACCACGATCCCGAAGGTGAGCATGAATTGGAAAATCGAAGTGCCCTTGCCACGGCTTCCCGCCGTGAGGCACTCCGCGAGATAAAGTGGCACGACGACTGCGATGACACCTCCGCTCATGCCCTGGAGAATGCGCCCTAGCAGCAGTGGCACATAACTCTGCGAGGTGAAGATGATCGCGACGCTGGCCACGAACATGAATGCGCTGATGATCATCATCAGCTTGCGGCCTAACAAATCGGCGAAGAAGCCGGCGATCACCGATGCGAACATCGATCCCCCCAGGACTGCGGCAACGATGACCGACTTGTTTTCCTCCGTCATGGAAATCGTCCTGCCCAGATAGCCCAGGGCGGGGTCGATGATGCCGATGTCGATGCCGTAAAGAAGGCCACCGAGGCCGGCGACGAGAAGGAGGAAGCGGTTGTATCGGGATTTTGCCTTTTGATTCATGCGGAGGTTTGTTCGCGCGGTCGGTTATGTTTCGCGCATGCCCTGTTTTGATAGATGGATAAATGCACCCGGTCTATCCGCATTCGCGTCCTCAAATTGACGATTCAAGCGTGCCCGGTCAATCAAAATTATCTCGTGCTAATTCCAGTTTCCGAGTGTTCACACAAGGAACCGCAAGTGGTCGGATGATTCACGGTTTTTGCTCACCTAAGCTCATCCCTTCACCCGGCTTTAAGAGGAAGGGCCGAACAAGCGGCAAGTTCAATCCTTCTTGGCAACGATTTGCGGCGGCCGCTCGAAGTAGCGGATGATTTTCACCGGCTGCGAGCGGTCCTCACCATCGGCATTGTAGGCGACGAGATTGATCCGAGTGTCGGGGGTGTAGGTCGTGGCCGTATCTGCGAGCGGGAAAATCTTGCCGTCAAGCGCTGCGGCGATCCGGTAGGACAGGATGCCTTGTTCACTGCGTTGAAGGCGGACAACGCGGGCGGCACCAGGGAGGATCTCGAAAACCGGTTCACTGCCGACCACAACGCGGATCGAGACTGTGCTGAGGTTGACGAAGCGGGCGCTGTCCAGCGGAAAACTCGTGAGGCTATTGTCAAAGAACCTGGCCTTGGGCTCGGTTTCCCAGGATTTCTTGGAGGCATTGCGCGTCAGCATGATGGTCATGTCCGCGTTCAATTGAGGAATCGGCAGGGAGGCGTAGAGGTTTTTGGCATCCTCGGCCTTCGCCCGGTAAAGGTTCAGAGTGCTTTCACCCTTGTAGGTGACATAGCCGGTGGCGGCATTGAGCCCGAGGGAAATCTCCTTGAAATCCGATTCTTTCTCGGATTTGTCCCTGACGAAAACCGTTCCGGGAGGATAGTCGGCAGGCGGTCCATCCTCAAAACGCCGTCCATCAGCGGCGATCGAAAACCGGGGCTGGGGTGGGTCTCCGATGGCGAGAAGAGAAATCCGTATGGGCGCGGCAAGCATGGGTTTATCCGGCGCGGGTGAAGCGGGTTTTTCCTGCGCCACAAGGCAGGTGGCCGAGAGCAGAAGAACGGGAATGGCGATTGACGGGAGTTTCATGGCATCAGGGGAATGGTTCAGATTTCCGATGGAGAAAGCCAGCGGAAGCTTTCGATAATAAAGCGTCTTCCGAACTTCCGGTTGACGGGCAGGAGCTCGGAATTGACGGTGGCAGAGAAGTCCTGGCCCGCAGCGGCACCAACGAGGACCGGTTCCGCGGGGTTGTTGCCTCCGCTGTCCGAACCTTGTTCAACGGACTTGGAACTGAAGTAATCAGGAATCCGCTGGATGACGGCCTCACACCACGCTCTTGCGATCACCTTGCCCGATGCATCCCGCGTATCCCCGTAAGCGCGGACGACAAAAGTGTCCCCCCGCGCGGTGAGGTTTTGTCCGATGGTCTGGAGAACATCCGCTTGGGTAAGGTAACCAGGTGCGCCGAAATTCTTGTAGGGATAGAATGCCTTCCAATCGGGCTCGATATCGCCTTCCCCGGCGGTATTCGCGCCGCCGGCATTGCTCGACGTCATGTCCCGCGACTGTTGCAGCGGCTTGTTGATCCCGGACATTTCAATCGCGGCCTGGAGGGGACCGCAGAGCGAAGGATCGTTCATGTTATTGGTGGTGGCGGTGGCGAGGCGGCGGTTCACGAAATCCGCCATTCCCAAGAATGGTCCGCGGGTTTTCACGATCTTGACCATGTTTTCAGCGAGGGATCCGATCTCCGCCACGGAGAGCTTGCGCGCTCCGTGCCAGGTCCCGCTGCTTGCTGTCGCGGAAGGGCTCGCATTCGACATGGGGAAAAGCAGACGGGAGAACGTGGCTTCGATGGATTGTCCGTCCGCCGTTGGACGCTTGATGTTGTTGAGGGTCGAGAACAGGGCGCGCCATGCCTCGACGCTTGTCGAGTTCACGTTGAAGGCACCGTAGTTGCCTAGGAAATAGCCCGCGTTATCCAGGTTGTTTTTGCCGGTGACCACGGTTTTGCGCGTGACTGCCTCGTTCATGTTGAGAGGCTGGATCCGCGAATTCGGCAGGGAAATTTTGGGATCCCATGTAGCGGAGCCCGCAGTGTAGGGCATCGTGGAAAGGAAATAACGATCCCAGAGGGCGTGGTTGACCTGATAGCTCATGTCGTAAACGAGTGTCTGGTCCCCTTGGTTTTGAACAAGATCGTCCCACATGCCGGGGCGCTGGTTTGTCACGGCCATGTTAGCGCCCCAAGCGTCCTTTTTCAGTTTATAGAACTTCTGGTTTACCGTGCTGTCACGCGAGGAACGGGGTTCCGCGATCGAATTCCCGATGACATAGGAAGGCTGCCAACTGTTGAAGCCGAGTTGGGCGTGCTGGAAGGAAGCGAGCGAGAAGACCGGACTTCCCTCGCGTGGCAAGTCATACATGGCAAAATCCGGCGCGGCGGAAAAAACGCCCGGGGGCGAGAAGGGAGAACCGCGCGACTTGCTTCCCCGGTAGGGCGTGTCCATCCGCGGGTCGTTGAGGCGCGGCATGGACCAGGGCATCGTGTAACCACCCGGGGCATATTTCGTCCAACCTTGGTAGTAACTGAAGGGATCGCGGTGCACCATGCTCGCCCGCACGTTGAAATTACCCATGACGGGGTTGTTGTATAGGAATTCCCCGCCGGCGCCGCCATGGGTGTTTCCCACCGCGCTTTGTTCATCGCTCTCATCCAACCAGCGGAGGCGGGTTTCCACGGCCCAAAGCCGCGGCGGGAAGCGGTTTGGATTTTCCAGATAGCTCTGAAATCCCTCGCCGCCGTTGACGGGTTGCTTCGCGGAGCCGAAGAGATACCACCACCAGCCTTTCACGGTCCCGTTCTGACCGTAATGAATGAGCTGCAAGGTTTCCGAGGATGTGGAGTTGAGAACGCTGAGACTCACGGTCGCGGAGGTGGATTTGACACGCTTCAGGAACATGGTCGGGGCGTTGTCGAACGCCTGGTTCACACCACCCAGGAAGCTGTAGTCAGGTTTTGAGGCAAGATTGACGGAATTCGGAACCCGGCGGTTCGAGTCGAAGTGAAAATTGTTAGTTCCACCCGGGACATTGGCGCTGAGAACATTCGCCGCCATGTTAGTGGCCGAGTATTTAACCGAATTTCCTCCGATCTTCGTGCCCGTGGAGGCCGAGAGGTCGGGAGAGAAGATCAAGGCCTCGCCCGGTCCAATGTCCACGGCAGACAGCGCGAAATAAATGGTCTTGTTTCCGGTCATGCCGGGATACATCGCCCCGTCGGTTTGGGGGGTGTTCTCAACCTTGGTGCCGTTGACGGCGAGGTTATCGACCTGGGGCATGTTGCCACCGACGAAATACCGCTGCCCTTTCAGCGTAATATTGTAGGGGTTCCACAGAGTGACCCGGGGATACAGGTGGAGCCTCACTCCGCGACCGGTCGGGTCATGGGTTGCGGCTGTGGAGGTATCGAGACTGAAGTCGAACGCGATCCTGAAATCCGCGATGACCGGTTGGATGGACTGGCCCGGCGAGGTGATATCCGGAAGGGGCGCGGAGAGGTTATAGTAATTCGACGAATTGGTGCTTCCCGGCCGGGTGGTCACGAACTCCGGTTGATCCAGGCGGGCATCGAGCATGCCGCCCTTGATTTTGTCCTTGAGGCGATACCAGTTGCGCAATTGGGCAAAACCGGGACCCGTCTTGGAGTAGTTGACGGGCGGGAGGATTTTCTGATTGAGCAACATGCCGGTTCCCTTGACGCCGGCGATGGCCGGAATGTCATTCTGGTTTTCGAGTGCTGCGGTCAGGTCCTTCTTGAGTCCGCCCATCACCACATCGGTGAAGAGTCCTATCGAATGGGTGGTGATATCGTGGAAATTCGCGGAGGTGGCGGAATTGGATGCGGTTCCAATCTTCACGGTCTTGAACGAGACGAGCTTGGAACGCTCGACTCCGGTTTGGTCACGGATGCCGGAGTAGGGTTTCTCGGATCCTGCCTTGACGTCCGTGAAATCAGGACCGGCGGCTCCCGCAAGGCGATAGAGTCCTCCGTCGGTGGGGCTTTCGGCACTCGGCTGCCGGTTATCATAAGGAGACCCAAGGTCAATCCGCGCTTTCTGGGATTCGTCCCCGACCCAGAAGGCATAACCGCCGTTCTTGCCTCCGTGGGCGATTTTCACGTAAGGCGCGGCCACCAGGCCCGGATCATCCGCTGGGGAGTCTTTGCCCAGTGAACCAGGTCCAACCAATCGGATGTTTTTGCTGTCGGCGGGGTCAACGTCCGCGGGAGAGGTTGGATTTCCACTGACGAGCCAGGAAAGCCGGAGTTGGTCCTTCCATGCTCCGCCCCTCAAGCTGCTTACGCTGGTTCTCAAATCCGACAAATATTTGCCGTCTGCGTGACCTGAAACCATTGGCCGGGGATCGGCATCCTTGGTCGTCGTGCTCCAGACTCCGGTCCATTTGGCGTTCCGGGAGGCACCCGTGATTTCCGCCGAGGCGGTGATACGCTGGTCTGGACCGGCATTCGCCTGCAGATCTCCGATGGCGAGCATCAGGGCCATACGGGCATTGGTACGGGCTTCGGAAAGCTTTGAACTTTCAGAAGTAGTGCGCAGTGAAATGGTAGCCAGGGAAAGCAGGCCCACTGCTACAACGACCAGCAGTATCATGAGCAACAAGGTAGCCACTAGGGCGAAGCCTTGAGGTTGATCGGCTTTTGCGGTTCTTTTCATGTAAATGTGAGATTTTCGATTGTTTAAGAGAAATTGGCGTGAATGAACGACTCATTCCGGGTCATTTCCGGTGCCTGAATGCTGTTTCAAGGCAATTAGCTCGTGATAATTTTCGAAACCGACTTCAGCATGATTCGTTCCAAAAACAATAAACGGCGGGGCTGTTAGGCCGTTGGCCGGGATCCGGCTAGCGGTGGGTTTGTGAAGCTATTGAAAGTCATCCGGTCCCGCATCGTTTCGTGCGGTTCAGATTTTTGACGTGAGCAGGAAATTAATGAGTGATTGTGGAGCGACCTTCCCAAAAAGAGTGGGTGAGCCGGCTCCTGCCGGGATGATTCGCCTGATGAAAGGGGGGTGGACGATGGTGAAACCATGATCAGGCGTTGGTTAGAGGGTTGAGTTCGATGCGATGGAGGACATCGCCCGCCAGATTTTTCATGACCATGACGAGAGAGGCGGGGCCGGCCTGGCCTTCGATCCAGGTGGCGGCCTCCGGTTTTGGGCCTCCTCCCACCAGTTGGGCGTAAGGAAATTCCGAGGTGGCAGTGAGCAAGGCCGGGCTGTGGGTGTGACCCGATATCACAATTTGGGTCTTCCACGCGGCGAGGGAATCGTGCCAGGCAGCTCGGCTCGCACGGCTGAAGGAATCATAGCTGCCACTTTGGTAGTCGGCGGGCGCGACATTGGCCTCTTCGGTCCAGCGAAGGGGGATGTGGCAGAAGACGACGCGATAGGGAGCGTCCCGGAATTCCGGTTTCCTGATGATGTCCTTCAGCCAGTCCGCCTGTTGACGGCGCAGGACATCAAAGGCAACCCTGCCACCAAAACTGGGATGGGAATCCGGCTTGTCCTCTCCGGTGTGCAGGCAAATCACCGCAAGCGGCCCGCTGCGGAACGCATGGAAGGGCCTGCCTTCCGGGGTTGCGATCATTTCAGGGACTTTGAAGGCCCATTTGCCGCGAACGTCGTGATTCCCCCAGACCAGGAACAGGGGGCGGTCCATGCTGACGTCCTGTCCGGCGGGGTGG
>JAZKGW010000016.1:0-7457 GCA_040385685.1 Verrucomicrobiota bacterium | reverse complement strand
GGTGGAGCAGGGTTGGAACGAGCCAGTCTTCATTGTGCCAGTCGTTGCAGGTATCCCCATTCCAGAGCAGGAAATCCGCGGCGGGAGTGACAGCATGAAGCTTGCGGATGGTTTCATCATTCTGGTGCGTGTCGTTCCAGACCACGAACGAACTGGTGGAAGCCGTCGGATCAAGAGTGCGGAATTTCTTCCAAGGTCCGGTCTCGCGTTCCTTGCCATCGGCGGATTCCGTGATCGCGCGAAGCTGATAGATGGTGCCGGGTTGCAAGCCTTCCAGCCGGACACGGAGGATCTCATCGCCCTGCGGAACGAGTCCGAAATGATCCGCGCCGGCCATGCCGGCGGCACCGGCATCGTTTTTCCATTCCACCTTGCCACGGGAAAGCCTGGATACGGCCCAAACCACTTCGATACCATTCTGACGGGGGGCCATGAGAACCGCCGGGGTTCTCATCAATGGCCCGGGTGAGGCGGGAACTCCGGGTTGCTCCGCGGAGGCGACGCCGGCCGCTCCGGCGACCAAGCCGCCGGTGATCGTGCCGATGAAGCCGCGGCGTCCTACGAATGAGGATGAACCACCGGAATTGTGGGTATTCATGAAGTTTTTGTTTTTTTGCAAAGGTTCCGAAAGGCCGGGCGTATCATGCCGCACACGGGGCTTATCTCGTGCTAAATACAGTTATTTTAGAAAATGGGAACTACAAATGTTTGTTCAGGTGAAATTCCCGGGAGTTTCAACCGCTCTGCTGACAAACTCGAACATTACCCGCGAAACCCGTCTCACCTCGCTATTTCCGTGCTTACCAATCGTTTCCGAAGGTCATTGATGCTCCTTTGTGCCGGCCTGCCGGTGATGATGAACGCCGCGCCCAACCCGGCGACGACACCGGAAGGGCGGCACTCACTGGCGGTTGCCGAATTGCATCGGGTGGCCGGGCCGGCGCTGGAGAAGATGAATTCCTCTTCAGAGACCCGCTGGTTCGTCGAGGATCTGCAGAAATCCCCGGAGCGGATGGCGGACCTGATGCTTTCCGGTCCATTGGAGGATCCCGCCAAATCGTTGCGGATCCTGGCGGCACTCTGGAAGGCGGATCCAAAAGGATTGCAAGACCGTCATGAGGCAACGACGGCCGCCGCCGTGGCGCTGATTTTCGCCAAGGCAAAATGGCCGGAAGACAAGGCGCTGGATAGCTACAAGTTAGCCTCCGCCGCCGGCCAGCGGGTCGCGGATTTCCCTAACGCCTTGGCGGAAGCGAAGAAGTCCAAATCCAACATCGCGGTTTTCGTCCATGGCTCCGATTGGAACCGGCCGGGCGAGGCGGTGGCTAAAATCTGGAACGACCCGCGCTTTCCACCGGGCTTGGGAGGGAAAGTCGTCCTCGTGGACATGGACCGCAAGGAGAACCCGACGGAAGCGGACAAGGCGCTCGCGAAGCTGAATGAGAAAGGCAACCCGCCGGTGCGGAGCATTCCGGCGGTGGCGCTGTACGATAACGAGGGACGGCTGGTCGGATATTATTCGGGTGGCACGGAAATCGATGGCGCGGGAGGCGTTCTGGCAGCGACGAGAAAGTTGTTAGTTACCTGCCGCGAGCGGGATGAGTGCTGGTCGAGCGCCAATGGCGCCTCCGGGATGATGAAGGCCGGAAGGCTGGCTCAGGGACTCGACCGCATGAACCTGGGCCTGGGCCCCAAGGATGTTTACAAGCCGGTGCTGGAAGCGATGCGCAAGGCGGATCCCGAGGACAAGTCCGGCTACATTGCCAAATATACCTTCTCCTCGGAGAAACTGGTGGACCTGGCAATCGATAGCGCGAAGAACGGCGATTTCACGAATGCCGATAAGGAGTTAGGGAAATGGGATGCATGTTCGCGGCTATCGCCCCGGCAGAAGCAGGAATTGCAAGGAGCGCGGTTCGCGCTCTATCAGCGCTGGCCGGAAAAGAAGCAGGACCTCAAGCCGGTGCTGGAAAAGATGCGGGACATCGATCCCGCATCGGAACTCGGCCTCGCCGCGGCGCGGTATATCGAGATGCTTTCACCCAAAGGGAAAAAGGGAGAACCACAGGCGTCAGCGCGACGGAAGGGATGGTCGCGGAATCCTGGGTCTAACATGACTCCGGTGGTTCTGACGGATGGGGCTGTCCCGGGGTGATCGGGACCAACTGGTTCCGCTACCCCGAATCCGGTTGGCACCCGCATCAACTCAAACCGCCGCCGCCGAAAAAATACGCGATCAAATCCAATTCCGAGACCTTCCGAAATTCCTCATGCTCCACCCACTACTCCGCCTGTTCGCTTGTGTGGTCCTGCCGTCACTAACCTTGGCCGCCGTCCCGGACGTCGTCCCCGCCGTCCGCTCGTGGACACCGGCCACCGGAACGCTTGATGCGGGCCAAGTCTCCGTGGAAGTCGACCCGGGCCATGCCGCCGCACTCGCCTCGACCGCCTCCGCGATCCGTGAAGACCTGTCCGCGTTGCAGATACCGGGGAAGGAGACCGGCACCGGGAAGGCGGTGCTGTTCCTGACCCTCGATGGCGCTGATGCCTCCCGTCCCGAGGGACACTCGGTGAAGATAGCCGACCGCATCACGATCCGCGGAGTCACCCCCGCGGCGGTGTTTCTCGGTTCGCGCACGCTGCTGCAGCTTTTGCGCCAGTCGCCCGAGCTGCCGAAAGGAACGATCGCCGATTGGCCCGCCTACAAGGGGCGCATGCTGATGCTCGATGTCGCCCGCAAGCCGTATCCGCTGCCAGTGCTGAAGGATTTCCTCCGCATGATGGCCTGGTACAAGATGAACGAACTGCACCTGCACCTTAGCGATGAAGCCTTCGGCGGGACCTACGCCGCCTTTCGCGTGGAGAGCAAAACCTTCCCCGGACTCGCCTCCAAGGACCTCTTCTACACCGCCGCCGAGCTGCGCGATTTGCAGGATTTCGCCAAGGCCCGCGGCATCGTCATCACGCCGGAGATCGACATGCCCGGCCACGCCCGCTGTTTCACCAACTACTGGCCGGAGATCACGCTGAAGGACTATCCGAACTACATGGACGTCACCAACCCGAAGACGATCGAGGTGATGAAGAAGCTGTTGGATGAAATGATTCCACTGTTCGACGCGCCGGACTTCCACCTCGGCACCGACGAGTATCGCGTCAACGGGCCGCGCAAGGCCGAGTTGCATGAAGGCTTCCGCCAATTCATCAACACCATGAACGCCCACGTCCGCTCGCGCGGGAAAAACACTCGGATCTGGTCCGGCTTCGAGCACATGGGCGGCACCACGCAGATCGACCCCTCGGTGACCATCGACATGTGGGAGACCGACGACGCGAAGGGCCAGATCGCGAAGGGCCACAAGATCATCAACTCCAACCACGGCCGCACCTACATCGTCCCGGGTGCCCACTACTACGGGATCAGCCGTCCCGGAATCTATCAGGGCTGGGAGCCGTGGATGGTCAGCGGCGATCCAACCAAGAACCCCGCGAAGGACGATCCGAATCTGTTGGGCGGCAAGCTCCACGTCTGGTTCGACCAAGGACCAACCGGCTGGACGCTGACCGAGACTGCCGAAACGACCCTAACCGGCATCCATGCGTTTTCCGAAAAGCTGTGGGGCACCAAGGGCTCGCCAGATTATGCCGCCTTCACCGCGCGCGCCGCGAAAACCCTCCCCATACCGGCGATGAATGTGCTGGACCGTCTAACTGTCCAGAAGAACGGTTTGATCCTCGATCTGCCGGGTGAAGTGGAGTTGAAGAATGAATCGTCGGTGATCCCGCTGCCGCTGGTCAAAGCAGAGCGCGGCGATCTCGAATCACCGTGGACGCTAACCATGGAAATCCGCCGCCGCGGCGACACCAAGGGGCGGGGAGTCATCCTTTCCTCGGACCTCGCCGAGATCTGCGCGAACTACTCGCGGCAGGAGGAAATCACCGTTACCGATCCCAACGGCCAGAAGCGCAAGGAGAAGCTCTCGTTCCAAGGCATTTCCACCCTGCGTGCCGCCGGCACCCGCGATGGCAGTGGCTCTCCGGGGCAATCCCGCGTCGCGCACGACACGGCGAAGTCGTCCAACAAACAACTGCCCGCCGGCGAATGGGCGACCCTAACCGTAGTCGGTGAGCCAGGCCGCAACACGATCTGGCTGAACGGCGAGAAGATCGGCGAGTCGAACAACCAGCTCGTCTGCCCGCTGCGCCAGATCGGTGGCGGGGCAGGGGAGTCCTTCGTTGGCAGCATCCGCAAGCTGAAGGTGGTCAACCGCGCGCTCACTCCGAAGGAAATCGGCCGCCTCGCCGGACTCGACATTCCGGACAATCTTGCCGCGGGTGCCAAGGCCACCGCCACCGCATCGGATGCGGCGAATGGTTTCACACCGGAACTGGCGACCGACGAGGATCCGAAGACCCGCTGGTCATCCGGTCCGACGCAAGCCGAGCAATCACTCGCGCTCGACCTCGGGAAATCCGCGTCGTTCAACACCGTCGCCATCGATTGGGAAAACGCCGTGCCCGCCGAGTATCGCGTGGAATTGTCCCGCAACGGCTCTGATTGGAAATCCGTCTTCACCGGCGAAGCCAAACCCGGCCGCACGACCGCGAGCTTCCCTAACATTGAGGCTGGCCGTGTCCGCATCGTGATGTCCAAGCCGCGCACTCCATGGGGTTACTCGATCCATCAGGTGGAAGTCTTCTCGTCCAAAGCCCCGGCCCTCAAGCGGTGATTCCTCCATGCGCCAATATCCAACAGGTCCAATTCGCTGCCCTTGCTGGCACTTCTCCTTGCAACCACGCCCTTCGCGTTGGGCGGATCCCGCCCTATAAACCGCAACGCCTGAGTGGTCTTCAAGCGGACGCAGTGGCAGATGGTCCGGCCTGAGAAACCCGGCAAGTGACAGGTGCGGCAGTGCCGTTTCTGATTCACCCGGGAGCAATGCAACATCACTTCTTCGCCGGGCCCACGGTGCCACCGGGGACATACACGGTATCGAAAAGGGTCTGGCGCTTGTCCGGGCGACCCATTGCCATCCCGTCCACCCAGCGGGCGATTCTGTTGATGTGTTTCTCCCGTGGCATCACGAAGTGGTCGAGCGGCGGCATGTTGAAGTTGAATACCGGATCCATGATCATGGTGATGACCGACACATCGCGCGGAACCCGCAGCCCGCGACGCGCCAGGAACGAAAACGCCGCCGCACAATAGTTGGGTTCATGCACAAACAGGGCCGTGGGCGGCGTGAGGCGAAACAGACCGTCGAGACAGCTTTCAAACCCTTCGGCAGTGTCGTCGAAGTGGGGAAGATTGTAGTCAGTGGGAGCGATTCCACGCGTCTCAAGGATCGACAGATAGCGATCCAACGAGGGGATGCGGGTGGGTTGGCGGAGAAAGGTTTGGATCAGCAGGACGATCCGCCGATGGCCATGGTCCACCAGCGTGTTCACCGCGGATTCGATCGCGGATGCGACTCTCGTGGCACTGCCCGCGATCGGCAGGTTTGTGAAACGCCCGCCATACGCAAAAACCGGAAACGGCTGGGCGGCGAACCACTCCAACACGACGTGCGAGCCCGTACACACGATCCATGCATCCGCATCGGCGGCTTTCACGCAACGCGAGATTCTCGTCAGATTGTCCTTCATCTGCGTCAGACTCTGATCGCTGAAGACGCAGACGTGCCCCGCGGTTTCAATCGCATGGCGGACGCCCAGCAGGATGGTGGCCAGTAGCACGTCGTTTTCGATCACCGGGACATACAACATGATGCCGATGCGCAGAGCCCGGCGGATCGGTGTGGCGTTCCCTTGCGGGACAATCCTTCTCCTGCGGCCCGCGCCGCAATCCTGAAGCCAGCCTTCCTCTTCGAGCACCTTCAGGGACGCCCGCACGATATCCTTGGAAACCATCAGTTCGCCCGCGAGCTGCAGGACCCCCGGCAATCGATCGGTCCACCGTCCGTTTTGAAAGCCCTCGCGCAAATGCGAAGCGGTTTGATCGACCAAGGGCAGGCGGCGAAACGGGTGGGCCACCACGCGAACTTGGCGACTTTTCCGCCCAGTTGCAAAATCAAAATTCCTTGAACGTCCGCCGTGCAGGCCCCATTTCGCGTTCTTAGTCAAAAACCAGACCCCGGCCCAAGCACTCCCAAGCTCCACGATCAACTCATTCAGATTCGAAATGAAACTCAAGCCCTCCAATCTGCTCCTCCTCGCCGCCGCGACCATCGTCGTCACTTCCTCCGCCTCCGCCAAACCCGCCGCTACCCGGATCCGGCCAACGGATAACCGCCCCGCCGTTTTCTTGTTTTGGAACGAGGCATGCTAATTTCGGCTCCGAAAATTATCACGAGCTAATTCCCACCAAACAGCATTCAGACACCGGAAAACGAATCGGTCCCGCCGATGCTTCCACGCTCTGCGGCACCAGCCCGCTACCATTTGAAACCCATTTCCAGCCCCAACTCCCAACAATCCCAACTCCCAAAAAATCGATGAAAATCAAGCACTCCAATCTGCTCCTCCTCGCCGCCGCCACCATCGTCGTCAATTCCTCCGCTTACGCAGCCACCGCCGTCAAATCCAACGTGGCGGGCACCACTGAACTCACCAGCACCGCCCCCTCCCCAAGCAATGCCTGGACCGGCGGTGCCGGCACCAACGGCTCGCCCGCATCGGGAGACATCGTCTCGTGGAATAACACTTCGCTCGTCGGCAACCAGACCATTTCGAGCGCTGTCACTTGGGATAAGATGACCTTTTCCGGCCTGACGGGAGCGTTGAGCATCGGTGGCACCGGCACCATCACGCTTAACGCAACAGGCGGAAACTCCAATGCTTTGGATAATAATGGCGCGGGGCAGGCGGTCACTATCAGCAACAACATCATTCTTGGCTACGGGAAGGGCTCCGCCACCACGCTCGGCGAGACAGGGAATCGAGTTCAACTGGGCATTTCCACTGCGAACACGAACCTGATTCTTACGGGCAATGTGACCTCCAACGGCACCGCGTTCGTCAGTGACGCCAATGTCTGGCTGCGCGGACTCTCCACGGGAAACAGAATCGACGGCACTCTGACGGTAGACGGACAGCTCGGCAAAGCTGATGTGGGCACATGGACGCTCAACGGCATCAACACCATCGGCCGGGTTTTCGTGAACAATGGCACGCTGCTCGCCGGATCCGATCAGGCGTTCGGGGCGGGGACGATTTATTTGAGCGATAACGGCCAAGCCCAAAATCCTGTTATCGCTTCCAAAGACAGCACGGCTCGCACTTACGCCAACTCGCTCGACCTGACCGTAGGAACGATATCGAACACGTTGGCATTTACCGGATCAACAACCGCAAGTTTCGGCCAAACCTCGGGAGGCACCGGCACCCAAACCTTCTCCACCGACGTCAACCTCGGAACGTCGGTCCGTAGGATCACGACCCACTCCGCCACGACCTTC
>JAZKGW010000015.1:0-137354 GCA_040385685.1 Verrucomicrobiota bacterium | reverse complement strand
GCCCGGATTTTCCCGACGCCCAGGGGATAACCTCGGCTATTGAGAGCCACCGGTTAGACAAGTACTCATTGGTTGAGAATCCACGCGATCCGTTTGGACGTCCGCTCAATTATCCGCGGGTGTGGCTCGAACTCTCCCGGTTCGGGATTAACGAATGGTGGAAGTCCTTGCCAGCGGCGGATTGCAATGAACGTTGCGTTCGGGATTGTCGTATCCTGCTGGCACATACTCATCTATCACGTCATTCATACGCTTCCGTTTGGAAGCCCTGCCAGCGTGCTGCTGGACGAGGGTGCGAATTGGACCGTCTTCCTTGGGCTGAGCTTTTTGTTTGGAAGTACCCTTGTTGACCGGAAGCCAAGCGAACCCACACCCGCCGGAATAGACGTGAACTTTCAAACCAACGATGCGGCAAGCGCCCGCTCAACCCTCTCATGAAACGCCGACTTCTGGACCGGATCCACGATCGCGCCTGGCGCGAAGCGGGCGAATTTCTATCATCCCGCCGGGACCGCGAGGTTGTGGCGGAAACCGTTGACCAGTCATCGAGCATTTCGGCAAACATGCCGTGGGTCACGGTCTGCGCGGATTTTGCCGACGGTAAACTGGGAAGCCATAACTTCCGCAGGAACCCGTCAGTGCGCGACATCGTCGAAACCGTCGGCGCGACCGACGGACGGTTCTATGCGGCGCGAATCCGCGAGTGGGACGCCGGGTGGCTTGCGAACCGCTCGGTCCTCGCGATTGACGCATGGGGCAATCCCATCCGTTGGCCCGGAGTTCTGCTAGGCACATCAAGAGCATTCAGTCCCACGACCCTGCGCTATCTGGCAACAGCGTTGTGGCTCAGGCGAAGTGGGTATCTTGAAAAGGGATCGCAAGTCGTCGAGATCGGGGTGGGTTTCGGGGGACTCGCCGCGATGAACGCGCTGGTCTCGGAAGCGGTGACCACCTTGGTCGATCTGCCACAGGTCGAGCGGTCGGCCATGCGCATGCTCACCGATAACGGCCTGGGAGACTATGCCCGGTTAGGGGCGGACCATCCCGGGTCGGATTCACGGTTGGTCATCTCGAACTATGCCTTCACGGAGTTGAATGCCGATTTGCAGAAGGAGTATTTCGACAAGTATCTCAAGCACTCGCCGCATGGTGTTATCATCAGCAATTCCGCAGTCTTCGCGGATTCCATTCAAGGTCTCCCGGACGGCGAACTGGTAGCATGGTTTCAGGCGGAAGGGCTCGCAGCGAAATTGGAGAGCAACAACGACCTGCTCAGTCCTTGCGACCACCTGTCCGGAGTGAACCTGATCCACTGGTAGAGATCGTTAGACCGTCCCCCCAAGAATTAATTGTGCCGCAGCGATGGTTCACATGCACGCCGGTCGCCTTCGGTGGCGGGCCGGATTTTTTTGCCCGGGACAGCGGCTTGATTTGCCGAGGATTCCAAGCGATTGGCTGCGAGTCACGAGCCGTGATGCCAGGTGAATCGCAGACAGGCGACGAACCCGATCTGATTCGGACGGAGTATGCCAATCTGGAATCCGCCGGATGGTGGCAAAGCCATCGACTCGACGGAGTCGTGCTTTATGCCTGGGGCAGCCCGAAGTATCGGAAGGTAGCGGCAGCTATCCGGAATGCTGGGATTTTCCTAGTGTTGAACCAGGATAACGGTGGATTGGTAAGTCCCTTGGCAGGAATCAAGCCATGGTTGAACGAACAATGGATCTTGTCGGGCAGTGGCAGGAACAGGTCGGCATACCTTCGTTTCCTCAGGCTCATCTTAAGAGGGCTGAGCATCGGATTGTTTGTCACGGATCCGCTGCGGGCGTGCCATTTGGGCCATGGCAACCTGATCGCATGCGTTTCTCCAATCGCGGCGGATTACTATAGGAAACTTTGCGGAATCTATGGCGGCGGGAAACTATCAAGTCGAGTGGTGCTGATCCCCCACGCGGTGGAACCGATTTTTCGTTTTACCAGCGCGCCCAAACAGCGGCGGGTTGTGTGCGTCGGGCGCTGGAAGGACACCGTGCAAAAACGTCCCTGGATGCTGATGGAAGCGATGGGCTCTTTGGTAGCCGTGGACGCCCGGGTGGAAGTCGCCATTGTCGGAAGTGCGACACCCGAACTGGAGACATGGCATAATTCCCTGCCGCAAGGCCAGCGGAGTCGGGTGCGACTGCTGGGATTCACCGGGCGAGTCGCACTGGCTGATTTGCTGCGGGAATCTCAAGTGTTCTATAGTCCTTCGGCATTCGAGAGCTTCGGGATCGCAGCCGCCGAGGCCATGTGTTCGGGCTGCTCGGTGGTGGCCGGCCGCTCGGTTTCCATGGCGAGTTTCGAATGGTTCATTTCGGAAGCGTCAGGCACGCTGGCCTCGGAAGACGACGCGAAAGGGCATTTGGAGGCCTTGCAGCATGAATTGGATCGCTGGGATAGAAATGATAGGGATCCAGGGGAAATCGCCGGGATCTGGCAGGAAAGATTGCATGCGGATCGAGTCGCGGCAAAGACATTGGAGTTGTCACATCGCCCGAGAATCGAACCATGAAAATCCGCTACGAAACATTGCTGCCCGTCTATCATCTGATCTGGCGTCATTGGCGGGAGAGGCGGCGGGAGCACTTTCGGATTCGCATGAATCCGGATCCGGCGGAAGTGGTGTTGGATGTGGGCGGATGTCCTTCCGAATGGACCGGTCGGGGAGCAGTGGTGGGCACAGTCGATTTGATCAATCTGGAAATCTCTACTATTATCCAGCGGCCCGACTCGCCGGTGATGCGAAGTTTCAAGGGTGATGGGCGAGCCCTCGAATTTGAGGATGGTTCTTACGACATCGTTTACTCCAACTCGGTATTAGAGCATGTCGGCACTTGGGAGGATCAACAGGCATTCGCCAGGGAGGCCCGGCGGGTGGGAGGAAATTTATGGATCCAAACGCCGGCCTACGGCTGTCCGGTGGAGCCCCATTATCTCGGCTTGTTCATCCATTGGTTTCCGGCACACTGGCATGTGCCACTCGCGCGATGGACCAGCGTGGTGGGACTCACCGGAGCGGCGGATCTTCATTCAATCGCAAACAACACCCGCTTGCTCACCAAACGGGAATTCAAGGAATTGTTTCCCGACTGCGAGATCTGGACCGAACGGCTGTTCCTGATTTTTCCAAAGTCGTATGTCGCAATCCGGACCGGATCCAAGAATTCAACCCACCTAACAAATCCGTGATCGCCTCAAGTGACATCACTTCCCTGCTTCAAAAAATTGCCGGCCGTTTCGGCTATTCGATCAAGCGCCGGCGCCCTGGAATCCGTCGCGGCGGGTCATCCGCCGAGGTAAAGGTGACGGTGGCAGGTCTGATGGAGGCGGTTCACGGGGAAGACATTTACGAGGGCTTCGACTACCAAGCGTATCCGGAGCATCTCGCCGGCTGGGGAGGAGACTCCCCCGCTTTCGCCGAACTGATTCGGGAAAGGAAGCCCGCATTCATCATCGAAGTGGGTTCCTGGAAGGGTGCCTCCGCGGTGACAATGGCCGATGCGATGAAAGCCCAAGACCTCGACGGGCGAATCCTCTGCGTGGACACTTGGCTCGGGGCCTTGGAGTTTTGGTCCGACCAAAGCGACCCGGAACGGTTCCGGGCGCTGGAGTGCAAACATGGATTCCCATCTGTCTATTATCGCTTTCTCGCCAACATCTGCCACCGCGGACACCAGCACCGGATCGTCCCGTTTCCGCTGCCTTCGACGGCCGCCGCGCTGTGGTTGATGAGAACCGATCTGCGGGCCGACTTGATCTACCTGGACGGCAGCCACGAGGAAGAGGACGTCTATCAGGACCTGCTCGACTACCACACCCTCCTCAAGCGCGGAGGGCAAGTCTTCGGCGACGACTGGGGGTGGAGTGGCGTTCGCGCTGCGGTCGAGCGATTCGCCGCTGAAAATCACCTGCCAATCCGCCACCTGCATGACAAGTGGATCTTAGGTTAGAACCGGTGCCATGGATTTCACCATCATCACGCCCAGCTTGAATTATGGCCGTTATCTTGGCGATTGCCTTCAAAGCGTGGCGGACCAGAAAGGCGTCACTTTGGAGCATCTGGTGTTCGATGCCGGCTCCATCGATGACAGTGCGGAAGTGGCGGCCCGCTTTCCGCATGTACGCTGGACGCAGGAACCGGACTCAGGAATGTCGAATGCGATCAACAAAGGCTTCAATCAGGCCGCTGGAGATTGGGTGATCTGGTTGAACGCGGATGACCGGCTGAAGCCCAGTTCCTTGGCCGAAATGCTGGGCGCGTTGAAGAACACGGATGGCGACGTGGTCTATGGTGACTATGATTTCATCAATCTATCCGGTGGATTAACCCGGCACATGAAGGTTCCTGTTTGGTCCAGATTCGTCCATATCCATCACCACTGTTATGTGCCATCAACCGCGGCCTTCTACCGGAACTCGACGATCATTCGCAAGGGGCATCGCCTGCGGGAGGATTTTCACTATGTGATGGACGGTGAGTTCTATGCTCGCCTCGACTCCATCGGAATGAAATTCAAGCACGTGCCGATCGACATCGCGGACTTCCGCATGCACGGCGAAAATGCCTCGCAGCGACATTTGGTTGGAACGCGGGACATGGACACAATCCTGGCGGCAGAACGCCAGCACGTCGAGTCACGCGCGATTCGCAGGGCTTACGGGATCACTCTTTTCAAAGACCCCTATCTGACGGGGCTTGTCGATGGATTGCTGTTCATCGTTTCGAGGGGGTGGAAGGCGGTTTTAAAGTTGCAATGAGCATTCCAGAGCTAGCCTCACCATCCATTCGTGTCGCCGCGATTTTCGCGACGATGAACCGCGCGGAATCCGCGAAGGCCTGCGTGATGGCGCTGGCGCGGCAAACGTCCCCGCCGGAATGGGTGATGGTAGCCGACAATTGTTCGGCCGATGACACGGCGCGAGTGCTGGAGTCGTTAGATAGCCTGCCATTCACCCTGGTGGTCCACCGGATGCCGGAAAACCGGGGCAATGCCGGCGGTGTGGAAGCAGTTATGGAGCTGGCGTTCGGCGAAGGGGCCGACGCAGTTTGGATTCTGGACGACGATTCGTGGCCTCGCAAGGAGGCCCTGGCCGCCTTGTTAGATGGCGGATGGGATTGCCGTGTGGTGAGACATTCGCTGCAGATCGATCCAGCGACCGGACGTTTCACATGGCCCTTGCAAATCACCGACGGACAAGGTGGCTGGCAGCTGGCGTGGAGAGAAGACGAGCTCCCGGAAGTTCAGAAGGTTCGCAGCAGGATCTCATGGACAGGTGCTCTTGTGCCACGGGAAGTTCGCCAATCTGTCGGCCCGGTGACTGGCGATTTGTTTATCCGCGGCGAGGACGAGGAATATCCATGGCGCATCGAACAAGCGGGCTTTTCCCAAGAGGCCATCCGTGGTTCGGTGTTGGATCATCCGGGGCCTCAGAACGTGGTTCATTGGCAATTACTTGGGAAGAGTTTCTTCTTCGAGCGAGGCTTGGCGGATTGGAAACTCTACTACAAAGTCCGCAACATGGTATGGTTGAAGCGTCGGCAAACGGGGAATTTTCACGCGATCAGCATGGCAGCCACTTATACATTTGCAGCGACCTTCATCGATGGACCACGACGGATTCCCCTGCTCTGCCGGGCCATCCGCGACGGCTGGAGCGGTCGGCTGGGGAAAATGTGAATCTACCAGGATTGCCGAAGTGAAATCCCAATTCCGACAGCTGTCCTACGGGGCGGCGACCAGTGGCGTGAGCCGCACAAGGCGCCGGTGAAGCAGCAGAGCAACGGTAATGCCGATGGCGTCGGACGCGAGATCGAAGATATCGACCCAATCGAATCCATAGCCGAAGGCAACTTGAGCGGTCTCGATTGCGATGGCCAGGATCACGGCGAGCGAGCGCGCGGATTTGCCACCAACGAGACAGGCGATCAACAAGGTCGGCCCCATCAACAGGATGATGTGTAGCAATGGCCGCGCCTTCGCTGCGTAACGTTTCAGGCGGAGGGTGAAGTCACCTTGCTCGGCGATTTTACCCACCGATTCCAGAGGCGCTGGACTGCGGGATACGGTGTCGGGTGGGAAGCCCCACAGATATGCCACTGGCTTCTGATAGGTGGTTTCTTCCGATTCGATAGGAAAGGAAGTACCGAACGAGTGATATAACTTACACGGCCCGGGAACCACGAAATACAGGCCCATCAGGAGCCAGACGGTCGCGGCGAGCAGCGAGCGGAAGATGTTTGCCTTCCCGATCCACGCGACGACCCAGGCGAGCCAGGCCGCCATGATGACCCAGCGGCCGATTTTCCACAGCCAGGTTTCCCTAACAACGGTGGCCTCGAAAGCCGAGAGTTCGAAGTCACCGCTGGTTCCGAGATTCTCCACACGAAGTGCCGGGATTGCAGGCGGCTGCTCCGGCCTGGTCACCCATTCCTCGATATCTCCAAGGCGGGTGTGGCGTGCCGAACTAACAGGATTATTTTCCCACGCCGCGCCGCCGGATGGAGAATGCCATTCGATGATGCAGCGCCCATCTTCCCAAACCTGCCTCCCGGGTGTTAGATTCGTGGCGGAAGTCTGGAATCGGAGGTGCAGCAGGTCGATCGCTTGCATTCCAAGAAAATCCAGACGGGTCACCACGCTCCCGGGATGAGCTGGATCCACCCGCAAGCGGAGTCTGGGCCGGGCCTCGGGACCCAACCATTCGACGCCAGGGGACAGACGGTTGGTGGAGCGAAGGTCCGCGAGGCGGATGGTCGAAAATCCGGGCGAGCGTTCGAAGCGGCCCTGCCAAAGGAAACCGATTGCCGCCATAAGGATCAAAAAAATTGGCAAAAGTATGAAGCGGCGCATCGCTTAGGCTAGAAACCATGCAACGGCCGGGTCTCCAACCAAATTCCAGCGAATCTCCACTCACACACAGCCGGTTCGGAAGACTGGAACCATTAGGCGGTGATGCACAATCCGCGATTGCAGCGGAGGAAATTTTAGCAATCTTAGGCGCCCACGGGATTTCCCTTATCAGTCGATCATTTACCCACCTCGCATGGCTATCAGCCGCAAAGATTCCTTCACGATTCAGGTCCTTCAGCTCACGGACGCACTTCTGGTGTGGGTAGCGTTTTGGATGGGAGGATTTTTCCGGGTTTGGCTTGGATTGACCGGTCCCGATGAGCGCTTGCTGGAGTCGATGAGTTGGGTGCTCTACATTGCGGTCCCGTTCACCCCTCTGGTCCTCGAGCGATTTGGATTCTATGATCGCCTGCGGCACAAACCGACAAGCGCCGCAATGTGGCAGCTGCTGCGGGCGCTGGTAGTGATCGTGTTGATCGTCAGCATCTACGCTGTTTTCGCAAAGATGCTTTTCGCGAGGCGGCTGATCCTCGGACTCGGGCTGGTTTTCATCTTTTTCCTGCTGCTGGTGCGGGACCGGATCACGCACGTCTGGTTGAAGAGGAAGACCGCGAGTGATGCCACCAAGGAGCGGATCATCGTTGCCGGATCAGGCAACGAAATGGCGGATCTGCTCGCCGAGTTCGATCCCGAGATCACCTCGGATTGGAAGGTGGTCGATCACTTCGATCTGGGTAAACGCGAGGTTCATGAGCTGTTCGCCCTGCTGAAGGAACAATCGGTTAGCCGGGTGTTGTTTTCCGCCAAGAACACGGAGTTCGAGAAGGTCGCGCGGGCGGTGGAAGCGTGCGAGCTGCAAGGCGTGGAGGCATGGATCGCGGCATCGTTCATCCGCGCGCAGATCGCGCGGCCGGTGTTCGACGCGATCGGAAACAAGCCGATGCTGGTACTGCGGTCCACTCCCGAGCTGTCGTGGGAACTGCTGTGCAAGGAGGTTTTTGACCGGGTCGGTGCGGGCCTTGCGATCATCCTCTCCTCGCCGGCTTGGATCATTGCGGCGCTGGGGATTCTGATCAAAAGCCCGGGAGCACCAGTGTTTTTCTCACAGATGCGGGCCGGTCGTTACGGTCAACCGTTCCGGATGTGGAAATTCCGGACGATGGTAGCCAACGCGGACAAGATGCTCGATCAGATCAAGGAAGACCACGGAAACCAGATGGAAGGACCGGTTTTCAAGTTGAAGAACGACCCGCGGATTTTCCCGTTTGGTGCGATGCTGCGGAAATTCAGCATCGACGAACTGCCGCAGCTCCTCAATGTGCTCACGGGGGAAATGAGTCTGGTGGGACCGCGGCCGCTACCGATTTATGAAGTGGAGGCGTTTTGCGAACTTTCGCATCGCCGCCGGTTGAGCGTGAAACCAGGCATTACTTGCGAGTGGCAAGCGGGTGGCCGCAACACGATCACCAGCTTCGAGGAATGGGTGGCGATGGATCTCCGCTACATCGACAACTGGTCGCTGTGGCTGGATGTCAAGATCCTGATCCGGACCATCCCTGCGGTGCTGTTCGGCAAGGGCGCGACGTGAGAGAAAAAAGCTGAAACGCTGAAAACTGAAAAGCTGGAATTTCAGACAGTGCTTCGCGCAAGGACTTCTCCACTTTCAGCATTTCAGCATTTCAGCATTTCAGCATTTCAGCATTTCAGCTTTTTCTTCAATGCCAGCGATTAGTTCTGTTTTTCTCGTCATCGCGCTGGTGTTGGCGGTGGTGATGGGTCCGCAGACCCGGCCATGGACCTGGGGTCCCGCGATGTTAGCACTGGGGATTTCCGTATCGGCGGCAGTGCCGGTATTTTGGAAGCGGAGCCGTCTGAACGCGGATTTCGGAATGCTTGTCCTCGGGACCTTGGTCGCGGGATGGTTTGCGTGGCGGGCATGGAGTTCGCCGGTGGCGGAACTTGGATTGGCGGACCTGATGCTGCTGTCCGGAGCGGTCGGCACCTTCACCAGCATCAGGGCGATCGAAGGAAACGCGGCCGCCGAACGGATTCTGCTGTGGGGGATCGCCCTGCTGTTAGCGGCGAACGTCGTGGTGGTGGGGAAGCAGCTGGTCGATCCCACATACACTCCGGTGTTCGTGTCGCGCGCCGGGGAATTTCCCTCTGGATTTTACGCGCACTACAATGAAGCCGCGAACTACCTGATCGCCTCTTCGCTGTTAGTGGCGGCGGCGGCGTTGTTCGGACGTCAAGGTTCCGCAACCCGGATCGTGTGGGGACTGATCGCCGCGGGCGGGCTGGCCGCCGTCTATTTCACCCGCTCGCGGGGGGGCATCGTGGGTGCGGCCCTGGGAGTCGGCGTTTTCGCGGTGGTATCCCTGATGATCGGTCATCGTCAGAAAGCCCGCTGGTTTGCCCCGGCATTGATCGCAATTCCCCTGATCGGCCTGGCAATCGGCGGGTATTTGGTCATGGGGTTGGAAGATTCCCAGGAGCTTCGCAGGGCGGGCAGCGGCATCGCGGGGATGTGGGACAACAACAGCCGACTCTTTCTGCTAGGCATTGCGATGTCCTGCATCGGGCTGCATCCTCTGGCTGGCGGAGGCAGCCGGAGCTTCAGTTGGGAGAGTTTCCGTTTTTTTGAAGGCAAGCTCCAAGGCGGGATCATCACTCACTTGCCGGAGCAGACTCACAACGAATTGATCCAAGCCGCCACCGACTACGGGCTCATCGGCGCGGGACTGCTGATTGTGCTGTTAGCCACGCTGGTGGTGTCCGCGGTGGTGAGAATCCTTTTTCCCGAGTCGCCGGAGGATTCCGATGGCAGCGACGTGTGGCGTCTTGGCGGCCTCGCCGCGCTGGCGGGAATGTTCGTGCAATCGTGCTTCAGCTTCGTCTTCCACTTGTTGCCGGGGGTTGTCTTGCTCGGCATTTGCCTGGGAGCTATCTGTCGCCCGTCGGCAAGGCGCGGTCGGCTGCCCCTGGTGACGGGATCAAGAATCCTTCTATCAGTGGCTGCGGTTACCTGTCTGATCCTGCTGTTTCCCTTGGGATGGAAAGGAACCCAAGTAACCCGGATCTTATGGTCCAGCTTTCTCAGCAAAGTACCGCCCGCCTCGGACGAAGCGCGAATCGACGCCCTAACGGAAGCAATCCGACTGTGGCCGCAATCGACATTCTTCATGGAGCGGGCGATGATCCATCAGACATCGCCTGCGGATGCCGGGATCAAAGAATCGACCGAACGGGCCATCCGGGATTACGAGCAAGCCGAGCGGATTCATCCGCATGATCCCGGCCCAGCGATCAATCGCGCCAACTTGCTGAGCCAATTGCATCGGGATCCGGACGCGGAGGCGGCGTACGAGCGGGCGATCCAACTGCAGGGAGGGATGGAACCGGCATTCCGAGCCCACTTCTCGCTGGCCAACCATCTCATGGCAAAGGGGCATCGCCAATTCAAGGCGGAGAATCCGGCGGCAACTCTCGCGACGCTGGAGACCGCCGCCCGACAGATGGAGGAATCGGTTGGAATGATGCACTGGGTGATCCCGGACATGAGCGATCCGCGGGTCGCCGTCCACGAAAGCCTGGGTGCCGCGCGGGAAGCGAGCGGCGACTATCAGGGTGCCCTACAGGCGTATGATTTCGCGGCCACGTTGCCCAATGGATCGCGGGTCAATTTCCGGGCCGGAATCGTGATTCGGAAAATGGCGGACGTGTTGTGGAAAAGCCGTCACCCGTCGGAAGCGCTGGGGTATTTCATCGAGGCGAAGCGGCGCGTCGAAATGGCCAGCGAACTTCCCGGGGACATCACGCCGGAACAACGGCTCGAATATTTCGCCTATCTGGACAAAATGATCGCTTTTCTCAAGGAGGCAAAGGTCGAACCCACCGCCTTCCCCGTGAAATAAACCCGGTTCAGCGGGTGATTTGGTCCCATTTGATTTGTTTTTCGGAGAACTCCGTTAGAAACGCCCGAAGTTTGGCGTCGGCCTCCTCCACGCTCACTTCCGTTTCAATATACGGCACCTTGCCATACCACATGGAAACGGAAGCATAGGCCCAGCGCTGATCCATTCCGCGCGCCACCCGGTCTTTGATATCAAGGAATGTCCGGGCCCAGTGACCGTCGGTCACACGGTCGTGGCCGACGAAAAAGTAATAGGTCAGGCAATTGTATTTAACATACTCCTCGCGCTCCTTGACCGCTTGGTTTTGAACCGACTGAATCGAAACCAATCGCGTCACCGAGAACTGGCGGCCGTTGGGAAGATTGAGTGTCCGCTCGCTGGACGAAGTGATGTTATGGCCTTGCGACGGCATGCAACGCTCGGGCCGGTGAATCGAATTGTTGATGTCCGCCCCTGATAGAACGATCGATAGCTGCACGACATCCGAGACGGGATTTCCATATTGGTTGATTTCCCCGGGACGGGCGCTGAGGCACATCGCCTTGGAAAATTCCGTATCGGCTGAGAGGGTCTTTATCTCCCTCTCGGAGGCGTATTGCTTGTCAAACGACCAGGCACCTGATTCGTCGGGCAAGGTCATGATCACCGCGGACTGCGCGACAGCGCCAACCTTGGGTAACAGGTAAACCGCACTCAATGCGCCTCCAAGAAACAAGGGCAGTAGCCAAGGTTTGGTGTTCATGATTCCGGAAGAAAAGATTTGGATTCAGTCGAGCGGGCGACCACCACCCGCCGGAGTTTGCGCTGCCGGGCCTTTTTCCACGGCAAGCCACCTTCGAGCACGGAATGGATCACCAGCAGGAGCATCAGCGAAAACGGATAGAACAACAGCAGTCCCGACCAATCGTGCCAGGTAGTGGTCGCCCATTTCGCGTTTCCATACTCGGCGATGACGAAGATCGAAATCACCCGCAGCGCGTTGCCGAGAATGGCCAGCGGAAATGCGGATAGAAACAACAGCACCTTTTTCCAAAGCGCCATCTTCGCGATATAGGCCCACGCCGCGGAGATCATCAGCAGTGCCATGAGCGAGCGGATTCCACTGCATCCCGCGGCAATGTCCAACGGCTCCCAGTCGCCTTTCAAGGGCAGGACCTTGGTGCCTTCCACATACGTTTCCACCCCGAAAAGTCCCGATCCATGGTGGGCCAGCGAGGTAGCTAACAATTGTAAGTGGGTCGTCCATTGTTGAAACCCGGGCAGAGGGATCGCCAACCAGAAAAAGAACAACGGAAAGGCCAGCATTTTCGCCATTCGCCAGCCCCAGAGATACAAAACGGAACCCCACAACAGAAACGGCAATGCCCCCATCGCAATCCGGGGCTGCAGCGTCCGGCAGGCCACCGCATACAGAAGCACCCCGAACATCACGACTAACAGCCCCCGGTGACTGCCTTCACCCGCTACCGCCTTGAGATCCTTGAAGCGGTAAATGATCAAACCCGCGATCACGAAGGGAAACAGAAGCCCGTGCTCGTAATCGGTATCGCCATTCCATGCACTGTAGATCCAGCTCAGCGCCGATTGGTTGCGAACCGATCCGTGCTGGGTCTCAAACCCGTAGAACCAAATCAGCACCGCCACCGAGGCTGCCAACGAGATCCAATAAACCCACTTCGCTACCCCAGAATCGGGGAATTCCCGGGTGCCAGTGGCTGGCTCGGATGGGTCGGATGGCATCAGTGGGGAATGGGTTGGACGAATTACGAGCAAAGTATTGCCGACCGTCCATCCACTGTCAACAATCCGCCCGCCTGCCCGTTTATCGCTCTATTTTGCCCATGAAAATCATCAGTGGAACCGCTCACCGCGCGCTTGCCGAGCGCATCGCAGAAAACATCGGCCAGCCGCTTGCCGATGTGCACGTTTCCGCCTTTCCCGACGGAGAAACCGAGGTCCAGATCAACGAGAACGTCCGCGGTGAGGATGTCTTCATCATCCAGCCGAGCTGCCCGCCGACCAATCACAACCTCATGGAGTTGCTCATCATGGTGGATGCCGCCCGCCGTGCCAGCGCGGAGCGAATCACCGCGGTCATGCCATTTTTCGGCTACGCCCGCCAAGACCGGAAAGAACAGCCGCGCGTCCCGATCACTGCCAAGCTGGTTGCCAATTTGCTGACCTCCGCTGGCGTCAACCGCGTCCTCACCATGGACCTTCACGCCGCGCAGATCCAAGGGTTCTTCGACATCCCGGTGGATCATCTCTACGCGAAATCGGTGCTCATCACCTATCTCCGCGAACGCCACCCGGACACCTCGAATCTCACCGTCGTCTCACCCGATGTGGGTGGCGTGAAAATGGCCCGCGCCTACGCCGATGCCCTCGGCGCCGAGCTCGCCATCGTTGCCAAACACCGCGTCAGCGCCACCCGCGTGGAAGCGATGAACGTGATCGGCGAGGTTGAAGGCCGCGATGTCCTGCTCGTCGATGACATGACCGAAACCGCCGGCACTCTCACCGCCGCCGCAGAAATCCTCCACAAGCATGGGGCCAAACGCATCTACGCCGGAGTTTCCCATGCGATTCTGGGTGACCTCGCCCATCAGCGCATCCGCGACTCGGCCATCGAGGAAGTGATCACCACCGATTCCGTTCCGCAAGCCGCCGGGCCAAAGGTTCAGGTCGTCGGCATCGCGCCGTTGCTCGCCGAGGCCATCAGCCGGATCAACGGCGGCCAGTCGATCACCTCGCTGTTCGCGGTTTAGGCGATTCTCAAACAATTTTTTGACAAGCGCCCGCCGGACCGCTACATCCCCCGCCCCGTACTGGGTGCAGTAATCCCCGGCGGCAACTCATACAAACGACCTCCAGTCATGGCCAAGAAGACATCTCTCAAAGCAGCACCACGCGCACGCACCGGCTCCGGCCGCCTCAACCAAATGCGCCGCGAAGGCTGGGTTCCCTCCGTAATCTACGGCAAAGGCACCGAAAACATCAATCTCAAGGTGGACGCGAAGACCTTCGCCGACCTCCTCGCCCACAGCAGCTCGGAAAACATCCTTGTGAACTTGGAAATCGAAGGCCACGGCACCCGCCTCGCCTTCCTGCAATCCGTCCAGCACGACTCGCTTTCGGGCATCACGCTTCACGCCGACTTCCGTTCCATCGACGAAAACACCGCCATCACCGCCCACATCCCGACCCACCTCAACGGTGAATCGGCCGGTGTCAAGGCCGGTGGCCTGATCGAACAATACGTTCACGCGATCGAAATCACCTGCCTTCCGAACGACCTTCCGGAAACCATCGAGGTCGACATCAGCACCCTCCACATCGGCGATTCCCTCCACATCGGGGAAATCACCTACCCCGCGGGAGTCAAGCCGACCCACGCCGCCGACGTTGTCGTCGCCCACGTCAGCAAGGCCGCCGCCGCGGTTTCTGAAGAAGCTGCCGGCACTCCTCCCAAGTAAGCTTCAAGTTCGTTTCCAAAAACGCCCGGTCTGCTCACGCGGTCCGGGCTTTTTTTTGATTTCAGCTTTTCAGTTTTCAGATTTTCAGCTTTTACCCCTTCCATGTCCTTCTCCCTCATCGTCGGACTCGGCAATCCCGGGCGGCAATACGAAGAAACCCGGCACAACGTCGGCTTCATGGTGCTCGACCGCCTCGCCGCTGCGGAGGGAGTCACTTTCCAGTCCGTTCCCAAGTGGCAATGCCACATGGCCAAACTCCCCGGCTCCGGCACCATCCTGCTCAAGCCACAGACGTTCATGAACCTCAGCGGTCGCGCGATCCAACAGATCCTCTCGTTCCACAAATGGCCGCAGGAGCAGATGCTCGTCATTTACGACGATGTCGCCCTGCCGCTCGGCACCCTCCGCTTTCGCGAAAAAGGCTCCGCTGGCGGTCACAACGGAATCAAATCCATTCTCCAGCATTTGGGCAACGACGTCTTCCCGCGCCTCAAGCTCGGCATCGGCGGCAGCCAGCCCGGCGAAATGGTCGGCCACGTCCTCAGCAATTTTTCCCCCGACGAAAAACCGCTTCTCGAAAACATGCTTGCCACCGCTCTGGAAGCCGTGCAGCTTTCGCGCTCCCAAGGCATCGCCACCGCGGCGCACCGCTTTCACACTCGTAACAATCCACTCCCAGCACCATCCGATGAGTCGCAAATACCAAGGCCTGATCGTCCTTAACACCAAATCTCTCGACGGCACCGTCGATGAACTCGTCACTTCCGTTTCCAAGGAATTCGAAGCCGAAGGCGCGAAAATCGACAAGGTTGCCCAGCTCGGCCGCCGCCAGTTCGTTTACAATGCCCGTCACCTCGAGTCCGGCCATTACGTCAACTACACCTTCGACGGCAGCCCTGACGCGATCACCAAGATCCAAAGCCGCCTCAAGCTCAACGGCCACGTCCACCTCCAGCATTTCCTGCGGATCGCCTGAGTTTAACACCCGCACCCGCGGGCCGAACTTTCCAGAATTCCCTCTGCTATGGCCAATCTCAACAAAGTCATGCTCATCGGCAATCTCACCCGGGATCCCGAGGTGAGACATACTCCAAAGGGTCATCCTGTTGCCGAAATCAGCTTGGCCATAAATCGTACATGGAGCAACGACCAAGGCCAAAAACAGGAAGAGGTCACGTATGTCGAAGTCACGCTTTGGGGCCGCAAAGCAGAACTAGCTCAGCAATATCTGACTAAAGGTCGCTCGGTCTTCATCGAAGCTCGTCTACAGCTCGATAGCTGGGACGATAAGGAAACTGGCAAGAAGCGCAACAAACTGCGCGTTATTGCGGAAAACTTGGAGTTCCTCGACAGCAAAGGTGGCGGTGGCAACAGCGGCGGAGATTACTCCGAACGCCCGCAACAATCCTCCGCCGCTCCGCCGCAACGCTCCGGCCCGCCGCAAGGCGCGTCCGCCGCTCCTGCCAACGACTATCAGGAAGACGACGACATCCCGTTCTGATTCTCGATCGATTCTGTTTCTTCAAAAGCGAGGCCGCGCAAGCAGCCTCGCTTTTTTGGTGTCGCAAATTGGCCATTGATCGCGGCGCTCGCCATCGAAATGCCCTCGCCAGCTTCCGATGCCTGCTATACGACTGGCCCGTGCCTCCCCACTCAAACCCGCCCCAATACCCGTAAAATGGCATTTTTCACGGGTCTTGCTATACGACTGGCAAAATTTGCCGGTCCTATATTAGGAAGTTAGCACTCATGCCTACCTACGAAGAGATTGAAGCGGAGTGGGAGTGTCTTGCAGCGAGCCTTGGTTCAGTATGTCCGCCAGAAGGAAAGGCGACGATGATGGCCTTACTGCAGCACAAAGCCAAGTTGCCTATCACCGCGCGGTGCATACACTGCGACGAGTTGATGAGCCTGACAGACCACGGAACGGCGTGGACCATGAGGTGCCCATGCAGTAGGTCGAAATATGTCATGAGAGGTCTATGAGTGCTAACCATGCGCTGCAGCGAACCCGGCTATGGCGTCATTGTTGCAAGCGACCCGTCCCGTGGGAGGCGTCGCTGAACTTGGGTCGTTAGGCCGCTATGGACATCCACGCCGTATCTCGCATCGGCCCGGGACTTCGTTTCCAGACCGCCGGTGAATCCTTCAGCCTGATTCATCGTTGGAATAGTTCACTCTCCCGAACTACTTAAAGAGTGAAAAACCTGATCTTGGCGAGGCGCGGGGATGACGATCCCCGACTGCCCGAAATATATTTTTCACTTTTGATAGATCCGGATTTTCCAAATCGAAATGGAAGTTGCTTCTCGAAGCACCACATGAAACCAATCCAATTCGGAGTTATTTGGGGCGCACTCGCCTCATTCACATTCGCCCAGGCACCTCAAGCGCCAGGTCAACCTATCGCCGGCAAGATCGGCGAAATCACGATCTATCAAGGAACCGCCGTCGTTTCGCGCCAGGTCGATGTCCCGGCGGACAAACTCGGCGCGTGCGAAATCATCATCGGCCCGCTGCCCGCCGCCACCGATCCGGCGTCGGTCTATGCGGACAAGGTCACCGGCGCGACCGTGCGCTCCGTCGCTTGCCGCAGCAGGCCACCGGAGGAAGCCGCGAAACTGCAAGGCCGGGCGGGTGAACTCGAAAAGGAAATCGATGACCTGGAGGCCAAGATCGCCACTTCGAAAAACGAAATTTCCCTCCGCCGGATTCGCCAGGAATACCTGAAGGACCTGCAGAAATTCGTGGCACCCGCCGCGAGCCAGGAGATGACCCACGGCGTCATCCAGTCCAAGGAACTCGAGGCGGTCACCCAGATGCATTTCACCCAATATGAAAAAGCCTCGCAGGAAATCATGAAGCTCGACCTCCAGATCAAGGACGATTCCAAGACCCTCGGAAAACTCAACAAGGAGGCGGACAAGCTCGCCGCCGGTCCACCCGCGACCTACGACGCCGTCGTCTATCTGGACAAACCCGCCGCCGGTGCCGCCAGTCTCAGCCTCAACTATTTCGTCAAGGATTGCGGCTGGACCCCGGTTTACAACGTCCGCGGCGATACAAAGAAAAGCGGCGTGGAAATCGAGTTCAACGCGCTGATCCATCAGGTGAGCGGCGAGGATTGGAACGAGGCAAAGATCGCCCTCTCCACAGCATCGCCGAAAACCAGCGCTTACAACCCGCGGCTCGCACCGCTCTATGTCGGGGTTTCCAGCGGGGCACCCAGCCAAGCGCCAACCAGCCAGGCCGCGTCCTACAAGACCGCCGTCGAGAAGAAGAACGTCGCGATCAAATCCCAGTATCTCGGCAAGTCGATGGATGAAATCGCCAGCCAGAATTTCCTCGCCAACGATTCCGCCGCGAGCGTGCAGCTCATCGAGCTATCCGAGCGCCTCAGCGAACTCCGGCTGATGAACGAAAGCGGCGATGAGGACCTCAGCATCCGCTACGAACTTGCCACGCCGGTGACCCTGGTCAGCCGCCGCGACGCGCAGATGGTGCCGGTCATCCACCACGCCTCGCCCGCCAAGTTCTATCACGTCGCCGTGCCGATCCTGACCACCTCGGTGTTCCGCGAAGTGGAACTCGTCAATGCCACCAGCCGGGATTTGTTAGGCGGACAGGTGAACATTTTCCTCGATGGCGAATTCAAGGGTCGCACCGACATTTCCAGCATCGCCCGCGGCCGCACCTTCACGCTCGGCTTCGGCGTGGATGGCCAGGTCAAGGCGCGCCGCGCCCTCGTGGACCGCAACGAAGACGTGCAAGGCGGCAACCGCCGGGTCGCGATCACCGCGGAGGTCATGGTGGACAATTTCAAGGACCAGCCTGTTAGCCTGCGCATCCGCGAGCGCATTCCGTTCATGGAAGACACTACCAACCTGCGCGTCTCGACCGGCGAAATGAGCCATCCGCTCAGCACCAACGCCGACTATGTGCGCTATGAAAAATCGAAGGGCATCTTGCGCTGGGATCTGGAGGTTCCCGCCGGCTCCGCCGAGAAATCCACCTCGCTCCGCTATGCCTACTCGCTGGAGTTCGATAAAAGCCTGACGCTGCGCGACATCTCCCAGGAGCAGAAAAGCCGGGCACAGAAGGAGTTTGTAAATGATTCCCTGAAAAAGTGACCCTCGATTTCCCGGTGTGCCTCTTCACGGACAAATCAGAGGCACGCCGGGAAAGTAGGTCTTGTACCGACCGGGGTCGCGGGTCAGGATCGGGATGCCCATCGCCTCGGCATGGGCACCAATGAAAAAGTCTGGTAGCGGGGTGGTCTTGGTGCCGCCTCGCTGCCGATAAACCTGATAGGCCTTCGCTGCCAAAAACAATGCCGGGCGGGTCAACTCTTCGTAGTTCAGACTCATGTCAACCATCACTTGATCGACTTCGGCGGACGACGTGGCACTATAACAGAGTTCGGCGTAAATCATGGGATTGATCCATAATTCTCCAGCATACCTCGTGAGTTGGGCATTCGCCCAATCCACCCACACCGGATCCCCGTGCAACACATCCACGATGACATTGGTATCCACAAGAACAGCCATGAACTCAATCCTCGCCGCGTAGTTCTCTCATCAACTCGTCGGTGGTCCCACGGTCTTTCCAAATTCCGATCAGATGGTCGAACTTACCCTTGGAAGAAGCTGGGATCACAGGAGCTTGAACTTCAGACCCGGCAACGGCCAAGGTCAGAATCTCCCTCGCCTCTGCCTCCATCGAGCGTCCGTGGCTCGCGGCCTGCATCCGCAGTTTTTGTTTCACGGGTTCCGCCAAATTGCGGATCGTCAACGTCGTGCTCATGGTCGCAATCTAGGAAATGACAGCATTGCTGTCAATGCTGGCAAGCAGCCGACATCCCTGCCGGGTTTGCCTTGGCCATCGCGCGCATCCCGGTTTAGCCTGCCTGCCGATTGATCGAAGTTCGTTTCCAACGTGGCCTGCACTTGCCGGAGCTCGACCTGTGGCTGGATCCGCAGGATGCCAAGCCGTGGGCGTTCGTTTCCCACGCCCACGCGGATCACTTCGCCCGTCATGATTCGGCGCTGTGCTCGGACGTGACCGCGGCGTTGGTCCACAAGCGGTTCCACCTCGCGGAAAACCGGATCGAGGCGGTGTCGTTTCACGTGCCGGTCGTGCGCAATGGCTTTCGCCTGCGCTTGCTGCCGGCGGGTCACATCTCCGGCTCGGCGATGCTGCATGTGACCCGCATCAAGGACAACGCGAGCCTGCTTTACACCGGCGATTTCAAAACCCGCCGCGGTCGCACTTCGGAGACAGTCAATTTCCTCGCTGCGGACACTCTGATCTTGGAAACCACCTTCGGCCTGCCCCAGTTCGAATTCCCCAATCCAATGGAGATTGAGGCGGCTGTCCTGCGGTTCGTTCAGGACGCCTTCGCGGATGGAGAAACGCCGGTGCTCTTCGGCTACTCGCTGGGCAAGGCGCAGGAAGCACTCGCACTGCTAACGGAACACGGGATTCCCGCGTTGCTCCACCCGGCGGTCGCTGCGATGACCGTCGCTTGTCGCGAGGCGGGTGTGGAAACGTTGCCGGAGCCGGTGGAGTTCGAGGGCCACGCGCCGCCGGGCCATGTCGTCATCGCACCGCCTAACACGATCCGTTCGAAGTTGCTGCGCGGGCTGAAATCCAAACGCACGGCGATGCTCACCGGCTGGGCTTTGCAGCCCGGGTCGAAATACCGCTATCGGGTCGACGAAATTTTCCCGCTGTCCGATCACGCGGACCACCCCGGCCTGATGGAATGCATCAAGCGCGTGCGGCCTAAGAAAATTCTAACTGTGCACGGCTTCGCCAAGGAATTCGCCACCGAACTGCGGGGCAAAGGCATGGACGCCTGGTGCGCGATGGGCGGCGACCAGCTCGAGCTCTCGATCAACCAGGCAGCGCAACGGTTAGGATCGTCGGGCGGCCCGCGCCACAGCCGCGCGATCTGCGCGCTCGCCGACTTTAGCGATCTCTGCCGGCTGGTCGGGGAAACCAGCAGCCGCGTCGCGAAGAGCGATTATCTCGCAGCCTACCTGCACGGCTTGAAGGATGATGAAGACCTCCGTCTCGCCGCTGTCTGGCTAACAGGGGAGGCGTTGCCGCGGCAAGCCGGCCGGCGTGCGCTGCATGTCGGCTCGGCTACGATCCGGCGCGCGCTCATTTCACTGCCGAACGTCAGGGAGGAGCGCTACCGCGAAATCTCCCTGAGTCAGAACGACACCGCCCGCACCGCGCGGCTGGTGCTTCAGGAAATCCAGCTCAAGCCGCAGCCGCTCGACCTGCCGGGACTGGCGACGTTTTTTCATGAGCTGCTCTCGGCTTCGGGCTCCCTGGATCGCATCGACCGCCTCGCCACGCGCCTCACGACCTTGCACCCGGTGGAAGGTGAAACCCTGGTCAAACTTCTCACCGGCGACCTGCGGATCGGGCTCAAGGAAGGACTCGTCGAAGACGCAATCGCCGCCGCTTTCAAGGTAGATGCCGCCGAAGTCCGCCACGCCCACATGCTCACCGGCGACATTGGAGAGACCGCGCTGTTAGCCCGGCATGGAAAACTGGGCGACGCCAGCCTGCGCCCGTTGGTGCCCGTGAAATGCATGCTGGCCTCACCGCTCGAACGTGATGCCGAGGACGACCGGCCGCTTTTCGAAAAGCTGCCGTTCACTCCGCCGGTTTGGCTGGAGCCGAAATACGACGGCATCCGTGCGCAGCTTCACAAGTTCGGCGATCAGGTTTCCTTGTTCTCCCGCGATCTCCGCCCGCTCGACGATGAATTTCCCGAGCTGTTGGCCGCTGCCCGTAAACTGGGTGGTGACTTTATTCTCGATGGCGAGCTCATCGCGTTCGCCGAGGGGCGCAAGCTCGGCTTCGCGGACCTTCAAAAACGCCTCGGCCGACGGATGACGACTCATGGCGACCTGTTTCTCACCGATGAAGGACAGGACAGCTCGGTGCCGCTGCGATTCATCGCCTTCGACCTGCTCTGGCACAACAGCGAGGACTTGCACGGGCATTCGCTGCTAGACCGGCGGGCCCGGCTGGAAAAACTGCTTTTGACACCGCCGTTCGAAACCATTGCCATTCATCCGGCCGACAATCCGGCGGCCATCGAAGCAGCGTTCAAGCAGGCGCTGCAGGAGGGTCACGAAGGATTGATCGCGAAGGATCCTGCGAGTCCCTACATGCCAGGCAAGCGAGGCAAGGCATGGATCAAACTCAAAGGCGTGATGCCGACCCTCGATTGCGTGGTGGTCGTTGCCGAGCAAGGCCACGGCAAACGTTCTGATGTTCTATCCGACTACACCTTCGCCGTGCGCGACGAAACCAGTGGCCAATTGCGGGTCATCGGCAAGGCCTACTCCGGTTTAACAGACGACGAGATCGAAGACCTGACCGAACATTTCAAAAAACACACGCTGCGCAAGGAGCGGCGTCAGCATCACGTCGAGCCAAACGTTGTGTTGGAAATTGCCTTCGACGCGATCCGGCCGTCGCCACGGCACGACTCGGGATTGGCGTTGCGCTTCCCGCGGATCAAGGCGATCCGACGGGACAAGACCCTCGCTGACATCGACACGCTGCAATCGGCCAGAACGCTGTTGGAGCTCTGAGCCAAGTAATTCTTCAAAAGCACCATGTCCGAAATCGATTCCTCCTGGCCCGCCCTTTTCCTCGATCTGTTGGAAAAGCACAGCATCACGGACAGCGCACACGATCACAGCCACATCCGCCGCGTCGTGACCAACGCCCGGCGTCTAACGACCGCTGAAGGAGCCGACTGGTTGGTCGTGATGCCCGCCGCCTGGCTGCATGATTGCGTGATCATTCCGAAGTCATCGCCCGATCGCAAACAGGCTTCCATCATCGCTGCCCGCCAAGCCGTCGCGTGGTTGAAGGAGCATCGATGGCCGCATGGCCGGTTGGATGAAATCGCCCATGCCATCGAAGCCCACAGCTTTTCCGCAGGGATAGCGCCCCGGACGTTAGAGGCGATGGTGGTCCAAGACGCGGATCGTCTCGACGCCTTGGGAGCCGTCGGCCTGGCCCGCACCTTGATGCTCGGCGGCGAGTTGAAACGCGAGTTCTATGCCGCGGTCGATCCTTTTTGTGAATCGCGACCGGCCGATGATTCCGTTTACACGCTGGATCATCTCTACGCCAAGCTGCTCACGCTTGAAGGCACCATGCAGACATCCAGCGGAAAAGTCGAAGCCCGGCAGCGCACGGATTTCCTCAAGAGTTTCCTAGATCGGTTGCGGGATGAGATCGGATAGAAGGTTGATCGATTACTTCCGCGACCTTGATCACCGCCATTCCCAAGTCTTGACGTCGTCCACGGTTCCTAACGTTTTGTCCTCGCCCGGCGAGTAGGCCGCGACGCGGCGGCCATTCAGATCGAAGGCTTTTGACGCGATGGTGAAATGAAGTTCTTCGTTGTAGTCAGTATCCAATTCAACCGAGTAGGGATTGCCCCAAGGATCATAGAGTCCTTCGACGGACTTTCCATCCGCAGCGTAAATCAGGCCACCTTTGTTATTCTTGCCCTCTTTAACGACGAGGAATTTGATCGCCCGTGAGTTCAGGGCGTTGTCGGATTTGGCGTCAAGGCCGAGAAGGATGTTCAGCATTTTCAATCCTTCGGGCGAGTTGGTGGTCACACGGCTTCCGACATCGGGTAGTTTGCCGTATTCGGTGTAGATAGAGTTGATTGCGCTTTCGATCGCGATGGAGGTGGCAAGTGACGTCACCTTTTTGGCTTTTGTGATCGCCATGTTCGGCGCAAACAGTTGACCCAAGCCAACTAGCAACAAGAAGCATCCAAGCACAATCCCTCCAGCCGCTATCCATTTCGCATACCAAACCGACCGGGATTTCGGGATGCGCCGCAGGCCGAGGAAACCACACGCCACCGCAAGAACGCCAATAGCCAACAGCAGTGCCCCGGGCACGCCCGCTGCCCCGAGAAAGAAACCGAGCAATGAGCAGACAAGGCTGCGTTGCCCCCACCCGAGTCCCGAGTCGATTTCCTCTCCCGTTTGCTTTACTTCGGCAGTCACTGACACTCCAAACTACGACCATTGCGGTCACTGTCCAGATCTCTCACAGGCCAACAAAAAAGAGCGGAGCTTGCGTTCCGCCCTTGGATTGAACAGTCGCGGTAAGAGATTGGATAGAAGGATTGAGGCATTGACCCAAAGGCTGTCTAAGAAAGTGTCCCTGCTGTCTCAGCCGGTTCCCCCCCGCTCCCGGCTGAGACGGCCGGGACCCATTCCACTCGCCCGCTCAAGTCTCTCACCAGTTAATGACGTCATCCGCGGTTCCTAACTTCTTGTCCGCTCCCGGTGAGTAAGCCACGGCGCGGCGGCCGTTCAGATCGACGGCTCTTGAAGCGACGGTGAAATGGAGTTCTTCGTTGTAGTCAGCATCAAGTTCTACCGTGAAGGGATTGCCCCAAGAGTCATAGAGACCTTCAACTGAATTGCCCGATCCACTGTAAACCAAACCACCACTTCGATTGGCCTTTGCTTCCTTGACGCTCAAAAATTTGATCCCCCTTGAGTTCAGAGACTTGTCCGATTTCTCATCAAGGCCCAACAGGATTGATAACAACTTGCGACCTTCCGGTGAATCGGTTGTCACCCGGCTTCCGACGTTGGGCAGCGCTCCGTATTCTGTGTAGAAATTATCAACTGCACTTACAAGCGCCACGGCGGTGGCCATAGACGTTGTGCTTCGAGAGTGGCCTCCCCTTCCGGAACCATTTGAAATTGTATATGCGCTGCCGAGGATGAGCGTTGAGTAGCCCAAGGTGATTCCAACGATCGACATGACGCCTGCCGTGGTACTCGCATATGAATTGTCAGTTCTCCGCCTGGCCAAGTGACCGGTAGCGATTGCCACCATGCCGCATATGAAGAAGCCGATCAATGGCAGACTGGCGAGACCAAATCCGAGACTCGCCGCCGCCAGAAATAGCTTCCAAGGCCGTTGTTCTTTTTCCGCTGGTTGCGCTTCGTCCACGATCAGACAGCCTATCTGGTCGGATGGCATCTGTCCACGATCCAATGCCATACTTCAACGCGGAATGAATTACCTAAGGGCCAGCCCGACTGCGCTTCGCGGTTACATAGAAAATCTGCTAGCGCAGACTCTGGGTTCCGCGCTCCAGTTGTCACTTCCCACCTCTGTCCCTCACCAGTTCTTCACGTCATCCGCGGTTCCCAACTTCTTGTCCTGCCCCGGTGAGTAAGCAGCGACACGGCGACCTTTCAGATCGACGGTTCTAGAAGCGACCGTGAAATGGAGTTCTTCGTTGTAGTCAGCGTCCAGTTCCACCGTGTAGGGATTGCCCCATTTATCATAAATTCCTTCGGGTATGTTTGTCGTGGAACTGTAAACGAGGCCGTTCCGATTGTCCTTGCCCTCTTTGACGTTGAGGAACTTGATTCCACGCGGATTTTGGCGATTGGCGGCGTTCATCTCAAGCCCCAGTAGAATTCTCAGTAACTTCACGCCTTCCGGAGCGTTGGTCCTCACCCGGCTTCTGACATCAGGCATTGCGCCATATTCGGTATAGAAACTAATGACGGCCATTTCGATCGCGGTGACGGTGGCTTGAGTAGTGGACCTGCGACAGGTTGTGAGCGACCTGCGATTCTCGATGAGATTCAGAGATTCCACAGCGCCGAACACGCACACAATGGTAATGAACGCGAACAAGACCGGACGCCGCTTCACAGGTTTCGACAAAGCTTCGTTCATGACAGCACAAGCTATCATCCTGACTGCGGTTGTCCAGTGGCTAGCCAACCGGATCCTAATGGCGGGAATCGAATTCCGCGCTCCAATTATTACTTGCCCCAGCGCTCTAGCAGCGTCTTCGCCATGTCGGACGGAGTCTCCGCGACGGCGATGCCGCACTCGGCGAGGATGCGCTTTTTGGCTTGGGCAGTGTCCTCCTCACCACCGACGATGGCACCGGCGTGGCCCATCCGGCGGCCCGGAGGCGCGGTGGCTCCGGCGATGAATCCGGCGATCGGCTTCTTGCAGTTTTCCTTGGCCCAACGCGCGGCATCGACCTCGGCGTTGCCGCCGATTTCGCCGATCATGATGATGGCTTCGGTTTCGGGGTCGTTGTTGAACATTTCCAACACTTCGAGGTGGTTGGTGCCGTTGATGGGATCGCCGCCGATGCCGACGCAGGTGCTCTGGCCGTAGCCGAGCTGGGTGAGTTGGAAAACGGCTTCGTAAGTTAGAGTGCCGGAGCGGGAAACCACGCCGACGTTGCCGCGCTTGTGGATGTAGCCGGGAGAGATGCCGATGCGGCATCCACCATGGGATTTCTCGCCGTGGCCGGGAGTGACGAGACCGGGGCAGTTAGGACCGATGAGGCGAGACTTGGAACCTTTGAGTGCTTCCTTAACGCGCATCATGTCCATGACAGGAATGCCTTCGGTGATACAGACGATGAGTTCCACACCCGCGTCAGCGGCTTCGAGGATGGCATCGGCGGCAAATGGAGGTGGCACGAAAATGGCGGAAGCCGTGGCTCCTGTCGCATTCACTGCTTGGCTAACCGTATCGAAGATCGGCACGAAATCGGCGAAGTTCTGCCCGCCCTTGCCTGGGGTGACACCGGCAACAAGTTTGGTGCCGTATTCCAGCGAGAGCTGCGCGTGGCGCGCGCCGAAGCTGCCGGTGATGCCCTGGACGAGGAGCTTGGTGTTTTCGTCGATGAGGATGGCCATAAGAGAGTTTGCTAGATTTCAGTTGGAAGTTTTCAGTGGGAGCACTCGGGATGGTTCGGCTTCTTCTGGTGGAGGGCGATGGTGTTGCCGTCGGGGTCCGCGATGAGGGCCATGCGGCAGACGGGGAAATCCTGGATCGGCATGACGACGGTCACACCTTCCGCCGCAAGCTTCGCGACGGCGGCATCGAGGTCCTCCAACTCAAAACAAACCCCGCCGCCATTCGCATTCGGCTGCCATTGCTCGCTGGCGGTGGCGATGGCGAGCGTGTGTCCACCGGGGATGGAGAATTCCACCCAGCCGACCTTGCCCTCATGTTCGAAAACCATGCCTTCGGGAAGGCCTAACGTCTCGCCGTAGAATTTCCGCGAGCGGGCGATGTCGGTGGACGGGTAGCCCGTGAAGGCTGCTTCCTTGATGCCGATGCCGGACATGGTTTTCGTCAGTAGGATTTCAGGCCACAGCGGCGACGATCTTCTTGGCACCGTCCGACATGTCGTCTGCCGCGACGATGTTGAGGCCGGAGGCGGCGAGTGTGGCTTTGCCTTTCTCGACGTTGTTGCCTTCGAGGCGGACGACGAGCGGAATTGGCAGACCGGTTTCCTTGGCGGCGGCGATGACGCCTTCCGCGATGATGTTGCAGTCCATGATGCCGCCGAAGATGTTGATGAGGATGCCCTTCACGTTCGGATCACCGAGGATGATCTTGAACGCGGCGGTCACCTGCTCCTTGGATGCGCCGCCCCCCACGTCGAGGAAGTTGGCGGGGTCGCCACCGTAGTGCTTGATGATGTCCATGGTGGCCATCGCGAGGCCGGCGCCGTTGACGAGGCAGGCGATGTTGCCATCGAGGCCGATGTAGTTGAGGTCGAACTCGGAAGCGGCGACTTCGCGCGGATCTTCCTCGGACTTGTCGCGCATGGCGACGATATCCGGGTGGCGGTAGAGCGCGTTGTCATCGAAGCCGAACTTGGCATCCAGCGCGAGCACGCGGCCGTCGGGAGTGGTGACAAGCGGGTTGATTTCCAGCATCGAGCAATCGCACGAGATGAAAAGCTTGTAGAGGTTGCCTAACAATTTCGCGAACTGCTTGGCGATGTCGCCGGTCAGGCCCAGCGCGGCTGTTAGCTTGCGCACTTCATACGCTTGCAGGCCGAGCAGCGGGTGGATGAACTGGCGGACGATTTTCTCCGGAGTATTGTGCGCGACATCCTCGATGCTCATGCCGCCTTCGGTGGAAACAACGATAACCGGGCGACAGGTGGCGCGGTCCATCAGAATGGCGAGGTAGTATTCGTGAGTGATGTCCACGGCCTCGGCGATCATCACCTTGCTGACGAGCTTGCCTGCTTCGCCGGTCTGAATCGTGACGAGCGTTTCATTGAGCATTTTTCCGGCGAACTCGGCGGCTTGCTCGGGGGACTCGATGAGATGGACGCCACCCTTGAAACCGTTTTTGAAATGACCTTTTCCGCGGCCGCCGGCGTGCACCTGGGCCTTGATGACCAGCTTGGCACCCTCGAACTCCTTGGCTGCCGCCGCGGCTTCTTCGGGAGTGCTGGCAACCCGGCCAATGGGGCTGGGGACTTGGAAACGGTCGAAAAGCTCTTTGGCTTGGTATTCGTGAATGTTCATGATGGCGTCTGGGATCGTGCGCTTACACGGAGAATCGGGCGGACCCTATTCCCCCACCCCGCGCGGGGTCAAGGCATCGTCGTGGAAAATTCAGCTAACTTGTTGAATCAGCGGCCCGCGCCATGGATGAGGCGGGCAAGCTTGCGGTTGAATCCGTCGGCCGCGGCGAGATCCGCGAGCCCGAGGTGCATTCGATATCGCCAGTAATAGGGCATGATCGCCGGCACGTTGATGCGCTCGCTTTCCGGATGAGGGTGGCGGATCGCGTCGTCGATCGCCAGCAGATCCTGGAGCGGGAAGATCGCCCACATCGCGGGCGACTGGAGATGCTGCAGGATGATCCGGCCGGCGACTTCCGCCGAGAGATCCGGTGCGGGGGAGTCGATGCCAAACATCTGCCAGGCAAATCTAGCAGTCGTGGCGGCGTCCTCCCGCCACCACGCCCGCAGGCTCGCCATGTCGTGGGTGGATGGGCTCACGACACTCATGTAAGGAGCGTTGTGCGGGTTGAAGAATTCGATCTCGTGGGTTTTCGGCATGCGCTGGATTTCCAGCGAAAGGATGCCGAGTTCCTTCAGCACTCCCGGCACGCAGGCGGGCACCATGCCCAGGTCCTCGCCGCACAGCAGCATCGGAGTGGCTTGGCGCATCGCCGGCAGTGTCTCGTAGCCACAGGCCTGCCAAAAATCTTCCTGACGCCGATAGAAGTAGTCGTTGTAAAGATCCTCAACCTGCCGCCGTGTCCCGGGATTGAGATCTCGGTATGAGTTCGTCGACTGCATGGAGCAGCGCGGATGGAACAGCTTGCCATCCGAGTCGGGCACTTCGAAGAACAATACCTCGCTCGCACAATCCAGCAATCCGTCCCGGATCATGTCGTCGTGCGGATGCTCGGTGAAATAGTCAACGATCCGGCGCTGGGTGAGAACCTTTTCGCTGAGGTGGAAATAGCCGTCGCCGGAATCGTGGAGGAAATTGCCTTTCACATACTCCGCCGCATCGCCGAACTTCTCTACCAACATAGACCATCGGATATAGGGACGACAGTAACGATTGTAATCGAACTCGATGCCGCGCTCACGGATTTCATCGATATGAATCGGAATGGCTGGATCGAAGTGTCCCATGATCCCCTCGACATGATCATACGGCACTTGCCAGATTCTGAAGAACCCGAGGACATGATCGATCCGATAGGCATCGAAGTAATGACTTAACTGGGCAAACCGGGAACGCCACCAGGCATAGTCATCCAGTTTCATCACCTCCCAGTTATAGGTTGGAAATCCCCAGTTCTGACCTTTCACCGCGAAGTCATCCGGCGGCGCGCCGGCCTGCGCGTCCATCTTGAACAAATGCGGCGCGGACCACGCGTCCACCGACTGGCGATCGATGCCGATCGGCAAGTCGCCCTTGAGCGCGAGGCCTTGCCGATGCAAATGCCCGACCGCGTCGGCGAGTTGTAGGTCAAGCTCGAGTTGCAACCAGATGTGATAGGCAATCTCCGGCCACTCGGGATGATCCGGCATTGTCAGCTCGTCCACCTCCGCCCGATCGAACGTCGCCCAATCCTCCCAGAGCGAGAAATCGGCGGTGACGTAGTGATCGCGCTTCACACAAAACACGGCATAAGGAATCACCCACTCAGCGTGGGTTTGCAGAAAATTCTTGAAGGCGGAACCGGCAAGGATCGAGTTCCGATGTTTGTCGAAGATCTGCCGGGTGAGTTTCAGTTTCGCCTGCATCACCGCGGGATAATCCACTTGTTCCAGCGGATTGAGCTGCGCCCGCGCGGCACTTAACTCCTGCTTGAAGCTTGCTGGCATCGCATAATTCAAGTCATCGATCCGCAGATAGAGTGGGTGCAGCGCGAAGACACTGATGGCCGAATACGGATAGGAATCCGTCCAGTCATGTGATGAGGTGGTGTCATTGATCGGCAGGATTTGAATCAACTTCAATCCGACGCCCTTCGCCCAATCGCCGAATGGCTTGAGATCGGCGAACTCGCCGACACCGAGGCTCTTTTCCCCGCGCAGGGAAAATACCGGCATCGCCACGCCCGCCGCTCGATAGAGGCCGCCGGTTTCCCTGCGATAACATTCATCTTCCACCTTCGTCCATTGGCGCGCTGCAAGCGAGTGGGCGGCGATTCTCCGGTTTTCACCAAGCTCCACACTCACCACACATTTCAACTTGAGATCAAACAAACCATACTTGTATTCGATATGCCAATCGTCGGGCAGATAGAGATTCTTCCGCCAGACATTGGGTGCGGTTTCCACCAACGGAATCGCGGAAAACCAGCCCCAGTTGCCGAGCTCGCTGACACCGCCAAGCACGCATGGCACCTGGCCGGCCGGAACCGCCGCCATCCGGAGTTGGAAGGAATGGTTGGCCTTGTCCGGCATTGCCAGTTGCTCGAAGTGTCCGCGGGCAGGCAGCACCGCGAGGAAGGCATTGGTTTCAAATGCATAGTCAACCGTCCCCGCCGAACACCAGGAATCCAACAGCAACACGGCATCGTGCGATGCCAGGTCAATCTCTGCGGTCCGCGGCGCGTGCCATTCGTCCAGTTCGACCCCGTTGGTTTGCCGGAGCTGATAGTTGTATTCGATGCGGAAGCGGCCCGCCCCGCGCACCTTGACGCTGGCCTCCCATTGCCCTTCGTTGAGCCACCGCAGCGGCACGATCTGGTCGAAGCGGACTCCCTTTTCATCCAGCACGGTCGAGTATTTCAACCAAAGCGACTGGCCGGGCACGGTGCGGTAATTCAGACGGAAAACGATGTTCATGGAGTTGAGGGCAAATGTCCGAAAAGTCCGCCCGGTTGGCGATTCGAAAGTTGCCCCCATTCGTCTAACCGGCTTGCGACGCCTTTTGCAGGAGTCGCAGCTTTTCCAGCGCGGCCCCGCTGGCAATCATCTCGCGGGAAATCCCGATGCCGTCGCCCATGTCGTCGGCGAGGCCGGCACAGGCGAGCGCGGCCCCGGAATTCATGAGCACCATGTCGCGCTTGGGACCGGTTTCACGACCGGAAAGAATCGCTTCAAGGATGATGGCATTGGCCTTGGCATCGCCGCCCTGGAGATCGGTAACCTCGGCATGCTTGAGGCCGAAATCGCGCGGGCGGACTTCCTCGTCCGACTGGTCCTGCAGTGAGCCGGTTTTGCAAATGCGGGTGGAGCCCATCAGGCTGACCTCATCGACCGAGCGTCCGTCGCCGGTGGTGCCGTGGACCACCCACGCGCTCTCGCGGCCGAGGCGCTCCAAGATTTCCGCGAATGCGGGACACAGGTCGCGGCTGAAAACACCGACGAGCTGGCATTCCGGGCGGACGGGATTGAGCAACGGGCCGATCAGGTTGAAAATGGTTCTCACGCCGCGGGCGGCGAGGGCTTTGCGCACGCCGACGACGGACTTGAAAGCGGGATGATAGATCGGCGCGAACATGAAGCCTACTCCGGCGCGCTCGATGCAGTTGCGAAACTCGTCCGCGGATAGATCGATGCGGATACCCAGTGCTTCGAGCACGTCGGCTCCGCCGCTTTTCGAGGTGATGCCGCGGTTGCCGTGTTTCACGACGACCGCTCCGGCGGCCGCGGCGATGAACATCGCGGTGGTGGAAACGTTGAACAGATCGAGTTGGTCGCCGCCGGTCCCGCAGACATCGAGGGTGGGGCCTTCCAGTTCAAGCAGCCCGAGATGCGGATCGACGGCCTGTTCGAGAAATGCCTCGACGAAACCGGCGATCTCGGCGGGCGTCTCGCCTTTGAGGGCAAGAGCTTCGAGCAAGCGTTCCTTCTTCGCATCCGCGGCGGCGGGATCCAACAGGAGCGCCACCGCCACCTGCACTTCGCGCGATGACAGTTCCTGCTTTTCCTCCAAGTGGTGAATCAAGGCGTCCATGGCCGGAGACTATGCCAGTGCCGGATCAAGGGCCAGAAAGAATCCTCACAACCCACCATCGTCCTGCACAGTCGCTCGATTTCACTCCGCCTAACATTGAGATCTTCTAAAACCACCTCAGGGTAAAGAGCCTGCCGCCGCATTCAAGATCCGCGATTGACTTTCAGCCTTCGCCAACGTTTAAAGCATGCCGATGAATGTCAAAAATCGGCTTGCGGGAAGGTTTCTGCCATCACGAGTTTATGCCCGGTGGAAGTGGACCGTCCGCTTCGGGTTGTCGGCATTGCCCTTGACCCTGTTCATCGCCGGCGGCGTGACTTACTATCTAACACCAAGCCGCTATGAAAGCACGGCAGACTTCGAATACCTCGGCAAGCGCCCGCCGGCCGAGGCCGCCGCCTTACTCAGGTCGGGCAACGTGATTGCCCCGGCGATCGCCAATCTCAAACTAACGGAACGGATGGGCATGGACACCGACAGCCTCTCCCAACAACTCGTGGAGGCGATTCGGACCACCGTGGATTCCGGCACGGGGATGATTGAGCTGACGGTCGAGAATCTCCAGGGAGAAATCGCCCGCGATCTCGCCGCGGAGTTGCCGAAGTCGCTAGATGACTACGAAAAGTCCCTCGCCACCGCGGAAATCAAGGTCCGCCTCGAAGGGGCGGAAGAATCCGTGACCGAGGGCGAGGACGAGGCGGATGCGAAGCGGCAGGATCTCGCGCGGTTGATCTCCGTTCGCGGGCAAGCGGTGGATCCGGTTTCACAGTTGGATCTCGATGCGGCCCGCGGCGACTGGGACCATGCCTATCAGCGGGTTCTCGAAAGCCGCGCGAAGGTCGCCGATGCCCGGCGGGAACTGTCCGCTCCGGGAAAATGGGTGGTGATTCATTCGCCACCGACAATTTCCAACGAGCCAGTCATCAGGAAGTCCGGCGATTCCATGGGAGAAATCATCGGGGAATCACTGGGGGCCGGCCTGGCGTTCGCGTTGCTGGCCCCCTATCTGTTGGAATTGGCGTTTCCCCGCCGTCGCGCACTGGGCTCGGCACGCAAGGGTCCCTGGCTCGAAGCCGCTGACTCCGCGGATTTTTCCGGAGAACCCGCGAACGGCTAGCACCACCGGGGCGCGGGAAACTCGCGGCGACGCGCCAGCAGGTTTGACATCGCCGCACGGTTTGAAAACACTCGCGCCATGTACGAGACCGCAGGCAAAATGAAATGGATCGGGACCACCCAGACTTTCCCAAGTGGCTTCAGCAAGCGCGAGTTCGTGGTCACCACCGCGCACGACAAATACCCACAGGACATCAAGTTCGACATGGTGAAGGACAAATGCCCGCTGCTTGATGGATTCGAACTCGGCCAGGACGTCCAGGTCAGTTTCGACATCCGCGGCCGGGAGTATAACGGAAAGTACTTCGTGGATCTCTCCTGTTGGAAACTCCAGGCCGCCGACGGTGCCCCGACGGGTCCCGGCAAGGCCAGCAGTGAACCGTCCCGCCGCCCGGGCCCATCATCGGCCAGCGCCGAACCCTCCCCCGCCGACCTCCGCAGCAACAGTGACTTCGACGACGACGACGAAAGTCCGTTCTGAATTCAGGCGATCCCGGCCGCCCGGACTTGTTAGCCGGATTGACACCTCGTTTTCCTTGCCCGCTCCCGGCGTGCCGCCCACTCTCCGCGCGTGGTCGACGAGCTGGAAGAGAATCCCATGAGTGAACTGAATCGGGCGCTGGACGCGGCCGATTGCTCGGCCTTGCTTGCCGCCGCCCAAGACATTCACTACGCCGACCTTGCCCACCTTTACGAAAATCTCGACGAGGAGAAACGCGACCTCCTTCTCAAGACGATCGGCCCGGAACTCGCCACCGATCTCGTCGCCGAACTCCCCTACCCGCTCATCGAGGGGGCCCTCAACCACTTCAAGCCCGCCCAGCTCCGGGTATTGTTAGGAAACCTTTCGGACGACGACCGGGTGGACGTTTTCCAGGTTGTCAGCGAGGAGGCGCAAGTTCGTTTTTTCAGCCTGCTAGGCCCGCGCGACAAGGAACTCACCCGCAACCTCCTCAAATACGAGGAAGACACCGCCGGCGGCCGGATGACCACTCACGTTGGCCGGATCACCGCCGACATGACGGTGAAACAAGCCATCACCGTGCTCCGCCGCGACAAGGACGACGCCGAAACCCTTGCCCGGATTTTCGTGGTCGACGAGCAGGGACGGCTCGTGGGCAAGGTCCGGCTGCGTGACCTCGCCTTCAGCACCTGGGACACGCCGGTCCACGACATCATGGAAGATTCGGACGAGTATGTGCTCGCCTCCGCCGACCAGGAAGAAGCCGCCCGGACGCTTTCGAAATATGACCTCATCGTGCTGCCGGTGGTCGATGAATTTCACCACCTCCTCGGTGTTCTAACTTACGATGACGCGCTCGAAATTCTCCAGGAAGAATCCACCGAAGACATCGAAAAGCTCTCGGGTATCGCCGGCGAGCAATCGGAGGTCTCCTACCTGAACACAAGCGTCGCGCTGCAATATCAACGCCGCGTGTCGTGGCTGGTCGGCCTGGCCTTCGTCTCGATCGGATCGGGCTATGTGATGTATCGATTCAGCGAGGTGTTGGAAAAGGCCTTCGTCCTCGCGCTGTTCCTGCCGATGGTGGTGGCCGCCGGCGGCAACTCCGGCGGGCAAGCCGCCACCATGGTCATCCGCGCGATGGCCCTCGGCGAAATGAGCACCGGCAACGCCATGCGCATCGCCTGGAAGGAAGCCCGCACCGGCCTCTTCCTGGGACTCACGCTCGGCATCACCATGGCCGCCTTCATCAGCTTCATCCTGCCTAACCTGCAACAAGGCACCGGCGCGGATTTCAATTTCCTGCAGCTGGCCCTCGCGGTTTCCCTCGCTCTAACCGTCCAGGTGTTCTCGGCCACGGTCCTCGGCGCGCTGCTGCCGATCTGCGCCCGCGCAATCAATCTGGACCCCGCCGTGGTGTCCGCCCCATCGCTGGCATCCACCGTCGATATCTCCGGCATGATGATCTATTTCACCACCGTTGGCGCGATCCTCCATCTGCATTGAACGCCGCTCCCGGAACTCTTCCCACGTAGTCCCAGATTCGGGATTGTCGTCCGCAAATCGAAGTGATAGGTCCTCAGGGACCATGAAACGTATCGCCCTAATAACCCTGCTCGCTTTGCCACTTGTTCATGCTCAGGACGCCGCTCCCATCGATATGGACGCCCGCCGCCAATCGGTCGTCGATTTAAAAGCCCACATCGCCGCCCGCGAGGAACGGCTCAAGGAAATCGCCACCGACATCCGCTCGCTCGACGACCGCAACGAGAAGCGCATTGACTCCATCGTCAACCACCTCGCCAACCTCAAGGACTCCGAGTCCTCGAAAACCCGCATCAACGCCCTCAAGGGCGAAGTCATCGCCGGCCTGCGGAAAACGATCACCATCTATCAGAACAAACGCCGCGAGATTTTCGAACACCTTCGCACCGACAAGTCCGGGGCGGTGCAGGCTCTAACCAAGGACCTGGAGATTTTCGACGCCCGGACCAAGAAGCGCGTCGATCAGATCCTGGAACTCGCCAAATCCATGCCCGCACGCGCGGACGTCGATAAATACGAATCCGCCGGTGCCGAGTACCGGAACGGTTGGTATGAGGAAACCACCCGGATCAGCGACGAGTGGCGGCAGAACCGCCGCCAGGGAGTCGCCACCGAGAAGAGCCTGCGTGAGATCCGCGAAGCGCTTGAAAAAGCCATCGCCTCCCTCGAATCGCGGAAAGCCACGACCGCAGACCTCATCAAGAACCGCACCCTCACCGATGCCGAGCGCGCGATCCAGGAACAGGAACTCGGCCGCATCGACGCCATGCTCGACGCCCGCCGCCAGGAACTCGTCTCCCTGGCCCTGCCGTCCACCACCGGGACCACCACGGATACTAGCGCGAGTGAGACCACCAGCAGCACCTCCAACCCGGCCGCCAAAGACAACGCCGAGGAAATGAAAAACCTGCTGGACGACGCCCGCAAGGACATCGCCGCCGACTTCTGGACCATCCTCCGCCAATACGGTCAAGCCGCCGCCGAGCGCGACAAGCTCATCGCCCTCAAGGCGAATCTCGAAGCCCGCGAAAAATGGCTCGCGGAGCACGCTGACGGCGGGAAGAAGCCGGAGTAAGTGCCGGACTGCGGCACGGAGCTCTTTTATAAGGAGCATGGACGTCTCGTCCATGCTCCTTGTTTTCTCCATCTCGTTCCACCTACAAATTGCTCCGCCAATAATCGAGCCGCTCCTTGATCCGCTTTTCCATCCCCTGGTCACCGGGCTGATAGTAAATCTTTCCCTCCGGAAGATACGCCTGCGGAACGTAGGCGCCTTCGAAGTCGTGAGCGTAGAGATACTTCATCGCTTCCTCGGATTCGCCGGAGGCCGCGGCGAGTTTCTTGCGGGTGTTCGTCCGCAGATGCACCGGCACGGCGAGCGTGCGGCCGTTTTCCACGTCGTCCATCGCCTTGCCCAGCGCGGCGTAGGCGGTGTTGGATTTCGGGGCGGTCGCCAGATAGACCGTGGCGTGAGCCAGCGGAATCCGACCCTCCGGCATGCCGATGAATTCGAACGCCTGATGCGCGTCCATGGTCACTCGCAGCGCGTTGGAATCCGCCAGGCCGATGTCTTCCGAGGCGGAAATCACCAACCGCCGCGAGATGAAGCGCGGGTCTTCCCCGGCATGAAGCATTTTCGCCAACCAGTAGAGCGCGGCGTCCGGATCGGAACCGCGGATCGATTTGATGAAGGCGGAAATAGTGTCGTGGTGCGCGTCGCCATCCATGTCGTAAACCACCGCCTTGCGTTGGATGGACTCTTCCGCCACGGCCATGGTTAGATGCACTGCACCGTCATCGCCGGGAGTGGTTAGAACCGCCAGTTCGAGGGCACTCAACGCCTTCCTGACATCGCCATCGGATTTCTCCGACAGGTGGCGGAGCGCCTCGGGGTCGGCGACAACCTGGTACTCTCCCAAACCGCGCTCGACGTCGGTTAGAGCGGTTTCGAGGACTCGGATGATGTCCTCCACCGGCACCGGCTCCAGCTGGAAAATTTGCGATCGCGAGACCAGCGGCGAATTGACGTGGAAGTAAGGGTTGTGGGTCGTCGCGCCGATGAACCTGACGACTCCCCGCTCGATGTGCGGCAACAGCACGTCCTGTTGGGCTTTGTTGAAACGGTGAATCTCGTCGATGAACAGGATCGTCGTCTCGCCGCGCAGGTCGCGCCAGGTGCGGGCCTGATCGATCTTCGCGCGGATCTCCGCGACGTTGGATTCCACGCCATTGAGCGATTCAAAACGCGAACCAGTGGTCCGGGCGATGACGCTGGCGAGGGTCGTTTTGCCGGTTCCCGGCGGGCCGTAGAAAATGAGTGACGTGAAACGGTCCGATTCGATCGCCCGCCGCAGAAGTTTCCCGGGAGCCAGAATATGCTGCTGACCAGCCACTTCGGCAAGCGAACGGGGGCGCATCCTGGCCGCCAACGGTTCGGCGGGGCTTGGCTTGTCGGACAACGCCGCGGGAGTGGTGAAAAGGTCGGACACGGTGGCGCTTGGAAAAATCATCGCCGTGGTCCGGCGGCGTTTCCAGCCCGATCTTGCCCGTCGGGCGATTTCGAAAATCAATTTCGTTCAATATTAAACCTGAATTAGCCGCTTATGGCCGTTTTTGAGACCAGTTGGCCGCAAACGGGACACTATAAAGCTTCCGGTTTCCTGATTTTCAGGTAATTTGATCTCGTTCTGAGGCGCTTCGGCAACTTAGAACTCAGAGCCAAGAAGCTAAGCCGACAAAATTCGCATTGATCTCCGGGGGGAAGTCAACCGAACCAGGCAAGGCCAAGTGGCTTTGAAAAAAGCGCGAGTTGCGAGATCCGGGGGGATATCCAACTCGCGCTTTTCTTTTGTACCGTGATGTGCGGCCCACGAAGCCGATTCGGCGTGAAAGCGTGGCGCGAAGCTCTTTCCTCTCACCTCTCCTCTGCCAGTTGGGCCGGAGTCCCACCCTCCTTAAGGTTGATAATTCAAGGAATCCTGCGCGTATCGAGGCAGATGAAATTCCTCACGCTCCTCGCCACCCTCGCCTGCGGTTACGGACTTTTCGCTGCTGATGAAATCACCGCCGTCCGCGATGGCAAACAGGTTGTGATCCGCACGGGAAGCCGGGAAATCCTGCGCTATCAAGCGGAACCCGGCGAACTGCCGCGACCGGAAATCCAGAAGGCATTCATCCGCGGCGGCTACATTCAGTCGATCCGCACGCCGTCAGGGCGCTTGATCACCGACGATTTCCCGGCCGACCACCTCCACCATCACGGCGTTTGGAATCCGTGGACGAAAACCGAATTCGAAGGTCGCCATCCGGATTTTTGGAACATGGGCGCTGGCACTGGAAAAGTGGAATTCGTGGCTTTGGACAACGTCTGGCAAAAGGATGGCAAAGCCGGCTTCAAGGCTCGTCATCAGTTTCTCGATCTCAGCGCGACGCCGCCCAAGGTCGCCCTGCTGGAAACTTGGGACGTTGGCGTTTCCGTTTCCGGGAAAACTTATATCGTCGATTTCACCTCCACCCAGACCTGCGCCACCCCTTCCCCGCTCATATTGCCTGAGTATCACTACGGCGGTTTCGGATTCCGTGGCAACGCGGCTTGGAACGGCCCGCCGAATTGCAGGTTCGTCTCCGCTTCCGGCATCACTGACCGGCTTAAGTTGAACACCGCGCGTGAAAAATGGTGCTGGGTCGGCGGCAAGGTCGATGGAGAAACCTGCGGTGTCACCATTCTCGGTCATCCGAAAAATTTACGCTTCCCCCAGCCTGTCCGGGCAAATCCGGACCAACCATTCTTCTGCTTTGCCCCCCAGCAACTGGGTGAAATGGAAATCGTGCCCGGGAAAAAATACGTCGCCCGCTATCGACTTGTCGTCACCGATGGCGAACCCGACGCCAAGGCCGCGGAAACTTGGTGGGGCGACTACGCAAAGGCCCGTTAGAACTTCCGCAGCACCGTGTCCGCGCACAGGCGCTCCTCGGTGTTAGGATGATCGAGCGTGTAGTGCAGCCCGCGCGACTCCTTGCGGCGGGTGGCGCATTCCACGATCAAGCCCGCCACCGCGACGAGGTTCCGCAGCTCCAGGATGTCCGCGTTGACCCGGTGACCCCAATAGAACTCGCGGACTTCCTTCTTCAAATTCCGCAGCCGTGCGGTCGCCCGCCGCAGGCGGTTGTCGGTGCGAACGATGGACACGTAATCCCACATCAACCGCCGGATCTCGTCCCAGTTGTGATAGATGACGACCAGCTCGTCCGGCTCCGCGGTGTCGCCGTGCTCCCATGGTGGGATCGGAGGCGGTTCCTGGACTTCCTTCCCCGGCGGATGCACGCGCATCATGCCATCCAGCGCGCGGCGGGCGATCACGTTTCCTTCCAACAGCGAATTAGAGGCCAGGCGATTCGCGCCGTGCAGGCCGCTGCAGCCGACTTCGCCCACCGCATAGAGTCCGCGCAGGGAGGTCTTGCCGTTCACGTCGGTTAGGACGCCGCCGCATTGATAGTGCGCGGCCGGCACGACGGGGATCGGCTGGGTTTCGCAATCGAGGCCGAACTTCAGCAGCGTTTGATAGATGTAGGGAAACCGCTCCTTCATGAAGCCCTTGGGCTTGTGGGTGACGTCCAGATAGACGCACGCCGCGCCGGTGCGCTTGATCTCCCGGTCGATGGCGCGGGCGACGATGTCCCGCGGTGCCAGCGATCCGCGCGGGTCGATCTTTTTCGTGAAGTCCGCGCCCTTCGCGTTAATCAGGATTCCGCCCTCGCCGCGCACGGCTTCGCTGACGAGGAAGGATCGCGCTTCCGGGCCGATCGCGCCCGGATTGTAGAAGCAGGTCGGGTGAAACTGGATGAACTCCATGTTGGCGATGGACGCACCGGCCCGCCAGCCGAGGGCCACGCCGTCGCCGGTCGCGGAGTCCGGATTGGTCGTGTACAGGTAGACTTTTCCACAACCACCGGCTGCGAGGACCACGCGGTCGGAGCGGAAAACCTTCACCTCGTTGGTCTTCGTTTCGAGCACGTAGGCCCCGAGCACCCGGTCGTCCACCGCCGCGCCGAGCTTGGCCGTGGTGATCAGGTCGATCACGAAATGGTCCTCCAACAGCGTTAGATTCGGGGTCTTCCGCGCGGTTTCTATCAACGCCCGCGCTACTTCCCGGCCCGTTGTGTCGCGGGCGTGGAGAATCCGCCGGTGCGAGTGGCCACCTTCCTTGCCCAACAGGAAATGATCGTTCTCCTTGTCGAAAGCGACGCCGTAGTTCACCAGATCCTCGATGGCCGCCGTCCCCTCGCCAATGATCGTCCGCACGGCGGCTTCCTTGCAAAGTCCGGCCCCGGCATCGAGCGTGTCGGCGACGTGAAGCTCCTCGGAATCCCCGACATCCCGCAGCGCTTCCGGCAGCACCGAGGCGATTCCTCCCTGCGCCCATGCCGTGTTCGACTCGTAGGCCTCGCCTTTCGTGACCACGATCACCGAACCGTGTCGCGCCGCCCGCAGGGCAAAGGAAAGTCCGGCAATACCGGCGCCGATCACCAGGAAATCTGCTGTCATCTGCCGCCAGCATGAACGGCGACGACTGATGGAAAAAGGCAAATTTGTCACTTCCGCGCCTTGACCCTGCCGCCCGGGCAAGCCACCCCTGCCCCATGAGTTTTTTCATCACGGGCACCGACACCGGAGTCGGCAAAACCCACGTTTCCCGCCTGATCCTCGAAGCCCTCCGCCGCGAAGGTCATGACGCCGTCGGCTACAAGCCCGTCGCCTGCGGAGATCGCGAGGACGCCGTCATTCTATCAGCCGCGTCCGGCGGGCTCGGCCTCGACGAGATCAATCCGGTTTTCCTCAACACCGCCGTCGCGCCCTACGTCGCTGGCATGTTGGAAAACCGCACGGTGGAGCCGGGGGTGCTGATAGACGGCTTCCAGCGGCTGGCGGCCAGCCACGAGCAGGTCATCGTCGAAGGGGCGGGTGGCTGGGAAGTCCCGCTGGCGGCGAACTACCGGGTGTCGGACCTGGCCGCGGATTTGAAATTACCGGTGATCCTGGTCGCCGCTAACAAGCTCGGCGCGTTGAACCACATTTTACTCACCATCAACGCGATCCGCGCCAAGGGACTGGTTTGCGCGGGAATCATCCTCAACCAGCTCGAAGATGAAATGGACACGGCGATGATCACCAACAAGGGCGTGGTCGAGGACCTCACCGGCGTGCCCCTGCTAGACCATTTGATCCACGGCCAGGATTTCCTCGATGCGGAAATCTACCTCGGCCTGATGGCCAAAGCTGGCGATTGACGGATGATTTTGAGCGTCGATCTTCGCCAGCTTTCCGCTGGTCGTGCGGACCGGAATTTGACAAAACCTGCCGATTTCTGGCAGAAAGCCGTTGTCAGGACGCATGAACCGCCTCGTCATCCCCGGTCAGGTGAACCCGTGAGGACCGGTTACTCGAATTTTCCGAAACCATGAAAAGGTCACTTCGACGAATCCTCCGCTCGATCCCGCTGCACGTTTGTTTCCTGATGATTTTCGGCATCGCACCCACCTTCGCCGATGATCCGAACGACATCGATGGCGATGGCGTCCCGAATGAGACCGACAATTGCCCATCCACACCGAACCCCGATCAGGCGGACAGCGATTCGGATGGCAAGGGCGACGTTTGCGATCCCTGTCCCATGGCCCCGAACCCGGGCGAGTCAGCATGCCCGTCCTCGATTTATGAGATCAAGACGGGAGCGGTTCCTGTTGGTAGCATCGTCTCGCTGAGCAATGCATTCGTCACCGCGCGGAGTGATGCAGGCTGCTTCCTCCAAGTAAAACCGGAAGACTCCGGCTACATCGGAGCGGACCATTCCGGAATCTTTCTGGAGGGTAACTATGCTGTATTGGCGGGCCAGCGGATCAGTATGTCGGCGGCCCTGATCGATGATTGGTTCGGCGACATCCAGCTCACGAACGCCGCTCCGGTGATCGTTTTGTTAGGACCGGAGGCACCGCCATCGCCGGTGGCGGTGACGCCGGCTGAAATCGCCACCGGCGGCGCGCGGGCTGCGGCGTTGGGTGGAGTGCTGGTGCAAGTGACCAATGTGACCGTCGCGTCGCTGGATCCCGCAGGAAACGAGTTCCTGGTCAATGCCGGCCTGCGGGTGGACGACTTGTTTTACCTGGCGAGTCCGTTTCCCTACGTGGGACGGAATTTCGCCAGCATCACGGGTCCGCTGGCTTTGCGGGGTGGAAATACCAAGGTGGAGCCCCGCGCCGCCTCCGATCTGGTGACCGCACCGGGCCCTCCGCCTAACGCAACATTGCAAGACTATCAACAATGGGCCGTGGCCGTGCCCTTGGTCGGCGCGGATGCCCTTACGTGGGCCACGCCTCAAGGCGACGGCGTGGCGAACCTTTTGAAATACGCGTTCAATCTCAACGGTGCCGCCAGCGACGTCAGGCAGCTCACTCCGGGCACCGGGAGCGCAGGCCTGCCAGCCATCAGCCTGGCAGGCAGCGGACCCACGTCGAAGTTGATCGTTGAATTTCTGCGGCGGCGGAATTCGGGCCTCGTGTACACCCCGCAGCGGAGTGCCACGCTTGCCGCTTTCACCCCGCTCACCGGCACTCCTTCGGTTTCCACAATCGATGGCACTTGGGAACGCGTGGTCGTGGAGGAACCGCTGGGAATCACTTCGCCGGAGAAACTTTTCGCCTCGGTCAAAGTCGAGCTGCCCACCGAAGCGGACGGCAGCGGATTCACGCTCACGCCTACCGTTGCCACGATCTCCGCCTATGGAAACGCCATGCTGACCATCACGCTCGATGCGCCCGCCCAGTTTGACACGACCATCAACCTGGCGAATTCCGCACCATCGCTCGGGATCTTGCCGGGCAGTGTCACCGTGCTCACCGGACAGTCATCCGCCACATTCACTTTTAGCGCTGTCGGATCCGCCGGCGAGGCCGCTGTCACGGCCAGTCTTGGACCAGCCTCGCACCAGACGATCGTCACCATTTCCCCTGCGATCCCCCATCTCGTCATCAACGAAGTGGACTATGATCAAGTGGGCACGACGGACGCGGCGGAATTCGTGGAAATTTACAATCCCACCGCTTCTTCCATCAGTTTGACGAATCAAGCGCTGGTCTTCATCAACGGAGCCGGCAACACCGAGTATCGCCGGGTCGATCTCGGGCCGGCGGGCAGTATCCCAAGCCAAGGAACTCTGGTCATCGCCAACAGCACCGTAACTGTTCCCCCGTCGGGCAGTCGTTACACGCCACCCGGGTGGCCAACACCGAATGGGATCCAAAACGGCGCGCCGGACGGCATCCTGCTTCTCAATACCGCCACCGGAGTGATGCAGGACGCCATTTGCTACGAGGGCTCCATCACCGCCGGTATCGTGACCGGTTTACCCGGCACCTATAATCTGGTGGAAGGCACGGCATTGTCCGCAAGCGTCGCGGACAGCAACGCCATCAACGGCAGCCTCAGCCGCATTCCCAGCGGCACGGACACCGACAACGCGTCCGCCGACTGGACATTTTCCACCACACCGACTCCTGGCGCGGCCAACTAACCCGCCAGGGCCGCGCTTGCTGCCCGGACTCGTGGCCAAAGCTGGCGATTGACGGATGATTTTGAGCGTCGATCTTCGGGGGAACAAAAGGATGACCTCAAACGCCAGCATCGAGCCAATCACGGAAACCGAGGAATGGGTCCAGGTCGGACACTATCCGACTTTGGAGCAGGCATATGATCACGGGTTGGTGATCCTCGCGATGGGCGAATCCTGCCAGGTAACTGAAGCGGCCACACCGGGAGAATTCGACCTCCACGCGGAAGCATTGCCAGCGGGGAGGATTTCCGTAGAACTGGATGCCTATGGGAAGGATGCAGCACTGCCCGTCGCAAGGTCGCCCATCGCGGGCGAGTGGACACGGCATTCGCCGGGTTGGGCGTATTGCGGCAACTGGATGATCGTGTTGATGGCGGTCTTTTATTGGCAGGGTCAGGATTCCACGCTGGTGGAAAGGGCGGCGGCGTCGAACGTGGGATTGATCGAGCGGGGCGAGTGGTGGCGGCCGTTCACCGCGCTGTTCCTGCACGCGGATCTGGGGCATTTGGTTGGAAATTTGCTGAGCGGGTTGGTTTTCGGGACGCTGGTCTCCCGAATGATCGGTCCGCTGCTGGGCTGGGCGTTGATCCTAGGCTGCGGCACGCTCGGGAATATCGTCACCTCACGGCTCACCTACCCGGAAGCTTTCACCTCGATCGGAGCCTCGTCCGCGGTCTTTGCGGCACTGGGAATTCTATCCGGTCTGGGAGTCGCGGAAACGCTGCGGGACCGGGCGCGCTTGCCGTGGCTGAGAATCTCCGCCCCATTTCTAGCAGGGCTGATCCTGCTAGGCTGGCTCGGCGGAGGCGGCGGCCATGGCACGAATACCGATGTGCTTGGCCACGTCTTCGGTTTCAGCACCGGTCTGGTGGCGGGAGTGGCCACGGGAGCGCTTGAGGAAAAGCACGCCACCGTCAGAATCTAACACAAATTCCAGCGCGCCATTTCAGATTGCGGCTTGTCAGATCAGGCCACATTCCCCAATCTTTCCCCAGTGAAGCAGCCTCTTCCGATACGTGTCCACCTCGCCCTTCGCAAGCGCTTGCTCGATGGTTCTTTGCCGCCGGGCACCCGCCTGGACTACAAGCAACTCTCGGTGGAGCTCGGCGTTTCAACCACTCCCGTTCGCGAGGCGGTGACCCAACTCGCGTCCGAGGGCTTCGTGGAACTAATCCCACGGCTCGGAGCCGTCGTCCGTTCGCTCACCCGCAACTCGGCGTTGGAATTCTACGAAGTCCGCGAAGCCGTGGAAACGTTTGCCGCCATGAAAGCCGCGGAGCGTCTCTCCGAACGCCACTTGGAGCAACTCCGCCTGCACCTCGCCACCATGCAACGCCTGTTCGACGACACCACGGCCAACGGCGGCAACCAGCTTACGGACGGCGATCTCATCGCATTCCTCGACGCCGACATCGCGTTTCACAAAACCATCCTGCTCGCCGCCCGCAACCAAGCCCTCGCCCGCACGGTGGAGGAAAGTCACATCCAATCCCGCCTCTTCTACGCCGACCGTGGCGTGCATGACACAGCTCGTCTGGCTCGTGCCTGCAGACAACACGCGGCCATTGTCGATGCGTTGGAAAAACACGACGGAGTCGCCGCAGCCGAAGCAATGCGGGCTCACATCCGAGGGTCGCTGGAAGCTACCTTGGAACACTTGGAAGCGTCCTTGGACTCTTTGTAGTGGATTTGATATTTGAATATATTTGATAGCGGCCTCTTGCGAAGCAGCATTATTGGCACCGGGCGAGCGCGTTTCTGACGAGCGTCCCGGGGTCTGCAAATCATGAATTCGCTTCGCATCCACGGCGTCGTTCCGCCTGTTGCCACGCCACTCACGTCGTCCGGCCACCCTGACGAGTCGGCCCTTCGCAGGGTCATCGACCACCTCGTCGCCGGCGGCTGCGACGCGGCCTTCATCCTCGGATCCACCGGAGAACTCGCCTCCTTGTCGGGCGCTGACCGGGAAATCGTCATTCGCACCGCGGTCAATGCCGCGGCCGGACGAATCCCGGTTCTGGTCGGCATTGCGGACACCAGCCCGGCAGCCACCATCGACCTCGCCCGGCTGGCCAGCGATCTCGGGTCTGACGCACTGGTGATGGCCGCGCCGTACTACTACGATCTGGCTGCGGACGAAATGAAACGCTACTTCACCTCGATCCTCCCCGAACTCGACCGCCCCACCCTGCTCTACAACATGCCTTGGCTCACCGGCCACGTGCTCGACATAGATTGTCTAACCGCCGCGCTGGAACATCCGAACGTGATCGGGTTCAAGGACTCGTCAGGAGACATGGCCTATCTCCGCCAAATGATCGGCGTAGCCGCCACCCGCGAGGGCACCACGGTTCTCGTCGGCAACGAGTATTTCTATCTCGAAGCGCTGCGGCTCGGAGCCCACGGAGCCGTCGCGGGAGGTGCCAATATCTATCCACGATTGTTCCGCGCGCTGCAGGACGCCTTCGACCGAGGCGATCTCGAAATGGCGTTGGCGCTGCAGGGCCGGATCAGCCGGTTGGGCAAACAGCTTTTCGACCTCACCGGTCGTCCGACCTCCGTCTTTTGCGCGGTGAAGGCAGGTATGGCAGCCATCGGATTGTGCGAACCTCACATGGCTGCACCACTGACGAGCTTCACCGCGGCGGAGATGGTCCGCGTGCGCGAAATTGTGAATAGCCCCGATGCGACGCTGCCGCCGCAACAGGCCACCGCGTCCGTGTAAAACCGCCCCGCCGGGTTCCAGCCGGCACCCTCCTGCCAAGGATGGCATTTGCCAACGGCCTCGCCGGAGTGTTTGGTAGCGCTCCTACCCCATGGAACGTCATCGAATCTTCTCCGACTCGCCCTTGAGCGAAACCGCCGCCCGCATCTTGCACGATGGCGTCGCGCCTCACGAAATCATCGTGCCGCAGAAACGCTTGGCGTCGATCCTGGCCAAACCGGAACCCGACCCGGCATTTCCGCTCGCTGACATCGCGTTCGGCCAGCCGGACTTGGAAAGCATCGCGAATTCCGTTAGTCTCAAATGGATCCAGGTCAGCTCGGCCGGGTTCACCCGCTACGACACTCCGGAGTTCCGGGACCTGGCGACGGAACGCGGATTGATCGTGACTAACAGCTCAAGCGTCTATGCCGCGGCCTGCGCTGACCATGTGTTCGCCTTCATGTTAGCCAACTCCCGCAGGCTGCCGCAGGGGCTGCGGACCCGCGCAGCCACCGGCTCGCCCGAGTATTTCCAACTTCGCGCTGACTCGGTTTCGTTGCGCGGACAAAGCCTGGTCATCCTCGGCTTCGGCGGAATCGCATCCCTGCTCGTGAAACTGCTGGCCCCCTACGAAATGAAGATCACCGCGATGCGCCGGAAACCGCTGGGCGACGAGGGTTTCCCGACCGTGACCGCCGAGGGGCTGCCCGCCACGCTCGCCACCGCCGACCACGTCATCAACATCCTGCCCGACAACGCGGCTTCGCTGAATTTCATCAATGCGGAGCGCCTCGCCCAAATGAAGCCCGGGGCGGTGTTCTACAACATCGGCCGCGGAACGACCGTGGACCAGGACGCGTTGTTAGGTGCGCTGCGGTCCGGCCACCTCGCCGCAGCATGGTTGGATGTCACCGAGCCCGAGCCGCTGCCGGACGATCATCCGTTGCGGGCCGAGGCGAATTGTTTCATCACCCCGCACACCGCGGGTGGCCATGCCAATGAGTCGGAAACGCTGGTCCGACACTTTTTGGAAAACTTCAAACGCTATCAGGACGGCTCACCGCTGCTGGACCGGGTCATGTGAGAGCAACGAATACCCCTTCGAACTCCACGCAAACCCGGCCCTCTTCCTCGATGATGACGTGCAGGCTAAGTCTCGCCTTGCCCTTCTGAACTAACTGATTCTTGAAGACGGACAAGGTGGCTTCGTCCGGACTTTTGCAAATCGCCCGCAGCGTCCCTCGCACCGGGTGCAGGTATTGGATCGAGCTGCGACGCACGACGATGTGGGCGTTCCGGTCACCCAGCCGGAGCCACAACAAGCCGTAGCCAGCGAGGACGGCGATCGCGCTCAGACTGCCACCGAAGGCCGTGCCGAGGTGGTTGTGATTGAGTTCCGGCGGGGCGGTTAGAACGAGCCGGGCCGGGTCGAACGATTCCACCCGCAAGCCCATCGCCTTTGAAAGCGGAATCTGGTCGTGGAGAAACCGCTCAGTTTCGGCGAGGGAAGTGGTGGCGGGCATGGACCGATGGTGATGGATTTCATGAAGGTGGGAATCTCTGATTTTCCGCATTCGCCATCCGCCTTTACCTGTCGGTCCCGGCCCACTAATCTCCGCGGCGATGCGATTTTTCACCGCCCTTGCGATTTACCGGCTGCTGCTGCCGCTGCTGTTCATCGCGGCCTTCCCCGGGTGGGTTGTGAAAATGCTGCGGCGCGGCGGCTTCGGCACGGCCTTGGGCGAACGCGCCGCCATTTACACCTCGCAGCTGGAATACGAACCCTGCGGCGCGGTCCATTTCCATGCGGTCAGTGTCGGTGAATCGATGCTCGCGCTGAAACTCATCCGCGAGTGGTTGGTTAGAGAACCCGGCCGCCGCTTTGTGCTCGCGACCGGCACCGCGACCGGCCACGCCGTGGCGGCCGCCGCGCACATCCCCGGGCTGCGCGTCACCTACTCGCCGCTGGATTTCCGCTGGATGGTCCGCCGTTATCTGAAGCGCTTCGAGCCATCGCAGATCGTCCTGATCGAGGGCGAAGTCTGGCCGCACTTGTTGTTAGCTTGCGAGCGGTGGAACATTCCCGTCCGCTTGGTTAATGCCCGGATGTCGCCCCGATCGGCACGGCGGTTCAGGAAATTCGCCGCGTGGCTGCGTCCGATCTATCGGTTGCTAGACGCCGTCGCGATCCAGGAACCCGACGACGCCGGAATCTGGGAGACTCTCGGCATCGGACGGGAAAAGATCCACGACACGGGCAGTTTGAAATTCGACCCCGGCAGCGGCGCGCGCCCGGCGCGGCACGCGGAATTTCAGGAAATGCTCGATGCCTTCGGCAAAGACCGACCGGTCGTTCTAGCAGCCAGCACCCATCCCGGCGAAGACGCCTGGATCGCCGGGGCGATCCGGGATGCGAACCCGGATGCGCTGGCGGTGATCGTGCCACGCCATGCCGAGCGGCGGGCGGAGGTGAAGGCGGAACTCGAAGGCGCTGGATTCGGAGTGACGTTGAGGTCATCCTTTTCAGGTGACGCGGCGGCCTGTGATCGCTGCCACGTCTTTGTCATCGATTCCACCGGCGAACTCCGCGATTGGACGGCGCACGCCGATGTGGTCATCATCGGCAAGAGCTTTCTATCCACCGGCGGCCAGAATCCCTCCGAGGCCATCCTCGCGGAAAAGCCCGTGATCTTCGGCCCGCACATGGAGAATTTCCAACCGCTCGCGAACCGTCTCATCACCAGCGGCGGTTGCATTTCCGCCCGCGATGGGCACGAACTTTCACGGGCCGTTGTCGCGGCGCTCGATCCGCAAAAATCCCGGGAGATGGTCCGCCAGGCAGCCGCGTTGTTAGCCCGCCACGATGGAGCGACCCGGCGGATCCTGGCACTGCTTATGGCCGGAAATGGGACTATAATTTGATGCAAGCGGAGTTTGTCATTTGCCAAATCACTCTTTAGACTGCGCATCGTGAGCGATTCTGATACCGATCCATTGAGCAGCCTGCTGTCCAGCTTTGCGCTGGGACCCGCGTGGGCGCGCGCCGCCGGCGACACCACCGAGCGCAAACCCAAGACCTCTGCCGGTGGCGAAGATCGCCCGCCGCGTCGCGATGATCGCGACCGCGGCCCGAGGCGCGATGGCGGGGAGCGCCGGCCTTCGCAAGGCCGCGGTGGCAACTACGATGATCGCCGTAGCGGCCCGCCCCAACAAGTGGAAGTCGGACCCGAAGAAGGCGTGCGCGCCACGGTCGCGCCGGATCCGCAGGCCGTCCATCTCATCGGCAAGGAAGTCCATCAGGTCGCACGGGTCTATCCGTTGTTCGACGTTGCGAAGATCCTGCTCGCGGAGAAATCCCGCTGCCGGGCGATTTTCGAAGCTCCCGCACCTCACGCCCCGCTGATCCGCGGCAAGCTCGAGGAATCCGTTTTCCTCACCCGCGAGGAAGCGATCCGCCACCTTTGGAACTCCGAGTTGCGAAATGAACTGATCGAGGAGGAAACCATCGATGTCGATCCGCCGACCGGAAACTTTCAGGCAATCGCCCGATGCGGAATCTCCGGCGAATGGTTAGGCCCCGTCAATTTCCATTCCTATCAGACGAACCTGCGCCGCCTGCATCGCGAGCGATTCGCGAGAATGCCATTCGAGGTTTACGCGGCGAAGGTCCGGACCGAGCGCGGCGAGGAAGCCGTCAACGCGTGGTTGGAAACGACCAAGAAGAAGACCCGCTGGCGGATCAAGGGCGAGGACGACGAGATCTGGATCGACGACCGCGCCGATGCCGAACGCGCCTTGGGAGCCCGTTGTTTTGACAAAGCTTTCGAAGAAGTCCGCATGGCCGATGTCTCCGGAGCGATCGCGGCGAAAAATCTATCACCTTCGCTGCTGGTCTCGCTGAAAATCGCCGGCACCCACGCCCGCAACCATCCCGCGATCCTGATCCCGGCAGTCTGTCGCGCTGTCGAGGCCGAGCATCTTCCCGTTTTCAAACGCCAGGGCAAACTCCACACCGGCCCCGCCCGCCCGCATCCACTTCCACTCAATGCCGTGCTCGCCGAGCGCCCCGGCCAAATGGTCGCCTGGATCCGCGAAAACAGCCCGGCGAAGCTCGAAGGACTTTGGAGATCCGTCCTTCCCGAAGGCAGCACCGCACCGCCCGCCGAATACGCGGCCGATCTTTTCTGGCTGCTCCACCAAGGACACATCCTGCTTTACACCGATGACACGCTCGTCGTCCAGGAAGCCCGCGAAGCAAACGCCGCGGAACCCGGCACCGAACCGAAAAAGAAGAAGAAAAAGAAGTCCAAGAAACCAAAGGTCGATGCCACCGCGGGTGAAGTCGCTGGCGCGGTAACGGCGGTGGTCGCTTCCCCGGCGCAAGATCCCGAAACTACCGGGGAGGTGGTCGCCGAAATCCAGGCGGAAGCTTCCGAAGGAGTCTCCCCCGAGCCTGTTACCATTGAGGAACCCGCACACGTGGAAGATTCTGCGGCGCCGGTCACTGTCGAAACTCCTGTCGAAACTCCTGTCGAAACTCCTGTCGAAACTCCTGTCGAAACTCCTGTCGAAGCTCCCGTTGAACCTCCTATTGAAATTCCTATCGAGCCATCGGTCGAAGTTCCTGTCGACGCAGTCGTTGAAACTCCTGCCGCGGCACCGACTGAAACCCCTGTCGAAGCACCCACTGAAGCACCGGTTCAGGAGGAGTCAGGGGAGAAGGAGCAGCATCCTTTCACCGACTGAAACCGACGAATTTCAATTTCCTGAAGGTTTCGAACTGCCAAGGGTTGACGTGTCCGTTTCCCTATGTTTCAAACCTCCCGACCCGCATCACGGAACGGTGGCTGAGTGGTCGAAAGCACTCCCTTGCTAAGGGAACGTACGGGTAACCGTACCGAGGGTTCAAATCCCTCCCGTTCCGCCAGCCTGCCGAATAGGTTTCAGAGAGGCAGCCAAAGGTTGCTCAAACCTCGAAACCCGCCTCCCAATTCGCAGGCTCGTGCAACGAGCCCCTCGCTGCAACTTCCCGTTCTGCTGACTTGGCACCTCCCTTCTCTCCGTCCATTCTGTCTGCCAGCGCCACTGCGACCGGGCGCCGCGTTGACGACGACGGCCGCCTGCTTCTCAAGATGAAGACCCACCCATCACCTCATTTTCTATCACCCACGCTGTCGGCGATTGCCGCCACCGCGCTGCTGGCTTGCCCGGCCTGCTCCATGACGCCGGAGGCGGCTCCCGGCTCTCCTCAAACATCCCTTCCTCGCAGCGAGCGCCAACCGGCAAACGCGTCGGCGTCCCGCTCCCCGCGGCCAGCGGGGCGGTACCCGGATCCGCGCTATCGCCCGGCGGTGAACTTTTCAGAACTTCAAGCAGTCGCTGGCAAGGTTGCGAAGGCCACCGGTCGCGAAATCCACTGGCGTCTCGCACTCGGGAAGAATCCCGGCCCCTTGGCCTTGATCCGTGGCGGCCTTGAGGATTGCACGATCTTCATCCATCCGATCGGTGCCCGCCAAGTGCCACCTAACACTTGGGCATTTATTATCGGCCACGAATTCGCCCACCGGGTCGAAAACTTGGGAAACCACTCCCAATCGAATCCAGCCAACGAACTGAAAGCCGACATCGCCGGTGCCCGCTATGCGATGGCGGCCGGCTACCGGCTTGAAGCTTTTTTAGGCTGGGTTCTTACGGAACCCAATCAATCTTCCACCTCCCACGGTTCCCTGCATCAGCGCGTCTACGCGATCGCCGCTCACTTCGGAATTCCAAAAAACGTAATCCAAGTGGAAGCCAAGCGTTACTCGAGCTATCGGGCGAAACATTAGCTCGTGTTAGGAAAGGCCGGGATTTGCTGTCTCCTCTCCGGATCCTAACGGACGCTACAGGGCGGCCCGGCTGCGGGCGACTAGGGGGCTCTCGGGTTCGGACGAACCTTTCAGCCAATGCACGCTGGCTGCCAGAAAGCGATTGCGAAAGGTGGGAGAGAGCGCCTGATAGTCCTCGATGATGGCACTGCTGAACTTGTAATCGTGGGAGTCCGTTCCTTTCAGATAGATCAGCCGTTGGGCGGCGTCGGCGAAGGCTTTGGGGGAGCCGCCTGCATCGAGATACGCGAGCGTCCGGCGGGCGGCCAGCAGTGGGTCGGAGGCGAGGCCGGCGAAAATTTCATCGATCGCCTCCCCGCCGGCCGCCTTTCCTGTTAGCGGCTCGAAGCTGTCGATGCGAATTCCTTCCCCGGCCCCGGCATCGTTGCGGAACAACGGGAGGAACGAGGCATTCTGGAGCATGAGGAAACGCCGCGTGCTGTCGTCCGCCGCGTGGCGGAACGCGTGGTGCAGCGCGTTGGTGGTGGTGACGGCATGGAGCGCGACGATGCCGGGTTGGCGCATGAGAATTTCCCCGGCGGCTTGAAACATCGCATCCCACAACGGCTGCGGACTGCTGCCGGCGTTGATCAGGGCGACCGCTTTGGCCGCACTTTCGTCCCAGTTTCCGGTGCGCAGGACGGCGAGCATTTCCGCCGCCACCTCCGGTTTGTTTTCGCCGCCGTTCCAGGTCGCGCGCAGATCGCTGATGCGTTCCAAGTTTTTCCGGCCGGGCCGGTCGGCCAAGGCATCGCGTTCGGCCGGGTTGGTCCCGCCATGTTCCAGCAGGGCATAAGCGAGCGAACGCAAGACCGGTTCGGCGTGCTGCCAGCCGATCGTTTGCAGCAACCGCCAACTGTTAGCGACGTAGATCGCCTTGTGGCCGATGTCGCGGTAGTCGCGCGCGCCGTAGCGGCAGAACAAATCGAATGCCTCCTGCGATCCCCCGCCGCGGGCCAGGCCGGCGGCGGCGGTGTCGGCCCGGCCGGGGTCCCAGGCGTCCATGCCCGCGGCAAAATCCGCAGGCGCGCGATCGACGGCAGGCACGGCGGATTCGAGAACGGATTCCATGGTCCAGTCGCCTTCCTCGATGTCCTGGGCCTGTGAGCTCTTGAACTTGTCGAGCGCCCAGAACACCGGCAGCCAGCGGTCCGAGTCCGGCGAGTTGAGGCTGGCGAGGTGGGCGGAATTGACCACCAGCACGGCGTGGAATTTGAAGCCGACCGGCCGCGGCTGGATGTTGCGGATGCCGGCAAGCAACAAGGCGGTGACGATCTCGCGGTGGGTCGTGCCGGCACGAATCCTCGCCCCGACCTCCTCCAACAAGCGCCCGCGCGGCGTGTCCTCCAGCAGGCGCACCAGCGGCTCGATTTCCGGGAGGAAACGGACCATGGCCGGATTTAGCTTCGCCTCCGCGGCGGAGACCAGCGGCAAGCGTGACAAGCTGCCCAAGGCCCCCGCTCCCAACAGCGCGCCTTGGCTGGTAGTTGCTAGAAAATCGCGCCTGGTCCACCCGGTTTTCATTTAGCAAAGCATGAAACGACTCGCAACCAAGCGCAAGGGGCGTCGTTCACGATCTTTCGGCCCTCGCTAAAATTGTTCTCTTGAACAGTTCACGAGGGGCGTTAATTTCCCTCCGTGACGGCGACCCCCCTCCAGGAAATCCGACGGCAACTGCGGGAAAAATTCCCCGCGGCGCATGGATTCGCGCCAGTGCGGGAGGCTGCGGACGATGTTTCGAAGACCCTTTTTGAAACGGCCACGTTTCCGGCGGGAGCGATTTCCGAGATCATTCCGGATGGGGAGAGCGGTGGACTTTCGCTGTGGATCGCGGGTTTGCTCGCGGAGCCGGAGGAAGCCGCAGCATACCCGAAATTCGTGCTGGTCGATGGCGGAGATGCTTTCGATCCGGCTTCCCACACCGCCGCCGCGTGTTCGCAGCTTCTGTGGGTGCGCTGCGCGAAAGTCCAGGAAGCGCTCAAGGCGGCGGACTTGCTGGTCCGCGATGCCAACGTGCCGTTCGTCATGCTCGATCTCTGCGGGCTGCCGCCTGCCGTGTTGCGGTCGATTCCGGCGTCGGCGTGGTGGCGCTTGAAACAGCTTTGCGAAACCAACGCGTGCCGGCTGGTGGTGCTGGCCCCTGCCCCGCTGGTTCCCTGCACGAGCTTGCGGCTGGCGTTGTCCACACGCCTGACGCTTGAAGATTTCAATCTGCCGAGAAATGAAATCCTACAACGCGTCGTCGCACGGCCTAACCGGCTCCGCCATGCCACTTGAGCCATGTTCGCCGCGTTCCATATCGCCGATCTTCCGGTGGCCGCCGCGTTGCAACAGCAGCCGGAATGGCGCGACCGGCCGTGCGCGATCCTCCGCGATCCGACGGACAGGGAGGACGGAAAAATCCCGCTGTTGGCGCTCAATGCCACAGCCTGGCGAACCGGCATCGCGCCCGGCTGGCCGCTCAACCGCGCACTCGTGCGCTGTCCGGATTTGAGGGTGCTTTCCCGCGATCCGAAAACGGAAGCCGCGTTGCTGGCGGAGTTGGTGGAATTGGCGGACGGCTTCACCGCGGATGTGGAAATCACCTCGCCGGATACCGTGCTGCTCGATCTGGCAGGAACCAAGCGTCTTCACTTCGATGGCTTGGAAGCGCTGCCAAATTCCGACGTGGAAGTCTGCCACGCGCTGGCGAAGACGCCGGACCTCGCGCATTTCGCCGTGCTCGAACCCCGGACCCGCGGCCGGTTCCTTTCCACCGCGGAGATCGGCACCCTGCCCCTGGCGCTGCTGGCCAAACTGGATGACGGCGGCACCTTCCTGCCGCTGCTGGATCTGCTGGGGCTGCGCACGCTGGCGGATTATTGCCAACTGCCACGGCAGGATCTATCCGAACGCTTCGGCCCGACGGCCGGTCATTGGCATGACTTGATTTCAGGAAAAAGCTGCCGCCTGCTGAAACTTCACCGGCCGCCGGAATCGCTCCACCAATCGATCGATTTCGATGACGCGATCGATTCGAGCGAGGCCCTGGTATTCATCTTCAAGCGGCTGCTGCAGGTGTTGGCATCGCGACTGGCGGCCCGCCATCTCGCCGCTTCCGTTCTCGAAATCCGGCTGCGTCTCGAAGCAGGAAGCAGCCTGCGGCGGGAAATCCGCCTTCCCGAGCCGTTGGCCGATCCCGTCGCGCTTCTCAAGCCGGTGCAAACTCTGGCGGAGTCGCTGGTTTTGCCATCGCCGGTGATCGGCCTTGAGCTGGACGCGACCGCCGCGCTTCCCCTTTCCCACCAAAGCGATTGGACCAAACGCCAACTGCCCAACCCCGAGCGCTGGGCGGATACCTTGGCCCGGCTGGAGGCGTTGGTAGGGAGCGGAAATGTCGGCATCCCGGTGCCTTTGGAAATTCACCGTCCGGACACTTTCAAAATGCGCGATGCCACGGCCAGCGTTGCTGTTGCCCAAAGCGGAAGGTTGCCGGACTGCAGCATTCCATTGCGGCGCTTTCGACCGCCCGTGGAAATCTCCGTTGCGTTCGAATCGCTGCCTAACATTTATCCCCGGCCCTTGGCCTTGCTGACAGGTCCTCACTGCGGCCAGGTGCTGGGGCAATCCGGCCCGTTCATCATTTCAGGCGACCTGTGGAATCCGGATGGCGCATGGCACCGGCTGGAGTGGGACATCCACGTCGCGCAGGCTCCCCTGCTCCGGCTGGTCTATCAAACAGGCGACCGGTGGCAACTCGATGGAATTTACGGTTAGTTATGTTCTCTGAATTCCATGCCCGCTCCGCTTTCTCGTTCCTGCGTGGCGCGAGTCCGCCGGAGGAACTCATCGCGCGCGCGGTGGAGCTCGGTTACAGGGATATCGCGGTCACCGACCATGGCGGCTTTTACGGCTCCGCCCGGGCGCACAATTGCATCAAGGATATGGGTGCCAATTTGCGGGCCGTTGTGGGAGCTACCCTGGAGCTGCCCGACGCCTCCCACCTGCCGGTGCTTTGCACCCATCAGGCGGCCTATCAGACCTTGAGCCGCCACCTGACCGACCTGCATCTTGAGGGCGCGGGAAAGGCCCGCGATCTAACCAACTCCGGCTTGATCGCGCTAACCGGAGATCGCGATGGACCGCTGGTCCGGCACCTGTTGCGCGACGACAAGCCAGCCGCACTCGCCGCCGCGGAAGGGCTGATCGCCACTTTCGGCAAACAGAATGTCTATGTGGAAATCAACCGTCATCGCCTGCGCGACGACGGACGGTTGAACCGCTACCTCGTTGATCTGGCCGCCCATCTCCGGCTGCCGCTGCTGGCGAGCAACTCTCCCCTGCACGCCAACCGCGACGGCCGTATGCTCGCGGATGCATTCACCTGCCTTCGTCACCATGTGACGCTGGATAAAGCGGGCGGACTGCTCACCCCGAATGGAGAACGTCACTTGAGATCGCCGGCGAAGATGACGGAACTCTTCGCCGATCTCCCGGTGGCCATTGAAAACACGCAACGGCTATCAGATCGCATCGATTTCACGTTGCAGAACCTCGGTTACGAGTTCCCCGATTTTCCCGACGAATCCGGCAAGCCCCTCGGCAAGCCGGACCAGACCCGGTTGATGCGTGATCTCGCTTATGCAGGTGCCAGGGATTTCTATGGCCCGAGCTTGAGCACAAAAGTCGTTAGACAGCTAGAGAAGGAAATCGAGCTGATCGACCGCTTTGGTTTTCCCGGCTATTTCCTGATCGTCCACGATCTGGTCAAGTTCGCCAAAAACGAGGGAATGCTGTGCCAGGGCCGCGGCTCGGCGGCGAACTCCATCGTGTGTTTTGTGCTCGGCATCACCAAGGTCGATCCGATCGCCAGCGGCTTGCTTTTCGAACGTTTCCTCAACGATAAATGCGCCTCGTGGCCGGATATCGACATCGATTTCCCCTCGGGTGATTGCCGGGAAAAAGTCATTCAGTATGTCTTCAAAAAATACGGCGCGCGCGGCGCGGCGATGACCGCGAACGTGATTACCTATCGGCCGCGGTCGGCGTTCCGGGAGATGTCGAAGGTGCTGGGATTTCCCGTTTCACTGGCAGACCGGTTTTCCAAGGAAAGCTCGGGCTTCCGGCATTTCGGGACGGACGAGGAAAAAAAGGTCAGCCGCGAATCCGAGTTCGAGGACCGCATGGCCAGCTTGCTCCCCCCTTCCCACCCGCGGCTGCCGACCTTGTCCAAACTCTATCATGCGGTGCTGAAGCTGCCCCGCCACCTTGGCCAGCATTCCGGCGGCATCGTCATTTGCGACAACCGGCTGGATGCCGTGGTGCCGATCCAACCCGCCAGCATGCCCAACCGGACCATCGTGCAATGGGACAAGGAAGACTGCGAGGATCTCGGCATCGTGAAGATTGATTTGTTAGGACTCGGCATCCTGGCCGCCATGCAGGACTCAATCGCGATTTGTGAGAGGCGGGGCAAACCCGTGGATCTGGCGAAAATCCCGCAGGATGACCCCGGAGTTTACGACATGCTGCATCGGGCGGACACCATCGGCACCTTTCAAGTCGAGTCGCGCGCCCAGATGGCGACCTTGCCCATCATGAAGCCCAGGAATTTTTATGATATCGCCATCGAGGTCGCCATCATCCGCCCGGGTCCCATCGTCGGCGATCTGATGCATCCCTATCTGAACCGGCGGTTAGGCAGGGAGACGATCGATTACATCCACAAGGATTGCCAAGAGATCCTGTTCCGGACCTTGGGTGTGCCCTTGTTCCAGGAGCAAATGCTGAGCATGGCCATGAAAATGGCGGATTTTTCCAGCGGGGAAACCGATGACTTGCGGCGGGCGATCGCTTTCAAACGATCGGACAGCAAGATGACAAAAGTCACCGCGAAGTTGCGGGAACGAATGACGAACAAGGGAATCGGTGAAGACGTGCAGGAAAAAATCATCCGCGCCACCGGCAATTTCGCGCTTTATGGATTTCCGGAGAGCCACGCGATCTCCTTCGCCTACCTCGCCTACGCGTCGTGCTGGCTGAAGGTGAATCACGCGGCCGAGTTCTACACCGGCCTCATCAACAACCAGCCGATGGGGTTCTACTCGGTGAACACGCTGCTGCAGGACGCGAAGCACCACGGCTTGCGGATACTTCCTGTTAGTTGTATTCACAGCGGCGGGACCACGGAAGTGATCGATGATCGGACGCTCCGACTCGGGTTGGACCGGTTGAAAAATCTGGGCAAGGCCACGATCCAACGAATCGTCAGCGAGCGCGGGCAGCAGGGCTTTGTTTCCCTGGAGGATTTTCTCCGTCGTGTGAAGCCGGGTGACAAGGAACGCCGCACTCTCGCCCGCGGCGGTGCGCTTAACGAGCTGCCGCAGGTCGAGCACCGCCGCCAGGCGATGTGGCAGGCCGAGCTGCCGCTGCATGATGATTTGTTCCAAGGGAATGCGCCGGAGTTTCCTAACAACATGATTCCGGCCATGACTCTGGCTGAGCGGTTGTCATCGGATTTTGCCGTGCAGGGCGCGAGCTCCGGGCCGCACCCGATGAAACTCTGGCGACAAGCCGCGGGCAGCCGGAAAATCCAGCGCGCGCTGGATCTTGAAAACCTGCCGGGAGGAATTCCCGTGGTGGTCGGCGGCATGGCCATCTGCCGCCAGCGGCCGGGCACCGCGAAGGGACATTGTTTCATTTCGCTCGAAGACGAAACGGGCATTGCCAACCTGTTCGTGCCGAAAGACACATTCCATCACTTCCGGCAAATCATCGTGACGGAGCCGTTTCTGCTAGCCACCGGCAAACTTCAACGCTCTCAAGGCGACAAGCCCACGGTGTTTGTCACGGGGATTGCTCCTTTGGCGGGGATTGAAGCGGATCATGCGGCGGCTTCGCATGATTTCCACTGAATTCCACTTACCCGAGAAACCCGGTCAACGGACTGGTGGCGCTGGCGTGATCAAGGGGTTCGGGCAGGCCGAGTTCGTAGGCCTCGCGGCCGGCCTCGACCGCAAGCTTGAAGGCGACGGCCATTCTAACCGGATCCGAGGCGATCGCGATGGCGGTGTTGACTAGCACGGCATCCGCGCCGAGTTCCATGGCTTCGGCGGCGTGGCTGGGAGCACCGAGCCCGGCATCGACGATGACGGGGACGATGGCTTGCTCGATGATGATGCGGATCTGGTCGCGGGTGACGACACCACGGTTGGAGCCGATGGGCGCGCCTAACGGCATGACGGTGGCGGTGCCCACTTCCTGCAAACGCTTGGCGAGAACAGGGTCGGCATTGATGTAAGGCAGGACGGTGAAGCCTTCCTTGACGAGGATTTCCGCGGCCTTGAGCGTTTCTATCGGATCGGGAAGCAGGTAGGTGGGATCGGGGTGGATCTCGAGCTTCACCCACTTTGGCAGTCCCGCGGCGGCGGCGAGGCGGGCAAGACGGACAGCTTCCTCCGCGTTCATGGCGCCACTGGTGTTAGGAAGCAGCAGGTATTTTTCGGAATCGATGAATTCGAGGATGTTGGCGTAGGGATCGCGCTTGCCGGTTAGATCGGCGCGGCGCAGGGCGACGGTAACGATCTGCGTGCCACTGGCGGCGAGGGAATCGCGCATGGATTCATTCGACGGAAACTTGCCGGTGCCGAGAAACAGGCGGGAGCTGAATTCGCGCCCGGCGATGGTGAGGGTGGACATGGAAGAAGTTGAGAGCGGGTGGTTGAGAGTTGAGAGTTGAAGAATTCACACTTCGGACACGGCGAGTTCGCTGGCTAGCCAGGTCTCGAAGGCGGCGTGGTCGTTGAGGTCGTATTGCCAGCAGCGGAAGCCTAGCTCCCGGCCGGTGGTGATGTTAGATTCGAGATCGTCGATGTAGAGGGTTTCCGACGGAACCAGATCGTGGCTGCCGATGGCGTGATGATAGATTTCCGGTTGGGGCTTGATGAAGCCGGTGTTGAAGGAAAGCACGGCATCGTGGAAGAGGGAAAACTCCGGGTATTCCTCAAAGACCCACGGACAATGGATGGCGTTGGTGTTGGAGAAGAGGATCAGGCGGTGGCCGTCGCTGGCAAGCTTGCGGACGCATTGCCACATGGGTTCGTTGGGGGTGAAGATCCGCTGCCAGGCAGCGGTGAATTCTTCGGTGGAGGCGGTGCTGCCGAGGATTTCGAGCGCCCACGCGACGTATTCGTCCACCCCGATCCTGCCGGCTTCAAACTCGTCCTTGCGCTCTAGCAGCAGCTTCATCCGTGCGGCGGGTTCGGCAATACCGGCGGGGAAAAGCCGGGCCATCGAGGGCTCGAAATCGAAGTCGAGAAGGACGCGGCCGATGTCGAAGAGGAAGGTCATGAAGAAGTTGCTAGTTTTCAGTGTTCAGTTTTCAGGAATTGAAAGCGGCGTGAAGCGTCACTACGCAATCTCGTCGAGAATGAATCTGGCTGCGGCGATGGCTCCGGCGTTGCGGCCGTGGCGGGCAAGGGCGTTTTTCATGGTATGCCAGCCGGCGGCGTGGTCGGCTAGGAGATCGGTCACGCTGCGGGTGAGGGCTTCCGGAGTGGCGGCGAGGTATCCGCCGCCGATGATTTCGAGGAGCTTGAGATTCCCCTCCTCCTGGCCGGGCACGAGGTGATGGATGAGCATCGGGCAGCGGGCGGCGATGGCCTCGTGGACGGTGGCTCCGCCGGCCTTGCCAACGACGAGGTGGTGGCTGTTCAGGAACTGCGGGACGCGGCGGGTCCAGCCGATAAGGCGAACCCGGCCGGGGTAGGCCTTCTTGATTTCGCGCGCGCGGGAGTAGAGCGCACGGACGTTTCGCCCGAGGATGATGGTGAGGTGGACCGACGGCGAGGCCTCTAACAACGCCCGCGCATGTCGGCGGACGAACGGCAGCTTGGCCGTGGGGAAATAGAGAATCCGGAATGGATCGCACGCGTCCGAGGCTTCCACGGGCGTAAGTTTGGAAAAATTCGGGTGCACGGGGAAGCCGGTGTCGACGATCTTCTCCGCAGGCAATCCGGCGCGAATCATGGTTTCGCGGGTCGCGGAATCAGTGACGAGCCAGTTGTTGCAATTGGCCCGCAACCAAGCCGCGTTGATCTCGATGGAATCGGTGACAACGATGAAAACGGGAGTTTTTTCCCCGGAAGCGGCGAGGATCCGCGTCATGAAATAGGGGTAGAGCGGATAGGTGCTGACGACTGCGTCCGGCTTGAAATCATGGATCAAACCGGCCAACGCGGACTCGACCCACCGCATGACCGGCGAACGCTGCTTGCTGAAGTCGCATTTGTCGGTGGAGCGGTAGATTTTCGCCCAGACTTTCGGGAAATGGGTGGTCACGTAGCGGTAACCGTGGTTGACAGCTGCGGTGATGCGGGGAACTCCAAGCACACAAGGGTCGCTCACCTGGGTGAAAGCACCAGCGGCATCGAGCGCGAGCGCGAGATTGCGGGCGGCGCTGTTGTGTCCCTCACCAAAAGCGGCGGTGACGATGAGAATGCGCGGAGGGGCGGCCATGGTGGTGTGCGCCGCAGATTTAGAGTGAGAGTTGCGTTGCGTCGATGGACTTTTGCAGCTTTTCTTCCGCCGGAAATGGCGCGAGAGGAAAAACGATTCGAGCTGAAGCCGGTGGACGATGTGGAGGAGCCTGAAGTGCCCGTGATCCGGCTTGAGACCGACGATATTGTACTTGGGGAAGCGCCGGTGCGCCTCGGCAAGCCTGCGGAGATCAAAGTCAGCCAGCGCCTGGTGGTGCCGGATCGCGACGATTTCAAAACCCGCACGCACCAGCCTGGGATCGAGGCATTGATCGAGACCAACGCGGCCAATCCCGATTTGCTGGAATACGATTGGGGAAAGCATTCCACCTATCACAAAGCCATCCCGTGGGGTTGGTTCGTTCTCATCGCGCTAATCCTCGGAGGGGCGGTCATCTGGTCCTTGACCGGAGTCAAGAAAGCAGACGTGCTGGCCAACAAGATCCAGGTCGAAACCCGATCGGTGCTTGGAAATGACGCGCAGGAGGAACTGGAAGCGGGCCAACTGATTGACCGGCTCGACTCGATCACCCGCAAGTTTTTCGAAACCACCAGCGTCGATGGCCTTGCGCGGTTGGTCCGCCACCCCGAGCGGGTTCGCCCCCTGATGGAACGCTATTACAATGGCAAACCGATCCCCCTCAAGCGGGTCATCCGGACCAATCTGTTTCAGCCGGTCACTCTGGATAACCGGTCGGATTTCTGGATGGTCACCGTCGAACTCAGCGACCACAGCACCCCCAATCTGGTCTTGGAAATCCTGGACTCGGGCGAACCTCGTATCGATTGGGAAACCCTGGTCTGCTACCAGCCGATGAAATGGGACAGCTTCGCCAGCGAGCGACCCGCCGGGATCTCGTTGGATTTCCGGGTTTACCTCGAACCGGACAATTTCTTCAGCCACGAGTTCGCCGATTCCACCCGCTGGAATTGTTATCGCCTCACCGCGCTGGACAGCGATGAGACACTTTTCGGCTACGCCGCGGCGGACTCGGAGGTCGCAAAATCCATCGGCAGCCTCGTGAACCAATTTCAACGGCGCAAGGTCTCGATGATCCTCCGGGTAAACATTCCCCAAGGCATCCAATCCAGACGCGGCGTGGTGATCGAAAAGCTGCTGTGCCCCCGCTGGCTTTACGTCAATCCTCCCGAAGCCTGAGCCTTGAAAGGTCCGCCATTTCCAGCCATCGCATCTTTCATTTTGAATTCCCGCACCCACCCGCTGCCTCCCGATCATCACGCGAAGTTTTTTCACGTCCTCATCGGCACCTCGGCGTTTCTAACGTTTCAGTATGTCCTCGCGCTGTGGCGGCTCACGACTTCCTCGGGTGAGATGGCCAACAAGTTCAGCACGCTCGCCCGCGACGAATACCTGGGATTCCTCGTTTTGCAAAACCTGCAAATGCTCATCGCTTACATCGTGCTGGCGCTCGCCGCGGCACTACTCGTCCAGCCGTTCGCCGCCCTCTGGACCGCGCGTTCGAAATTCCAGTCGCGTCGCGCGGTCATCCTCCGAAGCCTGGGTCTAACCGCGCTGGTGCATGGCTTTTTCACCCTGCGGCTGGTGGATACGCGGCCTTACTTCCTCAATGAGGCCGAGTTCGGGCAATGGCATTACAAGGCGCTCGATCTCATCCCCGAGGCAGTGAAACCGGCAAGCCTGTTAGTTCTGTTCAGCGTATTGCCCATCGCCGTCATCGCGTTCGCATTGCTCTGGCAGATCCGCCGGCGCGGACGCCCTGGCTGGACGGTCGCGGCGGCGGTCTGCGCCGCCATCCTGCTCACGGCAGGCTATCGGCATTTCCGGAAATCCAGCCAGGGATCGCTCACAGCCACCACCGCAGGTGACCGGCCGATGAACGTGCTCATCATCGGCTCCGACTCGTTGCGCGGCGACCGGCTCGGCCTCGCAGGCTACCGGCCAGCACGCCAGGACGGCCCCGCTGCGGCCGGAGTTTCGCCCGTCATCGACGCGCTGGCCAAAGAGTCCGCCGTCTTCGAAACCTGCTATTCCCCCATCGGTTCGACGCTGGAATCCGGCACCTCGCTGATGGCCTCGCAATACCCGCACACCCACGGCCTGCGGCACATGTTTCCCGATGCCCCCACCCTCGCCGCCGCCCGCGAGCGGGTCGTGCCGCTGGCGAAATTCCTACGCCAGCGTGGTTACGACACCGCCGCCATCGGCGACTGGTGCGCGGGCTACTACGAGCTGATGCCGCTCGGCATGGAGCATCTGTCCGTTTCCTCGTTCGACACTTTCAAAATTTACATGAGCCAGGCGGTGATGATGGCCCACTTCGTGGTGCCGTTGTATTTCGACAATCCGCTAGGCTACCGGCTGTTTCCGCAAATCAACTCCTTCGCGCAATTCGTCACGCCGGACGTCGTCACCAATCGCGTGAAGGACCGGCTCGGCAAGGTCGCGGCCTCGCGCCAGCCGTTTTTCTGGCACGTCTTCTACTCGTGCAACCACCTGCCCTATCGCAGCACCCAGCCGTTCGCCGGCATGTTTGCGGACCCCGCCTATGACGGCATTCACCGCCACGGCGTCGTCTTCGATCCGGACGCATTCTCCAGCAGCCGCGAGCTGGAGGAAAAGCTCGCCGCCGCATCACCCGGGGACCGGCGGCAGATCAACGCGCTCTACGACGGCGCGACCCGCCAGTTCGACGACTGCGTGGGCCACATCCTCGCTTCCCTCAAGGAAAACGGCCTGGCGGAAAACACCATCGTCATCGTCACCGCCGATCACGGCGACGACCTCTACGACCCCGGCGTCACGCTGCTGCACGGCCAGGGCTTCAACGCCGGCCTCCAGACCAACCACGTCCCGCTCGTCATCCGCGTGCCCGGCGTGAAGCCGCAAACCTTCCCGGAAATCGTCCGGCTCATCGACGTGATCCCCACGCTGGCGGACCTCACCGGCGTGCCGAAATCCGCCGCCTGGGAAGGCCGCAGCTTCGCCGGCTGGCTGCGGGGAGACAGCCCGGAATGGCGGCCGTTCTACGGCGAAACCGGTTTCCCCTTCATGCAGCCAAAAGTTTCCGGCGTCCTCCGCCCTCCGCTCATGCCGATGGACGAAATGACCTTCATCGATCCGGCCTGCAACTATCAGTTCGTCGTAAAACCATCCTACAGCGAGGCGCTCATCGCCGCCAAGCAACGCTGCCTGCGCACCCGTTTCTGGAAACTCGTCTGCACTCCCGCCATCGGCGGCAGCCGCCACTTCGGTCTCTTCCACCTGACCGCCGACCCCACCGGCCAAACCGATGTCGCCCTCACCCGTCCCGAAGTCCTGGCACCCATGCAGGCCGCGCTGGAACGTTGGATGGACCAAAAAACCGAGTCGTCCATCGCCGAAATCTTCCCCGACGGCGAGCCGCAATGAATTGGCGTCATGCTGGCTAGTCATTGAAATACCTTGAGCCGACGCCGCCTCTTGATAGAATTCAGGTCCGGCAAATGGCGACTCCGCGCAATTCCAACTCCACACTCGAGGAATCCGACGTCCGCCGGATGGTCCGGTTGTTGGGCGAGGTCATCGTCGCTACCGGCGAGATCAACGAAAAGCGCCGGCTTCTCATGGACGGCCTGTGCGAACTGATCGGTGCCACCGCCTGGGTCTGGTCGATGTCGCAGTTCCACCCCGACAAACCGCCTTCTTCCGTCGGTCTCATTCATGGCGGCTTCGACGAAGCCCGCTTGGCCTGCTTCCTTGAGGCGATCAACCACCCGGCCATGGAAGCGGTATCGCGGCCGTCGTCGCTGGAACTTCAGAAAAAGGGAGTTCACCTGACCCGCACCCGCCGCCAAATGGACCCCCAATCCTTGCTCGATCAATCCGCCGCCGGCCCACTCTTTGAGAAGGCCAACATCGGCCCGCTGATCATGTCCTTGCGACCGATGGAAAGCGGCGGGGTCAACGCCATCCGCGTTTACCGGACACTCGGCGAACCGCCGTTCGACGAGCGGGAATCCAAGATTGCCCATATCATTCTCAGTGAAGTCCCGTGGCTCCATTTCGAGGCCTTCCCGGACCAAGCCAGCCACGAGATCACCAACCTCTATCCACGCCACCGGACGGTTCTCAACTGCCTGTGCGAGGGCTGGAGCCGCCAGAAAATCGCGGACCATCTGGGACTCAGCGTCAATACCGTCCACGGCTACGCCAAGGTCATTTTCAAGCACTTTGGCGTTCACTCCCAATCCCAACTCGTCACCCGCTTCACCAAGGGCGACGGCGGCGACCGCTGAGCATCCGCCGAGACACCCCGGATTTGGGGACTAGTCGGAATGACAGGGACCGGGCATCCTCCAATCCGTGCAGCGGGTTCGCCTGTCCGGAAAGCACCAATATTCCACCCTCCGGATATGTGTGTGATTGCAAGTCTGGCTTTCCGGATGGCGGACCCGCTCACAGCTCTTTCCGAAAATTTGCTGCCGGAAAACTATCAGAACCCCTTCCCTCCGGGTATCCCAGAAATAGCTCCACGAAAAAGGCTGCCGGGATCGCCGGCAGCCCTATCAGAGAAATCTATCCGGGAGAATATCACTCCTCGGGAGGGCCACCGGCACCGCCAGGTCCGCCTGGGGCACCTTCTGGCATCGGGAATGGCATCCCACCTTCGGGAGCAGCAGGAGCGTCTTGAATCTTCAAGAGTTCCAATTCGAAAATGAGCACGCTGTTAGGAGCGATCTCCGCGCTGCGGCGTTCTTCGCCGTAGGCGAGTTCGCTTGGCATGAAGAGCTTCCACTTGGCACCGACCGGCATCGTGGTGAGAGCTTCCTTGAAACCGGGAACCACTTGCAGGGTCATTGGCACCGGCTCGCCTTCAGGTGACGCGTCGAATTGCTTGCCGTCGATCAGCGTGCCCTTGTAGTGGACCATGAATTGCTTGTTGTCCTCGGCACCTTCCTTGGGAGCGACATATTTCTCGCTGCCGCCCTTGGCGAGGACTTCATACTGAAGGCCGCTCGGGGTGGTGGTGACTTCCTTGCGCTTGCCGTTTTCGGCGAGGAACTTCTTGCCGGCTTCGAGGTTAGCCGCAGCAGCGATTTTTTCGCGACCTTGGAGCATCTCGCCGAGAGCTTCCATGGCGGCCTGGAGTTTCGCTTCCTCAAGCTCCGGCTTGCCACCCTTGAGGGCAGCCAGGAATCCCTTGAGGAACGTGGTGGTGTCGAGATCGTCGGCACCCACGCCGAACTTGCCGAACTGCTGGGCGAATCCACCACCGGTCCGGAAACCAAGGGCGTAGGAGGAATCCGACTTGATCACGGCTGGATCAAGCTTCGGCTTGGCCGGGACTTCAACGGCTGGAGTAGCGGCTTCGGTCTTGCCGGCAGGAGCGGCGGCTGGGGTCTGGGCGGAGGAGGTGGCGATAAGACCGAGGGCCAGTGCGCCAGGAATGAGTTTGCGGATCATGGTGTAATTGGTGGAAGAGCGCGGAAAATAGGCAAGGGATTCGACCCTGTCCAGAACCGGTTTTCGGGGAAATTGGGGAACATTCAGTCGCATTCCAGCGAAATCAGGACCGCTCCCGGTTTCCTGCATCAACCTTCGCCAGCCGAAATCCATGACGCCGGCCGGGGTTCGCGCGCGGGCTGGTCTGCGGACCTGCTACTTCTTCTTCATCCCCAGCACTAGGACGACCACGCCGCCACCCAACAAGGCCCACGCAAGCACCGGCGGCACGCTGTGGCGCTCCTTCACGTCGGCCTGCACCTTGAGTGGCCCCAGATCGACGATGTTCTCACGCTTGGTGGTGGTGAATCCGCCATAGGCCAGCAAGCCTGCTCCAGCGATGATCATGATAATTCCCGCGATGCTTATTCCGTTCATTCCTGCCAGCGTCCACGCAATCGCTGCCGAAATCCAGACCGAAATCACTTTCCCGTCAGCAAGGTCCTCCATCAGGAATAGGTTGTTAGATTGGGACGGATGATCTCGGACAAAGGGTTGGTGAACTGATGTGTTTCAAGCATCCGGCTCGATCGTAATCCTATAAAACCTCGCCCTCATTCCGCTTCGAGACTCTTCCATCCGCGATCATCCGCGCAATCCGCGGTTTGAAAATCTGATATTTCCCGTAAACAAACTCCGCTCTCGACCGGCGGCCGATGCCGGGTTCCCTCCCACGCGATCGCGGACTGGCAGCATGGCACATCGTTTGCTAAGTTATGTTTCATGATCCACCGGATTGCCTCTGCCAAAGCGGGTATCACTCCCGCGGATGTCGCGTTTGTGGAATCGGCCCTCGCCGCCAGCGGGGAATCCGTCGCGTTGGCCAAGCTCTGGCGCGATCCGGATGCCGTCACCGCCTTGCTCGACCTGAAGGAAATCCACCGCGCGCTGTTGGAAAGCCCGGTCGCCCTGCCCGTTTCCCCTTCGCTCTATTTCTACGTCCTCGTCCGCCACGCGTTTGTCGATGGCGGCATCGACCACCCCGGATTGGCCGATTATGTCGCCGGGGTGCTTGTCGAAAAACTCGATTCTCGCTGCCAATCGCGTCCTGGGTCGATGCCCGGATGGGTCACTCACGCCGTCGATTTCGTCTCCGTCATCCAAGCCACGCACGGCATGCTCCGCTTCCAGCTCGAAGTGGCCGCGGGCGACCAGTTCCTCGTCCTTACCGGCATCTTCGCCGGGTTCCTGCAGCAGCGCGCCGAACGCAGCGGAGCTCCCGGCACCGCCTTTTACGAATCCTTTGCGCGCCAATCCTACCGGAACGCCGCCAACCGCCCGGGCGTCGCCGGTGACACGCGCGAACTCCTCTTCCTCCTCGCCGAAACTTTCCCCCTCGCCCGCGCCTCGCTCAACCGCATGACCGATCGCTGTTTATTCTGAAACGTGATCTGAGGATCCTGACTGGACGATTCGACCAGAGGCTATCAGAACTAACATCCGAGGACCGGAGTAGTAACCTTGGGACCACGCCCCGGCTACAAGTCATGCGTCGTCGGACCCTCAATCGTGCATTTGTTCACCGGTACCGGCGCATTATGCCGGAATAGGCGCGTTGGAAAATTGACAAAAGCCCATGGGGACGGGCATTCCAAGCTTGGCTTCCAAAATGCAAGGGAGACCCATCCCTGCCACCATGAAACCGAACCTTGTGATCCTCCAACCTCCCCACATCGACTTGGATTCCGTAATCGAACAATTCTGCGAGAGCTTCTGCGACTCACATTATGTCTATCTGGTGAGGCCGAACTCCCCGCCCCGCGACGACTCCCCGGCGGGAGTCCGGTTTCTGAACCACCCCCTTGATCGCCTCCCGGGTTTCGGAACTGTGGATACGGCAATCGCCGTGGGTGACCCGACGGCGGCGGCCCGTCTGAGGGAGTGTTATCCGGATTCGAAACTGGCCGTGTGGCATCCCGGCGAAAACGGCGAGGTGCCGGACCTGATTCTTTCTCTCCTCAGACCCACTGTGGTTCGGGGCGACTTCGGCGAATCGGAAGAACGGGATCTAGCGCGGGCGATGTGATTCGTCTGACAGAACAGCCCAACCTAACCAAACCATGGGATTCATGATGGCACTCAAGGATGAGATTCTATTACTCATCTGCCAACTCGGACAGAAGCATACCGTGTCCTTTACGGTCCCGTGTGCACCACTCCCACCCACACCAATTCTTGTTAGCCGGGAGCGGTTCATTCGACTTCACCGTTCACCGAAAAGTTTTGGGCACCCGCGCCCTCCGCGGTTCTCCGTGCAAATCACCCGATTAGAGCAACGCATTTTGCCCAACTCTCGCGTGGTGGCTTCGGAATCCGGCGGGAAATCCCCGTGGAATGTGGGTTTGCCAGACTGGCCCGCTCCCTGCAACGGGAATACCGCCGTGAAAGAAAACATCATCATAATTCCGGCCAACAGAGATCAGGACCCTCCCTATCAGCCGGATTTGCCGGCCCGCCAGGTTCCCGAAACAATAAGGCCGAGAAAAACCGATGACGCTGTCGAACACGCCGCTAACTGAATCCACCAACCATCAACCCACCAAAACCATGTTACATTATTCACTAGTCTTCCTTGTCATCGCGATCATCGCCGGGATCCTGGGCTTCGCCGGAATTGCCGGTGCCGCTGCCGGGATTGCCAAGATCTGCTTCTTCGTCTTCCTCGTTATCTGGATCCTCGCGCTCCTCTTGGGCAGGAAGGCCGTTTGAAGCACCTGTCGTGAGAGTTTGGGTGATTCGCAAGGAATCCCGCTCTCACCCGAAAAAATACCGGCGGCCGATCTCCATCAGCCGCCGGTTTTTTCTAACATGCCATTGCTTCCCCCGCGATCCATCCTGCCACGACGTTAGCGTTCTTTCACCCGATTGGTGACCTCACGGAAACGGGCTTCGTAGTCGGCGTGGTTGGTTTTCATGAAGCGGTCCCAGACGTTGAAATAGAGGCCGTAGTTGCCGCGCAGCTTTTCGTGGTGCATGGCGTGGTTGGTGGGCGTGTTGAGAATTTTCCCGAGCCAGGAATCTATCAGCCACCGGGGATGAATCTCGAAGCCGGTGTGGCCGACGATGTTGTGGGTGATCTGCCAGATCATGAAAATCCCGAAGGCGGCGGGATGAATAGGAAGGACGAAGATGACGAGCGGGAAGATGGATGCCTGAACCACAGCTTCGGCGGGACCGAACGCGTAAGCCGCCCACGGGCTGGGGTTGTGGGAGAGGTGGTGCACGCGGTGGAAGAAGCGGAACAGCTTGCGATGGTGCATCAGCCGGTGGGTCCAGTAGAACCAGGTGTCATGCAGCACGATGGCGCAGGCGATGCTGCCCCAGAACCACGCGATGGAATGATCGGCGCGCCGGATGTAAAGTTGGGTCCAACCTTGCCGCGCGGCAAGGATGGTGATCGCGCCGACCGCAGAGAAGATCACCACGGACGACGCGGAATAAAGCATTTCCCGGCGGATTTCGGAGGAGGCGGGAAGTTTTTGGACCACCTTACGATGCTTCCAGCGGCGGTAGAAAATGACATAGGCCAGCAACCAGGCGATCCCGGCGAGCAGGCCGTAACGCAGGGCGATGAATACCGACGAGTCTGCCACCGAGCGGAAAAACTGGAGGATCGGTTCAACCCCGGAAATATCGGCGATCATGGCGGATCCAGTTACGGTCTCGCGCGGAGCACGCTTTCGGGAATGTGGAAAAGGCGCATTCCCGCAAACCGATTACTTCTTCGGTTCAGCAGCTGGAGCGGGAGGCGACTTCAGCCAATTCGCCAGGACCTGTGCCTGACGCGAGTAGTCGATGGATTCGCCGAGGATACGGGCGGTTTCCTGTGGCGCATGGAAACCCATGGAGTTCTCCGCGTTCACGAAATCCAACCGCCACTGGGCCTTGCGCTGGAGATCTAGCAGAGGCTTGAGCTGATCCGGCGGGGCGGTGGCTTTGGCAGCGGTGATCGCTGTTAGCATATCATCGACGGCACTGCCGGCGCGCCCCATGAGATCGTGGGTGCGGTTTTGGATGGCCTCGACGCGCGCGCGCAGTTCTTCTTCCGGGTAAGGATGGCAGGTCTGGCAGGCACGGGAAATGTTCAGCAGCGGGCTGCGCACCCAGTGGTCGGAGATCTTCGTCGCGCCCTCGCGCTTGTAGGGCATGTGGCAATCCGAACAGGACACGCCGCTCCGCGCGTGAATCCCCTGGCTCCAGGTTTCGAACTCGGGATGCTGTGCCTTGAAGATCGGAGCACCCGTTTCGGCGTGGACGAAATCCTGAAACGGGGATCCATCCGGAAACTTCTTCTTCTCGTAAAGCGCCTCGATCTGTTGGACTTTGAGCCCTTCGGCCCACGGGAAAAACAGCTTCTCCTTCGGCCCGCAATAGTACTCCACATGGCATTGCGCACACGCGAACGAGCGCATTTCCTGCCGGCTCGCGTCGACGTTCGGATCGTATAGCGCCTCCTTGTTACCCTTCCGCCAGCGTTCGACACTTGGCAGGTGCGGAGTCGGCTCCTTACTTGCCGCCAAGGCTTGGATGCCGAGAACGAAACCCGGCCGGGTGACCCGGAGCGACATGGTGTCCGGGTCATGACAATCCACGCAGGAAACCGGATGGGCATCGCCCGTCTGTTCGGAATGAGGGCTGTTAGCCGGTGTGCCATCCGGGGTTTTCAACATCGTTTCATAAGCGTCCTTGTAGGGAATGGTGCTCATTTTCTCGAAGCCTTTCATCACCGCATCCCACTCGAAACCTTTCGCATCGGCCAAGGTCTTTCCGGACGCTTCCAAGCCGACGCGCCTCCACGTCGGAACGATCGACGCGTGGCAATGGAGGCACGCTCCGGGCTGAGGCCGATCGGTGATGCGCTTGGTTTGCTGCTGATCGTAAAGCATGTAGGCGTGCCCCCGGCGGTCGCGGAAATCCAGGGCGAACGCGTAGCCGAGAAACATCCGCTTCAACCATGGATCGCGCTCGATTCGGGACTCTGGAATCGCTCCCTCGGAGCCACCGTAACGCGTGTGCGTCGCGTCCACCGTGCGGCTGTAGGCGTCGTGCTGGCGGGGCCAGTTCTTGCTCCATTGGATGGGATCGGTCGTGTTCTCCGTCACCTCGACGAGCCGGACGTAGGGGTTGAGCGCCTCGTTCTTGCGGTGGAACATGGTCGTGAGCAGCCAGGCGATGGCGAACGACGCCACGGCGGCGCCGATTACGGTGAGCAGAACCCACTTGGTTTTCCAAACGCGTGGCTGTGGTTCGGTGGAATCTGATTTCATGGCGGTTATCGATAGTTAGAACACTCAGTAACGCCCACCGTGCCCGACGCCACGGTGGCAATGAACGCATTGAAGGGAATTTTCGCCGACGGTCCGGCTGCCGGCGACCAGTTCGTGGACGAAGTCTCCATGACAGCGGATGCAGGCGTCCTGGAGGATCGCGGCGTTGCGCGGCTTGATCTGGATCGGTTCGTGAAAATCCATGAAGGTGAACCCTTTGGAGTGCCAGAAGCCGTTTTCCGCCTTGGCCAGGTATTTTGGGACGAAATCATGCGGCAGGTGGCAATCGACACAGGCGGCGCCTTGGTGATGTCCGCCCTTTTGCCACGAATCATACTGATCGTGCATCACGTGGCAGTTCGCACACGCGCGGGGGTCCTTTGAGAAATAACTCAGACCCTCTCCATAATCGAAGGCGAAGAGTCCAAGCCCCGCCGCCAGCCCGACGTACAGCGCCGCGGCAATGGCTAACGGCCGCCTCGGAATCAATGGAATGGACGACCAAATCTTCACGACTAACCGCCATCCATACAGAAATCCTGAGTGAAGGCAAGGATCCGTTGCTAGACCGCTCACGGGACTAATCGAGACAGGCGGACGGGTGCGGATCGAGAGGAAGCTTGAATTCCGGAGCCTTGCTGGTTAGTCGTTGGACCGGACGTTGAGCCGGAATGAATTGAGACCCATCCGAGCAAGCACTTGCTAGCAATTCATTCCATCGGCGTGTCCTCTGGCTGCCCCATGAAAACCCTCCTTTCAGGCCTGCGATTCCGTTTGGTGATGCTGGTCCTGATCGGTGGCCTGCCCTCGCTGACACTGACATTTTACACGGCCTCGGAACAACGCCGTCACGCCGCGACACAGGTCCAACAGAACGCGCTCCGTATCGCGCGGCTGGCGTCGGCGGGGCAGGAGCGCGCGGTCGAGGGCGCGCGGCAACTCCTGCAACTGATGACCCACTTGCCCGAAGTCCGGGGTAACGACTCGGCGGCTGCCGGGTCATTGCTCTCCAATCTGCGCACGCAGTATTCGATTTACTCGAACTTCGGCGTGATCGAGATGGACGGCAGCGTGTTTGCCAGCGGTTTGCCCATGGCGGCGGGAATCAATCTCGCCGACCGCGCCTATTTCAAGCGCGCCGTCGCCACCCGCGAGTTCGCAATGGGCGACTATCAGATCGGCCGCATCACCGGCAAGGCGGGCGTCAATTTCGGACAGCCGATCCTCGATTCGTCCGGTCGCGTCACGCGTGTCGTCTTCGCCTCCATCGATCTCTCGGGGATGGAAAAACTCGCCGCCGAGGCGGAACTTCCCACCGGCGGCACGCTGACGGTGGTCGATGGAGCGGGCACGATCCTCGCCCGTTGGCCGGATCCGGAAAAATGGCGGGGACAATCGCTCACCTCCCAGCCGATCTGGCAATCGATCACCCGCAATCAACAAGGCACGGCGGAGGCGGTGGGAATGGACGGTCTCCCGAAATTATTCGCCTTCACCCAACTGCGCGGCGCGGAAGGCGCGGGATTTGTCAGCGTGAACATCGGCATCCCCACCGAGGTCGCCTTTGCCGAGGCGGACCGCATGCTCAAACGCAATCTCATCCTGCTGTGCCTGGTCGGCGCGCTCGCGATAGCCGCGGCATGGTTCGGCGGCGACTGGTTCATCCTGCGCCGGGTCAACGCGCTGGTGGAAGCAACCCGGCGGCTGGAGTGCGGGGAACTCGGAGCACGCTCCGGCGTGCCGTATGGCAGCGGGGAAATCGGCACGCTGGCCCACGCGTTCGACTCAATGGCCGTCTCGCTCGAACAGCGCGGCGCGGAACGCGACCGGGCCGAGGCGGAACTGATCAGCCTGAATGCAGTGCTCGAGCAACGTGTAGCCGATCGGACGATGGAACTGCGCGAGAAGAACGAACAGTTAGAGTCGGACCTCGTCCTTGCACGGGAGTTCCAGCTCGCCTTGCTGCCGACGAACCGCCACGAATTCATCGCGGGCAAAACCATGGATGGCGGCAGCCTGCGTTTCTGCCACACCTACAAAGCATCCGGCCCGGTGGGCGGAGACTTCTTCGATATCTTTCCCCTATCAGACACGCAGGTCGGCGTCGTCGTCTGCGATGTGATGGGCCACGGCGTGCGGGCCGCGCTGGTCATGGCGATCATGCGCGGGTTGTTCGAGGAATTCAGACCACTCGCGCTCGAGCCCGGCAAATTCATCACCGCCATCAACCGCGAGTTGGTCCGGCTGCTGCACGGCACCCACACCACCATGTTCGTGACCGCCTGCTATGTCGTCATCGATGTCGCGGCGGGTCGTCTTTCGTATGCCAATGCCGGCCACCCGTGGCCGCTGCACCTGCAGCGGAAAGACTCCACTGTCGAATCCTTGCGGTGCGGCAGCCGCAGGGCGGGGCCGGCCTTGGGGCTCTTCGAAATCCCGGCCTATCCCTCCGACGAATGTCCGCTCGCCGTGGGCGACGCCCTCTTCCTTTTCACCGACGGCGTTTTTGAAATCACCGGCGAGGGCCAGGAAGAGTTCGGTACCGAACGGCTTGGAGAAGCCATCGCCAGCCGCAGCCAGCAGCCGACCGATCAAATCCTTGAAGCCGTTCTGGCCGAAGGACGCGCTTTCTCCGTCACCCGGGATTTCGAGGACGATGTCTGCATTGTGGGCATCGACCTATGCGGACAGGTTGATTCAGAAGCAGCGTTCGCATCTGTGAATGGATCGCCAGATTGAGTACAAAACATTCGGCCTGCTAACCAGTGAGCGCGTAAACGCTGATTCTAACCCTTATTCCCAGAACCTCCGTTAATGAACCGAAACCAGTGGTCATCTATTGCATGCGTCATGGCTTTTGGCGCAGGCTTTGCGTGCAAACCAAGACCCGAACCGCAAACGCGCCAGCCTGAGGCGCAGGTTCAAGAAGTGGTGGAACTGTCGCCGGAGGATCGAGTCAGATTTCGGGAACGACGCGAATCGGAAATCAAGACCGTAAAAGCCTTATACGAGATCATTTGCGCAGCTGATCCTGCTGCAAAATCCAACTTTGAGAAATATCAGGGTCGCGATGAAACTCTAGTCGCGCTCGACGGACTGTTGCACTGTGGCAAATTGAAGGAATCGGAAATGTCGCTCAGCATCAAAATGGCGCGCGACAAAAAAGGAGGCGGTGATGTTTTCAAGTTTATCCACCGAGGGGGCGAGAACCCTTATAAAGGGTTTGCGCTGGCTGGAAATGTGATTTGGCTGTTGAGCGGTCGGGAATTGAACAGGGAATTCAAAAAATACAACTGGATCGATTTCATCAAAGACTGCGGAGGTGATTTTCATTTAAGAGTTACCCCGGCAATCACCGAACATGTTGAAGAGCTATGGGGTCGGGAGTTCGATATCAAACGGGACTGCTTGATGGAAGTCCTCGTACCATCCGGAGTGGTGGAGGAATGCAGGTCGGGTGCCAAGCGCTGGCTTAATGGGGATCGCCCTCTGCCTCGTGTAAAGTGAGCCGGCGGTCGCGCAGGTGGGCGAGTGGTTGCGGGAAATGGGGATCGATCCTCGCAGGCAAAACGGCCTCTATCATTTTCAGAAGCCTCCTAGCAGCAGCCTGCCGGCGAGCAGCAAGCCGGGCTGGCGGGGAGCGAGTGGTCGTGCTCCGGTGCTTCCATCGACGGGTTCGGCTCGAGGGTTTCTAGGCCGAGTTTTTTCAGCAGCTCGCGGTCCTGGCCGGCTTCGGGATTCGAGGCGGTGAGGAGCTTGTCGCCGTAGAAGATGGAGTTAGCTCCGGCGAAGAAGCAGAGCGCCTGGGTTTCGTCGGAGAGACGGGTGCGGCCGGCGGAGAGGCGAACCTTCGCGGCGGGCACGGCGATGCGGGCGCAGGCGATCATGCGGACGAGATCGAAGGGATCGACCTGCGGATTGTTCGCCAGCGGGGTGCCGGGCATGGGCATGAGCGAGTTGATCGGCACGCTCTCGGGCTGCGGATTGAAGCTTGAAATGACCTCCAACATCCGCAGGCGGTCGGTGATGGTTTCGCTGATGCCCAGAATGCCACCGCAGCAGACGGACATGCCGGCGTCCTGCACGTTGCGGATGGTCCGCAGGCGGTCCTCGTAGGTGTGCGAGGTGACGATGTTAGGATAGTGCTCGGGCGAGGTGTCGAGGTTGTGGTTGTAAGCGGTGACACCGGCTTCCTTGAGCGTGACGGCTTCGTTAGGGCCGAGCTCGCCGAGGGTGACGCAGACTTCCATGCCGAGCGAGGATACTTCCTTCACGATATCGACGACCTGGTTGAAGCGCTCGGTCCCGCCTCTAACACCGCGCCAGGCGGCTCCCATGCAGAAGCGGGTGGAGCCGTTGGCCCGGGCGGCGCGGGCGCTTTCCATGACAACCTCCTTGGAGAGCAGCCGCTGGCTTTGCAAGTCCGTCTCGTAGCGGGCGGACTGGGTGCAGTAGGCGCAATCTTCCGAACAACCGCCGGTCTTGATGGAGAGCAGCGTGCAGAGCTGGATTTTTCCATCGGGGAAACTTGCCTCGTGGACCGCGTGCGCGCGCTTGAGCAGATCGAAAAACGGCAGGGCGTGGAGTTCTTGGAGTTCGGCGAGAGTCATGAGGATTTGAAATTTGAAATCTCAAACGGAGATTTGTTAGCGCACCCAACTGCCTTTGACCACGGGCATGACGCCATGGCCGACGACGGTGTAAGAAGTCGGGCCGCGGGCTCCTTCAAGCGAGATGCCGGTGGCGCTTCGCCAGACTTTGCTCATGCTTTCGCCGGTGTGGCAGCCCCAGCTTTTGCAGTAGGCATTGGGCGCGAAAATGGAGGCCTTGATCCGCGGCAGGTCGCGCTCGTGAAGCCACGCGGTGGAAGCGGCCATGATATCATTGCCATAGTCGAACATGAACGCGTAGCGGTTCGAGTGACCGAAGAAGTCGAAGGTCTTGACCGAGCCACGCGGGCGGGAATTGAACTTCTGGAGAAAATCTCCGGAGCCATTGAACCACACCAGAGTGGCCCGCCGCTTGGCTGCCTGCTCGGCGATCCACGCCGTGTAGGGCTTGCCGTCCTCGCGGCCGCGGGTCTGGTAGCCGGGCTGATAGACCATCCACACGATCGGCGCGTCCGGGCCATAGGCCTTGCGGATTTCCGCGATGCGGAGGGTCGAGGCGCGGACAAAATTCGCCCACCAGCGGTCGTGCTGGTCCACCTCCACCCGGTAGTTCTCCCATTTCCGCAAGGCGGGGCCGCCGGTCACGATGACGTGATCGGCGTGGCTCCAGCTCGTTAGAAACAGGAAGGCGAGGGCGATGGTGCGGGCGAGGACTGACATGGGGATGATTTATTCCGCAGAGCCGGAGCCGTTGCGGATGATTTCGAGGAAACTTTGCGGCTCCAAGGCGGCACCGCCGATTAGGGCGCCGTCGATGTCCGGGCAGGCCATCAGCTCGGCGGTGTTGCCGGGCTTTACGCTGCCGCCATATTGGATGCGGATCTTGGCGGCGGCGTCGGCGCCGTAAAGTTCGGCGATGACGGAACGGACAAACGCGTGGGCGTCCTGGGCTTGTTGCGAACTGGCGGTCACACCGGTGCCAATGGCCCACACGGGTTCGTAGGCGATGACGGTTTCACCAAGATCTTTCTCGGAAACCCCTTCGAGGCCACCGGTGATCTGGGTGCGGAGAACGCTTTCGAGATTGCCCGCTTCGCGCTCGGCGAGGGTTTCGCCGATGCAGAAGATCGGCTTCAAATTGGCCTCGCGGGCCTTCTTGATCTTGGCGTTGATGACGGCATCGGTCTCGCCGTAAATCGCGCGGCGCTCGCTGTGGCCAAGGATCACGTAGTGGACGAAAAACTCGCGCAGCATCAGTACGCTGATTTCGCCGGTGTAAGCGCCGGAATCATACTGCGAGCAGTTTTGTGCGGCGATCTGGATGGCGTGCGCGTTTTGCACCGCGGTCGCGGTGTGGAGCAGGTCGGCGAGTTTCGGCAACGAAACGAACGGCGGAGCGATGACGATTTCACACGGGAAATCCTGGCCTTGGAGTTTCGAGAGAAAACTTTTCACGAAGTCTTCCGTCTCGGAAGCTCCCTTGTTCATTTTCCAGTTGGCGGCGAAAATCGGCTTGCGAATCATGGGTATGGGGACTGTGTGTTAGATGGGGGAAAATTGAGGAAAATCAAACGTCGGATAGAGCGGCTACGCCGGGAAGGACTTTGCCTTCGAGGAATTCCAAGCTCGCTCCGCCGCCCGTCGAGCAGTGGGACACCTTGGTATCGACACCGAACTTCTTGGCAGCCGTGGCGGTGTCTCCGCCGCCGACGACGGTGATCGCTCCCGCTTCGGTGGCGGTGGCGATGGCATCCGCCATGGCCTTGGTGGCACCCGCGAATTTCTCGAACTCGAACACGCCCGCAGGGCCGTTCCAGATGATGGTTTTCGAGGCAAGGATCGCCTCCTGATAGAGCTTGATCGACTCCGGACCAGCGTCCAGGCCTTCCCATCCGGCGGGGATGCCGCTTTCAGCGGTCGCGGGCTGGGTATTGGCGTCCGGGCTGAACCCGTCGGCGCAGACGAAATCGACCGGGAAAATGAGTTCCACGCCCTTGGCCTTCGCCTTGGCTTCCAATTCACCGACGATCTCCGCACCTGCCTGGTCGAACAGCGAGGAACCGATTTCCATGCCGCGGTTCACCTTGAGGAAGGTGTAGGCCATGCCGCCGCCGATGATGATCTTGTCGGCTTTCTCCAACAGATTCGTGATGAGCGGGATCTTGTCGGCGATCTTGGCTCCGCCGAGGATCGCGAGCAGCGGCCGCTGCGGATTGTTGAGCACCGCGTCGAAGGCCTTGAGTTCCGCTTCCATCAGGAAGCCTGCGGCCTTCTGCGGAAGGTCCACGCCGACCATCGAGCTGTGCGCGCGGTGGGCGGTGCCGAAGGCGTCATTCACGAAGACGTCGCCGAGTTTGGTTAGACTGGCGCGGAAAGCCTCCACGTTGACGGGCTCAGCCTTGACGGAAGTGCCGTCCTCGCGCTTGGCCTTGCCTTCTTCCTCGATGTGGAAGCGGAGGTTCTCCAACAGCACGACATCGCCGGGCTTGAGGTTGGCACAGACAGCCTCGATTTCGGGACCGAAGCAGTCTTTGAGAAAATTCACAGGTTTGCCTAGCAACTTCGAGAGCTCGTCGGCGACAGGCTTGAGGGAGAACTTTTCGATCGCCTGGCCATCCGGGCGTCCGAGGTGGGACATTAGGATGACGGACGCGCCTTGTTCGAGCGCGAACTTGATGGTCGGAAGGGCCGCGACGATGCGCTGGTTGTTCGTGATGGCGCCGGTGGCCTTGTCTTGAGGAACATTGAAATCGACGCGGATGAGAACGCGCTTGCCGGAAAGATCGAGGTCACGGATGGAAAGTTTGGCCATGGGGCGGGAATCCCGCCTTAGAGCGGGGCCAGTGTCAAGCGATGCGTTGGATTCGCGCGCATCCCGGACACGATTTAGCGCGGCAGTGGTGCACTGTGAAAACGCTCCTGCTGGCGGCGGATTTGATCGCGCTCGTTAGGGATAAACCGCTGATCTGGATCCGAAAAATTCACCGCCCGACTGGACCATTCGAGCGCCTTCTCCCGTTTTCCCTTGGCGAACTGGATCTCGGCCATCGTGTCCAAATAGGCCGACTGGTCCGGATTCATCGCGAGGGCCATGTTCTCGAATTCCTCGGCTTGGTCGAGATTGCGGCGGGCCCGGGAGGCCAGCCAGGCCGCAGTGTTACGGGTATTGTCTGAGTCAGGAAACTGCGCGAGCACCGCGACCATCCGGTCCCACGAAATTTTGAACCACTCGTCGTGTTCCTTCACCAGTCCCATCCTGCGCAGCGCCGGGAAAAAATCGTCCGCCAGCGAACCGTCGCTGGGGAACAGCCGGTGGCAATTGCCCAGGAGGGCCAGCGCCCCGGCACGATCTGATTTCAAGTTCGCAAATGCCCGCCCCAGATCCGCGTGCAACCGCACTCTGAGCCGCGCCAATGCCCCCCCGCCCGAAGGATCGACCGACGCGGACATCTGGGCCCGCACCTCGGAAACGGCAGCCACGGCTTTCCAATCTCCCTGATCCAGCAAAGTCTGGACATGATATCGCAGGGCATACTCGAAATACTCCGTTGTCGGATCGCTCTGGCGGGCCGACCTCGCCCACCAATCCGCCGCGCGCTCGTAGTCGCAGCCCTCGGCGTAGCCATTCGCAATCTCCAGCGCGTTGTTCCCCAGCGCGAGTTTCTCGACCAGCGCGTCCTGCGCCGCGGCCTCCTCGGCCCGGCCCGCCTTGCGCAAACAGGCGGCGGCATTCGCACGCAACCACGGTTGCGAATCCTGCCGCGCCTTGGCCAGCCGGTCGATCAGGGTCAGGTAAAATTCCGCCGCCTCATCCCAGCGCCCGGCTGCGGTTAGATCCAGAACATGCAAGCGCCACGGGACCTCGTTGCGCTCATCTTCCGGCAGCATGTCCCAAACCTTGAGACTGGTGGCCACGTCCGGGCACTGACGGGAAAGATAGGACATGGTCAGCAGAGACTTCGTCCGCTCGCCCTCGGGAGTGTTTCGGATAGCCTCCCACGCCAGCGCCAGCCATTTTTCGCGAAGCTTGTGAGGGTCGCGGCCGATCCCGCACAGCGCGAGCATGCCATCGAGCCGCTCGACCCGGCTGACCTTGGGATCAAGAACTAACAGCCAATCCCACAGCGCCATCGTCTCCTCCTCGCCGCCGACTGCCGCGACGATGACTTCGTCCCAGCGCGTCGCGTTGTCGCCCGCCCAGGTGATCGCCGCCAGCCGTGCGAGTTGCGGCGCGGCTTCGGTAGCTCCCCGTTCGCTGGGACTGCCGCCAAACAAGGTGGCCAGAAAATCCAAAAACACCTTCACATCCTTGTCGGCCAATGCCGCCAGCGGCTTCATGAAAGCGTCGGCATTTTCCTCGTTCAATCCGCGCCGCTCCAGGAAATTGGCAAGCAGGATCAACTCGTCGATATCCAAGGACGCCTCGTGCTCCTCACCGGCATCTTCCTTTGATAGCTGCTCGACGCGTTTTTCCACCCATCCGGCGTAGTCCGGCTTGTCCGGGTCCAAGCCCAGCGCTTTGAGGGCCATCGGGATTCGTTCCAGCGATTCGAAAAAGGTGAACGCCTCCAGCGGCGAACTTTTCCAGTAGGCATCCTCGGCCAGATCCGTCTCGCCAAGCAGAAACAACGAGTTGATCCCATTCGGCCGCTCACCCCGGTTCCTGGACTTCGCCGATTGCACCAACGGCTCCAGGTCCGACGCGCGGAGCGTGTTCCCCTGCCAGCGCTTGATCGCAAGTTCGGTGTAGGGCTTGTGGATCGCCCCGCCATCGCCGGTCATTTGATTCTTGCGCAGCCACGGCAGCGGATCGCCCAACAACGCCGACATGGCCGCGGAGATTTTGACTTCCCCGGCCGCCGTCGCCGAGTCGCGGGCGGCTTCGAGGTTGCCGGATGCCCGGTGGAGCGCGAGCTGCCACGCATCGCCTTGCACGCCTTTAATCGTTTTCGCCCGCTTCAATTCCGCCTCCAGAGTCCCTTGGCTGCGGTGAAAATCCGCAAGCGCGAGCAACCCTGGCGCGTCGGCCGGAGCCAGTTCCAGAAATTCGCGGGCAGCGGCCGCATCGCCGTCCTCCAGGCATTCCCTCGCTGCGACGACGGCCACGCCATCGATGGCCCGTTGCAGCCGGGCTTGGATTTCCGGGTTCGTTTCGGTCGCGTAGAGTTTGAGAATCTGCCGCCATGCACGCCTTTTGTGCATTTGGGCGAATAGCCCGAGCTTCTCGTTGGGCGTTGCCTTGGCGTACCGCTCCACCAGCGCCATCACCGCGGGATCCGTATCCGGCGTGACGTGCAATTGGATTTTCCGGATCAACTCGCGCGCCCGATACGCCTGCTCCGGATCATTTCCCACCGCCGTTTCCTGCAGCGCACCCAAGGCGGGCTCACCAATCATCCAAATCTTGCGGGTCGCCTCTTCGCGGATCCGGTATTTCTCATCCGACAAGTCCTGGATGAGCACAGCCAGCGATTTTTCAGGTGCCTTGACGCTCGATTCCATCGGGACATCCGGCGCTGCTACAGCGATCCACCCCCAGGCGGAAACGCCGGCGACCACTGCGACACACTGGAATTTCATCTGGCTGGAAACGTTACGGATTTGGCAAATAAATCAATCCTCATCGTGATCACGCCGCAAAGCTCTCGCCGCACGAGCAAGTGACCACCGCGTTCGGGTTGCTCACCTTGAAGCCGCCTTGCTGCAAGTCGTCGGAAAAATCCAGTTCGCTGCCGCTGACGAATAGCGCGCTCTTCGGATCGATCACCACGTTCACGCCGTTGCTAGGCACTAGGATGTCGCGGTCGCGCGGGCCATCCACCAGGTCCATTTTATACTGCAATCCCGAGCAGCCGCCGCCGACCACGGCGATCCGCAGCGCGCCTTCGGGCCGGCCTTGCCGGTCTAGCAGCCCGCGCAGATGCGACGACGCCCCTTCGAGCACCCGCACCAGCTTTTCATTGCCGATCTTGTAATTCACCGCCGCGTTCATGGCCGCAAGGTGCATCCCCCGCCCTGCCCCGTCAACTCCGGCAGGAGTCTCGTTTCGGACCTTGCCGGGAAAGCGGGAACCGGTTGACTATTTGCCATGGCGAAATACCGGCCGTCGAATTCCTTCATGTTGGCCATGGTCAGCCTGTGCCCGCTGGTGATCGCGGTGAGCTACGGGCTGCTGCCGGAATTGGAATCCATGAAAAACCCGCCGATTCCCGGAGAGATCAAGTTCCGGAAGGAAAGACCAAATTTCAGGACACAGGGACCCCGCGTTTCAGAAAGCCAGCGCTCCGGGTCCGGCTGGTCGATGGATTGGTTCGAGGAAACCTACGAGAACCTGATGAGTTGGGACAAAAACCCGTGGAAAACGAAGCTGGTAGGGATCGGCGACCACTATTTCGGTCTGGCAAACTCCAAGGATCCAAAGGATCAAGCCCGAGCCAAGGAGCTGCGCCGGCTCGCCGACATCCTGCACAAACAACTGCTGGAGCGCTATCCAGAGCTCGCGGTGGCCGCCAAACATGTGCCACCAGAACGGAACGGGTTTCTCAAGTGGCTGGAGTTTTCGGAACGCTTTTCCTCCAAGTCGCAGCCCAAAGGCATTGAATTCACCGAGGACTTGGTAAAACACCTGAGCGGTAACGCCCCTTGGAACGCGGAGGCGGCCAAGGCATGGCTCGCTCGGGAAAAATCGTTGATGGACGAAATCCGCGCCATCGGACTGATGCCGGAGCAGTCCATAGAAGGCATCGATATTCATCGCTTTGCATTCGCAAGCGCCCGCCTTGCGAAAACCTGCTCGGAAGCCCTGCTGCTGGATGCGCGCCTCGCCGCGGAGGAAGGAAATGTCGCCGCAGCACTCGAATCCGTCCAAGCCGCCAATGGCATCGCCGCGCATTTCGCCAATGTCGAAACTCCATCACTGCTGGCGATCACCGTTCAGATTCTCCTTAAAATGCAGACCCAGAAATACGCGCTCACTGAGGTCATGCCCGCCCTGCCCGCCGGACAACTTGATCCTGCCGTGTGGGAACAAGTCCTGAATCCCAAGGTTCCCGAGCCAGCCGAATACGCCCGAGTCATGAGGGGCGAGTGGAGCGTCATCACCCGCGAATACCTGTTGCCCGTGTTGTTAGACCCGGGGGAACTGAAAACTCCGCCAGACCCAGATGCCTTGCTCGACGTTTATTCAGGCTATTTTATCAACATCGTCCAAGACCATGAAGGTCGCGCGATCCCGGATTGGCCGCACATTCCCGCATCGGAAATTCCGGACATCAGCCATCTCTCCCGACGAAGCCAAAAGGTCCTCGAAAACTTCTTTATCGGCGAACGGGGGTGGCGAAAGGGCATGGAACGCTCGCTTTCCGCCTCCGCCATGACCCAAGCCGCCTTCGCCATCATGAAAGGCCAGCCCCTTCCCAACGATCCCATCTACGGCCAACCCTACGGCTGGGACCCAGCCACCCGCATCCTATCCGCTCCCACCAGCGAGGATTTCAAAAAGCTGGACCTTAAGCCCATCACTGTGCCCAAGCCCTGAACGCAAACAAGCCGCCCGTTGCGGGGCGGCTTGTTGAAAAATTGGGAAATCCCGTTAGCTTCAGGCTTCGTCAGCTTGAGGAGCGGCAGCTTCGGTTTCCTCGATCGCTTCCACGGTCTTCTCGGCGACGTGCTCAACGGCTTCCGCAGCGGCAGGTTCCGTGGCCTCAGGAGCGGCGGCCGCGACCTGCGCTTCTTCCAACTCGGGCGACTTCTTGGCGACTTTCTTGGCAGGAGCCTTCTTAGCGACAGCCTTTTTGGCCGGAGCCTTCTTCGCCACGTCGGCCTTCTTGACAGCAGGTTTCTTCACGAGTCCGCCGAGCTTTGCGGTATCCGCTTTGCGCTTCAAGTAATCCGCACGGCGACGGCGTTTGATGATTTTTTTCGATTGTTGTCCCATGGTTGCTGGCCACTGGCTAGGGATTCGAACCGGCGGGATCAAGAGGAAATCGTAAAAGACTTTCATCATTCCGGCTTTCAGGTTCGACAATCGCGCTTCCGCCAGCCGACATTCCCGCCCCATGGCAGGCATCATCATCGCTCCCCGCGCTCGCATTTTTCACGGTCACGAGTGGATTTACGCCACGGAGATCAAGAAATCCTTCGGCAACCCTCAGCCCGGCGACGTCATCACGCTCAAGGATTTCCGCGACCGCCCGCTCGGCACCGCCATCTACAATCCTCAATCCCAAATCGTCGCCCGCCGGTTTTCCCGCCGCAAACAGGACCTCGACCTCGACTTCTTCACCCGCCGCATCGGCCAAGCCATCGACCACCGGAAAAACTCCGGCATCGATGAAACGCTCGCCCGCCTCGTCTGGTCCGAGTCCGACGGTCTCCCCGGCCTGATCGTGGACCGCTATGGTGACCACCTCTCCGTCCAGACTCTAACGCTCGCCATGGACCTGCGGAAGGAAATCATCCGCGACGCGCTCATCGCTCTTCTCAATCCCGCCTCCATCGTCCTCCGCAACGATTCCCCCTACCGCAAGGCCGAGGGCATGGAACCCGGCATCGAAATGCTTCACGGCGAAAACCCCGGCCCGTTCATTGTCCACGCCAACGGCCTCGCGTTCGAAGTTGATCTCTTCGACGGCCAGAAAACCGGCCTCTACCTCGACCAACTCCAGGCCCATGCCGAAGTCGCCGCCCTCGCCAAGGGCAAGCGCGTCCTCGACTGCTTCACCAACCAAGGCGGCTTCGCCCTCGCATGCGCCAAAGCCGGTGCCGCCCACGTCACCGCCGTCGACGTCTCCGCCAGCGCCTGCGCCGCTGCTAGAAAGAACGCCGAGCTCAACAACCTCGAAATCGAAGTTCTCGAGCACAACGTCTTCGACTTCCTCAAGCACGCGAAGCCGGACTACGACATGATCATCCTCGATCCCCCGAGCTTCACCCGCAACAAGGCCACCCTCATGGACGCCATGCGCGGATACAAGGAAATCCACCTGCGCTCGCTCAAGCTGTTGGACAAGGGCGGCCTGCTCTCCACCTTCTGCTGTTCCTATCACGCCTCCCGCGAACTATTCATGGACAACCTGATAGACGCCTCCGTGGATGCGAAAAAATCCGCTAGACTGGTGATGAACCACGCCCAGCGCGCGGATCATCCGATCCTGATTTCAATTCCGGAGACTGGGTATCTCAAGGGATTCACGGTGGAGGTCATCGCTTCGCGGTGAGTAGGGGAGAAATTTCTGTCCCTGCCTGTGGTCCATATGGTGGTCGGGACAAGAACGCGCCGACTCTTTGGTTGAGAATTCGCTCGCCTCGGATTTCCCTCACTTGATAGATTTCCGGCAATCGATGATCTCCTGGTTAAAAAACGCTCACCCACTCCAATGATAACGAGTCCACGGCTATTTGCGATCCTTGCAGGCTGTTTCCTAAATCCCGGGTTTGTGTCATTCGCTGAAGTAAGTGCAGCGGAGCCCCCTCCTCCACCGCCCGCGAGCAACGCGAATGCGGTCAGGCCACCGGCCCTACCCGCTCCCGCATGGATCCATGCAAAACAACCGGCCAACGATGCCAAGGAGACCCCGCCCGACGTACCGTGGCCCGGTCCGGCTAAAACTGGCGAAAGTGAATTCTCGGAAAGAGACGCGGCGCACTTCGTTGCCTTCGATTTTTATACATTGCCACCTGACGATTACCCTCTTTGGCGGGAGCGTTGGAGAGCGAAGTGCAAAGCCTCCGACGACAAGGAAGACATGACGATGCTCGTGCGACTGAAGGACGAGGAAACCGTCAACTGGCTGCTCTCACAGATGGAACAAGGGCAAGGGTGGACTGCGGATGCTGCGGGCATTCTGGGAGATTCCGGTCAGGAATGGCTCATCCCCCGGTTGGAGAAGACTCTTTTCCTGAAGCCTGAGGACGAGCCCGTGGACGATCATCCGAGTGACGGTGTTTACGGCACCATATCGACATACTCCTTGAACGCCTTGGTCAAAATAGTCGGCGAGTCGCGCATTCTCACTCCGAGATTGAAATCATGGTTCAAACTCGTCTTCGGAAGTTGGGTACCGTCAGAAATTTCGGCCGAGAAAAAGCAACTGCTCCGCAAGTGGTGGGACATGAACCGTGAGCCGTTCGCCGCGGGAAACTTCCGCAAACTGAGCATCCCTCCCCTTTGGCCAGGTGACGAAGCGAGGGCAGAGGATATGGACATCCCGTTTTTCCTTTCGGACCTGATGTCTGCCACTGATTCCAACTATGTATCGATTCAACTCGCCGCCATGCAGGCAATTCAGGATTGGAAGCTGGTAGCGCAACTGAATCAGCAACAGGCGGAACACATCGGCAGCTATCTCAAATCGGGAAACAGTGACATTGCCAGGGCTGCCTACCGTCTGCTGGAAGCCTCCGGGGATCGGGGCATTCCGGTATTCGCGGCAGTTTTCGCGGACCATCCCGAAAAGGCTCCCAAAGGCAATATCGAAAAAATACTGGATAGCGAACCTTCCGCGGCAGCGGAGCGGGCCCGTTGCGTCGCTGCCATTGCTGCGGATCCGGACACCTATTACTTTTCAAAACATAAGAGTTTGAGACTGGAGGCATTCCCCATCCTGAAGCTGCGATTGAAGGACACCGCCCTATCGGACAACGAACGACAGATTGCGGTCAGTCGTCTGGGCTCCCTAGCAATCCCTAAGGACCTTGCGTTTCTCGAAGAGTTGCTCAAGCCGGATCAACCAAACTTCATTCGTACATCCGCAGCTGCATGGACCTGCAGTCTCTTCACTCCGGACACGATGCCCGCCTCAGTTCGCGCGCTCGTCGACGACCCAGCGATCGGCGGTTCAATCAAACAGTTTCTCGCGGATGCGGAAACCGCGGTTAAGACCAGACGCATGTGGAAAGAATCACAGGCAGCGCCCCGATATGAGGACTACGACCTAACCAGCAATTTTGGGAGAATGTTTACATACGGTCTTCATATCAACGAACGCACCTTCGCCGCAGAGCAGTTGGCGAGGTTCGGAGAACAGGGAATCACACTGCTGAAGCTGACCCTAACGATGTCGAATGACGCCGCACGGGGATGCGCGGCCAAGGCACTGTTGGAATTAGGAGTGGGCGATCAAAAAGAACAGGATGCCTTCCTAGCGGCACTCGTCATCGGAACTGGAAGAAGTGACAGCCCGGTTTCAGACTACCTGCTTGCCAGGGGGGATTTGCACGCGAAGGCGATGCCCCTTCTGAAGAACCGCGTGCTGATCAAGCAACCAGGCCATTACCACAACGACTTCGCCGCAATCCTTGCTGCCAACCTCGCGACCAAGGACGACGTGCCATTTTTCCTTTCCCTGCTGGACCCGGGCTTTTCCCATATCATCCGTTCCACGGCGATTCATGCGATCTATCGACTGCTTCCGGCCGACGAAGTGCCCAAAAGCGTTAAGGCATTGATCAACGACGAGGAGCTGGGTGAGATGATGAGGATCTACCACTACGGAGAATAGCTGGAGGTGCATCAAAAAAAACGGCGTCCACGCTCTTCCTTGCCTTGCATTTCCCGGCATTCCCGAATTCTCCCCCAGACGTTTCTCCACCTCCGTAGCGATCGCTCCCACGATTTCACGCTGCTTGCCTGAGAACGAAAAGGCGACTTTGAAACGTGGGGAAAATTGACGAGGCATATCGATACTTCCTCGACGTATGGAAGACTCCCGAAGCTTCTGTTCGAAATCAAGGATGAAGCTTGCCGACCGAGGTCAGCGCTCCGTTAGAGAGGCTGTCCGCGACAAGCCTCGCAGGACCAGGGCGATCATCGAGGGCAGGCGGGTGGTGGTGAAGAGCCGTTCGTTCTCTTCCACTGACAGGCCGTTGTTGAGTCCGGCGATTCCAACGCTTTCGAACTCGGCGGTGAGCGCGGCATATTCGACGGACTCCGCCGCGCTGCTGTTATACAGATCCGCCGCGGCGCGCTGGTCAGCTTCTGCAAGCCGCACAGCCTCGGTGAATGCCGCAGGCTTGTGGCCGCGCAGCGCTTCGATGATGGCCTCGGTGCAACCGCCGAACGCACCAATCAGATAGACCGGCTTTTTGGCGCGGAAGGCTAGCAACGCCTCCTCGGCAAGCCCCGGATAGCGGCCTAACCCTCCTGCGCCGAAGCTGCCGATCTGGCCGCCGATGAGGACCCGCGCGTCGATCTCCGAGTTCATTTGCTCGCGCATCGCTGTCAGGCTGCGGGCCCAGGCGACGAGCCCTTCCGGAGTGGTTGGCGGTTTCACCAACGGATCGACCGACAGACCGGCCGGCGGCGGGATTATATGGAAGTCCACCAGCCCCGACCAATCGGCCTGCTGATCCTCAGTTAGATCGAGATGAATGGGCCATGATAGATAGGATTGCAGGGCGGCAGTCGATTCACCGCTCATCGCCCGGTAGGCTGCGACAAGTTCGCACAACACCAGCGTGAAACCACCTTGGCGCAGATCTCCCCCGTAAGCGAGGGTTGCCCCGGCCGCTAGCAGAAAGCGGGCGAACTCGGTCATCGTATCGCGCAAATGGGCGGACGGCGGTGCGGATTTTTCCTCTGGCAGTTTCGGAAATCCCATGCCACGGACCGCCAGGTTCCCGCTATCGGAAATGGAGATGCCGATGGCGCGCCCTAACAAAGATTTGGCCAGTTGGTTGCCGGAAAGCTGGTCCGGTTGCTTCGGGTTGGCGAAGAGCAAGGTCGGGGTGGTTAGGCGTAGGTTGGGTGCGAGCTCGAGGATCAGGTCGAGTTCCAGTTTGGCCAGCGGCGGGTCCGGATAGACGAAGTAGGGCACCTGGTCCGCGTCCGCCCGCAGCGCGAGGGCGGTTAGCAATTCCGGTGCCCGCGACAACGCCCTTGCCGCCGGCGGGATCTCAAACAACGTCTTCAGGTTTTCAAAATGGCGGGTGAAATACTCGCTGCGCAGAACCTCCCGCAGGATCAGGCCGATGACCGCTTCCACCCGCTCCGGCTGCCAGCGAATCGTCGGCACGTTCCCGATGTATGGAAACGAGCGGGGCTCGCCTTCATCGAGCGCGTGAATGACGACCGCAGGACGACTGTGGCGCTTGGCCCGGATGACTTCATACTGGCACCAGACGCGCGACGCGTAAGCATCGGTGTGGATCAGCGCGAAGGCCGCCGAGTCGATGCCGCCATCGATCTCCTCCGGGAAGCGAAAGCCGGCGGCGATGTCGATGGCGTCGAAAAACGTGTCGAGCGCGAGATGAGCGTGAATGTAGTCCCGCAGGGCGAGCGCGGTTTTTTCGCCATCGACTTTCGCATGGCTGAGAAAGAGCCGCATTCTGGGCGGGCTCTTGGCAGAAGACTCGCCAGCTTCGGCGGCGGCGACGGCGGGACGGCGGGTGATCAAGCGGGAGATTTCGTTGGTAAGCCGGACCAGCAGATGGCCCGGCGCGGCATCCTCTGTTAGTTCGTGCAGGCGGATGAAATTCAATTCCCGCATGAGATTGAAAGCGCTGGCCGCGAAGGCCACCGGGAACACGCGATGGCGATCCGGCGCCTTCTCCGCTTCACTCCAGAGGGCCGCCACATAGGGGCTCCACGCCGCCTTCTCGATCACCATTTTCGAATCCACCAGCACCACCACCACCGAGTGACGGGCGTCGGCCATTTCTATCAGCGGAGGAGTTTTCTCTCCATCCGCCATGGCGCTGCGGAAGACCACAGGAATGCCGAGACCGCGGGCATTGGGCTGATCCGGATCGCGGGCGAACCAAGTGTAGATTTTTTCCGCCATGTCCCGCCCGCGCGCGAATCCCGGATGCCACACCACGTGGATCACCAGAAGCGGAAGATAGGCATCCAATTGCAGGGAGCTCATCGGTAGCAGATTAGCCTGCCGCGCCCCCACGCAAAGCTAAAACTCAGTGTCCGGCGCGGCACGGGAACCCGTGTGAGCGCTGATTCCGGGGGAGTTGGACGGCACCTAACACAGCCCCCCGGCCGCACCGCTCTTGCCGCCGAATTCCACCCAAAGGATCGCCTCGCGCATCAGGGCCTGGGCGTCCGGCAATGACAGCTTCGCTTTCAGATTGAAGCGATGGGCGTCCACGGTCTTCGGGCTGATGTGAAGCTGGTCGGAAATCTCGCCGGTGGATTTGCCATGGCCGAGGAGTTCGAATACTTCCAATTCACGGTCGGTGAGCCGTTCCAAGCCGAATTGCTCCGGTCCGCGTTTGCCGGACAAACCGTTGAGGATTTGATTGGAGACCTGGCCGCTCAGATAGATTTCCCCCGTCATGACGCGGTTGATCGCTTCCATCAACTTTCCAGAGGCGGCGCCTTTCATGATATAGCCCTTGGCTCCGGCGCGGATCGCCCGCTGGGCATAGAGCATCTCGTCATGCATGGAGAATACCAGGATCCTGATTCCGGGAGCCAGGGTCTGCAGGTCTTTGATCACTTCGATCCCGCTCTTGTCAGGAAGCGTGAGATCCATAATCACCAGATCGGGTGAAAGCGCCTGAATCGACTCCACGGCTGCGGCGGCGGAAGAGGCTTCGCCGCATATCTGCCAATCGGCATTTTGGACAATGAGGCGGATCAGTCCCTCACGGAGCATCTGATGATCATCTACCAGGAAGATTTGTTTCATTGAGGTGGGGATTGATTGGCTGACTTGATGGGGGCGAGAATAATTGCTTCGACGCCGCAGCCGGGACTGCTGCGTATTTCCAGGCGACCTCCCATTAACAGAAGGCGCTCGTTAAGACTGTTGAGCCCGAAGCCCGATGCCGAGTGGAGGGTGGCGCCCAATTTGGCGGGATCGAATCCCTGGCCGGCATCGCGGACGGTTATCCGGAGGTTGGCGGAATCATCGGCTACAAGTTCCAAGGTGGCCTCCTTGGCGGAGGAATGCTTGACGACATTGAACAACAATTCCTTTACCGTTAGAAAAAGCAGATAGCGGACGTCGTCCTGTTGGGCCTCGACCGATGGATCCAGGGACATTTTGACTTCCAACCCGTATTTCTCCTTCGACCATGTCGAGCCAAGCCATTCCAAGGCTCTGGCAAGACCTTCGGCGAGGACGGGAGGAGAAAGCTCGACAGCCAGCGACCGGGAGTTGGCGAGCGCTTCATCCAACAGGACAACCACCTCGGCGACATCAGCATTCCAGCGTTCCAAATTGGTTGGATCGATGGCCTCGATCCTCATTTTGGCGGCCACCAGGATCTGTTGCAACTGATCATGGAGGACATGGGCGATCCGGGTGCGCTCGCGTTGCTCGGTATGGGTCAGTTCCGAAGCCATCTGCGCGAGTTGATCCACTCTCGTGCGCAGCTCGGCGGTGCGCGTCCGCACCCGGGTCTCCAACTCGACGGTCGCCAGCTCCAGATCGGCGAGGGCCTTTTTCCTAACGGAGATGTCCTGGACGATCGCCATAACCCCGTGGAAATCTCCTTCGTTGTCGATAAGCGAAGCGGAAATGGCAGTGTCGATCCGTTGTCCGTCCTTGCGGAGGCAGACCGTTTCGAATTGGTCGATGACTTCTCCCTGGCGGGAGGTTTCGAACATTCGCGCTTTTTCCAACAACTTGTCCGGCGAAGACAGAATCTCCAGCGGCCGGCCGATGACTTCGTTCGCGGCATAACCGAAGACTCGCTCGGCGCCATGGTTCCAACTGGCGATTTCTCCGTCCAGGGTGAAGCTGATGATCGCGTCGTTGGAAAACTCGACCATGGAGGACAGCAGCCGCATGGCCGCTTCCGAGGCCTTCCGATCGGTGATGTCCACACAAGTGATCACCACGCCGGCGCTGTCTCCCCCGGCGTTGCGATACGGGAACATCCGCGCCAGGAACCAGCGTCCGTCCAGACTGCGGACTTCCCGCTCCACGAAGCTGGCCCCTTCCAACACTTCCTCCGTGTCGCGGGTGAACGTGGGATAATCGAAGCGATGGCTCAGGTCGGAAAAAGGTCGTCCGATATCGCTGGAAATGAAATGGAACAGATCGATCGCGGACGAGGTGAAACGTTTGATCCGCAGTTTCCGATCGAGGAAAATGGTGGCGATCTGGCTGGATGCCATCAGATTCTGGAGGTCATTGTTAGACTCCCGCAACTCCTCGACGTTGTTCTTGAGCTCCTGATTGATGGTGATGATTTCCTCATTGATGGACTGGAGTTCCTCGCGACCGGTTTCCAGTTCCTCAGTCGCGGAACGCAGCTCCTCGTTCATGGCCTGCAGCTCTTCGTTGGAAGCGCTCAGCTCTTCAAGTGAGGCTTCGTACTGCTCGACGGTCTCGCGCCAGCCCTCTTTCATCTGGTCCAGCTCCTCTTCGAGGTGTTGCACGATCTGCGGATCCGGCAGGTTCGCCCGCGGCAAGTCCGCCTCTGCATCGGCGCGACCCGCGTCCCTCTCATGGAACAGGACCAACAGATAGTCGGACCCCAGGTCATTCGCCGGCACGACTGATAGATCGACGAGCTTGGCGGCCCCGCCCGACTCCCACGGGATGGCATGGACTTCCACCCTTTCCTTGGATCTGAGTGCCTGGAAAAGTGCCGCCCGCAGCCGGGTTCTCAGTTGGGGATGGGCCACCCGCAGCAGATCGGTGGACGGTTCACCACCACCGAACTGGAGGAATTTCCCGGCACCGGCGGATAGATGCATGATGCGGTGGTCCGGGCTGACGACCAGCGATGGCGGCGCAATCCGCTCGATGAGCTTGAGGTGCAGGTCCCCCCACCCGCGACGCCCGGTGTGATCCGCTTTCACGAATGGCCCGTCCCCCGCTGCCATTCCCGGGACGGCGCGTGGAAGAGCCGCCAGCAAGGACTGCGCGGGAGGGATGGAAAGTGACAGGGTGGTAGCACCGGCCGGCAAGCTGAGCCCTACCCGCCGGACTGCCTGCCGCGCGTAAATCTTGGACTCCTTGTGGACCGGCCTGAAAAGGGTGGCCACATCTTCCGCGGACTCGGAGCTTCCCAAGAACAACCGCCCTTCGGGACGGAGCGCGAAGTGAAACACATCGAACACCTCCAACTGGGTCCGGCGGTCCAGATAGATCAGCAAGTTCCGGCAGGTCACCAGATCCAGACGGGAAAACGGCGAGTCCTTCAGCAGGTTGTGCGTGGCGAACAACACCATTTCGCGCAGCGTCCGCTGGACCCGATAGCCGCCCGGTTCCTTCGTGAAAAACTGCCGCAGGCGTTTCTCGGACACGTCCAGTTCGATCGACCCCGGATAGCGCCCTTCACGGGCGACGGCGATCGCCCCCTGGTCGAGATCGGTCGCAAAAATCTGGAGCTGAGGCGGACTCTCGAGCCCGGCGGCGTATTCGCTGAGCAGGATCGCGATGGAGAACGCTTCTTCGCCGGTGGCACATCCCGGCACCCAGACCCTGACAAAATCGGCCGCGTCCTTGTTTTCAAACAGCGCGGGCAGGCCGGCCGCCAAGGCTGCGAACGCCTCCTTGTCGCGGAAAAAACTGGTCACGGTGATCAGCAGATCCTGCAGCAAGGCGGGGGCTTCCCCCGAATGGGTTCGCATGAATGTCACATACTCGCCCAGGTTTTCCAGGTTGTTGACCTGCAACCTCCGGCCGATGCGGCGCAGGACGGTAGCGCGCTTGTAACCGTTGAAATCGTGGCCGGTCGTGGTCCGCACGAATGTTAGAATCTCGCGCAAGGCGTGTTCGTCCTTCTCCGCGTCCGGGGTTTCCTTGTGCAACGATCCGGATTCATCCGGGGCGGGAAGCTGAAGTTTCTTCCCGATTTTTTGATACTCGATCAAGCGGGCCGGCATTTGCTCCACCGGCAGAATCCAATCGACCATGCCAGTTTCAATGGCGGCAAGTGGCATGCTGGGTTGCTCCGCCTCCGCCGGGTCCTGGGCAATCGTGAGCCCGCCATGCTCCTTGATCAGCTTCAGGCCCAGAGCGCCATCGCCATCGCCACCGGAGAGCACGATCGCCGTAGCCGCCACACCATGGGATTTCGCCAGCATGCGGAAAAACAGATCCACCGTGACATGTTTGCCCTTTGGCCGGCTCATCTCGGAAATATGAAGCATCCCGTCCACCGTGGACAATTGCTTCCCCGGTGGAATGACATAGACATGATTTGGCTCGATCTTCAAAGGCCTCGTCACCTGGGACACCGGCATGGTCGTGGACCGTTGGAGAATCTCCGCCATGATGCTCTCATACTGGTCGGATAGATGGACGACCACCGCGAAAGCCATTCCGGAATCCTGCGGAGTATTTTGAAAAAACCGTTGCAAGCCCTCGAGGCTCCCCGCCGAGCCACCCAAACCGACGACAGGGATGAGCTCGCTTGCGGAATCATCGGGATTTCCGACCACTAACAGCTCCTCGGAATTCCCTATCGGCTTGGCGGCTGAATCTGATGGAGAATGGGCGGGGGGAGAGGAATGGGTAGCGGAATCCTTCATTATCACGGGCTCTATTTCGCGGTTGTCGGATGATTGAACATCGCGACGGGGCTGCGATTTATAAAAGTGCAGTTTACACACCCAATAGCAAGCCTTGGAAAGCCAAGACTTGCCAGGTTTATAAGTAATTCTCCTAGGATTGGATAGGAAAACATAAGCTCGCAAGGAACGATGCAAGTTGTAGAACTGCAAGCGTGATCACGACTTCCATCCCCCCAATCTCCCGCCCCCCATCCTTGAAAAAAATCGCCAGGCAAGGAAGCGCTCAGCGTCAGGAAATATTGGTTGCAAGGAAGCCCGCGCATCCCCTGTTCCCCCCGGATCAGGCGTTTCTATGGCTTCCCGGATTGCCGGGTGACCAAGTGGCCTATTGCTCCCGCAACGAGTCCCCGGAACACCGCCGGATGGCCCGCAAACCGGAGCGTGATCAAAACCAGGCGCTACATGCCCCACCTTATCGGGTGAGCACCGAGTCTTTCATTGCCTGGCATACCGACGTCACGCCACCATTTCCGTTCCATCCGGTTCCCATCGCCCGCACGCTCGGTGCCGCGGAGCTGGCAGAACTTGGCCGCCGCGTCCACCTGCTTGCCAATCACCAGACGGATCTCCACGTCGATCCGTTGCGAATTCTCCGGAACGACTGCAAGTGCTTCGTGCTCGCGGTCCTCGCCGGGATGGGCTTGCTCGCGGGAAAAGTCCCGCACCCCTGCTAACAATCCCCCCTGAGGTGCCCCCCCGCACCCCGGCCCGCCGTCCCCCCCGGCGGGTTTTTTTGTCCTGGATTGCGCTCCGGCGGGATCGGCCCGCCTAACGCCTGCCCGCGAGTTTGCCCAAGGTGGTGATGGCATCCAGCGTCCGTGGCCCGAAGGCGAACCCGCAGCTCAGGCGGAAGCAGTTTCTCAAACCACCGGACGGAGAGAACAGCGTTCCCGGCACGAGGCTGATTCCCTTGGCCACCGCATCCACGGTGAAGCTCTCGGAATCGAAGCCCGCTGGCATTTCCAGCCACAACACGAAGCCGCCCGCGGGTTGGTTCACCCGGCAGCTTTTGGGAAAATGTTGGACCACCGCCTGCCGGGTGCGGGCGCATTGCTGGGCGTAAAGCAGCCGGATCCGGTGCAAATGGCGGTCGTAGCCACCGGCATCGAGGAAACTGGCGACCACCAGTTCGGATAGAGTGGCGTTCCACGGACACTGGATGGTTTTCAGCCGCCTCACTTCCGCCTGATAGATTCCCGGCAGAATCCACCCGACCCGCAGGCCGGGCGCGATGGTTTTGGAAATCGATCCGCAGTGAATGACATTGCCGCCATGCAGCGCGATCGACGACGGCCGGCCGCCGTCGTGGGCAAGCTCGCCATACACATCGTCCTCGATGATGGCGAAGCCGTGGCTCTCCGACAATTTCGCGAGCCGCTTCTTGGAGTCCGGACTCATGACGCTGCCTAGCGGATTCTGGAAGTTCGGCTGCACCACGCACGCCGCGACCGGGTGCTTCTTCAGCGCCGTTTCCAGCGCATCGAGCATCATGCCCTCGCGCGGGCAGACCGGAACTTCGATCACCCGCAGGCCCAGATCGCGGACCAGATGCAGGATGCCGAAATACGTCGGCGTTTCCACCGCCACCAGATCGCCGCGCTTGGTGGTCGCCCGCAGCGCTAACAACAGTGCCTCCGTCGCGCCGTGGGTGGTGATGATGTCATCCGGCGTCGCCTTGATCCCTGCGACTAACAATCGGCGCGACAGCGCGACCCGCAGTTCCCGCCGGCCCATCGGCGGCGTGTAGCGGAGGGCGTCGGCTTTCGATTTCCGCATCACCGCGTTGGTGATCGACGCCAGCTTGGCGGAAGGAATGATCGACTCATCCGGCGCCGCAGCGGCGAACGGCACGACGTTGCGATTCTCCGCCACATCCATCACCGATTGAAAAATCTCGGAATGCTCGATCCGCACCGGCTTGGTCGAGTGCCTGGCCGCCAACGGAATCCTCGTCAGATCCAGCGACGGCGGCGGCACGTAGTAGCCCGACCGCGGCCGCGCCTGGATCACGCCCTGATCTTCCAACGACCGGTAGGCCTCCATCACGGTCGAGATGCTCACTTGGTGCTCGCGGCTGGCCTGCCTAACGGAGGGCAGCCGGTCGCCTGCCGTGAACGTTCCGGCTCGGATCAGCCCGGCCAGGCGCGAGGCAAGTTCCTGATAGAGCGGGGCAACCGGTTTCATGAAGCGACGATGGATCGGCCGATTGGCGACCGCCAGTTACAATTTCAGAATTTCGAAAAACCGTCCCATCTGTACTGGCCGACCCGCCCGCAAATCATCGCCACTGTGTCTGTCTCCCGGCCCTTCCGGGAACTAGCATCGTCCATCAGCGCGGCGGACTCTCCCATGCCGCGTTGGAAATCAAACGAACGCCATGATCTATCTCCTCAAATCCGCCCTCGTCCTTTTCATCCTCGGATGGTCCTTCTTCGGGCTGTGGCTGATTGCCAAATACGCCATCCTGTTCGGCCCCCACCGCGACGATCCTGCGGAAACTGTCGGTGCGCGTTCATTCGGCGTCACCCACATCTGCGTCGTCTGGTTCGGCTTCTTCTCGCTGGCGATTCATTTCCTGTTCCGCTGAAAGGCGCGCCGCCGCGAAATGGTGCCCGGCACCCTCTTCACTTCAGGGTTCGATGTTAGGTGAGACAAAACCTCCTTCCATCGGCTTCCACGAGCTTGGAGAACAACTCTTCCCCTTTTCTGATCACTGATCACTGATCACTTCTTTCTCATTTCCTCCGGCTCCCCAGTTCCCCACACTCGGGCTCATGAAGGAACCTATCAACGACCCGCCGGAAAAGCCGGCCGGGCCACGACAACAGTCCTTGTGCCCCTGCAAAAGCCGCGAAACCTATGCGGCCTGTTGCGAGCCATTCCACCTCGGCCGCGCGAAGCCGGAGACCGCCGAGCAACTGATGCGCTCGCGCTACAGCGCCTACTTCTTCCGGCTCGTCGATTACCTCGTCGCCACCACCCACCCTGACAGCCGGGAACGCGACTTGAAGGCGCACTTGGAAGAAACGATCCACCACGCCAACTGGCGTTTCCTCACCATCCTCAGCTCATCCAAGGGCGGTGCTGACGACAAGACCGGAAAAGTCGAATTCGTCGCCGATTATTACGAGGACGACCAACCTCACCAGCTCCACGAACGCTCCCGCTTCAAGCGCTACAAAGGGGCCTGGAAATACCTCGACGGCAGAGGGTGAGTGGATGGTTGTTCCTTCCCCTCAAAAATCCAAAATCAACAACTGCCAATCATCCCCCCTCCTCCGATTGACGATTGCGGATTGATGAATGTGGATTGTTGATCTTTGAGTTGAGATCTCGTCACTTCGTCTTCCCAGTGGCTGCAGCGACGCGCCTGCGACCGTCACTCTTCATCTCCCGGTGGCGTCCCACCGCAGACCGGGGCAATGGCGACCTGCACCCAAGACCGCCTGAAGGCGGGGCTACTTACGAAGAGTTGAAACCGCCGCCAGCCACCTCCTATCACTAACCGTTCCCTTTCGGTGGCTGTTTGCCCCCCGATTTGTTGAGCGCGACGGTGGCCTCATTGACCTTGTCCGCGAGGGTGGCGCGGTAGAGCTTGGTGTCCGGGGCTTTGGGATGTTTGGCGTCCGGGGCTTTGGGAGGCTTGGCGGCCAGATCGAGGCGGGCGTTGCAGCGCCCGACGAACTGCGCCAACTCGTCGGGTTGCTTGATCTGGGAGATCGCAGCATCGGCGAGGGCGATGGAATAGGGATTCAGGTCGAGGCCTTGTTCGAGCAGCTTGATCCGCCGCGCGGTGTCGCTCTCCGGGAGCAGCCGGCTGATTTGCAGGCAGAGCAGTGAATCGAGGAAGGCTGGCAGTCCATGGTTGACGGACCAGGCGACAGTCTGGTGGTAAACCATCGGCTCCGGACGTGCCGCGTCGCCGAAATACCAGTTGTAATGGACGTTGGTGACCTCGTCTCCGCCGGTGGCGTATTGGCCGCCCTTGCAGGCGTATTGGCCGGATTTCGGGTTGAATTCCATCTGCACCAGGGCGCAGTGGCCCGGTTGTCCGGCGGTGGCGGCGGGGATGCCGCAAATGCGCAGGGTGCGCGCGCCCATCGAGGCCATGGTGCCGCAGACACCGCCGTCCTTCCACATCATCTGGATGGTGCCGTAGTCGAAGGCGCTCGGAGCGAGCCGCCGGGCGGATTGCATGTCGTATTGCTGGGCGATGTCTCCGATGTACTCGCCGTAGGTTTTCATTTCCCCGCTGTCGCGGAACTTGGTCCAGATTTCCTCACGCTCGCGGAGCGGCTGGTCATCGTCGGCCAACATCATGAGCACGGGCCACGGAGCGTTGAGCGGGAACCGCGGCCACTGGCGGTCCTTGCGATCCACTGCCGAGAACGGGTAGCGGTCGTTGCGGATGAACCAGGCCATCGACTCGACGGGCGTCGCCGCGGCATCGCGCGCTTTGGGCAGGCGGCCCTTGGCGCGGTAGGCGTCCCGGAAGAGCGCAAGGGCTTCGGTAATCTTTTTCGCCTCGGGTCCGGGAACACTTTTGGTGGAATTCCAGGAAACCACTTGATCGCCGCAGTCGATGGCGACGTTCTGCCCTTTGCCCTTCATGTAGGCGTTGAACTCCTGTTGGAGGGCGGGCGAGGCGATCACATCCGCCGCGGTGGGCTTGCGCTGGATCTTCTTGGCGATGTCCCGCTCCTTGCGCTTCTTGGCGATGCCTTTGGAATCGTATTCCAACGGCGGGAGATCCTTGGCCATGACCTCGACTTCGATTTCGGCATGGTCCTCAAGGAAATTGATGATGTGGTCATCGCGGTCGAGCCGGCGCTTGGGGTCCTTGGTGTCGATCCTGACGCGCGGATCGCCGGCGATGGCGATTTTCAGGGGAGGCCTGGGGGAAAGATCCGGCTCGGTCAGCGGCATGTTCAGTTTCCGCGTGTCGTTCTGGACCGCCGGAGTGGAGCTCCAGCCGCGAAAGGAATCGTTAATCGCGAAGGCAAGGGCGAGCTGCGGGTAGTCCTGCCGGACGATTTGCTTGCCCAGATCGATTTCCAGCGAGCGAAGTCCAAGGAGAATCGGCAAGGGATCCGCCCGCGTGCCATAGACCGAGGCGCTGAGGACCGGATCCCCTTCGATCCAGGCGAGGAAATCCTGCGGCAGTTGGATGTTCCGTGCGGCGCAAGCGGCAAGAGTTTGCGCTCGGGCGTAGCGGAGGTATGCCAGCTTGAGTTCCGGCGACCAGACACCGCCCTTGTCCTCCGCCATCCGGATCACATCCATTTTCGCCCGGTCGACCGGACCGCCCGGGCTAAGTGCCGCAGGCTTGATGGCAGCCACCGCAGCCGGCGACGTCGCGATGAAGGGAACGATTCCAAGAAGGACGGAGGCGAGTGCGGAGGAGCGTGGTTTCACAGGTGGCAAAGGCTGAGTTGGAGGCAGAACGGCGGATGAGGAATGGAGCGTGGTAGTTGCAGATACACCGGATTATCACGTGTCATTTCAAAAAACATCCCTTTCTCCGTCGTCCTGTAGCGGCGCGTCTGCGACCGTCGCCCTTCATCTTCTCCCGCCGGAGGCTGAATCCTTCCTCCCCCCAAAAATCCAAAACTCAAAATCCAAATTCACCAATCATCAATCCAGCTCCCCTCCTCCGTTTGACGATTGCGGATTGATGAATGTTGATTGTTGAAGGGAATTTCAGAACATCCCGGTCGATGTCAGGCGCCATTGTTCGATGTTTCCAGTGGCACGGGAAACCTCACCCATGTTGATTGGTTCCATGGCCGACGTCTTCACCCCGGAAAAGCGCTCGCAAGTCATGGCCCGCATCCGCAGCTGGGACACCAAGCCGGAAATCGCCCTGCGCCGGATGCTTCACCGGTTGGGTTACCGCTTCACCGTGAACAGCCGCAGCAACAAGCAACTTCCCGGCCGCCCGGATCTGGTGCTCCCCAAATTCCATACCGTCATCTTCGTGCATGGCTGCTTCTGGCACGGCCACGAACACTGCCCCGCCTTCCGCCTGCCGGGGTCCAACATCCACTTCTGGACGACCAAGATCGACGGCAACCGCGCCCGCGACCTCCGCAACGAAGCCGCCCTCCTCGCCCTCGGCTGGCATGTCGTCACCATCTGGGAATGCGCTCTTAAAAATGCCGCTGCTAGAGCGTGGTTGGAAACGAGGCTGCCGAAGTTGCTGGAGGGATGAACGTTTTTCCCCTCAAAAATCCAAAATCAACAATCGCCAACCATCACTCCAACTCCACTCTTCTCTGATCACTTATCACTGATCACTCGGCACTCTTTCACCCCCCGCGATCACGTTAGAGACCGCTTTCGTCATTGCCCGAGCCTGTTCGGTCTAGCAGGCTAACCGCAATATGCTTGCTCCCTTGATTGCCCAGTGGCCGTTCTTCGCCGCGTTGTTCGTTCTATGGCTCCTCTTCAAAATCGCGGCCGGTCCCGTTTTCAAAGGTTGGTTGGGTGAAATCATGGTGAGCCGCATCGGTCTCAAGCAGCTCGATCCGCAACTCTACCGAAACTTCGGCGACATCTATCTGCCACGGCCCGACGGCAAGGGCACCACCCAGATCGACCACATGGTCGTTTCGCCAATCGGGATCTTCGTGATCGAAACCAAGAACTACAAAGGCTGGATCTTCGGTTCCGAGAAACAACGGCAGTGGACCCAGCAGATCTACAAGGCGAAGCACCGGTTCCAAAACCCACTTCACCAAAACCTGCTGCACGTAAAAGCTCTCAAACAATTCCTCTGCCTCCCCGACGACCGCTTCCATCCCGTCGTCATGTTCATCGGCGACACCCAATTCAAAACCCCGCTGCCCGGCAACGTCCTCAACCGCGGCTTGCTCCCATGGATCAGGAACCACACCGCCACTCTCCTCGATCCCGCCGGCGTGCAGCAGGCCAATGCCCGCCTCGACGAACTTCACCGCACCACAAATCGCAAAGCCGCTGCCCGCGATCACCTTAAAGCGCTCCAAACCCGCAACGCATGAATCAGCCATCCGCCGTCGTCCCCCGGCTCTTCAGCACGCCGCGCACAAACTACATCTTCATCGACTATGAAAATGTCTATGAACGGGACCTCTCCCGGATCGAGGGCAGGTCGGCCGTCGTCCATCTGGTACTCGGGGCCAGACAGCCGGATCCGCCAGAACAACTTCACAAGCAGATCCACCAACTCGCCGAGAAGGCCGAACTGATCCGGACTCCCATCGCAGGTATAACCAAGAACGCCCTCGATTTCGTCCTCGCCTGTGAAGTCGGCATGAGGGCAGCCAAAGATCCGGCGGGCTATTTCCACATCATTTCCAAGGACAAGGGCTTCGATGTAGTCATCAAGCACCTGAGGAAAAAGAAGATCCTCGCCGCGCGGCGAGATGCCTTGAGCGAAGTTCCCGCACTGATGAGTACCGAAGAGAGATTCGATCGACTCTCACTCCATCTCGCGAATCCCGCCAAGACTCGGCCGGACACTCGTTCAAGTCTCGCCTCGATGATTCAGAAACTCTTCGACCATGGGCTGACTGAAGAGGTAGTCGGGAAAACCATCAGGCTCCTAATCAATCAAAAAATCCTCACGGTTTCCAAAACGGAAGACGTCACCTACCCCAGTCTCACCTGACGTCCCACTCCGCCGCCTCTCGCGAACCAGCTTACCGATTTCAGCTTCCCTGCCTCCCACCTTTTCACCATCGTCCATGACATGCACTGGACCCGTGATGAACTCCTGATCGTCCTCAATCTCTATCACAAGCTTCGCTTCGGGCAGTTCGACCAACGGCAGCCCGTCATCATTGATCTGGCGCAACGCATTGGCCGAACCCCAAGTGCGGTGGCAATGAAACTCAGCAATCTCGCCTCGCTTGATCCAGCCCTTCAACTGCGGGGCATCCAGGGCCTCAAAGGAGCCAGCAATCTTGACCGGACCGTCTGGGAAGAGTTCCAACAAAACCCCGCTGAACTGGTCCCGCTCAGTCAGGAACGCTTCGATGCATTGTTCGTCGAGTCCGAATCGGAAACCACGGAAGTCATCCCCGGCACCGGCATCCGCAAGGTCACGCGACCGCCATCCGGCGAAACCGAAGTCACCCGCCCCACCAAACAACGTCGCGGCCAAGACTACTTCCGCGAGATCGTCCTCAACAACTACGGCAACCGTTGCGGACTCACCGGACTGCCGATACGCGAACTCCTCATCGCCTCCCACATCCTGCCATGGAGTGGGCACGAAGCGCAACGCCTGAACGTCCGCAATGGCATAGCCCTCAACCGGCTCCACGATGCCGCCTTCGACCAAGGCCTGATCGCTTTCGATGACGACCTCTGCCTCATGCTCTCCTTCAACCTCAAATCACGGCTCTCCCACGAATCTGTAAAATCCAGCTTTGAGACACTTGAGGGAAGGCCACTCGACATCCCCACCGATGGGATTTCGCCGAATGCCAAATTTGTGGCGAATCACCGGCAGCGATTCAAGTTCGGTTAAGCAACTCGAGCGTTAGTTCAATTGACAGGCACCAACCAGCACGCCCCCCGTGTAAGTTAACGATTGATAATGAATTCAAACCGCGAGCTGACATTCTCGGCAATAAATGTTCTCCCCGAACCTAGCCTTATTCAACCAACAGAACCTCGCCACCTTAAGCTCCACTGGATCTGAGCAGGTGGCACAGATCAGCTTCTTTTTCGGCTTCTTCTCATCGACTGAAGACGATCTCACGGTTTCGCTACGGTTCGCGACGACCACCGGAGTGGGCAGCGCCGGTGGTGCGGTCTGCATTGAAACGACACGGCTGGATACGTATCCGGGAGAAAGCTCAGAAAGCCCGAACTTAGCGGCCCAATCGAATGCGGTTGGCATGTGTTGAGCCACGATGGCGCGCGCAAAGTTTTCCAGCGTATCCGCTCCGATCAGCTTCGCCATGGTCAAAGGATTGTTGTCCCCGTCTGTGGCACGATCGATCAATGACCTGAACTGATCGCTCTTGATGATGCTCTCCACACCCGCAATTTGCGTCTTCGGACGACTGATGCGGGCATTCTTGGACACCAGCACCACGCTGGTCATGTTCGGCTTGATGGAGAATCCCAGCCTTGTTGGAAGCTGCACCAAACCGGTTTTGAACAAATCCCCCAGGACCATGACGTGCTTCCTGTTTTGCTCGAAGGGCGAAGCCATTCCAGATGGCTTGTTGTTGTAAAAACGCGAGCATTCGCCCTGTTCATTGATCGCCATTCCCTCGCAGAAACTCTTGGTCTCGCAGACCCAAATGTCGAGGAAGCGCCCAATGACAAGATGATCGATCTGGGCGACTCTGCCTTCGACCACAATCCGCAAGTCGTGAATGACCGCGTAGTTCTTCGTCGCCCCGAAGTGGAAATTGATTTCATAGGCAGCTTCATCTTCACCTTTGATTCCTGAGCGGATATTCCGGATTTCTTGTTCGATCCGCTTACGGGTATCCGGACTCGCGTCACGCCTCACTGCCAGTGCCTCCAGAATGGCAATCTCGGACTTCTTATCGGCAGCAACTTTGATGATCATGATTCAGGTCTTCTCTCTATCGGGAAACTTCGGCAAAGCTAACCTTTGCCTACCACATGTCACTCGGAAATTCCGGGCGTCTACCGATTCTCAGTCATTGGACGAAAAAACAGGCACTATCCGAAAAATTGACCGTTAGCCAACGGCGGCAGCGAATGCTTGGAAGAGATCTCCTGGAAGTGGGTAATCAAGTCTCCACGTGATAGCCATCGGCAGCTCTCCCTCATGTGATATGAATTTAGCCGGCCCCAAAAACCAGAATGCACGCTCATCGACACTCTCTCTGGCGAATAGCCACACTCCGGATTTCTGCATAGCATGATTGCGATACCGCAATCCAGTTTCGGATTCGGATCGTGTAATCGACTGGCTCTCCCAGTGCACAAGTTCACGACTAATTGCATAATCCCGATAGCGGGTCGTCGGAGAAAACTGCCCCTTGGTCTTGTCGAGGGTGAACGCGAACAGGTCGAGTTTCGCTTCCGGTAGCCAACGCACACCAGTTTGCCAGGGCGCCACTGTCGATCGGTCATCTGGGTCACATGCGGCTAGAATTTCCAATCTCGTGTAACGCGCGTGGGTAACCAAAGGAACAAGCTCATGCCCGGATGGTGATGATTGGAGATGGCTCACCCTTTCGGCGAGGACATCAAACAATTCTTTCAATTCGGCGCAAATCTGAGGATGTTGCCATAGAAGATTCAACCCGTCCGCGAGAGTTGACGCATTGTCGAGCGCTTGAGACATTAGCTGTGAAACGAGCATACGGGCTAGACGTGCATCCCGGGCATTCGGATCAGCTGGGGCGGAGACGACGTCCTGAGATAAGAGCTTACGCCATCCATCCAGTCTCAGGGCATCATCGACGTGTAAGAGTCGTCCGCAGGCTCGGCGAATTTTCTTTTCCTGTGGCCCAACTGGTGCAACAGATAGACCCGCCGCCTCTTTCAAGTCTGACCAAGAGTATGTGCCTTGATAGATATCCTCCAGGTCGAGCCCGGATGCCTCGATAAAGGCGGAAAGTCCAACTGGTCCCTCCTTGGCTAGTGCCCGCAACTCATCGGCTTTTTCCTGCCAGCGGGACGGGATCGCCCTACGAATGCTCCGGAGAACGATTTCCTTCGTCTGCCGATCCAGTTCCATGTGACAGCCCGAAGGAAGAAACGGAAACCCTTGGTCAATCTGTTGCTCAACGTGCTTTCGAGAACCGCCGAGAAGCGCTCGAAGTCGCCGATCGAAACGGAACTCCGTTCGGTGTAGCCCGACGAAATCCAACACAGTGCACCACCTCTTCTCATGAGCCTTCCGGAGTCCACGGCCAAGTTGTTGCAGAAAGAGCGTCGGGCTTTCCGTCGGACGTAAGAATAGAAGTGTGTCGACGTCCGGAATGTCGATACCCTCGTTGAAGAGATCGACCGAGAACAGGACGCGGATGATTCCATCCCTGAGATCTGCCAGGGCTTGTCGCCGCTCTTCATCCGGGCTGTCACCCCACACCGCGATGGAAGGAACGCCAGCTTCATTGAAGACCCGTGCCATGAATCTGGCGTGATTTACCCCAACGCAGAATCCAAGGGCCCGGATGCCGTCGATGTCGTCAACATGCTCTCCCAGGCGCTTCAGCACGAGACGGGCGAGAGAGTCGTTCGCCGTATAGATATTGGTCAGCCCTTCGATGTCATATCCGGACCCTCGCTTCCAAGGGACTCGACGCAAATCCGTGCCGTCGTGGATTCCGAAATACTGGAAAGGAGCAAGTCGATGTTGATCTATCGCATCCCAGAGTCGCAGTTCGGCAGCGATTCTTCCATCAAAGTAATCGAAGATAGAGAGGTCGTCGGCTCTTTCTGGTGTCGCCGTTAGTCCTAATAGCTCGCGTGGTTGTAAATGATCGAGAACCTCGCGGTACGAGCGCGCTGCCGCGTGGTGGAATTCGTCCACGACCACCACGTCGAAATGATCCGCCGCCAGCTGTTGCAGTCCATTGCGGTGCAAACTCTGGATTGATGCGAAAACACTTTGCCAATCCTCCGGCTTTTTACCTGCGACCCATAGCTCTCCAAACGATGGGTCACGAAGAGCATGACGGTATGTTGCACGACTCTTCTCAAGGATCTCCTCTCGATGCGCCACGAAGAGCAGCCGTGCACGAGGAATACGCTTTCGGAGTCGGGTATAGTCAACCGCAGCCATCACCGTCTTTCCGGTCCCTGTTGCCGATACCAATAGATTTCGGTGGTGCCCGCGAGTGCGCGCCACCTCTACCTGCTCCAATAAGCGCTCCTGGTAAGGCTCCAGACGAAGGTCCGTCGGTGGGATCGCCCAAACGGCTGTATTCTCAATAACACGAGTTCTCTCGCGAAAAGTCTGAGAGTCGAATGGCACGAAATCCCCACATTCCCAGTACGAATCGAAAACAGCTGCTACCTTCTCGATCACCGAAGGATTCCTAGCCCCAGACAGCCGGACGTTCCATTCCAGTCCGTCGACTTGTGCTGAATGCGTCAGGTTTGAGGATCCCACATAGACCGTCGAGAAACCACTTTCCCGATGAAACAGCCACGCCTTCGCATGCAGTCGGGTCGATGTCGTGTCATACGAAACCCTCACGTCGGCACCCGCGTCTTTCAATTGTTCGAGCGCGGCTAGCTCCGTCGATCCTGTATAGGTCGTTGTCAGCACACGCAGTCGCCCTCCATTTTCGACGTGTTGGCGCAAACGATCGAGCAAGGGGCGGATGCCACTGCGCCGGATAAATGCCATAATGACATCAATCCGCTGGGCTGAAGCTATCTCAGTCGCGACCTGATGCCCCACACGGGGTTCCCCGCGGGCGTTAGTCAGGAGTGTCGTATCTAGCAGAGGTATGAGAGGACTTTCGATGACCTTAGGTTTTCCAGCGGGGTCCCTCTCAAGAATTGCCTCCAGCATGGTCTCTCCCTCAATCAACTCTAGGCCCTCAGTCATGTCGCTTTCCATCGCATCCAATAGTCTCCGGACTAAGGCGATACCATCACCGACACGAGACTTTTCCTCCGACTTATCGATGATCCTAGCAAGAATACGACCAAGATGAAGTGCGAGACGATCACCTGCTTCAGCGGGGCGGAGAGAAGAACGACGGATCAGATCGTCGTCGACCGCCGAGAGTCGGCCCTCCATGGACAAAGTGATCAATTGTTCGTAGAGGCCTCGCTTGAAGAGCATGGTGCAAAATTATCCGGGCCATCTCTAGAATTCGAGCCCTAGTTTGCAGGGCGCGAGGGAAAACTGAAGTAATCGGCTTTCATGCGGCATGGACGCTGAAGCGGCGGACGACGGCCACATCCCGATGATCCACCTCAAAACCGGCGGCACATCCGGCCCCTGCCCCGCCTTCCGGCAGTTTGCCAGCATTGGAAACTAGATCACTTTCGCTAGGTGCGGAAGAGGTTTTAATTCACGCGATTAATCTTTCGAGCCGCCAGCTCAACCCTTTGCTGTCCGGATGGAATGCTTCGTCCTGCGGGAGCAGCAAGGATTGCCCTGATAGTTTGAGCAATTCCTTTTCCCCATTGGAGCGCCGGGGATGCGGATGGGAAAAGCTGAAAGCTGAAATTGTGAAAGCTGAAACGCAGGCGGTAAAGCGGTCGCGGAGTGCCTGGCACCATGGGATATGATTGGGCGTCGCAAGGCCCTCGTCGATGAGATCGAAGGCAGCCAGCAGCGGCTTGTGCGGCTTCTCGTACGGTGTCCCCTCCTCCACCGGGGTGGTGCCGACGCGGAGATCGTAAAGACATTCGATGGCGGCGGCGAGTAGCACGGGCCAAGAAGAGCGGGACTGCCGATAGATGACTAGGAGAAACTGCGAAAGCGGTGGGAGAATGAGAAACCAGAGATCGGAGGCTGAAGGACGCATGCGCCCGGGAGTAAAGATTCAACATCAAGTCAATCGGGCGCGGCCAGCGGAGGTGATCCGGTATTTCTGGAGGCGGCTGTTCGGCTTGTCCGGGAGGGTCATCTCCACCCAACCGGCTTGCAACAGTGGCTTGAGAATCTGATTGCGGAACTTGGTGCGGTCGCTGCGGCCGGCGATGGCCATGAGGTCGCCGATGGCGGTCTCGGTGCGGCATTGGCGGAGAATCGCGACTTGGTGCCGACTGAGTGCCGACTTGGTGCCTGTTGCTCCGGAAACCAGGGCGGAAGCGGTCGCCTCGCCGAGGGCGGTGCGCAGGGCGTTGAGCAGGAACTCGATGAAGGCGGTGGAGTTGCCCGCCTTGTCACAGGCGGCCAACACCTGATAGTAGGCGGCCTGTTGGTCGCGGATGACGGATTCCGCGGGGAGCCAAGCGAAGAGCGGATTCCACCGGCTCAGAATGAGCGTCTGCCAGAGGCGTCCAATGCGGCCATTGCCATCAGCAAAGGGATGGATGAGTTCCAGTTCGTAATGAAACACACAACCGGCGATGAGCGGGTGGATATCGGTGCGCTTGAGCCAACCTAGCAGATCTTTCATCAGACCGGGCACGCGGCCGGCGGGCGGCGCGAGGTGGACGATTTGCCTCCCTTGGGCGATGCCGACGGAGCGGGTGCGGTATTTCCCGGCATCCGGCACGAGGCCGGACAGCATGAGCCGGTGGGCCGCAAGGAGATCTTTCGAAGACGAAGGATTCCACGAGGGCATGGCCTCGTAAGCGGCAAAGGCATTTTCCACCTCCTGGATTTCCCGAGGCGGGCCTAACACCCGTTTGCCGGAGATCACGGCGGTGACCTGGTCGAGAGTGAGCGTGTTATTCTCGATGGCAAGCGAGGCATGAACACTGCGGATCCGGTTTTCGCGCCGAAGCTTGGGAACCTGACCGGCACCCGACAACGCGCCGATGCGCCCCACCTCGCTGGCAATCTCCGCCACCAGCGAGAGGATCGCGGGGGTGATGGTGTAAGGCGGTGGTTCGGGGGACGGCATCGGCAGGATGAGAGACTGAAATGCTGGGAATTGAAACGCTGAAAAGAGACGTTGGGAGCTATCAGGGTTTTGATAGCGGAGACTAATACCCGCTTTGGGGCGGAAGGGAAAAAGGTGGGAGAATCAGGAGCGGGAGATCAGTCGCTGGGTTGGCGACTGTGAGGCTTGGGATGAGGGAGCTGGAAAAAAAGCTGAAAGGCTGAAAACTGAAACGCTGAAATGCAGTGGGAGGTCCGCCGGGGCCACAAGGGATTGGCCAAACGCGAAGCCCCAAGGAACGGCGGATTGCCTTCGGCCATGCGGGACGCGCTTTGCGATTCATGAAGATTCGCTATCTCTCGATCTGCATTCTGATCCGCCGGAGCCCATGAGGCGAGGATGAGTCGAGCTTGCACACGATTCCATTGGCCTCTCATGTGCACGGCGATCGGATATCGCCACTCCTTGTTTCAGATCAGCACGACCTTGGACTGCTTGGATGCGCGGGACATAGCCACCTCGATCCATGAGGGCGGAGGTGGAAATTTCAAGTCGCGCCTCCCGCCACCGGGGAGTTCGGGGCATCGCTGCTAACGGCGCGGACCATGATTGCCGCCGCCACCATGATTGCCGCCGCCACCATGATTGCCCCCGTGATTGCCCCCGTGATTGCCGCCGTGATTGCCGCCGTGATTGCCGCCGTGATTGCCGCCGTGATGGCCGCCATGATGGCCGTAGTGGCCATGCCCGTAATGGCCATAATAACGCGGACCATAATAGCGTGGGCCGTAATAGCGTGGGCCGTAATACCCTCCGTAATAATACGGATAGGGCGGGTAATAGGCCGGGCCGTAATAAACGCCGTAAGAGCGGTAGTAGCGGGGTTGCGGCTGAGGAGCGGGATCCTGCTGAACGTCATAGCCCTTCGAGTCCTGATTCTGAGAGTAGGGAGCAGCGCCATAGTAGGACGCAGGATAGCATCCGACACTGAACGCGGCGCAGGCGGAAAACAACGTCACCGCAGCCAATCGAAGGGAGTGCTTTTTCATACCCACACCAACCGTGAGGATTCGGACATCTTCAACTGGTTTTTCAGCGAACCCAGATCTCAAAGGGTGCAGCCAGCGGCGGTCGCAGACGCGCCGCTACAGGAGAAAGACGCATCCGGTCGGTGATGGCGTTTCGCCATCAGGCCAAACGGCCGCGGCCTGCGGGAGTGATCCGATATTTCTGGAGGCGGCTGTTCGGTTTGTCAGGAAGGGTCATCTTCACCCGACTGGCTTCCAGCAGAGGCTTGAGAATTTTGGTTGCGGAACTTGGTGCGGTCGCTGCGCCCGGCGATGGCCATGAGGTCGCCGATGGCAGTCTCGGTGCGGCATTGGCGGAGAATCGCGACTTGGTGCCGACTTGGTAGCTGTTGCTCCGGAAACCAGGGCGCAGGATAAAAAACCGAAATACTGAGAAACTGAAACGTTGAAAGGAGGAATCAGAATGTGGAGGAAATGGCTCAGATAGGTTGGCAAAGCTCCACGACGACATCAAGCAGCGCACCGGAAAGAGCCTGAACGCGCAGGTCGATGGGAGCTAACAGGCCATCGTCCATGAGGATGAGATTGCCTCGGTGGGTATCGGAGATGACGACGTTCCTTTCCGGATCAAAGAAGGCGATTTCCCCACTGACGGTGAAACGCAGCCAACCATTCCTGGTGAAGAACGTGTCGATTTGTTCAAGAGTGGCGGGCTCGCCGGCGATGGCAGGCTGACGGATCAGTAGGCGCAGTTGCCCGTCCTGTTCGATCACTCCGAGGAAACGGACATCGTCGCCGAAGAGTTCGTTGTGGAGAAGCCAGCGCTCCAGATAGCCGATCGGCGAGGCTTTGGGCTCCTCATTTTGCCGATGGATGACGAGCAGTCCGAAAAAGTCCGGCCAAGTGGCTTTCAGGAAACTTGCCGAATCAGCGATGAACCAAACCTGATGCTCGTTTCCCTCATCGTCGGGAGCGCGGCTCAGTTCGTGCGGAAACTGCGGGAGGATGAGTCCTTTTTCGCGGGCGTAGGTTCGGAAAATAGCGAGTTCTTCGAGGTAATGGGTAGAACCGCCTTGAAGACGCGCAACTGCCTCGCAGCGGCTTCGGAGCTCTTCAACGTGTGCCTTGAGCGAGAATCCCGCAGCAGCGTCATCTGGTTCATGGCGGGACATTCGGGCAAATCGTTCGATAGATCAAGATGGATTCGAGACGGGACTGGGGAAAAGCTGAAACGCTGCAAAATTGAAATGCGGAAAGGAGACCGCGGGGGGGCAACAGGGTTCTGACAGTCTGAGGCTAACACCTCCCCCGAGCACGGAAAGGGTAAAAACGGGAGAAAGAAGCCTGAAGCCAAAAGGTGCAAGGCATCCGCCAGATCGTGACCCACATCTGCGTGGTGGTTCGGCTTCTTTTCACTGGCACTCCATTTCCTGTTCCGTTGACATTTCCCAGGTTGTTGGAATCGTGCCGGTAGGCTATGGAGGCGACGATGAAACGTCGTCAATGGCTGGGTCTGGCGGGCCGTGCGGGATTGGTCGCGCTGCTTCCGAGTTGCGCGGGGACAGCGACAGGCGTTGGAAAAATCAATCTCGCCGCGGCGCAGAGGCTCGGCGGGGATGGCTACGGAATCTGGCAAGAGGGGCGCTGGCTCGGTGGACGAAATTTGGATTTACGCCTGCCGTCATTGAGCATCACCAAGACATTGGCGGCACTCGCGGTGGTGCGGGCCGCGGACGAAGGCTGGATTCAGCCGGACCGGCCGCTGGTGGACATCATTCCCGAATGGCAGATGGATCCTGGAAAGAGCCGGATCACGGTGCGGATGCTGGTCAACCAAACGGCAGGATTCTCCGCAGGTGTCGCGGCCCTTTATCGCGGACGCATCGCGGACAAGGGTCGGATCGCCATCGCGCTGCCACTCGTCGATGCGCCGGGTGCGCAATTCCGTTATGGCCCGGCATCGGATGAAATCCTCGCTGAGGTGCTGCGCCGTTATTTGCGGCAGCGTGGTTCCACGACGGAGCTTTTTCTCCGCGAGATCATGGGCGGCATCGGCATTTCGTCGCCGGACTGGCGGAAGGATGAGGGAGGAAGATTCTATCTGTCCACCGGCGCGCAGTTCAGCGTGCGCGATCTCGGCCGGCTCGGACAGGTCGTGGCGACACTCGCCGATGGACGCGACGCCGCCGGTCTGGAGGGTGACGTCTTCCGCGACCTCGCCTCGCCCCGCACCGCGAACCCGATGGTGGCCTCCGGAATCTGGTGGAACCGCAACGCCGCCAAGTCCGCGGCCTTTTCCATCGAGCCGGAACGCAACATCGACGCCGTCCGCCCGCCGTCATTCTGGCAGCTCGCCTGCCTCGGCAGCGATCTTGATCCCGGCTGGCTGGCGATGGTGGGATCGGGCGGCAAACGCGTCTATGTCCTGCCGTCGGAAGATCTTGTCATCGCGCGGCTCGGCCGCTCTTCCGGGTGGAATGATGGCGCCTTCCTGCGGGCTGTTAGCCGGTGAGGAAGAGTATTTGAACCGCGGATGACGCGGATGGACACGGATTGGAGAAGAGAAAAAACTGTTTTTCGGGTTTGAAAGCTGTGGAGATCTTTTCGGGATACACCGCACTGATTACTCAAATCCGCGTTTATCCGCGCCCATTTGACGAAGGATTCCAAGTGGCTAGTTCGTCCATGTCCGCTGCGCTCCCATTGCGGTTCCATTCATCTTTATTTCCCCCTTCGTGTTCCTTGGTGACCTTCGTGGTTAGTTTTTTCCTACATCACCGCTTCACCGCCAACATCAGGTTCGCCTGACGATACTCGTATTGGTAGCCGGAAGGAAAACCGAGATGTCCGGCTGGATTGGTGGCATATGCCTGACGCAGGTCCTCCTGCTGATGCTTGGCGAAGAGTTCGATGGGCTTCTCGTAGGTTCCAAAGAACCGCAGGGTCCACTTGTCCTGCGGGAAATAGCGCAGCGGGATCCCCGAATCGTCCTGCAGAATAACCCGCGACTGCCCGAGGAAGAAGTCGCGCGTTTGTGAGAAACCATCGTCATGCATCAGATAGGACGCAGCCTTGAAATACGTCGCCGTGCCACCGAGCCCCGCCACCCATTGACGATAGCCGCCCTTGAAACCGCCGTTAGACAAGTCCCCGGAAACGTAGAGAGCGGTGTGACGCATGCCGCCCGAGTCGTAATACTGCATTTCCACACCGGGCTTTCCGCCGGCGGAAATCGATCGCACGGATTCCACCTCGCCGCCCATCAACCCGACAGTGGCGAGCAGGATCGGTGTCACTCCGCGCAGGGCGGTGCCTCCCAGATCCGAGCGCATTTCCTTGGTGATGAAGTAGCCCGTTAGAAGCTGCGTTTTCGTGGACTGGCGGAAGGCATTCAGTGCCGCCAGGACATCGCCCGGCTGCATCGATTCCAGCGCCGGCACTTCCCCGACCGGTTCAAGCCCCATCAGGACGTAGGTTTTTGCCTCCGGAAACAAAGCGCTCACATGCAACAGATCCGGCCCGCCGAACGGATAGTTCACCGGGCCGCTGCCTGTCACCGGACTCACCTCCACGCTCGCCCACGATCTCATCTTGTTGATCCGCGGTCGGACATAGAGCCGTTCGAGTTGGCTGATTTCCCGCTGGTGGGTCTGATACTCCACGGTCTGTTGGAGGCGTGAAAGAGTGGCGCCACGCCTTACCGGTTTGCCCGCGAGGAACAACCCGACATCATCCGGCCCGGCCTCGCCGGTCACGACCGGGAAATTGGCGGGGGGTTCATCAAGATACACCGGTTGGACGGCGGCAGGCTTGGAAGGACCGCAGCCTGTGAGCATCATGACGACCGGCAGAAGTAGGATGGATAGTTTCATGAGGTTTGATCCTTGGTGGCTTGAGGGAACGGATACCGTGTTTAATTTAACCGCGGATGACACGGATTGCACGGATTTTGAAGATCAGGATAGCAGATGAGCTAAGTTTCCCCTCGTCCCAATCCGCGAGAATCCGCGTCATCCGCGGTCGATATTCTTCACGCGTCCGCTCTTGAGTGGAAAATAACACAACCACGCCAGCAGCACCGTCCCCATTCCCGCCAGAGTTGGTATGGGCTCAGCCACCAGCGAGCGGATCATCACAAACCCGGTCATCGCCAGGAACACCAGCGGCGGCAGCGGATAGAGCGGACAGCGGAAGGCTCCCTCCGTTGCAGGCCGACGGCGCACGATGAAGATTCCGAACACCGTGAGAAAGGCGCACAGGGTCAGCGCGAACTGGGTGTATGTTAGCAATTGACCGAAATCCCCGGTCATCACAAACACCAGCGCCAACCCTGATAGAATCAACGTCGCCTGCACTGGCAATCCGTGCCGGTTTCTCGCAGCCAGAACCCGCAGCAGATGAAAATCCCTGCCCATCACTTCCAGCACCCGCGGCCCGGCCCAAACCAGGGCGCTCACCGTCGCCACCAGCCCTAACGAAAGCAACCCGCTGAACCATCGCGCCGCGCCCGCGCCGAACAACGCTTCCACCGCCACGTGCCCCACTTCGGTCACGCCAGCCAGTTCCGCCACGGGCGCTGCTTTGAGAAATGCGGCATTCAGCAACACATAAAGTCCCGCCACTAACAGCGTCCCATAGACCAACGCGCGCGACACCGTCCGCCGCTCATCCTTGAGCTCCTCCATCATGTAAACCGCCGCGTTCCATCCCGAGTAGGCGTAGAACACGAACAACAACGCCACGGCAAATGCGGGACTGGCAACGATCGCAAGATCCGTGCGCGGTTGAATTTCCCAACGGATGTCGCCGTGCCCGGGCTTGCAAAAGGCGGCGATGATCAATCCGAGGATGAGCGTGAGTTTCAGCGCGGTGGAAACCGTTTGCAGCAGCGCGCTTGCTTTCAAGGTGAGCAAATGCCCGCCCGTCACCAGTACCACCGCCACCGCCGCAGCCACCACCGCGGGAACCTCCGGAACCGCACGATGCGCATAACTTCCCAGCGCCAGCGCCGCCAACGCGGTCGGCGCGGCAAACCCAACCACCGCCGACAGCAATCCCGCCGTCCACCCCAGCGACGGATGATAGAGCCGGCCGATGAAATGATACTCCCCGCCCGATCTCGGCAACGCCCCTGCCAACTCCGCATACGAAAGCGCCCCGCACAACGCCACCAGTCCGCCCAACAACCACACCAACAGAATCCCCGGCCCCGACGGGATGTCCCCCACCTGATAGCCCAAACTCGTGAACACTCCCGTCCCCACCATGCTCGACACCACCAACGCCGCGGCGGGAAGTGTGCCGATTTTTGTGGAGGAGGGGTCGGTCATGATTGAGGACTAGCCATCGGCTGGCTTTAGAGATCGCCGTCACTTGATCCGTCGAAGCGGGCCCGGGAGATTTCGATGGCGGCGTGGAGTTTCTGTTGGAGCAACTCGCGGGGCGGCAGGGCGGTGAGGTAGTCGGCGACGTGGATGCCGGATTGGCCGAGTTCGAGGAGTTCGATCTGTTCGGTCTTTTTCCCGGCACAGAGGATGATGCCGAGGGGCGATTGTTCTTCCGGCTGCTGCTCGTGTTTGGCGAGCCAGCGGAGGTAGAGTTCCATCTGGCCTTTGTATTCGGCCTTGAAGTCGCCGAGCTTGAGGTCGATGGCGACCAGACGCCGGAGGCGGCGGTGATAGAAGAGGAGGTCGAGGTAGAAGTCGTCCGAGTCGATCTGGATGCGTTTCTGGCGGGCGAGGAACGCGAAGCCGTCACCGAGTTCGAGGAGAAAGGATTCGATCTCGCGGAGGATGGCGTCTTCGAGATCCTTCTCAACGTAACGGTCGCGGAGGCCTAGGAAGTCGAGGATGTAGGGATCTTTGAAGACGAGGGCGGGCGTGAGTTGGTCCTCGCTGCGGAGTTTGGCGAGTTCCGCTTTCGCAACTTCCTCCGGTTGCCGGGAAATGGCGGTGCGCTCGTAGAGCATGGAGGAAATCTTTTCCCGCAGGGTGCGGACGCTCCATCGCTCGACCCGACACATCTCGGCGTAGAACTCGCGCTGGAGGGGCTGAGTGAGAGGCAGAAGCTCCTTGAAATGGGACCAGCCCAATTGTCGCGACAGTGTAGCAACAATTTCCCCCTCCGAAAACGCATCCGCGAACTTCAGCCTTCGGGTGAGCGAGGAGTATCCGAATCCGCGTCCGAACTCCGTGGTTAATTCTTGCGACAGTGTAGCAAGAATCTCTTTTCCGTATTCTGCCCGCTGATTTTGGAGGACTTCCGACTGGATGCGCTTGCCGATCCGCCAGTAAAGCAGCGTCATGCCAACGTTGACGGTCCGAGCGACTCCTTCCCGGGTCTGATCGATCATGCTCCGCACATCGGCAACAAGGCCGGCGGAGCTTTGAATGATGTCGAGGGGGTCGTCGGGCATGGAGGGATGAATGGCGATCCTTTGGCCGAGGCTAACGGGTTTGGGTGTGGCGGAAAGGGAAAAGACGGGAAGCGCCTGCCACTTTCATGCGGATTGCCCGAGAAACTCTGCGGTACGGGTCTCCGACCAGTATTCACCGTTTTTCCCGAAGGTCGTAAATCCAACATGTCCGCCGGTCTCGGGAGATTCGAAGTGGAAGAACTCACTCGCGGCGGCTTCCTCGCGCGGGTAGCAACCGGGGCCGAGGAAGGGGTCATTGGCGGCATTGATGAGTAGGGTGGGCAGGGTGATGCGAGGAAGAAACTGACGGCAACTGTTGCGGGCCCAGTAGTCGGCGGCGTCTTTGAACCCGTGGATGGGGGCGGTGTAGCGGTCGTCGAATTCCTGGAAGGTGCGGATGCGGTGCAGGCCGGTTAGATCGAGTTGATCGGGGAACATCCGGTCCTTCACGCGGATTTTGCGGCGCATTTCGCGGAGGAAGCGCTCCATGTAGAGCCAGTTCGCACGGGTCGCCAGTTCGCGCGACGAGCAGGCGAGATCGCAAGGCACCGAGAAGGCGACGGCGCGGTGGAGTCGTGGGGAAAGATCCGCGGGACGTTCGCCGAGGTATTTGAGCGTTAGATTTCCACCCAGGCTGAAACCGATGAGGTCGATGGATGCTGCCGGATGATTTTCCAAGGCGTGGGAGACAACAGCGTCCAGATCCTCGGTCGCTCCGCTGTGATACATGCGCAGCAGGCGATTGGGCTCGCCGCCGCAGCCGCGAAAATTCCACGCGAGCACGTCCCACCCGCGGCGGATCAGGGCGGCGGCCATGGCTTGGATGTAGCCGGTGGTCGAGTCCGCTTCGAGGCCGTGGGAAAGGATCGCCAAGCGCGGGCTCCTGTGCCCGGCCCATTTCAAATCGATGAAATCTCCGTCGGCCAGTTCCAGCCGTTCGGCGCGCATCGAGACGGGAGCCATCCGCCGGAATAACACGGGATAGATAGTCTGGGCGTGCCCGCCGGGGAGCCACGACGGGGCACCGTAGCGGGAATTTTGGATCAGTGGCATGTAGGACTGCGCGGCGGTTTAGCCCGGAATGCTTCCCGCCGCAAGGCCACCAGAGGTATCCGTCCGTTCCAACGCTCGTCCAAATGCCGCTTGTCATCCCGCCCGGGCCGGTGTAGCCGTCCTGCCGCTAAGGAAATCTCCTAGCCAACTTGCTCATGATTATCTTCATTCTCTGGTGCCTCGCGGGCATTGCCATCGGTATCGTCTTCGCCTCATTTTTCGAATGGACCCTTCACAAGTATGTGATGCACCGACCTGTCTGGAATTTCCGTTACGCCTTCCAAGCCCACGCCGTGGTCCATCACAAGACCTTCAAGGCGGATCACACCTATCACCTGATCCATGAAAAGGACAAGGAGACCATCCCGATGGCGTGGTGGAATGGCCCGGTGCTCATTTCCATCGGCATTGTCCCATTCGCCCTGCTTTCCTGGGTGATCGGCCAATGGGCGTTCGTCCTGGGTGGCTTCATCGCCTTCGGATCCTACTACTGCTTCTACGAATACATCCATTGGTGCATGCACCTGCCAAAAGCCCGCCGGGTGGAAAAGCCTTGGTGGTTCCGCCGGTTGAACGGCCACCATCTCCTGCATCACCGCTACATGCACAAGAATTTCAACGTCGTCCTGCCGCTGGCAGATTTGTGCCTCGGAACGTTCATGCCGCGGGCGAAAACCCACTTCGCGCAGGCGATGGGACCCTCCGTGCCGAATATCCAGCCACTGGCTTGAAATCCGGCCGAAAGAGAATGCTGGATTTCTCAGTTCGGATTTGCTAATTATCAATCTCACCCGATTGAAATTATGAAATTCCTACTGTTGCTCCCACTTCTAGGCCTCGCATTTATCGCCAGCTCCTGCCGCACCGTGCCTCCGCTCGATCCGATGACAGGCAAGCTGAACTGCAAGTGCCTGCCCGAACATTTCCACGCCCCAGGCTGTGACCTCTACGTGGTAACCGGCACCAAGTGAGTTGGAGCGCCACGGCGCGGCTTCAAACCACCACAACGGGATTGCGAAGCGTGCCGATGCCGCTGATCGCGATGACGACCTCGTCCTGTGCCTGAAGCGTGAATGACTCCGGCGGCACGATGCCCGTGCCGGTGAGCAGCACCGCGCCGTGAGGGAATCGCTGGCAACGGAACAGGAAGCCCGCCAGTTCCTCGAAACCACGCTTGATCTGGCTAACCGACGTCGCCCCGAAAAACGCGAGTTCGCCATCCCGCAGGATTTCCAGCCGGATGTCCCACCCGCGCGCGTCCGCTTCGGTCGTTCCCACGGTGATCCACGGGCCGAGCGCGCAGGACCGGTGATAGGTCTTGGCCTGCGGCAGATAGAGCAGATTTTCGCCTTCGATATCGCGCGAGCTCATGTCGTTGCCGATGGTGTGGCCGACAATTTTGCCGCGTGAGTTCAGCACCAGCGCGAGTTCCGGTTCGGGGACATTCCAAGTGGCGTCGCCACGAATGCCGACCGGCTCGCCAGTGGCCACGACCTTTTCCGGCATCGACTTGAAGAAGATCTCGGGCCGCTCCGCGTCATAGACCCGGTCATAGGCGCTGGCGCTGAAGTCGGATTCCTCCATCCGGGCCGTCTTGCTCCGCAGATAAGTCACCCCCGCCGCCCACACCTCCTGCCGCTCGACCGGCGCTAACAACCGCACATCCGCCATCGCCAGGCGGGGCAAATTTCCACCCGCTAACAATTGTAGCGCGGCAAGCGGGTCGGTACTTTCGAGGATGTCCGACATCCGGCCGATGCCGCCGGCGGTGAGGTCGATCAGCGTGTCCTCCCCAACGGACAAGCCGATGCGGATTTCACCCGGTGGGTTTTCAAAACGGCAGATGTTCATGGATGGCCGCTTGATTAGCAGCCGGGAAGTTGCCCGTCCAATGGATAGCGGGAGCACTTCTCTTTGTTTTCCCGTTGTCTCTTGAAATCCGGATGATTCAATCCCGCGATGACCTCACCCGACGACGTGTTCGACTCCGGCACGCCGGAAATTTTCCAGATCCAAACCCAAACCGGCGGCCCTAACGGAAGCCTGCCCCTAACGGAAGATCTGTTGCTCAACAGCCCGAGTGGTGATCTGTTCGGCCTCTCGCAAAATGCCGGCATGGGTTGGAATCCGGCCGAGGTCGGGCGCCGGCAATTTCTCATCCTGAGCACCCAGGGCGGATTGCGGGCACCGGACGGCAAGCCGATCGCGCTCGGCTATCACACCGGGCACTGGGAAATCGGCCTGCTCGTCCAGGCGGCGGCGGAGGAATTCCGGCAATTGAAGACCCTCCCCTTCGCCGGCTACTGCTCGGACCCTTGCGACGGCCGCACCCAGGGGACCACCGGCATGTTCGACAGCCTGCCCTATCGGAACGACGCGGCCATCATCTTCCGGCGGCTCGCACGTTCGCTACCGCTGCGCGCCGGAATGTTAGGAATCGCCACCTGCGACAAGGGGCTGCCCGCGATGATGATGGCGGTGGCCGGCTTGCGCGATCTGCCGTGCGTGGTCGTGCCCGGCGGCGTCACCCTGCCGCCGACCACCGGTGAGGACGCCGGTACCGTGCAAACACTGGGAACCCGCTTCGCCCGCGGGCTGGTCACTCTATCGGAAGCGGCCGACCTCGGTTGCCGCGCCTGCGCATCGCCCGGCGGCGGGTGCCAGTTCCTCGGCACGGCCGCGACGGCGCAGGTGGTGGGCGAGGCGCTCGGGCTTTCGCTGCCGCACTCGGCGCTCGCCCCGTCCGGCCAGCCGGTGTGGCTCGACATGGCGCGCCGCTCCGCCCGCGCGCTGGTCGGCCTGGCGGATCGCAAGCAACCCACCCGCGACATCCTAACACCCGCGGCAATCCGCAACGCGATGGTCGTGCATGCGGCGTTCGGCGGATCGACCAACCTGCTGTTGCACATCCCCGCCATCGCCCACGCAGCCGGCCTGCCGCTGCCGACGGTGGAGGACTGGATCGCGGTGAACCGCCGCGTCCCCCGGCTGGTCAGCGTCCTGCCTAACGGCCCGATCCATCATCCCACGGTGCGGGTGTTTCTCGCGGGCGGGGTGCCGGAGGTCATGCTGCACCTGCGCGAACTGGGCTTGCTTGAATTGAACGTGCTAACCGTCACCGGGAAATCCCTGGGCGACAACCTCGACTGGTGGGCGAAATCCGAACGGCGCGTGCGCTTCCGCGAACTGCTGCTGGAACAGGATGGAGTCGATGCCGATGAGGTCATTTTCACGCCCGCGCAAGCCAAGGCCCGCGGCATGAGCGGCACCCTGGTGTTCCCGCGCGGCAACCTTGCGCCGGAGGGCTCGGTGCTGAAGGCCACCGCCATCGACCCTTCGGTGATCGATGCGCATGGCGTCTATCACCTGGAAGGCCCGGCCCGCGTTTTCGTCAGCGAGAAACAGGCGATCGCCGCGATCAAACAAGGTTCGGTCAACGCCGGCGACGTGATGGTGCTGACCGGCATCGGCCCGATGGGCACGGGGATGGAGGAAACCTATCAGGTCACCGGCGCGTTGAAACATCTCCCGCACGGCAAGCAGGTCGCGCTCCTAACCGACGCGCGGTTCTCCGGCGTCTCGACGGGCGCGTGCATCGGCCACATCGGCCCGGAAGGATTGGCGGGCGGACCCATCGGCAAGATCCTGGAAGGCGACATCATCCGCATCCACATCGACTGCCGCCGGATCGAAGGCAGCATCGATCTGGTCGGTGATGGCGAACGGCGGTTCACCCCGGAAGAAGGTGCCACGATCCTGGCAAGCCGCGCCACCCGCGGCGATCTTGCCGCCAACTCCGCCTTGCCCGACGACACCCGGCTGTGGGCCGCGTTGCAACAGGCAGGAGGCGGCACTTGGGCCGGCTGTGTCTATGATGCGGACCGCATCACGAAACTGTTGGAAGCCGGCCGCGCCGCCATGGCCACGGTTAGCTGAAAAATCCCCGCCCGGCCAGGTGGGCCAGCCACGGCGCGAAGGCAAGCTCCGGACAATGCCGCGCGGCAAAGCCAGCAAGTTCGCGCTGGCTCCGGCTGCCGTCCATCCGCGCCAGCACCTCGAAGTGACGCGCGGGGAAATCGCATGGAACCTGCCAGACATCCACCACCGGCAAACCCAACCGCGCGCAGAGCAGTCGCAACGGATCGAGTGTGGGAAACTCAAGCGGCTCGCTCACAAACTTCACCGGTTCAATCCGCGGCCGGATCCAGCCACTGGTGATTCCATCGAAAATCTGCCGGGCCGCGATTCTTGGATCAAGGTCGCCGATGACCTCCCTAACCGGCACACAAGCCGGAGCGAATGACCGGATGATTTGAAAAACATCTTTCGCCGCGGGATCCAACGCCCCGTTCCCGACGCGGACGGAGAAATCCAATACCAAGCTGGAGGGAACCCGATCCGCCACCGGGGCATCGTCACGGCAAAGCACGCCCGAGCGAAATGTTCGCCCAGCCGCCTCATCCATGGCAAGCTGGAACTCCAGCGGATCCGTCGAGCGGCTTTGCAATTCAGCAATCACCTGATCTCCCAGTCCGGAGGGAATGTTTTCGCCCGGATCGGACTCACCCAGCCACCGCAGCCCCGCGTTTGCCGCAGCTTGGGCGAAGCGATCAAGCGGCCACGGATCGTTGACCGGCCCGAAGTCGTCGAACGCGAGGATCGCCGGCCCTTTGGCTAACATGTCGGCGATGGTCGCCGCCTCGGGATCGGCGGGCTCTGTTAGTGATTTCAAGATTTCCAACGCCTCAATCACATCCCCTCCCCTCGCCTGCTGGATGGCACGGACTTTCGCGATCACCGGCAGCCGGGGCTTCCACCCGCATTCCAGGTTGAAGCTGATCGTCGCGATGCCTGACGGAGCAAGATGCCTGCGGCAAAACACCAGCAACGCCGCTTTCACTTCATCCGGAACCCATGAGAAAAATCCGTGGGCGATGATGAAATCAAACGGTCCATCAGCGGGCTCATACTCCCTCAGGTCACCGGCGATGAAATCAATGTTAGCAATCCTAGCCAGCGCCGCCCGCTCGCGGGCCTCGTCGATCGACCTCTCCGCGAGATCGATGCCCGTGAACCGGCTGTCCGGCCACCGTCGCGCCAGCGGCAGCAGATTGTGCCCCGAGCAGCAGCCGACCTCGAGAATCCGCGCCCGCCGCGGATGCGCCACCGCGAGCCCGCCGATCCTGGCAGCCACGGCGGAGACCGCCGGGTCCGACAAGGGATGGCTCATCGGCGGATAGACGTGCTTCTCGTAAAGCTCATGGATCACATCGGACATGGATTCAGGAAATTCGTTTCACCGCCACGCGATCCCAATACATCCGGTCCCGCCAATCCCGGAAAGAGTCGCTGTAAGGATCAAGCTGCGGCCGGGTCGCCACCGCCTCGCCCGCGACGAGCACCTCGTTCATCCCCTCCGCGGTTGTCAGGCTGCGCACCTGGGGAAAGGCCTCGCGCAGGATTTTCCGCGTCAGCGATTGCATCGTCCGGTGACCCGCGCCGGTCACTAGGTTCACCGCGAGCAATCCGCCGGGTGCCACCGCGCGCCGCAGGTGGTCCAGCAGCTCGGGATTCCACGCCCGCGGGCGAAACACGTCGGACTTGCCGGCCAGATAGATGTCATCGAAAACCACGTCGAAGGTCCGCCGGTTTCGCTCTAACCACGGATAGGCATCCTTGGTGTGGATCTCGATGTCGAGCGCGTCCAGCTCCATGTGCTCGCGCGCAAGACCGACGATTTCCGGATCGATGTCGATGGCGGTTAGCCGGCAGTCGGGCAACAAATGCCGTAGAACCCGGAACGCCGTGCCGCCCGCCAGTCCAAGCATCAGGATCGAACGCGGCGGGCCGTCCTTGCGCAGCAGCGCAGCCGCCGCGATCAGGTCCCACGCCAGCCCGGTTAGAAAACGCTTTCGGTGGAACGACGCGTGCAGCGCCCCGGCCACCCGGAACTCGGTCGCCAGATCCGATTTCCAGATCTCCAGCGATTGAAAACGAGTGTGGACGATTCCCGTGCGGCGCATCGACAAGGACTCTGGGATTTTCCAACCCAACGAAGGAAGCACGAAATCCGGCCGCCTTCATGTTAGGCGGCCGCCGGCCGCTTGCCGAGGCCGCGGTAGAACAGCGCGAAGATCACGAAACATACCGCGATCATTCCGGCAAGGGACGCCCAGAATTCCATCCAGCCGTGGCCATCGGCCGTGACGAAATGATTCCTCAGCCAGCCGCAGACCACGGCTCCTACCAGCGGTCCGAGGCCGCTGGAAACCAAAGCCAACAATCCCTGCGCTTGCCCGCGGAGGCCCGGATCCACGCGGCGGTCGAGGAACACCTGGGCCGTGATGAAATAAAACGTGTAACAGATTCCGTGCAGCACGATGCCGCCAATGTGCCAGCCGATCAAACCGCTGGCTCCGGCGCAGGCACTCATGCCGAAGCGAACGACTGATAGACCGAGCGCCCACAACAACACATGTTTCACCCGGAACCGTACCATCACTGATCCCACGAGCAACATGCCCGCGATTTCCGTAATTTGAGCGAGAGTCATCGTCGCCGTGGAATGTTGGTCGCCCAGAACCTTGAGGAGCTCCGGCGCATACATGTAAAAGGCAGTTAGCGGAATTGAAAACAGGGCCGTGACCACGAAAAACACGCAATGGTCGCGTTGTTTCATCAACTTGAACGCGTCCAGGCCCAGCCGGCTCCTCCACGTGTTCCCCCGGCCCAAGGGAGGAGTATGGGGCAGCAGGAATGCCAACGCCCCGCCTAACATCCGGGTGGTGGCCGAGGCGTATCCGGCAATCGGGCTGGTATCGGCGTGGAGCACATAGCTTGTGATCAGCCCGGCCGCCATCCACCCGAGCGTGGCCCCGAGGCGCACCAGCGGGAACTGGCGTTCACCATTCGACAAGTGGGTGAGCGCAATGGTCGTGAGCAGTCCCCACGACGGGCCGGAGAAAAGCGAGTATGACCCTAACAACGCGACGAACCACCAGGGATTCCATCCAGCCTGAAGCGATCCGAAGGCCGCGAGCAGCGCAGCGGATCCGAGGAACGAAGTCCACGCGAACAACCGGTCCGCCGCGATCCGCTGGTCGGCCAAGGCACCGCCGACCAAGGGCGAAATCATCCCGCAGAGCGGCGGCACCACGAAGACCAGCGCCACCCAGCCGCCCAAGCCGTGGGCCTTCAGAATATTGGTCAGGGCCGGCATCCAGAAACCCGGCGTCATCCCTTGCAGGAAGAAAACGACCCACATCCAACCGAAAACCCTCTGCGGAGTTTTGGGGATATCGCACTGGCCTTGCACGCGAAGTCACTAGACGCAGCTCCTTGGAATGACCAGCGGGATATTCCCACGCATTTCCTTAAATTTTCCTAACCGGAAGATTTCGCTTGAACCACGGGCCATCCTCAGCTTTGTTCTAAGGAACACTGTTCAGGAAACGATGCACATTGAACTCACCCATCGCCAGCAAGAGATTCTGGATTACTTGCGGATGTCCCAGCGTCAGACGGGCATCATGCCATCGACCCGCGAAATCCAGCACTTCTTCAAATTCGCCAGCCAGACCGCCGCCATGAGCCACTTGCGCGCACTCGAACGCAAGGGTGTCATCCAGCGGTTGCCGGGAAAAGCCCGCGCCGTCATCTTTCCGGACGAACTGGATCGCGGTGAGATCGTCGACATTCCGATCTTTGGCAACATCGCCGCCGGCATGGCGCAGGACGTGGAACCCGAGCGCCAAGGGTGTATTTCCATTGATATCACCGCGTTGGGAATTCCCCGTCACGCCCGCACCTTCGCCCTCAAGGTCCGTGGTGATTCGATGATCGATGCTCACATCTGCAGCGGCGACACGGTCATCCTCGAATTCCGCGAACCCCGCAAAGGCGACATCGTGGCCGCCCTGATCGATGGGGAAACGACCTTGAAACGTTATCTGGTCGAGAAAGGACGACCCTTCCTAAGGGCGGAAAACGCGGATTACCCGGATCTGATTCCAGCTCAGGAACTCATTATCCAAGGCGTTCTGATCGCCTTGCTGCGACACGCGGCTTGACGCGGTGGCATTTTGATAGATTGTTAAGAATTCTGAAAGATTGACGAGCCTAAGTAATTTTCGTAGGTTCCGCCAATCATCCGAATGGCAAATGAATCCATCACCTTCTCGTGCCTGGCCTGCGGCAGCCGATTGACGGTTCCCGCCGATCTTGCCGGCGTGACCGGGCCCTGCCCGACCTGCCAGACGATGATTCAGGCACCTGCGGCCTCCGACGGGTCGATCAACACTCCCGGTTCCCAAAGTTCACCCGCTGTGCTTCGCCCGGCACCCCGGCAACTGCCGAGTCGTTCCGGTCAGGTTGAACCATTCGCCAAGCAATTGCCCGAGCCGAATTACAGCAACCAGGCATTCAACGATGTCCATCCCCCGCCTCCGTTCGCCCACAGAAACCAGCTCATCCGTTTTCTGATACCGGCTTCGTTCGTCATCGCGTCGGTGGCCATCGGTTTCGGTGTTACGAACATTCTCAAGAACCAATCCAAGTCACAATCGGCCAGAGTTCCCGTAAAAACTTCCGGTGCCCGGCCGATCCTCCATGACACCTCGCCGACCTCACCTTCGGAAGGACCCAACGAACCATCGACTCCTTCGCGGGCCAACGAGTTACCGGCCGCGTCGTCGATTACCGAAGCGAACCCAGCTCTCCCTCCTGGTCTGGAACCGAAAAGTCCGCGGGAATTCGCAAAGGAGGTCTTGGACAAATTTCTAGACGCGAAGACTTTGACCGAGCGGCTGTCCTTGATAGAAACCCGGACGTCTGAGTCCGAACTCGCGAAGTCCCCCCTCGCGAGCCCGCTTCCGGAGGTGAAGAACATCACGGTGAGCATCGAGGAGAACAATGCCGTCGAGCAGGTCGCGGACTTTTACCACATGGTCGATTTTGACGCGGGCGAGAACCGGACAAACCCTCAAACGATTCTTGTCAGGATCCGGGGTTCGGCAGACCCCAAAGTCGTGGTCGATCCGTTTCTCGATTCATACGGCGGACGTCTGGCGGACTATGCCAAATCGCCGTCCGACAAGGCGGGTTATTTCCAAGTGATCGTTTGGCCGCTTGCCAGTTGTTACGACGAGCGGGTGCCGAATCACGAAAAAAAACTGACGCTCAAATTGCTCCCGCAGGTCAATACCAAGGAAATCGCTTTGGCGTATTTCGGGCGACAATCGAAGATCGCCCAGATCTTGGAAGACGGCACTTACAGCCTCGCCTACAACAAAGCCAAGGCCTGCACGGTGATGCTCCGTTGGAACGCCGAGGACGATCCCAACCAACCCTATCTTGAGGCGGTCGCGCTCAGGACTTTCGATTGGAATCCTTGACCCGTCCCGCGTCGCGCAGCGCCCTCCATCCGCCGCGCAGCACGGAAACCTCCGCGCCAAGTTGCAGACCGCGGATCCGCTCCGCCACCTGGCGGCTGAGACCGCAGTTTTCATCGCCACAATAAACGATCACCCGCGGCGTCTCCATGATCCGCACGGCGATGTCCGCCTCGAAGGCCTGCATGTCTTCTGCGGGATCGAGGTTCCACAGTGCGGAACCGGGAAGCCCTGTCCTTTCCCAGTCCTTTCTCGCGCGGGCATCCACCCACAGGATCTTCGCGTCTGTTGGAATCTGTTGGAGACAGATCTCGTCGTCCTTCAGGGTGGCGGGGTCGCAAACAAACGTGCGCACCGGAGGCCCCTTGATCCAAAATGTTCCAGCAGCCGCTGCCACTGAAATGCTGGCGATCGCCGCGAGTTGGCCAATTGCATTCATGGCTTGGCCACCGCATCGGCTGGTGACGGCTTGCGAATCACCGCGAAGGCCTGTTGAATCCGGTGTTTGGAAACCTCGCAGTCGGTTTCAATACGGAAGACGCTGATCCCCGGCGTGTCCATGTCCAGCGGGGTCACGATCAAGTCGTATTTCCTGCCTTCCTCCAAGGCCTTCAACTCGCATTTGAATGAAGGCGACGACGATTTCACTCCGGTGACGTGGATCGGTTTTCCTTCGGCCATCCGGATCTGAATCGTTTGAGGATCCGGCTTGCCGCCGGTACTCCACTTCACCGTCTTCGGCTCCACTGCCACAAGAACGGGGATGTGGACCCGCACGGTGAGCTTCATGGATGGCTTGTCCGGGGGATCGTTGTCGATCCACAAGGCCACCATTTTATCGACCGTTCCGGAGAAGTTCCCCATGTCGAAGGTGGTTCGCACCACTCCGGACTCGCCCGGGGCGTATGTAAGTTTGCCGCCCGAAATCTCGACTTTCAAACACGAGCAACCAGGGTCGGTCTTCGCGATCGTCACCGGTTTGTTGCCGGTGTTTTTAAATTTGAAATCAGTGGTCACGGTTGCCACATCAGCCGTCGCGTTGACCTCCTTAAGGAGTTCGGTGAATTCCAAACCCGCCGCTTGGGAAAATGCCGCGAGTAATAGCCAGATGCCGATCGCAAATTTCATGGGGGTATTATGGGCCAGCTTGCTCCTTCGGTGCAAGGGCGACTTCGCCGGGGGACAGCTTGCGAACCACCGCGAAGGCCTGCTGAATCCGGTGCTTGGAAATCCCACAGTCGGTCTCAATGCGGAAGATGCTCACTTCCGGTGCATTCATTTTCAACGGCGTCACGATCAAGTCGAATTTCCGGCCTTCCTCCAAGGCCTTCAACTCGCAGGAAAATTCGGGTGACGAAGATTTCACGCTTTTGACGTGGATTGGTTTCCCCTCCGCCATCCGGATCTGAATGGTTTGCGGATCCGGCTTGCCGCCGAGATTCCACTTCACGGTCTTCGGCTCCAACGCGACAAGGACGGGAATATGGACCCGCACCGTGAGCAAAATCGACGGCTTGTCCGGCGGGTCGTGGTCGACATAAATGGGCAGGTCTTTTACGACGAGTCCCGCAAGATTCCCCATTTCGAAGGTGATGCGGATGACCCCGGATTCGTTCGGGGCATACTTGAGTTTGCCACCGGAAATCTCGGCTTTGAGGCAGGGGCAGGACGGCTCGGCCTTGGTGATGGTGACCGGCTTGTCACTCTTGTTAGTAAAGTTGAAATCTGTCGTAATCGTCGCTGCATCAGCCGCCGCGTTGATATCCTTGAACAGTTCGGTGAATTCCAAACCCGCCGCCTGGGAAAATGCCGCGAGTGTTAGCCAGACGCCGATTGCAAATTTCATGGGCTTACTATGGGCCAGCTTTTTCCTTCGGTGCAAGGGCGACGGCAATAATCAATCGCCCGCCCCGCCATTCGGGGCCAAGGACAAACAGCGGCTTTTTGCCTTCGAGCTGGGCGTCCATTTTCAAAACCTTCTTTCGGCTAAGCCAAAGCTCAAGATTCAGTCCCGTCGCTTGCGCTGTCGGCCGGCTGCGTGCCTCGAAACGGACCAAAATCTCATCCGATGGCTTCAACGGTTGCGCCCAACTTTCATAGCTCCTGAGCAACGGTTGCACGTCCTGCCCGAGCGTCCGGTAATTCTTGAATCGAAGCCGCTCTTCCCCCCGCAGGCGTTTCGCGGTTTCCTGGCTGGTAGCAGCCGCCTTGGCCCCCGCCACCTTGGGATCGCCGTCGGTGGCGTAGTAGACGGTCACCGCCACCCGGCCCATGTTCGTCTTGCCGGGATCATCCTGGCCCACCGCGATGTTAGAAAAAACCGCCGCGACCGCCAGCATGGCGGAACCGATCCATTGCCGGCGATTTCTCATGGTCCGACTTCCAGTTCCGGTTGTGCCTCGCTGCCCGCGGTCGAGTCGAATTCACTGTCCATCGGCACGTAAACCGTCTCAGAAAAATCCATGCTATCCGGGATGGCTGTGATGCCATTCAAAACGACGACGGTGGCGGAGGCCTTGGAGCTGGCGATCCATTCCGCCTTCACGCCCGTTTCCGGCGTGTAAACGACCGGCTCGACGAGGATTGCCCGCGGAGCATTCGAGACGTCATATTCCGGAGCCTTTTGGGAGTTTTTCCCGACCCAGAACGCCATCGCCATGCCGGCGCAGGCAGCCATCGGCATCCACCAGGAATTCCATGAAAGCGGACTTTTCCTAGCAACCGCAGCCTTCGGCTTCTGCTCGCGAATGGCTTGCAACACCCGGCTGTTGAAAAACTCGGGATACGGCGGTTCCTCGGATGCCGGGATCGCAGCGGCCATGGTCGCCCGCCAACGGCGGGTTGCCTCGCGGGAGGCAATCTGTTCCGGTCGGCTGGCGGCCCACGCCTCGACGGAGGCGAGTTCCTCACCGGTCAACTCGTCGTCCAGCCATAGGGCCAGCGTTGCTTCATCGGGATTCGTATTCATCTTTTAGCAAGGCTTGGAGTTTCTGACGCGCGTAAAACAGTCGGCTCATCACCGTGCCCAAGGTGCTCGACATCGCCTCGGCGATCTCCTTATACGACAATCCTTGGACGTCTTTCAAGATCACCACTTCCCGGTGCTCCGCCGAAAGCTTGCCGAGCGCAGCTTCGATTTTCACGCGCAGCTCGCCGTGGGACATCGAATCGGCCGGCGATTCGCCACCGGAAGGCGTGGTGAACGAGGCGGAGTCGATCCGCTCCCGCTCGAAAATCTCGTCGTTGAGTTCGCCGACACTTTCGATTTTTCGCTTCCTCGTCCAATCGTAAACCGCGTTGTGGGCGATTCGATAGAGCCAGGTGGAAAACCGCGCCTTGGCCTCGAATTTCGGCAGGGCATGCCACGCCTTGATGAAGACATCCTGTGAGATGTCCCAAGCGTCGGCTTCCTGATGGATCATGTTGCGGATCATGGCGAATATCCTTCCCCGGTGCCGGGTCACCAACGCGTCGTAGGCACACATGTCCCCTTGCTGCGCCAGTGCAACCAGTCGGAAATCGTCTTCCGGATCGTTCATGGCGACATCCGAATCGACGGAACCGCTAGGCCCCTGCACGATGTTGGACGGTTCGCCACTGGAATTATTCATCATTAAAAAAAGGACCCGTGCCGGGGAGTTGCTGGCACTCACAACAGCCTGCCCGCCACAGGCCCGCCGCGCAACCCGGAAAATTCCGGGCGACGTGCTCACCGGGGGGCTTACCTCGACATGTTGCCAGCGCGGCGTATCATCCGATCCATAGCCATGGATCCGGAAAAAGAAAAAATGCTGGCAGGGGAACTCTATCGGGCCTTTGGCGAGGTTCTCCTGAACGAACGCCTGGCCGCGAGAAAGCACTGCCGGAAATTCAACGCCCTGCCGGAAGAACAGCTCGACGAGCGGCGCGCGGTGCTGACGGAACTGCTGGGGACCTGCCATTCCGATACCTACATCGAGTCCTCATTCAAGTGCGACTACGGTTATAACATCCATCTGGGAGAAAACTTCTACGCGAACTTCGATCTCATCATCCTCGACGTCTGCAAGGTGACCATCGGCAAGAACTGCATGATCGGCCCGCGGGTTTCGATCTTCACCGCCGGCCATCCGCTGGACGCGGAAACGCGGGTATCGGGCTTGGAATTCGGAAGCCCCGTCACGATCGGAGACAACGTGTGGATCGGTGGCAACGTGGTGATCAATCCGGGCGTGCGCCTCGGCAACAACGTGGTTGTGGCGTCGGGGGCGGTGGTCACCCGGGATTTTCCCGACAACGTGGTGATCGCCGGAGTGCCGGCTAAGGTGATCAGGAATCTGGCGGAGACGTGAATGCGTTTCCGATGCCAACCGATAATCACCTCGATATTAACGCGAAGATTGAACGAGAGCAATGTAGTGGCACGCAAAACGTCTTCAGAATTGAAACTCATTTTCAAACAAATGAAGTTGAGATTAATTTCATGTTTGTTGGCCTGTTGCCTGATTGTTTCAGGGATGCTTGTTGTATTCAGATATTCGAAAAACAAACGCAATTCCCTAAAAGAGGGTGAGGAAGTCGTAATGATGATTGAACGAGAACGGCAGGAGGGAAATGCTTATCCAAACAGGATTGAAATCCCAACTCGGTTTCTGTGGATTTATTCAAAACTTGGTGCCGGGTTTGAGTTGAGATGCTATTTCTCAATGACGAGAGATTCGTGGTACTATTCATCCGAATTACGGAAGTTTGTTTTCGATCGGGATAGGTAGCGTGGATGGGTTCTGAATCTAAGCCTTGCCGATTCATATTCGGCTCAAATCGCCAGGCAACGCCCGACGATGTTAGATCGTGGATATTCCTTCTAGATGAAGTCCGGACTCCGGGGCAGGTCAATCCGCCAGCGCAACCTTCACCCGGGCGAATCGTTTCGTCACGCTGCCGGTTGCTATGGAATCCACGATTTTCACCCGCTCCCAGCGCGGGTTGATTGCCACCACGGTTTCCATTCCCACGGCCTGCCAGTCGTTCAAATCGGACGAGAACTGGGGCGTGTAGGTGAGACCGGCACCGCTGGTGCTGGTCCTGCGGACAAACTCAATGGTCAAGTGATCGGGCCCGGAGATAGTTTCCACACTCACGAGAGGAAGGCCGCGCAGGCCGGTGTTAGAGAGCAAGGTCACGCGCTCGTTGAAAGACGGGTCGAGGTTGAAGGCGAACTCCAGCAGATTGCCGATCCCATCGCCATCGAAGTCCGCCAGTGGTCCGGTGGTGGCAGGATTTCCAATCTCGGTCGGCGTGAAGTAGAGCCGCTGCCAGGCGCTGTGGCTTTCGGAGGGGAGCGAACCGTCCTGTCCTGTTATGGATAGAATCCACGGCAGCGACGCGGAAATCCGCGAGCAGTAGAAACAGGATGGGATGTTTTCAGTCTGCTCCGGCAAGCTCACCCATTCGTCGAGTTCAGGGTCATTTAAATATTCCAATCCTCCCATATCGAAGAGGGCCGCATTGAAGGTGGAACCCATCGGCCCCGTCCGGAATGGCCCGCTCACCGAGAAGTTGATTCCCGCAAGCCGCCAGAGGCCGCTTTCCAGCACGAAAAGCCCGCCGCCAGAGTCGCCCGAGGAGAGATGGCATTCGTCAACAATCCCGGGTTTATCGAAATCGCAGTAGAGCAGTTCGCCATAGTCCTCTCCGCCATCCACGGTTCCAGTGACGATGTTTCTGCCCCAGCGTTGGCGATAGTTGGAGGCTCCCCATTGCCAGCCTTTGTGCTCGGTACCCACGCTTCTCGCGTCGCCCTGTTCGGCTCCGCCGCCAAAGATGGTGGCCGTCGCGCCGAGATCGGCGACCCCGCTGGAGAGCGGGGCGTAGGTGGGGAATGGCTTTGCGTGATCCACTTCCCAAATTCTCAAGTCGGTAGCGGTCCCGGTGGCGGCGGTCTCGGTAAAGCCGCTGATCGTATAGTGGCGGGTGACCAGCACATCGTTAGAGAAAACAGTCTCGTAATAGCCGATGGTCGTATAGCTGTCCCCGTGAAAGTTAAACACCAGCCCAATGCTGCCGCCGAAGTGTTTGGCCGTGATGTAAAAATACGGAGCAATGGGCGTTCCCAGGAAGCCCACATTCCCTTCATACTGCCAGCCGGAGTTGTCGCCGGGCGTGGTGGTGTTGTGCAAGGGATCGGGAGTATCTGAAAAAACCACCGCTTCCGCCCGGAACGCGAGCATTGCCAAACCCAGAATCAATGCACGGACCTCCATCACCAGACCCTAATCTCCGCCTTTCGATTCGCAATTCATTTGGAGCCTCCTATATCTCCGCCAAAACCTCGCCGAACACGGTCAGCGTGTCGTCCAGATCCGCCTCGGTGTGGGCGAGCGAGATGAAGCCGGTTTCGTAAGGCGAGGGCGCGAGGTAGATGCCTTTGTCGAGGCAGCCCCAGAAGAATTTTTTGAAGAACTCCAGGTCCTGCTTCATCACGTCGTCGACGTTGACGATTTCCCGGTCGGTGAAAAACAGGCAGAACATCGAGCCGACGCGGTTGAAGCGATGGGGCACGCCTTTTTCCGCGAGAAGCTGGCGCAGGCCTTTTTCGAAATGGGCACCGAGTTGTTCGAGACGGCCGAAGCCGGAACGCTGGTCCAGCTCGCGGAGTTGGGCGAGACCAGCGGCCATCGCCAGCGGATTTCCGCTGAGAGTGCCGGCCTGATAGACGGGACCGATGGGCGCGAGCAGGTCCATCACGTCCGCCCGGCCGCCGAAGGCACCGACCGGCAGACCGCCGCCGATGACCTTGCCGAAGCAACTGAGGTCTGGCGTTAGATTTTCGATGCCCTGCACGCCCGCCTTACCCAGACGGAACCCGGTCATGACTTCGTCGAAAATCAGGAGAGCTTCGTGCTTTTTCGTGATCGAGGACAGCAGATCGAGGTAGCCGGGTTTTGGGAAAACCAGGCCCGCATTCGCCGGATAGGACTCGACGATGATCGCGGCGATTTCCTCACCGCGGGCGGCAAAGAGCGTTTCGAGGGCTGCCGGATCGTTGTAGGGAAGGACGATGGTTTTCTCGGCGAATGCCTTCGGCACGCCGGCGGAATCGGGTTCGCCGTGAGTGAGGGCTCCGGACCCCGCCGCCACTAACAACGAGTCGCTATGCCCATGGTAACAGCCGTCAAACTTCACGATATAGTCGCGCTTGGTGAAGCCCCGCGCCAGCCGGATGGCGGACATGGTCGCTTCGGTGCCCGAGTTGCACATGCGGACTTTTTCCACGGACGGCACCCAACCGCAGATCGTGCGGGCCATTTCGACCTCGAACATGTTGGGAATGCCGAAGGAAATACCGCTCTTCGCGACCTCGTGAATGGTGTTGGTGATGACGACCGGGGCGTGGCCGAGAATATTAGGTCCCCACGAGCCGATGTAGTCGATGTAGTGCTTGCCATCGATGTCCTCGATCCGGCAGCCGGCGGCGCGACGGACGAAAAACGGCTCGCCGCCGACGTTGCGGAACGCGCGGACAGGCGAGTTCACCCCGCCCGGGATGAACTGTTTGGCGACAGCGAAGATTTTTTGCGAAAGCGGACCTTGCGGAATCATTGGCGGACCATGAAGGAGGATTTGCGAACGTCCAATCGCGAAGCATCGGATTTTCATGAATAATCGGCGTGCTCGCAGCGTTGAACGAAAATGGAGATTCCGTTTTTCACCAACGCCGCTATTTTGCCCATGATGAAGCTGGAAATCCTCGCTGTGATCGCCGCCTGCCTGGTCCTGCCGCTTCAGGCCCAGATCAAGCGCCCCGAGCGCAAGTCGCTGCTCGATGTGGATCCCACCGTGGTCTATCTCGACCAAGCGCTGAAGAAGCCGCTCGACCTCAAAGTGGTGAAGGAAGCTCCGGTTTTTTCCGACAAGGAGGGCAGCGTCCGCCTCGGCACTCTCAAGGCGAACCAAACCGTCAGGGTGGAGGCGATCACCGATAAAAACTACCGGGTCCGTGGCCAAGGCACGCGCGACGGGATTTCCGGCTGGGTCGCGCCTTGGGCATTTTCCTCCACCGATCCGGAATTCGTGGCCAATCTCAAGCTGCTCTACGATCGCCAGATGCAGGTCCAGAAGCTGATCGCCGCCAAGGGCGTCGCCGTCGGCATGACGCTCGATGAAGTGTCGCTGTCAATGGGCAAACCCACCAAAACCGCCCTTCGCAAAACCGCCGCCGGCCAATCCGGGCGCTGGGATTTCATCGAATACGAAGACGTGAAAAACTACGCCACCGAGATCGACCGGACGACCGGCCAGACGTTCCGGCGACTGGTCAGCGTGACCCGCGTGGAAAAGGGCAAGACCGCCGTGGAGTTTGAAAACGACGTGGTCACCGCGGTGGAAGAAAGCGAGGATCACCAGGGCAGCAACGTCCGGATCATCGTGCCGCCCGTGGTTTTCGGCTGGTGAGGAAATTTCCGGGCAAATCCTGGAATCCATGCTTTCCTCGGTCATGGCTCTGCACTGCCCCGATTCGATGTCCGCCGTGGCGGACTTTTTCAACGAGATGACACCCGCGAAACTGGAGCGGCTTGGCGATATTTACGGACCTGGGGTAGAGTTCCACGACCCGGTCCACGACGCGGTTGGTCTCTCGCAGTTGCGCGACGTGCTCGCCCACCGCTTCAAGGAAATGACTTCGGCGAGGGTCAAGGTGATGGATGCCCATGGCGATGACCGTACCGGATTTCTCCTGTGGACCCTGACCTACCAGCATCTCGGAGCCGAGCGGGTGATCCATGGTACGAGCCATTTTAAATTCGCCCATGACGGACGGATCTCCGCGCAACGGGATCACTGGGATGCCTCGTTCGTGCTCTACGGCGAGCTGCCCGTGCTGGGTTGGGTGATGAGGATCATCAAACGCCGGGCTCAAATCATCCCGGAAAAGGCCGGCACATGACGCCCTCGCACAGCATCACCTCGCGGCCCCGTCCTGGCGCATAAACCGCCCGGGGAAGATAGGTGGTCCGCAGTTTTTCAAGGGTTCCGGCAGCCGGAGAGTCAGGCACTTGGAACTTCATCACGCCTCGTTCAAGAAGGTCCAACGCGGCTAACAACAATGGCGCCGCGAACGATTGGGTCTCGAGCACCCGCGATCCGGCGCGCAGCAAGGCCTCGGCCCGCTTCTTGTATTCCGGCAGATCAAGCAGCATGGCGAGCTTGAGCAAATTCTCCGCGGCCAGGTGATTCGGAGAAGGCTCGGCGCCGTCGTAATCCTCTCGGATCACCATCAGCGTCTTGCCGGCCAACTCGGAACGCATCACGTATCCGGATCGGGAGGGCTCCCAGAAACTGGAATCCAACTTCTGTTGGAGTTCGTGCGCCCACCCGAGCCAGTCCGCGTCCGGGGAAACGCCGTGCAACTCGATCAAACCAGCAATGAGGAACGCGTAGTCCGCAGGAAACGCCTTCACGTTTCCCCGCTGACCGCGAAACGTGCGGAACAAACTCTCACCGTCCCACAGCTCGCGCTTCAGAAATGCAGCCGCTGCATTCGCCGCTTCGGCTAGATCGCTCCGCCCGAGAATCCGTGCCCCGCGTGCCAGCGCACCGATCACCAAGCCGTTCCACGCCGTGACAATCTTGTCGTCACGGTGCGGCAAGGGACGTTTCACGCGAGCCTCCAGCAACGTCTTTCTAGCAGCGACAAGCCGCTCACCGATTTCCGACAAGGGACAATCGAACATCACCGCCAGGGCATCATCACGCATCGCCCGG
>JAZKGW010000014.1:31421-189389 GCA_040385685.1 Verrucomicrobiota bacterium | reverse complement strand
CGGTGAAATGAGCTTGGTAGGCCCCCGGCCCTGCCTGCCCAAGGAGTTTGATTTATATCACTCCCCTCAACATCACCGCTTCGGTTTACCGCCCGGCATCACCGGACTTTGGCAGGTCAGCAGAACGGAATCCACCACCTTCGGCGAGATGGTGAAGATGGACGGCGAATACGTCGAGCGGTTGGCTCTATGGAGAGACTGGCAGATTCTTCTCAAAACCCCCTACTCACTGTTCCTGCAGACGACGACGCTCACCGGTTTCAGACTCCGTGCAAAGGCATCTCCCAACTTTTTTGCCTCCGATACCCAGGAGACTAGTGGCGGCTGAAAGGTGTTAACGGCTCCCTGCCCATCGATTGATCAGGCTGGCACGTCCCCTCATTTCAAGCCGACCAGCACCGGCGGCTCGCCATTTTTCCCCTAGTCAGCGTAACGATACACGCCATGATTTCCTGATGAGGCTCGCTGACTTTATTCTCGCCAATACCGAAACGATCCTCAACGAGTGGGAAACCTTCGCCCGTAGCATCTGGCCCGGACCTATGGCCAGCACCCTCGTCCTGCGCGACCATGCCGGGGAAATGCTCACCGCCGTGGCGTGGGACATGAAGGAGTCCCAGACGGATTCCGAGCAGAGTTCCAAATCCAAGGGACTTGGCGGAAGAACTTGCAGCGAGCAGACTGAAGCCAGCCAACGGGTGGACAGCGCATCAAATCTTCATGCCCTCAGCCGGTTGTCTTCCGGCTTTGAGTTGCGCGAGTTGGTCGCCGAGTATCGAGCACTTCGAGCCAGTGTTATCCACCTTTGGATATCCAGCATACCGGAAGCGGGTCCAAAGGAGGGGCAGGACATCATCCGCTTTAACGAGGCCATCGACCAATCGCTGGCCGAGTCCATCGCCAGCTTCGCCGACAAGGTGGACGCTTCCCGCGAGTATTTCCTTGGCATCCTCGGGCACGATCTCCGCACCCCCCTCGCTGCCGCCACCCTGTTTGCATATTTGCTCGCCGAATCCACCACGCTCGATCCCGACACCCGGCACATGGCTACAGTCCTGCGCTCCAGTCTCGATGCAATGAACCATCTCGTCCGGGACATCCTCGACTTCACCGGTGCGCGGCTGGGTGCCAAGATGGAGGTCCGTCCAAGGCCCATGGACCTGCTGCCGCTGTGCCACGAGGTCCTTGCGGAAATGCGGTCGATCCACCCCGCACATACGTTCGATTTCGCCGCCCCGGATGGCGACACCACCGGCAGATGGGATAGCGGGCGCCTCCGCCAGCTTATTTCCAATCTCCTGGGAAATGCCGTGCAACACGGTTCCGCCACCCGGCCCGTGACCCTAACCGCTATGGTTTCCGCCGACAGTGCGCTCTTGACGGTTCACAACTTTGGCCCACCGATTCCTGAGGAAATAATTGGTGTCATTTTCGATCCCATGAAACGCCACCAATCTTCCGGCCCCACGGTGCACCACGCACCCTCTGGCAGTGTCGGACTGGGCCTATACATCGCGCGCGAAGTCGCAAACGCCCATGGCGGCTCCATCACCGTCGTCTCAGCTGGAGATGAAACCACGTTCACCGTCCAGCTCCCCCGCCACTGCCCGGACCTACCGTGAGTCCAAAGTTGCCTTTCGTGGGTTGCTTCAACATTCCAAACTCATTGTTGGGAACCCTCGACCCGACAGCGTCTCGTGTTTTCCTGTTCGGCCCGAAGATTATTTGTAGGCCCAAGTGGCTGCACCTTACTTAATCTTTCCTGATCACGCCTTGCTACAATTGTTTGGAACGCTTAAGTTATCAGACAATGACATTAAAACACCCTTACCGCATCGCCTGTGCGGTCACCCTTGCACTACTCATCTCGGCGACTTCGAGCCTGGCCTCCATCCTGCATTCCGCCGAGGACTTCACCCTCCTTGGCGGCACGGCCATCACCAGCACCGGAGTAGCCGGAACCGTCATCCGCAACGGCAACGTGGGGCTCTCGCCGGGTGCTACCTCCGGAATCACCGGCTTCCCGCCCGCGGTGATTCAGAACGGAGCTATCATTGCGACCGGTCCGGTGACCGGGCAGGCGCGACTCGATCTCATCAAAGCCCAGGTGGGCCTAGCCGGCATGCCTTCGGATAAAATCCTGAGCACCGTGGATCTCGCCGGAAAAACCCTTCGTCCGGGCGTCTACACCTTCAGTGGTGCCGCGAAGCTGACCGGCGCGCTGGTCCTCGATGCCCGCGGCCGCAACGGGGCGTTCTGGGTTTTCCAGATCGGCACCTCACTGACCACCTCCGTGAACTCCACGGTCACCGTCATCAATCCCGGCTCCAACGGCGGGCGGGATTGCGGAATTTTCTGGAACGCCGGGAGCGCCATCACCATCGGAGCGAACAACCGCATCGCCGGCAATTACCTCGCCGGAACCAGCATCACCTTCGGCGGTAAGAGCTACGGCGGCGGTCGCGCCCTTGCCCGTGCGGGCGTCTCTCTGGACAACAATCAGATCAACGCCCACGGCGGCCCCCACGCCACCGACTGGACTGGAGGCTTGAAGTATAACGCTTCCGGCGCGGTGGTTCCCAATCCCGCTCTCGCGTTCAGTTATGCCGGAAAGCGCAACCGCACCACTCATGACGCCACGACCGAAATCCACGGCAAAGCGACTGTGACCGCCGCCGACGTCCAATGGAGCGTCAACGGAGGCACCTGGCACACCGTCCCCGTCAAATACGCGGGCAAATGGCAATTCGGCGTGAAAGCCAGTCTCCTCCGCTACGGCTCAAACGAAATCCGGCTCCGCGCCCGCGATTCCCACGCCCACAAAACGCCCATCAGGCAAGTCTTCATCAGCCGCCTTCGTTAACCGGAGCGTCTAGCCCCTACACTGAAAACCAGCAACTCCTCCCGTCTTTTGTGATCATTGCGCCTCGCCATTGCAAACGGCCGCTGCAGGGCTGTGCATTGAATTGGTATTCGCGGAAGCAGCGACCCGGAGGAAAACTTCAGTTTTTCCCCAATCCCCCGGAGGGAGGAGAATTCTCGTTTTTATTAATAGGTGGACCTTGGATGGATATCCCATACGCTGGAGGATATGATGCACCAATTCCTTTCGGACCATCGGGATGAATTAATCCGGCGATGCAGGGTGAAGGTTGCAAACCGACCGTCTCCACTACCCACCCAAAGAGAACTGGAGCATGGCATTCCGATGTTTCTCGACCAGCTCATCAAGACGCTGCGGGTGGAACAGACAGCGACGCCCATGCGGAGCCGGAAGGTCTCGGGGCCCACGGGGGGGGGAAGTCGGCATTGTCCGAGATGGGGGAAACGGCCACGCTTCACGGGCGCGAGCTTCTTCGCGGAGGCTTCACCGTGGAGCAGGTGGTGCACGACTATGGAGACCTTTGCCAGGCCGTCACCGACCTTGCCTTCGAGCTGAAGGCTCCGATTGAGACGGACGAGTTCCGAACGCTCAACCGCTGTCTGGACAACGCGATCGCCACAGCGGTGACGGAATTCAACTACCAGCGCGATTTCCTGGTGGCGGACAAACAGACGTTGGAACTGAACGAGCGGCTTGGGTTTTTCGCGCACGAACTCCGCAATCTCCTCAATACCGCCACGCTCGCGCTCGCCGTGATCCGCGGAGGCAATGTGGGGCTGTCCGGTGCCACGGGCACGGTTCTGGATCGCAGCATGGTGGGACTGCGCAATCTCATCGACCGGTCCCTGATGGAGGTGCGGATGACGGCCGGGATGCCTCTCCGGCACCGACTCTTCTCCTTGGCGGACATGATTGCGGAAATTAAAATGTCCGCGTCGCTGGAAGCGCACGTCCGCGAATGCGTCCTGGTGGTGGAGGATGTGGACGAAGGACTGGCACTGGATGCCGACCGGGACCTGTTGCTTTCCGCCGTGGGCAATCTGCTCCAAAACGCCTTCAAATACACGCAGCATGGGACCGAGGTGACCTTGAGCGCTTATGCGGTCGCGGATCGTGTGATCATCGATGTGGAGGACAACGGCGATGGACTTCCCCAGGAGACCGAGAGAATGTTCCAGCCATTCACCCAAGGCGGAGAGGACCGCAGTGGTCTGGGCTTGGGTCTGGCAATTTCCCGGAAAGGAGTGGAGGCCAATGGAGGTGTGCTAACGGTAGTTAGCACACCGGGGAGGGGATGCGTTTTCACCATCGACCTGCCGCGTCATTTTATCTCCAGCGATCCGGCCTCCGTGGATGGCATCAAACCGGCGGCATAAGATGCCAGGGAAATGATGGATGCTGGATCTGCCCCGTGGAGCGCTTGCGGTGAATGAAAGCTCGCCTTCAAATCACCAGCGTTTCTTCACTTCAATGTTCAATATTGGGCGTTCGATGTTCGATGTTCATCCCCCCCGTCCAATCATCCGCCAGCGCCTGCCAACACAGTTGCGTGCCTTTTGCAAAGGAGGGATAGACACCAAAGCAATGAACAATTCGCCGCCGGTAATACCTCGAGACAGTGATCACCGCAATGGGGGGATTCCCTAAAAGTGCATCGGCCCGGCGATAGGCGCGACGTTGCTGCTATCGAACGTTTGCACTCAATCCAGCGTGAGATCCGGCAGCCTTCTATCAGTTTGCCTATTCGCTGGACGGGCGCGCCAACGAGGCGAAATTGGGCGCTTCTCCGGGAGGGGAAACAAAACGGAAGCCAGTGCGTCGGCTGTGTTGACCCTTCTGGGAGGGAGGGTTCCGCCGGTGCACTGGCTTTTTTTCCGCGCAGGTCCTTTAGACAGCCTCGCCGCAGGCATGTCGGGACTTTGCCCTACACCGGATTACCCAAATTTCCTTTTGACCCTACCTACGTTCACGGCGATCGGTAGCTGCTGACCGCTAAACGCGGCGCAGCCCGCAATTGCTCCTAGCTCGGCCCCCCGAAGCGCGGTAGAACCGGAGCCCATGAGCCCGCCGTGGAATCATCGCTAGGTGATTCCACGGCGGGTTTGTCATTTCCGGCGCTCCTTTTTGAAAAAAGGACTCCGGCCGGTTTGCTCAAGCTCGCCTAAGTTCAACCGAGCGGATCCTCCGCTCACTGTTCCGGCTGCCAAGCTAGGTTTATGCCTAATGGACAAACGTCTGAAGGCGGGAAACTGTCTCGAGTCTCAAACGGCTGCCATCGGCGGACGATCTGATGAACCCTTTCCAGCTCCAACCCATGACGCGATGCAAGACTACGAAAACTGTCCGGTGAATGAATGGAACGAAAGTGCGCCCGGCGTGGAATTGGAGACCCTGTGGCCTTGGGGAACCCTGATCTTGCCCAACGCAGATGAGGGCTTTGAATCCGTGCGCGGCTCTGGTGGGAGCGAAAAACCGCAGTTGCTTCCAGCCAGGCCATCCGCAGTCCGCTAAAATCGGTACCCAGGAGCCCGCCTTCCAAGGCCGCACCTTGGGTGGCAGCACGACGTATTCCGATTGGAGCGATCAAATCGTCGAACGCGCCGCCTAAGCCCTGCCAACTCCAGGATGTTAGAAAGCCGGGCGGCCGATCAAGGTAACAACTAATACCCGGTTATTCCCGCGTTAATTCACACAGCCTCTGTCATCGGTACCAGCGACATGCTGGGTGAATTATATTCCTTGAGGTGCCCCTTCCTACGATCTCGCCGGGTTCGATGAGTTTCTTCGGATCACGTTGAGTTAGGACTGTCCTGCAGCAGGAACGCTCACAAGACGTGGAGCAAATTTCGCGACTTCTATGATTGGCGGTGTTGCCAGCTCTTGTAGACCGCCTCGAGACTGTAACCGTCGGGATCGAAAACGTTCGCTGCGTAGTAACGGGGATCGTAATACAGGCGCGCACCGGGCTTGCCGTTGTCGGTTGCGCCCGCCGCCACTGCTGCCTTGTGGAACGCATCCACCTCGGTCTCGCTGTTGGCGACGAAGCCGATGTGTGCGGCTTTGGAGTCCGCATCGCCTTGCCTGAGCCAGAAGAATACGCGGCCGTCCCGTCCGAAGCCCTTGAGGTCGGGATGTCCTTCGGGGCCGTCCTTGCCGTCGTAATCAACGGCATGCTCGATGCCTAGCGGCTTGAGAGCTGTCACATAAAAGGCAATCGATCGATCAAGATCCGTGACGGTGATGAAGACGTGGTCGAGCATGAGTTGATCAGGTAGATGATTCTTTATGGATTGAAGATGCGCGAACAATGCCTAACTACCCAAGCTCAGCGATCCGGCCTGCGGGACGGGTGGATTGCAACCGGAGCGCGATGACCGGGTCCGTTGCAGCGCAGTGTTAGGTGTCTTGGGTTTCATCATGCAATGTCGGCCAAAACCCGCGAGCTTGAGTCGGTGAGTGAATGGTCTGCTCGAACCGCTCCACAACGCCATGTGCATCGAGGCCTTCGAGGTGACCGTGAAACTCATCCCGATATGCCCAGCCACCGGTGCGTCTCGGGCCGGGTTTGGTGATGCCGAGCCAGAGCGCGCCATCTGCCCAGATGCTCAGGCGCACCCGGAAACTCAGAGTCGCCGTGAAATCCACGTTGAGGCGCTCGATGGAGTCCTCGACAGCGTGACTGCACTCCAAAACACCGTGGTTCCGAATCCCTGCCCCGATGTTCGACGGACCTGGCGATGCCCCGCAACAGCGGGGAATCGAATGGCGGGGTTGCGAGAGTTTTCATTTTATCCGCACGGGAAAGGGAGAGGGGTAGGGTCGTTACCCGGGGCGGAATGAATTGCCTGGGGGCCAGCCAGTTTGGGCTTCGCCGTCTTGTGCAATGCCTGCTAGCGCAGGCTCTGGATTCCGCGGTCCGTGGAGTGTCAATTTTCCCGCAGGTTCACGCGGAAGAAGCGTTGGGGATCAGCGATTGGGACTGGAAGACTGATCGGGTCGCCATCGACGGGTAGGCCTTGGTTGCCCGGGACGTCCCACGCGGTCCACTGGCCGAGAGTGGCGGAGGTTTCGATGAGGAAGGAGCGGTTGACCGGCAGGGTGAAATTAAGGGTGAGCGGGCTGCCTGATAGTTGGGGCCGGAAGGTGCTGGAACCGTCGAGCGGCAGGGTGTTGGCGAGGAACTCGGACTGGTTGTCCGCGCCATCGGCATCGGGGTCTTCCGTGGGCGCGCCCTCGTTGCTGCTAGACGAACCGAATTTTTCGAGCCGCCAATCGGCGTAGGTCTTGCGGGCGGCGAGCTCGCCGCTGATCCAGTTGTCCAACAGCGTGACGTTGGTTTGATCGATCACGTTGCTGCCAAGCGGGGGCATGCGGGTGAAGCCGTTGGTGGCGGCGACGCGGTGGCGGACGATGGAGTTGGTGATGCTGCCGGGGACGACGAGTTTGTTGAGTGGATCGCCGCCGTTGTTGGCGGCGCTGCCGTTAACGAGGCCGGTTTGGGCGAGCGTGATCTCCGCGCGGCCATCCCAGGCGGATGGGGCGGTGCCGCCGGGTTGGTGGCAGTAGGAACAATTGACGGCCAGATAGGAGCGGACGCGGGCCTCCATGGAGAAGTCGCTTTCATCGTGCGCGAGATGGCGGGGGAGGAGATTGGGCGAGCCGGGCTGGGTGCCGGTGAAGAAGGAATTCTGGCGAAGGATGTCGAGCTGATTGCCGGGAAAGCCGAGAATGCCTGGACCCCGGTTGAGCTGACGGGTGTTGAAGGACAAGGCGTGGCCGGCCTGCGGGGTGTGGCAGGTCATGCACTCGGAGCGGCTGGGGATGCGCCACGTTTGCGGGGCGGGGCTGCCGGCGTCGGTGACGTTGAGCACGAAATTTTCCCCGCCATCAGCGGCGAGGGTGGCTTCGGTGCCGGCGTCATTCCAACGGTAACTGACGCCGTAGGCCCCGGCTGCGTTTTTCACGATGAGCCGGGTCTCGATGCGTTTGATGATCGGCCCGACGGCCACGATCGGGTTGCGGTTCATCACCATGTCGAAATGTTTCACCCAGATGGTGCCGGTGGGGAGTGACCACGGGGTTTCCTGCGCCCAGGTGAACGACGAGGTGCCGTTAGGAACGATGAACCAGCGCTTCTTGTCGGCGTGATCGCTCCAGAACGGCAGGTTCACGGAGTAGGGCAGCAGGCCGGGCGAGGGTGATAGATCCGCAAGGTCGGCGAACAACCGGGTGGCTGTTAGAGTGGCGGGAAAGGTGCCGGTGGCCGTGGCGGTGTCGAGGCGGCGGACGATCCCGTCGCCGCGGTCGGCGAGGAGGAGGTCTTGATTGGAGGGATCCACGCCGAAGCCGGCAACGCCGCTTTCACCGATGATGCGCTGGACGCCGCTGCCGTCGAGATTGATGGACCAGATGTTGCCAGACTCGTGGTCGCCGAAGATGTATTTCCCGGTTAGAGCGCCGATGCGGGTGCCACGGTAAACCCGGCCACCGGTCACGGAGCGGCCGCCCAGGTCGTCATCGCGGGGATAATCGTAAACCGGGCGGGTGTGGTAAACCGCATCGAAATTTCCCGGCATGGTGGGGTTGGTGGTGCGGGGGCCGTTGACGTTCCCTTCCCAGTAGACCCAGCCATAGTTTTTCCCGCGCTCGATTTTGTTGACCTCCTCGCGCAGGCCTTGGCCGACGTCGGCACACCAGAGAACGTTGGTGGCGAGGTCGAAGGACATGCGCCACGGATTTCTCAAACCGGTGACCCAGAACTCGCGGCGAACGGTGCCGGTGACGGTGGAGCCGTTGTAGGTTCCGTTCCAGTCTCCGCCCAGCGCCACGGGCACGAAGGGGTTGGTCTTGGGAATGGCGAAGCGGGCGACGCCGCCGACACCGAGCGGAATGGCCGCGTGGGCGGTGGGCTCAACGCTGTTGGCCATGTTGCGGTCCACGTCGATGCGGAGGATCCCTGAGAAAAGATCCTTGTTGATGAGCTGGCTGTTGAAGGTAGGATCGTCGTTTCCACTGCCTTCGTCGCCGACGGAAATGTAGAGATAGCCATCGGTCGGGCCGAAGTGGAGGTCGCCACCATTGTGGTTGTTGTGCTCGTCGCGCTGCTCGATGAGGATCTGTTCGGCATTGGGATTGGAAAGGCTGGCGATCTCCGCGGCATTGGGGTTGCCCGCCTGTGTTAGAAAGCGTGAGACCCGCTGGTAGCGCAGGCCACCCTTGGTCACCGAGTAAAAGATGTAGAACTGCCGGTTGTTCGCGTAGTTCGGATGAAAGGCGAGACCTAGCAGGCCGCACTCGGATCCGGTGTCGATGGTTTCGCTGCTGAAGGCGAGATGTGTCGTTAGATTGAGGAAGACGGAGGCGGTGGGCGAGGCCGCGGTCACGTCCGTGACGACCTTGATGATGCCGTCTTTTTCACAGACGAAGAGCCGCTGGGTTTCTCCCGGCGGTGTGACGAGGCAGAGCGGCTGGGCGAAGGTGAGGGAGCCGAATGCGTTGGGCAGCGCGTAAGTGGTCGCCGGCGGCAAGGCGGGGACGTTGATGTTCGGATTGGTGACGCGGAGGGTTTCGGCGAAGTTGATGGTGACGACGGCGGTGGCGCTTTGGCCAGTGGTGTTGGAGATGCGGTAGGTGAACGAGTCGCTGGTCGGCGTGCCGGTGGTGTGGGTGTAGAGGATTTGGCGGTCGGCGGTGACGACGGCGGTGCCGGATACTGGTTGCTGGTCGATGGCGAGGCTGGCAACGGCGATTTCCCCGGTGTCGTTGGCGAGGACGTTGATCTTCGCCTTTTGCCCGCGAAGCATGGTGATAGAATCCGCGACGGTGGTTGGTGCCGGGAAAATCTTGTCCGGTCCGGCGGCGAAGCTGGCGGTGATCTGGGCTTGGGTGAGGGCGTAGTCGTAGAGGCGGACTTCGTTGTAGGAGACGTTTGAATTCTGGTCGCCAGTCCACTGCGAGCGGCCGAGCCAGTTGTTGACGTCCTCGAGTTGGCTGAGGGGGAAAGTCGTGTCGAAAAAGCCCATTTGCGCGCCATCGCGGAACCACGTGAAACGGCCGCCGGTGGCGGGATTGGCATTGGCCTGGAAGGTGACGATGTAGTGATACTGGATGTTGAGCGAGGAGGCGATGGTGTTGTTGATGCCCACCTCCGTGGCACCATCATTGCGGGCGGCGAGGCGCTTGTCATTGAGGATGTCGCCACGCTGGGCGGCGAGCATCAGGTTGTCCCTGGACTCGGCTCCGCCGGGATTGCCATAAGTGTTGGAGATTTCCCCGCCGCCGCTGCCGGTGATGTTCATGCGGCCGAAATCGAAGATGCGCTGCCAAGTCCGGCTGGTGTGGATGGTTGCCCAGATTTCCAAGGTGAAGTTGGTTTTCGAGGACATGATGCCGTTGGGCAGATCGAGATAAGCGGCGATGGAGGCGGCGGCGACTTGGCCATTTGATCCTCCGGGCAAGGTGAGTGCGCTTCCGCCGCGGGATGCATTGATGCCGACGATGGTTCCCGGGGCAGAGGAAATGGAATCCGGGATGACAGTGCCGTGGGTGGCCGTGCCGGTGGAATTGAATGACCAACGGTGGGTGACCGATTGTGCGTTTGAATGGGCAGCGAACAGGACGCCGGTGAAGAGCAAGAGGGAAGTGAAGCGTGTCATCGGCAGAAATGGCAAGGGTGGCCAGCAAACTGCCGCCCGATTGCCGATCTGTCAACAGGCCGAGAGCACCCCAAGAGGGTGGCTTCAGAACGTTTTCCTCAAATGCGACGGCAGGATGTTCAACTGCTCGCGGTATTTCGCGACGGTGCGGCGGGCGACCTTGATACCTTGCTTATCCAGCGCCTTCATCAGGAATTCGTCGGAAAGCGGCTTGGCGGGATTCTCGGCGGTGACGAGCTGTTGGATCGCCTCCCGCACACCGGCATTGGAAACTTCGGTGCCGTCGCTGGTCTGATATCCGGTGGCGAAGAATGCGCGCATCTCCATCAGGCCGTGCGGGGTGAACACGTATTTCCCGGCGACCGCCCGCGAAATGGTGGTCGCATGCAGGCTCAACTCGTCGGCGATGTCGTTCATCGTCAGCGGTCGCAGGTGGCGATGGCCGCGGGCGAGGAAGGCGGGTTGGTGCTCGATAAGTTTGTGGGCGATGGCGAGGATGGTTTCCTGGCGGAGCGAAATGGCGTGGATCAGGCTGCGGCCGTCGCGGATCTGGTCGCGGAGAAACTGGCGGGCTTTCGCGTCGGTGCCGGTTTTGCCGATCATGTCCTTGTAGAAATCATTGATCCGCAAGTTGGGCAGATGCTCGCCGGTGAGGCGGGCATACCAATTTCCGTCGTCGTCCTTTTCGATGACCACATCGGGCAAAATGTAGGGATTTCCGGTTGGGTCATATTCGCCGCCAGGATTCGGGGTCAGGCGGCCGATCCGTGAGGCGGCTTCGGCGATGCGCTCGACGGTGGTGCCCAGCGCGCGGGCGATCTGGGGATGGCGCTTGCGGGCGAGGTCCTCCAAGTGGTCGCGGACGATTTTGTATTCGATGGTGTCTCTGCCGGTCGTGCGCTCCAATTGCAGCAAGAGGGACTCCGGAATCCCGGACGCCCCAATGCCGGCGGGATCGAACGACTGGACGAGTTGCAGCGCTTCGGCGACGACTTTGGGCTTGAGGCCCATGCGGGTTCCAAGCGTTTTTACTGGCAAGTCGAGGAACCCGCGGTCGTCGAGATTTCCTAAAATGGCTTGGGCCGCTTCGCGGATTTCAGGATCGACCATAGAGAGGTCAAGCTGGTGCTGTAAATGCTGTTGCAGCGTCTCAGGAGCCACGATGGAGTCGTAAACGCGCTGGCGGCGTTCCTCGTCCTCGCTGGTCCATGGTGAACTTTTGCCTTCGAGGATCGTGCGGTCGCGCCAATCGTCGTCGGTTTGGTTCATGTAATCGAGCGAGTCGGCCTCTTCGGGATCGGGGCCTTCCTCATCAAGGGAGATGGTTTCGGTCAAATCCTCCAGCACCGGATTCGTCTCGAGTGCCTGCTGGACTAGCTGGGAAAGTTCCAAAGTCCCCGCTTGGAGGATCTCCAGACTCTTGCGCATCTGTGGCGCGAGCGTCTGCTGCTGGGAAAGCGATTGGTGGAGGAATGCGTCTGCCATTTGTCGGCAACTTCGATGCCGGAGCGAATCTATGACGCTAAAAATAAAAGCGAAGCAAAAATTGTGCCACTCGCTAAACTTTATCGCTTGCGTTTCGCCGGATCAACTCCAGCCGATGACCGCCTCACCGGCTTTTTCGTCGGAGGGGCGTTATGAAAAATAGCCGACGCCTGCCGAAATGATCGGTTGCTGTTTATCTCCTGGGATGTTTTTGGCGACCTGTGGGCCGCTCCGCTCGGTGTGGGCCATTTTCCCGAAGACGCGGCCGCACGGGCTGGAGATGCCTTCAATTGCGGCCAGCGAGCCGTTCGGATTGATCGCGATGTCCATCGATGGCACGCCATCGGCATCGCAGTATTGGGTGGTAATTTGGCCGTTTTTTGCGAGTTCGGCGATGACCGCGTCGCTCGCGTGGAACTTGCCTTCGCCATGGGAAACCGGGACGCGGTGGATGTCACCGATCTCGCTGCTAGCCAGCCACGGGGAGAGGCTGCTGACGACCCGGGTGCGCGCATAACAGGAAATGTGGCGGCCGATGGAGTTGTGGACAAGCGTGGGTGCATCGGCGGCGGCATCGCGGATCTCGCCGAAGGGGACCAGACCGGTTTTGACGAGAGCTTGGAAGCCGTTGCAAATCCCGAGGATCAAGCCGTCGCGGTTTTTCAATAAGTCCATGATGGCATCCGCCACGCGCGGACTGCGGATGATGGTGGCGATGAATTTCGCCGAGCCGTCCGGTTCGTCGCCGGCGCTGAAGCCGCCGGGGAACATCAGGATCTGCGATTGGCGGATCCGCGCCACTAGTGCAGTTAGAGACTCCTCGATGTGCTTGGCCGTCAGGTTTCGGAACGCCAGGATCTCCGCATCGGCCCCTGCCTCGCGGAAGGCCTTGGCCGAATCGTATTCGCTGTTAGTTCCGGGGAAGGAGGGGATCAAAACCTTCGGCTTTGAGATCGGGGATCGTGGATAGTGGATCGGGGATGAAGAAAAGAGCGGCACATCGATCATCTCCGATTCTCGATCCTCTATCGCTTCACGAGTCGGGTAGATCGGCTCAAGTGTCGCGGTCCAGGCATCCTGAAGTTCGGTGAGGGTGTGGGCATCGCCGTTGAGTGTCAGGGCGGCGGTTACGGTGGTTTTGCCGATTCCAACAGAACTGAACTCCGCGGGGAGCGGTTCTGCGTGCTCGATGAGGAAGCCGAAGTAGCGCTCGCGGGCAAGGTCGAGGGTTGTGTTGATTTCCGCGCCGATGTGGTTGCCGAAGCTCATTTTCGCCAGCGCGGCGGCGATACCCTCTTGCCCGACGTGATGGAGCGCAAGGATTTTTCTGTCGGAATTGAGCTGATGAAGCGACGCGGCGACTTGCCTCAACTCGGTGAAATCCGGGAGCTGGTCCGCGTCGCGAGAAACCTCCACGAAGGAGATCGTTGATTCCGCCTGTTTGAATTCGGGCGATAACGCTAGGCTGGCCTTGCCAGGGGCGAGAGCGAACGAAACGAGCGTCGGTGGGACGTCGAGTTCGTTGAAGGAGCCGGACATCGAGTCTTTTCCGCCGATCGCGGCGAGGCGGAGTCCGTGCTGCGCCTGATAAGCTCCTAACAATGAAGCGAATGGCAGCCCCCAGCGGGTGGCGTCATTGCCAAGCTTCGGGAAATATTCCTGAAGCGTGAGCCGGATGTCCGAAAGCCGCGCTCCGGCGGCGACGGCTTTGCAGACCGATTCGGTCACTGCATAAAGCGCGCCATGGAACGGCGACCAAGCAGATAGATCCGGATTAAAGCCCCAGCTCATGAAGGTGGCGACGTCGGTATCGCCATCTAGCAGCGGAAGCTTGGCCACCATCGCGTCCGGCGGCGTGAGCTGCCGGTCACCGCCGAACGGCCAGAGGACGGTGCCAGCGCCGACGGAGCCGTCGAAGATTTCGCCGAGGCCCTTCTGCGAGCAAATGTTGAGGGAGGATAACTGATCAGTGATCAGTGAGCAGTGAGCAGTGGAAGGAAACGGAGAAGAAGGGCCAGCCACATGGATTCTAGCACTTTGCTGGACTCCATTTGTATCTAGGAAAGCGCGGGAGAGATTGACGATGGTCTTGCCGCGCCAGTTCATCACGAGGCGGCCGCTGTCGGTGACGTTGGCGACGTGTTTGCACTCGAGGTTTTCCTTATCGGATTCGGCGATGAAATAATCGATCTCCGACGCGTCCACGCAGATGGCCATGCGCTCCTGGGACTCGGAAATCGCAAGTTCCGTGCCGTCGAGGCCGTCATATTTTTTCGAAACGGCATCCAGATTGATTTCTAACGATGGGGCGATTTCACCGATGGCGACCGAAATTCCGCCGGCACCGAAGTCGTTGCAGATTTTGATTTTGCGGGTGAGTGCCCGGTTGCGGAAAAGGCGTTGGATCTTGCGTTCGGTGGGGGCGTCGCCCTTTTGGACTTCGGCGGAATTTTCGAGCGCGGTGTCGGTATGTTCCTTCGAGGAGCCGGTCGCACCACCGACACCGTCGCGACCGGTGCGTCCGCCTATGAGCAGGATGACATCGCCGGGAGATGGGGAGCCGCGGAAAACGTTGGAGCGTGGGGCGGCTGCGACGACGGCACCGATTTCAAGGCGCTTGGCGACGTAGCCGGGGTGATAGACTTCCGCGACCTGGCCGGTGGCAAGGCCGATCTGATTGCCGTAAGACGAGTAACCGCGGGCGGCGACCTGACAGATTTTTTTCTGCGGGAGCTTTCCGGGAAGTGTTTCGGCAAACGGCACGCGCGGATCGGCGGCCCCGGTGACACGCATGGCCTGATAGACATACGAACGTCCTGATAGAGGATCGCGGATGCAGCCGCCGAGGCAAGTCGCCGCCCCACCGAAGGGTTCGATTTCGGTCGGGTGGTTGTGAGTCTCGTTCTTGAACATCACGAGCCACTCTTCCTCGGGGCGGCCGTCGATGGAAACCGGGACGACGATGGAGGCGGCGTTGACTTCCTCGGAGACTTCGAGGTTGTCGAGCTCGCCGGATTTCTTTAGCTCGCGCATGCCGATGAGAGCGATGTCCATCAGGGTGACGGGCTTTTCATCGCGACCGAGCGCGCTGCGGGTGGCGAGATAGGTTTGCCAGGCGCGTTTGACGGGTTCCGTGCCTTCGCCGAAGGTGACCTCGTCGATTTTAGTTAGGAACGTGGTGTGGCGGCAATGGTCCGACCAGTAGGTGTCGAGCATCCGAATCTCGGTGAGGCTCGGATCGCGTTTTTCCTCATCGCGGAAGTAGGCTTGGCAGAATGTGACGTCCTCGCTGGACATCGCGAGACCGAGATCGGCGCGGAGTGCGGCAGCGTCCATGGTGGCGAATCCGGCGAGGATCGCGACATCGGCGGGTTCGTGAGTGTTAGGCGCGAGCGACTCCGGGATGGTCATGGAGGCTTCGTGGGAATCGACTGCGTTAATGACGTAGGATTTGACGCTCTGGACCTCAGCGGCGGTTAGGGTGCCTGCGAGAATGATGACTTTCGCGGATGCGACGAGCGGGCGCTCCTTGCCGGTCAGGATCTGGACGCATTGCGCGGCGGAATCGGCGCGCTGGTCGAACTGGCCGGGCAAAAACTCGACGGCGAAGGCGGTCTCGTTCTCCGCCAGGTCGAGCGATTCTGAAATGGAATCCACCTGGGGCTCGGAGAGAATCAGGCGCGACGCGGAACGGAATTCGTCGTCGGTGAGCCCATCGCAATCGTAGCGTTGGACGATGCGAACGCCAGTCAGGCCGGGCAGCACGAGCGACTCGTGGAGATCATGCAGAAGATGGCGGGCCTCGGCGGTGTGTGTGGCCTTTTTTTCGACGAAAATGCGGTTCATGAGCAACGGAGCTTTGGAAAGCGCCGGATGCTAGGACACCGCACTGTGAGCGCAAGCGGAATGGCCAAAGGGAGATGGAAACGTCGCACGGAGCGCGCGGTTCATCACCAGCGCCCGGCACGATGATGCTTTCCCAGCAAGGAGCCGGGCGAGATATCCGAATGAGTCGGGCGTCCGGATGCCCGGGCCTGCTGGATGACGATGCGGCGATAGCCGTGACTGGTGAAATAGTGATTCAGGAATGCAAGGTGAGATGCCAGTTCAGCATCGTCCCACACGTTTTTCGCAACTACGATGACGACCAGCGATTTTTTCTGGTGCCGGTCGAAGAACCCGGAGAGCTCGGCTGGCGATCCCACCAGTTCGGTCTCACTGCCGGAAATGGCGTCGATCCGTATCCGTCCATCCGTTGTATACCAAGCCACGAGGTCCGCCTTCCGCTCCAATTCGAACGCCCGCTCTGTGTCGGTGGGGAGAAGGGCGGAGCGAAACTTTTCACGCAACGAAGGAGGAGGTCGCGGCGTGGAAAGGTTGGCGTCGATGGTGTCCCTATTGACGATGAAATCCTCCGAAGAACCGGACGGAGTTCCACACGACACCACGGCCAACGCGAGCGGCAGTAGTAGCCACAACGATCTCACTCCGGATCTCATACCGATCCGACTTTTCAACGGCAACCGTTCAACGCCCGATGATGCAGTGCTTCGAGGGTTTCGGCTGGAATCGGCGTGGGATCTGGATAATCAAAGATTTCCCCTTCGAAATTCCGCAAGGTGATCCGTCCGGCGGACGCGTCCACGACGTAGTTCGGGTTGATTGGGATTTTTCCGCCGCCGCCCGGGCCGTCGATGACGAACTGGGGAATCGCATAGCCGGTGGTGTGACCGCGCAAGCCTTCGATGATCGCCACGCCCTCCGCCACGGGAGTTCTGAGGTGGGACGAGCCGTTGATGAGATCGCACTGATAGAGGTAATACGGCTTCACGCGGCACATCAGGAGCTTTTGGACGAGTGCCTTCTGGACTTCCACGCTGTCGTTCACGCCGCGCAACATCACGCTTTGGTTGCCGAGCGGGATACCGGCGTCGGCAAGCCGGCCGAGCGCGTCGCGGACTTCGCTGGTCAGCTCGCGGGGATGGTTGGTGTGGATCGAGATGAAAAGCGGATGGTGCTTTTTCAACATCGCGCACAGCTCCGGCGTGATCCGCTGGGGCAGGAAGATCGGAATCCTCGAGCCGATGCGGATGAATTGGATGTGCGGGATCGACCGCAAGCGGGTCAGAATTTTATCCAGCCGGTCGTCTGAAAAGAGCAGGGGATCTCCGCCGGAAAGCAGGACATCGCGGACCTCCGTGTGCTTTTCGAGGTATTTGAATGCTGGCTCCCATTGCGTTTCCAAATGCTGCTCGCCCACCCCGGACACCACCCGTGAGCGGGTGCAGTAGCGGCAGTAGGAGGCGCAGCGGTCGGTGACGAGGAACAACACCCGGTCCGGATAACGGTGAACCAGCCCTGGCACCGGCATGTGGGAATCTTCTCCGCAGGGATCGGCCATTTCCTCCGGCGCGTTCCAGCCTTCCTCGATCCGGGGAATCACCTGGCGGCGGATCGGGCAGTCCGGGTCATCGCGGTCGATCAGGTTGAAAAAGTGCGGCGTGATCGCCATCGCAAGCTTGGTCCCGGCAAGCAGGACGCCGGCGCGTTCCTCATCGGTGAGGTTGAGGCGCAGGTCGAGGTCGGCGAGGGAATCGACGCGATTGCGAAGCTGCCAGCGGTGGTCATCCCAGTTTCCGGTTTCTTCGTCCGACCAATAGCCGGGAGCATGGGAGATGAAGGCGGGGTCGAGATCGGTGGGGCGCATGAAGAGAGGAGGGGTCCGCGGAATTCTTGTTGGCTGAGATTTTGGACCGCTTCGGGAAATCCGCAACCGGGAATGTTAGCTTCTTATTTTCCCGAGCAACGGCGGATCAGCTCGATCAATCGTCCCGTGGAAGCCGCCACGGTGGGCGCGAATGGCAAACGGTCGTCCGCGTCGGCGGCGGTGACCAGCGGGCGGGTCGAGACGCGCACGGCGGGCAGATTCATTTCAAACAACATGCTGGCGAGATCCGTGTCCTCGCCCAGGCACACCACTTCCGCGCCGTAAACCGCGCCGAGACCGGTAACGAGATTGAGCGGAGCCGCCGAAACTTCCCGGGAAGTCAGCCACAACGGCTCGCCCGCTCCCATCGATTCCACGCAGAGGATTGCCTTGGGCGGTCCCGCGGGTTTTGCGAGTTCCATGAATTTCGCCGCCGTTTCCACGACTGGCGAGTCCGGGTCGTTCGAGTGCGGCAGGAAAACGAAATGCACCGGTGCGTTCGGCTTGTCGCGGGCAAGCGCCTGGGCCGCAGCCAGCGTCGCGGCAAGCCCGGTGGCATTGGCCTCCGCCCCGCGCGAGCCGGCGCGGCTGTCGTACGACGTGATCACCCACACCGGCGGGGCGTCCGGCATTTTTCCGGCGACACTCACTTGGAGGATCGGCCAATCCGCCGGGCCCTTCGTTTTGTGGACTGCGTAGCCGGTGTTGGACGGGCCGAGCAGACCCTCGATCATCGAAGCTGTGCCTGATAGATTTGCGGCGGCGGCTTCCGACGACGCGTTTCGCTCGCCGAGGACTTCCACGATTTTCCTCAGGTCATCCGCCATCAGCGGAGCTGACACCACTTGGGCGAAGCGCTCTTGCTCGACGAGAGCCTGCTTCTTCTCCCGATGAAAATAATACCACAGCGCGCCCGCTCCCGATGCTAACAACCACAACGGCAGCAGAACTAACAACAACGTGACCCAGCGAGGGCGATTCGGACTGCCCATGCCTAGACTTCCTTTCTAACCTCATCCACCGGTTCCTCAGCGGCGGCCGACGCATCTTCAATGTCCGTCTCCACTTCAATTTCTTTCCGCAGCTTTTGGGAAATCCACGGTCGGATCATGCCATAAATCAGATAAATGCTGAACACCACCACCGGCATCACGTAGCGGAACTTCACGGTCACCAACACCACCAGCATTCCGATGACAATCGCTCCCAGATTGCCGCGGGTTTTCCAGTCCACCTTCTTGAAACTCGGGTAGCGCACGTCGCTGATCATCAGCAATGACAGGCCGAGCATCGCGCCGGCCAAAATGTATCTCCACGCGCCAAGCTCATGGTCGTTTTGATAGAAATCGATCAGCAGGACGGTGATTGAGGCGATGAAACCGGCTGCCATCGGGATCGGAAGTCCGCGGAAATCAGTCGAAGCGTCGCGCTTTTTCGGCATCGAGGCGAGGCAGTTGAACCTCGCGAGCCGCATCGCGCCACAGACCAGATAGATCAGGGCGATCGCCCAGCCAACACCGCCCTCCAGCGGGAAGAGCACCGCTTTCGACAACAACATCGCAGGAGCCATCCCGAAGGAAATGATGTCCGCCAGCGAATCAAACTCCTGGCCGAACGGCGATTCCTTGCCCCCGAGCCGCGCCAGCCGACCGTCGAGCAGATCGAACAAGCATGATCCGAAAATCAGCAGGATGGCATATTCATAATAGGGCTTCATCTGAAGGTAGTATTCCTTCGGCGGCAGTTTCTCATTTCCCACTTCCACCACGCCCCTGAAAATCATCAGCACGGCGAAAAATCCGCACGCGAGATTGCAGGCCGTCATCAGGTTCGGCAGAAAATAGATTTTCGGTTCGTCCGGATCGCGTTCTCTCGGCATGGCGGAATCTTATTCCACGGCTTGGGCATTGCAAACAGCGTAAAAATCCCGGCGCGTTAGGAGAGGGACCTCGCGATCCCCGAAAATGCCGGGTCTACGGACCGCGGGATTCATCCCGCCTGCGAAGCGAGCCGCCGTAGAACCGCTGGGGCTCGCTCAGGCACCTGCTCCGGATTTTTTGGTTTGAGCGGATGGTTAGGCTGGATTTATACTCCGTATGAGCCCCATGCCCAAAAGTGTTTCCAAAATCGCCAATACGCTCAAGCAGCTCGGGGAAATCCAAGTCACGGAATGGGATTTCATGGGGCTCTTGAATACCGAGGTCAGGGAGCTTGAGATCTCCCGTTCCCTGAGACGGTTGGCGAGCATCCAAGTGACGGAGTGGGATTTCAGGGCGGTCCTGCCTGCGGTGAAAAAGGCGGCGAACCAAGAGGTGAGCGTCGCCGATTTTTTCAAACGGAGAGCCCATTACACGATGGTGGAGCGGGATTTCAGAAGCGCCGCGGCGGTTGGTGGCAAGCCCGTGCCGCCGGAACCGGCCACGCCGCCGGTGAAAATCAGCCCGGCCGAGATGCAGACGCTCACATTGCGGCTGAAAAACTTCCTTCAATTCGTGGTCGTGAATTTGATCGATGAGCCGAACCAAGCCCAGATCAAGGTCACGCAAATGGGGTCGACCGGGCTGCGCTTCAAACTCGTGCTGGTGCAAAAGGACGTGTCGGCGCTGATTGGCAGGGAGGGGCACACGGCCGCGGCGATCCGCAATATTCTCAAGTCCACGGCGGCGATGCGCGGGGTGCAGGTGTTGCTCCAGATCCATTCGCACGAAGACGAATTGGCGTTTCTCGCCAAAGAAGAGGCGCGGCGGTAGGGCGTGTTTAGGTCGGGCTGGAACCGCGAGGTTGTCATCGCCGGGCGGGCAGCTAGGTTTCCGGCGATGCAAGCTGCCGAACTTTCCACGAACTCACCGATGGCGGTGATCCTCGACACCCTGCCAGGCGCGCGACGGGCGATCTTCGCCCGCTATCACCTCGGCGGTTGCCAGAGCTGCGCGTTTTCCAATGAGGAAACCTTGGCGGAACTTTGCGCCCGTTCCGAGATTCCGGCGGACGAGGTGTTGGAGCATTTGCTTGCGAGCCACGTCCATGACTCTGCGATGCTGATGGAGCCCGCCGTGGCGAACGCGGAAATTTCCGCGCTGCGGCTCATCGACCTGCGGACCCGCGAGGAGCACGACGCGGTGGTGATTCCCGGCTCGGAATTTTTCACCCAGGAACTCCAGCAACAACTATTCGCCGGCGACTCTAACACCAAGATCCTGCTTTACGATCACAGCGGCAGGAACGTGCTCGATCAGGTCGCGTGGTTCCGCGGCCACGGCCTGAACGAAACCTACGGCCTGCGCGGCGGGATCGATGCGTGGAGTCAGGAAATCGATTCATCCATCCCACGCTATCGGATCGAGATGGACTGACGGGTGGACAGTCAGCTTTTCAATGAGAGAGGTTCGCGCGCCCGGAGCCATTGTTCCGGTATGCATGCCAGCCCGGCAAAGGCAGTTACGATACTGCCTGTAATTGCGCAATTCGTGTCGCAGTCTCCGCCAACCTCAAGAGTGGCCAAAATTGCTTCCTGATAGTTTCCAATGTTCTCGCAGGCAGACCAGATGCAGAATGGCACGGTATCCTGGGCGGAAACCTCCGCGCCGTTGCCGTATTCGCGGGCAACTTCCGCATGGGTGGCCGCGGCGAGTCCGCGGGCCAACGCGAGGCGGGTCCGCACCTTGCTCTCCGGGGTGAATGATAGAACGGAATCCCAGATCGCGCGGACAGCTTCCTCCGAGGGGAGGCCGCGAGAGTTGAAAGCGGCTGCGGTGGCCATTGCCACAGCGATCGATCCCGCGATGCCTTCCGGATGATAGTGGGTAACACGAGCGGAGCGTGCGGCCATTTCCGGGATCACGCCGAGGTCTTCGGCGAAGAACGAGCCTAGAGGGGCAACGCGCATGGCGGCACCGTTGCCGAAGGAGCCATGACCGAAGGCCGTGGGAGAGATATCGCGCCAATCCGCGCCGCGCCCGATCTCCTCAAGGATCCGGCGGGCCATCTTGCCATAGCCGCGCTCCGGATCGCGACGGAAGCGAGAGGCGTAAGCCCATGCGACGACATCTTCCTCGACCCCGCCAATCATTTGAAGAGTGTCATAGAGCGCAATGGCCATTTCTGAATCGTCGGTGAAGCGGAGAGTGCCGGGCCGGAAGGCGGAAAAATCGTCGATCTCGCGGCAGCGGTGATATTGGTAGCTCAAAGCCTCCCCAACGGCATCGCCAACGGAAAGTCCTTCCAGAACTTCCCGCGCGCGTTCCAATCCCCGCATGCGATCCTCTTGATTTGTCATCATTCTGTCCCGTGAATCCGCCGTTAGTCTATCGAGAGAACAGTTTGCCACAAGCCACGATCGATGACCGTATGGAACGCTCGCGCAAGGGAGTGACGTGGAGAAACAGGGGGACGGGTCCGGGAATCCCCCCCGTCCGGTGCGAAGCGGGGAAAGAAAAAGACCGTGAAAGCGCTCGGCTTCCACGGTCTTTGAAAAGCTAGCAAGTCTCAGCTGCTTACTTGTGCAGGATCTTCGCGACCTTCGGCGCGCGCAGGCGGTGCGGCTCCGGCATGTGCGAACCTAGCAGCGGACGGCAGTAGTTTTTGAAGTCTTCGGTCACGCCATTGCCTGCGGCGTTGATGAAGTTGTCCGGCATGTGGCGGGTCTTGCCGGCGACTTTCGCGATGTCGACGAGCTGATAGTCCACGCTGTAGTCGAGCACCGGGCGCTTGATCACCACGGAGCCATCGACGTTGTCCCACATCGCGAACTGCACCGCCTTCTCACCGACCTCGCGGGCCTCGCGGGCGTCGCGATCCGACTGGATGCCCATGAACGAACGCTGCAAATAACCGAACGTGTCGGACCGAACCCGCTTGATCCCAAGACCCTTGCGGATCTCGTTGGAAAGCAAATCGCCGAGCGCGCCGGTGCCGGAAAGCTGGATGTTGCCGTGCGAATCGCGCTCCTCGGTGCCTAGCAGCTTGGTGATCATTGCCGTGCCGTTCGGATCGGAAATCCCTTCGGAAACGGCGATGGTGCAGAGGCCGTGTTGCTTGTAAACGCGTTCCACATCGGCGAGGAAGTTTTCCATGATGAAGTGGCGTTCCGGCACGTAAACCAAGTGCGGACCGTCATCGAAATACTTCTGCGCCAGCGAGGACGCTGCGGTTAGGAAACCGGCGTGGCGGCCCATCACGACACCGATGTAAACGCCTTGCAGCGCGCGGTTGTCGAGGTTCACCCCGGAAAATGCCTGAGCCACGAACCGCGCCGCCGAACCGAAACCCGGACAGTGGTCGTTTTCCTCGAGGTCGTTGTCGATCGTCTTCGGAATGTGGATCGCCCGCAGTTCGTAGTTCGCTTCCTCTGCCTGCTCGTTGACGATGCGCACGGTGTCGGACGAATCATTGCCGCCGACGTAGAAAAAGTAACGGATGTCGTGGGCCTGCATCACCTTGAACATCCGGGCGCAGTATTCTTCATCCGGTTTGTCACGGGTGGAAAGCAACCCCGACGACGGCGTGCCGGCGACTTGCTCCAGGTTGTGGGTGGTCTCGCGGGTGAGATCGACGAAGTTTTCGTCGATGATTCCGCGCACGCCGTGGACCGCGCCATAAATGGACGTGACCTGGCTGAACTTGCGGGCTTCGAGGGCAACGCCGACGACGCTTTGGTTGATTACGGGAGTGGGGCCGCCACCTTGTGCGACAAGAACTTTTCCTTCTAAACGACTCATGGGGCGGCGAGAATTGACGAAACCCACTCAGATGCAAGTCCGGAAACACCCAGGCTGGAACGCGAGTCTGGAGACTCGCGTTCCAGCCTGGGGCCGCTCAGATTCCTCCCGGTGACCTCGAAGAATCCTCCATGCCCTTGGCTACCTGACGTCCCGGAAATTTACAATTTCTCGATCACTCGCCGCCACGGCCACGCGAAAGGCGCGGAGTTCTATCTGGATGCCCTGCGCTATGCCCAGTCCCTGTGGATCGCGCGCAAACCCGCGCAAGCCATTCTCCAGCTCAACAAGGCGTGGATGGCGGATCTATCAGGCAGTGAGCCTGAATTGCTGGCCCACCCGCCGCCCTATCAGGCGCTGGCGTGGCTTCTCGAAAAAGCCGCTGCCGGCGACTGCGGCTATCTCGGGAATCCGGTCCGCCACTTCCAGCATCTCGCCAGCCGCATGTCGGGCCCACGCGCGGAGATCCGCGCATGGCGGGCGTGGGTTTGTTTTCACCTGGCGGAGCGACTACTGGAGCGTGCCAAATTCCCGCGGGATGGCGAGCAAATCGCCCGCGAGGGACTCTGGATTCCCAACCGCCCACGGGCGCTCAATGAGGTTGCGAGGCACGGCTGGCCGGGCGAATGCGGCTTTTGCTCGTTATAACAAGAACTTCGACGCCTGCTCCACATCCTTGTCACCGCGGCCTGATAGATTGGCGATCAGGATCGTGGACTTCGGCAGGCTGCCGGCGATTTTCGAAACGTAGGCCATCGCGTGCGCGCTTTCGAGCGCCGGGATGATTCCTTCGCTGTAGGCGAGTTCCTTGAAGGCGGCGAGCGCCTCGTTGTCGGTGGCGTAGGTGTATTCCACGCGGCCGATGTCTTGCAGGTAGGCATGCTCGGGACCGACGGCGGCGTAATCAAGGCCGGCGGAAACCGAGTGCGTGAGTTCGATCTGGCCATCGGCATTCGCTAACAACCAGGTCTTCGTCCCTTGCAGCACGCCAAGTCTTCCGCCTTGGAAGCGCGCGGCGTGACGCTCGGGAAGGATCCCGTCGCCCCCGGCTTCCACGCCGACCATGCGGACGTTTTCATCATTGAGGAACGGATGGAACAAGCCGATCGCGTTCGACCCGCCGCCGACGCAGGCGACTAACAAGTCAGGCAGCCTGCCTTCTTTTTCCAAAATCTGCCGCCGGGCCTCCACGCCGATGACGCGGTGGAAATCCCTAACAATCATCGGAAACGGATGCGACCCCAGCGCCGAGCCGAGGATGTAGTGCGTGTGATCCACCGTGGCGACCCAATCGCGCATCGCTTCGTTGACCGCTTCCTTGAGCGTCGCCTGGCCGGCGGTCACGGCTCTCACTTCGGCTCCCATCAGCCGCATGCGGGCGACGTTGAGAGCCTGGCGGTCCATGTCCACCGCGCCCATGTAAACGACGCATTCCATGCCGAACCGGGCGCACACGGTGGCGGTCGCCACGCCGTGCTGGCCAGCACCCGTTTCCGCGATGATGCGCTTTTTCCCAAGCCGTTTCGCGAGCAGGATCTGGCCGATCGCGTTGTTGATCTTGTGAGCTCCGGTGTGGAGCAGGTCCTCGCGCTTCAGATAGATTTTCGCGCCGCCGAGCAATTCGGTCCAGCGTTCCGCGAAATAGAGCGGCGTCGGCCGGCCGACGTAGTTGTGAAGCAAATCGTCGAGTTCCGCCTGGAACGCCGGGTCCGCCTTGGCGGCGGCGTAAGCGGTCGAGAGCTCCTGCAGCGGAGCCATCAGGGTTTCCGGGACGAACATCCCGCCGAATTGGCCGAAGTGGCCGGTGGCGTCGGGAAGCGTGGAAATGGGAGTGGTTGCGGTGGCCATGGACGGCGGAGTCTCTTGCGGGATGCCGCGGGTTTCAAGGGGAGAATCAATTCGGCGCCGCCTCCGCGCCGATCACGAACTTGGTGCCGAGGTCGCGCAGGCTGGCTTTGGCGTCGTCAGTGCCGTCGATGATCAAGGTCACCGATAACGGTTGGGTCTGCGGGCGTTGGTATTCATCCAGGGTTTTGCGGAGCGCGATGATCGCCAGCTTGAGGATCTGCCGGGTCGTTAGATCGACCTCGGGCGGAATCGCCAGCTGCGAGACATTCAGTTTCACGGTCAAAACGTTGTTCTCCTCCATTTCGGCGCTGATGCCGACGTTGCACAGCACCAGCAGGTTGGTTTCCTGAACCTTGTAGTTCGGATTGTTGGTGGGGATCAGGTGGGGGCTGCGGATCGCATCGACCAGGACTTCAGGAAACCCGCCGGACAATGCCATCGGGCGGGACATTACGGACGCCTGGAGCGCTTCGCCGATTTCCGAAATCGCCTCGTCGCCATCGGTCCCCTGAAGACTCAAAGGCTCGAAAATCGGCACCACCATGATCGACGAGGCAATGGCGGCGGCACCGAGGAATCCGCCGAGCAAGATCGTGGCTATCAGAGTTTTCATGGAGGCCATATTGGCCGCGCGGCGGCTTGCTGGCGAGGGGAAACCATCGGAGCTCATCCTGTGGATTCATGGCATTCATCCGCGGCGCTTGCCAAGCAAGCGTTTGCGGGTATGTGATGGCGCATGGACTACCTGGCACGCGCCCGCTCTGTGATAGAAACCGAAGTCGATGGCTTGCGCAGGATGGCGGCCGGTCTGGACGGGAATCTGATAGAAGCGGTCAAGATTCTTCAGCACACGCTCGAACACCGCGCCAAGATTGTCGTAGTCGGTGTCGGGAAATCGGGCAACATCGGCCACAAGATCGCGGCGACCCTCAATTCCACCGGTGCCACCGCGGTGGTGCTCGATTCACAGAACGCGCTTCACGGCGACCTCGGGCTGCTCTCCGATGGCGATGCCGTGCTCGCGCTTTCCTACTCGGGGGAAACCCGCGAACTGATGGATCTGCTGCCTTTCATCAAGCGCTTCGACGTCAAACTCATCGCGCTGACCGGCAATCCCGGCTCCACGCTGTCGCGCTTCAGCGAGGTGACCTTGGACACTTCAGTCGAGCGTGAGGCCTGTCCGCTCAACCTCGCACCGACTTCATCTTCCACCGCCATGCTGGTCATGGGGGATGCGCTGGCGATGGTCCTGCTGGAGTCCCGCGGATTCACGGAAGAAGACTTCGCCCGGTTCCACCCCGGCGGTTCGCTTGGCCGCGCGCTGCTCACCCGGGTGTCCGACATCATGCGGGCGGATACCGCGCTGCCGACGGTGGCGGAGGATGGAAATGTGTTCGCCGCCCTCGACTCGATGAACCGCGCCCGCGCGGGGGCCTGCCTGATCCTGCTGCCGGACGGCGGACTCGCCGGAATTTTCACCCACGGCGACTTTGCCCGCAGTTTCCGGAACGATCCGTTGTTAGGTGAGAAGCCCGTGGCGCAACTGATGACCCGCCACCCCGTCACAGTGCGGGCAGACGCGCTCGCCGTGGAGGTTCTCAAGACCATCGGTGAGAACCGCATCGATGATATTGTGGTGTTGGATGGGGATGGGAAGCCGGTGGGGCTGATTGATACGCAGGACCTGGCGCGGCTGAAGATTGTTTAACAGAAAGAATAGGTCCTATAAGACCAATGGGACCTATTCTTCCCCACAAAAAAAACCGCACCCCGTGAGGAGTGCGGTTTTCGTGAAATCCAGAAAGATTAACGCTTGGAGAACTGGAAGCGCGCGCGGGCACCTGGTTGACCTGGCTTCTTCCGTTCCTTCATCCGTGGGTCACGGGTGAGGAAACCGAGTGGCTTGATGACCTTGCGGTGCTCAGCGTCCACTTGCGTGAGCGAGCGGGAAATCGCGTGACGGATCGCGATCGCCTGGGCCTGTTTGCCGCCGCCTTTGACGACGACGTTGAGGTCGAACTTGTTGGAAAGCGAGACAGCGAGGAACGGCGCGAGCACGGCGTTCTGAAGCTCGATAGTCGGAAGGTATTCCTCGAAGGTGCGGCCGTTGATGGTGATCTGGCCGGTGCCTTCGGTCATCCAGACGCGGGCGACAGCGGTTTTGCGGCGGCCGGTGGCGCTTTGAGTGGTGGTGGCGGTCATGTTGGGGAAATCTGTTGGAGATTAGCGGACGGCGTGGGCGATGGGTGCCTGGGCTTCGTGCGGGTGGGTTTCACCGGCATAGACCTTGAGCTTGCCGAACTGGGCGCGACCGAGGCGGGTTTTCGGGATCATGCCCCAGACCGCACGCTCGACGAGCAGGATCGGACGGCGTTCGCGGACGATGCGCGGGGTCTCGACCTTCTGGCCACCGACATAGCCGGAGAAGCGGGTGTAAATCTTGGACGTTTCCTTGGTGCCGGTGAGGACAACCTGGTCGGCATTGATCACGACGACGAAGTCACCGGTATCAACGTGGGAGGTGAAAATAGGCTTGTGCTTGCCTCGGAGGAGGCGCGCGGCCTCAACAGCGACCTGGCCGAGGACCTTGCCCTTGGCGTCGATCACATACCACTTGCGCTCGACTTCGTGCGGCTTGGCGGAAAACGTATTCATGTGCTTGTAATAAAAAAAATGGCTTCGGACACACGGGATGTGCGAAGGGGTGGGGAAACTAGGGAGCCGGTTTCCGGGTGTCAACCGGGAAATCTCGGGAATTTCCCAGCCGATTCGACTGCTCACCGGAAGCGCCCGGAGTAAGCTCATTTGCGCTCGATGGTCAGCACTTTGCTAACACTTTTGTTGCCCACCGAGTCCACGGCGGTGATGTTGATCGTGTTTTTGCCCTTTTTCAGAGCGGCCGTGAACTGCCAGTTGGACTTGCCGGTGGCGGTTTTGGAACCGTCGGAGTTGGCCTTCCAGGTGACTTTTGAAATCCCGTAAGTGTCGCTGGCCGTCCCCTTGACGGTTAGGGTTCTGGCGGAGGTGGTCTCCGGCACGGTGCTGGTCACCACCACCGTGGGACGGGTCACGTCGGGCGGGAAGCGGAGCACGCGGTTGTTCGGGGAGTCGCAAACCCAGAGGCTGCCGGTGGCATCGACAAAGGCCTGGTAGAGCGGGTTGTCCAATCGCCGGTTGGTGGTGGCAGGCGCGTGGTTGGTGAAATTTGACTGGCCCACCACGCCGTTAGCCGGGGAGCCGCTGGTCTTGGAGGAGGCCTGGTCGAAGCGGATGACGCGGTTATTGTTAGTGTCACACACCCACAGTGAATCATCGGGCGTGACGGTGATTCCGTAGGGATAATTCATTTGAGAGGCGCTGAATCCGGAGATGGTTGCGTCAAAATCCATCTGGCCCAGGACGGCACTGGCGTTGTTGAGGCCTGAAGGCAATCCTCCGGCGCTGTTGAACCGCAGAACCCGGTGGGCATTGGCACAAACCACAAACAGTGCCCCGCTGTTGGATACGGCGACACCGGAGGGGTTCTGGAAACCAGCCGCACCCGAGCCGGCGGTGTTCATGGAGAAATTCGCTTGCCCGAGGACGGCATCGGCGGCGGAATTCTGGATGGGGTTGTTGCTCACCGTGTCAAAGCGCAGGACCCGGTTGTTTCCAGTGTCCGCCACCCACAAGGTGTCGCTGGTGTCCACCCAGACGCCGATGGGGGAGCTCATTTTCTGGCTGCTCGTGCCGAAGGTGGCGGTGGCGAAGTCCGGTTGTCCGAAAACCCGTTCCGGAGTCGGTTGGTTGTTCCGGTAGCTGGCGGCCTCGAACATGAGCACCCGGTTGTTGTAAGTGTCGCCCACCCACAGTCGTCCCAGGCGATCCAGGAACAATCCGCCAGGTTGTAGCATTCCCAACCGCGTCGCCGCGCCAAAGCTGTCGCTGAAGGTGACTTGCCCGAAAACCGCTTCCGCGCCGGCTCCATTGGCCAAAGCGCTGGCGCTGGGAAAGCGCAACACCCGGTTGGCGCCCGTGTCGGCCACGAAGACCTTGCGTGTGACCGGATCCACCACCACCGCCGTGGGGTAGGCGAGCCCGAAGGAACTCCGGGGCGTTAGCTCGGTGCTGGTCGTGAAGTTCGACTGGCCAAGCACCAAATTGGCGATGGCGTGGTTGGGAATCGTTTTTGCCGGAGCCTGGTCAAGCAGCAGGAGTCCTAACAATACGGCGGTCCATGGAGTTTTCATGCTTCCGCTCTCTATCCAAACTGTCCCGCGGAGGCAAGGACCATTGTGCCCCGCCCCGCGAGAGCTCTATCAGTCGCGCTCGATTTTCAGCACCTTGCTAACACTCTTGTTGCCCACCGAGTCGACGGCGGTGACGGTGATCGTGTTTTTGCCAAGCTTCAAGGCGGCCTTGAATTCCCAGCTTGTGGTGCCGGTGGCGATCCTGGTGCTGCCGGAGTTGACCTTGTAGGTAACCTTTGAAATCCCGTAGGTGTCGCTGGCCGTACCCTTGACGGTTAGGTTTTTGCCGGATGTGGACTCCGGCACGTTGCTGGTGACCTTGAGCTTGGGCCGCGTCACATCGGGCGGGAAGCGGAGCACGCGGTCGTTACCAGAATCCGCAATCCAGAGGTTGCCACCGGCGTCGACAAAGGGCTGGAAGAAGATGCCTAAAAGACTCCGGTTGGTCGCCACCGAATCCTTGGTGACAAAGCCCGGTTGTCCGACGACGCCGTTGGCGGCCGCGCCATTGGTCTTGTTGGAAGCATTGTCAAAGCGCAGCACCCGGTTGTTATTCTGGTCGCTTACCCAAAGAGTGTCGTCCGGCGTGATCCAGAAGCCCACAGCTCGTGCCACCTGGGTGGCGCTGAGGCCTGGGGTGGTTGATGCGAAATCCGGTTGGCCCAACACGGCATTCGCACCCGCGCCATTTCCGAGCGCCGCCGCATTGTTGAAGCGCAGCACACGCTGAGCGTCGATGCAGGCCACATATAGTGCTCCCTGGCTCGAAACTGCAATTCCACCCGGACCTTGAAGGCCCGAAGAACCGGAGCCTGCCGCAGACGTGTCGAACGTGGCTTGGCCCAAGACTCCGTTTGCATCCGCGCCGCTGGGCTTGGTGCTGATCGAATCGAACCACAGCACTCGGTTGTTGAAGTATTCCGACACCCACAGCCGGTCGTCGCTGTCCACCCACACGCCCTCGGGACCGTTCATTTTGTTGATCGCAGTTCCCGAAGTGTTGGTGGTGAAGTCGGGTTGGCCATACACCCGGTCCGGATAGGCCTGGGTGTTCCGATAACTCGCCGCCTCGAACATGAGAACCCGGTTGTTGGTTTCATCGGCCACCCACAGTCGGCCCAAGCGGTCAAAGAACATGCCACGGGGACGGCCCATTCCCAAGTCCCCGGAGCCTGACGTATTGGTGCTGAATCGCGCCTGTCCAAACACCGCCTCCGCCCCGCTGCCGTTGGAAAGTGACGCCACGCTGGGGTAGCGCAAGACCCGGCGATTGCTCGTATCGGCAACGAAAACCTTGCGGCTGACCGGGTCGATCACAACTCCGCAGGGGAAATTCTGTGAGAACGAACTTGTGACCGGCGACAAATCTGTCGTGAAGTCGCTCTGTCCCAGCACCAGATTGGCGATGGCGTGAGTGGGAACGGCTTTTCCCGCGGCTTGACCGTAAAGAACCAGGCCCAACAAGGCGGCAATGCAGGGAGTTTTCATGGTTCCTCGGTAATACAGAACAAGTTCCTGGGCACAAGAAGAATCCCGTCCCGAGCCGCTCTTGACAGCGCAAGGTGGAAGCGGAGGATGCTCATTCAGTGAAGCTAACCCATGCCATCCCGCCCGCCGCGGCCCTCGTCGCGGTGTTGCTGTGGAACCTCCCTCCGTGGCGGGCGATTCAGGCGCTGGGGGTTAACAGCCTGAACCTCCGCGAACGGATCGATGCCGCCCGCTCTCCCGCGATTTCCGGAGTCCGGGAAACGCGGCAGCCCCGTGCACCGGAAGGGCCGACCGCCCGCGAACCCAAGGCCATCGACTGGCGCTATCTCGCCGCCCAGATCCGATTGTCCGAAAAACCCAATAGCGGCGAGCCGGTGGACGAGCAGGCGCTGGATGATTTCGGTGAACGCGTGGAGGGAATGACCCGCGAGCAGCTTCTAACTGCGTTGGATGAGATCGCCGCCCTCGGGTTGGAGCCGGAAGTTAGGGCGAAGCTGGAGGCTGCATTCGTCGAGCCGCTGGTCGAAAAGGATCCCCAACTGGCGCTGACCCGTTTCGCCGACCGGATCCGCGATGACCCGGATGAACTGGGCTCGGAGTTGTCACCCGCACTGCTGGCTTGGGCAAAACAGGATCTAACCGCCGCCACGGCCTGGTTCGACAAGGCGATCGCCACCGGAGTCTTCGAAAGCAAAACACTCGACGGGCGGAGCGACCCGCGCCTTGAGTTCGAGGCGGCGCTGGCAGGTGTGCTGTTAGCCACTGACCCGGCGGCAGTCGGCCGGCGGATCGCGGGGCTGCCGGACGACCAGCGTGCGGAAACCCTCCAGCAGATCAAGGTTTCCGAACTGACGCCCGCCGCGCAAAAGGACTACATCGAGTTGACCCGCAGCCAGTTGCCGGTGGACGACCGTGAGGGGCCGTTCGCCTCCGCGTTTTGCGAGATCATTCCTGACGGCGACTACTCGAAGGCCGCCACCTTTCTCGATGGGGTCCAGGCGACGCCCGCGGAGCGCGCCATCGCCGCGGAATGGGCGGCTGGCATCCACTTGGAGGCGATCGCGGAAAAGCGCAACCTGACCCGCGACGACGTGGCTGCGACGCGGGAATGGTTGAGCCGCCAGTCCCCGGACACTGCGGATCGGCTCATCGGCCAAGCCATGGGAGCGGCGTACGACGAAGGCGGCGGGGCGGGATATTCAAAACTTGTGGAGCTCGTCCTCGAAGTCCACCAGAACAGCGGCAATGACGATGCTCTGACAGCCTTTCTCGACAGCTCCGATGCTTCCGAACACCCGGAACAGTCGAAGCTCCTTGCGGAAAAAATCAAGGACCCGCAACGGCGCGAAGAGGCCCTCGAATCCCTCAAGTAAATGTCCGCGAGTCTGAAAAAATCGATCCTGTTGTCGCTGCTGATTCTTGCGCTCGGCGCGGCGGCCCGCCTGCTCCAGCAACAACACCTGTCCGTGCAGCAGGAAAACTATCGGAAACTAACTGCCGAAGCCGGCCCGCTCGGCGTGACCGGAGACCCGTCCGAACCACGGCTCACCAAGCGCCAGCGCGAACAACGCGACAATGACGCGCTCGCCCTGGCCGGCGAATGGATCGCCTTGACCCGGGAAATGGAAGAGTTCGAAAAACGCGGCGAGCGACCGGACGAGGCATTCTCCCAACGGTCGGAAACATTTTTAACCCGGCTCGAAGGACTGGATGTCTCCCAACTCAAACGGATCATCAACGAAGTGCGCGGAAACAGGCAGATCTCCGAGAAAGGCAGGCGGACGATCATCACCGCTTCGATCCAAATGATCACTGAGGCGCATCCCGGTGCGGCTTTGGCCATGTTTCTGGAGTGTTCCGAACTGCTGGGGAAAAATGAGGACAGCAACGACGTGATGACCACCGCCCTCAGCCATTTGGCAACGACGAATCCGCAGGCGACCGCCGAGTGGATCGAACGGAACTCCGCCGTCTACGCCGCGACCGCGGATGACTTCACCCACACCGAGGTGCTTGACAGCATCGCGGGGACCGATCCGAAGCTGGCTTTCAAACTGATAGGAAGCCTGCACCCCGAAGATCCCTCGGACGCCATTCAAACGATCATCGGCACTTCGGAGGACAATCCGGAGAAACGCGACGCCATTCTAGCAGCCCTGCGCGACCACCTCGCCACCCTCTCCAACGCGGAGGACCGCGAACAAATCCGCGACGAGGCGTTCGAAGCATTCGCACAGAATATCGGCAAGGAAGGCATCGATTCTGTCAGCCGTTGGATCGAGAAGTCCAAGCTGAGTCCGGAGGAAAAGGCCCGCTTTGCCAGCGGCCTCTCGTATTCCGCGACGGAAGCCGACACCGGCCGCTGGATCGAGTGGATGTCCGAGAACGTGCCCGCGGAAAACCTAACGGAGCCGGTGCAGGACCTCGTCGGCGATTGGACGCAACAGGACTATCAGGCCTCCGGCAAATGGCTGGCCGCCACTCCCGAAAGCCCCGCCAAGCACACCGCCGTCCTCGCCTACGCGGCCGCCATCGCCGAATACGAACCGCAGGTCGCCGGCCAATGGGCGATGACCCTGCCACCCGGCCCGGTGCGCGACGAGACGCTCAAAGTCATCTATCAAAACTGGCCCGGCAGCGATCCAGTCGGCGCCGCCGCCTTCGCCCGCGAGCACGGAATGGAATGAATGACGCGGGTTCTTTCGGACTCACTTCTCGTTCTGCGGCAGCAAGGTGAGTCCCTTGAGGAAAGGTTTCCAGCGGTCATTGAAGACCTGGTCGGCAGGGATCGGGGTGCCGTCATCGGCGAAGCCATGCACCTGGCCTCCATGTCCACCGCCACCGATCATCTCCATCGCACTGATTCTGCTAGAGCTCTGTCGGATGATCGACAATGTGGGGAAATTTTTTTCATCCGTTGGGTAAAACTGTTCCCAATTGATTGACGAGATCAGGATTTCCGCGGTGTCGCCCGGCAAATTGGAACGAATATCAGTCTGGACTTGCTGGGCAACAGACTGGGCAACGTCCCGCATGGAACTGTTGTCCATCCGGATCTGGGTTTGATCGGTTTGAATGACTTTGATGAGTCTCTTCTCTGCAGCTAGCAATTCGTCCTTGGCTCGTTTGAGTGAAGTTTTGATTTCGGCCTCCTCGGCTTCTGTGGCACCCAAAAACGGAAAGGCTCTATCAATGCCATTGAATGGAGCCATAATGTCCGAGTTGAATTGCAGGCCCTTGAGAGTTTTCGCTACGCTGCTCACAGGAACCGAAATTCTTGGCTCTGCGGGTTTCTTTTTTTCCTCACGTTTGCTGACACGGGTTCGAGCGGCCGTTTCTTCCCCACCTTTCGGCAGAGTGGATGAAAAACTTCTGCCGCTGGATTTTCCCTCGCGGGTGACGGTCGCAGGCTCGCCCGCCGATTTCTTCCATGACGGCGCGAAGGCCACTCCGAGCGCGAAACTGATCAGAGCCGTGCCGGCGGTGATCCAAATCTGGCGGGACTTCATAGGACGGCGAAATGGAGATCACTCGGGCGCATCCGTCGGTCTGCTAGGTGGCGCGTTGATAGGCCGGGGCAGTGGACCGGTGCCGGAATCGCCGATGGCCGCCTGCGTCCGGATCGCGGAGGCGATGGCGGTCGCAAGTTTCTGGCGATAGCCGGCCTCGCTGACCAAATGGCTTTCGGCGGCATTGCTGAGATAGCCGCCCTCTAGCAGCAGGCAGGGAATTTCCGGGTTGCGGGTGAGACGGATCCGCCGTCTGACCAGACCGCGGTTGCCGCTTTCCACCGGGCAGACTTGATTCATCGCCTTCTGGCAGCGGACGGCCAGTCCGTGACTATCGACGCGCCAATAATAGGTTTCCGGACCACGGATGCCCGACGGGCCGCTGTTATAATGCATGCTGACGAGAATCGCGTCGCCATGGCGGTTGGCCCGGCTCACGCGCTCGTCGAGTTCGACGAACGTGTCATCACTGCGCATCATCACCACTTTGAAATCGCGGCGAAGGTCGTTGGCGATGCGCTTGGCGGTGTCCAGCGCGAGATCCTTTTCCTTCTGACCGGTGACCCGGCTGGTGGCACCGTTGTCCTTCCCGCCGTGGCCGGCGTCGATGACGACTGTTTTGAACCCTTTCGGACCGGGTCGGTGGCCGTAAACGTCACGTCCGGACGATGATCCGGACGATGATCCGGACGATGATCCGCCGGAAGGCGCGGCGCAAGAAACGAACAAGGCGGTTAGGGAAAGGCCGAGGGTGATTTTGAGAAGCGGACTCATGGCCGAGACTCTTCGCAGGATCGGCGATCCAGGGAAAGCTCTGGTTTTTCCGGAAGGGCGGTTTTGTCCGCCTTGACGGATCACTCGCATGCAGCGAATTCTCTCTCGTTTGAAAGCCACTCTCCTCATCCCGCCCGTTGCGGCGCTCGTCTTGGTCGGCGCTTGGAATGCCGTCCAACTGCGGTCGATTTCCTCACTCGAAACCGGCTCCGCGGCCCTCCGGGAAAAAATCTCCACCGCAATCGCCTCAGGAAATATTCCGGCGGGATCATCGTCCGCGGATCGCTCTAACAAAGCAACCGCTTCCGGCCGCAAGCAACCCTATGACTGGAAGGAACTTTCCGCCCGGCTGTTGGAAATGGAAACCGGCGGCGGTCGCAATGATCTGCGCGCCGGGGTCAATTTCCAACAGGAACTCGCGCGGATGACCAAGGAGGAAATGACCGACGCGCTCGACGAGATCGCCCGCCTCAATCTATCCGATGATGCCCGCGAGACGCTGGAGAGCCTGATCATCGGGCCGTTGATCAAAGAGGATCCGAAGCTCGCGTTGGAGCGATTCGGCGATCGGATCGGCACCGAATCGAGTGGCATCGGCTGGCAGCTTTCGACCGCCTTGCGCGACTGGGCGAAGAAAGATCTGGCAGGTGCCACCGCCTGGTTCGACCGCCAGATCGCGGACGGGAGATTCGACAGCAAGACGCTCGATGGCAGAAGTGAGGAGCGAACCCGCTTCGAGGCCGCGCTGATGCAGAGTCTGTTAGCATCCAATCCCAATGCCGCCAGCCAGCGGCTCGCCAACATCCCCGAAGACCAGCGGCGCGAAGTCCTCGAACAGATCGCTTTCCCGGAACTCGGCCCACAGGATCAGAAGAACTACGCCGAACTGGTCCGCCAGTTAGTTCCTCAGGACGAGCGTGCCGGTTCGTTCGCCCACATTGCCTCCGAGCTGGTCGATGAAAGCGGCTACGGCAAGGTCAGCAGTTTCCTCGATGCCGTCCAAGCCACTCCCGACGAACGGTCAGCGGCCGCCAGCCAAACGGCCGAGTCCCGCTTGCAGTCGTTAGGCCTCGAAGGAAACGTGACTCGCGCCGATGTGGACAGCCTGCGCGAATGGCTGGCCCGCCAGGCACCCGGCCAGGTTGACAGCATCACCGGCAAGGCCATCGCCGAGGCCGCCCAAGGCCATGGTGAATTCAAATTCGCGGAAGCCTCGCAACTCGTCATCCAGTATCAGCAAAGCAGCGGCAATGACGACATGCTCGTCGCGTTCCTGCAAAGCTATTCCGCCCGCTCGAATTTGGAGGAAGCCATCCACATGGCGGATCTGATTACGGATAAAAAGCGCCGGACGGAAATCATCAATCAGCTCAAATGAACGGTTCCACCAAGCTTTCCATCGCCTCCGCCCTGCTGATTGTAGCAGTCGGTGGAGCGCTGGGTCTCAAGCACCAGCAGCGTCTAACGGTCCTGCACGGCGAGCAGCGCGAGCTCGCCGCGAGGGCCAGGCAGCTCGGAATCTCCACGGAGGCAGCCGCCGACCTGCCGCTCACCAAGCGCCAGCGTGACGACCGCGCGAAACAAGCGAATGCCATGGCCAGGGAATTCATCGCCTTCGGGCGTGAAATCGAGATCCACGACCAGCAGGGGAACGAGTCGGACGAGGCGTTTGAAAAGCGCGGGCTCGAAATGCAGGCAAAGCTGATGGGGCTCGACGCCTCGCAACTCAAGGTGCTCATCGCCAGCTTGCGCGATGACAAAAGTCTATCCAACGAAACCCGGCAGAACCTGATCTGTTATTCGATCGCGATGATCGGCGAGGATCATCCCGCCGCGGCGCTGGCACTTTATTACGAGTCCGCCGATATTCTCGCTGACAGTCTAACCGGCTCGACCGTCGTCTCCTCCACGCTGGCGAATTGGGCGAAAAAGGATCCGCTCGCCGCCCGCGAATGGGTTAGCAAGAACACCGCCGAGCACCCGGACCTCGCGGATGACGAGGCCAAGCGCAACATCGTCGCCGGCGCGGCGGAGAATGATCCCAAGCTCGCCTTCAAGCTCATCGGTGAGATGCAGTTGGAGGACGCCACGTCCGCCGTCCAGTTGCTCGTCGAAGCCGGTAGAACCGCCGGACAACGCACCGCGATTCTCGCCGCCTTGCGCGAACACCTTGCGACGCTTCCCGAGGGGCCCGAGCGCGACGATTTGCTCCAGGAATCACTGGAAACCATGGGCCGCAACCTCTCCAACGAAAGCTTCGAGGCGGTGCAATCGTGGATTTCGGAATCAAAACTCAACTCGGCGGAAAGCGCCCAGTTCGCGGCCGGCCTTTCCTACTTCAACACCAAGCAGGACACCGGCCGCTGGATCGACTGGATGGCGCAAAACCTGCCGGCGGAAGCGGTCGCTAACAACGTGGACAACCTCATCGGCCAATGGACCCAGGAGGACTATCAGGCGGCGGGAAAATGGCTCGCCGCCGCCGCCGATGGACCCGCGAAGCAGGCGGCCGTCAGCACCTACGCCGGCACCGTCGCCGAATACGAGCCGCAGACCGCCGTCCAGTGGGCGCTCACCCTGCCCGCCGGGGAAGCCCGCCAGGCGACGTTTGAGTCTATCTATCAAAACTGGCCGAAGAGCGATGCCGCCGCCGCCGCCGCCTTTGCGAAGCAATACGGCGTCGATACCCAGGAGGAGCCTTGATCGCCAACGACCCTGGCCCACCACTGAAGTGGTGGGTTTGTTGGCAATTCGTGTCCTGAGTCCCTGGGGACGACAGAACGATGCCAATCCTGACGACTCTGCCGTCCCTGCGGGACTCGAATCCCGGTAGTCCCGGTTTCCCCACCACTGAAGTGGTGGGCTATTTTCGGGTTTCATCGGTCCTACAATTTGAACTCCGCCCATTTCTCCAGGGTGAAATCCGGCGAGCAGTGGCCGGGCCGCAGCGAGTCCGGGTGACCGGTGAACAACGCAGTTAGAAAACCCGCGGCGGCGGCGGGGGCGATGTCGTGCAACGGATCATTGCCGATGAACAGAGTCTCGGCGGGAGTGATCCCGCGGCCGGCAAGGCGGTCGGTTAGGATCTGGAATAGCTCGGGCGCGGGCTTGGCGATGCCGTGCTGATAGGACAGGATTGTGAGCTCGGGCGCGAACAGATCTGAGATTGGGCCGAGGGCGGCAAGGGTGTTGCACTGGGCGTTGGAGAGCAGTCCGAGCGACAGCCCGGACGCGGCGAGTCGATAGATGAATTTCTCCGCGCCGGGCATGGGTGTGGCGGGATGCCAGGCTTCTTCGGTGGCTTGGACGAGCGCGGTGGTGTCGGTGTCGTGAGGGAGATCCAGGATTTCCCGCCAGAGGATGCGGAGGTCGATCTCCGGGAAGGGCACTCCCGCAGCGGCGTGGTGGCGGAGGACCGCGGCATGAAGATCAGTGCTGGGCGAGGCGGTCGGTTCGTAGCCGGCCTGCCGGACGATTTCGCGGAGCATGGGATCGATGAGTGGATCCGGTCTCACGCCGCCGGAAGGGGCGATCAGAAGCGTTCCGTAGATGTCGAAGACGACCGCGCGGAATTTAACCGGAGCGGGCTTCGGCTCAAGGGCGGAAAGCAGGAAATGGAAGGAATCCGCAGCGAGGTGGGCGGTGAGGATTTTCTCCGCAGGGACATGGCGAATGGGCGCCGCGGGCCGGGCGGCCAGGTCCTGATAGAGGGCGGCGAGGGCGTTCTGATAGTTTTCCAAAGACCATGGGGCGAGTTGGTCCGGAGTGGCGGCGGGCTCGCGGTGGGTGAGGGTTTCGGCGAGCCACTCTTCGAGCGGAAATGTGTTGCCGCCGATCTCAACGAGGGGGATACGGCGGTTGGCGAATTCCGCGAGCTTCTCGATGATTCCCTGCTGGAGCGGCTCCGGGAGATTGCCGAAGTCGAGCAGTTCGCCATGGACGAGGGTAGCAAGAACTTCGCTCACCTGATTGATATGAAGCGGGCGGCGGTAAAGGCGGAAGTTCCTCTCAAGGGTGGTGGCGAGGTGACTTTCGAGGATCGTGAGATCGACCCAATCGACGGGGATGAGGATGCGCTGATAGAGGTGCGGGAATCGGATCCCATGGTCGGCGGCGAGGTGGGGGAGATCCCTGCCTAACAACGGCTTGCCCTGGGCGATGGATTCCAGGAAGGGCAAGCCGAATCCTTCCGAAACCGAAGTGGTGACGATGTGAGTGGCGTGGGCGAGCCATGATTCGAAATCGCTGCCTGCTCCGGCGGCGGGAGTGAAGCGGTCCACGACGTCGAAGCCGATGGGCAGGCGGTGGGTGGCGGAGAATTTCTGCCAGGTGTCGTGGACGGGCAGGGCGTCGGGATTGCGCGGTGCCCGGCTGACAGCGACCCGGGTCCCCGCGGGCGCGAGGGCGGCGAGCAGGACCAACTCGCCGAGGTTTTTCCGGCGGATGCCACGGATCGGGGCGAAGAGGAGAGCGGGGGAGGAAGTGGCTGCGGCGTCTCGCCGGAGGCCGTGCTCGATGCGTCCCGCTTCGAGTTCGTGATCTTGAGGTGACGATGAATCAAGTCGCGAAGTGAGAGTTGGGGCGATGGGGTTGGGAAGCAGGATCGCGTTTTCCGGCGGCAGTCCGGCGCTGGTGAAGAGAGCGAGGTCGCGGGTGTTGAGGAAGGCGTAGCGGATGCGCGGTGAAAATGGATAGATGTCCCGGTAGCGGCTGATGAGCTGATAGTTGGCGGGCCTGCCCTGTTCGGCGAGGTCATGGATTTGGAGGACGAGCCGCTCGCCCGCTTCGGCAAGGCGGGCGATGACGTCCGGGATCAGGCAATTTTTCCCGAGTGAGTGATTGTGGAAATGCCAGACGTCGGGCGGGCCGCCAAGCGCATCCGTGACGGTGGCACGGAGGGTGGCGGTTAGTTTTTCGGCGGTGAGGGCGCCGGGGTTAGTTAGATAGCCGAGTCCTTCAACGTGACGGGCCGGAAGCACCTCGGGGCGAGACGCCCCGGGCACGGCCTGCGGCGGGACGCCGCAGCCACCCGTGAGGATGACTTGTCGCACACCCGCGGCCGTTAGGACGCGGGACGCGGATTCGATCACGCGGGTGACTCCGCCGGGGTCGAGATGATAGTGAACGATGGCCGCTCGCATGGTGAATCGACTGGTTCCGGTCTGACGTGCCGCCCGGGTCTACATTGAATCGACGACCATCATCCGGTTGGTGGACAGTGGATTGATTTTGTGTTCCGCCCGATAGGCGTTCAGGGCTGTGCCCATTTTGAGGGCAGCTTGCGGGCTTGTCGCGTAGAAGACGACCTTTTCCCCGCCGCAGATCAGGTTGTTGTCCAGATACCACGTCTCCACGGGAATAAGCGTTTCCGGCAGCTTTTGGGGCCCGGTGAACCAGCTCGGGTAGCAGATCACGAAATCGGTGCGGGTTTCCTCCAGCCGGCTCTGGATCTTCGCGGAGCCATACACGCGGTCGACCTTCGCGCGGGCGAGGCTGTTGTCGCCCAACCCGTAAAGGTCGAGAACGCGGGCATCGGTTAGGAATGAGACCGCACCCAGGTCATTGACGGCGACGCGGGCGTCCTTCCCGAGGTGGCGGGTCACCATGGCCATTTGGACCTGCTGGTCGTGAATGTTTCCGGCAGCCTGGACGATTTCCGGGTTCGCTTTGCGGGCGCGCCACGCCAAGGGCAGGGTGGCGAAGGCGAGAAGGATGTAAACCGGCATGGCGAGCGCCAGCGGTCGTCCGCGAAGCCAGTCGCGGACGGCAGGCAGCATGGTGGCGGCGGCTATCAGCCCGAGGATGATCAGATAGCCCTCGTAGCGGTAAAACCAGCCGAGTTGGGCGAGTTGGAGATGGATCAGAATCGTCATGAGCACGGAAATGGTCAGCCAGGTGAGGTTTTCCCCTGACCGCTTGCGATTGAGAAAGCCAATGATGGTGGCGAGGATCAGCAATCCGACCAGGACCGCCATGTATTGATTTTCCATCATCACCTTGAACGCCTTGATTTTAAATGCCGTCCCGAAGTTCCCTTTCAACATCAGCGAGTTTGGCAGGACGTATCCGCCATGAAGAACGGAATAGATCGCGAAACCAACGACTGGGACCGCCATGCCGATCCCAAGTTCGATGGCGCTGCGCCATTTCCGCCGCAGCGCCAACCAGATCAGCAACGGTGGCAGCACGAAAAGCGATTCGTAACGGGCACCCGCCGCCAGGACCGCCCACATGAAGAGCACTCCCGGTTTTGTCACGCCCCTCGAAACCCCAACCAGGCAGGCAAACAGGCCCATCATGGTCCAGGTGTGCAGCGTGTGCTCCATGCCCGTTGAAATGATCGGCAGCATCGGTGCATAGATGAGCGCCGCGAGTATGACGATCACCCGTTCCACCGGTCCGACCCGCAAGGATTTCATGAGCGCGTTGGCGCGCTCGATCGTCAACGCTCCGAACAGGGTCGCCATCCCGGCCATCACCCACGTCTGCGGACCGGTCACGAGAAAGACAATCGCGAGCAGAACCGTCCAAAGCGGCGACGAACTGGCTGCCGAGAACTCCCCCGGGACGATGCCGAAGCTGCCGTGGTCGGAGAGATTCTTGGAAAGCGTGCCATGGATGTAAGAGTCGTCCACGGTGTAGCTGATTTCTCCGGTCCGGTTGTGGATGGCCCACCACATGGAGAGAACGGCGATGAGAAAAATCGCGAGAGAAATCAGTAGGCTCCAATCCGTGGCTTGTCGTGGTTCGTTAGCGGGAGTCGTGCGCTCCCTGTCATTGCACTGCATGGCGCAGGTTGATACAAAGGGCGCGGAAAAGTCTATCCAACAATCGGTGGCGCTGGCGAACGCCTACTTGGGAATGTAGCGATAGATTTTATTGGTCGATTTCTTGTCGGACCGGGACTCCGCGCGATAGGCGTTCATCGCTTCGGTCAGCTTGGCGGCAGCGGCGGGGGAGGTTCCGTAGAACGTGACGGTGTCATAGAGGCAAATCAGGTTTTCTTCCAGCACCCAGAACGAAATAGCGATCAGGTTTTTTGGCAACTCGTTGGGTGGGCCAAATAATTCCGCGTAACAGATCACGTAATCGATCCGCTCTTCCTCCATCCGGGCTTTCAAACTGGCTGCCCCGTATTCCTTGTCGTGCTTCGCGCGGGCGAGAGGATTGTCGCCCAGACCGTAAAGATCGAGCACGTGTGCGTCGGCGAAAAATGACACGGCCCCGAGATCGTTGACGGCGATCCTGGCATCCTTTCCAAGATGGCGGGCGAGCATCGCCATTTGGACCTGTTGGTCGTGGATGTTCCCCGCGGCGTGCACGATTTGCAACGTGGCTTCGATCGAACGTGAAAACAGCGGAACCGTTCCGATCATGAGAAACAGATAGATCACGGCTGCCAGCACCCGTGACCGGCCTTCGAGCCAACCACGCAGCGCGACCAACAACAGGGACGCCGTTGTTAGCCCCAGGATGATGAGGTAGCCTTCGTAACGCCAGAACCAACCGAGCCTGGCGAGTTGCAGATGGATCAAAAACATCGCGAGCGCGGAAACGGGCAGCCACATCAGCCGTTGCTCCCGCATCCTCCGGTTCAGGAAACAGACGGAGGTCGAGATGACCAACAAGACCGCGATGACTGCTAGATATGCGTTTTCGGATAGAAGCTGCAACGCTCGTAATTTCGAAGCTCCATCGAAGTGTCCTTTGATCATCAGCGAATTCGGAAGAGCGTGGCCTCCATGAGTTAGAGAGTAGGCGGCGAAACCCACGACTGGCAGCGCCATGCCGAAACCCAACTCGAAGGCGGTCTTCCATTTCCCGCGATAAGCGAGCCAGAGCAAAAGCGGCGGGAGCAGGAACAGCGATTCGTAGCGGGCTCCGGCCGCCAATGCCGCCCATAGGAAAATGGTGCCGGGCCTGACCGCCTTGCCTTGGGAAATTTCGACCAGTGACGAGATCAGGCAGAGGATCAGCCAGGCGTGCAAGGTGTGTTCCATGCCGGTGGAAATGATCGCCAGCACCGGCGCGTAGGCCAGCGCCATCACCACCACCACCAGCCGCTCGATCGGAGCGACCCCGATTTTTTTCAGCAAGGAATTGCACCTCTCGACCACCAGCGCGCCGAACAGCGTGGCCATGATTGCGGGAACCCAAGCCTGCGCGCCGGTAACCACGAAGGCCGCCGCCATCAGAAATGTCCAGAGGAGGGATGAACTGGCCGACGCGAATTGTCCGGGGATGATTCCGAATGTCCCGTGTTGAACGATATTCTTGGCAAGGGTGCCGTGGATGTAGGCGTCGTCCACGGTGTAATCGATGCCGCCGGTCCGTTGATAGATACCCGCCCACATCGAAATCACCGCGACCAGATAGACGGACATCGATATCAGCAGGATCCAATCAAATTTTTTGAATCGGGACGGATCCTCTGCGGCTGGTTTCTCTTCGGTGGGCGTCATGGCAGGGAACCTGCGGGAACGGTATCCGATAGTCGATCAGCAATTGCCCGTAAGCCGGCTCCTCTAACTGGCCTTCCAGTCGCCGACCGGCTTCACGAAATGGAAGCCCCAGATTTCGAAGCCGAGCCGGTGATAGAGCCGGTGCGAGGGATGATTGGCGGTGTAGCTGTCGAGCACGATGAGTTTGCAATCGCGTTCCCGCGCGAGGGATTCAAGGTGCCGGATCAGGAGGCTGCCGATGCCGGACGAGCGTTGTTCGGAATCCACGACGAGGTTGTCGATCTCCAGATAGCGGCCGCACCAGATCTTGGTGGCGATCCAGGCCCCGGCGACACCTGCGAGTCTGCCGTCCGAAAACGCGCCGAAGAGTTGGTAGTGGGTGTGATCGGCCAGCAGCGTGTGCAGGCGTTCCGCGATGAGCGCGGCGGGAGTTTCCTGATTGAGCTGGGCAAGCAACGCCGCGGCGTCTATCAGATCACAGGCTTCGAGGGGGCGGATGCTGATAGGTTCCATGGAATGCGGATCAACCGGCGGGCTTGATGGAGACGAGAAGCGCGTTCTCGGCCTTGAGGTATTTTTTGGCGAGCGCGTTGATTTCGGCTAGAGTGATCGAGCGGTAGTCGGCGTCGCGGCCGCGGGCGAGGTCGAGGCGCTTGGGATCGGCCTGGGATTGGCTCATGACGGTGGCGAGCCAGTAACTGTTATCGCGGAGGGATTTTTCGAGCTGGCCGAGCGTGGGCTTGAGGGCGCGGTCGAGTTCGTCGGCGGTGGCGCCTTCGGTGGAGAACTTGTCGGCGAGGTCGCGCATGGTTTTGAGGAGGAGTTCGAGGTCCTCCGGTTTGCCGACGCTTTGGGCGATGACGTAGCCGAAATCGTCGAGGGCGTCCGAGCCGGATGCGCCGGCGTTGGGGCTGTAGGAAGCGCCGAGTTTCTCGCGGATTTCCTCACGGATCCGGTCGCCGTAGATTTCGCCGAGAATGTTGAGGCGGCGGAATTCCTTCTGGTTGCCGCGGATGCCGGCGGTTTTCCAGAGGGTGGTGGCGACGCCTTGGGGAATCTTGGAATCGTAGGTGAAGGTCTTGGCTGCGGGGGCGTTGGGGAAATCGACCTTGCGGGCGTCTGCCAACGGCGGCGCGGCCGGTGCCCGGGCGGGGAGGGCACCGAAGGTTGCGAGGAGATCTGGCAGAATCTTCGCGATTTCAAAATCACCGACGATGGTTAGCTCGAGGTAACCCTTGGTGAGTTCGGGAGTGAGCCACTTTTTCGCGTCGGAGATGGTGTAGGCCGAGAGCTTCGCGACGGGTGCGATGGTGAACCGCGAGTCACCGCCGTGGAGCCAGGCGTCCATTTCCTGTTCGGGGCCGGCACCGGTGTGCTTGAGCTGTTGATAGAGCATCGGGATGGCCTTTTTGAACTGCCAGAGCGCTTCCTCGCGGTAGCCCGGATCGGTTAGCGAGGCGCACATGAGCTGGAGCTGGGTGGTGAAATCCGCCGGAGTGGTGGCGCCGCCGACGGTGAAGGCGTCCTCGGCGACGGCCAGCGAGGAGCTGACGTTCTTACCTGCTAGAAGTTGTTGGAGATCGTCGTTGGAATGCTTGCCGAGTCCGCCGCCCTCGAAGACGGCGGCGGCGAAGATATCGAGCATCGGCATGTCCTTGGGTTGGCTGAGCTTGCCGGAACCGATGCGGGCGAGCAGGCGGATCTTGCCTTTTTCGAAATCGGTCGGCTTCAGGTTGACCCGCACATGGTTGGACAGGACGAGCTGGGTGATGCCGAGATCCTTGATTTCCTTGCGGGAAGCCACGGTGCCGGGTTTGCCAAAATCCGAGTAGCCGAAGGTCTGGAGGGCGCGGGCCTCGGGTGGCGTGACCGGTTTACCCCGGGACTCTTCGAAAAACGCGGCAAGATCCTTTTCCGCATTCTCCGGTTTCTCCTTGGTCGTTAGAATCAAGTGGTAGCCGGATGCCTCCCAGAATTTTTTGAATGCCTGGTGGCAGGTGGCGAGGTCGATGCCATCGAGCGCTTTCGTGGCAAGCTCGAGGTCGGTCGCGGGATCGGAGAAGACGGTATTGTCGTTGATGGAGCCGACGAGCTCCTTGGCGATGCCTTCGGATCTGCGGGTCGCTTTTTGTTTCACCTGCTGCTCATACGCATTGAGGAGATTGGACTTCGCCTCGGCGAGTTCGGCGGCGGTGAAGCCGTGTTCGATGGCACGGCGGAATTCCTGTTCAAGGATTGGCACTGCTTCCTGCCAGCGGTCGTCGGCGGCGGTGACGTCGATGGATCCGAGCTCAAGATAGTTGAAGAGGGGCTGGTCCGAAGCGGAACCCGAAGCAATGGCGGAACCTTCGATTTTCGAGAGTCTGTCAAACCGGCGGCTGACGATCGAGTGGGCGATGTCCAGCGTCATATGTTCGGCGCGGGTCGCCGCCGTGTCTGGTTTCGCGACGAACGGCCGGACCATGACCAGCGAGACATCGGTGGAGGAAACCTCCTTGTCGGAGAAAACGGCGGCTTCGATGCCTTCCGCTGGTTTGATCGGGCCGAGGTTTGGGTTTGTCCCGGCATCCGCCGCGTTGGTCATGGAGGCGAAGGTCTTTTCGATGCTGGCCTGCATGGCTTTGGGATCGATGTCGCCGACGACCACGAAGGTCATGCGCTGGGGCGTGTAGAACCGGCGGTAAAGATCCACGAACCGTTCGCGCGGCGCGCCCTTAATCACCTCCTCGGTGCCGATGGGAAAGCGCCGGGTGACCAACGAATCCGGGAGCAGCTTGGCGAACTGGAGTTCCATCAGCCGCATGCTGACGGAATCCCGGCTGACTTTTTCCGATAGAATGACCCCGCGTTCCTTGTCGATTTCCTCGGCGGAGAGCAGCGCTCCGTCGCCGAAATCCCGCATCACCGTGAAGCCGAGTTTCATCGTTTCCTCGGACAGATCCGGTAGGTCGAGCATGTAAACCGTCTCGTCGAACGCGGTGTAGGCATTGGCATGGGCACCGAAGGAAATCCCGAGACGCTGCATCTTGGGAATCAGCTCGGCCGCCGAGTAGTTCTTGGAACCATTGAACACCATGTGCTCGAGGAAATGGGCGATGCCCTGCTGGTCGTCGGCCTCCATCAGCGAGCCGGACGATATGTGGAGGCGCAGGGAAACCCGCTTCGGCGGCTCGGCGTTCGGATAGATGATGTAGCGGAATCCGTTGTCCAACGTACCGAAGGTGGCGCCTCCATCAGGGGCGATGTCGGACGTTGCCTGCGGCCACGGCGCAGGCGTCGGCTTCGCCTCGGCGATGATCGGCAGCGGCGCCGGTTCGGCATTTTCGGAACCCGGGGAGGCGGGCGCGGGGCTGCTTTCGATCACGGGCTGCAGGCCCGTGAGTGGCGGCTTGCGGGAGTTGAGCGAAAGGATCAGCGCCGTGACGGCGAGAAAAAGGACGAGGATGATCGGCGTGGCCTTCTGCATGGAACGAGGGTGGTTGAGGCACGGCGGGTTTGGCAACGCCGAAAACTGCTGGATCGCATGAACGGCAACGAGTCCTGAAAACTTTCCGAAAACGGGGTTGCAATCCGCGGGGAGGCATGGTGTTTTCGCCGCCGACCAATCGACGATGTGCGCGCGTGGCGGAATTGGTAGACGCGCTAGATTCAGGTTCTAGTGGGGGCAACCCTGTTCAGGTTCGAGTCCTGTCGCGCGCACCATTTTTTTAAATCAGCAAGAGATGAAAGGCGAAGGGCTTCACTCCTTCGCCTTCATTGTTTTCAGGGGCCGGGCATCTTCCCTATTGGGAGGGGGGCTCGGCAGGGCGAGGAGGTAGGCGGAATTTGCGATCCTAGCAGGCACCGATGTCGACTTTCAAGGGGGCCAGGTGGCGGATGGATTGGAGTTTATGGTATGCTAGAATTTCCCCCACACGGCGGGGGATTTGAATCCCGCGGGCTTGGCTTCGCTTTTCGGCGGGATCGACTCTGCGGCCAGCACTTTGTAGCGGTCGTGGAGTTGCTTCACCTTCTCGGGATTAGCCGCTGAAACGTCGTTCTTCTCGGAGATGTCCTGGGCGAGGTTGAAGAGTTCGATCCTGGCCTTTCCGGGTTCGTTGCTTTCACCTTCCTCTTCGATGATGCGGACTCCGCCGTTGACGACGAGTTTCCAATCCCCGATGCGGATCGCTCCGCCGCGCAGGTTGGTATTGATGAGGATTTCCCGATCCGGAATGGTGCTTCCTTCCGTGAGAACTGGGAGAATGTCGCGACCGTCAACGGGCAGCTTCTGCTCAGTGGACGAGCCGGCGAGTTTCAGCAGTGTGGGATACCAATCCGCGACGTGGATGGGGGTGGTGATGGAACTGCCAGCCTTGATTTTCGCCGGCCAGGTGGCAAATGCAGCGACCTTGACACCTCCATCATAGACGCTGCCTTTTCCGGCACGGAGTTCACCGTTGTCGGAGACTTTGCGAGGATTCGGTCCGCCGTTGTCGCTGGAAAAAATGATAAGCGTGTTCTCTCGGAGTTTCTCGTCGTCCAAGGCTTCAACAATATCTCCCACCGCGTCATCCAAGGCGGTGATCATCGCCGCGTAAATCTTCCGGTGGCCGGTTAGGTCGGGATAGAGCGCGAGATAGCGGTCGGGAACCTGATGTGGAGCGTGAACTCCATTGAAGGGCACGTAGAGGAACAGAGGTTTGGATTTGTCCCGCTCCCGGATGAGGCGTGCGGCCTCCTTGCCGATGAGTTTGGTGGAGTATCCTTTGTCGTGGTTTTCCTTGTCATCCTTGTGCCAGTCGAAGCCCTCGTCGCGGAAGTGGGTGAAATAGTCGAGCGAACCGTTGTAGTGGCCATACTGGTGGTCGAAGCCGCGGTGGGTCGGAAGATACGGTGCCTGGAAATGACCTAGGTGCCACTTGCCGGTGATGGCCGTTTCGTAGCCAGCTTCCTTCAGCCCCTGCGGCAGGATGCGCTCTTCAAGTGGCAGTCCGTATTGCGCCCACGGGCGGACGACGCCGGTTTGGAAACCATAGCGGAAAGGGTATCTTCCCGTCATCAGCGCGGCCCGCGTGGGCGAGCAGACGGGCTGGACATAGTATTGGTCCAGCTTCGCGCCGCTGTTGGCGAGTTTGTCGAGGTTGGCTGTTTTGATTGCGGGATTGCGCCAGCCGACGTCATTGCCGCCGAGATCGTCGGCTAGCAGGTAGATGACATTGGGTTTTGCAGGCTCGGAGGATTTGCTGCTTTTCAACGGCTCCGCAAATGCGGGGATCGCGAGCAGGAACGAGAGGAGAATTCGGGATTTCATGGAAGTTGTAATTTGTTAGGGATTCGTTCGATGTAGCCGCAAACCATGCGAGGGTGAGCGTTGGCTTTCGAGAAACGATACGGAGCAATTCAGATGACTGGTCATTTCCCGTGGTCTCGAATGGCCGCTCCGGGGCGGTCCCGTGGAGCTGTGCGTGATTCGCGCGGAACCTAACGGAGCATTTTTGGAGGTCAATGAATACATTACTAAAATAGGCTAAATGGTATTTCGGTTGAGCTTTTTACTCCATTTTTGCCGGAGAATACGACGTACGATCATGGAAAAACAAGCCCGTTTGAGATCGGTTCGCAAACTTTGAGAATGCTTAAACATCTGACGATGAGGAATTTGAATTGGAATCCGGGTAGCCAAAATTCGCGACTGAAATTTTCTCAAATCAGAAACTTGACTAAACTACCTAAAACACCATAGATTGCGTCCGTCGGCACTGCCTACGCCAAAATTATGGCGCGGTGGGGGCCGTCGATGCCTGAGTGATGTTGAGCCGTACGAGGCAGCCATCGGGGCAAGAGAGGGAAGGAAAGACCCATTCAAGGGATTTCAGCAGACGGAAATACGACCCATCGGTTCGGTTCCGCCACACCATGATCCAACCGGAACAACCGGTCATTTATACTATACCAATAAATCTTACTTTTTGATGAACACTCCTCGAAATCTCCTCAACGCAGCGACCCTGGCGACTGCCATCCCGTTCCTTGGGACCGCGATCTCGCAGGCTTCCATTCTGGTCAATCTCGACCCAGCAACCGCACTTTACGACAGCGACATCAAAGGTGTGGTCAACGACGGCGGCAGCGGCCCGGCCGATGGGGCAGCCCATCTATCGGGCATTCCGGTGCTCGATACTCCCGAGCACTCGAATGGATTTACCTTCAATATCGCGTTCAGTCCCACCACCGCGGATCTCAGTGGCACACGGTTGCTGATAGAAATCGGCGCCACTTCGAACGGTTCCGGATTCTATCTGGTCAACGGGGTGCCGACGTTTGTTAGCAAGCAGGGCGCGTCAGACGCGGCCCTGCCGACAGGATTGAACGACACCACTCTGAATACCATCGCGGTGCAGAGTTCGTCCGGAAAGCTGCTGGCCGGCACGGCTTATTCCGCTTCCGTTTCATGGAATCACGCGGGCACGCTTGAAGTGATCGTGGCTGAGGACGGTGGTTCGCCGTTGCTCAACTCCTTCGCGATTTCCGGCGCTCCGGGAAATTGGTCCGGAAATGACACTCTCTCGGTGAAGACTCTGGGCAAGGTGAACGCCGGTGGTCTGTCCGGAAACAACGCGGGCAACGTGTTCGGGCTGCCGTTCGATGTGGACAACGCGTCGAATTTGCAGGGCACCGTCAGCCGCGCGCTCTTCTGGAATGCGAGCGCCGTCACTCCGCTGACTCTAACATCACCGGTGGTGAAGGGATTCCAGGTGACGAAGCTGCCTGCCTCCAACCAAGTCCGCTTGCACTGGAATGTGACGGAGGGCGGCCTTCCAAACCCCACGACACTGGTGGTCCGTGACATCGCTAACAACTCGGTCGTTTACACGCCTTCCGGGCTCTCCGGTTTCACGGATCTCCCGGCAGGTGTCACGGATTTCGACCTGACCGCCACCAACGCGACTGGGGCTGTGACAGTCAGTTCCGGGGTGGAGGCGGACAATTCATTCACCACCACCGTCCGTGACGATGATCCGGTCGCGTGGTTCCGCTTCAATGAAAGCGCTGGAACTCGATTGCTAACTGATTCTTCTGAAAGCGTTGCCCCACATGACGGAGCATTGTTGGGTTCTACCGTGACAGGCGCTGGCGGATTCATCGACGGTGCCGGCGCGTTCGAAGGTGGCAGTGCCGTGACAAGCAATCCCATCCTGAATCTCGGCACCCTCGCCGCGGCAACTCCACACAAGGGATTTTCCGTCGAAACGGTTGTCCGCCGCCGCGCGGGAGCCACCGGCAATCATGTGCTCGTCTCACAGACGGATGTGAGCGGGGTGGGCCGCGCGATCCTCGGCATTTCCGAAAGCGGCACGATCTACAGTCAGGTCGGAGTGGCCACTCCAACAGCCCAAGGTGCTCCGAACGTGCCCGCCGAGCGCAAGGAAGCGGATGAAAAGCTGGATACAGACCGTTGGGCCCATCTCGTCCTCGTGGTGGACGCCGGGATCACCGGCACGCCCGGCACGGCGGAAATCCGCTGGTATCTCGACGGCCAGAAAATCGGCTCCACTCTCGACGGGATCAATCCCGACGGCACGACATTCACGAAGGATTTCGTCCTTGAGACCTCCAGCGGAAACTGGGTCATCGGCTCAGGAAAATCGCTCTCGTCCGAGTTCTGGAAAGGCGACGTCGATGATGTCGCGATCTATCAAAAGCTGCTGGACGATCCTAACGGCGATGGAGACGTCGTGGATTCCAAGGTGCCAGCTCACCACGGCTCGTGGTATGCGAAAACCGCTGGAATCATTTCCTTCAAGGGATCCTCTGCGGTGGTCAGCACCGGCGGATCGGTGACCCTGACGGTCCGGGCCGGTGTCGATGTTAGCGAGGTGGCGATCGATAACGGGGTTGGAACCGTTCCGCTGGTCAACGGAGTCGGAACGGTGTCCGTGTCGCCATCCGCAACGACCACTTATCGCGCCACTGCCACCGGCACTGGCGGACCCTACACGCAGGATTTCGCCGTAACCTATCAGCAACTGACAGTCCCGGTCATCCTTGGTTTCGAGAAGACCACCTTGCCGGCTACCAACCAGGTGAGGCTTCACTGGCGGGTCTCCGCGGGAGCCTTCGCCACACCGGTGACCATCGCCTTGGATTCCGGCGGTGTCGCCATTCCTAACAGTGGCGCACTGATTGGATTCGTAGATGTTTCTGCCGCTGAAGCTGCGAATGTCACGCTCACCGCGACTAACTTGATCGGGCCGGTTTCCGCCACTGCGGCCGAGGCCGCCGCAGACACGGCGTTCTCCGCGGTGGTGCGCCAGGACCAGCCCGTTGCGTGGTTCCGCTTCAACGAGCAATCCGGATCGGGCCTCATCGTCGATTCCGCGGAAAACACCACGCCCCATAACGGCACGCCATTGGCAGCTCCTGTGAGCGACGGCGCGACGGGTTTCGTCGATGGTGCCGCCACCTTCGACGGAGCGCGGGGAATCATCGCTGACAAAATCCTGAGTTTGGGCACCGTCGACACCGGCTTCACCATCGAAGCGATCGTCCGTGCCGAGCCTGTTAGCGGCGGCACCGCGAACCGTGCGATCGTTTCCCAACTGGACCTCAATGGCACCGGGCGTCTGATCATTTCCGTGGACGAAGACGGCGTGATTCGTTCGGTGCTCGGAGGCGGTGTCCGCAAGGATGCTGACACGAAGGTCCAGGCCCGCGCGTGGTCGCACCTCGTCGTCGTGGCGAACGCCCTCACCAATGAAATCCGCTGGTATGTGGATGGCCAACCGGCGGGAACTTCGAAGGACGGCTTAAATCCGGACGGGACGACGTTCGATCCGAATCTCCTGCTAGAAGCGTCCGACGGCGCATGGACCATCGGTGTTCACAAGACGCTCACCGGGAACTTCTGGAAAGGACAGATCGACGAAATTGCCGTGTATGACACCGTGCTGGACGAGCTGCCACTCGATCCGGACGCGGATCCTAACACTCCTGCGACCATCGACACTTCCCGGATCATCGCTCACCGTGACGCGTGGTATAGTGAGACTGCCGGCCTGATTTCCGCCGGAGTTTCCGCCACTACCATCGATCCCGGCCAATCGACGGAACTCTCCCTGACCCTCGGGGCGGATGTGACTTCTGTGACGATCGACAACGGCATCGGCAATGTGCAGATCGTGAACGGAAAGGCCACGGTTATCCTGAATCCATCAGTCACGACGACCTATCAAATCACGGTGGTCGGAGCGGGAGGAACTGTCATCACGCCCATCACGATCACCGTGGTCATCGCTGCGCCGCGACTGGCTTCCTGGTCTCGCGTGGGCGGAGATTTCATCCTGAACTTCGAGGGCTCGCCATCCACCACCTACTACGTGAGGGGCAGCACCGACTTGGTTTCTTACACCCTGGATCATGGCACCGCCGTTACCAACGCTGCGGGGACGGGAACCGCCACGATCACCGTCGATCCGCTGAAACCGAAGGAGTTCTTCCGCTTGCAAACCGCCCCTTGAGCCGGACCTCCGCCTTCCTGATTCCACTTCATTCCCCACTGCGATGAAGCCATCCGCAACAATAGCCGCGCGTCCGCGTGTCCGCGATCAGGGCTTTGCCCTCGTGGCGACGCTGGCGATGCTGATCCTGTTAGTGGTCATCTCGGTGGGATTACTGAGCTTGTCCACCGTCTCCTTGCGGACCTCCGGAGTGGACAAGACAGCTCAGCGGGCGCGGTCGAACGCGCGGCTCGCCTTGCAACTGGCGATCGGTGAACTGCAAGCTGCCGCCGGGCCGGACAACCGCGTGACCGCTTCCTCGGCCATCGGAAGCTCGACCCGCTCCCAGAAACATCTAACCGGCGTTTGGGAGGGCTGGAAGTGGAAAGGCGAGGGGAGTGCTCCCGATTGGAAAAAGGAAAAGACGGACCGCTTCAAGGGCTGGCTCATTTCCAGCAACCAGCAGGACGGCGTGAAGAAGGAAACCTACGCCGACAGCGAAGTGATCGGAGAAAAGGTGACGCTGGTCGACACCGGTGGCGACTACGAAAAGGTGGACGCCCAGATCGTGAATGTTCCGGACGCGCCGGGCAAACCGGCGGGTGGCTTCGCTTGGGGGGTGTTCGATGAATCCCAGAAGGCCGACATGGCGCTTTCCGCGGAGGATTCCTCAGGCAGTTACGAGCAAAAGTATGACCGGATGACGGCCGCTCACGAATTGGGGTTCCAGTCGGTGAAGGATTCGGCATGGAAGGTTCTGTCAGAGAAGAAGGAGGAGAGATCGAAAATTCTATCGAAAAGCCAGTCCCGGCTCTTGGGCATCGCAAAGGAAAGCGCGTCATTTCATGATGTGACTTCGGGCAGCCTCGGGCTCCTCACCAATGTCGTCGAAGGTGGTTTCGCGAAGGATCTATCAAAATTGTTCGACGCGGAAACCTTGCCGTCGTCCCATGCGTCACGGTTCATTTACTCGGGAGAGGACAGGCCGCTGGTGCCGCCACCCGTCCGCTTCAGCGGTGCCAATCCACTGCCCAGCCCGGATCCCACCTGGGCACTGCTGCGGTCACACTACCGCACCTATGACCAACTGGGATCGGGAATCCGGCCGGAAATCAATGCGGCGGCGAACAACGTCGATGCGCGCCCGGATGCAGCCAAACCACCCACGCAGGAAGCCCTGTTACGGCATGCCTCGTTTAACAAACAACAACTCGCGCCGGTCGTCGCGAAGGCGCAGTTCATCTTCAGCCTGAGCTTCGAGTATGGTGCGACTTTGGAAGATATGTGGAAAAACGGCAGCGCGAGATCCAGCCCCGCGCGCCTTCGCGACAATTATATGACATGGTTGGTGATCGATCCCGTGATCACTCTTTGGAATCCATACAACGTCCCCATCCGTCTGACTGAAGAAACCATCGAACTCTATCGACTTCCCCTCGCGTTCCGGCTTTATAAAAATGGCACCCTTCTCAATGCGAACTACACCAAACTGACCAACACCTACACGGTCGGGGATTTCTCGGGTCGAAAGGAAAAGTATTATCTCCTCAAAATCCTGCCGGAAACCGGCCAGCAGAGCCTTCTGTTGGAGCCGGGGGAGCATATGGTTTTCACCGCCCACAACTGGAAACCGCACGGCGACCAGAGGGCGACCGAGGAGGGGCTTCTTCTGCGCCCGGGGTTCAATCCGCCCGCCGGTGCCGCCAGCAATCCGGAAATCGGCGGAATCACCACGATGAATCTTTTCGTCGACTCCAATGGCGCGAGTTCTGGAAGGGACTACGGGAAGACCATCCGCACGGTGGCGGTGAAGGCGGGTGATAAGATCGAGATCGACCTCAAATCCGAGCGCGCTGGCAATGACACTCTGCCGGAAGCCGGCGACAAAGAGGTCACCGGGTTCCTGAAGTATTACCTGGGCAGCGGAGCTAACAAAAAACTCGTCGGCGGCATCGAGCTCGACTACGGCGACAAGGAGAAAGAGTTCCTTCCCCCATTCACCCGCCACGAGCTGCCTGCGATCGTGGTCGACGGAGCGATCCCGACTGCCACGCTGGCGGATGGCTTGGCGGCCATGCGTTCGTTGCGATGGAAAGAGCCATTCCTCATCGCCACGTTCCAACAGAAGACCGAGCGCGATTCACGTTTCCCGTCCCGCTCCTGGATCAACAACGCGCCGACGAACCTCTACGCATCCGCCGGCCTCGACCAGACCGAGGAATTCGCCCACCAGCAGTATGAGCTGAAATGGGAGCCGATGTTCGACTGGCCACCTGATAGCCCGACCATCGAAATTAGCAACAATCGCAATCGTGGTTACGGTGGTTCCGGCGTGTATGCCCAGACCGGCAGCGAGATTGCGTCGTTCTCCAGCCTGCCGCGCGCGCCGGCCCATTCGATCGGCCAGTTCACCCACGCGCCCCTGAATGCGGGCGGACAGCTGCCTCTAACTACTCACGTGGTTGCCAACTCGTTCGCTCCACCACTGATCAAGGCGGATCAAGTGAGGACGGTTGCCGGCAGCCGCACTTTCCTGGATCATTCCTATCTGGCGAACAACGCGCTGTTGGATTCCTATTTCCTGTCCAGCGCTGCCGATCGTCCGGCGCACGGGGGCGGGAAGGCACGCAAGGGTGATGACCTGCTGAAGGAGTTTTTCGAAGGCGGCAAGCGGCTCCCCAGTTCGCGCTTCAAACCCTACTTGAATGCCGAAACCGCCAAGCAGGTGATCGCCCGCTTGAAGGACGACAAGGAAGCCTATCAGAACATTGCCGCGAACCTGCTGCTAGAAGCTCCATTCAATGTGAATTCAACCAGCGTCGCGGCATGGCAGGCGGTCCTCGCATCCAATAACGGCCAGGCGACACCGCGTGCCGACGGCGCGCTGGACGATGAGGAAGGGCTCCCTGTTCTTCGCAATCTTCCCTCGACCGGCCCGAGCTACGAATCCGCGGCAAGCGGCGGGTCGGACTCCGCGAAGTGGACAGGCTACCGCAGGCTGACGGACAAGCAGATCGAAAAACTCGCAACCGAAGTGGTGGAGGAAGTGAAAAAGCGCGGCCCATTCCAATCGTTGGCGGAATTCGTCAATCGCCAGCCCGGTAATGGTGAACTCTCCCGCAGCGGGGCGTTGCAGACCGCCATCGAGCGGGCGGAACTCAATCGTGATATCCTCGATCCGCAATCCCAATTCGTGGGCACCACCGGTGCCAACGCGAAAGCCGGATCGGGAAATACCGCCGATGGCGCACCGGGAGTCATCACCCAAAGCGATCTTCTAACACCGATCCTCCCGCAGATGAGCGCCCGTGGCGACACCTTCTTGATCCGAGCCTACGGTGAAGCCACCGACAGCTACGGGAAGAAGGCCAAAGCCTGGTGCGAAGCCACGGTCCAGCGGTACCCGGAATATGTCGATCCCGCGGACTCCGCGAGAGATGCGCCAGTCTCGGTCACTAACAAACTGTTCGGCCGCCGTTTCAAAATCGTCTCCTTCCGCTGGATGCAACCCTCCGAAATCTAATAAACATATGAAAACACTGCTAGCCTTGCTCGCCCTTGCCGTCCCGCTCAATGCCGCGGATGAAGTCCGCAACGTGGAAGTGTCGTTCTTCTGCCTCAAGTATGTGCCCGGCCTGGAAACCATCCATGTTTCCCATGGGAATGTTTCGGCCCCCGTGCGGCTGTCGACCGCAAATCTTACAGATCCGATCACCGCCCGCGTCTTCAATGGAGATGTGATCTTTCGCAAGGATGCGATTGGGGCGGAATCCAAGCAACCCGCTCCGGCCATCGGGAAAGTAAAAATTCCCGCGGGCATCGAGAAGGCTCTGGTGGTGCTGGTGCCCGGGAAACCCGGCGCGGCCGAACCTTACAGCGCGCTGGTGATGGATCGTGGCGAGAAATTCCGGCTAGGCACCTATCGGGTGATCAATTTCTCCCCGCGCAAGATCCGTGGTGGCATTGGCCGCAGTTATGTCGAGGCCGCATCCGGAGCCACCGGCGATCTCGAATTGAAGGGCGAGCCGGGCGCGGTGCAGGGAGTGCGCTTCGAGTTTGAAAAGGAGGGCCGCTGGAACCGTCTCACCGAAACCCGTTGCGCGGTGAGGAAAGACCGCCGCTGGCTGCTCTGCGTCTATCAGGATCCCGTCACCAACCGCGTCAACATGCGCAGCATCCCGGATCGCACGCTTCTGTTGGCCACCGCCGCGGGTAGCGATGACGCCGACCTCACTTCCACCAATTTCTAACCCACAAACAAACACAATACATATGAAACCAACCAATCTACTCGGCGGACTGCTCGCCGGGGTCCTCACCTCCACCGTCCACGCGGAGCGCAAGCCGAACGTGCTGCTCATCGTCGCCGACGATCTCGGCTACGGCGAGTTGACCTCACAAGGCTTCACCAAGGACATCCCGACTCCTAACATCGACAGCATCGGCGCGAACGGCGTCCGCTTCACCAGCGGCTACGTCAGCGGACCGTATTGCAGCCCTACCCGCGCCGGCCTGCTTACAGGCCGCTACCAGCAGCGCTTCGGCCATGAATTCAATCCCGGCCCACCGGTCGAAGGGAAAGAGCCCGTCGGTCTCTCGCTCAAGGAAACCACCATCGGTGATCGTTTGAAATCCGCCGGTTATGCCACGGGTTGGTTCGGCAAATCCCACCTCGGTTCCGCGCCGGAATACCACCCGCAGAAACGCGGGTTCGACGAGTTTTACGGCTTCCTCGGCGGTTCGCACAGCTACGTCACTCCCCGCAACGACATCTTTCGCGGCACCGAACCGGTGAAGGATCCGGGCTACCTAACGGAAGCCTTCGCCCGCGAGGCGTCCGCTTTCATCGAGAAGAAAAAGGACGTGCCGTGGTTCGTCTATCTGCCGTTCAACGCGGTCCACGCGCCGTTGGAAACCTTGGAGAAATACGATAAACAGTTCGCATCGATCACCGACCCGAAGCGCCGGAAATTCGCCGCGCTGCTGGCAGCACTCGACGACTCCGTCGGCACCGTGCTCACCAAGGTCCGCGACCTGAAACTGGAGGAAGACACGTTGATCTATTTCATCAGCGATAACGGCGGCCCGACTCCATCGATCACCTCGCAGAACGGCCCGCTCAAGGGCTACAAGGCGCAGACTTCGGAAGGTGGCATCCGCGTGCCGTTCGCCGTCCAGTGGAAGGGTCACCTCCCCGCCGGAAAGACCGACGATCGTCCGGTGATCCAACTCGATTTGTTACCGACCAGTCTGGCAGCCGCCGGGGTGGCCGTGGATCCCGCGTGGAAACTCGATGGCGTGAATCTGCTCCCCTACCTCAAGGGCGAAAAAACCGAAAGTCCGCACGACGCGTTGTTCTGGCGCTTCGGTGAGCAACTCGCCGTCCGCAAGGGCGACTGGAAGTTGGTGAAATCCGCCGCCGACGGCACCCAGGGCCAGGGATCCGCCACCGTTGATGGCGCGCAGCTTTACAACCTCGCCAGCGACGTCGGTGAGAAAACCGACCTTGCCGCCAAGGAACCGGCAAAAGTGAAGGAGCTCACCGAACTCTGGAACGCATGGAATGTCACCTTGGTGGCTCCAAAATGGACTCCCAACAGAAATCCCAACAAAGGTCGCAACAAAGGCGGTGCCCGGGATGCCGCCGCCAGCAATGCCACGCCCGTCGGTCCGTGGAAATCCGGTGACGTGCTCAGCGGCCAGGATTCGCCGGACGTTTCCGGCAAGGCCTTCACCATCGTCGCCGATGTTGACGCGGCCACCCCTCCCGACGGCGTCATCGTCGCCCATGGTGGTGCCGCCCACGGTTACGCCCTGCATGTGACCGGTGGCAAACTCGCCCTAACCGTGCGCGTCGGCGGAGAGATTTCCTCCGTGATCGCCACCGATGCGTTGCCCACAGGCAATCACAAGGTCGAGGCCACGATCGGTGCCGACAGCCAGGTGAAGCTGACCGTCGATGGCAAGCCCGTCGGCACCGGCAAGCTCGCCGGATTGATCGACCGCAAGCCGGGCGAGGGTCTAACCGTCGGCAATGACGGCACCAATGCCGTGGGTGACTACACTGCGCCGCACGCCTTCTCCGGCAAGGCGACGAACGTCGTCATCACTGCCCTCTGATCCCACAATACCGCATTCTAAAGGGCACGGTCCGAAGCCGCATTTTGGTTTCTGGCCGTGCCCATTGCCTCCCCACTCACCCTGCCCAGCCTCCCACCCGCTTTCCGATTCATGAAACCCGCTATCCTGATTTTCCTCCTCGCGCTTGCTCCCCGGCTTCAGGCCGCTCCTGAAAAGCCCAACATCATCTATCTGCTCGCCGACGATCTCGGCAGCAACGACGTCGGCTGGCGCAATCCGGCGATCAAGACGCCCCACCTCGACCAGCTCGCGAAGAGCGGTGCCAAGCTCAATCAATACTACGTCCAGCCCCTCTGCTCGCCTACGCGCGGGGCATTTCTAACCGGCCGCTATCCGTTCCGATACGGCTTCCAAACCGGCGTCGTCAAGCCATGGGCGCAATACGGACTGCCGCTTGAAGAACGCACGCTGCCGCAGGCGCTCAAGCAAGCCGGCTACGAGACCGCCATCACCGGCAAGTGGCACCTCGGCCATTTCCAACCCGAATACTTGCCCACCCGCCGTGGTTTCGACCACCAATACGGCCACTACAATGGCTCGATCGACTACTTCACCCACTTCCGCGACGGCGGCTTGGACTGGCACAGGGACGACACGGAAAGCCGCGACCCCGGCTACTCCACCGAGCTCATCGGCAACGAAGCCGCGCGGTTGATCCGCACCCGCGACAAGGACAAGCCGCTGTTCCTTTATGTGCCGTTCAACGGAGTCCACGCCGCGCACCAGGTGCCCGACCGCTACCTCGCGCTCTATCCAAACCTAACCGGCGACCGCAAGATCTACGCCGCCATGGTCTCCGCGCTCGACGACGCCGTCGGCACGATCGCCAAAGCCATCGCAGACGAAAACCTCGGGGAGAACACGCTCATCGTTTTCTCCAGCGACAACGGTGGTCCCACCCCCGGCCCGATTTCGGACAACGGCAAGCTTCGCGCGCGAAAAGGCAGCGTTTATGAAGGCGGAGTCCACGTCGCCGCGTTCGCCACCTGGCCAGGAAAAATCAAACCGAACAGCTCGATCCGGACGCCGCTCCACATCACCGACTGGTATCCCACGCTGCTCGCACTCGCCGGTGCGCCCCTCGACCAAAAGCTCCCGGTGGATGGCAGGAACATCGCTCCCGTGTTATTTCAAAATCAGACCATCGCCCAGCGCGAGATCCTCATCAACACGAGCCCTAACGGCGGAGCCATCCGCGTGGGCGACTGGAAGCTCGTCGTCAACGGGGCCTCCCGGATTCAGGAAGACGAGGATGCGCCGGACAAAAAACCGAGCGGACAGCGCGTCGAGCTTTTCAACCTCGCCAAGGACATTTCCGAGAAGAGGGACCTCTCCGCGTCGGAACCGGAAAAACTCAGGCAACTCCGCAAGCGCTACGACACCTTTGCGAGGAAAGCCGTGGAACCGAAACACAAACCCAAACCCGGCGATTTCAAAACACCCGCCGTCTGGGGTCAATCCAACTAAAGCCATCCCATGTACCGTCGCACCCTATCAGTTCTCGCCATTGCCATGGTTTCGCCGCTTCCCGCTGCAGAAAGCACTGCCTCCGCGCTCGAGTTCTTCGAGAAAAAGATTCGCCCGATCCTCACGGAAAACTGCTACAGCTGCCACTCGGCGAACACCAAGGCTGCGGGAGGATTGCGGGTGGACGATGTCAACGGCCTGCTAGACGGTGGTGACGACGGGCCGGCGATCGTCCCGGGAGATGTGGAAAAAAGCGAACTCATCGAACGCGTGGCCCATGCCACCGGGAAGAAGAGGATGCCGCGTGACAGTGATCCGCTCACCGACACGCAGATCGAGGATCTAACCACATGGATTCGCGATGGTGCGGTATGGCCGCCGGAGAAAATCCCCGACTACAGCCAGCAGAAAGAGAAATACCCAAAACTCCGCAAATCCCACTGGGCGTGGCAGCCTTTGACAAAACCGGTGGTGCCAGCCGTGGAAAAAACGGATTGGCCTGCCGGGGATGTCGATCGTTTCATCCTGGCCAAGTTGGGGGAGAACAAACTTCAGCCGGTCGCGGACGCGAATCCGGAGGCGTTGCTCAGGCGGATCACTTACGACCTAACCGGGCTGCCACCGTCCGTGGACGAGATCCGCGAGTTCACCGCGGATCCATCGGCGGAACGCTTTGCGCGGACGGTTGACCGGTTGCTGGCATCGCCCGCTTTCGGCGAGCGCTGGGGACGGCACTGGCTGGACATCGCGAGATATGGGGAATCGACGGGACCTTCACGGAACATTCCGTATCCGCACGCATGGAAGTATCGGGACTACGTGATCGATGCGGTGAACCGCGACGTTCCGTTCAACCGTTTCGTGCAGGAACAGGTAGCGGGCGATTTGTTGCCATCCGCGAACGACCCCGAGCGTGACCGTCTCCTAACCGCCACCGGGTTTCTAGCGCTGGGGGTGAAGGACGTGAACCAACGGTTCAAGGTGCGCTTCCAGATGGACAATGTGGATGAGCAAATCGACACCGTCACCCGCTCGGTGCTCGGACTGACCGTGAGTTGCGCGCGTTGCCACGACCACAAGTTCGACCCCATCCCCACGACCGACTACTATTCGCTGGCCGGGATTTTCACCAGCACCGACGACCGCGCTGGAGTCCGCAGCAAGATGGGCGGAAATGGCCTGGACTATTACAACCCCAACATGCTGGTCCGTTTGACCTCGGACCTTCCGGCTCCGCCGGCGGACGAGGTGGCGAAGTTGCAGAAGAATGTGGATGAAACGAAAAAGGCCTGGGATGAGATCCGCGGAACCCCCGAGGGCCTCAAGCGCGGACCCAACGGGCAGCCGACGCAGCGACCCTTCCGCCTGAAATACGAGAAGGCGCAGGGCGAGTTGCTGGCTCTCACCGATTTCGCCGCCCACGGTCTGGCGGTCCATGGTGTTAGCGATTCCGCGAAGATCGCCAACACGCGGGTCCGCATCCGCGGCCAGGCGGAACGACTCGGGCCCGAGGCACCCCGTGGATTCCTCACCACCTTCGAGGTGCCCGGAGCGCCCGCGGTCAATCCTGCTCAGAGCGGTCGCCTCGAACTCGCGGAATGGTTGACCAGTGCGAAAAATCCGCTCGCGTCGCGCGTCGCCGTGAACCGGATCTGGCAGCATCTGTTCGGCGAGGGGATCGTGACCACGGTCGATAACTTCGGGGTGAATGGTGATGCGCCATCCCATCCCGAGCTCCTCGACCATCTGGCTAACCGATTCATCGATCAGGGTTGGTCGGTTAAAACGCTGGTGCGCGAACTCGTCCTGACCCGTGCCTATCGCATGAGTTCGGAATCGACACCCGCCCAGGTGGAAGCGGATCCGGCGAACCGTCTGGTCTGGCGCCACTCGCCACGCCGGATGGAGGCCGAGGAAGTGCGGGATTCAATCCTCGCCGTTTCAGGCCGCTTGCAAACTGCCCGTCCCGACGAGGCGGCGGTGCAGAACCTGAGAATGGTGGAAATCCGCGACAACGGAAAGGAAGCCGCCGACGTTCTCAAGGCGTCGAACCAAAGTCTCCACCGCAGTCTCTATCTGCCGCTGCTCCGGGGAGTCGTACCGAAATCATTGGAGGCGTTCGACCCCGTCACCCAATCGCTGGTCACCGGCCGGCGCGATGCCACGACGGTTCCGACGCAGGCGCTCTTCATGTTGAACTCCACCTTCGTCCTCGAACAGTCCCTGGCCCTGGCCGAAAACGTGGTGGCGGATCCCGCCAAGAGCGCGGAGCAGGCGATCGCGGGGCTCTACCTCCGGGCGCTGGGACGCGAAGCGACTCCATCGGAAATCGAGCGTGACCGGCAGTTCCTCCACGATTTCGCGGCGGACTATCAGGGGCCGGTTACCACGGTCGGAGAGTTGGCGGTGAACACGGTCGCCGAGGTGACGCCTACCGACGATGCCCCGGTGAATCCGGACGACATCCCGCGCGACGACCTGACCATCGAAAAGCGCAGCGTCACTGCCAAGGACGGCAAGACCGCCGCATGGATGGCATTGATCCAATCGTTGTATGCCTCCGCCGAGTTCCGCTTCATCCGTTGAATCTAACTTTCAGAAATCATGTCATTTCAAAACCAATACAATATTTCCCGCCGCTCCATCCTGCGTTCGGCGGGCGCAGGTTTCGGACACCTCGCGCTCGCCGGATTGCTGGGCAAGGAGTCACTCCTGGCAGGTGCAGGCCCGGTCAATCCGTTGCTGCCCAAGAAGCCCCACTTCCAAGCCCGGGCGAAGAAGATCATCTTCATCTTCATGGAAGGCGCGATGTCGGGAGTGGACACGTTCGACTACAAGCCCGAACTCCAGAAGAACGACGGCAAGACCGGGCCCGGCGGTGGCACGCTGGTGGCTTCAAAGTTCGGCTTCAAACAATACGGAGAAAGCGGCTCCTGGTTCTCGGAGCTGCTTCCTAACATCGCCACGCATGCCGACAAATTCTGCTGGCTCCGTGGACTGCACACGGACACCCCGGCGCACCCGCAGGCGGTGGTCCAGTTGCACACCGGCAGTGCCAACGCGGCGTTGACCCGGCCGAGTATGGGTTCGTGGTTGTTATATGGACTGGGCACGGAAAACCAGGACCTCCCCGGCTACATCACGATTAACCCCTCACCGAATTTCGGCGGTGCGGTGAACTATGGCAGCGCTTTCCTGCCCGCACACTTCCAAGGCACACGCATCACCGATCAGGGATTTCTATCAAACCTCAAGGCCTCCGCAGCTGCGACGGCTCAACGCAAGCAGCTCGATCTCATCCAGTCGATGAACCGGGATCTCGCCGCCAAGCCCGGCGCGCCGGATCCGGTGGACGGCATCATCGCGTCCTATGAGCTGGGCTTCCGGATGCAGGACAAGGTCCCCGCGCTGCTGGATATTTCCAAGGAACCCGAGCACGTGAAGGAAGCCTACGGCATCAAGGACGGGCCCGCCGGTGCATTCGCGCGCCAGTGCCTCATGGCGCGGCGGCTCAGCGAGGCGGGCGTGCGGTTCGTGGAAATCTGCCAGCCGGGATGGGACCACCACAACAACCTGCACAAGGGGCTCATCGAGCGAACCGGAAATGTCGATCAAGCGACCGCAGCGCTCCTCACCGATCTCGACCAGCGCGGATTGCTGGACGATACGCTCGTGTTGTTCGGCTCGGAGTTCGGTCGCCAACCGACGTCGCAGGGCAAGGACGGACGCGATCACAACATCACCGGCTACTCCATGTTCATGGCCGGGGCGGGAGTGAAAAAGGGCCACACCCACGGCGCTACCGATGAATTCGGAATCAAGGCGGTCAACGGCCGGATGCACACCAACGACCTCCATGCGACCATCCTCGCCCTCATGGGACTCGACCATGAAGACCTCACCTACCGCTACGCCGGCCGCGATTTCCGCCTCACCGATGTGGCGGGCAGAGTGGCAGAGGACATTTTCGCATGAGGGTTGGTCCGGTGGAGGCATGAAACTGCTAGGTTCTGTTGGAGACTAAGGCGACGCTCGTAAACAGACTTGTCGTATTTCTGATAGCCGGGCGAGTTGGCGGCTATCAATTCCCCGGCCCGGTTCAATCAGCAGATCCGATCCGAATCCTCGTTGCAAAGGTTCACATTTCCGGATCGACATCAGTTTGCCGCTTGTCACCTCAAATTCGAACCGCCTATTGTGTTGAGTATGAAGCTACCACTTCCCAAACGCGTCCACCTGACTCTCCGAGCCCGTCTGCTTGATGGTTCGCTGCCCCCCGGAACCAGATTGGACTACAAGCAACTCGCCGTCGAACTGGGCGTTTCGACCACTCCCATTCGCGAAGCCGTTACCCAGCTTGCTTCCGAGGGCTTCGTTGAACTCATTCCAAGGCTCGGTGCCGTGGTGCGTTCGCTGACCCGCAATTCGGCGATGGAGTTCTATGAAGTCCGCGAAGCTGTGGAAACCTTCGCTGCGATGAAGGCGGCGGAACGCATTTCGCCACGGCATCTGGAAGCGCTCCGCCAACATTTCGCGATCATGCAGCAATTGTTCGGCGAAACGACGGCCCGAGGCAGCAATCAGCTCACGGACGGTGATCTCATCGCTTTCCTCGACGCGGACCTCGCCTTCCACAGAACCATCGTGTTTGCCGCCCGCAACCCGGCCCTCGCACGCACCGTGGAGGAAAGCCACATCCAATCCCGCATCTTTTATGCCGACCGCGGCGTTCATGATACCGTCCGCCTGGCCCGGGCCTGCAAGCAACACGGGAACATTTTCGACGCTTTGGAAAAGCACGATGGCATTGCCGCCGCGGAAGCGATGCGAGCGCACATCCGATCATCATTGGAGGCGACCTTGGATTATTTGGAGGCCGACGATAATACCATGCCGGGGTTCGCGGGATTGAAATCTTGAACCATCTTTTTTTGGCTCAAATGCCCGAATATATTGGACAATGCCCGGCTACATTGAGGGTTTTGGAGCATGCGATTTTTTTGCGCAGCCTGCGAACGGGCTCTACAGCCATCGATTCGCGTTCTAGCCTGCGATCTTCAGATTTTCCCACAACCCTACTGTGACCCAATCATCTAACGTCACCCGCTACGCCTGGATCGTAGTCGCCCTGTTGTTTCCCGTCGCCCTGTTGAACTATCTCGACCGGCAGATGCTGGCGACCATGAAAGCGTCGATGGTTGGGGACATTCCAAGCATCGCCAACAAGGCGGACTGGGGCATCGTGTTAGGTTCGTTCAAGTGGGTCTATGCGCTGATGAGTCCGATTGGCGGCTACATCGCGGACCGCTTCAGTCGCCGGTACGTGATCTGCGCGAGTCTTTTCTTCTGGTCCGTGGCCACTTGGCTGACGGGTCACGTGACCACCTATCAGGAGCTCATCGCGACGCGGGCCTTCATGGGGGTGAGCGAGGCGTTTTACATTCCGGCCGCACTCGCGCTGATCACGGATTTTCATCACGGGCGGACGCGGTCGAGCGCCGTCGGTCTCCATCAGGCGGGAATCTATACCGGGCTCATTCTCGGTGGATTCGCCGGCTATGTCGCGGACTCGCCGGACCACGGCTGGCGGTGGGCGTTCGGTACCTGCGGGTTGATCGGCATCGTGTATGCGATTCCGCTGTTAGCGGTCTTGAGAAATCCGCCGCGCGCGGTCCAGACGGAACCGTCGTTGTCGCCGCTCAAATCCATTTCCTTGTTAGCCGTAAACCGGAACTACCTTCTGCTCGTCATCTATTTCACGTTGCCCGCCATCGCCGGGTGGGTTGTTAGGGACTGGATGCCGGACATTCTTCGGGAAAAATTCAATCTTGGCCAAGGCCATGCCGGAGTCTCCGCCGTGCTGTGGGTGCAGATAGCGTCGCTCATCGGCGGCATCCTCGGCGGACTCACTGCCGATCGCTGGATGAGACACACGTCGCGCGGACGGATTTTCACCAGTGCCATCGGGATGGTCCTTTTCCTGCCCGCTCTCTTCGGGGTGGGAAACGCGCAGGTTCTCTCGGTGGCCATCGCCGCGCTCGTCGTGTTCGGGATCGGCTGGGGATTCTTCGACAGCAACAACATGCCGATCCTCTGCCAGATTGTTCCCACCCGGCTGCGGGCCACCGGCTACGGCTTCATGAACCTCGTCTCCATCAGCTGTGGCGGCTTCGGCGATTGGGGCTTTGGTTTCCTTCGTGACCGGGGAGTGCCGCTCAACCTCATCTTCGGGGCCTTCGCCGGTGTCGCCCTGCTCTCGGTGTTCATCGTCTTGTCCATCAAGCTGAAGGGAACACCGGACGAGACAACGTGACGGATGGTGCGTCTGCCAGAGATTTCCATGACAAAGAAAACCCCACCGTGTTGTCAGCTTGCCGCGCTTGCCATTGCCATCGCTCCCGCCGCCGTGGCGGACGTATCGTGCACGGTCGCCGTGAAATCTAGTCAGCCGGGCATCGAGATTTCCGAAGACGTTCTCGGACTGAGTTTCGAGACCAGCATCATGTTGCCGGACAAGGAAGGTGTCCGCTATTTCCGTCCCGACAATGAAAAGCTCATCACTCTGTTCCGCACGATCGGCATCAAGAGCCTGCGTATCGGCGGCAACTCGGTGGATGATCCGAAGATCCCCATCCCCACGGAAGGCGACGTGCGCTCGCTCTTCGATTTCGCGCGGAAGGCCGGCGTGAAAGTGATGTACTCGTTCCGCCTCCAGGACGGCGACCCCGCGTCCGCCGCAGGACTGGCAAAGCTGATTTACGACAACTATCCGGAGATACTGGAGAATTTCTCCATCGGCAACGAACCCGGCTACTACAAGGACTATCAGGTTTACACGGGGAAATGGAAATCCATTCGTGACGCCGTTGTCGCCGTGGTTCCCTCCGCGACCTTTTCCGGCCCGGACCAGAATCCCGAGCCGGAGCTGATCAAGAAAATGGTCCAGGATTTGGGAACCAAGGACGGCCGGCTCGCGATGATCACCCAGCACAGCTATCCATTCGGATGCTCTTACAAAAATCCCTCTGCGGCGTGGAAGGATCCCGGCAACGTCAACCTTCTGGTCCCCGTCGACGCCGCAGACGCGCGGCAGAGGATGATCTCACCTGACGCTCACGATTCATATTCCGAGATCCTTGGGGGCATGATCGAGGCGATCGAGGGCACCAAACTCACGTTTCGCATGACCGAGGTGAACAGTCTATGGTTCAGCGGGCTGCAAGGCGCGAGCGACCGCCATGCCTCGGCGCTCTGGGGCGTGGATTTCCTGCACTGGTGGGCCTCGCACGGGGCAGATGGCTTGAATTTTCATACTGGCGACCGCACGGGCGGTTCGGTCAACTTGCCCTGTCGTTACGCCGCCTTCGTCAGCGCCGCCGATGGCTACGAGGTCCGCCCGCTCAGCTATGGGTTGAAACTCTTCGATCTCGGCGGCCACGGCCGTTCCCTGCCGGTAACAGTTTCCGGGAAAGCCGCAATCACCGCCTATGCCACCCGCCTCCATAACGAGGCGTTCGTCACCGTCATCAATAGGCGCTCGGATGCCGGTGACCAGTCGGTCAGCATCAAGCTCGACACCCCTCTGGCTCCCGGCGATGCCAGTTCCATTTTTCTCCGTGCGAATGGGGATGATCTAGCCGCAGTGTCGGCAGATATGAGCCTCGGAGGCAGCGCCATCGGATCCGATGGTAATTGGAAAGGCGACTGGACGCCGATCAACGTCACCGACTGTGAGGCCGGCGCCTTCACGGTATCAATGCCGCCCACCAGTGCCGCGGTGTTTAGGGTTATTGTCCGTTGAGATAAGCGCGATTCCGCATCACGCCAGGATCCCCTTCACCAGATGTCCATGCACATCGGTTAGTCGGAAATCGCGACCTTGCGCGCGGAAGGTGAGGCGCTCGTGATCGAAGCCGCAGAGATGCAGCAGCGTGGCTTGCAGGTCGTGGACGTGGACGGGGTTTTCCGCCACGTGGAAGGCGAATTCGTCGCTGCTGCCGTAAACGCAGCCTTTTTTCACGCCGCCGCCGGCGAGCCAGACGGTGAAGGCGCGCGGATGGTGATCACGGCCGTGGGCCTTTGGGTTTTTGATGTCGCCTTGGACAAACGGGGTGCGACCGAACTCACCGCCCCAGATGACCAGCGTGTCTTCTAACATTCCACGCATTTTCAGATCCTTCACCAGAGAGGCGCTGGGTTGGTCGGTGTCCTTGCACTGGATCGGGAGCTGGGTGGGCAGGTTGCCGTGCTGGTCCCAGCCAGCATGGAGGAGTTGGACATAGCGCACGCCGCGCTCGGCGAGGCGGCGGGCCATCAGGCAGTTGTAGGCGTAGCTGCCTTTGCGCTTCACGTCGGGTCCATACATGTCGAGCACGGACTGGGGTTCGTCGCTGAGATCCGTTAGTTCGGGAACGCTGGCCTGCATCTTGAAGGCCATCTCGTACTGCGCGATACGGGTGGTGATTTCCGGATCGGCGACGCGCTCGCTCGCGAAGTGGTTCATCTCGGCGAGGCCGTCGAGCATCTTGCGGCGCAGGCTGCGATCCATGCCGTCAGGATTGCTAAGATAGAGCACCGGATCGCCCGCGCCGCGGAACGGGACGCCCTGGTATTTTCCCGGCAGAAAGCCATTGCCCCAATAATAGTCGTAGAAAAACTGGCCGCAGCTCGCCTCTTGATCGCGCGAGGTCATGACGATGAATCCCGGAAGATTCTCCGCCTCGGTGCCGAGTCCGTAGGTGATCCACGCGCCGATGCTGGGACGGCCCGGCAGGTTGTGACCGCAGAGCATGTGGGAAACGGCGGGAGCATGGTTGATCTGCTCTCCGAACATCGAACGGATGAATGTTAGCTCGTCCACGATGCTTGCCGTGTGCGGCAGGAGGTCGCTCACCCACATGCCGCTCTCGCCGCGCTGGCTGCCACCCCATGCGGCGGGCAGGCAGGGCTTGCCCTTCTGCTTTGCGGTCATGGTGGTCAGTCGCAGTCCGCCGAGGACGCTCTCGGGAATCTCGGTGCCACGCATTTTCTCAAGCTGCGGCTTGTTGTCGAAGAGATCGACATGCGACGGTCCGCCGGTCTGCATCATGTAGATCACGCGTTTCGCCTTCGGCGCGAAATGCGGCAAGCCATTCAGAGAGAGCGGCGCGGAAACCTGCGCCCCTAACAACGACTGCAGCGCGGGCAGGCCGAGCGTCAGCGCCGTGGTGCCGAGGAAACGGCGGCGGCTGAGTAAATTGGCGTGATCTGCGAGCGGGTTCATGGATTTTCGGAAAGTTGGGTATTACCCGACACGATGAAGTTTGTAAGGATAGACACTTTTCGCGCTCCACTGGCAGGCGTAAAGATCGCCCTGATCATCGACGCAGACGTCATGGCATTGCAGAAGGAAAGGCTGGTCCTGCAACATCACTTCGAGTTTTCCCGCGTCGTTGTAGCGCGGGGCGTGGCCGCCGGGGTTGGAGATCACACGGTTCTCCTTGTCCAAGATGGTGATGAAGCCACGTTTCAATTTTGGCCGGTAGTCGTCGGGCTCCATGCCGAAGCAAACGCCGGAGTAGAGAAAATCCCCGTGGATCACCGGGCGGCTGACGAACGCGCCGGGCAAGTACACGCACTTCACATACTCGCCCGCAAGAGTGAACCATTGGAACTCGTTCCTCATCCGCTCGGTGCATACTAACAGCGGCGTCTCTCCGCGGGTGTCCAGCGTGATGCCGTGTGCCTGGACGAACCATCCCTGCGCCAGCTCATACTTGCCGCCGAACTTGCCGAGGTATTTGCCCGTGCTGTCGAAGCGCAGGATATACTGCGATCCATAGCCATCCGCGACGTAGATCTGCCCGTCGGGTCCGACGGCAACTTCAGTGGGACGGTAGTCCTGATTCTCCTTGTAGGCTCCGCACTGGAATGCAGTGGGAAGCTCCATCAGCAGCTCGCCTTCCAGTGAGGCCTTGATCACACGGCCCTTGGGATCAGCGATCCAGAAAACTTCCTTTGCTCCCTCTGTTACCAAGGTCAGACCGTGGCCTACACCGAGATTCAAGGTCCACGATCCTAACAAGGTCCCATCCTTGGCGTAGATGAGGATGTTGTTCTTCGGCTCGTCCGTGATTAGAAACAGCCGGCCATCCCGCGTCTGGACCATTTCGTGGCAATTTTTCACCGGCGTCTTTTCCGGATCGGCCTTGCTCCAGAGCATGTCCACCCGGTAGCGGTGCGCGCCGTGGCCGACGATGATGCCATGGAGTGGGTCCGCCGTTTTATCCGACGCCCGAACGTAAGGCGCGGCGAACAATCCGGCGGTCGCGACGGTCGTGCCGATGAATTGGCGGCGGCTGATAGAATGAGTCTGGTCGGCGAGCGGGTTCATCGAGTTAGGGTTTCATCGAGGTTGAGGACAAGCAGGCAAACCGTGGTCCATGCGGCGTGTTCGCCGGTAGGCAGCCCACGATCAAGTGGTGCCTCGCCGGTACCGACGAGTTTGTCCGCCTCTCCGGGACTGGCGGCGAAATGGTCGCGCGCCTCGGTCAGGACATTGCGGAGGGTGGTGATCGCGCGGGCCTCGGGTTCGCGGGCGGTGGCTGATAGAAGGAGCTGGCGGAGTTTCGTCGAGTCGTCCGGCAGCGGGGCAAGGTGCTGCGCCCATACCCGCGCGGCCTCGACGTAGGTGACGTCGTTCAGGGTGGTGAGCGCCTGCAGCGGCGTGTTGGTGCGGCTGGGTGTCAACGCGCACACCTGTCGGGAAGGCGCGTCGAAGAAATTCGTGGGAGCCACGCTGCGCCGCCAGAAGGTGTAGAGGCTGCGGCGGTGGAGATCCTCGCCGGTTCCCTGGGCATAGCGGTTTTTGTCGAAGCTGATGTCCTCCCAGATTCCCGGCGGCTGATAGGGCATCACCGGGAATCCGCCGCGCTTGTCCACAAGCAGCCCCGACAACGCGAGCGCCTGGTCGCGGAGAAACCGCGAGTCCAGCCGGAAGCGCGGACCACGGGCGAGTAGCACGTTTTCCGGATCCTTCGCAAGAAGCTCCTGCGTGAGTCGCGCGGACTGCTGATAAATGCGGCTGGTGAGGATGAGTTTCACCATGTGTTTCACGTCCCAACCGCTTTCGCGGAATTCGACGGCGAGCCAGTCCAGCAGTTCCGGATGCGACGGCAGCGAACCCTGCAGGCCGAAGTCGTCCGCGGTCTTCACGAGACCACGGCCGAAAAATTGCTGCCAGAGCCGGTTCATGACGACACGTGACATGAGCGGCTGTTCAGGTGCGACGAGCCATTTCGCCAGAGCCAGCCGGTCGGCCTTCACGCCGGTGGGCAGGGGAGGGAGGAATGACGGAATCCCGGGCTCCACTTTGTCGCCGGGCGTTTCATAGTTTCCACGGAGAAGGATGCGGGTTTCGCGCGGCTTGCTGTCATTCATCACCATGACCAGCGGGATGGTAGCTTGCACACGGTCTTCGGCAGCCTTCGCCTTTGAGATTTCCTGCCTAAGCGCGAAGATCGGGGAATATTCCTCTCTCTTGAGGAAAACATCTAGCAGTAACAAGGTGTTGCCGTCGAGGACATCGTCGAGCTTCGCGCTGATCACGGCGCTGCGGATGAATTCGACGTTAGAACCTTGGATCCGTTCTTCGATGAGAGCCAGGTTGGCGCGCATTTCCTCCACCCATTTCACGAATTGCGGGTGGAAATCCGGCTTTCTAACCACGAAGGCCGCGGTTGTCTGTTCGGTGACCTGCGAGGCCGCTTTCAACGCCGTGTCACGCGTTTCATCCGTTAGAGGAATGTAGGGCGACTCCATGGTGTAGAGCTTGTCGCCCTCATCGCTGTAGTCCTTCCTCCCGAATTTCTTGTCGGCCTTTCCCGTCTCGCCGACCTGGTTGAAGAACGCGTACATCGAGTAGTATTCGCTCTGCTTGAGTGGGTCGAATTTATGATCGTGGCACTGGCAGCACTGGATGGTCAGGCCCAGCCAGACACCGCTGGTGGTTTCGACGCGGTCGAAAACGTATTTGGTGCGGTTCTCCTCATGGATCGTCCCGCCCTCGGCGTTGAGCATGTGGTTGCGGTTGAAGGCGGTGGCGACGAGCTGGTCCTGGTTAGGCTTTTCCAACAGATCGCCGGCGAGCTGCTCGATGGTGAACCGGTCGAACGGCATGTTGTCGTTGAAGGCATTCACCACCCAGTCGCGCCACGGCCAGTTCATGCGATAGGCGTCGCCCTGATAACCGTTCGTGTCGGCGTAACGGGCGGCGTCCAGCCAATCGAGAGCCATGCGCTCGCCATAGCGGGGGGAGGCTAACAGGCGGTCGATGGATGCTTCATAGGAATCAGGGGACGCCTGCTCGATCTCGGCCAGCGTGGGTGGAAGTCCGGTTAGATCGAGGGTGGCTCTCCGCAACAGCGCGCCGTTCTCCTCCCGCGGGGAAAACGAAAGGCCGTTCTTTTTCAACGAGGTTCCCACGAAATGGTCGATCGCATTCAGGCCCGCGGGCACCGGCGGACGCACCGGAGCGACGAACGCCCAGTGCGGTTCGTATTTCGCCCCCTCGGCGATCCAGCGGCGGAGGATTTCCTTTTCTGCGGAAGTGATCGATTTGTTCGACTTCGGCGGTGGCATCACCATTTCCGGATCATCGCTGAGGATGCGTGCGATCAACTCGCTGTCTTCCGGTTTGCCGGGAACGACGGCCCTCACGCCATCGATCTTGGCCACGGCACCTTCCGGCGTGTCGAGCCGCCGGTCGCCCTTGCGGTGGTTCGGATCGGTGCCGTGGCAGAAGTAGCAATTGTTCGAGAGAATGGGCCGCACGTCGCGGTTGAACGACACCTCGCCGGCGGCGGCCAAGCCTCCGGCAAAAATGAGCAAAGGGATCACGACGCGCCGCATCAGGCGCAAGATATTCGCTCCGCCCGTGGTTGTCATTTACGAATATGCGCGAATATTTCCAACACGGGCAAATCTCTGCGGCGGCTTTCGCTTGGCATCATCGAACCACGCCTCGACGAATCGGAGTTGGACGCTGAGTTGATTTACTTTTTCACCGGATACTCGCCGACGAGCGAGTTGAGGTATTTCTCAAGATTGGTATAGCCGTCGTTGTTCACATCCTTGTTTCCGTCGTCGGGGTCTGAGGGATTCAGGCCATACTTTTTCTCCCACGCGTCCGGCATCCCGTCGTCGTCCTTATCCCAATCGGCGGGACGTTTTTCCTCGGGATAATTGTCCCAGCCGCCCACATCGTCCTGCGTATCGGGCAGGCCGGGGAGACCGGTCACGCTGCCCTTGTATTTCGCCTTGCCGCTGCGCGTTTCCTCGATGACACGGGTGTCGTGTTCGTCCAGAGCGGGAAAATTGCATCCCACGTTGGCGAGCACGTCGGTGTAGGCCTCCTCGGCGCTTTGGGTTTTCACGAAGGACTCGAAGAAGGGTTTTTCCACCCACGCGCTGTAGCGGGGCTTGGAATCTTCGGGGACGGTGCCGCCCTTTTCGGTGGAGACCTCGCGGCCTTTTTCCTGATTCTTTTCGTCGAAGTGGCCGGGCATCACGTTGCCGACCATGTAGTACTGTTGTGTGCCGGGAAATCCGCCGTATTGGGGCTTCAGGGCGATGAACGTCTTGGTCGCCGGGCCCGGCTTGTAATAGTTGTTCACGAAGTTGACCTCATGCGCGCCGCCGTCGGTGGTTCGGTTCTGCCAGTTGAAGACGACGTTGTTGCGGATGTCGAGCCGGCCGGTGTATTCCACCGGCTTCTTGCTGAGTCCGCCGGCCAGACTCCAGTTCCGGCCGGAGCAGTGGGCTAACAAATTATGGTGGAAGCTGCCGATGTCCCCGCCGATGCTCGCGGCGAATCCGTGCTGCTTGCCGGGCTCGTATTTCTTGTGGCCCGCGGCGTTGAGCGCCTCGGAAATGAGCGTGCGCTGGAGTGTGATGTTTTTCCCGCTGCGCGAACTGAACGCCTCATCCTGCGTCCAACTGATCGAGCAGTGATCGATGATGCAGTTGTCCGCGGATGCCATGCCCATGCCGTCCAGCGTCGCGCCGGAAAGGTTTCCCGGCCGGACACGGACGTAGCGGATGATGACATCCGAGCCGCCTAACATCCCGAAGTTGTATTTCCGCAGGCAGATGCCTTTCCCGGGTGCGGTCTGTCCGGCGATCGTGAGATGGTGGTTGTTCTTTCTTACGATGAGCTTGGACTCGAGCGTGATCAGGCCGGAAACATCGAAAACCACGGTCCGCGGGCCTTCGGCTTCGACCGCGGCGCGCAGGCTGCCGGGGCCGGAGTCTTTCAGGTTGGTGACCTTGATCACCTTGCCGCCGCGGCCGCCCTTGGCGAACCGGCCGTAGCCTTCGGCGGTTGGAAACGCGAGTTGCTGCTCGGCAGCAAAGCTTGCTCCGGACAAGAGCAGCCCGAGGAGAAGGAACTGGGAGCGGGAGCGGAGTTTTTCTTTCATTGAGTTTTGAGGTATATTCGGAAATATCTATTCGTTCCGAGCGATACGGAACTTTCTCCAAAAGCATTTTTAACTCAAGCCGGAAGCGGAGGTTCCGTCCCGAACCCTTGGAAACCCGAAACCCGATGATCCGACCCCGTTCCCATCGCCGGCGCCCTTCGTGCGCCCCTTTCCTCGCCGCCCTCTCGCTGCTGGCCACGCCTGCCGTCCATGCGGATTCCAAGGAGAAGGAAAGAAAGCCCTTCGAGCCGAAGTTCGCCTCGCTCGAGAAGCACGAACTCCCCACGTGGTTCGATGACGCCAAGCTCGGCATCTTCATCCACTGGGGCATCTACTCCGTGCCCGCCTTCGCGCCGCCGTCCGGGCAGTTTGGCAAACTCGCGGAAACCGAGTTCTTCAAAAAGAACCCCTACGCCGAGTGGTATTACAACAGTATGCGCATCGAAGGCTCCGCGACCCATGAGCATCACCTGAAAACCTACGGCAAGGACTTCGACTACTATCAGTTCGGGGAAACATTCAACCAGGACGTTAAACGCTGGAACCCCGCGGAGATGGCCGACATTTTCAAAAGCGTGCACGCCCAATACGTCGTCCTAACAACGAAACACCACGACGGCTTCACCCTCTGGCCCAGCGAGGTGAAAAACACCCACCGTCCGGACGCCCACGCGACCCGTGACATCGTCGGCGAACTAACATCTGCAGTGAAAGAGCGCGGTCTCCGGATGGGACTCTATTACTCCGGCGGCATCGACTGGAGCTTCCGCCCCGTCATCATCGACGGCCCGCGCGAAGGCTCGCAGATCACTCCCGAAGGAGATTATGCCGACTACGCCGACGCGCACCTTCGCGAACTCATTGCCCGCTACAAGCCGTCGGTCCTGTGGAACGACATCCGCTACCCGGAGAAGAGCGGCATCCTCAAGATCGTCGCAGACTACTACAACGCGGATCCCGACTGCGTGATCAACAACCGATGGGGGAAATGGATGCCTTACGATTTCAGCACTGCCGAATACAAGGTGCACCCGACCATCGTTGCCAAGAAATGGGAGGGCAATCGCGGCATCGGAAACTCGTTCGGACTCAACCGTGCCGAAGGCCCCGAGCACATGCTCTCGATCAACGATCTCGTGGATTCATTCATCGACATTGTTAGCAAGAACGGCAACTTGCTGCTCAACGTCGGCCCGCAGCCTGACGGCACGATTCCCGAGATGCAGTTGGAGCGGTTGAAAGGTCTCGGCAAATGGCTCGACGTGAACGGCGGGGCGATCTTCGGCACCCGTCCGTGGGTGGACTGCTCGGGCACCGTGGAGGGTAGCGATGTCCCAGTGCGCTTCACCTATCGCCCCGGAAGCGGCGAAGGCGCGGAAGGAACAGTCTATGCGTTTCTCTTGAACAAGCCGGTCGGGAAGAAAATCATCCTGTCTAACGTGGTGCCCGCTGCCGCCGAAACAAAAGTCAAACTGCTGGGCCATGACACGCCACTCGCCGCGCGCAGGTTGGGGGATGGCTTTGAAATCGATCTCCCGGCCGATATGCTGGAAGCTCCAGCTTACGCGCTGGAGATCTCACCCCAGCCACGACTGCTGATGAGGAAATAAATCCAGAGGTTTGCCCTCTCACATAAGCGTGAAAACGAACTTCATTCATTGGCTCCGCGGGTTGCCGGGTTTGTTTTGTTGGTCATTTCTAACCAGCTTGCTGGTTGCGGAAGATCCGGTGGTAAACTCACTCGGCCTGAAACTTGTGCCCGTCGCCCCCGGCGGGTTCACGATGGGCTCCACTCTCAAGCCCGCCAACTGGGATGAACAGCCGGTGCACCGGGTTACTCTGACCGCACCATTTTCTATCAGTGAGACGGAGGTGACCGCCGACCAGTTCCGGCAGTTCAAGGCCGATGCAGTGTTGAACCCCGCACACGCTCCCTACGCCGCCGGCGTGAGCTGGGACGATGCGGTGGCGTTCTGCGAGTGGCTCAGCCGCAAGGAGGGCAGGCATTACCGTTTGCCGACCGAGGCGGAGTGGGAATACGCCGCCCGCGCCGGCCGGGCTGATGGCGCGGCGTGGGATATCCATCCTGACGCCGCGAACCCGTGGGGACTGCGCCAACTGTTCAGCGGGCCGGTCGAATGGTGTGCCGACTGGTATGGCGAATATGGGCTCGCGGCTGAGAAGGATCCCGTCGGCTACGCCGCAGGACAGACGAAGGTCGTGCGCGGCGGCTACCTTGATATTGCGGATAAATTCAAGCCCGACGACTACCTCCGTCCCTCGAATCGCGCCGCCGCGCCGCCATCATTCGGCCCCAATGCCGGCAGCGAGCCAAACCCACGGAACTATGGCCTGCACCGCATCGGCTTCCGCATCGTGCTTGCCCCAACATTGACGACCGCGGCCAAACCGCCTGTTCCGCCCTACGCCACGCAGGGCGTCAAACAGACGACCACCGACGCCTCCATCGGGCCCGATCTAACCAAGCCCTGGTTCCGTCGCCGTGCCCATTTGCCGATGCCGCTTGAGGGCGAGATGAATTTCGTGAAGGAGCACCGCGCCGGCCTGCATCCGTCATTCCGTCACCACAACCACAGCCCCGGCTTCGAGGTGCTGCCTAACGGCGACACCCTGCTCGTGATCTATTCCTCGGATTGGGAATATGAACCCGAGGTCACGCTCATTGCCGCGCGCCTGCGCTTCGGCGCCGACGAGTGGGACATGCCGAGCCCGTTCATCGACACGCCCGGAGCCAATGACCACGCACCGCTGCTTTGGTTGGAAGGTGGAAAACTGCGTGTCTTCTGGGGCAATCCGCAGATGGAAGGTTGCTTCCCGTTCCAATCCATGACTTCCACGGATCTCGGCGCCACCTGGTCCGCCGTCACCTATCCGAAGATCACCGGCCCGCTCGGCCCCGACCTCGAACGCCCGCAGCCGATCAACACGATGATCCGCGATCAGAAAGGCACGCTCTACCTTGCCGCGGACGCGGGCGAAGGCGGCCCGCTCGACTCGCAGTCGATGTTGTGGGCGACCGACGACGGCCTAACATGGCATGACACGCTCGGCCGCACCTTCGGCCGGCACACCAGCTTTGCGTTGCTCAAGGACGGTCGCATTCTCGGGATGGGCGGAAAAAACTCCCATCTCGACGGCTTCATGCCGCGCGCGATCAGTGCTGACGGCGGCCGCACCTATCAGATGAGCAAGACGCCCTTCTCGGCGCTCAGCAGCGGCCAGCGCCCGTCCGTCCTGCGGCTCGCCAGCGGCCGGCTGTTCATGGCGGGCGATTTCTATCCGTCGAAGCGGATCGAGAAAGCCCCCTCTATCAAGGAAGACGGCTCCTACGTCGCGCTCTCGGATGACGATGGCGCGAACTGGCGGATCAAACGCCTGCCCGGCAATTTCTCGGTGAAACGCGGCAAACCCAGCATCGGCTACTCCGTGGCGCGGCAGGCTCCTAACGGCCTGATCCATCTTGTCACCTCCAGCAATCACCCCGGCCTGCACTACGAACTCAACGAAGCCTGGATCCTCAGCGATGAAACCTTCACCGACGACGATCCCGCGATGAACCGCAGCCGCGCCACCGCCATCACCGGCGTCACGCCGCACCGCGAGAACCATCCCGACGGCCGGCCGCGCGTGGAATGGAGCAGTGGCCGCGCCGACGACGGCCGCGTCTTGTTGCACGGCCCTGAAACCTGGTACTACCCGGACGGCACCAAACAACGCGAGGCCACCTACACCCTCGGCGTGAAGACCGGCCGCGAGACATTCTGGTCGCCGACGGGTGCCAAAGAATGGGAGTGGGACCACCGCGCGGACGGCACCAGCGTCTGGAAAACGTGGTGGACCGACGCGTCATTGCGCTCCGAATCCACTTGGAAGAATCACCGCCTGGTGGCCGGGACCGACCACTTGTTCGAACCCGGCCAACAACGCGAGCAAGACGCGCCGCGCCGATAAGTTAGGCCGGTCGCCAAAATGGATTTCCGCCATTCCCCAGCGCCCGGTGGCACGCCTCTAAACCAAGGAACGGCGGAATCCGTCCGCCGGTGCCCATGAAGAGAAGATGAAAAGCGGTTTGCCTCACCTCATCGTCCCCTCATGGCCTCCGGCAGATCGCATTTCGACGAACGGGGTTCCGATCCGTGTTCTCTTCGCGGTTCCATGAGGGAGGAGTGGGCTTGTTTTCCGTCCCGCCCCCGTCCAACCCGCCCCTGGAGGAATTTTGTTTGCCTTCTTTGCCACGGACCAAGGCTTTATTGCCACGGACCCGGGCATGTTCGTCTCGGACACAGGCTTGTTTGTCACGGACACAGGCTTGTTTGCTCCGGACACAGGCTTGTTTGCCACGAACCAAGGCTTGAAAAGCACGCCGACAACGCCGGCATGCTGAAAACGTTTTTCGCGTTGTCATGCCGCCCATCACCAGCGGCACCACTATTTGTAATCCGCGCCGCCCTTTGGGGGAGATGTTGCGAGGACGTTCCGGATCGTTTCCATCAACTTCGGTATGGATATGGGCTTGGTGAGATGGGCGTTGAACCCGGCGTTCTGACTTTTTTCGATGTCCGATGCCATCCCGTATCCACTTTGGGCGATTGCGGGAATGTTCTGAATTTCATGGATCCGCCCGACGAGTTCGTATCCGGTCATGTCGGGGAGCCCGAGGTCGCTGACGAAGAGGTCGAAGGTTTTCTGCCTGGCGATCTGCAGCGCGCGCTCCCCGTCGAGTGCGGTGCTGACAACGAGACCCATCCTCTCAAGGATCATCGTGAATACTTCCAAAGTGTCTGCATGGTCATCGACAAAAAGGATCCGCGTGCCGGTGAGGTCAGTAGGTATGCCGGTTGTTGGCGCGGCAGGCGCCGAGAGGGACTTCGACTGGACGACCGGAAGCTCGACGGTGACGGTTGTCCCGTGCATCCTGCCAGCGCTATGGGCGGAGATGGTGCCGCCGTGAAGCTCGGCGAATTTTCGGGCAATGGCCAGACCGAGTCCCAGCCCTCCGAATTCTGCCGCGACGTGTTTGCCGCCCTGTTCGAAGGCGTTGAAGATTTCCCGGATCACATCCGGCTCGATGCCCACCCCGTCATCGGCAATGACGACCCGCATCGTCTCGCCCTCGGCCGAGGTGGCGATGTTGATGTTACCGCCGACTGGGGTGAATTTGATCGCGTTCTTGAGGATGTTCCAGAGGGTCTGCTGCAGGCGCGCCGAGTCCCCATCGACATGGCTCCTTTCGGCGTCCATGTGGACGGTGAGCTGTTGCTCCTTGGCATCCGCATCGGCATGGCAAATTTCCACGACATTGGAAACGAGGGCGTGGACATCGACGATGTCCCTGTCGAGATGGAGCTTGCCCTGGATGACGCGATTGAAATCGAGCAGGTCGTCGATCAGCCTGGCTTGCAGACGCACGTTGCGGTCGATCACCACGAGTTTCTCGCGCACGTCGGGAGGCAGGGTGTCGTTGTCATGCATCGACGAGATGAGGGCCAGCACGGGATTAAGCGGGGTGCGGAGTTCATGGCTGAGGATGGCGAGGAACTGGTCCTTGGCATCGCTGGCGGCGGCCACGGAGGAGAACAGCCGGGCTTTCTCCAACCCGATCGCCGCCTGCGCCGCCACGCTGCCGAGGATGCGCTCGCTGCGCTCGGAGAATGCCGATCTCGATTTGCTCCAGAAACGGAACATCCCCATGAGGCCGCCCTCGGGGTGCTGGACAGGAACCGACAGGCAGCTGACCATGGTGAGGCCTTCGTGGAGTTCACCCAAGATGTTCGCTGACGGCATTTCGGAAATGTCCGCATACCGGGTGATCGATGCCGGGATCTCTCCCGTGACAAGTTTCCCACCCGCTCCCAATTCCAGGTCTGATAGTGCTCCTGCCGATCTGCCGGAGACCGCATACAGCCGCCACTGGCCGACGCCTTCCCCGAGCAGGAACACCCCGAGATCGGCATCCGTCAGTCCGGTGGTCACCTCGATGAGCGATTGCGCGAGCAGCAGCAGATCCAGCTTGGAGGCAAGCATGAGGCTGATGCGGTTGAGGGTCTCAAGTTCGTCGTAGAGCGCCAGGACGCCGGTGTTTGTCTCGGAGAGTTCCTGGTTCATGCGCGCCAGCTCCTCCTCACGGAGGTGGGCTTCGGACATCATGTCCAGCAACTCGCGGTTCTGGACGCGCACCTCCTCGAACGCGCCCTTGGGAGAGCGGCTGGAGAGCTCGTCCACGATCGCCTGCAGTCCTTTCGGCAATACCTCCGGGGCTGTGGGCGGGAACACCTTCGACATGCGGACCGTGGTGCCGTCCGCTGTGCTTTCAAGGTCCATGCGGTCCATCAGCCGCTTGGTGCCGACGATGCCGATGCCGATGCCCGTTTCAGATTGATAGGAGCCGGCGAGGATTTCCTCCAGCCGGGCGATCCCATTCCCCTTGTCGCTGACCTCGATGAGCAAGGTCTGGCGGAGCCGTCGGGAGCGGGAAGGAGAGGGCTCGGATACAATCCAGAAGTCCACCCGGCCACCGCCGGCGTATTGAAAGGCGTTGCGGACGATTTCGGAAACGGCCGTGGCGATGCGGATCTGCAGTTGCTGGGGAAAGCCGAGCGAACCGGCCAACTGCCTTGCCTGCTGGCGCGCCGTCACCACATCCTGCTCGAAGCAGATGCTGAGGGAGAAAAGCCGGAGTTTGTCGTTTGGCGCTGTCATGGTCTGGCGCGCACGACTACCGCCGTGGCATCGTCATTTCCCCGCAAATAGTCACGATACAGGATGCCTGCAACCAAAGCGGTCCGTTTCATCCAGATCCCCGGATAGCCGGAAACGGGGGTGTGGGACTTGAGGCCGTCGCTGGCCATGAGGAGCATCGCCCCGGTTGGCCAGGGGATCGTTTGTGTCCTCGCCGCCCGGAAATTGAGGCCGAGGGTGCCGTTCATCGATATGAGGCTGGAAGACGAATCCTGAGTCACCACGCAGCCTGAGATGTTGCCCACCCCGGTGAAGCGGAGCTCCTGCCTTGCGGGATCGATCTCTGCGATCGCGAGGGCCGCGCCGCGTGTCGTCCGTAGCGCGCCGTGGATCCTTTCCATGAGCTGCTCCAGGCGTTCCGCCGGATGCTTGAGGAAAACCTCCACAGCCTTTCCCGAGGCCTCTGCCGCCATCTCCCCGTGACCCAGCCCGTCCGCCACAAGCACCCGCAGGATGCCATTGCCGAGTTCGACGGACGCCCATGAATCGCCGCAGGCGATCTCAGGCGGCACCGGAACATTCACGGCACCGACCTCCCAGCGGGCTGTCTTCGACGGTGCGGCATCCCGCTCCACGAGCCCGCTGAGGATGGCCGTGCCGGTGCCGGGGCCGGAGTGGAAATCGAAATAACGCGAAGCGCGCGCGACTGCCCCGAGTCCGATGCCGGAGGTGCCTGCCGTGGAGAAACCATCGGACACGCACTCCTGGAAATTAGTGACGCCACCGCAGCGGTTCAGCGAGAGGATTTCCACCCCGCTGGATGCTTCGCCGGAGAGTGGTCGGACAACAAGTGTTCCGCCCTTGGTATGGAGCGCCAGGTTGTTGCCGAGCTCCGTAAGTACGAGTGCGACGCGGGCGGAAAGATCCTGCGACCATGCGGCATTGCGCGCCCAATACCCGACCATCCTCCGGGCATCGCCCACCTGGCTCTGCTCGTGGACTGGGATGGCAAGGGAATGCATCATGGACGTTCTTCCGACATCAGCGCCATTTGGTGATCGTGACCCTTGTGCCCTCACCGGGCTTGGAAACAAGATCGAAATCGTTGACCAGGCGTTTCGCCCCGCCCAGCCCGAGGCCCATTCCTGAACCGCTCGTGAAGCCGTCCCTCAGCGCCTGCTCGAGGTCCGCGATTCCCGGGCCTTCGTCGACGAAAGCCACCCGCACACCCCGGCGGATGTTGTCGGTCACCAGATCCATAATCACCTCGCCGCCGCCACCGTAGATCAGCAGATTCCTGCCTAGCTCGCTGGCCGCGGTGACCACCTTGGTCTGGTCCACCAGCGAAAGGCCGATCTCCACCGCGAATGTGCGCACAGACTGGCGCACTTTAACCACGTCCGACTCGCCCTGGACAGGGATGGTCGCTGTTTTTTCGACGTTCATTCCGAGCCGTTTTCCTGGCGCAACAGTTTCATGCCACGCGAGACATTCAGGGCGGTGTGCACGCCTTCCAACGTGAGGCCGAGTTCCACAAGGGTGATGGCTACCGCCGGCTGGATCCCGACGACCACGGTCTTTGCATCCAAGACGCGCGCCATGGCGGAGATATTGCCAATCACGCGTCCGATGAACGAGTCCACCACGTCGAGCGCGGAGATATCGATGAGAACGCCGCGAGCGTTTTCCTGGCTAATTTTTTCCGTAAGATCGTCCTGGAGCTGAAGCGCTAGGCGGTCATGCATGTCCACCTGGATGGTGACCAGCAGCATGTCCTCGATTTGGAGGATTGGGATTTTCTCAACCATGGGTTGCAGGGTTTATTTTTCGCGGGTGACCTTGAATCCCATCCTGTTCATGGCGGTCTTCAACGCCTCGGCCATAGTGGCCTTGGTGCCGACCGCGGTCAGGTCGATGCCAAGGTGCACCATGGTCTGGGCGATCTGCGGCCTGATGCCGCTGATGATGCAGTCCGCGCCCATAAGCCTTGCGGCCGCGACGGTCTTGAGGAGGTGCTGCGCCACCAGCGTGTCCACGGTAGGGACGCCGGTGATGTCGATGATCGCGATCTCGGACTCCGTGCTGACGATCTGCTGTAGGAGTGACTCCATCACCACGTTCGTCCGGGCGCTGTCGAGGGTGCCGATGAGCGGCAGGGCGACGATTCCGTCCCAGAGCTTTACGACCGGAGTGGATAGTTCGATCATCTCCATCTGCTGCCGGGAGATCACCTCCTCGCGTGCGCGCTGGTGCATCTCGATGGTGTGGAGTGCCAGCCTGTCGAGCAGGTTGGTAACGGTAGTGATCTCTTCGAAAAGCTTGTCGGGATCCTTGCCCACTTCCTCTCTCAGCCTGTCGATGATGGGTTGCTTGAGTGACAGGACGAAAAGTGCCGTTTCCGAGGGGGAGAATCCCAGGCGTCCGCGGTCCTTTGAGATTTCGCTGAGAAAATCCAGCACCGGCTTCCATGCCGGCGTTTTGAGATCGTCGAGTCTGCCTCCTTGCGCCGCGCTTTCCAGGCGGGCAAGGAACTGCTGGCCTTGTGCGCGCTCGTCGTCCTCCTTGATCAGGTCAGCCCGTCTCCCGGCAGAGCTGAGCTGGCGATCCCATTCCTCCAGGATTTTACTCCCAGCCTTCTTCAGCAGATTTGGCAAAATCGTTTCCGACATGAAGGCATCTAAGGTGCAGCAAAACGACGAGCAAGAGCCAAATTAGAATCCTTCCGGAACCTTGAGAGGCACACCCTCGGATCAGACCCCGTCCGACGGGCCGGCGAGGTACAGGTCTTTCCTCGTGAAAGAGGGTAGACCTTTCGGGACTCCCGTGAATCTATCCGCCTCCGCGTGTCCGAGTAGCAACAGCGGGGCTCCTGACGGGAAAATCACTCAACCGACCGCCGCGGCGCTCGGCGATTTGTGCGACCGGTGGCGCTTGCCAGGGTCCTTGCTGGTTCCGGGGTGAGTGACCGGGGCAAGCAGATCACTCGTTTTCAGTGACTTGAAAACATAATGGCCCTGCGGACCTACCCGCTGGCACCGCCAGAATTGCAAAACGTCGTTCGCCACCCTCCTGATCGAGGCAGAAAGCACGGCGCGAAGGAGTTGAAGCGGGAGCTGGCGTTTCTATCGGCGATTAGCGCAGTGCTGCGGTAGTTCGACGGCGTGGACAAGAACCGCAGCGTGGAGCAGAAGCACAGCGCGCTGAAGCAGATCCTCGACAACGCGGTGAAGGCGGAGGATCCACCGTCTCTTTGAAGAGGCCTAGGGACGGTCATAGACCGACGCTACAGGGCCACCGAGAAGCGATGCTCGCCTGGCCCCACACGCTGGGTGGCGGTTTTTCCGAAGGGCAGTGTGACGTCCGCGGTCGAGCCGACGGGAATGCAGACGAGCAGCTCGAACTTGCCATCACGGATCGACCAGTTGACCGACGCGGTTCCTAACGGGGTTTCGTGTGAGGCCGAGGCGGAAGTGATATCTCCGGCGGGTTGCGGGCGGACGATGATGTTGCGCCAGCCGGGAGCTTGCGGGTCCGGGGCGAGGCCGGCGAGGTCGCCGTAGAACCACTCGGTGACCTGACCGAGCATGAAATGGTTTTGGGACGAGCTGCGGAGGGCGCTCCATGCCTCGGTCAATGAAGTCGCACCTTGGGCGAGCTGATAGCCGTAGCCGGGTTTCTCCGTCTGGTTGACCATCGCGAAGACCACGTCGGAGCGATTGGCAGCGGCTAGGGCGCGCAGGACGTAACGATAGCCGATGTCGCCGGCGGTGACGGCGTGGCCGCCGCCTTCGATGTTGCTAACAAGCGCTTCGAGCGACTTGACGCGGAGTTCGTCCGTCACCAGGCCGAGCACCAGCGGCATGGCTTGGGCGGTTTGCGAGCCGGTGGCGTAGATGCCGGTTTGCGGATCGAGAAAACGCTTGTTGAATGCCTCGCTGATCGAGATGGCCAATTTCGCGTAGCGATAAGAGTCTTCGGTTTTCCCGAGATGCACGGCGATGTCGCGCATGCGCGAGACACACTCTTGATAGATCGCGGTAGCGGTGAGGGACTTGGGAGTCAGTTGCGCGTAGCCGGGTGGTTTCGGGCCAACATCGTACCAGTCGCCGAGGCCATAATCGAGGATGTCGCCGTCCGCGCGGCGTGCGAGGTCTTCGAGAAAGCGCGCCATCACGTCGTAGTTTCCGCGCAGCGGCGTGTCGTCGCCGGTCCAGACGTAGTGTTGCCACGCGGCGAGGATCACGCTCGCGCTCCATTCCGGCGAAGCTCGGAAATCGCCTGAGAACACGATGGATTCCGGCGCGACGTTCGGGATGAAACCGTTGGGTTCCTGCGCGTCCGCCATGTCTCCGAAAGTCTTGGCATACAGGCGGGTGAGGTCGGTCTCGTAGCGCAGCGAGGGGCCGTTGAGGTGGTATTGTTCGAGCCAACCGAGGCGCTCGCGGTGCGGGCAATCGGTCAGAACGTGGGCGAGATTGCTGCGCTGCGCCCATCGAACGAGCGTGCGGATGCGGTTGAAGAGGTCGCTGGAGCAGGTGAAATTACCGGCAGGTGCGGAATCGGAGTGTGCGACGACGGATTCGATTTTTTCCACCACCGGCAGCTCCGATGCACCCGCACCCTCGGCGGGGCTGGTTTCCACCTGCACATAGCGGCACCCCTGATAGAAAAATCGTGGCGACCAGGATTCCCCGTCCGCGTTTCCTGCCAGAGTGTAGTTCCACCACACGTTCTTCCCGCCACTGGAACCGCGCTCGACCGATCCGTCCTTACTGATCAGTTCGCCGGGAGTGATTTTCACCGATGCCCCGCGCGGGCCGCGGACGTGGAGGTTGAGCACCATGGCCGTGTTCTGGCCGAAGTCATGCACGACGACTCCTGGGCGGATCTCGTGCGATGAGTTCGGAGCGAAAATTTCATGACCGGTGAACGGCGGCGATGCGTGCGAGAAGCCGCGGAGGGTGCCGCCAGGTCCGGCCCACGCCACCGCCGGACGCCACGGGCCGGGCGATTTCCCGGCATCGAAATCCTCGCCGCCAAACAGGTTGGAGAACGTCGTGGGACCGGTGGCCGCCTGCCATTGGTCGTCGGTGGTGATGGTCTGCGTGCTACCGTCGGCGAGTTCAAGGCGCAACGCGGCAATTGCCGTCAGCGGGCGGAAGTCGGTGACGAATTTCACATAGCGCCCGTCCTGCACGTTGTAGGTGCCGCCGGCCAGCGAGAGGGAAAGCGTGTTGTCTCCGGCCTTGAGCGCGCGGGTGACGTCCAGTGTCTGATAGAGGCAGGTGCGGTCGTAACGGGTCCAGCCGGTGGTGAGAAAGGTGTCGCCCGCAGGATTGGTGCCGTTCAACGAAATCTGGCACTCGCCGAGACCGGAAAGATGGAGAACGGCGCGCTTGACCGGAGAGGGGAGATTGAATTCGCGCCGGAGCAGGAGTGTGCTGTTAGCCAGCGGATTCACGCCGGGCTCGCCGATGCCATCAGTCACTGACGCGGCCGACCAGGGCGATGTTTCGATCGAGTCACTCGCGGTGACAGTCGCTCCAGCCGCCACGTTCTTTGCTCCGGAGCGCAAGACGATCTGGCTGAGCGCGAGGCAGATCTCACCATCGGTCGTTCGCAAGCGAGTGGCGGTTAGGCGGAGGTGGCGAGCGGTGAACGTCTTGGTTTTAAGTTCGATTCGGGTGGTCCAAGGATTGCGGAAATCCTCGGCGGTTAGGTCGGCGATCAGCACGGCGTTTTTGAATTCGGCGGTTGCGGCGGCCTCGACCTTGAAACGGCGTGGAAAGCCGAGGTTTTCGGCGACGGTGTGGCGAAGTCCGTGGAGGACAATAGCGTCGATGGGTTGCGGCTGGCCGAGATCGATTTGAATCCACTTCGCCTCGTCCTCGCTCTTGGTTGGTTGCGAACGGTAACCGAGCGCGCCGCGCCGCCATTTCAGGAGTTCAGGATCGGTGAGCCAGCGGGCGCCGTCCCAATCCGCGTTGGTGGCTAGACCCATGGTCCACCGGGCGGGCGGGCTCCAGGCACCGGGTTGGCCGTCGCTTTTCCAGACACGGACTTTCCAGAAAACCTGCTGGCTCGCGGCAAGCGGACGTCCGGCGTAGGGCACGTGAAGTTGCGCGTCACCCGGGACGCGGCCGCTGTCCCACAAGTCGCCGGTGTCGGCGGCGAGTTTTTCCTCGGAGGAGGCTGCTAGAATCTGCCACGCGGTCTGGCGTGCGTCGGCCGGATCGCCGAGACTTGCTTTGAGTTTCCATGACAAGCGCGGTGGAGAGGAATCGACGCCGAGCGGATCCTTGCCCCAGTCGCAGCGGAGGTCGCCGGGTTCGAGGGCGTGGAGAACCGGAATGGTCAGGAGGGTGAAGAGCGCTGCGAAGAGTTTCATGAGGATCAGTCTGTCATGGACCGGAAGAGAATTCTAACAGGACCTCTCAGCCCGGACTCGGTGAGGGGATCGTCCTTGGTGAAATGTTGCCAGGTGGTGAAGGTCGTGCGGCCACCGGCGGGCTTCGGCTTGCCAGCTAGATACCAGTCCGGGAGGCGTTTGATGGCCTTGGTCTTGGGATCGTATTCGTTCTCTACGGGCAACGCTTCATCGCCGATGAGGCGGTTCGGCCAGAGCGTGGTGACGTGGATTTCGAGTTGGTTCTCGCCGGGGTTCACGAGAGAGGTGATGTCGGCGCGATATGGTTCCTTCCACAGGACACCCGCAGACTTGCCATTGACGAGAACCTCCGCAATGACCGCGACGCGGCCGAGATCCAGTTCGATGCGCTTGCTAACAGCGGTGCCGAAATCGAACGTGATTTTGTAAACGGCCGTGCCGGCGAAGTGGCGGACGCCCTCATCGGCGTGTTGCTGGAGTGGTTGAAGTTCCGCGAGGCTAATGGAAGCCGGAGCGCCTTGGCTTGCTGGAAACGTGACCTGCCACGGGCCGCCGATGGTGGCGCTTACCTGTGCCCCGGGCGACAGATCGGGAGCGGGTAGAGGTTCTTTCGCGAGCGCGGCGATTCTTTCCGCGTCGAGAGCTTCGAAGAACAGGTAGGGCCCGGTCACGTCGCCTTCGAAATGAGGCGGAAATCCTCCGGATGCCGGCGGTGGCAGGTCGATGCCGGGATACACGGTGCGGCCGGTTTTCACGCCGTCGCGGATGTGAACGCCGTTCAGATAGAGACTGGGCGCGCCGTTTCGATAGACGAGGGCGAGGTGCGTCCAACCGGACAGGGCGCGCGGCGCGGCGAGCACGGCGGGCGAAATTTTCCCGCCGCGCTCGATGACGAAAACACCGTTGCGTCCGGCTGCGATTCCCACGACGGCGCAGCCGGGTCCGTATGCGGCTTCGCCATCACGCGGCGAGACGACGTAGGATTTTCCGAGGTCTCCCTCGTTGCGGTCGGTGGACTCGCGCGGCGGATAGAGGATATCGGTTTCCGGGTTGATCCACGCGGTGACGGTGAAGGTGTTGGTGATGAGTTCGGATTCTGGCGCAACGGGCGGTGGCGGAATCGGCTTCGCATCTGTGGCGGGTTTGCGGAAAACAACGAACACCGCACCGCTGGGATCTAGATGCAGCGGCAGGCGGGTGCGGCCGTTTTCACTAACAAATGCGGGCGCGTCCATCCGCGACCCAGTTTCCGCGTTCCAGATTTCCGGCTGGCGATCGGTGACGCGGAACGAGGCGTGGATTTCCTCGACGCGGCGTTGGCGGTTGGCGATGAAGTAAATGTCGACATCCCCATCGCGGCGATGATGCCAGACGATGTCCGAATCGCGGCGGGCGGAGTGGAAGGAGAAGTCCGGCGCGATGGCGAGGCCGCTCAGAGCCTCAGCCAGCGGCTTATCGGTGATGATGTTAGGAGCCGAGCGGTCCCACAAGCGCGTGAGCTCGCTGGCATTCGTGGCCGCTTCCCGCAGGCTGGGGGAGTGGCTGGGGCGCGAGCCGAGGATAAGGGTGGCTCCCGCGTCAGCGAGTTCTTCCAGATGGCGGGCGAGAGGCTGAGTGATGGCTGCCAGATCAGCGGGCAGTGCGAGCAGGCGGAAATTCGCGCCATCTGGCAGGACGATGCGGCCGTCCTTCACGCTGGTGCGACTGAGGAGTGTCCCTGTGTCGATGGCGTCGAAGGTGTAGCCGTATGGCAGCCCCGGCACCGTGCGGCGGGAACGCTGCGGTGCGCCCTCGCCGGTGAAATAGAGCACGTCGGCGACGTGTTTTCCCTGTTGGAGCATGAACTGGCTGCGCGCCAGATATTCGATCCACGGGGCGCTCTGTTCGAACCAAGTGCAGGTGCGGTCGTAGTGGATGCCCCATGGTCCCATCGTCATGCCGGGCACCGCGTCGGGGTGCGGCTGCATCGCGTACCGATGGAAAAGCAGACGGTTCACGCCGAATGAAAACGCCGTGTCGCCCACGGATTTGAGCGCGTAGGGATGTTCTAACCATCGGCTCTGCTCCGCTATGCCGGTGAAGGCTTCGGCACCGACGAGCTTGTGGCCGCGTGTGTTAGCGGACGATGCGGCGAGCTTGAGGGTGGAATTGTCGTCCCACGGAGAGCGCGCCCAAAACTCGCCCATCGGCATGTCCGCCTCATTCGCGATCTGAAGCTCGTCGTAAGGTCCGGGCCCGGCACCGTAGGGCTCGACGTAGAGGTCGATGCCGTAGGGTTTCGCTAATTCGCGGAGCCGTCCGTAATAGTTTTCCGAAACCATGTCGGCAAAGGTGCGCCGCAGGTCCCAGAGAAATTTTTCTGATAGTGCCGCTCCGCCGACGAATCGCCCGGTCATCGCGGGCAGGAAGCGGACGATGTCGTAGCTGTTGCGGGTGGCGAAATCCTTTTCGAAGCCCTCGGTCCAGTTTTGGAAACCCACTTCATAGCTGTCCACTTCGATGGCGGAAAACGTCTTGCCGGCGAGTGGTCCGAGTTTCTCCATCAGTGGCTGCAAGCCGCCACGGAAATGTGACTCCGCGCCTCGCGGGCTGAGTTTATCGCATTCCAGACCGACGCCTGTCTCTGGCGCGGCGATGTTCTCCCGTCCGCTGGCGGTGTGGCCGAAACGCAGGATCGTCCATGAGCCAGCGGGAGCGGCCCAAGTGAGCCGGCCGGTGGCGGGATCGAAGTGTTTCGTCAGATCGATCACGGATTCCGGCTTGATCGCGAACTCCGGGGAAATCTCCGCCGGGAGCGGATTTTCACTTGCGATGCGCAGGTGATAGCCCGCCTTGGTGTCCCAGTTATGAATCCGCGGGGCGCCGTGGAGCGAGAGTTCCGCGATGCGTTTCGAGCGGGCGGGCTTGATCCGCCAGAAGCGCGCGCGGGTGGCATCGAAGGTGATCGCGATCGGCACGTCGCCTATAGAACGCGGTTCGGGTGGAGTGTAGGTGGTGACGGAGCGGTAGCTTTCTCCATCGTCACTCACCGAGATTTCGTAACTCGTCGACGATCCGCCGCCGACGGGGAGAATGGTGGCGGCACGGGCCTCGACGGGAGAGGGGAAAGTGAGAGTGATCGGGTTGTCACGGCCGGAGTCGATCGTAGTTCCCAGATTGCGATCTGATAGCGCGGCAGGTATTGCTGCTGTGCCAACGTCATCTCCTGGGGAGGTAGGGAAAGCCAGCACACGGATGTCGCGGTAGCTACTGAGGTTGGTGAGCGGCTGCGGCAGATCGAGATTGAGTGGCGCTCCGGTAGAGGTGGTGAACGTTTCACTCCAAACGAGCTGCCGCATGGCGGTGTCCGGGGTGATCCACGGCCCACCGCTGCTCGACCATCCGGGGGAATTGTGCATCGCCAGATCGAGTCCCAGCCGGTCGCACTCGCGCACGGCATGCAGCATCAGTTCCTGCCACTCGGGGCCGCCGTAAGCGACGGGGCCTTTTGGGATGAATTCACCGATGTTGAATACAAGCGCGCCACCGAGGCCGACCCGTTTCATCGCTTCGAGGTCGCGGGTGATTCCGTCGGCGGTGATGTTGCCGTTCATCCACTGCCAGAGCACGCGGGCGCGGGCTTCGCGGGGCGGAGCGGAAAAGCCGTCTTCGAGTCCGGCCGCCGAAATGGGAGCGGGAGCGGCCGCCAGCAGGACGGTGGGAAGGGCTAGCAGTTTCAAAGGCTGTCTTAAAAATGCGCGAGGGCAGGTACCGTTCTCCGCAACAGTCTTGCGAAAGGGTGAAGGATGAATCCGCCAATGAAACGCTTGAAAATCGATCCAGGGGCGGTCATTCGCTTGCCATTCTCGCGGACCGCCCGGAGGTCGGTCCCAGCCAATTTTTAGACAGTCCCTCAGGAAACGGCGGAGGCGCTTTGGGTTTTCAGGAAACATGCCTGCGGGATCAAGGGTTGGCGACCGGCGTGGTTTTCAGATCCTTCTATGTCGCCAGCGCGATGGCGCGTCCCTGGTCACCCACGGCGCAGTAGAAATGATAGACCACGCCGTCGTGTTTCATGACCCATGGCTTGTGGGCGAATGTCTTGTCGAAGGGTTCGCTGGGTTTCACGAGCGGCTCGCCATCCCATTTCGTCCAGGTGACGAGGTCGTGGGAACAAGCGAAGGTGTCGAAGGCGCTGGTGCCTTTTAGCCAACGGAAACCGAAATAGAACATCACCCACACGTCGCCGATTTTCACCAACTGCGGATCGCCGGAAATCGCGGGTTTTCCCGGAGCATTGTCCACGACCGGCTCGGTGCCGTAGCGCTGCCAGTTCACCATGTCGGACGAGACCGCCATGCCGATGGCTTCGTGGTTTCCCTGCTTGGTCTTGCCGTTGTAGAACATGACGAAGGGAAATCCGAGCGAGCGCTTGTCGTCGCGGATGATCGCGCTTTTATAGAGCGTGACGTCCTCCCATGGGCGGATGTCGGGTTGAACGGTCGAGAGCACGGGGTTGCTAGTGTGGCGCGTCCATTCCTCCTGTTTGGCCGGATCGGCGGTGTGGGCGAGGCCGATGGAGAGAGGATCGGTCTCGTATCCCTGAAGCGCGCCGCCGATGTAGGAGAGCCAGTATTTTCCATCGTGGGTGCCGAGTTCATGCGTGCCGCCCCAAGTGGTGTCGTAAAGGGAGAGGCCACCGTCCGCCTGCCAGGCGTCCCAGTTTTCCCCTTGGGTGTGGGAGAGAATGGTGCCGAGGCGTTCCCAGTGGAGCAGATCGTCGCTGCGCGCGAGCATCGTCTGATAGCCGACCTTGCCGTGGATGGAAACGAACATCATGTACCACTTGCCGCCGTGACGAAACACGTTCGGGCAGTCGATCATTTCGCCCTCCTCGCAACGGAGCACGACGCCGTATTTGAACGGCGTGGAGACCTCGTCGTGAATGCGCTTCATCTCCTTGGGTTCAACCACGCGGCCGGAGGTGACGGCAGGCAGGGCCGCGCGTGGACCGGGGGAGGGCGGTTCGGCTGCGGGGACGACCGTGACGGCGGGTCCCAGTGCAACGATGGCGAGAACGGTTTGGCGGAGGAGGGGAGGCAAGATCATGAACTATCCGGTTGGATTGCGGGAAGATGTTGTCGCCAGCTTTTGAGATACGACGGATCGATATGTTAGGTCCGTCGCACACAACAGAATTCCTGCTCCCCACTCATCACTACGTACAAGGCCCGTTTCCATGGATCTGATACTATGCCAGCGCACTTTTCGGTGATAGATGAAGACTCTACAATCCCTCAGCGTTTTTTGGGAGTTCCCTTGGGAGCCGTCTTGGTTGCGATTTGGTCGGCAATGTAATCCACGGTGATGCGCTCGCCGTTCTGAACCACGAGGACCAATCCACGTTGGTCGGCGTAAATCGGCCATGAGCTGGTGTAAACCGTCTTCCAACTGCCGTCAGCCTGTTGGGAGGCGACGGTCGTTGCCGCACCTTCTCCGACCGGCGCGGTGCATTTGACCGCCTGTTGGCTGTTCGCCTCGACGGTAAGCGTCGTGGCTGTCGCGCCGATCTGGATGGTCAACGGTTTTTTGGTGGCATTGATGACCAGCCAGTCGTCGCCTTTTGCGGTGGTGAAGGGATCCGCAACGGCGAGGAAGGACGGCTTTTCCTCCTCCATCCAGCCGAGCAGTAAAATAGACGAGGTTGCGGGCAGTTCAACCAGCGTGGGAGATGTGTCTGTCGGCTTTCCCTTTTCATCCAACGGGGTCTTGTGGATTTTCAACGGACTGCCTTTGTCCGCCTTGAGTGCGGTGGACGGTTGCGAGTTGGAGAACGAAATCGGGACCGCTTTGCCCGACGCGACGACCCATAACTCGGGCATTTTCGCGTTGGAGCGCGCGAGGGTCCTGAAGTTGAGTTTTTCCGTCTGGGAGGTCGCGAGACTGGCGGAAAAGAGCAGGGCGAGTGAGGCGGTGATGAAGTGCATGGGAGGTGGGTTTCTAGGGTTAGGATTTGTTCAACTGAGAGGGAAATTCGCTATGAGAACTTAGAGGTCGAAGTGACTGTTTGGAAGTACCAATTTATGCAGGGCGGTCGATGACGAAACTAAGCGAGAATTCGTTTCACCACATTCCCCGCCACGTCTGTTAGGCGGAAATGGCGGCCTTGGTGGAAATAGGTGAGGCGGGTGTGATCGAGTCCCATCAGGTGCAGGATCGTCGCGTGAAGGTCATGCACGTGGACCGGGTTTTGCGTGATGTTGTAGCCGAAGTCGTCGGTAGCGCCGTGGACAATACCCGGTTTCACGCCGCCGCCAGCCATCCACATTGAGAAACAACGCGGGTGGTGATCGCGGCCGTAGGTTTCCTTGGTTAGAACGCCTTGCGAATAGCTGGTCCGCCCGAATTCACCGCCGCAGATGACCAGAGTGTCTTCCAGCATGCCCCGTTGTTTCAGGTCGCGGATGAGGCCCGCGCAAGGCTGGTCGACCTCGCGAGCGAGTTTGGGCAGGTCCTGGGGCAGATTGTTGTGGCTGTCCCATCCGGGATGATAGAGCTGGATGAAACGCACGCCGCGCTCGGCCATTCGTCGGGCCTGCCGGCAGTTAGCGGCGAAGGTGCCGGGTTGGCTCACGTCCGGGCCGTAGAGGTCGAGAATGGATTTCGGTTCGCCTTCGATCGAGGTGGCTTCCGGCACGCTGGTTTGCATTCGATAAGCCATCTCGTATTGCGCGATGCGGGATTCGATCTCCGGATCGAGTTCGTTCTGATAGGAAATCCGGTTCAACGCGGCGAGTTTGTCTAGCAGCGCGCGCCTGCCGGTGCCGCAGATGCCGTCGGGGTTCGCCAAATAGAAGACCGCCTCCTTGCCGGACGAGAAGCGGACTCCCTGATAGCGGGAGTCCAGGAAGCCGCTGCCCCACAAGCGCGAGTAGAGCGGTTGGTCTGTCTTCTTCTTCGTCACCAGCACGACGAAGGCGGGCAGGTTTTCGTTCATGCTGCCGAGGCCGTAGTGAATCCACGAACCGAGGCTCGGCCGGCCCGCGATCTGCGAGCCGGTTTGGAAAAACGTCATCGCCGGATCGTGGTTGATCGCCTCGGTGAACATCGAGTGGATTAGGCACAGGTCATCGATCACGCCGCCGGTGTGGGGGAGGAGTTCGCTGAGTTGCGTGCCGTTTTTTCCATACGGCGAGAATTTGAAATGGGAGCCCGCGAGGGGAAGGATCGCCTGATTTCCACTCATGCCGGTGAGGCGCTGGCCGGCGCGGACGGAATCCGGCAGTGGTTCGCCGTTGCGTTGGCGGAGCAGCGGCTTGTCGTCGAACAAATCCTGCTGCGAGGGGCCGCCACTCATGAACAGATAGATCACGCGTTTCGCCTTCGGCGCGAAACCGGGAAGATCCACCGACTTTCCTGATAGAAGCGAGCTGAGCGCAAACCCTCCCAGCCCGGCAGACAACTTTGAGAAGAAGTGCCGGCGGGTGACGAACAGTGGATCAAATGGAGCGGCCATGGGTCAGCGGAGGGTGATGGCTTCGTCGAGGTTGAGGATGGCGTTGGCGACCACGGTCGCGGCGGCGAGGTCGATGGCGGGGATTTCCGGTGGTGCGGTCCGGTCTCCTACCTTAAGAAAAGACTCCGCTTGTTTCGGATCCTTGGAAAAGATTTCAATCTGCGAGTCGTGCAGCTCAGCCAGCAGTTGGCTCTCGGCAGCGGTGGCTTCGCGCCCCACGATCTCGCGGAAAACCCAGCGGGCGCGCGACGGGAAGTCCGCACCGCCTTCCTTCATCATCCGGATGGCGAGGCCGCGCGAGGCCTCGACAAACTGCGGGTCGTTGAGCATCACCAGCGGCTGGAGCGGGGTGTTCGTCTGTTGGCGGTGGACGGTGCAGACATCGCGTCCCGGCACATCGAACGCGAGCATCCCGGGCGGCGGCGCGGTGCGGCGCCAGAACGTGTAAAGGCTCCGTCGATAGATGCCCGGCGCCTTGTCGCGCTGGTAATCGGGAAGGAAACTGTTGAGCACCTTCCAATACGCGGACTCCGGCAGATAGGGCTTCGCGGGCGGGCCGCCGACAGCCGATTGCAGCAGTCCTGATAGAGCCAGCGCCTGGTCTCGGAGATCCTCGCCCGATAGCCGCTTGGCCGGTCCGCGGGCTAACAAAATGTTGGCGGGATCTTTCTGACGGAGTTCGATCGATGCCTTCGAGTCCTGCCCATAGGTCGCACTCAACGTGATTTGCCGGCACAGGCGTTTCATGTCCCAGCCATGCGCGATGAAGTCGCGGGCAAGCCAGTCCAGCAGTTCGGGATGCGACGGCGTCTCGCCCTGCGAACCGAAGTTTTCCGAAGTGGAAACAAGCCCCTGTCCGAAAAAATGCTGCCACACGCGGTTCACCTGGACCCTGGCGGTTAGGGGATGGTTGGGTTCCGTGAGCCAGCGTGCCACGCCCAGCCGGTTCACCGGTTGGTCCTTGGGGAAGGGGGGCAAAAAGCCGGGAGTGATTCGGGGCAGGGGAGCGCCCTCGGGATGCTGGTAGTCACCCCGGGCCAGCACTTTCGCCGGCCGGGCCTCGGCCATTTCCTTCATCACTGGAAGCTCCGGAACGCCGTCGATTGTTTGTGTCAGTGCTTGTCGCAGTTGCTTGAGCTCGGGGATCGCGGTGCGGAGCTCGGGATCGATGGCGGAGAAATAATAGCTGCGAAGCGATGCCAACCCGGTTTCATCGCGCGGAGTTGCTGCTAGCAAATCCGCGAGCGGTTTGTCCTGATAGAGGGCCGTGATTTCAAGCGCGGTGACGGGCCGGGTGAAGATCCGGATGTCGTCCACCGCGCCGCCCCGCAGGCCGGAATCTCGGAACCGCTCGCCGAAGGTGAAGGCAGAGGCGCTGCCGCAGTTCCTGGTGAGTTGATCGCGAACGACCTCAAGTGGAACCTCGCTGCCATTGAGCGAAATTTTCAGCCCTGCGGCTTTGGATGAGCCGTCATAACTGACCACGACATGCATCCATTCGTTCGGCAGGAGCGCGTCGTTGCTTCTAACTGCGATGCAATTGCCCGGCCACTCGCGGGCGACCATCCAGCGGAGTTTTCCGTCTTCCAGCAGAAGTTCGAATCCGTTGTATCCGGGGTCGGCGCCCGAGCTGTTATGAAACACGAGCGACCGCTTCGTGAGCTCGCCGGGCTTGATCCAGAAGGCAACGGAGAAGGCATCCTCCTGGTTGGTCACGCCATGATTTCCCAGCGAAAGCGGATCATCGCCGGTGAATGAGAGCGCCTGCCCGCGCTTGCCAGGCACGAGCGTGTTCTTGTCGTTGGATTTCGCCGGACGCTGCGGATCGACCGTGTTGGCGAATTGATCCTTATCTTTTTGATCAAGATCGAAGGACCCGCTCAAGTCCATCATGTCGGAGGACGGCGCAGCCAGCCATGACTGGAACGCAGATTCGCGTTCCTTCATTTTCGCGGAGATCGCCTGTTCGGCGGCAGCGATGGCGGCCTTCTGCTCCGCGATTGTCTTGTCCTGATCCGGTGTCGTCAGGAACAACACGGGGTTCGGCTGAATCGATGCCTTTCCGTGGAGCAGACCCCACTCGTCGATCGAATTGAAAAACGCGCCCATCGAATAGTAGTCGCGCATCGTCAGCGGGTCATATTTGTGATCGTGGCAGCGGGTGCACTCGAAGGTCAGAGCGAGAAAGGCAGAGCCGACGGTGTGGACCCGATCGGAAATCCCCTCCTGCCGGAATTCCGCCTCCACGCTGCCGCCCTCCTGCGTCTTCCGGTGGATGCGGTTGAACGCGGTGGCGACGATTTGCTCACGAGTGGGATTGGGTAGCAAATCGCCAGCGAGCTGCCAGGTGATGAACTGGTCCCACGGCAGGTTTTTGTTGAACGCGTCGATCACCCAGTCGCGATACGGCCAAGCGTGGGTCTCGATGTCGGATTGGTAGCCGAACGAATCCGCGTAGCGTGCAACGTCCAGCCAATCGACCGCCATCTTCTCGCCGTAGCGCGGTGAAGCGAGCAAGCGATCCACCGCCTTTTCCCGGGCATCGGGCGATTTGTCGGCGAGAAATGCGTCGAGGTCAGTTCGGGAGGGCGGGAGGCCCGTGAGGTCGAAGGCTGTCCGGCGGAGCCAGCGTTCCGGAGTCGCCGCCGGCGCGGGCTGCAGCGATTCCTTTTCGAGCTTTGCCGCGACGAAACGATCAATTTCGTTTTTCGACCGTCCTGGCTGTTTGATTTCCGGGACGGGAATCGATTCCGGCAAGGATATGAATGACCAAAGTGGTTGGTATTCAGCGCCCTGTTCGATCCATTTGCGAAGCATTTCGCGGTCCGAGTTCGTCAGTTGCCGCAGCGATTCCGGGGGCGGCATTACCTCGTCGGGATCGCTTTCATGGATGCGGATCATCACCTCGCTTTCGGCAGGTTTGCCCGGGATGATCGCCCCGGCCTCCACCGCGTCTTTGCGGATATCGAGCCGCAGATCGGCCTCGCGCTTCGCCGAATCCGGACCGTGGCACTGAAAGCACTTGTCTGAGAGAATCGGCCGGATGTCGCGGTTGTATTCGACCTTCGCCGCCGACCCTACCGTGGCTGGCATTAGTGCCAGCACTACGGACAAAAATAATTTGGGTTTAAGCGGGTTCATCAAATCGGCCCCCTCGATACGGGGAACTCCCTTTAATATTTTCGAATATATCAACGAATCAAGGTCTTTTCGCCTGAATTACAGCTCCACCGGAATATGCACTCTCGCGCGGCAGGACGACGAGAAGGAAATCGTGGGGCCGGAGTCGGACTCAAAAACCACCCGACCACGGATAATATGCTCCTGCATCCGCATCTTCGCACGGAATTTTGCCTGACCCGGTTGCAACAGACCGTCGGGTGGGTTCGCCGCCGAAAGCCGAGCAATGCAAGTGGGAGTTCCTCAAGGAGAAGTCTGCGAAGTGACCCAATCCTAAAAACTGGATATTTTCGGATATTTCCAGCTTGGAGGTGGCGTATCACCACCCCATTCTCTCTCGGTGGGTTTGGCATTGTGTCACCCTCTTGCTGAAATTCATATCACCGACGCTTGTCGTAAAACCCCCGTTTCCACTTCCATGAGACACCGATCAACCAGTGCGGGACTTCTCGGCCTCCTGTCGATTTCCGGGGTTTTGTCGGTTCCCGCCGGTGCCGTGCCATCGTTTTCTGGAGCCGAGGGCTGGGGCGCGGTCACCGCGGGTGGCCGCGGCGGAGCGGTGTTGCATGTCACGAACCTGAACGATTCCGGGCCCGGCAGCTATCGCGCGGCTTGCGAGGCGAGCGGGCCGCGGACGGTGGTCTTCGATGTTTCCGGCATCATAAGGCTGACGAGTTACGTCAGGATCACGAACCCCTACATCACCATCGCCGGTCACACCGCGCCGGGAGATGGCGTCATCGTGGCGGGTGACACGACGGATCTGGATGGCGCGGTTTCCGAAGTGATCGTGCGCTACATGCGTTTCCGGCGGGGCTACGACAAGGCGAAGTGGGCCGCCTGGGTGGCCAACTCGAGCAACCCCGACCCGCGCGGGCAATGCCTCGTCGGCCTGAGCGCGACTCGCAACATCATGGTCGATCACGTCTCGGTGAGTTGGGGGACGGACGAAAACATGTCCATCTACCGCCGCTACATCAATCCGCCCGTGCTTACCGGCGGACCCACGGTGCTGCCTACGAAAAACGTTACCATCCAGTGGTGCATCAGTTCCGAGGCGCTCAATCCCGCCAATCACGCCTACGCGGACACCCTCGGCGGCCAGGGCGCGAACCATCATCACAATTTACTCGCGAGCAACGTCGGAAGGAATCCGAGCATCTCGTTTTCCCACTTCATGGATTGGCGCAACAACGTGATCTTCAACTGGCGGGACCGCACAATGGACGGGGCCGGCGCGGAGGCGCACATGAACGTCGTCAACAACTACTACAAGCCCGGGCCAGCCAGCGGCTTCGACTATCAGTGGAATCCGCTCCCGGCGTTGAAGGTCCGCATCGTCAAGCCGGAGATCCGGCAGAACGGCGCGCTTTTCGGCCTGAACTCGAAGAACCGCTACTGCTACCCGCAGGCAGTCGGCTCTTGGTATGTCGAGGGAAACATCATGGAAGGCTACCCGGCGATCTCGAACGACAACTGGAACGGCCAGGTGACGATCAGCGGAAAATCCTACCGGGGCGTGCAGTGGGACGGGAGCATCTCGGACGGCATCATCCTGGGTTATCCCGGCCAAGGCCCGGGCTCCCTCGGAGCGCATCCCCAGTGGACGGGGCATTTCATGACGGATCACCTGGATTGGGCGAAGGTGAACGCCCCGATCACCCATGTGGACCTCGTCCAGGACCCCAACGATCCCGCTGACGACATCAACGGTGTGGTGATCCCCATTCCCGATCTGCCCAAGGTTGCCACCCAGACCGCGCAGGACAGTTACACCACGGTGCTCGCAGGCGCGGGCGCGACCCTGCCGGTGCGCGATCCCGTGGACGTGCGCACGGTGACCTCGGTTTCCACCGGCGTGGCGACCGCCGGTGCGCGTGGCAACGGCATCATCGATCATCCCGATGAAGTCGGCGGCTACCCGGTGATCGCGGCCGTCACCCGCCCGGCCAACTGGGATACCGACGGCGACGGCATGCCGGACGCATGGGAAACCCAGCACGGATTGAATCCCACCGCTGCCGCTGACAGGAATGGCGATTTCGACAACGACGGCTACACCAATCTTGAGGAATACCTCGGTGAACTCGGCGCATTCAAAGCCGTGCAGGACGTCGTGTGGGATGGCTCCACTAACACCCGCTACGCGCAAATCGAGAACTGGGACATCGCCTTCCAGCCATCGCGATTCGACACCGCCGTCATCAACAACGCCTCCGTTGTGGTGGACGCCATCGGCCAGCACGCGGGCACCTTGCGGCTGACGGGGAACGCGCGGCTCGACATCACCGCCGGTTGGCTCGATGTGGCCAACAATCTCGAAATCGCCGCGGGCAGCACCGTGACGGTTCTAAATCCGGGCACGTTGAAAATAGCAGCTAACATCGTTAACGACGGCACGCTGCGTCTGACCGGATCGTCGGCGCTCAATGTGGGCGGAACCTTGACGAACAATGGTGTGCTCGACTTGATGACTTGCAACGGCCCGCGCCCAACGATCGTGAACAACGGCATCGTGCTGGATTCCAGCCAGGTGAAAATCGGCTCGGCCAGAGTAGACGGCACCGATTTCATCGTCACGGTCCAAGGATACTCCGGACACAACTATCAGCTTCAGCACCGGGCCAGTCTGGAAATCGGCGTCTGGCAGGACATCGCCGCGCCGGTTGCCGGAGCCGATGCCCCGATCAACTTCACCCACCCCAGCGGCATCACCGCCGGCCGCGGATTCTATCGAATCGCGGTCAGCCCGTGATCCGCTACCCACACTTCTTCAGAAACTCAAAATCCACCGATGAATCTTCTCAAATCCTCACGGACTTCTTTCCTCGCAGCGTTCGCCATCACGCTGCCTTTGGCCATGATTTCCCAAGCCGCGGAATTGCCTGCTTTTCCCGGCGCCGAAGGTTACGGTCGTCTGGCCAAAGGCGGACGCGGCGGGCGCGTGATCGCTGTGACCAACCTTGATGACGACGGCCCCGGCAGCCTCCGCGCCGCGGTCGAGGCAACCGGTCCGCGCACGGTGGTTTTCAACATCGGCGGAACCATCCGGCTCAAGAAGAAGCTCGTGATCAAGAAGGACAACGGACAGCTAACCATCGCGGGTCAATCCGCTCCCGGAAAGGGGATCATGGTTCGCGACTACACGTTTGGCATGATGGGCGCGGACGATGTGATCCTGCGCTTCATCCGCACGCGGGTCGGCACGGCGTCCGGCGACACCATGGACGGCATGGGCATGAGCGGCGGTGCCAACAACTGCATCTACGATCACTGTTCGATCAGTTGGACCATGGACGAGGCCTTCAGCTCCCGCGGCGCGAAAAACATCACCCTGCAGCGCACGCTGATCTCCGAGGCGCTGAATGTCGCGGGACATCGGAAATACGAGGCGGGGAAAGGCCACGGTTTCGCGGCGAGCATCAATGGCGAGATCGGCAGTTTTCACCACAATCTCCTGGCGCATTGCGCGGGCCGGAATTGGAGCATGGCCGGCGGGATGACCAAGACCAAACCTGTCAGGACCGTCGGCGACCTCGATCTGCTCAACAACGTGGTTTACAACTGGGTGCACCGCACCACGGACGGGGAGATCCATCAGGTGAACTTCGTGAACAACTATTACAAGCCCGGTCCGGCCACGAAAAAGAAGACGGCGATGACCATCGAGTTCTACGAAACGCTCGATGACACGACCGCGAAGTATTACATTTCCGGCAACGTCATGCCCGGTGTCTTCGGGGCAAACGAGGTGAAAAAGTCCTACGAGATCAAGGAGCAGCCGAAGCAGAAATACGAGTTCATCGTGGACAAGCCGTTGTGGGAATTCCACGTGAAAATCCAGCCCGCCGAGGAAGCCTACGAAAACGTCCTGAACAACGTGGGATGCAATGTCCCTGCGCTGGACGATCACGACAAGCGGATCATCGAGGAAGTCCGCAAGGGCACGACGACCTACAAGGGAAGCAAGACCGGCCTCCCGGGCATCATCGATAACGAATCCGATGCCGGAGGCTACGAGGAATTTCCCGTGATCTCACGTCCCGCGGATTGGGACGCCGACGGCGACGGCCTGCCCGACGCTTGGGAAAAGGCGCATCACCTCAATCCCTCCGACAAGGCAGACGGCAACAAGACGAATCTGTCCGCCGAAGGATATACCAATCTGGAAATGTATCTCCACGAACTCGCCCGCGATCCGGTGAAGTGGATTCGCTAACTCATCTGTCGAAGCTCCTCTCAGAGACCCTTGTTTCAACCTTCTAATCCTAATTCCATGAAAACCCTAATGACCCGTGGAGGGCTTCTGGCCCTACTCACATCGCTGGTTTTGCCAGCCTCCGCCCAGGCTGTCGGCGTCGCCTCTCCGCTCCTAACCGACGCGTTGACGAAAAATTTCTGGCAGCAACTCGAGTCGAACGCTGCCTTCAAAAAGGAACTGATCGCCAAGCTCGGCACCCAGGCCTATCGCAAGATCGGTCCGGCACCCGCCGTGCGCGTGAGCATTCTCCCCGGCCACGCGCTGGAGAATCCTTCCATCATCCTTGAATACCAGACCAGCTTCCACGGAACCATCAACGTCCAGGGCGGCCCGTTCGGTGGCAATTGCGTGCAGGTGCCCGGGGGGCGGGACGCATATCCGCACCGCACGTTTTTCGGCGGCACGGAAGATCCGCAGGCGAGAAAGCAGTTCCTCGATATGTTCGACAAGCGCGCGAAAATGGCGAGCAACCGCCGCAAGGACATGACGCCCGAGTTCGACGCCCTTTTCGCCAAACACATTCCGGCGGTGCCGTTCGAGAAGGTTAAGGGTGACCTCACCGGCCTTCTGACAGATCTCGTCAAAAAAAACCAGGCCAACGGTGCCGCGTTCCTAACGAACCCGCCCGAAGGCGAGTTCGGCGTGAAACTCAACGACAACCTTTACGCCTACATTCGCGACTTCAGCAAAGGCAGCGTCGGCTCGCGGGCCGAAGTTGGCGATCCCTATCTGTGGGTCATTCTATCAGGTGGCCCGAAACCCATGCCAACCGGCTATCTCCCGGCTTTCCCCGGCGCGGAGGGCTTCGGCTCGATGACCACCGGCGGCCGCGGCGGCAAGGTCATCTACGTCACCAACACCAACGCCGACGGTCCGGGCAGCTTCGCCGAAGCGATCAATACCAAGGGCCCGCGCACCGTGCTTTTCAAAGTGTCCGGCCAGATCGTTCTTAACAAGGACGTCTGGATCCGCGAACCGAACATGACGTTGATCGGCCACACCGCTCCCGGCGAGGGCGTCGAAATTTGCGGCCGCCTCTGCATGGCGGCCGATAACATCATCATGCGCGGCATGCGTTGGCGGTTGCGCCCGCCGCTGTCGGCCGACGGAACTAACACGGAAGGCGACCTGCACAATATCATCTTCGACCATTGCAGCTTCGCCTATGGCAGCGACGAGGCGCTGCGTTTCATCGGTGAAACGCACACGTTTTGGAACTACACGCTGCAATACTGCATCATCGGCCCCGGCATGGCCGGCCTCGGCACCCATCCCTACGGCCCCGAAGTCGGCGGCGCGGGATCCATCCACCACTGCGTGTTGAACAACACGCTGAGCCGCTCACCCGAGGTGGATTGCAACCGCCTCGACTGGCGCAACAACATCATGTTCAACCTCCGCTCCGGCCACTCCAAGCGCCTGACCAACCAGTTCAATCTCATCAACAACCTCGTCATCGACAACCCGGAACAAGGTTACAGCTACAGCTTCGGTGCGACCGCTAACAACTACATCGACGGCAATCTGAGGGACGCTGGAGGCAAGGTGATTCCATTCGGCCCGGGGTCATCCGGCGGGTCCACGGAGGACACGGATGGCGATTTCGCCCCCGATCCCAAGGAGGTCATGAAAACTCCCTGGCGCGTCATGCCCGTCACCACCCATGACGCCAAGCAGCTTGAAAAACTCATGCTGCCCATCGTCGGTGCGAATTTGCCCAAACGCGACACCACCGACGCCCACTGGATGGAAGGCATCGTCACCCGCAAGGGCAAGCCCGCCTTCTGGGCGAAGAGCGCTGCCGATTGGAAGTCCTACAACCAAGGCAGCAACGACCGCGACGCGTTCATCCCATGGGAGAGCAAGGACTTCCCCCCACCGGCTGCCGGAGCGGTGGCCGCTGCCGACACCGATGTCGACGGCCTGCCCGACGATTGGGAAAAGACACATCAATTTGATCCCAAGAATCCCGCCGACGGTCCGGCTGGCGCGGATCGCGATGGTTATACAAATCTTGAGGAATTCCTGAACCGCACCGATCCGCGGAAGGCCGTCGCCTACACCGATCCTGCTAACAACATGCACACCCTGCACTGATTTGGCCGTGCGAAGTCTGTTTCCAAACTTTTCATGACCTCCCGAATCCTCTTGTGCGGCTTGGCCGCGATGCTGTCATTTCCGTCAGGTCCAGCCATGGCGCAGGACCGACCGTCCGTCGCGCCGCGCGAGGTCCGGCGGCTAGATGATGGTTGGGCTTTTCATCGTGGCGACGCGACGGGTGCCGAAGCGCCGTCGCATGATGACTTGGCTTGGCAGCGGGTAACATTGCCGCATGACTGGAGTATCGCTGGACCGGTCTCGCGGACGGAACCGGTGGCGGGACACGGCGGTTACTTTCCAACCGGCATCGGATGGTATCGCCTCAAGTTTGCCGCACTTCCGGCGTGGGCGGGGAAACGGGTGGAAATCGAGTTCGAGGGTTCCTACATGAACACCGAAGTGTGGCTCAACGGAGTTTCGTTAGGAAAGTGGGTTTATGGCTACACACCTTTCCGTTTCGACCTGACACCCCACCTGAAATCCGACGCGGACAACCTGCTCAGCGTGCGCGTGGACAATTCCGCGCAACCAAACACTCGGTGGTATTCCGGATCGGGGCTCTATCGACCGGTCTGGCTCCGCGTGACAGATCCGATCAACGTGCCAGCGGGTGGAGTGTTCGTGGTGACGGACGAGCTTACCGAAAACCAAGCGCGACTAACGGCGCGCACGGAACTCCGCAACTCGTCAGGATCAGCCCGCCAGCTTGTCATCCGGACGGAAATCCTCGACCCGCAGGGCCGCCCGGTGGTTTCAGAGAACCAGTCCCTATCAGTTCCTGCTAATGGCGGTTGGAATGGCTCTGTGTTACTCGTCGTTCCGAAACCGCAGCCATGGAGTCCCGACTCGCCGACTATCTACCAGGCCGTCACGCGGGTGCTCGACGGCGAACGGGTGTTGGACGAAGTGGTCACCCGCTTCGGTATCCGCACGGCGCGCTTCTCGGCGGAGCGCGGATTCGAGCTCAACGGCCGGTCGCTCAAACTCCTCGGGGGAAACGTCCACCACGACACCGGCCCGCTCGGTGCCGCGTCCTTTGCACGTGCCGAGGAGCGCAAGGTGGAGCTGCTCAAGACTGCCGGCTTCAATGCGGTGCGCGTCGCCCACAATCCGCCGTCCACAGCATTCCTCGATGCTTGCGATCGGCTCGGGCTACTGGTGATGGACGAGATTTTCGACGGTTGGGAGAAGAAGAAAAACAAGCAGGACTACGGCACTCATTTCAAGGAATGCTGGGCTCGCGATGTCGAGGCCTGGGTACGCCGCGACCGCCATCACGCGTCGGTCGTGATCTGGAGCGCGGGCAACGAGATGTTCGAACGCGGCAGCGCCTCGGGCCAGCGGATTGCGCGTGACATCGCCGCTCGCATCCGCGAGTTCGACACCAGCCGACCCGTTGGCGCCGGGGTCAACGGATTGGCCAAACCCGAGGATTGGCCCAAGCTCGATCCGCTTTTCGCCGCGTTCGACATCGCCGGTTATAACTACGAGCTTACCCGCCATGTTGCCGATCACGCCCGCGTGCCGGAGCGCATCATGATGGCGGCGGAGTCCTATCAGACCGAAACCTTCGCCAACTGGGCCGCAATGACTGACCATCCATATGTGGTCGGTGATTTCGTCTGGACCGCGCTCGACTACCTCGGCGAGGCCGGCATCGGGCGAGTTTTCCCGCCCGGCGAGGAGGCGAAGAAACATTGGGAAGGCGAGATGTTTCCATGGCACGGCGCCTATTGCGGCGACATCGATCTAACCGGCTGGCGCAAGCCAATCTCGCACTACCGCAACATTGTCTGGGATCGCGGGGAAAAACTCTACGCCGCCGTTTCCGCCCCCGCTCCGGGCGGAGGAAACTGGAACGTCACGCCATGGTCCCTGCCGCCCGCGCTGCCGGCATGGACATGGCCCGGGCAGGAAGGAAAGCCGCTGAAGGTCGAGGTTTATTCGCGCCATGAAGCCGTGCGTCTCGAACTGAACGGCAAGTCACTCGGCGAAAAACCGACCACCCGCGCGCAGGAGTTCAAAGCGGAGTTCACCGTGCCTTTCGAGTCAGGTGAACTCAAGGCAGTCGGTCTGCGCGGTGGTCAACCGGTGGAAACCTTCATTCTCAAGACAGCCGGGAAAGCCGCCAAACTGCGGCTGAACGCGGATCGCGAGAAACTAGCATCCGGTGGACAGGACTTGGCTTTCGTCACTGTCGAAGCGCTCGATGCGAACGGAGTCTGGCAGCCTCACGCGGACTCGCGCGTGACGTTCAAGGTCGAGGGCGCAGGATCGCTTGCCGCAGTCGGCTCCGGAGACATGACATCCCTTGATTGCTATCAGGGAACCGAACGCGCACTTTTCCAAGGCCGCGCCCTCGCTGTTGTGCGCTCGGCGGTCAGCGTTGGAGCCATCACACTCACCGCCACTTCGCCCGGTCTGGAACCGGCTGTGCTGACTCTCGAATCCATCGAACCAGAAAAGAAATGAACCGCGGATGAACACAGATGGACACGGATTTAGGAATCCATATCATTCTTTGATCATCTGTGTCCATCCGCGTCCATCTGCGGTTCTATTTTCTCTTTAGAACCAAACCCTGATCGCCCCGCATGAAGGAAACCCTTCCCCTCATCCTCGCTCTCGCGGCGAGCCTGCTTCCGCTTTCTGCCGCTCCGGCGGACGTGAAGCCACAGCCCATCCCGCAGTTGATGCTCGGCTCGGCCTGGTATCCGGAACAATGGCCTGAAGCCGGGTGGGACAAGGACCTCGCCCTCATGAAAGCCGCCGGACTCAACATGGTTCGCATCGGTGAATTCGCATGGAGTTCGCTCGAACCCGCAGACGGCCGCTACGAACTCGATTGGATGGAGCGCGCCGTGGCCGCCGCGGCCCGCCACGGGATGGTTACCATCATCGGCACTCCCACCGACACACCGCCCGCGTGGATGACCACGATGTATCCAGAGATCCTCCGCGTGGACGAACTGGGCAACCAACTTCAGCACGGCTCGCGCCGGCACTTTTCCATCGGCAGCGCGAAATACCGCGAACTCTGCCGCAATGTCGTCGGGAAACTCGCCGAGCGCTTCGGCCACAACCCGAACGTCGTCGCCTGGCAGATCGGCAACGAATACACAGAGGACTCCTTCGACGCGGAATCCCGCACGCTTTTCCACAAGTGGCTGGAGAAAAAATACGGCACGCTTGATGCCCTCAACAAAAACTGGATGACCGCCTACTGGAGCCAGACCTACACCCAATGGAGCCAGGTGCCGATGACCACCGCCCGCGCCAACCCCGGCCTGCTGCTAGAACAGAAGCGTTTCATCACCGACACCTGGCGCGACTTCCAGCGCAACCAGATCGACGCGCTGCGGCGCAGCATCGACCCGCGCCAACTCATCACCACCAACCTCGGCGGCCTCGGCTGGGCTAACCGTTTCAACCGCCAGCACATCGCCGCCGATCTGGACATCATTTCCTGGGACGAATACCTCGGCTCGGGGTGGTTTGATAAAACCAAAAACGGCACCGGCCACCTGGATCCGCTCCGCAGCGGGGCGACCCACGATCTCGTTCGCGGTTGGAAGCAGAAGAATTTCTGGTTGTTGGAAATGCCGCCAGGGTTTGTCGACTGGGGATCGGTTAGTAACTCGCTGGACCGCGGTGAAACCCGCGCCATGGTCTGGCACTCGGTCGGGCATGGCGCTGACGGCGTGGCATTCTGGCAATGGCGCAGCGCGCTCAATGGTCAGGAACAATACCACGGATCGCTCGTCGGTCCGGACGGCGAGCCCGTGCCGGTTTACGAGGAGATCGCGAAAACCGGTGCCGAGTTTGCGAAGGCCGGCCCTGTTCTAACCGGCACGCAGCCGGTTTCCGAAGTCGCCGTGATCCACGACTACGACAGCCGCTGGGCGATTGAATTCAATCCGTTCAGCTCGCGCTATGACCAGATGCAGATCCTGATCGACTACTATCGGAACCTGCGCGAGACGACGCAGGCGGTGGACATCGTCACGCCGGAAATGGATCTCTCGCGTTACAAGCTCATCGTTGCGCCAAGCCTCAACGTCGTTTCCGCGGATCTCGCCAAGCGCCTGACCGATTACGTCCGCCAAGGAGGCCACCTTGTGCTTGGTCCGCGCACCGGCATGAAGAACGAATTCAACGCGCTCAATCTCGAGCGCCAGCCCGGCCCTCTCAAGGATGCCGTCGGTGCCCGCGTGGAACAGTTCTACGCCCTTACAGAGGATGTGCCGGTCAGCGGTGCCTGGGGGAATGGCAAGGCGACCGTCTGGGCCGAGCGCCTCGGCCGTCTGGCCCCGGATGCGGAGGTGCTGCTGCGCTTCGGTGCGGGCAACGACTGGCTGACCGGTGAGCCCGCCGCGGTCCGCCGTCGATTGAATCAAGGAACGATCACGTTTCTCGGCTCGGTGTTGGATTCGGCACTCATGGCATCGGCTACCAAGCAATGGATCAAGGACGCCGGCGTGACTTCGTCCGCTCTATCCGCTCCAACTGGCGTCAAGGTCAGCCGCCGCGTCGGCGATGGTCGCGAGGTTTTCGTCATCACGAATTTTTCCGCAGGCGCGCAAGAGATCACCCTGCCTTTCGCCATGAGCGATGTGCTCAACGGCGGCGAGGTGATGCGCGTGAACCTGCCCCGTTACGGCGTGGCCGTCCTCACGCGGTCGCTGCAGTGAATGCCGGATCTTGATCGTTTGTGAAATGACAGCCCCTGTTTTCTAGCGGCCGCGTAACAAGGCGAGAAGTCCCAGACCGGCCAACAGCGTGGCGGTGACAGGCTCGGGGATCGAGGTCAAGTCGCCGCCCAAGGTTCCGCCGGACATGCTGGCGTCATTCTTGCCGGCGCCGATGTGGATGGCTCGGCCGATTTTGTCCAGCCCGTCCTGGAGTTTCTATCAGCTCTCCGGCAACACCAATTCATAGCGACCGCTGGGCAGTTTGATGGCCGGGCGGCCGTCGAACTTCTGAACGCTGGCTCCGACAAGTGGAGCGCCATCCATTAGCACGCCATCGGCGATACGGGCGGGGAGCACGACTTCCGCGCTGGTGTTGGGCGGGATGCCAACCGTCAGGTGCAGTTTGCCACCTTCGATTTTCCAAGACGAAGAGGCCTCGCCGTAGGGTGTTAGCACTTTGGCCGACGCGTGGGTGAGTCCGCCGCCGGGTTGCGGGGCGATGCGGAAGCGTTTCCAACCGGGGGCTTCGGGCAGCGGTTGCAGGCCGGCGATGGTGTCGTAGAACCAGCTCACCACACAGCCGTAGGCGTAGTGGTTGAAGGAGTTCATGCCGTCCTTGTTGAAGCCTTCCTCGGGCGTCCAACTGTCCCAACGCTCCCAGATGGTGGTCGCGCCGTTTTTCACGCTGAACAGCCAGCCGGGGAAGGTGGTCTGCTTGAGCACGGTGTAGGCGAGATCGGCGTGGCCGGCTTCGGTTAGGACGGGGGTGATCAGCGGCGTGCCGAGGAAACCGGTGCCGAGGTGGTTGTCCTTTTCCGCAAAGGTGCGCAGCAGGTGTTTGATGAGCTGCGGGCGCTGCTCCGGCTTGGCGAGGTCGAACCCGAGGGCTAGCAGATAAGAAGTCTGCACGTCATCCGCGACGCGGCCATCGGCGGCGATGTATTCACGCTGGAATGCGGCGCGGGCCTTGTCGCGCAGGGCGCGGTTGCTGGCGGCGAGCTCGGGACGATCGAGCACATCGGCGATGCGCGCGGCGATGTCGGCGGCATGGGCGAAGTAGGCGGTGCCAATGAGGTCTTGGCGCGGCGGCGACTTGTATTTCGGATAGCCGGGCGAGAGCCAGTCGCCCCAAGTGGCGGGGCTGATCCGGATGCCGTCGGGCGATTGGGCGGCCAGGAGTTCGAGGGCGTGCTGGATGGACGGCAGGCTCTCGGCCAACACGCGTTTGTCGCCGGTGTGCAGGTAAACGGTCCATGGCACGATCATGCCGGCTTCGCCCCAGCCCGCGGCACCGTGGTTGAAGCCGGTGTAGGGCGCGACGTCAGGATATCCTCCGGCCGGATCATCGCGGAAACCATCGCGCAGGGAAAAAAGCCATTGCCGATAGAAATTTCCCGCATCCATATTGTAGAGCGCGGTGGGTGCGAAGACCTGCGTGTCGCCCGTCCAGCCTGCGCGTTCGTCGCGCTGCGGGCAGTCGGTCGGGAGTTCGAGGAAGTTGCCTTTCTGGCTCCAGAGCGTGTTCTGATAGAGCTTGTTGAGCATTGGGTCCGAGCATTCGAACTCGCCGATGCGCGGAAGATCGCTATGGACCACCACGCCGGTGACCGCGTCTTCCAGCGGGGTTTCCACGCCGGACAATTCGACATAGCGGAAACCGAAGTAAGTGAAACGCGGTTCCCATTCCTCGATGCCCGTGCCCTTGGCGATGTAAGTGGCCGTGGCCTTGGCGGTGCGCAGGTTGCCGGTGAAAATAGAACCGTCCGCGTCGAGCATCTCGGTGAAGCGCAGTTTGATTTCCTGCCCGGCGGCCGCTCTAACTTTCAGCCGCGCCCAACCCACCATATTCTGGCCGAGATCGTAAATATGCACGCCGGGTGCTTTGGCTTTAACAGAAACCGGCTTGAGCATCTCGATGCAGCGCACTGGTGGCGACAAGCGTGCGGTGAAAGCGGCGGGAGTGTGGCGGCCCACGCGGATGTCCACCTGCTTCCACTCGGCCTTGTCCGACGGAACCGCGTCGGACCATCCATCCAACTCGTGGCGGGCGTCGTAAGTCTCGCCGTCGTAAATGGAGTTGAGCGTGATCGGTCCGGCATCGGACCAGCGCCAGTTTTCTCCGGTGATGATGGTGGTCACGGTGCCGTCGGCGGCGGTTAGGTCGAGAAACGCCGAGAGCATCGGCTGCTGGCCGTATTGGTGGCGCGGGATCATAGTGCCGCTGAACCAACCGTCGCCTAGCAACATGCCGAGCATGTTGTCGCCGGGGCGTACGAGGTTGGTGACATCGAAGGCGGCGTAAAACAGGCGGCGGCGGTAGTCGGGCCAGCCGGGGATGAACTTGTCATCCGTCACGAGTTTTCCATTGAACCAAGGCTCCACCAGCCCGCGGGCGCTGACATAGAGCCGGGCGCGGACGGGCGGTTTCTCCACCTTGAAGCTGTTGCGAAAATGCCGCGCGGGCGATGTCTGATAGAGCGGGACGTTGCGTCCATCGCCGATCCATTCGGCGGGCCACTTGCTGCCCATCAATCCGGTGCCGAAACGCTGGGGTTCGCTCCAATCGCTGTCGTTGCCATGATTGTCCCAAGTCCGCACCTGCCAGGTGTAGGTCGTGCGGGCGGCGGCATTGAAACCGGGAACGACGTTCCACTGCGTTTCATCCGATTCGATGCGAGCGGATTCCACCGGTTTGCCGATGGCTTTTCCTGTCCCGTCGATTTCCATGACCCGAGCCTGCCAGGCAGTCTGGCGGACATCGCGGTCGCCAGTGTCCAGCCGCCACGAAAACCGTGGGGCCGGGGTGTCGATCTGCGGTGCCTCTCGCAGGCCTTCGCAGCGGAAATCGGCGAGCTTCAGTGCGGCTGCTAGATCGGTGGCGATCGCCAGTGAGAACGCGAACGGAAGGAGAAGACTGGAAATTCGGGAGATCATGGAAGCGGGTTTCATTTTACAACATTGACGACAACCCGCTTGTAACGGGTGAGCGCCGGAATGCCGTTGTCAGTGACAGCCAGAATGATGTGCATCGTGCCCGTGCCGGGCGGCATCACACGGCCTGTGGGAACGGTGAACCAGGCTTTCGGTTGGTTGGCATCGCGGATCTCCAGCGGTTGTCCTGTCTTGGCGCTGGAAGTGACAAAGGTGCCGGCTTCGGGATAGTAAAACCATGAGCAGGTGAACGTGTCGCCATCGGGATCGGTCGTGCCTTCGGCGCTGAGATCGACGCGCTCTCCACCCTTAGCGGTGATTTCCGCAGGGGTGGCGAGCACCGGCACCGGCGGGTGGTTGGCCTCCGCGCGGGGCTTGATGGTCCAGTCCATCCGTGCGGAAAAATCATTCTGATAGGCGGAACGCCAGCGCCAGATTGTAGGGTGGTTGCCGGTGTGCCATTGACCGTCCATGCCACGCACCTCGTCCATCGCGTTGGTCCATAGCGGACGGGTTTCGGGTTCCAGGAAATAGCGTTGCATCGGCGGGGTGTAGAGTTCGTAACGGCCGCCCCAGCTTCCCCAGTTAGGGTGTTCGGGGGTATTGAGTCCGTTGTTGATGAGACCAAGGAAGCTGGGGGTGTCGCCTTCCATGATGAACTCGGTGTGCGGATACTGCGCTCCAAGCGGCCCCTTGGCGCGGATATTGAGGTCGAGCCAGGGATTATCGACGATCATGAAATTGCCCCCGGCAAAACGGCCGTGGAACTTGTCGCCGCTGATGCCGCTCCAAGTGGCGAAGTGGTAGCCGCCGCCCGGATGATAACCCGGACTGGCGACGTAAAAGAGACCGGGGAAGTTCTTCCGAATCCACGGACCGGAGTCGTCCTGATCGGAAATCGTGTAGACGCGCAGCTTCGCCACGAATTTTGCGAGGTCATCCGGCGTGCGGGTGGCGCGAACTTTCCAGAGCGCTTGGGCCAGCGTGTTAGGTCCGCCCCAGACAGGAACCCACAGCGGTCGCGGATCGTCCCTATCAGCCGCTGGGATGAGTGCCTCCGACCCTGGGGAATCCATGCCTTCGCCGACGGCGAGCATGCCAACGTCGGACTTTCCCTCGCTGATCACTCCGAGCAACTGTTCTGTGGAGGGAAAGCCGGTTTCGTGCAGCAGGAGGTTGTCGCGGACCTTGCCGTATGCCTCCACGATTTCGCGGAGGCGTGACGCCAGCGTCTTTTTCGGTTGATGGATGGACGTCGTGGCGACGAGTCCCTCAATGTCGAAATTGTTGGAGTAAGTGAGAAACCGGACTGTCGACTGGGCGTCGTCGGGTTCATTGCCAATGTCAGTCAGGACAAAGATGCGCGGTTTATCGGCGGCGAACGCGGTGGAGACCAGCGCGGTGGCGGTCATCGCGAAGAGCAGGGTTTTCATGAATGGTGGGTCTATCGGGAAGGGAGCCAGACGGACATTTCGGATTTTCCCCGGTTTCCCCAGGCGAAAAGGGGAATGAGGCGGGCGGGGATTTTCCTTTCGTCGGTCTGTTGAAGAGGGCGGGTGAGCTTGTCGTCCCAGTCGCCCTGAGGGCGAACGTGGATTTCAGTTTCGACGACCGCGACGCCGTCCAACAGGCTTGCGTCAAATTTCGGTGTTAGTGTGGCGGATGGGGAAATGAAGACGTCATTCATTTTCGCGCCGGCCATGTCCGGAGATTCGAGACAATAGACGACCGGGCCGCGCTGCACGGCCAGCTGGTTCCGGTTTTCCTCAACCGCCGGATGGCTCTCGATGAACTGCGCGGGCATTGGCAGGTTCAGTTCTACCGATGCGCTCGCCTGCCATTCCCAGCGTTGCGAGATGTAGGTGTCGGGAGCTGCGGGTTGCGGGCCGGTGGACTTTCCACTGCCGTTGTTAGCAGTGAAGCTGGAGGATGACGCCCAGCCGGGCACCCGCAACTTCAGGGTGAAGGTGACTGGGTTCTCCGGTTCCACTTTGAGGCGCACCTTGCCGTCCCAAGGGTATTCCGTTTCCTGCGTCAGCTTCACCTTCACGCCGTTGATTTCCGTCGTGTATTCGCTGCCGCCGTAGAGGTTCACCCAGATCGTGTCAGGCGATTTCGAGTAGGCCATGGTCTGCAGTTGCGCGAGCGTCCGCACCACGTTCGGCGGGCAGCAGAAGCTGCTGATATAATGCTTGCGGGCGCGGTCCCAGCGGAGTTCGAGCGGCATTGGATCGAGAATCCTCAGCGGATTCACATAACTCCATTCCGTGCCGTTCAGCGAAACGCCGGTGAGCACACTGTTGATGAGGGTGTGCTCCATCAAGTCCATATAGCGGGCCTCGCCGGTTGCCTCGAACATCCGCCAGTTCCACAGCACGCTGCCGATGTTGGCGCAGGTCTCGCTGTGAGCCGTCAGGTTCGGAAGCTGATAGTCGCGGCCATAGGCCTGGTGGGTTCGCGTGATGGTTTTCTGATCGGAAGAACCGTCTGGCGATGCTCCATCGTACAGCGCACCGCAGCCGCCCGTGATGTAGATTTTTTTGGTCACGAGGTCCTTCCACATGGAAGCGAGGGTGGTCATCAGCGTCTTGTCGCCGGTTTCCAGATAGAGATCGGCCGCACCGGCACAGAGGTAATTGGCGCGGACCGCGTGACCGCAGATCTTGGTCTGTTCGGTGAATGGGATGCGATCCTGGTTGTCGTCGCCGCCGTCGGTCACAAGCTTGCGCATGTCGATAAAATGCTGGGAAGCGTCACGGTAGCGGACGTCGCCGGTCTCACGATAGAGATCGAGAAATCCCATGTAATGCGACGGGCATACGGAGTTCTTCGCCTGCTCCGGAGTGGGGTTCTTAAAATGTTCGATCAGGAAATCCGCCGCCTTTTTTGCGACAGTTAGGAGCTTGTCGTCGCCGGTCGCCTGGTGGTGCCGGCACGACGCCGTCATGAGGTGGCCCATGCAATACATCTCGAACGCAAACCGGTCGCTGAATGGTTTGGCCGCCGGGTCACCCGCGCGCGCTCCGATGATGACCTTGGTGTAAATATAGCCGTCGGGCCGCTGGGCTTTCGCAATGAGATAGACAGCCTCGTCCACATGGGCGCGGAGTGTCGGGTCCGGTTGGGTGATGAGCAGGGAACACGCGGCCTCCAACCACTTGTAGGTCTCTCCGTCATTCCACGCGGCACCTCGGCAGCGTCCTTCCGCGAGGCCCGCGGCGATGCGGAAGTTTTCGAGGAAATGCGTTTCCTTCGTGCCGTCGATGAGCGTCCACAGCGCAGGCACCATCTTGGTACGGCAGGCGTCGTAACGCTCCGCCCAGAAGCCGGAAGTCCATTTGGTTTCCTGAAGCGCCGCGGGTGTCATCAACGCGTGCCGACGGGTTTCTATGTCCTGCGCCAAGGCAGAAGAGCCCCATAGGGCCAATCCAAGAACTGTTACTGCGTGGTATCTCGTTGGCCGCATCATGGCTTTACTTGGGTTGGTGTAATCAAGACGTCGTCGATTAGAAAGGAAGCGAGCGGGGCCTTGGTATCGGCACCGGCCAGGTCGTGGCCGCCGTATCCGCGTTCGCGATAAGTGCCGGTGCGGAAGGAAAGGCGCTCCACAGTTTTTACCGGATCAGTGAAAAATGCGGGACGCGGGATCGGGGATTTGCCATCCACGAGCACGGCGCAACGGTCGGCCTCGGGATCGGCTGGGATTTCCAGCTCCAACTTGTGCCACTGGCCGGCGGCGTAGGTTCCGGATTCGAGCCATTGGGCCTCGTGGCAAACCCAGAGCTTGCCATCCTCGCCGAAGGCGAGGCGCACGGGACGAGCTCCTTTTGCATCTAGCAGATCAATCTCCAGCCGGGCGTTGGTCTGTCGGGCAAAGAGGCGGAAGGAAACTTTCACTCCATGCGTGGCGGGAAAGACGCGGACGGCGCGGACGTAGTCGTAAGGGTCTTCGTCGCGAAGTTCTATCACATGGCTGCCTTCCGTTTCGGCAATGCGCACGGGAGCCCAGACCGGGCTGTAAACATTCCAACCGCGCGGCAGTGTGCCCGGGGTGGCGGCATCGAACGTGTCGTTCACCGGTCCGCTAACTGCGGTCGTCACGGGCACCGGCACGCGGGCGAACCAGATGTCCTCCTTGTTGACGGAGTAAGTTAGATGGAATGCCTTGGCGGCATCCGGCGGGGTGCCGTTGCCCTCGACGATGCCGCGCACGTATTGCGGCCCCATGTTCTTGAGGTAGCCGCCGAAGCGCTGGTCCGGCAGTTCGCCGTGGATGGTGGCGAGGTCCTTGAATTTCGCGCTGTCGTCGCTGGTCATGATGGCGAGCGGATAGCGGTTGCGGTTCGTCGGATTGAGGACGAGGGCGTAGCGCTTGTCGCCGGTGCGCTGAAGCCAGTATTTCGAAGCGTTTTGCGGAACGTTTTCGGCGAACTCCTTCTCGGTCCAGGTCAGGCCGCGGTCGTTGGTGGTCGCGACGAGGCGGTTTTTCCAAATGCCGAGGATCGAGCCGTCCGGGCGGGTGACATAGGAAAGCGCCTTGCCCTTGATCCGATAGAAATCCGTTTCGTCCAGCATCTCCTCCTCCCACCACTGGGCGGTCATCAGCTTGTTTTCCAACAGAGCCTTGCAGGACGCGACGAACCCAGCATCCGGGGATTCGGTGTAAAGCGGGTAGGGGAGTTTGAAATCGGGAAAACCGGTCTTGGCATTCGGACGGATGAAATAAAGCGGGCCGAAGCTGCCATCCTCCTTGATCTCGCGCACGGAGCGGCCGATGCCCGTGCCGTCGTTCGGCGACGGATGTTTGCCGTAGAATCCAAGCGCTAGCAGTCGGCCGTCGGGTGCGACGTAAAAGCCCATCCGCTGATGGGCGATGGTTTTCGAGCCGTCTGGCAGTTCGAAGGCCGGGAAAACCACGCGCGGGGCCTCCCAGGTGACGCCGTCGGCAGAGCGGGTCAGGGAAGTGGCGCAGGGATCCTCGTGCTCGGCGCGCAGACCGCTGAGGTATTCGATGTAATAATGCCCGCGCCAGTGGCAGAGCATCGGCGCGTGCACATACGTGTCGGTCAGGCCGTCGGCGTGGGCGGGTGCCGTGCGATTCGCTCGGTAAACCTGGAGGTTGTGGACGCCGACAACGGGGCGCAGCGCCCCGTCGGCGGAGTTGGCGACCTCCAGCGAACCCTGATAAACCAGCGGTGGTGTCGCGCAGGCGATCGTGCCGAGGGTGATTGAAATGAATCCGATGCGGCGCATGTTAGCGGAGATTGCGACGGTCGATGTTGTTTTTCAAGTCCGTCCAATCGGTCTTTGGCGCACGGGGATCGAGGCCGTTGATGAAATCCTCGATGTTGGCGTAACCGTCGCCGTTGAGATCGGAGAGCGCATCGGCGGCGTCCTTTGGATTGAGACCGTTAGTGGTTTCCCAGGCGTCGGGGAGACCGTCCTTGTCGGAGTCCGCGTAAGGCTCACCCCTGTATTCGGGGTAGCCGCGGACTTGGGCGGGATTGGTGATGAAGCCCTTGGTGACGCCTTCCTCAAGTTCCTTCACCCAGTTCGCGGCGTAGCCGACCGCGGAGGCGCGCGCGGAGTCTTCGGGCGTGGCGTGGGCGTTGCCGACCTTGCCGGTGCGGACCATTTCGGTCACCCGGCGGTCCACCGCATCGCGGACCGGCAGGATGGCACCGGCATGTCCTAACACCTCTTCATAGGAATCGGTGGCGGACTGGATGGTTAGCGGGTTGTGGGGCGTGGGTTTGTCGGCACGGATCGCCTTTAGTGCCTCGGCGAGCGGCTTCTGTTGGACATCGGGCTGTACGCCGCCGTCCCAGTTGTCTTTGGTGACACGGTCGTTGCCGATGATCTGATTACCAGCGACGTAGGCCTTGCCGAAGTTGTCGATCACGGTCTTGGAACGCTCGGACTCGGGCTTGAGCAGGCGGTAGGAAACGGAGTTGTCGGGCGTGCCGGGGCCGGGTTTAAACGTGTTGTTGATGATGTTGTAGAACGAGCGGTGGTCGCCGCCGTCCACGGTGCGGTGGCGCCAGTTGAAGACGACGTTGTTCACGAAGGTGAAATCGTGGATCATGCCGACGCTGGGATTGCGGCCGGTATTGCAGGCCCAGAGGTTGTGATGGAACGTGCTGTTAGCGCCGCCGATGGTGGAGCCGAAGGCGTGGTGATAGGTGTTGAGCGCTTCGCTGAAAATCGAGTGCTGGATGCTGATGTTGACCGTGGCGAGCTTGAGATCGGGTGTCTTCGGATTGTTGTCGTCATCGTGCATGTGCCTGTACATCGACATGTTTTCGTCGAGTCCCCACGAGGCGGAAACGTGGTCGATCATGATGTTGCCGATGGGGTTGCCGCCGATGGAGTCGTTGCGGTCGGTGGCGTCCATCGCGCCGCGGCGGAAGCGCATGTGCCGGATGAGCACGTCGTGCGTTTCAAGCTCGACGGTAGCACCCGCGATGCAGACGCCATCGCCCGGGGCGGTGTTGCCGGCGATCGTGATGTAAGGGGCGCGGACGCGGATGCGGTCCTGAAGCTTGATGATGCCCGCGACGTTGAAGATTACGATGCGCGGTCCGGCGGTCTCGCAGGCTTCGCGGAACGAACCGGGACCGGAGTCGTTGAAGTTGGTCACCACCATGATTTTCCCACCCCGGCCCCCGAAGGAATACATGCCGCCGCCCTCGGCACCGGGGAAGGCGGGGATTTTCGACTGGGGAAGATCGGAGGGTTTTCCAGCACCGGGAAGGTAGGGTTTGCCCTTTGCGGACCAGGCGGTGAGTTCGGCTTTTTGGCTGGCGAAAATTTCGTCCGAGCGGCGTTCGGCGGCGGCCTTGCGGGCGTCGGTGGCACGTTGGAGTTCGGCGGGGATTCTCGGGTAGCCTTGGGCGAAGGAATGGGTTGCCGGGAGAATGGAAAGGGCGGCTATCAGGTGGAAGCGATTCATGGGAAGCGGAGGTTGGGTTTTTGGGTATCTATTTTCCGGCCGGGGCATTCTTCTTGCGATCCATCATGTCGCGCTCGGCCTTCTTCATGTCGATCCCGGCGGCGGAGAGGTAATTGTTGATGCGGCCCTTGTATTTGCCGAACCAGCCGTGCTTTTCATCGGAGGAACCGGCGTCCATCGCGTGCTCGCGAGCCTCGCGGAGCCAGCCGAGCAGCTTGCGTTTTTGTTCCGGAGAAAGATCGGGAAGCATCTCCTGATAGACGCGGAAAGTCAGGGGGACTACGCCGTAAGTCATGCCATCCTTGACCTGCTCGACCTGTTCCGGATTGAGTTCGACCGACAGCGCGGCCAGGTAGGCGTAGTGCAAATCCGCCATACGGGCGGTGGCCGTGTCCTTGGCGGTCACCGCAGTGTCCGGCACCTTGAGCGCCGCGTCCCGGGTGTCATGGACGAGGCTCAGGTCGCGGTATTGCCCCGCGATTAGATCGCGGACGCGCGTGGCTAGGGCGGGATCGGAGAGACCGAGAACCGCCGTAATTTTCTCCGCCCGCTGAATAAGGGCTTCAGAGGGCGCAGCCGGACCCTCGGCGGCACCACTGACAACCGGCAAGCCGCAGAAGGCAGCGGTTAGGGCAAACACAAGAAGATGATTCATGAGAGGTGGTTTTCGAATGGATTTAGATATATTCGGGTGACAGGCAGCCTTGCATGGGTTGCTTTCGAAGCAAGCTCGAACTTTACTTGAGCGACCGGGCAAGGATTTCACCTTTAGTCCACGCCCGTTCGGGAGACTTCAGCCATAATCCCGCGGAGATCTCCGCTTCTGGCAGCGAACGCGACCGCGGAGCGGACGAACCGGTTGGGTTAGTTCGGCGCAACCGAGGCGAGGATTTCCCCGCAGCCGTCTTCGAGAAGTTCGATGACGTGGTCGAACCCGCGCTTTCCGCCATAGTAAGGGTCCGGCACGCGCGGATCGTCGTGTCGGCGGCAGAAGCTCATGAACGGATGGATCTTGGAATGCAGCTCGCAACTGGGATCGAGCCGCTGGACATCGGCGAGATTCGTCTCATCCATGGTGACGATCAGGTCGAAGTGTTTCAAGTCGTCGGCTACGATTCGCCGGGCTTTGCCGGAGATCGTGAAGCCCCGTTCCACGAGAGCTTCCGACATCCGCGCATCGGGTGGCGCCCCTTGATGATGGCCAATGGTGCCTGCGGAATCGATTTCGAAATCTGCCGCTCGTCCGGCAGCGTCGGCTTGTTTCCGGAAAATGATCTCGGCGGCCGGTGACCGGCAGATGTTGCCAAGGCACACGAAAAGAACTCGATAGGGCGGGCGGGCTGGCATGGGTCGGTGGCGCATTCAAATCGTTTGGAATCGACCGTCTGACAATCAAAATCCCCCTTATTCCTGGAATCAGCAGACCAAATCCGCGCGAATTTCCAGATCTTGAAAAAACCGCGCAACCATCGGGAGATCGGGTGGTTTTTGACACCACTATTATAAAATCATGAAAAATCCCTGGATTATCCCTGTCGCAGCGTTGGTGGTTGGTGCCGCCGGCGGATATCTTTCTGGAAAAGGTTCGGAGTCGGGCGGACGTGCCTCGGCCATTGAGGATTCCGCCCAGCGGACCCGTTCGTCCGGCAGACCCGAGGCGACTTCCGCCGAACCGGCCAAAAAGGCACGTGCCGAAAGTACGGAACAAATCGCCAAAATGCCCGGAAATTCCAACCGCGTCCAAGCGTTGCTGGAATTCTACGCGGGCCTCACCCCCGAGCAGCTCGCCGAAGAAGCGAGCAAGCTTGAGAACCTGCCGATGAACGAGCGGTTGATGGCCTCGTTCCTTCTTTTCGGTCGCTGGGCGGAAGTCGATCCGACGGCAGCGATGGCGTTTTCCAACACCATGGGAATGGCGGGCAATTTCGTCCGTCCCACCGTTCTCCAGAGCTGGGCCAGCGTCGATCCCGCGAACGCCGCGAAATACTATCAGGACAACCCCCGGGAATTCGCCATGATGGGAATGATGGGTGGTGGACCGGGTCGTGGAGGCCCAGGCGGCGGTCAAGGCGGTGCCGCGATCATCGCCGGCGAATGGGCTCGTCAGGATCCGGCTGCCGCGATGGCGTGGGCCGCTTCCCTCACTACGGAAAAAGGTCAGGCGATGAACTCGGTCGTTTCTGAAATCGCGAAAACGGATCCCCGCAAGGCGGCGGAAATGATCGGACAGATGGACGCGGCGGACCGGGGCAATGCCTATCGTTCGGTCGCCGCCCAGTATGGAGCCCTTGATTTTGTCGATGCACAAACCTGGATCCGCACGCTTCCGGCCGACGAACAAGGGGCCGCACTCGGCTCGGCGATCCGCGGGCTTTCCGGCACGGATCCCGCCGCGGCAGCCACCGCGTTCAAGGCTATGGAAGCTGGTGAGGACAAGGATCGAATTCTCGACGATGTGATCGGAGGTCTCGCCCGCAAGGATCCGCAGGCTGCGGCGGACCTGCTTAAATTGCAAGAAGGCGAGGATGCGCAGAGCGATGGCGTGCGTGCGCTGATGCCAACTTGGACTGCTCAGAATCCGAAAGCCGCCCTCGACTATGCATACACACTTCAACAAGGCGACGTGCGTGACAATGCGCTCCAATCCTGGGTGATGGCTAACAACAAGGGCGAGCCTGCAGAGGTGTTGAAAGTCGCTGCCATGATCGATGATGACGGCGACCGTGATCGTTCGATCGGCATAACTGCAATGCGCTGGATGCGTGAAGATCCGACGGCTGCCAAAGCGTATGTCGAGGCATCCACCGATCTATCGGATGAAGCCAAGGAACGCATCACCGAAGGCCGCGGCATGTGGGGCGGTGGCGGTGGCCGAGGACAGGGTGGCGGCGGAGGCAACCGAGGACAAGGCGGCAACCGCGGACAAGGCGGCAACTGATCAACACGAGTTTTGAATTTCTCATGCCGTGGATCCTCCGGGATCCACGGCATTTTCGTTTGTGGGGATCAACGTTTCTGATCGAGCACCAGAAACGCTTCACCCGCGCCGTTCCCGTCTGCCAGGCCTTGGTCGTCCGGAGTGCCTTGGAGAAATTCCCCAAAGGTCAGGAGTTTTTGCTGGCTGGCCCACGGCTGACTCCAGTTTTGGAGATCGGTGAAGTTCACATCTGCCGTCAGGTCCTGGCGGCCGGGGTTGTCGTAGATCGCCGTACCTTCGAGTCGCTGCTGGAGCAGGTAGGCCCGGATGGTGCCGCGGGGCCGGCGGTGGTAGAGGTTTTCCGCTGTCGCGCCATAGTCGATGGTGAGCATGCGACCGGATTTCCACGCCGGCAGCCAATTTGTTAGATGAGTGTGATAGGAGTCATGGACTTCGATCCATTGACCGATGGGATGGCTTTCGAGAAAGCCGGAGGATTCGGGCAACGGGGCGGGTGGGAGCAGGGTTTCGTGCACGCGGCGCTGCGTATCAAAATGAATGGCGAGCTCTTGCCAACCTTCGGTGGTCTTTTGAAACCGGCGGACCGGGAACGCGTCCACCAGTTCGTTGGAGAAGATTACGGAGTGTCCACCACATGCGGTGAGGGCTTCGTTCATCCCGGAATGCCAGGTGGCTCGTTTGCCTAGCAGCTCTCGCTGGCGCTCCGCGAGCGGGGCGGAGGTTTCCACGAGGTGAAGCCGGGTTTTCCAACGGACGTGCCACGGCAGGTGTTTGAGAACTCCGGCGGCGAGCCTGCCTTCGCCCGGCCCGACCTCTATCAAGTCGCGGCAGCCGGTTTCACGAAGCGCCTTGGAAGCCCACGCGGCGATGGCCCGCGCAGGGGCTTCTGAGAGCATCGGGGCCGTGGTGAAGTCACCGTGGCGACCGACGCCTGTAATCCGCCGCGCGTAGTACCCGTGGCGCGGATCGTGCAGGGCACGGGCCATGAATTGCTCGAAGGGGATGGGGGGGCGAACATCGAACATCGAAGACTCAACATCGAACATCGAAGGGAAGACCCGATAAACAAAAAAACCGTGTTCCTTTTCAGGGACACGGTTTTTAAAATTGGGAAAACCAGCGGATCAAGCCTTGGCTGCCGCGGTGCGGGCCTTGCGGATCATGCTGTTCACGGTTTCGGAAGGCTTGGCGCCGACGGCGAGCCACTTGTCGGCGATCGCGAGGTCGATGGTGTAATTGGTGCCTTCGAGAAGCGGGTCGTAGGTACCGAGTTGCTCGATGAAACGTCCGTCGCGACGCTTGCGGCTGTCAACGGCGACGATTTTATAGTAAGGGCGGTCTTTGGTGCCCTTGCGGTTGAGTCGGAGAGATACGGACATGAGATTGGAGCGTCTGGTGCATTTGCCCGGAAAACGGGCGGGCGCGGAAACTGCAAGATCTGCCGCGGATTGCCAAGCAGAATCTTGCGCAATTTCCCGATTCCGCTCAACCCGGCGTGTCGGGACGGGAGATGAGAGTCGTCATGAGCTGCTGAAGTTGCTGGAGAGGTTCGGGATCGTGGATCTTTTCACCCTCTGGCGTCGTGATGTAGAGCGTGTCCAAGGCGACGCCCTTTTCGGTGCAAATCCGGGCGTGGGCCGTGGTCATGCCGAACTGGTTGATGGCGTGGAAAAGATCGTGAAGCAGACCGATGCGATCGAGCCCCTGGATTTCCACGGTGGTGCAGGTCGGGTGGAGCTTGTTGCTGACGTAGGCGCGAACCGGGACTTTGATTCCGTGGTCAGCACGGGGTTTGAGGAAATTGACCTTGCGGCGCAGATACTTCTCCGGGTCGTAGCTTTCCGCGATGAGGATGGCCTCAAAGGTAGCGAGGAACCGCTTGCGGGTGCCCGGGTCGGACACCGGTTCGAAGTTGGTGGTGCAGACCCGGAAGATGTTGACGACAATGCCGTCGGTGCGGGTGAAGAGGTCTGCGGAGAGGATGTTGATTTGCTCTGATGCCAGCGCGCAGCAGATTTTTTCCAAATGCAGGGGCCGGTCACGGGTGGCGACAACGATCTCGGTGTAGCCCTTGTCGGCGTGATCGATCCATTTGATGCAGAAGGCAAAGGGATCGCCCGTTTCGGATTCCCGCTGGAGGAAATGGCGGACGGTGCGGACCTGGGTGACGATGTGGGCGGCTTGCCGGAAGTGGAAGGACGCGGCCGGCATCCGCTCGAAGTGGCGTTTCACGTCCGGGTGGTAATCCTCGCGCATGATGCCGAGCACTTCGTTGCGCAGGGCGAGCCGGTCTTCATCAAGTTTGCGCGAGTATTTTTCGCGTCCGCCTTCGAGGAAGTTGCGGGTGGCCGTGTGGAGTTGCAGCATCAGGCTTTCTTTCCAGAACGTCCAGCCATCGGGCGAGGTGGCGTTGGAATCGGCGAAGGTGAAGAGGAACAACGCGTCGAGATTGGCCGGGGTTTTGACGATTTTGGCAAACTCCTCGATGACCTCCGGATCGTCGAGATTGCGGGTGGTGGCGGTGCGCCAGAACGTCAGGTGGTTGTCCACCAGGAACATGATCAGCTTGCGCCGGGCACCTTGGATTTGCAGACGGGTGCACAGCCGCGCGGCGAGCATGGCGGAGCCGTCGGTATGCTCGCGGACGTTTTCGGCGCGACCGGTGTCGTGGAGGATGACCGCCAGATAGAGCGCGTAGGCGTCTTGGATTTCAAGGAACAGCCGCCGATAGATTTCCCTGCGCGGATCGGTCTCCGCGATGAGCTGGTCCAACTGTTCAACGCAGCGCAACGTGTGCTCGTCCGCCGTGTAGCGGTGGAAAAACTCGTGTTGGACGAGGCAATCGAGCGCGCCGAACTCCGGCAGATAATGTCCAAGGAACCCGACGCGGTGCATCTGGCGGAGGATGGCCGCTACGTCGCCCTTGCGTTCGAGAATCGCCTGGAATGTCTGGCGGTTGGTTTTGGAATAGCGGAACGGGCGGTCGATGTCTTCCCAGTGCGCCTTCACCAGCTTGCGGATCGGCGGGCTCAGGCGCAGGCCGCGGAGCTGGCAATGCTGGAACATCCGCATCATGCGACTGCTGTCTTCTTTGAAAATCTCGGCGTTGGCCGGATAGATCCGTCCTTCGCGGGCGATGAAGCCATCGAATTCCTCGCGCTTCATTTTCCGGAATGTTAGGAACGAGCGGATGCCGGTGTCGGCCAGGTTTTCCTCCTCGATCTGGAAACTCTCCATCAGCGAGCCGGTGTGCTGATAGATGTTGCGGGTGTGCCGGTAGTAGTCGCGCATGAACGCCTCGGTGCTGCGCAGGATGCTCTTCTGCGGGTAGGCGAAGGCGGTGGCGACCACGCCTTGGAGCTGGAGGGTGAGCTGGTCGGTCGCCTTGTCGGCATGGTAGTGCAGCTCGTTGCGGACTCGGTGGAGGAAATCGTAGCCTTCCTCGAGTTCGCGATGGGCGGTCGCTGTTAGCAATTTTGCGTCGACGAGTTCCTTGAGATTCTTGCTGCCGCGTTTCACCTGGGCGACCCACTGGATGTTCTGATAGTCGCGCATGCCGCCGCAGCTTTCCTTCACATTGGGCTCCTGCAGGAAAACCGTGCGGGAGTATTTCTGATGGCGGGTTCGCAGGTCCTGGCCACGGATTGCGAAGAAGGCGGCTTGCCCCTTGGCGATGCAATCCTTCTGGAATCGTTCTTGAAATTGGGAGAACAAGTCGGGATCGCCCGCGATCAACCGGGCATCCATCAGCGAGGTTTTGTTCTCCGGATCGAGCTTGGCTTGCTCGAGGCATTCCTGGATCGAGCGACAGGCGTGGCCCACCTTGAAGCCCACGTCCCATAACAGATAGAGCACGTCCTGGACGAGTTCCTGGAGGGGCAGGGGAAGTTTGGTGGACGCCCGTGGCAGGAGGAAAAGAATGTCAACGTCCGACCGCGGGTTGAGCGTGCTGCGGCCGTAGCCGCCGCTGGCAACCAGCGCGATCGGCGGCACCTGGCCTTTGCGGGCGTTGAGCGCGGCCTCGAGAATGGAACTGATCACCGTATCGATCAAAGCCGCGCGGGCGCGGGCGACTTCAAGGCCACCGGCACCGGCCCGGTGCTGAAGCAGGATCCGATGCTCCTCGATTTTTAAGAACCTCTTGTAATGGGCGATCCGCTCGGCGGGCGAAAGTTGTCCTTCCAATATCGGCTTGAGTGCTTCGCGGGCGTGCTCTTCGAGGTTCGTGAGTTGATTCAGCATGTAAGGGGCGGGAAAAGGTGGGCGGTTTTTCCCCAAGGGTCAAGCGGAGCGGCCCATCGGGCTGCCGATCCGCGCATAGAGTTCGATTTGTTTTGCCGAATTATCGAGCAGGTCGGCTGCCAGTTGAACGGCTCCGGGTTCAAACAACGTGAGCGTGGACGAGCCGCCGAAGGCGAAATAACCCTTTTCCGCACCTTTGGCGACCGGCTGCCCGGGCGTGAATGTTTGGCAAATGGTCCCCACGCAGGTCGCGCCGATTTCCATGCAAATTACCGTGCCGAAGCGCTCGGTTTTCAGCTCGGTGATCGTCCGCTTGTTCGTCCATAGGTAGGCTAGGCGCTGGCGCAGGGCGATCGGGTTCACCGAAAACAGCGGGCCGTCGATCAACCGCGTTTCACCGGGCACACCCGCCGCCGGGAAATGAAAGCGATGGTAATCCACCGGACACAGCCGCGACAGGACCAACGAGCCATCTGCATAGCAGGCCGCGAGATTCTCGTCCCCCAGCAATGCGGGAAGATCGAATTTCTGTCCCTTCACGAAAACCCCCTCGATCGCAGACGCCCGCTCAAATCCCAAATGCCGCCCGTCCGCCGGAAACACCACGCTCGCCTCATCTGCATCCACCGGCCGCGCCGCGGGCTTCAGCTTCCGGAAAAAGAACTCATTGAAACTCCGATAACTCCCCGGCGCATCCGCGAACTCCGCCGGATCCAACCCGTACTGCGCGATGAACGGCCCCACCCGCGTCGCCGACTCCGGCGTGCTCATCCGCCGCCCATACCACGTCGAGAAAAACGGCCGTTTCACAAACGCATTCAGCGAGATCGCCCCCAGCGGATTGCCATACGACCAGCGGAGAAACTCCTCTCCGTAAACCTGTTCGGTTTCAAGAACTCCGGTGTGTCGGTTGAAATAGCGAATCGGTTCCACGGCGCGCTTGTAACCGCGGATCCCCCGAACCGCAAGAACAGCCCAGGATCAGCGGCAATGCTCTTTCTCCCGAGCCAGAGGCTTCCGGAACATCCGGCGAAGCACTTCCTCCCTACCGAGAGCATCGCCGGACATCCGGCAATCCGGCCGGGATTCTCCTCGCCAGCCTTTATTGGGATCACGCACCCTCCTGCGGAACGAGCAACAAAGTTAGCGTAAAGAATGGAACTCTCCCTACATGCCAACATGTGCGATCAAGCTACGACCAAGATCGCCGATAAGCTCCATTGGCGAGCTTCGCGGCGCTGTTCGTCGGAATGTCATTGGCGCGGATCCCCCGGAAGCAGGAGCCTGTGGATATCTGAACAAAACCGACGACGCGAAAAACCGGGATTGCAACCGGCATGGCGTAAATCTAGATTGGCCCGCATGGTAACTCTTGAAATGCTTGAAGCTCAGGCGATGCAATTGCCGGAAGATCAGCGAGCGACCTTGGCCGCGCACCTTCTCGGCTCACTGCCAGGAATCCTGCACGAGGATGATGGAGGAATCGCCGAGGCAATGCGGAGGGATGCGGAACTGGATCGTGATCCGTCGTCAGGCATGACGCTTGAACAATTCCGCAACGCACTCGGACGGTGACGGAGCCGAAGGTGATTTTCCAGAGACTCGTCCAGCGCGACATGGACGACGTGCTCCGGTATTACTCCGAAGAGGCAGGCGAGGTGGTTGCGGATCGATTCTTCCAAACTTTTCTTCAGGTTCTGGATCACGCGCTTCTCAGTCCGGGGCACTTTCATCCGGTTTCACCGCATTTGCGCCGTGCGGACATCCCGGGTTTTCCCTATCATTTTCTCTATCGAGTTACGGATTACGGCATCCGGGTGCTTGTCCTGCGCCATGACCGGCGGAATCCATCGTTCGGATTGAGGCGGAAATGAATGTTGTGGGGAAACAGCAGTTGATTTCAAGCGACCCACCTTCCCGTTTCCACTTGCGCGGCACCGGGCACGGGGCTACTCCCGCCGGCATGAAAAGCCGCGCCGTCTGCCTGATTGCCTGCGTTGTGATGTTCTCCGCCTGCGAGGAGAAAAAGGAAGTCACCGTTACGGAAACCCGCGAGGCGACCACCCGCGATGTCTCGCCGAAGCTTTTCGCGACCAGCGACGAGCGCTTCCGCAACGCCAAGCCGAGCCCTGTGAAGGCGGACACGCCGGCAGGTTGGCTGGCTTTGCCCGCTTCGCAAATGCGCCTGCTCAACTACCGCTTCGGCGAGAGCGGCATGGGCGAGGTCTGGGTTTCGATCTCGCAAGGCAGCGTCCTCGACAACGTGAACCGCTGGCTCAAGCAATTCGGTGCGCCCGCGATCGACGCGGCCACGTTGGAGAAACTTCCAGCCGTGACCATCGCCGGGTCCACGGGCAAGTGGGTCACCGCGGCAGGCGATTACGCGGGTGGCATGGGTGCCCCGCCGAAAGCCGGATTTGCACTCGCGGGTGTCGTCGCGTCGGTCGGCGGCCAGATCCTCACCGTGAAAATGGTCGGCCCCAAGGCCGAGGTGGAGGCCGCCAAGCCGGTGCTTGAGGCCTACGCCAGGACCGTCCGGACGGCTGAATGATTGCCGTTTGGAATTTCGTATTGCGACCCCGCTGATTTGACCATGGAACTTCCCGCCACCCCGCCGACCAAAGCCGCCCGTTCGATTCCGGGAAAAATCTTCGATGTGCTTTCCGGTTTCGGCCTCGCGACCGTCACGCTGCTGTTGCTCGGACTGCTGACGCTTTGCGCGACCCTCGAGCAGGTTGACCACGGACTCTATCCCACGTTGAACAAGTATTTCGCCACGGACTGGCGGTCCATTTTCATCCTTCCGGACATCCGCATCAACGGCAAGCTGGTCCCGATTCCTCTGCCCGGCGGCTACTGGCTGTGCGCGTTGCTGTTGGTGAACCTGATCCTCGGCGGCATCATCCGCATCCGTAAGGGCTGGAAACACATTGGTAATCTCATCGCCCACTTCGGCATCATCCTCATGCTCGCGGGCGGGGGCGTGACCTATCATTTCTCCGAGCGCGGAAACATGGCGGTCTGGCAAGGCGAGACGAGCAACGTCGCGGAGGACTACTTCGAATACGTCGTCGAGGTCGCCGACATCAAGGATGGGAAGACGAATGAAATCCACGTCATCCGCGGCAAGGACATCGATGACTTGGAGGAATCCAACCGGATCTTCCGCCTGCCCGACATGCCCTTCGATCTCGAAATCGGCGGCTACATGGGAAACACCGTGCCTGTGTCCGTCGCCGAGCAGGCGCCAGCCAAGCAACAGCTCATCGCCGACGGTTACTTCCTGATGGAAAAGCCCGAGCTCACGCCAGCCGAACCCGCCGAGAAATACACCGCAGGCTGCTACGTGCGCATCGTCGGCCGCGATGGCAGGAAGTCCGATCCCTTCATCGTCGCCGGTGCCAGCTTCCAACCGTTTTCCTATCGCCTCGATGACCGCGTCTTCACCATCGACATGCGCAAGCGCCTGTGGCCGATGCCCTTCACGCTCAAGCTGGACGAGTTCACCGCGGCCTTCCACCCGGGCACCATGATGCCCTCCAAATTTGTCAGCAAGGTCACGCGCATCGAAAACGGCGGCGAGGCCAAGGTCACCATCCAGATGAACGAACCGATGCGTTACGAAGGGCTTACCTTTTTCCAAGCCAGCTACGGCCCGGAGGGGGTCATGCCGGGCCAGCGGATGTATTCCGTATTTGAAGTCGTCCGGAATCCGGCCGACAAGTGGCCGGAATACAGCCTGTGGATCGTCGCCCTCGGGATGGCGGTCACCTTTCTAATCAAACTCGCCTTCTTCCTCGGAGCGGGCCCACGCAAATTCCGCAATGTCTAACTCATCCTCCAAAGTCGGCCGCTGGATCGCCGCGGGACTCGCGATGCTTCTGCTCGTCTCGGTTTTTTATAACCTCGTCGTCGACAACACGCCGAAGGGCGACGTCCGGCAAGTCGAAGGCTACACCGCGTGGGACCAGGAAACCCTCAAGGCCGCCGAGACCCTCCCGGTCCACAACGAGGGACGCGTCAAACCGCTCTCCACTTACGCCGGATTCACGATGCTCAGCCTTCACGGCGCGCGCTCGATGAAGGTCGAAGGCGTCGGCGGGAAAACCTACAAGATCACGCCGACGGCTTGGCTGATGGACTCGCTGTTCCGGCCCCAGCTCGCGATCAAGCTGCCCACCTTCCGGATCGACAACTCCTCGGTGCTCGAAGCCATCGGCGTGAAAACCCGCGGCAAACGCGACCGCTACAGCTATACGGACATCGAACCGGGCCGGGACAAACTCATCGAACTCGCGAAAACCTACGAAGCCGTCGAAAAGGACAAACGCGATCCCGTCCAAGCGCAGACCGTCGCCCTCGCCTACAATCTTCGCGATTACGAGAGCTTGTTAGGTTACTTCGGCTTTGCCCGCTTCGGTGTTACCCTCCATGGCAGCGGCAAGGACGGAGCTCCGGACCAGCGGGCGGACATCAGCGCCGTCATGCTGACCGCCCCGCAAATCCGCCAGCAGGTCGCGCAATCCCAGGCGCAGGGACAACCCATGGATTCCCACATCAAAAGCCTGATAGAACAGGTTCAGGATGCCGCGAATTTCGCCAAGTTCGGACTTCTCATCCTCCCGCCCGCCGATCCCAAGGAAACCCTCTGGCACAGCGCCGGCAACGCCATTTTTAATTCTATCAGCAATCCTGAGCAGGATCCCCAACTCGCCATCGCCGACATCAAGGCCCTCGAAACCACCGCCCGCTCCATGGGCGGGAGCGAGGCCTCCTTCCGTGAGCAACTGATCTCCCTCCGCGACCGGCTCGTCAAACGCGCCGAAGCCCGCGGCGAATACAAACACGTCCAGCTTGAGGCGAATTTCTATCGGATGAACTGGTTCCTCAACGCCCTCGCCTTCTTCATCATCGGCACCCTGACCGCCTTCGCCATGTGGACTCTTGGCACGGGCACAGCCGGGCGCATCTTCACATGGCTCACCCTGGCTGCCACCGCCACCGGCCTGGTCCTCTGCATCATTGCCATCGTCCAGCGCTGCATCATCATGCAACGCCCGCCTGTTGGAAATCTCTACGACACCATCATCTTTATCGCCACCGCCGTGGTCATCATCGCGCTGCTGATCGAGGCGATGACCCGTCGCCGCTTCGCCCTCGGCATCGCGCCGATCCTCGCCACGCTGCTCATCATTCTTTCCCGGCGCTTCGAACTCGGCGATGCCAAGGACAACATGACCCCGCTCGTCGCCGTGCTGGATTCCAACTACTGGCTCACCACCCACGTTCTAACGATCACCCTTGGCTACGCCGCCGGACTTCTCAGCGCGTTCCTGTCCTTCATCTATCTGCTCGTCCGCGGCTTGCGCCTGCTCGACGACGACCGCGAGGTCCGCCGCTTTTTTACCCGCGCGGTTTACGGCATGATCTGTCTAACGCTTTTCCTCGCCCTCGTCGGCACCGTCCTCGGCGGCATCTGGGCCAACGACTCCTGGGGCCGCTTCTGGGGTTGGGATCCCAAGGAAAACGGTGCCTTGCTCATCGTCCTCTGGACGCTTGCCATCCTCCACGGGCGCCTCGGCGGATTCATCCGGGAATGGGGCCTGCATTTCGCCGCCGTCTTCACCGGGGCCGTCGTCACCTTCTCCTGGTGGCACGTCAATTTCCTCAACACCGGCCTCCACAACTATGGCTTCACCGCCGGTAAGAACACCATCTGGGCCTTTTACGGGGTGGTTCTCGGCATCCTCATCTTCGGAGTGATTGCCATGATTCTTGAAAACTACAGAACTCGGCCGCCACGCATCCCGGAGGACAAAGTGACGCCCGCCAAAGAACCGCTCCGGGGTATCTGAAAATAAGGGGTATGGTGGTCTCGTCCACGCAAGGTGACGTTCCGCGTCTCCGGCTCGAATGCCGGGACAACGTGATTTCCGTCCAACGAAAGTTCGCACCAACTAACGTCCCCGCCGGGTGGCTTTCCGATAGGCGCCGGGAGTCATGCCCTCGGCTTTTTGAAACGCGATGAAGAAGGTGTTGATGTTAGGGTAGCCGCATTGCTGTGCGATCGATTCGATCTTTTCCTCGCTTTCCGAGAGCTGCTTTTTGGCGAGACCCAGGCGCACCTCGCGGATTTTCTCTCCGGGCGTGCAATTGATATGTTCGCCAAATGCCTGGTGCAGTCCGCGCACGGACATGCCCGCGACCTTGGCGACATCGTTCACGCTGATCACCTCGCCGAAGTTTTTCGCGATGAAATTCAGCGCCCGTGACACGCCGTTGTGGGCCACGGCGAAAATATCGCTACTCTTGCGGATGATAATCCGTGCGGGCGCGATCCGCACAGGCAGCGCCGGCATCCTGGCACCATGCATCATCCGGTCCAGCAACGCGGCTCCCTGATACCCCTGCTCCTCGAGATTGGTATCCACTCCGGAAATGGATCGGTTAGTGCCGCCGATGGGCAGCAGGTAGTCCTCGATGCCGACGATGGCGACCTCGTCCGGCACGGCGAGGCCCGCCTGATCGCAAAGCTCCTGGACTTCCACAGCGAGCGCGCCGTTGGCAACGAAGATGGCGATGGGTTTGGGCGCTCCCTGGAGGTGCTTGAGCAACCACTTGCGGCGGTGCGCCCAGTTGCTGCCGCTGCGTTTGTTTTCCTTCGCATTGTACCAGCGCAACCACTGGCAGGCGTGGCCCGCTTCCTTGAGTGCTGCTAGAAATCCATCGCCGCGCTGCTCCTGCGTCCAGTTGTCGATGTCGCTGTAGAAAAAGAAGTTTTCAAATCCGCGCGCCAGGAAGTGTTCCGCGACGAGGCGGCCGGCCTGGTCGTGGTCCAGTGCGACATGCGCGAATGGCAGATGCGGCCGGCGCATCGAGAAATCGACGGTCGGCTTCTTCAGTGACACCACGAAGTCGGCCAGATCGTCGCCTGCGGCCAGCCATGCGAGCACGCCATCGCCCTTCCAGCCCCATGGGATCACCTTCTCGTGGATGATGCTGTGCGATGCGATGTGCCACTGATGTTCCGTCGCGTAAGTGGCGATCCCTTGCAGCAGGCGGTGGTCATACCAGCCGAGGGCGATGAGGACGTTCTTTTGGGTTTTTGTCATCTGGCGGGATTCGGTGGGTGGTTGGCCGCTTGTCGCTGCGCGGTTTGATGGTTGGTGCATCGGGCTATTTCCTATTTTCGGCTTTGCCGCGCTCGATGGAGACGTTCTGATAGGTGGCGGGTTCGACGAGCTTCCAGACGTCTTCCGTCTCCACGCCGCGGAAGTTGCAGTTTTCGAAGCGCACTCCTTCGACGACCGCACCGGGAATTGCAGTGGCGACCGTGACCCGTTCGCTGGACTCGCAGGTGACGTTCTCTAGTAGCACATTGCGCAGGACGGGCTGGTGCGTGCCTTTCGCGCCTTCCTCGTAGTCGAACTCAATGGATAGCACGGCTTTTGCCACCCGGCCGATCGTCACGTCGCGAACGAAGATGTTCTCGATCACCCCGCCGCGCACCGCGTTGGATTTGAAGCGGATCGCGCGATCCAGATTCGGGCTGTCCATCTTGCAGTCCGAGACGAACACGTTGCGCACTCCGCCGGAGATCTCGCTGCCCATGGTCACGCCGCCGTGGCCCTCGCGCATGGTGCAGCGGCGGATGACGATGTTTTCCGAGGGCACGCCAATTCTCCGGCCGTCGTTGTTGCGGCCGCTTTTGATCGCGATGCAGTCGTCGCCGGTATCAAAGAGGCAGTCTTCTATCAGGACGTCCTTGCAGCTTTCCGGATTGCATCCGTCATTGTTGCTGCCGTGGGTTCTGACGTTCACGCCGCGCACGGTGACGTTGGTGCAGAGGACGGGATTCATTTCCCACATCGGCGAGTTGATGATCGTCACGCCCTCGATGAGCACGTTTTTGCAGCGGTAAGGCTGGATGAAAGTGGGCCGCAGGAAACTTCCCTCGCCATGGATCCGCTCGGCCACCGGCACACCGTCAGTGCCCTGGTCATCGAGCCGCTTGCGTGCCGCGACCTGTTTGGTGGGGCGGCCTTTTGACGGGTCGTTCCACGACCACCACGTTTCCAAACTGGCGGTTCCGTCGAGCGTGCCTTTACCGGTGATCGCCACGTTTTCCTGCTCGAATGCATAGATCAGCGGCGAGTAGTTCATGCATTCGATTCCTTCGAAGCGGGTGAGCACCAGCGGCAGATACTTCGTGGAATCCGGACTGAAGCGCAGCGTCGCGCCGTCGGCGAGGTGAAGGTTCACGTTGCTTTTCAGATGCACCGCACCTGTTAGCCAGACGCCGGCGGGAACCACCACGCGACCGCCGCCCGCGTCATGGCACGCGGTGATGGCCTTCGCGAGGGCTGCGGTGGAGTCGCCGTCCTTGACCGCCCCGAAATCAGGGATCGGGAAGTCCCGTTCAGCGAACAGCGGGGATTTGATCCGCGCGAGGATCGCCGTCTCCTGCGGGTTCACGACGGCCTCGGCCCGGGTCGGGGACATTCCGCACAACGACAGGCAAATACCGAGGAAAGCGAGCGGGCGGGTAGGGTGCATCCTCCAAGCCATATCTGCTGCCACCGCGCGTAACAATACCGATTTCGGCAAGCCGCATTGAATATACGGAATTTTCGGCCCTCGGTGCACGATTCTCAAGGCGAATTGCTGGCAGCAAGAGTATTTGACCGTTGTTCCTCACTGCGAACCCGCTAGGGTGCGCGGTGCCGCCCCTGCGGTCGCGCGCGAAGTGATTCGAATCGGCGTCATCCCATAACCTCCAATTTTACTGTTATGTTCCATCGGGTTCTCTTCGTCAGCTTTCTTACCGCATTGGGAGTGGGGCTGTCATTCGCTCAGGAGAAAAGATCTGGAGGGCTGCACGCCAACATCGAATACGGCGAGGCTGGGGACGAGAAATTGCTGCTGGATGCCCACGTACCGCAAGGATCCGGCAGCTTTCCCGTCGCGATCCTCATTCACGGCGGGGGGTGGGGAAGTGGCAGCAAGGAGGGAGATATCACCCCGCTCCTCGAACCTCTATCAGCGGCGAACTTCACCTGGTTTTCAATCAACTACCGGCTCGCGCCGAAAAACCGCTGGCCCGCTTGTTACGAGGATGTCAAAACGGCGATCCGCTGGGTGAAGACCCACGCGGCGGAATTCAAGGGCGACTCCCACAAGATCGCGCTCGTCGGTTATTCCGCCGGCGGGGAACTTGCCTGTCTGGCGGCCGTCCGCGCTGGCGACGACACGCGGGTGCAGGCGGTGGTGGGCCTGGCCGCACCCACCGATATGCCCGCGGACATGGCCCGTCGGGGCGGCCTCAGTGAAGCGTTCCAGGCGCTGGTGGAACGCCCGGCGGTGGTGGATGCAGCGACCACGAAGATCCTCGAGGAAATGTCGCCCATCTATCATCTCAAACCCGGGCTCCCGCCATTCCTGTTGATTCATGGCACGGAAGACAAGAGCGTCATGCACGCGCAATCGGTGAATCTTCAGGCGAAGCTCAAGGAATACCGTGTGCCATGTCAGCTTCTCACGATCCAAGGTGCGCCTCACCGGATCAGGGAGTGGGAGAACTTTGATCCCACTTACAAGGACCAGATGATCCTCTGGTTGAAAACAACACTCGGAGGAAAGAACTGATCTTATGAAAACATGGCTGTCATTTCTCGTTCTTCCACTATTTCTAGCAGTTGCCGCGCCGCTTCCTGCCGCCGGGGACGCACCATCGAAAGACCAGCCAATCATCGTGCTGGCTGGTGATTCGACCGTCGCTCCCAACGGCGGTTGGGGGGATGGCTTTGCCAAACTGCTCGCTCCGGGAGTGAAATGCATCAATCTGGCAAAAGGTGGCCGCAGTTCCAAAAGCTACCGTGATGAAAAGTTCTGGAAGCAGGTGCTCGATGCGAAACCCGCGTGGGTGTTGATCCAGTTCGGACACAATGACCAGCCGGGGAAGGGAACGGAGCGTGAGACCGATCCGGCGACAACGTATCGCCAGAACATGGCCCGCTATGTGGATGAGGCCAAGGCCGCCGGTGCGAAGCCGGTGTTGGTGACTTCCCTCACCCGCAGGAATTTCGACGAGCAGGGGAAAATCAAACCGGATGCGCTCGCGGGCTATGTGGAAGCGGTGAAGGCTCTCGCCGCGGAAAAGCAGGTGCCCCTGATCGATCTCAACGCGCGCAGCGTGGAGCAGATGAATCGCCTCGGCCCGGAAAAGGCGGCGGTATTCGACCGCCCAGCCAAAGCTGCGGCGAAAACCGCGGTTCCCGCTGAACCCACCAATCCTGCGAACCCGGATGCTCCGGCAGCCGTCGACCACACTCATCTATCAGCGAAAGGCGAGGCGGAGACCGCCAAGCTCGTGGCGGAGGAAATCCGCGGGAAAGTGCCGGAACTGGCGAAGTATCTAACCGTGCCCAAGTAGCTTTGGAACGACGGATTTCAGGCACCCTATTTTAACTCCTGCAGCCAGGGCTCGAAACGGTCGATCCACTTGCCGCCCTCTCCCGGAGCATCAATTGTAAAGGCTCCGTGGCCTCCTGTTTCGGGAGTCCAGAGAGAAGCCTTGGCACCCGCCTTCTGGTAACTTTCCGCAATGCCCTCGGCAAAAGCAACTGGAGCCGTTTTGTCGTCTTTGGCGGAAGCGATGAAGGCGGGTGGAGCATTGGCCTGGATCGGATAGTCCGCGATCGTGCGCTTGGACGGCCAGGGACTCAGCAACACCACAAAATCAGGACGGCTGCTTTCGCGCCCGACCTTGTCACTGGCGGCGGCATCTCCCGGCTTGAACTGGGAGGCGACATTGAGCGCGAGATTCGCACCGGCGGACCAACCTAACATCCCGATCCGCCGCGGATCGATGCCCCACTCTTTGGCGTGACTCCTGATGATTTGGACCGCGCGCTTTCCATCCTCCAAGGCGTCCGCGTCCACCGTCGTCGATGGAGGCCGGGTGCGGTACTTGAGAGAGATCACCACAAATCCTTTCGGAATAAATGCGTTTACCGCGCCGTCCGCTCCGATGAGCCGCGTAAGATGGGTATATCCGCCGCCCGGACAGACAATCAACGCGGTCCGGCCCTGCGGTGGTGCGGGCGTCGCCGGCAGATAGACCAGCATGCCCGGGATGCCGACGTTGCGGACGCGTCCGGTGCCATCATCGGCGCCGGGAGTCGCGCCAGCCACCATTCCGGGCGGATTGTTCTCCCAAAGGTTGAATTCCTGAGGCTTGCTTTGTTGGGCAAGACACGTCGCCATCATCAGGGCATAAAATATGAGTAGGTTGAAGCGCGTAGTCATGTCTGATTGGTGAGGGCGGAGATCGTCCGGGGCGACAAGGATATTCAAACCCATCAACAACTGCGCGTCGCAATTTCCCTCGTTTTCTGCATATCGACTTGAATAAAGGGAGAATCGCCAAGTGTCTCCTTGATGCGCGAGGACGATCCGGCGAAAGTAGTGGCGTGTCCGCGACGTCCCTGTTGGTAATTCCCAATCTTGTGCCAATGAGGATGGACGAATTCATATCTAGCGGAAGTATTCGATGTGTCCGGAGAACCGGTTCGCATGCCGCCGTTTCGAACTCATATTGATGAAATTTTGAATGAGTTCTCCACCTCAGGGGCCGCTCGGCTATCTATCCCGCACCTAGCCCCTCCGATCAATCCCATGCCACATCTCCATTTGTCAGTCAGCCGCTCATTGGCCTTCGTCGCTTGTGCAAGTGGCGCTCTTGTTAGTTCGATGCGCTCGTCAGCGGCGGAGAAGAGGATCACCGTCGCGGCAGATGGCAGCGGCGATTTCAAAACTGTTCAGGAGGCCTTTGACGGGGTGCCGGAGAAGAGCTCCGACCGGACGATCATCCGCATCAAGCCTGGCACCTACGAGGGACAGAAGATTCTTCCAAGAACCAAAGGCAAAGTCACCCTGCTAGGCGACAACGCCTCAACCACGATCCTCACTTGGAACTTCAACACCAACGAGGAACAACCTTCTGGAACCAACCCGCGCTTCAAGGGCATCGGCCTCGTCATCCTGAGCGATGATTTCAAGGCGGACAAACTGACCTTTGAGAATGCCTCGGGGGATCACGGACAGGCGCTGGCCCTGCGCTTGGATGGCGACCGCGCAGTGGTGACGAATTGCCGCATGCTCGGTTGGCAGGACACACTCCGGCCGGAGGAAGGGCGCCACTATTTCAAGGATTGTTATATCGAAGGCCGTGTGGATTTCATCTACGGCGGCGGGACGGCCGTGTTTGACCAGTGTGAGATCAAAAGCAAGAACGGCGGTTATGTCACCGCGGCCAGCACTTCGCCGGAGCAGGCATACGGGTTCGTATTTCTCGATTGCAAGCTAACCAGTGATCCCGCGCCGTGGATCGATCCCACGGGCAAGTTGCCTGCGTCCAAGCCATCGAAGAAGCCGCCGCTCGCCTATCTCGGCCGTCCTTGGCGACCTGCCGGAAGCGTGATCTTCGTCAATTGCCAGATGGGTGATCATATTCGGCCCGAAGGCTGGCACAACTGGGGGAAGCCCGAGAACGAACAGACCGCACGTTACTCCGAATACAATAGCAAGGGTCCCGGAGCAAATCCTGACAAACGCGTTCGATGGTCGAAACAGCTCGGCAAATCAGAGGGCGACAAGATCACGGTTGAAGCGGTTCTCTCCGGCAACGATCACTGGAAACCCAATTGAGTTTCCCGGATGCCAGGGAATCAGTCCTTCCATCTCACCTCATTTACCCTCAGTTTTCTTAGATGAAACCCAACACATCTCCTCCTATTTTCTGCTTGTTAGCGGGTGCGGTCTTCACGCTTTGTGCCTGCCTCTCGCCGGGCGCGGAGCCGAAGCATTATGATATCTCGGAACACGGTGCCGTCGGTGACGGAATGACCCTCAACAGCAAGGCGATTCAAGCGGCGATCGATGCATGCGCACAAAGCGGCGGCGGAACGCTGGTGATTCCCAAAGGTGTGTTCGTGAGTGGCGCGCTTTTTCTCAAGCCCGGCGTGAACATCCGGTTTCTCGAAGGCGCGGTGCTCAAAGGCTCGACTGACATCAACGACTATCCGAAGGCTAACACCCGAATCGAAGGCCACTTCGAGCCATGGCGCGCGGCCTTGCTCAATGGCGACAAGGTGGATCAACTCCGCATCACGGGCCCCGGCACGCTCGATGGCAGCGGCGCACCGTTCTGGCGGGATTTCTATCAACGGCGTGATGCGAATCCCAAGACAACCAACCTCGACGTCGAACGCCCGCGGCTGACATTCATTCAGAACTCGGAGGACGTGCAGGTGAGTGGCGTCAACTTCAAAGACTCGGGATTTTGGAACCTGCATCTCTATCGATGCCGGAATGTCTTGGTGGAAAGCTGCCGCTTCGAGGCTCTTCACGGGACCAAGCCAAACAATGCGCCCAGTTCCGATGGAATCGATGTGGACAGCTCGCAGGATGTCACCATCAGCAAATGTTTCTTTTCCGTTGGTGACGATTGCATCGCGCTCAAAGGTTCGAAAGGTCCGTTTGCGATGCAGGACAAGGATAGCCCGCCAGTCGAACGCATTCGGATAGTCGATTGTGAGTTCGAGGCGGGCGGGGGAATTGTGACGGCGGGCAGTGAGGCGACCATCGTGCGAGACGTCACCGTGGAACGTTGCAAGACGACCAAGCCGACCGTGCTGCGGTTGAAACTGCGGCCCGACACGCCCCAGCATTATGAAAACATTCACTTGCGCGACATCACGGTTGAAGGTGAGGGCGCGATCTTCAAGGTCTTGCCATGGAAACAGTATTTCGATTTGAAAGGGCAATCGCCGCCGAAGTCGGTGGTGCGCAACATCACCATCACAAACGTGAAAGGATCCTTCGGTTCATTCGGAGAAATCACCGGCAACTCCCAAACGGAGATTAGCGGGATCGTCCTGAAGGACGTTCATGTGAAACTGAAGAGCACGAAGTTCGAACCGCGCGGAGTCGAAGGCCTCAAGTTTGAAAACGTCGTTGTGAATGATGCAACCCTGCCAACTCCTGCTGCCGCAACTTTAACATCTCCTTGACGGGTCATACTGTCTTTCCCTCATCCCTATCTTTTCTCAAAAACTCACGATCTGTCACTCCACCACGAAATCCATGAAACCCTATCTTCTCTTTCTTTCTACCGTTCTGCTTTGCTCCCCCGCGCGCGGCCAAACTCCGATCGAGTGGTCGAAGCGCATGGCCGATTCGCAGATTGCTCGCTTCGGAGATGATGCGAGTTACAAGGCGGGCGGAAAGTGGGACTATGCGCTTCACGTCACGCTGCTAGGCATGCTGGAACTGAGCACACACACCGGCGATCCGAAGTATGCCGACTTCGTGAAGAATTCGACCGGCACGTGGATCCGGCCAGACGGGACCATCGAAGGCTACAAGATTGAGGATTACAACATCGACAACATCGCTCCGGGCCGGACGCTGATTGCGCTCCAAAAACTAACCGGCGAAGAGCGTTATAAAACCGCGGCCGCCACGTTGCGCTCGCAGTTGGACAAGCACCCGCGCACGATCGAAGGCGGATTCTGGCACAAGAAACGTTACACCAGCCAGATGTGGCTAGATGGCCTTTATATGGGACAACCGTTCTATGCAAAGTATACCCAGACTTCCGCTGGCGGAAATGACGCTTGGGACGACATCGCGAAGCAGTTCCGACTCATCGACCAACATCTCTACAATGCAGATACCGGCCTCTACTATCACGGTTGGGATGAGGCGAAGGTGCAGAATTGGGCGAACAAGCAGACCGGCAGATCGGCCAATTTCTGGGGCCGCTCCGTCGGTTGGTGGGTCATGGCCCAGGTTGAAACGCTGGAGTATTTCCCAAAGAATCATCCCGCGCGTGCCGAGCTTCTCGCCATTTTGAAAAAGACCGCCGATGGGATCGTGAAGTGCCAGGATCCGGCGACCGGCCTGTGGTGGCAGGTGCTGGACCAAGGCAATCGCAAAGGCAATTATCTCGAAGGCACAGCCACGGCGATGTTCGTCTACTCACTCGCGAAAGCGGTGAATGACGGCATTCTGCCCAGCGACTATCTCAAGACCGCGCGCGCGGGCTACGAAGGAATGGTTCGCGATCTGATCCGGGTCGGCGCGGCGGGCGATGTCAATCTAACTCAATGCTGCCAGGTCGCCGGTCTCGGACAACCCGACAAGCGCGATGGTACCTACGATTACTACATCAGCGAGCCGATCGTTGAGAACGACCTCAAAGGCGTCGGTCCGTTCATTCAGGCGGGCATTGAGTTTGATCAGATGGGCGTGAACAAGGAGAACTTCAGCCCGAAGGCCAAGTCTCCTTCCAAGTGATATCATACCAAATTTCTAAACTAATGTGACTTCGCTGTTTTGTTCGAAGCTTTTACTTGATCGAGCAGCCAATTTGGACCTACCTTTGCCCGGTGGTCCGTACATACGGCTAAACGGACGTATTCGCTGACCGACGAGTCCGGCGGGTCGATCGACATGGTTTGGGAAGCCCGTGCGAAGTAGCGACAGTGCGTCGTTTTCGCCAAGGTACGTGGCGCGGGCCGTTCGAGGAACGATCCGCGCCTAACAAACGGCCACAGGGCTTGTCGACGAGTCACGAGTTCCGGATCACCCGCAACAGGGTGATCCGGAAAAGTCCTTGATTAGTTCTGACTGATGCGCAGGCGGGCGAACTCCTTGGGCTGCCCGGCGGGCAACGTGTAGGAGATCGGGGCCATGTCACCTGCGGGCGATGTCGCCACCACGGTCCAGGAATCGATGTCCAAGGTGGTGGAGCCCTCGATCGCATAGGTGATGTCGCCATTGGCGACGGCATCCGCCCGTTTCGTGAAACTCAGGGTGCCACCAATGAAGGTGCCGGGCGACGCATCGGGCACGGTGGGATCGAATCCAGCAAGTGCATACTCCATCAGGTTGCTGATACCATCGAAGTCAGGATCCGCCCCTGGAAGTTTCTGCGCCGTTGTCAGGCCGGGGAAACCGTCCATGAAACTCTCGAAACCAGGTCCCACGTGAAGAATCCCCGGGCCGGTGATTTGCGGAATCTTGTAGGTCGCTGTCAGGGAGTCCATGGATCCATAGGTGCCGTTAAGCTGGGGTGTCCCGCCAATGGACAGCGAAGCGACACTGTCGGTCTGCCCGTGAGACAGTTCCAGCGACGCGCCGCTGGTCGCGATCTCCACGGCTGCCGTGTAGGAAAGCACGGGATTGGCAAGCGACAGGATGCCGGTGGTCACCGTAGTAGTACCGGTGTAAGTATTCGCACCAGTGAGCGTTTGGGTGCCGGTGCCGATCTTGGTTAGCCCGCCGGTGCCGGAGATCACGCCCGCATAGGTGTCGGTCTTGTTGCCGCCGCCGGTAGTCAAGGTGGCGGCACCCAAGGCGACGTTGCCACCCGTCGCACCACCACCCCCGAGCGAGCCGATCTGCGTGTTGAAACCGTTAAGATTCAAGATCGCGCTGGCGGCGGTACCCATCGTCACCGCGGAGTTCACACCGAAAGCGCCCGAGACGTCTGCTACCGATTCGATGTTCGCATTGAGAGTTCCCCCGTTAACGGTCGTTGCGCCTGTATAAGTGTTGGCACCGGAAAGGGTCACCGTGCCCGCGCTAATCTTGGTTAGAGAGCCCGCTCCAGTGACAAGTCCGTTCACCGTCAAGGCTCCAGTCGCGTTAGAAGCTTCCATCGTCGCCGTAACGTCGGAGTTGATGGTGACCGTGCGGGTGCTGACCAACGTGGCGGTCCCGGTCGTTGTCTTCTGCAACGTCGAATTGCCCGTGAAAGTGATGCCATTATTCACGTTTCCCAGAGCGCCGCCGCCGGGATTCACGTTCAGAATACCCGAGGCAATCGTTACCAAACCGGTAAAATCATTGGCTGAACTTCCGAGCGCGATCCGGTCACCGCTGCCGACGTTGGCGATGGTCAGGTTGGCAGAACCGGTGACCTTCCCGTTCACATTGACCGTGCCGCCGGTCGCGGAAAGAACGACCTCGCCACCGCTCAAGGTAATTCCACGGGTTGTCCCCAGACTTGTTGGTCCCGACCGCAGCGTCGATCCGTTGAGAATGACATTGTCGGCGTCCTCGACACCCGGAACCGCCCCCAGTGCCTCGTCCAGGTCAATAATGAGAGTGCTGCCATTGACGATGGTCCCGCCGGTGTAGCTGCTCGAACCGGTCAGCGTCACGCTACCGGCGCCGGTTACAGTCAGGGTGCCGGACCCTTGGACCGAGTTGCTGAGAGCGAGGCTGCCGGCGTCTGATTGAATGGTCGCGTTCGATCCGAGTGTCACCACGCCGGCATAGCTGTTCGTATCGCTGACATTGCGCAAGGCACCCGCAGGGCTGGCGGTAAGGCCCGCGCCATTGAGTGTCAGGGGAACCGAGCCGATGGCGACATCGCCTTGAAGTTCGATGGCCGCTCCGCTCGCTACTGTCGCTCCCGCGCTGGTACCCAGCGCGCTGCTGTTCTGGAGACTCAGCGTCCCCGCGCTGATGGTTGTCGTGCCGAGGTAGGAGTTAATCGTGCCGAGCGTGGTCTTGGCGGTGCCATTTTTGACCAACGAACCCGCTCCGCCGATACCGAAGCCACCGCCTACCACGTAGTTGATGGTAGAATTGTCGAACGTCGTCACCGTTGGAAGCACGTCTACCACCGAGATGTTCACCGTGCCCGGTGTGACCGCAGTGGTGGCCGAGTCGTCGAAAAGCACGGCGTCCCCTTCGATGTAGTCGGTTGCGCCGCCGCCTGTGATCAGTTTCCAGTTGGCATTCGCACCGGTCGTGCCGACGACCCACTCGGAACTGTCCCGTCCCGTCCATTTCGGACTGTCGCCAATGATGGTGAGAGCCAGATTGTTTCCGTTGAACGAGAGCGCCCCAAGGTTTTGGCGCGAGGTCAATACGGGGGTCGTGCCCAAAGTGAAATCTGAAAGCGAACCTGCGAACGAACCAAAGCCGATCAGGTTGTTGAGCCCGTTGCTCAACGAGCCGGAAACATTGACGGTCACTTGGCCATTTGCCGGCGTGGTGGCCAAGGCTCCGGTCACCACCAGGCGGGCCGAGGGGGTCGCCGCGCTGTCGACGATGTCCACCGTGGCCGCTCCGCCAAAGCTCAAGGAGCCCAGCGTCAACGCCGCGGCGGTGCCATTGCCATTCGTCAGGATGCCGCCCGTGCCATTCCCCATCGCTACGGCTCCAACCGTGCCAGTTCCGTCCAGGGTGCCTTGGGTCAGAGTGATGGCCGGCGTGCTGGCAACCGAACTCGTTTGGATCAACTTCGCGTCCGAGCCGTTGACCGTGATCCCGCTGCTGCTGTTGATGGAACCGGCGCTGCCAATAAGCAAAGTGCCACCGGTCACGCTGGTCGCTCCGGTGTAGGTGTTGGTGGTGCCGAGAGTCAGAGTGCCGGCGCCGTTTTTCGCAAGACCGCCATCGGCTCCCCCGGTTCCGTTGAGAAACGCACTGCTGATGGAGACATTGAAGTTGTTGGTGTCGATGATCGCCCCCCCGGCTTTGACATTCACGGCGGTCAGGTTGGTCATGTTGAGCGCCGTGCCGTTGGCCCTCAGGGTGCCGCCATCAAAATTGACGGTGGCGACCGCGCCAGCGCCCCCCCCCTTGGTGAGGTTTCGCAGGGTGGCAAGAGTGCCGCCGGTGTTGATATTGATCGTGCCTGTTCCCACCGCAGCGGTTGTATTGCCCATTCGGAATAACCCGGTGGTCGTGCCCGTGTTGAAAAGGGCATCGGTGCCGCCGATCGTCAGGGTGCCATTGCCGGAACCACCGCTGGAACTGCGGACGGCGCTCCCGATCAGGACGGTCGCGTTGTTGCTTATCACGACGCTGCCTCCCGAAATATTTAACAGCCCGTTCGCACCGGAGGTGCCAGTCGTTTCTTGCGAGCCGCCGATACTAAAACCCCTGTCCCCACTGGTCGTGGCCGCAACCGTCAAAACTCCACCCAACACGTTGAGCGTGCCAGTAGTAGGGGTGGTACTAGGGTCGCTGCCGATGGAAACGATGCCGCCCGTGGTGCCGGAGCCGCCAGGGCCGACTTGCCCCGTCGCGTTCCAGTTGAGGGTCGCCCCGTTTATAATCCTGTCATCAGACGTGAAGGTTGCATTGAGAAAGCCGTTGATGTTCACAACGCCGCCTCCCCCCGAGCCATTTCCAATCCTCAGTGCCCCGGCGGTGGACCTTGTGGCGTCGTTCGCGGTGCCAGCGCCCGTGAAGGTGATGATCCCTCTGGCAGTGCTGGTTACACCCGCTCCGGTAAACCGGTTGGCAATGGTGAGAGTCGAACTGGAGTTGTTGACGATGGCGCCGCCGGCAGCGAACGAGATGACAACAGGTGCGGTCGGAGAAGCGGCGGTGTCCCCGATCGTAACCGCTCCAGCTCCAGCGGCGGCGGTGATTGCGGTGCTGGTGTTTCCTAAAGCCAGCGCACTGCTCGCCGGAGTGTCGGACAGGCCTCCCAGCAAGGTCGTGGTGCCGGTGTTCGCGAAGGTGAGCGTCAAGGCGGCACGATTGCCGTCCAGATAGATGCTTTCATTGCCATCTTGGGCGGCCGCGTTGAAGGTGACCGTATCGCCGGCGACCGGTGCGAGGCCCGTGCTCCACTTGGTGGTGTCCGACCAGTTCCCATCGACAGCGGTGTTCCAGTTCGGAGCCAGCGCATGTGCGGAGCCTGCGACTATGGTAACCAAGGCGGTGCTGAAGCGGATGAAGTGAGGCAGTGAGAGCTGGGGACGGACGGAGAAGCGGTTTTTCACGGGATTTTGGATAGGGTTTTGGGGTTTTCGCCATTAACCGCGGGGAGACCGAGCGAAAGCTTTTGGCGTATTCAAACCGCACATTATCCGGCATATGCCACAGCGTAAATCTCGCATTTATGCAAATGACATTGAAAATTCGGCACGATTTTCGCAGTCCGGATGCCCGCCTTGAACTGGATTCCCAGCGCCAGCACGGCGACGATCCCGCCGACGAATTCGCAGTTAGGGCTCGACGGCGATCCGGTAGAACAAGGCGTTCCCCGCGGCGGCCGGATCGTTGAACGTTAGAATCGCGCCGTTGCCGTTTTGCACCGCGCCGACGTTGCTCCAGCTAGGGTTGACCAGGGTGGTGGAGCGTTGCAGGCGATAGGTGTGGCCGGCGTAGCCTTGGATGGTGACGGTGAAGCCATTGGTCCGGCTCGCACTGGCGACCTTGACCAGACTCGAATCGAGGATCACGCCTTGGTTGACGATGCTCTGGAGAAGGGCGTGGGAGACATCGGCAGTGAGGAGGTCGAGCAGGCCGGTGTTGATGAACGCACCATTGACGGTTAGCGCTGCGCCGCTGGTGAGGCGCATGGTCCCGTTGTTGGTGATGCCGCCGGTGATGGCGAGCGGGCCGGAGCAGTTTACGGTGCCGTTGTTCGTGAGGTCGCCGGCGATGGTTCCTCCGCCGGTGAGCTGTCCGCCGACGGCGACGATCATTTCCTCGGTGGAGAGCGTGCTGCCGAGCTGAAAGGTGGCACCGGTGAGAACCTGAACGGCACCGCTGCACGTGAGCGGGCCGGAAAGGATGATGCCGCCCTGCTGCGCGGTGAGAGTGCCGGTGTAGTTAGAATTACCGCTGAGCGTCCAAGCGCCGGTGCCGACCTTGATGATGTACAGGCCGGTCAGGTCGCCGCCGCTGTCGATGTGGCCGGCGAAGACCGCGTCGGTATTTCGTCCGCCGATCAGGTAGGTGCTCGTGGAGGTCGCGGTGCTGCCGCTCTGGCGTCCCTGGAGAGTGGTGTTAGGTCCGCCACTGACGGCACCGAACTCGATGGTGATGTCGCCATTGCGATTGCAGAGCCTGGAGCTGCCCGTGCCGAGATCGAAGGCGGCGGTCGGGCTGCCGTAGGTGGCGTTGATGTTGCCGTTGAGCCGCAGGGTGCCGGCGCTGGTTCCCATGTTGATCGTGCCAAGGAAGCCATCGATCGGTCCTTGGATCGTCAAGAGGTTCGAGGGAATGGAGCAATTGATGACCGCATTGCTCGCACCGGACATCCTGTTGGCGGTGTTGCTGACGAGGCTCACGTTGCCGGTGGTGGAGGCCACGGCGCTGGTGCCGCTGAAGACCACGGAGTTGGGCACGAAGCGTGAGTCGCCGAGATGAAGCGTGCCGCCGTTCACATTCACCACGCCGGTGCCGAGCGGGGTGGCGACGAGGGTGGTGAGCATCACGGTGCCGGTGCTCAACGTAGTGCCGCCGGTGAAAGTATGGACGCCGGTGCCTCCGATCGTGAGCGTGCCAGGACCGGTTTTCATCAGCGCCGCCGCGCCGCCGAGCACGCCACTGCCGGAGAAGGTGTATGCCGTGGCGGAGTTGGAAACGGTGGCGAGATAGGGTGCGAGCGTGCCGGTTAGATTGACCGTGCCCACGGCGGACGAGTCGGTGAAGTTCACCGTGTCGAGGTTGAAGAAATTCGCGGACGCGGCGCCGAGCAACCAGTTGTTAGCGGTGATGTTGAGGTCCCACACGCCGCCGTTGGCACCGGTCCAGTTCAGAATGCCGGCTTCGTTCCCGACGATGAGGCGGATGTAGCTAGGATTCGATCCCGCAGTCGGTCGGTCGAAATTGAAGGTCTGGCGAGTGCCCGTCGGGAAATTGTGGGTCATCGTCACACTGCTCGCGGAACTGTTGGTTGCGCCGGTGACGAGATCGTAGGTGCCTGCCCCGAGCGGGCCGGTGAGAGGCAGGAAGTTGAAATTGATCGCGCCGGTGAGTGCCAGCGTGCCGCCGTTCATCACGATCCTGTCGCTCGTGCCGGCGGGCGTGTTCGCCATGTCCATCCAGATCGTCGGGTTGTTGAGCGTGAGGCCGGCTCCGACGTTCATGACCACGGAGGCTGACGCCGCCGCGCCCGGTGAGAGGATTCCACCCGCGCTGGTCGCCACGGTGCCGGTGACGGCGTTCGCGGCGAGCGTCGCGCCGCTTGCCACGGTGACCCCGGAACTCGGGAGCGTGCCGGGAACGAGTAGCTTTCCTTGATTCACCGCTGTCGTGCCGGTGAAGGTGTTGGCACCGCTGAGAGTTAGAGTGCCGCCGCCGGTTTTGATGATGTTCGTTTTCGCCAAAGCCCCCCCGCTGCCGTCCTTGATGCTTCCGGCAAAGGTCATGTTGTCTCCGAGCGCGCCGATCGAATAGGTGCTAGCCGTGTCCACGCTCCCGGCACCGAGAAGCTGGGTGTTAGGGCCACCTGCTAGAGAGCCGAGGTTAATCGTGACGGCACCGTTGCGGTTAAAAATTTGACCTGTGCCGGTGCCCAGATCCCATTCGGCCTGGGCGCTTGCGAGGCTGCCGTAAAGCCGGATTCTGCTCGCGGTCGAGCCGAAATTCACCCGCCCGGAGAACGCCGAGGTATCGCCTCTCACCGTCCACATTTGCGTGGCGTTGACATTCATCGTGCCGGTGCCGGTCCAAGTGCTGAAATTATCGTGCTGGAGGGTGACATTGATTGTGGCCTCGCCGTCAATCGCGAGTGGATTCGAGATCCCTGTCGATGTCGGGGGCGACAAGGTCAGCGCGCCGCTGTTGAGAGTGATTTTTGCCGAGCCAGCACCTGAGAGGGTGGGCAAAACGAGCGTGCCGCCATCGAGATCGATGCTGGCGAAGCTGTTAGCCCCGGTGTTGGCAAGCGTGAGTGAACCCGTGCCGCTTTTCGCGAGTGGACCGGCGGTGAGCGCTCCCGTGCCGCCGAAGGTATAGTTCTGCGCGGAAGCCACGGTGACCGCGCCTGCGGTGATGGCACCCGCGAGATTCATCTGCGGCGAGGATGAGCCGCCGTCGGCAAAGAGCGGGTTGTCGCCCGCGGCAAACTTCGCTGCCGAACCGTTGGACTGCCAGATCATCAGGTTGGTGTCCCACAAGTTGGTCGTCCCGTTGCCGACCCAGGAGAGATCTTGCGGCAGCCCGGTCGCCGCGACGACCACGTTGAATGTCCGCGTCCACGCGGTGCCGGCCGAATCGGTCACCGTGAAGTCGAACCTGGCGCGGCCCGCCGTATCCACCGTCGGCACGAAATGCGCGAGCGCGTTGCCAGTGCCTGATAGAGTCACTGCTCCGCCGCTCACGTTGGTCACGCCAAACGTCGGCGACGCGGTGAAGCCGCTGGTGTAAGTGCGCAGGTCCACGTCGAGCGAGGTCGGTGCCAACGCGGTGTTTTTCGACATCGTGGCGTGAGGCTCCGACATGAAGTGCAGGTACTCGTCCATCCGCGTGTAGCCGGCGGGTGAGTTGGCAGGCAGAAACGTCGTGCCGCTCACAATTGTCCCGTTGTTAGCCAGCACGGTGGTGTGGTCCTGGCTGGCGGCGTTCCATCCGAGCGCGGTTTCATAGGCGTTGGGCATTCCGTCACGGTCGGTGTCCACGGGAGCGGATCCTGAAGCCAGGGTGCCGAGACCGCCGTTAGACAGTCCCGTTTGATTTTCGTGAGTATAAAGTTCGCCGATGGTGCCGGCCGTCCTGCCAGCGGGCCCGCTGCCCAACGTCTGGACCTGGCTGACCACCAGGGAGTCGACTTCGTCCCGCGGCAGTGCCCCGGCCGTCGAGACATTCTGTTTGTAAGCGGCGGCAGGGCTGAGCGTGGGAATGGTGCTCGTCATTGCCGACCAGGGCGAAGCCAGCGGGATCGCGCCACCGGGCATACCGATACCACTGCCGTTCAGGTTCCCGTCCTTGTTCGTGTCCAGCAAGTTGCCGCTGACGTAGAAGCTCTGGTTGCTGCTGGTTTGGAAATACTCGTTGCCGCCATTGGCCGCCCGGATCCAATAGTTGTTAACGACGTCGTGCTTGAACGCCGTCCCGCTGTGGGCGTTGTAGGAGGACTCGTAGTCATAGACGACATTGTTGATGAAAATCGTGTGCACCTTTGCCATCGGTTGCCGCCCGTGGCCGTTGGCCCAGATATTCCGAACCCATGTCCACGTCCCCTCGACGCACTCGATGTGTCCCCCGAACTGCTGATAGGTCGGGTTGGCGATGATCGAGTTTTGAACGGTGATGTCCTTCACGGGCTTTGTCTGCCAGTTGTCGGAGGTCCCGCTGAGGTTGTTCCAGTTGGCGAACTCGACCGAGATGTGGTCAAGAATGGTGTTTCTGCCGTTGGTCAGGCTGAGGCCGTTGTCTTCGTTCGGCGAATCCGCACCGGGGCGGAACCGGACGTGGCGGATGATGATGTTGTTGGAATCGTTGGTGGAGGATGCCCGGCCTTTGATGCCGATCCCGCCGCCGGGTGCCGTCTGCCCCGCGATGGTCATGTTGCCCTTGATGGAAAGCTTGCTCGTGAGTGTGATATACCCGCCGACGTCGAAGACGACGATCCGCCCCGCGGTGCCCACCGCGTCGCGAAGCGAGCCGGTGCCGGAGTCATTCAGGTTGGTGACGTGGTAAACCGATCCGCTGCGGCCGCCGGTGGCATTGGCACCCAAGCCCACCGCGCCGGGAAAGGCAACAATCTGCGCGCGGAGCGCGCCCAGTGGCAGGAGAGCGAGGGTCCAGGCTAGATGGCGGAGCGCGGTGGTGGAAGACATGGGTGTTTTTTGAATCATCTGACGGTAACCGCGCTTTCAGGCACATGCACGCCGAGTTGTATGGGTTGTTTCATCCCGGAGAGGTCGCTCGACTGGATCACGACATTGTCCGAGCCTGCCCCCTGCAACTTGAGAAACAGCTTTCCGCCTTTGGGGGCCACGGCCTTCTCGATGGTGATCCCGCTGGCGTTGGTTAGATCGAAAACGGGGCCATCCGACGAGCTGACTTTCACGTTCTTGAAAGTGAGGTTCTTCACATGCTTCGCGACCACTCCTTGCTTCGAGGTGATTGTCATGTCCTCGAAATGGATGTCCTGGATGGGGGACTCTTCCACTCCGGTGATGATGATCGCCACCGGGGCTCCATCGGCGGTGACGTTCTTGACGTGAACGTTCCGGAACAATGGCGGCTTCTTCACCAGAACATCCTGGCGGTCGGCGCTGTAGTCCATGTTCAGGATCACCACGTCGCGCTGCATGTTTTTTGCCACGACGTTCTCCACCCAGACATTTTCAACAATGCCGCCGCGGTCGATGCGAGACTTGATGCGCAGGGCGTGATCGGTGCCGTCGAATTGACAATCGTGCATGTAAACATTTCTAACATCACCCGACATCTCGCTGCCGATCACCAGGCCGCCGTGGCCTTCCTTGCCGGTGCAATGCCGCATGACGACATTCTCCGTCGGCTTGCCGACGCGCCAGCCGTCCTGGTTGTAGCCGGACTTCAGCACCATGCAGTCGTCGCCGGTGTTGAACGTGCAGTATTCCACCAGCAGATTCCTGCACGAGTCGGGATCGATGCCGTCGTTGTTAGGTCCGTGGGTATCCACGTTGACGCGGCGGATGATGATGTTCTCGCAATAGATCGGATGGATCGTCCAGTTGGGTCCGCTGCCGATCTTGAAGCCTTCGAGCAGCACGTTCCTGCAATTCACAAAACCGACGAAACTCGGCCGGATTCTGGCCTCCGGCGTTCCGAAAACCCGCTTTTCCAGCGGCACGCCCGCGGCACCCATTTTGAACTGCTCTTTGGTTTCCCGCTTGGCCCAGTCCCACCAGGCTTTGGCGTTGCCGTTCAGGTAGCCCGCCCCGGTGATGGCGATGTTTTCACAATCGCGCGCATAGATCAGCGGCGAGTAGTTATAGATTTCGACGCCGCCAGCCCTGACGAACACGGGCGGCAGGTAATCCTCGAATTTGTCGCTGAAAATGATCTCGGCTCCGTCTTCCAGATGAAGGTCGATGTTGCTTTTGAAATGGATCGGGCCGGTCAGCCATTTGCCCTTGGGTACGACGACACGGCCGCCGCCTTTTTTCGCAGAGGCATCGATGGCATTCGCGAAGGCCGCGGTGTTCTTCGTGGCACCGCCTTCCACGGCTCCGAAGTCCACAATGCTTGTCCGGCTGTCGGGAAAGTTGGGCCGCTGGAGTTGAGGCATTTCGAACGGTGCCTTAATCGGTGCGATCCGCTCGGTTCCCGTATCCGCTGCCGCCAACGTACCTGTCGCGGCAAATGCTAACATTCCGCAGATTTCGATGGTTTTCATGGTCACAGGTGGGAGGAGGTAGCTGGGACCGACTGGTGCTTTGCAATCACGCCGTCCTGTCCGCGTGGCGGAGTCCAAGAATCATCGCGACCATCAACCGCCATCGGAACCACGTTTGAGACTATGGAATCCGTCATTTCGAACGATGCGGCGAAAGCGGCCGCACTCCTGACATTGCAGTATGAGAAATCGGCGGCTCCCGAAAGGTCCAGCGCGTTTGGCGACAAACAGAAAAGCCCGAACTTCGCGCCGATCCAGCGGCCCACTTTGGCGAAGAACGCAGGCCCGATTTGATAGAAGCGGTCATCGTCGCCAACGATTCCAAACCGGCAAACGCCGCCGTCGGAAACGACGGTGCAAAGCCGCACCGACGCGTCGCGGATCCCCGCAAGCTCGCCCCTCGGTTCCGAGTTGGACAGCAGGCAAACCTTGTATCCTTCCCGCGTCCGCTGGACGTCCAGCGCGCAGTATTCCAGTCCCATCACGATCAGACCCGCGTGCAGGTCGTCGTGACCTATCGGGAGTTCCAGTTCCGTTATCACTGCGAACTCACGGGCAGGAAACTTTTGAAGCAGGAGATTGCCGGCCTTCGAGAAATCCCGCTCGCGCACGAACTGCGGCAGCAGCCGCAATTTCCCGGGACTCTCTGTTAGTGAGTGCCAGCAGTCCCGGTGGTTCGAGTGCCACTGCCATTGCAGGCCTAACTGTCCGGATTGGAAATTGTCGCTGGTTTGTGGAAACGCCAGCGGGCTCGTCTTGCGCACGCCCGGTTTGCGATGCGCCAGCACGGGCATGCCGACGCCATTCTGATCCTGCTCCACGCCGATGAGCGGCCAATCGTCAACCCATCTAACGGGCTGGAGGTGGACGATCCGGCCGTAGAGATCGAGATCCTGGAAATGAATGAACCACCATTCACCGTCGGGTGTGTCCACCAGCGCCCCCTGGTGAGGTCCGTTGATCGGAGTGCCCCTTTGCGCGAGGACGATCCTTTCCTCGTATGGCCCGTAAATGTTGCGGGACCGGAAGATGACCTGCCAGCCCATTTGGACGCCACCGGATGGTGCCGATAGATAATACCAGCCATTTCGCTTGTGCCACTTCGGGCCTTCCAACGCGGGCAGGCTTTCGTCGATCGAGGCGACGATTTCGCCCTCCCCTATCACCTGCGTCAGATCCGGTGCTATCGGACGGACGTGCAGCTTGTTGCGGATGCCCGCGCGCGAGCCGGCGTAGGCATAGGCGATATACGCCTGTCCGTCGTCATCCCAGAATGGACAGGGGTCGATCAACCCCTTGCCCTCTAGCAGAAGATGCGGCTCCGACCATTCCGCGCGCGGATCCGTCGCGGTGGTCACGTAGATCCCTTCATCCGGCATCGGGAAGACAATCCAGAACTTGCCGGCATGATGGCGGATCGCCGGGGCCCAAACTCCCTGCCCCGGTTGCACGTCGTCATACCGCGGGTGCGGCACGTTCTTGATGGCGTGGTTGACGATAGTCCAGTTGATCAGGTCGCGCGAATGAAGGATCGGCAGACCGGGCGTGCAATTGAAGCTGGACGCAATCAGATAGAAATCCTCACCCACGCGGATCGCATCCGGATCGGAGTAGTCCGCATGAATGATCGGATTGCGGTAGGTGCCGTCCCCTTGATCGGAAACCCAAGGAACCACTGAGCTGTTATTTGAAGACATGAGTTTATTCGGTGGGTGGGTGGCCGGCTTTTAGTTCGACATCCAGTGGAGCAACGGGCTCCTGCCGGGTATCACGGATTTTCGGGATGAGAAGCTGGATCGCCAGCAGCGAGAGCAGATAAGTGCCGGAGAAATAGGCGAACACGCTGACATAACTACCGGTCTTCTGCAAGATCTCGCCGGTGATGCCATTGACGAATCCGCCGGTGAAGTAGGCGACAAATCCACCGAGGCCGATCGTCGAACTGATGGCATCTTTCGGCATTGTATCCGACACCACACTGAACAAATTCGCCGACCAACCCTGATGGGCGGCTCCGGCGAGGCCCACGATCAGCACCGCCAGCAGGACGGTGGGGGCGAATGGCGCGAAAAACACCGGCACCACGCACAGCGCGCAGATCAGCAGGGAGACCTTGCGCGCGGCGTTGAGAGTCCATCCGCGGCCTAACAGCGATCCTGCGAGCCAGCCGCCGACGATGCCGCCGATCGCGGCTATTCCGAAGAACGCCCCCGTCCAGCCGCCAATGGACTGCAGAGAGAGCATTCGATTCAAACCGGTCGGGAAGATATCTTCCAGCAGCAGCCGGTTCGACTGGCTCAGCTTGAGCTGGCGCAGCTTCTCGTCCTTGGGAGGATTGGAGAGCAGTTGTTCCCGCCGTTCCTTTGTCTCCTGCCTGAGTTCCACCGTCTGGAAACGATTTTCGTCAAACAAGGATGGACCGTCAACAACCCGGGTCAAATCAGCAGCCAAAGCCGTTTGCAAGGTCGACGTAGCGTCATTGGCCTGGTAATTCGCCAAGGCGGTTTTGGTCTCGGGAGACAAGCTGTCGCGGACGTAGATTGAAGCCGGGTTCGCGGAATTGTTCAGCTCGCTGGCGAGCGCCGGGAGTTGGTTGATATCGCCAACCGACACGATTGGAGAAGCGAATCGCTTATCCAGGAAATCCGGAACGAAGAACTGATAGAATCCCCAGGCCGGCCCTGCCAGAATGCTGGCGATCACATAAGCCCAGACCGCGCGATAACGGAAAAGCGAAAGCCACGGCACTTTCACCGCTTTTTCCTCCACGGCCGGCTGGCCGCTGCGGATATAGTTCAACTCATCCTTCGCGAGCCAGCGATGATTCTCCGGCTCGTCATAAGCAAACCACCAGGCGATCAACCAAACGAATCCGGTCGCTCCCGTGACATAGAACGTCGAGGCCCAGCCCATGTGTGAAAACATCCACGGCACCGCGATCGGGCAGATGATCGCTCCCACGTTGGTTCCCGCGTTGAACAAGCCGGTCGCGAAGGCGCGTTCCTTGACCGGATACCATTCGGCCACCGTTTTGATGGCTGCGGGGAAGTTGGCACCTTCAGTTAGGCCGAGGGCGACCCGCGCCAACAGGAACCCTGCCGCCGTCATCGGCATGGCCAAGGTCATCCAAACGACTCCGCCTTCCGCGAACGAAAGCCACGGATAGTTCATGTGAAATTGCTCGGTCTTGTCGACATAACTCACCAGGCCGTGCGCTGTCGCCGCGAGGCTCCAGAGAAAGACGAAGATCGGCAGACCTTTCTTCACGCCGAGTTTGTCGATCATCCGGCCGCCGATGAGATAGCCGAAAGCATAGGCGAATGAAAAGAACGCCGCGATGTACCCATAGTCCTTGTCCGACCAGCCAAGTTCCGCGCTGATTGGTTTCTTCAGGATGCCGATGACCAGGCGATCGATGTAGTTCACCGCGACCGAGAAGAAGAGAAGGGCGCAGATAATCCATCGCGTTCTGCCGTTAGTTTGATTCATTGGGCGTTGCTATTTGGCTTTGAAATTTCCTGCGAATGGAACACCGGACATTCCGGCAACCTTGGCATTGAAGAGCTGGAGCGCAGGTCCGGTCTTGGGCGTCACCACCACCTCTGAGAAGGTGGCCTGGGTGTGGAAGACCAAGGCTCCCTGTTCGCACGAGGCTTTGACGTTTTTCAGGGTGAGATTCGTAATCGGCTTGTCGGGCAGACCCCAGAGAATGATCGAGTTGAGGGAATCGGTAATCGTCACATCTTCGATCGCGATGTCCTTCCAATCCGGAATCTGGGAATTCGAACCCGGCGGCGTATCCTCACCCGGACCCTTGGGCGTTTGAGGATAATAACTGGTGATATAGATGGGATACTTCACGTTCTTCATCGTGATGTTCTTGTAGGAGATATTCTTCACAAGGCCGCCGCGATCCCGCCATGCTTTCATGCGGATGCCGGAGGTGGTGCCATCAAACTTGATGTTCTCCGCGCGGACGTTCTTGACTCCCCCAGAGGTGTAGCTGCCGATCGACAAGCCGTGGCCGAAGCCCAGCTTGCAGTCGCGAATGGTGACGTTTTTCACCTTTGGATTCGCCGGATCGTTCGTCCCGCTGCACAGCAGCACGATGTTATCGTCACCCGTGCTGATCTCGCAGCCGGTGATGATGACGTTTTGCGCGATGGAGAGATTAAGGGCGTCGGTGTTAGGCGAGTCGCCCGGAGCGATCATTTTCAGATGGTCGATTGTGATATCCTTTGACTGGCGCAGCGAACAATGCGTGTTCGGAGGGTTGAGGGTCGTGAATCCGTCCAGTTGGACGCGCTCGCATTTTTCCATATAGATCATTTGCGGGCGGCGCGGGCCGGTATCGCTGGTTCCCTTCACTGCTCGGTAGGCGGTCCACCAGGGTTCACCTTGGCCGTCGATCGTTCCCTCGCCGCTGATGCGGATGTCGTGCAAATACTCCGCGCGGATAAAACTCTCGCGGCGATTGCCCGCCACCGGAAAATCATCGGCATTGGGGCTCATCAAAAGCGATGCACCTTTTTCCAAATGAAGATCGATCTTGTTGCGCAGGGTGATGGGACCGGAAACAAACTTCCCCGCGGGAACCACCACTCTTCCGCCGCCGGCCGCGGCGGCGGCATC
>JAZKGW010000014.1:29946-31411 GCA_040385685.1 Verrucomicrobiota bacterium | reverse complement strand
CGATGGTCTGTTGGAATGCCCGGGCATTGTTCATCACTCCGTCACCGGTTGCCCCGTGCTCCGTGATGGTGAAATTCCTGTCGGGGATCACGGGCTTGGGAATCGATGTCTCCGGGGCGGCGCCGGCAGGATGAACCAGCGCCATGCAGGAAATGGCAAATGCCATCAACTTCCGCGCGGAACCCTTTCGGTGCGGATCATTGATTTGACGGACTGGGGTCATCGGACGGTGGGGTTTTCGGTGCGGTCAGTTTTAAGCGGACAGATCGGCGGATAGCAACAGGAGTGAAGGGGTTTCGCCGCATTCGGGATAAGAACTGCACGATTTTCACTCTTCAGGATGGAGACGGGACGGGCTTCTATGGCATCGGCAGCAGTCCTTCGCTGCGGACCTTCCATTTGCCATCTTTCGGAAATCCGGGTGCGTCCTTGGTCGGTGCGCCGTCCCATCCCGCCGCCATCAGCGCGGCTGCGGCCAGCAGTCCGCCGTTGCCGGGGAGATAGATGGGCAGGCGCTTGTCCTGATAGTTATGGCCATTGGGCAGATAGGTGTTTTTCTGCACATTCATGAACAGCGCGTTGATTGCGTCATCAGGTCTGCCAAGGCGGGCGGCGGTCATCGCCATGGTCGGATAGTCCCAGCCCCAGGTGGTTTCCCATTGCCAGACCTTGTTGACCCAATCGAGCGTGCGGCTCATGGTTGGCGGATCGATCAGCGGCGTTTGCGGGAGAAATCCCAAGCCATCGAGCATCGAGAAATGGTCGTGGGTTTCGGTGTAAGGTTCGGTTTCGACGGCGGTGTAAATCCCGTCACGCACGTTAGGTTTTGATAGATTGGCGATGACCTTGTCCCAAGTAGGTTCGCGTTCCATTCCAAGCCGCTCGCGCCACTGTTGGGCGGTGCTGAGACCCCAGTGCCAATAGGCGAGTTCATAGGTCGGATTCATCGTTACGGCGGGGTCGTAGCATTCCTGTGCAGGGATCAATGCCGGTCCGAGTTCATAGCGTTTCTTTTCCTCATTCCACCAAGCATAGGATGCCATGAACTCGGCGGTCTGGAAGACCATCTCCTGGTACTTCTGCAGGGTCTCCTTGTCCGGATGCGCGCGGTAACAGAGTTCCGCATAGTAGATGGGGTGAGGTTGTTCCCAGATCAGGAATCCGGCGATGGTTGACGGACTCTCCTCGCCATTGGGGCCTACCATTTTCGGCCAGCGCGCGCCCTTGTAGCCTTGTCGTTCGGCAAGCGCTTTGGCGACCGGAAGAATTTTGTTATACCATGGCAGGCTCTTTTCCAACAGCTCCACGCGACCCCACAATGCGAACTGCGCTGCGTGCCACCAGTGCATTTCAGTGTGCGGCTTGCCGAACCAACTGTTGAAGGTGAGTCCCGTTTCCTGGGGTGGCACACTGCCTGAACACTGGATGGCGGTGAGATACTGTGAAAGAACGATGCGTCTCTCCA
>JAZKGW010000014.1:0-29936 GCA_040385685.1 Verrucomicrobiota bacterium | reverse complement strand
AGGATCGGTGCTGCCGCTCAAGTCGATCGCGCCGCCGGTGCTCCAGAATTTCTTCCAGTGGTCGGATGATGCTTGAAACGTGGCGGAGGCATCGGGGACCGGCTCTCCTGATTTTTCCCCCGTGAAGGAACTAACAAACCATAACCGGTCGGCACCGGCGGTGGAGATCTTGGACTGATGTGCACCGGGTTTCTCCAATTGCGCGCCGCCCGACCACATCGCGCGGACAAAGTAGTGGCTGTCGTCGAGGGTGCGGGAGAACAGGCAGGACTGCGGTGAGCCGTTCGGGGTGGTGACCGTCTGATGGGCGTCGGGCGTCGTCCAATCCGCGTTTTCCTTCCAATCGGCTTTGGCTCCGGGGAATGAAATCGACAAGCTGAGTCGGCTGGTTTTCAGCAAGGGCGATTCGACATCCACGGCTAACTGGTCAAGTTGCGGATGACATGCCGTGCGGATTTTTACCGGTTGTGCGTCGAACTCGAACTCACTGGTGAGAATCCCGCGCCACAGATCGAGGGTTTGTTTGATTTTTGATAGATCATCAGGCTTCGCCGGGCTGCCGTCCTCTTTTTTCAAGATCAGGCCGATCCGCGCGAGGTCGAGCCGGTGCGGGTTCCCGCGAAGCCAGGTGCCTGCCGGACTGTTGGCCAATCCCGCGTAGGGGACTTTGCGGCCATGCACTTCGAACTCTTGGAACGCATCCTGAAGCTTGTAACCGTGGGTGTTGGGGAAACTGTGCCAGCCCCATTGCGATTGGGTGTGGAGCGGAATGCCCGCATCGTATGGATCGGGAAACGTCTGCAAGCCCGTGATGTCGGCGGTGAAGGCAAATGCGCCATTGCCAACGGAAAACGGCGACAGGGGGTCGAGCTTGGTGGCCGTTGGATTGTGGCGCGTCACCAACGCCTCGCGGTCGATCGGTTGGGCGTTGGACGTGAGTGTTAGGGCGGTTGCCAGCAGGCAGAATCCTAGCAAGCGCAGCGGGGAAATGGGCAGGGTGTTGGTGGCCATGATGGAATGGGTTTTTACTTCTGACCTGCGGTGGAGAGGATCTTGGTGGCGTCGGATTGTGCGGCGGCATCCTTTTCCGATAGTTGTTTGGCGGAGGAGATCCGTTCGCTAACATCCAGCGGCTTCCCCGCGGGATCGGTGCTGCCGAATTCCTCGAAGCGCAGGGTGGGGGAGTCCGGCCCGGTCATTTGCCACCCGGCGGCGGGAATATGGGGGCCCATCTGGCAATGGATGAACGCGACGTGGCTTGCGGGAAACCGCTCCCTCTCGATACGGGCGAGCCAACTGCGTTTGGTTTCAGGTCCGGCGGTGAGCTTGCAATTCAGGAAAACATACCCGGCTTTTCCCGGCGGGTTGCGGGACTGCACGATGTAGCCGTCGTGCATGGACCGCAGCTCACAACGTTCGAAGAACGCGCTGCCATATCCCCAGACATAATCGACATCACCTTCGATATAACAATCCGCGACGTGGACGCTGCCGCTCAGATGCAATGTATCCTGGGTGCTGATGAAGTCCATGTTCCGCAGTTTGCAACGCTCGGCATTGAGACAGATTGCCTCGGCCTGCGATCCTTTGTAGGGGGTGGTGTTCTGGAGAGTTAAATTCTCCATGGAGAAATCATCGCCTTCGACACCCATCACCGCCCGGTGCATCCAGCCGGGGTTCAGCTTGTCGTTGTTGGTGCAGGCGATGACGGTGCCTTTGCGATCCTCGCCAACCAGATGGACGAAACGCTTTTCCCGCCCGACGCGCACGAGTTCCTGATAGCGGCCCTTGCGGATCGTGATGACGGCGGGTTGCGTGCGATGCGGGTCGATCTGATCGACCGCGCCCTGCACGGTGCAGAAATCTCCGCTGCCGTCCAAGGCGACCGTGAGGCGATCGGGATTGCGGGGGAGGGCGGGTTTGGTGGTGAATTTCCAGCCTTCTGTGATTCCGGGAAATTCCTTGAAAACGCCTGGCTCGACGCGCACGAAGTACGACTCGCCGTATTTGAGGGATTGCGAAGGCAAGCGGATCGATACGGTGAGCCCGTCGATGCGCACCTGCTCGTAGCGCAGCACCGGGCCGCCGATGGCTCCAAACGTGTCCGCCGACAGGCCCCCGCCGAGGGTGACGGTGGCCACCGGTTGGCCATCCGCCGTGCGGCAGACCTCGATTTTTCCGGTGCCCCCGAGGACCGGTGGTTGGTCGAAGGTGAGCCTCAAAGGTGCATCGACGCAGACTTTTTCGTCAGTAGGCCAGCGCTGGACCAGCTTGGATTCAGCGCTTGCCGGCAGCGCTGCCATCCAGACGAGCGAGAGCACGGCGAGTCGGCGGGTGGGGATCGAGGAACAGCTTGGCGGTGGCATCGGGGATAATGATGGGTTTGTTTTCACCGGGTACATTGAGGGCAATCGTGCCGGGTTTGGCGACTGCTCATTTGCGTCGGCAAGCCGACCGGTGGAGACCCGTATTGATACCCCAAGGTGCCAATCTTGATAATGCGGTTTTCTGCAATCGAGCTCCAATAAACCGCGTTGGCGGACGACCCGAAATGGCACGGTTTTTCACGGTCCGGGCACCGTCCGGATCCGCCTCACCAGATCTTCACGCGATCCTCGGGTTTCACGTAGAGCTTGTCGCCGGGCTTGATGTCGAAGGCCTCGTACCAGGCGTCGATGTTGCGCACGACACCGTTGACGCGCGCCAGGGCAGGGGAGTGCGGGTCGGTATTGATCTGTTTGCGCTGAGCTTCGTCGCGGATTTTTTGCCGCCAGATTTGCGCCCATGAAAGGAACACGCGCTGCACGCCGGTTACCCCATCAAGAACCGGCGCGGGCTTGCCATCGAGCGACGCGTGATAGGCATCTAGCGCGAGATTGAGGCCGCCCATGTCGCCGATGTTCTCGCCCATGGTTAGTTTGCCGTTGATGAATTCGCCGGGCAGCACCTCGATGCGTTCATATTGAGCTCCGAGTCGCTCGGCGAGCCGGTTGAAATGCTCCGCATCCTCCGCGGTCCACCAATCCTGGAGCACGCCATCGCCATTGGATTTGCGGCCCTGGTCGTCGAAGCCGTGGCTGATTTCGTGACCAATCACGCCGCCGATGCCACCGTAGTTCACCGCGGGATCGGCCTTGGGGTCGAAAAACGGCGGCTGCAAAATCGCGGCGGGAAACACGATTTCACTCAGCGTCGCGTTGTAATAGGCGTTGACCTTTTGGGGGGGCATTCCCCATTCCTTGCGGTCCACCGGCTTGTCGAGCCGGTCGAGTTCGCGTTGCCAGTCGAACTGGATCGCGCGGGTGACGTTGCCATAAAGATCGTCCGGCTTGACGACCAGCGCCGAGTAATCGCGGAACTCGTCCGGGTAACCGATTTTAACGGTTAGTTTCGCCAGCTTTTCCTGCGCTGCCTCTTTCGTGGCATCGCCCATCCAGTCGAGATTGTTGATGCGCGTGGCGAGCACGGACTTGATGTTGTTGACCAGATCCAGCATCTGGCGTCGCGACTCGGCCGGGAAATAGCGGGCGACATAGACTTGGCCGACCGCCTCGCCGAGGGCCTCATTGGTGGACATGACCGCGCGCTTCCAACGCGCCAGAGGCTCCGGCTGACCGGCGAGCGTCTTGGCATTGAACTCGAAGCCCGCTTCCACAAAAGCTTTTGTTAGAAATGGGGCCGACGCGTTGGCAAGGCCGCAAGCCGCCCACGCCTTCAGGGTTTCCATCGGTGTTTCAGCGAAGATGGCGGCTTTTTTCGGAAACGCGGATTTGTCCGAGACGATCAACCGGTCGACCTTTGCCAGGCCGCGGCCGCCTAACAATCCCGCGAAATCGAAACCCGGCGCATGGGCGGTTAGGTCGGCGGGGGACATCAGGTTGTAGGTCTTGTCGCGGTCGCGCAGTTCGGCCCGCTCCCAGCTGGCCTCGGCCAGGCGCGTTTCAAAGGCGACGATCTCCCTGGCCCGGGCCGCGGGTTCCGGCCACTGGATGAGCGTGAGGAGCGTCGTCACATACGCCTCATACTTGGTCTTGATGGCGGCGAACGATGGCTTGAGATAGTAGCCTTTGTCCGGCAGGCCGAGTCCGCCGGAACCCACATAGACCGCGTAGCGCGCGGGGTTCTTCGCATCGGCGCTGATGCCCGCTCCGAACAGCCCGCCGCACAGGCTGCCGGGCTTGGCCATGATGGCGATCAATTCGTCGCGGGTGGCGCACGCCTGGATCCTGGCAAGGTTCGCGGCGATCGGCTGGATGCCGGTTTTTTCCACCAGCTCCTCATCCATGTAGGCGGCGTAATAGGCGCCGATCTTCGCGTTCGCTTCATCCGGATGCTTGATTGCGTCCTCCAGAATTCCCCGGACGCGGGTTTCGGATAGAATGGCAAGTTGGTCGAAGTTGCCAAACCTCACCCGGTCCGCCGGGATGGCGGTGCGATCGAGATAGGCACCGTTCGCATAGGCGAAAAAATCATCGCCCGGCCTCACCGAGAGGTTTCTGCCTGATAGATCGAAGCCCCAAGTGCCGAAGGCCGCTGCCTTGGGGGAATCGTCGGTCGCCCCGGTCGCGGCGGCGAGAATCAGGATCGATAGAGCGGTAGTCAGGGCGAACGGAGCGGTGGTCATCGGGAGAACTGTGGAGAGCCGATGGGTGGTGAGCAAATGGAATTCAAGGCTCACCGCCTGGACCGAGAAAGCTGCTCACAGACTAACCGGGATCGCACTTGTTCCCGAAATTCGCGGTGACGATGTCCTCGTCCTCTTGACCGGTCTTCCCACTGTTGTCGAAATCGAAGACGCTGGGTTCGCCCCAATGCCGCTCCACGCCTTCCAGGTCTTTCTCGTCGACCACCCGGTCCAGGTTGCCATCTCCCGGACAGACGAAATGGGATTTCTGAATCCCCTCGAGAACTCCCTTGAGTTCGACGTAGTTGGCCTTCTCTTCGGGAGTCATTTCGTTTTGTTTCAAGAGATTGTCGGGGGAATTGTCCAAGGCGAGCGGGTTCAACGGGTCGGGCTGCTTCTTGGGACGCAGGTCATAGAATTCGTAGGGATTGAGTCCGAGTTGGCAGATGGCGTGGATGGACTTGACCAACTTGTAGCGGTTGTTGCGGACAGCCCAGACATCTCTCGGCTGGATGATTAGATTCTGATAGACATCGGCGCGGACATCGCAGCAGGTTTCATACTGATCCGGGTCGTAATATGGCGGACCGAACCACTTGCCGCCTTCATTCTCGCAGAGCTCCTTGGTATTAAAGAGGAAATCGTTGCCGATAAAGAGTTCGCCAATCGTGAAGACCGATGGCCAGGTCTTCACGTTGGGCGGCACGGTGCTTCCCAGTTCGGTGTAGTTGTATTTCCGGAACGATTTCTGTTCGGGGTTTCGCAGATAGGAAAGCATCGGCTCGCAGTCCAGCACATGTGATTTCGGCACCTCGTCGCGGACGTCCAGTCCGGCGATCTCGCCGAACAAGGCGAACAGGTCCACCGCGTTGACCATGTGGTCCACGGTGCGTCCGGCCTTGCGAACCAGTGGGCCGGAGATGACCAATGGCACGGAAACCCCTGTCTGATAGGGTGAGGCTTTCGCGCGGAGCAGATTGTAGGGAGCATTCACACTCGGGTAATAAGTGCCGTTGTCACCCATCACGATGACCATGGTGTTGGTGTCTTTCGGATGGTAATCGAGTTTGCCGTTAGGCAGGCGGCTCGCGAGGCCTGCGCCGACGAGCAGGCGGCCAATCTCGTGATCCATCGCAGACAAGGTTAGATCACTGACGATCTTGATCTGCTCGGCGGTGGAGTTGCCCATGGGGACCGGCCAGACGAAACCGGGTGGGTAGAGGCTGGCGGGCGGTGTCTGATAGGGCGCGTGGATGGCATCGTAGCTGACGGTGCACATCCAGGGTCGGCCAAGCTTGTTTTTGCGGCCTTTCGGGGATTGCGAGCGGATCCATTTCAGGGCGTCGTTCGTCTGGGCGATCGTCATGTACTCGCGGGAGGTGGTTTGGGTGACGACCGATCCCTTATTGATGACTCGGGGCCAAACATAGTAGCCGTTGAAGATGGTGAAATCTGGCTGGATCGTCGCGTCCGCAACTGTCGCTGCGAATCCGCCGCTGGCGTTCAGCGCCGGGATCCCGCCCAATTCCACGCACTTCTGTCCGGTGTATCCCGCGCCGTTGTTGTCGTCGCACCAGATGGTGCCGTCGTGTCGTTGAAACCAGCACACACCGTTTTCGGGGCCGAATGGAAAGCCGCTCGGATAGAGGGTCTTGTCCGTCGTCTGACCTCCGAGGGTCGTGTCAATGTATGGCGGTCCGCCCTGGAGGTTGCCGTTGTAGTAATCCCAGCCAAGCCGGGCGGGGGTGCGGTGGCATGCCGGGTTGTTGTCAGGTCCCCCCAGGTGAAACTTGCCTAACAACGCGCTGGTGTAGCCCGCCTGCTTGAGAACCCGCGGCGTGGTGGCTTCGTAGGGTGAGACCTGGGAGGAGGGAAGATCGTAGCTCAGGATGGCAGCCTTCACTCCGGTCCGCAGCGGGTAACGTCCGGTGAAAAAGCAACTCCGGCTGGGCGAGCACTCGGGCATGGTCCAGCAATTGCTGAAGGACACTCCGTTCTTGACCAGGGTGTCGAGCGTCGGGGTCGGCGCGGTCGTTTGAGCGTCCGGATTGAAGGTGCGCAACTGGTCGATCCCGGTATCATCCATGATGATGAAAAGGATATTGGGAGGCTGCGGTCCCTTCTGGTCTGTGGTGGCGGCCGTTAGGCGCTGGGTGGCAGGCGCGATGAGCAGGGCGATGGCCAGAGCCATTCCGCTTTTCCACGCAGCCTTGGGGGGGGCAGTGGTTTTCATGGTTTGAAATTTAACGGGGGATGTTCAGCGACAGATCGGCGGGGCGCCGTCAGGAAATCCCTGATTACGTCCTGTCCTAGACTGAATCCGGGCCGCGCCAAGTTTATTCGGATTTCCCAGCAGCTCCTCCGGAAGCGGGAGCGATCTCTCGTTCAGGTCCTGAAGGGGGCCGCCCGCTCGCGTCCATTCCGATCAAGCACTGGCATCGGTGTTCTTGCGTGGCGATCACGATGTCTGTAGCGCCCGCGGTCGCGTTTCTTTCTGGAACGGAGACCACCAAGGAGGCCATGAAGAGCGGAGCTTACCGTTACGCCAAACTATCCGCCAACGGCGGCAAATTGGAATACTTCAATCAGGTTTCCGGCTCCGAAACATGTTCCGGGGCTGTCACCCTCACCTTCACTTCCAGGACGGCCGGCACCCTCTACGATATCTATTCCGGATCGTACTCCGGTTACTTCGAGGGCACTTTCAAGATCCTCGCCATGGACGTAATCGCTCCTCCGATTGCGAGCGCGAGGACCGTGCAGGTGAAGATGAACCAGAACAAGAAATTCCTCCTCCCGGGCAAGGCCATGGATGTCGGGATGGGCGCTCTCAAATATGTGATCGTGAGTCAACCCGATGTGGGCAAGCTGATCATCAGGAACTTGCCCGAGGTGATATATCAACCCAAATCCGGATTCACCGGCACGGTGAAGTTCAAGCATCTCGTGAAGGAAGGGAACATCGCCTCGAAACCCGTCATTATCACCTTGGTGGTGAAGTGAGGATCCGTGCGCGCGCCTTGTCTCCACTTGAGGAAATCCAAGGTGAAACTAACAGGCAGAGGTGAGGCGATTCTAACGAAATCAAGCTTCACTCTCCATCACTTCGTGGGCTGTCCTCTCGGACTTGCCGCACTTATCATGATCATCCTAGTCCCCACCACCGGCGGGAGAGATAATTTTTTCACCTCTTTCTATCAGACGATGCAGCGCTGACTGGAGTTGCGCCGGTGACAACAAGTCGGGGTGCTTCAAGTGGATATACCAAACAGCCGGGGTGATCACCACGACCGTGAGCGCGATGGCCATTGCGGACCTATCCATCTTGCGGTGATAGGCATAGCCGGACGGACAGAACAGGCAGCGGTACCCGACCCAAAGATTCAGGACGGGGATCAAAAGGATCACGCCCCACCAGCGGCTCATCCCCAAATTTACCAGCCGCATCAAGACCAGATAGATCAAGATCGCGACAGGCACGATGCTTGCGAATGGCAGGAGCTTGGACATCAACGCGCTGCCGAAGGTGGCGACCAGGGTGGGCGTGCTCCACCACAGGATCTGGCTCCACAGCACCGGGAACAGCAGCAGGCCCAGCCACAGGGTCAAGCGGCGCACTCCGGGCCAACACATATGCTTCGATGCCAGCGCCGCGGTAAGATCCGTTGGCAGTGCGGCGACTCTCCTGAATTTTTTTCCTCTACGTTTGTCCGGTGTCTCGGCCGGGGCGGCCCGCCGCTCGAATAGCCCGTCGAGAAGGCCCGCCTGCTTCCATCCTTCCATCCCCTCCTTCCAAATCATGTCGAGACGCGGGTCCAGCACGTGGCTGGCGGCCATGGTTCGGAGTTCCTCGAAGGTCACTGGCCCACAGCGCGTTTCCCCGGAGGTGAAATACCAGACTTGGGTGGCTCCAAGTGACGGGGTCCACATTCCCCGAACCGGGGCGATGCGCAGTTCCGGGCCGCGCTCCAGTTCGTCGGGTTTGAGATCCGTGGCTCCGGGCGGTTCCTTGTCGCGGACCTCATGTGCCTTGCGAATCAACTCCTCGGCGGCGGACCGCTCCCTGGCACGGAGTTTTGACAGACCTTTCAGGATCGCCATCGCGTTCCAGCTGGATTCCGCCGGTTCCTGGACCGGGCTGACTTCCCGGACTTCCTTGGCTTTTTCCTCCGCCCGTGCCTTCGCGCGGTGCTCCGCCCGCTCCCGGGCTTGGCTGGCCAGGCGTTCTTCTTCCGCCGCAAGAACCGCGATCTCTGCCGCCGCAGCCTCCTCTTGGGCAAGGCGGTCCTCTCCGCTTGGCAGACGAAGCGATCCAGCCGGAGTCCGTCCGCGACGGCTCGCGAAATCCGCCGCCATTTTCCGGGCGGCGTCGATCTCCGAAAAGATCTGATCGTGGAAGGAACTCATGAAGGGTGGAAATGGCAAACTTGCAGCCGATGTCCGGCATCGCCACCAGTCATTTTCGAGCGGTGGGTGGGTAACAACCCCGGCAAATTAGCCAAGCTGTAGGTCCCCTATAAAGGGCGAATTTGGGATAACTACGGACGTTTTCGGATATCCCTTACCGAACTCTGAAAAACTATGAATGCCTGAAATTTTGTCTGGAACTGGCTCACGGATGGGACCGCATTTGAAAGAGGAACCGGCCGAACCGCGTTCCCCGGTTTGCCTGCTAACAACCATGAGATACCTCACCGTTCTTTTCCTGTCCCTCGCCAGCGTGCTCGCCGCCGCGGATCGGCCTAACATCGTTGTTTTCCTGTCGGATGACCACACCGTGCGCGATTCGTCGGTCTACGGCTCCAAGGATTTTCCCACGCCGAACATGCAGCGGCTGGCCAGCGCGGGCACGACGTTTGACAATGCCTACGTCGTATCGCCGTCCTGCGCACCCAGCCGCGCCGCATTGCTCACCGGACTTTTCCCCCAGAGAAACGGCGCGGAGGCGAACCACGCTGCGCCGCGGGCCGACATCAAGAAGCTCCCGGCCTATTTTCAGGAACTCGGCTATCAGGTCGTTAGTTTCGGCAAGGTCGGCCACTACAACCAGACCCGCGACTACGGGTTCGATAACGTCCGCCACACCGGTTACCACGAGGACGTCGCGATCCCCGAGGCGGTGAAATGGCTCGACCAGCGGAAGAGCAAGAAACCGCTCTGTCTGATAGTTGGCACCAACTGGCCCCACGTCCCGTGGCCGCAGAACGCCGATGGCATCGATCCCGCGAAGCTCGACATCCCGCTGCACCACGTGGACACCCCGGTCAGCCGCGAGTGGCGCGCCCGCTATGCCACCGCCGTGCGCAACATGGACCGCGACCTCGGTCTCGTCATGGATGCGGTCCAGCGGGTGCTCGGTCCGGACACCTTCATCCTCCACAGCTCGGACCACGGCGCGCAGTGGCCTTTTGGGAAATGGACGCTCTATGACGACGGCCTGCGCACCCCGCTCATCGTCTCGTGGCCCGGAAAAATCGCCGCTGGCAAGCGGACCGACGCCATGGTCACCTGGGTCGATTTCCTGCCCACGTTGGTTGCCGTCGCGGGCGGCGACGTGCCGAAAGGTTTGGATGGAAAATCGTTCCTGCCCGAGCTGCTAGGCCAACCCTTTGAATCCCCGCGCCACGTTTTCGCCACCCACAGCGGCGATGGAAACCACAACGTCTATCCGAGCCGCTCCATGCGCACCCGCGATGGCTGGAAATACATCCGCAACCTCCACCCCGAGTTCCTCTTCGCCAGCCACACCACCGGCGTCGAGCGCGAGAACTCCTACTGGCAGAGCTGGCTCAAGGCCGCCGAAACCGACCCGGCCGCCGCGTCCACCGTCCACCGCTATCAGAATCGCCCGGCCGAGGAACTCTACGACACCCGCGCCGATCCGTTTGAAATGAAAAACCTGGCCGGCGACCCCGCGCAGGCGGAACGCCTCACCGCCATGCACACCGCTGTCGATAGCTGGATGAAGGACACCGGCGACCCGCAAAAGACTTTCGGAAAACCCACTCTGCGGACCCCACAGCCGCCTGTCGCGGAGGACAAGCCGAAGGATTGAGGCACGGGCCGAAGCGGTAGCGGATCCCGCGCCCCGTTCGAATGTCAGATCCCGTTCAATGGTGTTCCTGGCATTTCGCGTAATCGATCATGCCTTGGAAATCCACGATCACCGCGGGTTGGTCTCCCTCTACCCAGGCGTCGTGGCCAGGGGGAAGAAAGGATACATCGCCGGGGTTGCATTGCACTTCAGTCCCATCGTCCATCCGGACGATGAGGATGCCGGAAATGTGATATTGGAGATGGGCCGCCTGGCAGCTCGGCGTCTGGGCGATGGGCTGGACACAGGTCGCCCATCTCCAGCCGGGCTGGAGCGTTGCGCGGCCGATGGTGGCTCCACCGATCTTGATGAGTTCGACTTTTCCCTTGTCGAACTCACGCACTTCATCGGGATGCTCGAAGCCTTTGGATTCGGCGATCTCGACGAGTTGATTCATATTTTGCGTCGCATTCATGGGTTGATTTGGTTTTGCGTTTGCCGGGGGGAGATGGCGGGGACGAGGAAATCCTGAAACGTCAGCGATTCCGCCGCCCCAAAAAACAACGACTACGCTAAACTCCGTTCCTCCACCGTGTCCACATCAAAGGACCGGGATCCCGCACACGGCTCTCCCTAGGGATCAATTTTGACCGCGGATGACGCGGATAACTCGGATCAAGACTCTCGATGATTTCGAAGAGATTTGAAGCGCTTCAGAATTAAACCGGGCCGGCTGCTAAAAAACATATTACCTCACAATGTCTTATCCGTGATCACCGCGGCATTTGACGAAGGATTTCAATCAGCAAGTTCGTCCATGTCCGCTATCGCTCCCATTGCGGTTTGAAAATCTGATATTCTCTTTAGCCAAGGTCCGGCTACTTCCCGGAATGCGATCCGTCTATCAGAATGAAAATCCGCGGTGAGCCTTCGATCTATCAATTCAACCGCAGGCGGAAGAATTTTGCGGCGCCGGTCGTTCCAACGACCACCTTGTTCTGGTCGTTGGTGGTGACGATCGAAAGCGGGGAGTTTGTCCACGCACCCGGTGTTTCGAGGTGCTCGGTTTCCTGCAAGGTCCAGCCGGTGGACGGCGCGGGCCAGAACAGCATCAGTTGGCCGCCCTGGTTTTTGATCTGCAGTTTTTTCAGCACCTGCGGTCCGGACACTAACACCCGCATCGATGTGACCAGCGGCTGGCCGACCATGTAGAGCGTCTTGTATTGCGGCCCGCCGAAGCAGACGTTCGCCGTGCGATTGAAAATGATCCGGCCGATCAGGTGGCCGTCGGGCGCGTAGATGTGCACGCCGTTGCCCGCGCTTGACCACACCCGACCGTCGCTGTCGCACTTGATCCCATCGGGAACGCCGTTGTTGATGTTGGCAAAAACGGTGCCGCCCGAAAGCGTGTTGCCGGCTGACACGGTATAAGCATAGAGGCGGTGTCCATTCGCGCCGTTGTCGGAGTCGGCCACGTAGAGCCGGGTTTCATCCGGTGAGAAACAAATGCCATTCGGGCGGAGGGGGCCGCTGGTGATCACCGCCGTGCAGGTGGCGTTGCCGTTGGCGGAATCGAACCGATAGACATAATAGCCGGCCGGGTATCCGCTGGACCCCTGGGTGGTGCCGCTGTTGTAGTTGGGGTCGGTGAACCAGATGGTGCCGTCGGATTTCACCGCCACGTCGTTGGGCGAGTAGAACTTCAGGCCATTGCAGGTGGTTACGAGCGGAGTGGTCACGCCGTTGACCACCCGGGAAATCTTCCGCCCGGCGCTGCCGGCCTCCGCGCAAATCAACCGTTCCTGCCCGTCCAGCAGGGTGCCGTTGAACAATGTGCTCGCGGGCGGGAGCAGGAAATCCGTCACGGTCGCGGGCGGCACCAGTTTCTTGAGCCGGTTGTTGCCCTGGTCGCAGAAAACGAGATAGCCGCCGCCGGATGGCACCCAGGTCGGTCCTTCCAGCCACGTGTTGATCGTCGCGTGGGTGGTGTGAACCGCGCTGGTATCGATGATCCGGTTGAACTCCGCCGCATCGGCGATTTCGAACGTCACCGCGAAGGCGGGGGAATGGCTCAAGGAAATCCACGCGAGAACGGCAGCCGGACCCTTGCGCGGGAGTCTCGAAAACACGCTCGATTTCCGGGAGAAAAACATGTGGCGCGAGAGTATTCGCGCAAACCGCTTCGCCAAGATTTCTTTGGCGGTCGGGGGGCGGCCCCATCGACCAGATCTATTTCGACCGGTTTGAGGGTGGCGCAGGATCCGGGAATGGTTTCAAATGGAATTCTTCCAGACGGTTTCATCCACTTTTCATTCCACCACCACGAGGATTCACCGTCGTGAGCCAAATCACGCCCGACACCGGCTAACAAGAAATTGGCAACGTGAACAAGCAGGAATTTCCCATCTCCCGTCACACACTCCGCCGGCTGCGGCACACGATTTGGTTGTTTCTAACATCCGCCGTCGGCGGCAGGGCGCGTCTGCTGCTCGTGGCGCTGTTCGGGCTGATGCTTTGCATCAACGGCATGAACGTCATCAACAGTTTCATCAGCCGCTATTTCATGTCCGCCATCGAAAAGCAGGATATGGCCGGTTTCGTCCACTATGCGTGGCTCTTTCTCGCCGTCTTCGCCGGGTCCACGCTGGTCGCCGTGTTGTTCCGCTTCACCGAAGAGCATCTCGGCCTGTTGTGGCGCCGTTACCTGACCCAACGCGTCACCGGCATTTACATCGACCGCCGTCTCTATCTGCGCACCGCGGGTGAGGATGTCATCAGCAATCCGGACCAGCGCATCACCGAGGACATCAAGCAACTCACCACCGTCACGCTCTCGTTCGTATTGATGATCGCTAACGGCACCATGACGGCGGTTTCATTTTCCGGGGTGTTATGGTCGCTCAGTCCGAAGCTCCTTCTTGTGGCCGTGGTCTATGCGTTGGCCGGCTCCAAGTTCGCGATCTGGCTCGGCCGCCCGCTGGTGTTACTGAGCTACCGCCAAGCCGACTTCGAAGCGGATTTCCGCTCCGAGTTGATCCGCACCCGCGAAGAGGGCGCGAAAATCATCGAGGCCGACCGCGAAGTGGAGGTGAAGCAGCAGCTCGTGGCCCGCATCGATGCCCTTGTCGCCAACATCCGCCACATCATCGCCGTGAACCGCAACCTCAACTTCTTCACCAGTGGCTACAACCACATGATCCAACTCCGGCCGGTGGTTCTCGTCGCCCCGGTATTCATTCTCGGCCGGGTCGAGTTCGGCGTCATTGCCCAGTCCGCCATGGCCTTCTCGGCGCTGCTGGGAGCGTTCTCGCTGATCATCACCCAGTTCCAGGCGATATCCTCTTACGCGTCGGTGATGGCGCGCCTCAGCGAATTCGTCGAGCATGCGGAGCAATACGCCGACAAGCCCAAGTCTCCGGACGCGGATACCCCCGGGTGAGTCGCTGCCGCGAAACAACCCTTGGCAAAGCGGCCCGGAAAACTAGGCTCGCGAAGAATGAATCTGCCCGATAGAATCCCCGGCGGCCCCGATCGCACGGCTGTATCGGGAGCCTCCTGCCAAAAGGTAAATTCCCAGCATTGATCCCGATGAAAACGCTGTTCCTCACGCTGATCCTGTCCCCGCTCGCTTTCGCGCAAACGAATCCCGGTAAGTCTCCGCCACCCTCACCGCCAGCGGCGCTTCCGCTCATCCGCAATCAATACACCTCCGCGAACATGAGGCCGGAAAAGATCGCGGGGTTCAAGGCCCGCGAGGCGGAACTGAATCGCCGTTCCATCGCGTTGGCGGAGGAGGAAAGACTCTCGAACATCAAGGCGACGAAGGAGAAGGAGCTGAAGGCGAAGTACTCCCACTCTTCCCCCAATCCCGGCACGGTCGGGTCCATCCCGACAGGCCCCGGGACCGATCTGAAACATTTACAACGCCTCAAAGCTTTGAGGGACGAGATGAGTATCTTCCAGCGGGACGTCCTCGAAGAGATCAAAATCAAGAATCAGCAGGCTGCTACGGCGGAAGAAAACCGAAAGGTCATCGCTCTGAAGCAGTCCAACCAAGCGGCCACACCGGCTGTCGGCGCCGTGACACAATCACCAACTCCAACTCCGAAGCCTGCGGAAGTCCTTCCCGTGGGGAAAGCGGTTCCTTCAAGCGTTCCGGGACTACCCGCCGGACTCGAGCCCACGAAGCAGAAGTCCAACCTGCCCCCGGGATTCAGCCGGAACTGATAGGCAATGCCTGTTATTTGGAGGTTTGTCCCCGGAGACTTTCCGGCTGCATCCGCCGTGGAAACGGTTTAAAGGTGGCGGATGACGAAACACGTGTTGATCACCGGTTGCACCCGCGGTCTGGGACTGGCGATGGCCCGCTCCTTCGCTGCCAGGGGATGGCGGGTTTCCGGATGCGGGACAAAGCAGGACGCGGTGGAGCGGCTGGCCGGGGAATTGGGAAAACAGGGGGACGGCCACCTGATCCGGACGTGCGATGTCACCTCCGCGGAGGACGTCACCGCCATGGCGGGGGAAATCCTGGCCGCCGTCGGTGCGCCGGACCTGCTGCTGAACAATGCCGCCATCATCAATCCTAACGCCCCGCTGTGGGAAGTGTCGCCGGAGGCGTTCTCCCGCGTCATCGATGTGAACCTCAAGGGGATCCACCTCGTACTCCGCGCCTTCCTGCCCGCCATGATCGCGCGCGGCAGCGGCGTCATCGTCAATTTCTCCTCCGGCTGGGGCCGGTCAACCTCGCCGGAGGTCGCGCCGTATTGCTGCACCAAGTGGGGCGTGGAAGGCCTGACCCAAGCGCTCTGCCAGGAGCTCCCCTCCGGCCTCGCCGCCGTCGCCCTGAATCCGGGTATCATCGATACCGAAATGCTGCAAAGCACCTTCGGCGCTTCCTCATCGGATTTCCCGGCCCCCGCCACGTGGGCGGAGAAAGCCGTTCCCTTTCTCGAAAAACTCACCTCCCGAGATAACGGCAAGGCGCTCACGGCGCCGTAGGGGTAAGATTTCACGATGTCTTGACGCCAAATGCGGGGTGAGCCTCGGCAGAAGGCAAGTTCCCGGTTGCAGGATGACAGCACATACGCTATCAACATCCATGCCGCCCCGCGTTGTCGTGGATACCAATGTCTTCATCGCAGCTATTTTGAGCCCAGCCGGAGAAAACCGTGACGTTCTCCGGGCATGCCTTCTTGGAAGGGCGAAACCGCTCATGGGCGCTGCCTTGTTCCACGAATATGAGGACCTTCTCGGCCGAACCGAATTGATGGCCAAGTGCCCTCTGTCTGCCAAGGAGCGGCAATCACTTTTCGACGCCTTCCTCTCCGTCGCCGATTGGATCAAAGTCTATTTCCTCTGGCGGCCGAATCTGCCGGACGAAGCGGACAATCACCTGATCGAACTCGCCCTTGCCGGGTCTGCCGAAACCATCGTCACGAACAATCTCAAAGACCTGCAACACGGAGAACTTCGTTTCCCCGGCCTCTCCATCCAATCTCCCCGCCAATTCCTAACCACACTGCCATGAGCACCCTGACCATCCGCCTTCCAGACGACAAACACGCGCGCCTGCGCCAGTTGGCGAAGCACCGCGACATCAGCGTGAACAAGCTGGTGGAAGAACTCGCCACCATCAGCATCGCCGAGTTCGATGCCGAGACCCGCTTTCGTGCCCTTGCCGCGCGCGGCTCAGTGAAAAAGGGCATCGCCATCCTCGACAAACTTGACGCGGAGTTTGCCCCCTCAGCCAAACCTACCAAGGGAAACCTCTGATCGAGGCACCCACGCGATCTGCGGGGGATGCCCCGCACACGGCTTCGCCATGCCCAACGCGCGTGAGCTCGTGAGCGAATTGGAAACGCTCGTAGCGGGGCTGGCAGGAAGGCTAACAAATCAACGATTGCTAGCCGGGACTGGCCCCGTCCACGAGTTCATCCATCCGCTAAATCACGCGATGATCCGTGAAGCAATCGCGCGTTTCGTGTGCTCCACGGTTTCCGCCGCCTCCTCGTCCATCGAGGACAGGATGCCCGCCAGATCGGTGGCGATTTCTGTTCGCAGGTGAGCCACAATTTCCACACCCTTCGACGTGATGCGCACCATGATTTTCCGCCGATCTTCCGAAGCGTGGACGCGTTCCACGTAGCCCAATTTCTCGATCCGATCCACCATGCCGGTTGCCGCTGCGGTCGAGTGGCCCATCTTTTTCGCGATGTCCGTCATTGTTAGATATTCCTCGCTGGAAAGATAGGTCAGCAGGAAGAATTGGGGATACGACAGATTGCCTCGGTTCAACTCTTTCGAGAGGTTCAGGATGCAGCCGCGCTGGGTGAACAGGACGAAGTCTGCGAGACGGCCGGCATCGGCCTTGACCGAAGCACTCGGGGTGCTTGATAAGCTTGTTTTCATGGGGGGATGTTTTGGGGGAGAACCCTCCGCGGGTGTGAGGAGGGGAAAGCGAATTGCTAACGGTCAGACCCTGCCAGAATTCCGGACGCTGCGATATTACGCAATCACGTGGCATTGGGGATCCACCCGCAGCTTCATCAAGATCCCACGCGACTGCCGCCGATGCGAGTGGGATTCCCAAAGTCTCTTATTCCATCAACGGGGAGCCATCAAGACCGCGATTGGCGCCACGCGCTGGAATTTCACCACCGCTCTAACCACGGGGCTCAACATCATCAGAATCAATTCCGTGGTTTCCGTGAACAACACCAGCACCACCAGGACGCTCAAGGTGAAACGCACGCCGCCACTTTCTAACGCAAGTGTTTTTTCCCATCGACTTTTCCGGCAGGGAGACACAAATGGCCTCGATGAACAAACTAACGGATCAGCATCTCGCGTTCAAGTGCCCCATGGACTTCAACGCCATGCAGCCATCAGCGAACGGAGTCTTTTGCACCAAATGCAGCAAGGAAGTGTTCGACCTCACCGACTGCTCGATCGATGAGGTGATTGCCTTGCAGCGGAAGCACGGAACCATCTGCGGGTTGATCCGGATCATGCCGCTCGCGGCGGCCGCGGTCTCACTGTCTGCGGCGGCGTGTTGTCCTTCATCAACCCAAGGAAACTACAGCGAGACGAAAGCCGGTCTCCGAAACTACGAAGGGGTGTCGGGTGGGGAAGTGTCCCCATCGTTCGAGCTGATAACGTCCAAATAACGGTTTGCCTGCCGTCGCTGGCTTCTTTCCCAGGGAACCCCATCGAGAAGTTCGACAATCTCGCGAGCCAGCGGCCTCGCCCATCAACCGATATAGGCTCATTCGGGTTGCGGGCGCTCCCCACCGAATTCCAACTCCGACAGCTTGAGTGTGTGCCGCAGGATCTTTTCTCCCTTGGGATCGATGATGCCGAGTTCGACCGTCTGCTTGTCCCAGTCGATCTCGATGAGGCCGGCGTTGAGATCCCAATGTGAGTCGCCCACGCGGAGCGGGTTGTTTGCTAGCGCCCATTCCTTGCTGGTGTGCGAGAGTCCGCTGCTGGTAAAATCGTGGAACTGATAGCCGCCGATGTCCTTTTTCGAGAGCTCTGCGAAGTGGACATCCCCCGAAATGGCGAAGGTGTGGTTGGCCTTGTGTTTCTTCAGCAGATCAAACAGCCGCTGTTGTTCATGCGGGACGTTGCCCCAGTTTTCCATGCCCTTCTCGACGGCGAGGATCTGGATGCTGCTGGCAATGATGCGGAGATCGGCCGGAACATCGAGTTGCCGGTCCAGCCATTTCCACTGGTCCTCTCCGAGGAGAGTCTTTTCTGGATCATCGGTCGGTTCATACCATCCCACCGTGCCCTTTGCCGGCTTGCGCTTCGTCCGTGGCAGTTCATCGCGGAAGTAGCGGGTGTCGAGCAGCAGGATCTGGCAGGTGCGGCCCGGGGTGCCGAACGTGTAGGACGCGTGAATCCCTTCCCTCGAACGACGAGGGGAGTCGGCGGGGTCTTTGAAGAAATCGAGGAAGAGCTTCTCCGATTCCTTCCGCATGGGATAGGATTTCCCACCGTCGTTGACGCCGTAGTCGTGATCGTCCCAAGTGGCGAGGATCGTGGTGGCATCGCGCAGCCTGCGAAAGGAGTCGATCGCTTCAAGTTCCGCGTATTTCGCGCGCAGGACCTCCATGTCGGCAGTGTCGCCGTAAATATTGTCACCCAGAAAAACGAATGCATCCGGGCGGTGCCGCAGGATGGCATCGAATATTTCCGGCTTCTTGTCGCGAGGGTCGAAGCAGGAGCCGAACGCGATCTTTTCGACGACTTTGGATTGGTGGAAATCGCCCGCCACCTGCCCGGGGGCGATGCCGGTGAATCCAGCTGCGACAATGCCGAGAAAAGACAGGGATCGAATCTTCATGGCCGGCAGTCTGTAAGATTTGGCCGCCGTGTCGATCACCCGCGCGTCATGACAAAGGGACAGGCCGGAATGGTAAGTGAGTCGCGCCAAAGTCGGTCGCACTTCAGGTGAAACCTGCCAATATCTGTTATTTGGGACTGGTACCATTTCCACGCCGTCCGAAGCAGGCGGGCGAGCCCGTTAGGGCTAATGCTCGCCTGACTGCTTCGGCGGGTGTTTGAAGATGTCTAACATGGCATCCTCAGGGGGCCATGAAACCATCCCGCAAGACCCAGTCCGTCTATCGAAACCAGAACGCCCTCGTCCGCGCCGTCTTCGAGCGCGCCGGAGACGCCCGGTGTGTCCCCTGGTCTTCCTGCCAGAGGGACAGGTCTTTACATGATAGAATCTATTTCAGCACAGCTTGCAGTTCCCAAGTCCGTTCGAAGCGCGGAGTGCCCGGGCCGTTGTAGCCCAGCATGCGGAAAGTCTTGGATTCCTTTTTCCGGGCAGCCAGCGCGGCTTCCAGTTCAGTGCGGGCTTTGGCGATGTTTGATTTCGAATCGTCGCCCTTCCACGTGTAGCTCAGAACGGTGGAGGCAGGCACGTCGCGGACCTCAACCTTGCTGCCGTCCGGGCCGGATTGGCCGACCCTGCCGTTCTGATATAGGAACGCCATCCCATCTTGCTGGAGCTTGCCATCGGCATCGGCCATTGCCATTTCCACGGGTGCGGTCATCGGAATGCCGTGGCGCTTGATGTGGAGAAACAAGGTCCAGAACGCGCCGGTTTCACCTTTGCCGTTCGTGAAGGCAGCGCGATACGACGGGTAGGTTTTCTCGGAAACCTTGTCGTAAGGACCAGGTTTCGGCCAACCAACAGGCAGCGGCGCTTCCTCGACATAGGCCGCCGGGGCAGCAACGGCAGGCGCGGGCTCGGCGGCATGGACTTGGCTGGCAGCAAGCAACACGTAGAGAGGGAAGAGTTTCTTTTTCACGGCGGAAACCGTCAACGCGTTCGCCCGCCGCGCAACCCATAAACTTTCCTCCTGTCGCCACGGTCAATTCGTCCTGTCGCGGGGGACTGTGACCTTCGGCAAGGCGGCAGTCTCCCCCGTCTTCCTCTTTTCTGATCACTGCTCACTGATCACTCGGCACTCTCCACTTCCGCCACGGGCAAGACCACGGTTTTCTTGCCGCGACCCGGGTTGTGGGTGACGGGTGCGCCGTTTTCCCAGACGATGGGGTCCATGCAAATCTGGCGCTTGGTCCGGTCTTCATTCCACGAGTGATAGACGTTGAACCACGTTTTACCGTCGGGTCCGAGGATGACCGAGTTGTGGCCGGGGCCGATGAGTTCTCCGGGGATGGTGTGGATCACGCTGGCCTTGTCCTTGCTTTGACTGTCGAGGTAAGTGCCGGTGACGGTGTCCGAGACCGCGCAGCCGACGCCGTATCCCGGCGTTTGCCAATTTCCACCTGAGTAAAACATCCGGTATTTCCCGTGGTGGAAAATGACCGCCGGGCCTTCCACCGTGTGCCAAGCGTCCCACTTCCGGTTGTAGAGGTCGCGGTCCCGCTCGTAGATTTGCCAATCGGCGAACGCACGCATCACCGTTTTCTGCTCACCCACCGGCGTGATCATGTCGTCGGCCAGTTGGACGACGGCGAGCGCGGTGCCGGGCCGTTGGTCGAAGAAGTCCTTGGCGAAAAACAAATACCAGTTCCCGCTGCCGGGATCCTTGAACGCGTGGCCGTCGATGGAGAATTCCAAGTCCGGGAACATCCATTTCCCCGTGTCCTTGAACGGTCCCGTCGGCTTGTCGGATACCGCGACCCGCATTTTGCGGTCTCCCGCGTAGTGGAGGTAGAATTTTCCGTCCCGCTCGACGATCTCCGGAGCCCAATACTCCTTCATGCCTTCGATGGCATCCATCGCCCCGCCGACCACCTCCCAGTCGGTGAAATTCCGCGAGCGCAGGATGGGGAACTGCTTCCCGTCCGGTGCCTTGCCGGTGCCGACGGCATAGTAGGTGTCGCCCACCTTGAATGCGTGGGGATCGGCGAAATAACCGTCCCAGAGTGGGTTGGTGTAGGTGATTTCCCCGGCGTTGCAGGCGAGGGTGAGAATCAGGCAGAGGGCGGCGGCAATGGGTTTCATCTTCATGCGGGCCGGATCATCGGGAAGGTGCCCCGGGAAATCGAGGGCAATTCCACGGATGCGGGAGATCCCCCGGACAATGTTCGTTTTCCGGGACTGCCCCCGTCGACTGCATCCAATCGCCGGAAAACCGCGCGGGCGTTCGAGGAAACTTCCGGTGGCGCCGCGCCCTGCCATGGAGCACCTTTTCCGGTGACGAACCCCATCCACCGCCATGACCACACAAACCATCGGTAACTCCCAAGAAAGCGGGCCGGTCTTCCGCCGCGGCGAGGGCTACCTATTCTACATCGGCCACCTCCAGATCATCATCGGCATCCTCAGCATCGTCCTCTCGCTCTTCGTCATGCTCCAGGCATGGGTGATGCGCTCCACGCTCCTGCTGGGGCCGGTCGAAATCTACCGCACCTTCGGCGGCTCCCAGGACGATTGGTTGCCCAGGCTGATGGCCGCGCTGATCTCATGCCAGCTGATGTTCGGCTGGATCCTCGGCCTGATGATGATCTCCGCCGGCATCTGCTGCCTGAAGAACCGCGCCCGGGGGTGGGTCACCTTCGTCACCGCCCTGAACCTATTCAACTTCCCCCACGGTTCCACTGCCGCGCTCATCATCATCCACGGCCTCACCCGTCCCGGCATCCGCGGCGCGTTCCGCCGGTAGGGCGGCACGCCCTTGCGCATGACTAAAGGCCCATGACTAAAGGCGTGTCCCTCTGTCATGCGCGACGAAATGATTCTCAATACCCGGTGCGGGCATGGAGCTTGGCATCCCGGAGAGCGCCCTCACGACTGCCATAGAGCGGGGACCTGAATCCGTTCGCAGTGGCGAAATACCAGCGCCCCTTGTTTGGCCCGCTTGCAATTTGGACGACGCTGCGCTCTGCCGCAGAAAGGGGTTTTTGCGTTGGCTTACTGGTGGAGGAGGACGTCTTGCGGCTGGCTACTTCACCGCTCAAACGCCGCACCTCATCTTCAACCTTGGCCATGCCCTTCGCGAGTTCGCGATAGGTGCTTTTCAGGGAATCCATATCGCCGGCAAGGCTCGCCTTCGCCTGAACCGCAGCGGCAGCCTTGTCGGCATGAGCCTGAAGGATCCTGTACTTTTCCTCTTCCTTCGCCAGGTTTTCGGCCAATCGCCGGGAATCGGCGCGCGCCGCCTCAATTTCCAGGTCCTTTTCCGACAGGGACTTTCTCAAATCAGACTCCAGATTCTTGCTGCGGATCTCCACCGCAGCAGCCTTGCCGTAGGCTTCATCGAGCAGTCGCTCGCTTTCCTTTGCTTGAACCAGCTCGTAACCCAAGAACGCAGCCAGGACTGTCGCGGCTAGGCCTAGGCCGATGACCATGGCCTTGGGAGAGCGGGCTGCAACTTCAGGGGTCGGCGGGAGTTCGCTGGGATCCCCGTCCGGACCGGAGAGGGGCTGATCAGGGAGAGTTTCTCCACCGCTGGGCTCTGTTTCCGCTGAAAGAACCGGTTGGGGCTCCACCGGAACAGATTCCGGAGTGCGGGAATATTCATCGATATAGCGAGGGATTTCGTCAGACATGGCGTATTGGAGGATTGAGGATTTGAATGCCTGCCAACCATTACGGTTTTGGCGGTCACATTCATGGGTCGCGAGCGTAGGTCTGCGGGCCGCCTTGCCAAGATTTCTTTTGTTTTGATAGAGGTCGTTTTAAGGCGCGTCCGGGTGGCGTCCCGACTATTCGAGAACCAAGGTGCGGCCATCATCGAAGGGGATTTCCTTGGGACTCCAGGTCGGCCTTTGATCGATGCCGTCCGGGTCGGGATTGCAAACCCGGGGCCTGTCCCTCTTTCCTGCGAACTCCTGAGCTCAGGCCGTCTCCCGCCGCCGCTCGGGCACGCCCGCTTGTTCCCAAGCCAACGTCGGCAGGTCCTCAACTAAAGCCTGGCAATGCTTGTTATCCGGGACTGATCCCTTCGATGAATTGCGTCAGCCCAAAATGGGTGTTAGAGCGGTGTGGCTTGAATTGCGACAAAAGGCCTGTCTCGCTGTCATGATGCCTCTGTCATGCGAAGAATTTGAGTAGAGAGGCCGACGCCGATGGGGGGCGGTAGTTAGAAAGCAATTTTCGCCTCGCCTTTTTCTACTTGCAATAAGGTTTTAAAATAGGACATTCAGATATGGCTAGAACGCAACGAGCCTTGAAAGTTTTGGATGAACTCGGCTACAAGGAGCTTTTCAAGCAACCAAACACAATTGAAATCCACCTGGCATCTGCGTTGTTTCCCAATGGGAAAATCACTGCGGGCAGATTAAAGAAGATTTTGGTGGGTAAGGTGCCTAAGTCCGGCCAATATAAAGCTGTGGTTCATTTTGGCCATCAGTTGGAGTCCGAGTTGACAGTTCCACTTCGTAGAGCACGCCTTGAGTTGCCGAATACACAAGGTGAATGGTTCATCATGCCACACCAAGTAAATAGGAGGGCAGCAGGGGAACGAGTTCGGACGTTGGCTCCTAAAGGGCGAGTAAAGTCGTCCGACATCGACATTGCACTGGCATCGTTTTCTAAAGGTTCATCTTGAATCGTAAGAAGGAAGGAGAATGGGTTCAAGCGCGCCAAAAAGGGGCCTGCACACGCCAGGGCAATTGATAGCTAGTCATAGCTCGGGAATTGATCCAAACGTCTTTCTGATTCAGAGGGTGGGAAATTTCCGGGCGCAAATGAAAAGGGCTGTGATCCTCGTAAGGACCGCTGCTAAGAAGAAAGTTTTTAAAGAGTACACCCCACTACTGATCATTGGAGGGGGCGTGAGTGGATTGGCTGCGGCACTAGAAGCCGCTAAACAAAATATATTCGTTACGCTCATAGAATCTGAGAGAGAGTTATTTTCGGTGCAGCGAAAATGCACCACACGGTATCTGCATCCTCATGAATATGACTGGCCTCTCTCCCACTATAGAGAGCCAGCATTTCCATATTCTCGAAAAGACGAGTCATTTACTCCGCTGCAAATGCACTGGCGGGCTGGGATTGCGGCGGACGTGGTTGAAAAGATGGCCAACCAGATTACTTCCAGCACTCCGCCGAAATTAAACCTGCGTATTGGAGAAGATCACATCCCAGTTTCATTGGATACACTTCGCTCGAAATTTGATCCTCGTGATGAATTCGAGTTTATTTTGATCTGTGCGGGTGGACAAGAGGATACCCAATTGGGAAAATTCACCGGCTTCAAATACTGGGACCAGGACCCGTTGGAAAAACTGTCTTCGCTTGGTAGCTCGAAGAAGGTCAACAATGTCCTGATCTCAGGTGGGGGCGACGGCGGGCTTCAAGATTTCCTTCGTATTATCAATGACAGGAAAGATGGGAAGCCATTCTCGGCGGGAATACTGCTGGATCGCTTTCTTCCTACACTGAAGCTCAGTCCCGAATTTGTAGAATGGATTGGAAACAAGCAAAATGATTGCCGCGCATTCCGTCCGTCCCCTGAAGTGATGTGGCGAGAATTTAGTAAGCTGCTCGATTCAATCGAGAAAAATTCGAAGTGCTGGAAGCCTCTCAGGAATGAAGTCTTGGCATCTGTAAACTTGGAGGTAATAAACAAAGAACGTATTGTGCAGCTCGTATTCAAGGGGCGGCATTTTTCCAATTCATTCGCGCTGAATGCCTTTTTGGTTCTTCTCGTGGCTCGTGTGATGAAACAGCAAAAGTGTTTGCGCCCGAACTGTTGTTTGGACCAAATTGTCAGCGTCTCTAAACGCCATCGTTGCTCCGGGAGTGCCGTAAAGTGTTGCGGGAAGCTTCATGAAGTATCTTACAAGCCGACCAGAAGCGGTGCCAAAAGATCAGAACGATTTGACCTGATTGTTTTGAGATATGGATCAAAGCCCACCGTTTCTCCCGCTCTTAGAAAAGAGTGAGCAGGAGGGACATGTCAGTTCATAAAATTGGGCTTTTTAATGCCGATAACTAGCGGTCCCGCGTATTGCCAAGCAGGCTTTGCAGTGACCGCAATAAGCAGGAACGCCAGAAAGGCCATCTCTCAAAAGGGTTCGTCGGAAGCGGAGGCCAATTCCAAAGAAAAAGGCGAAAAAACGCATCAATCATTAAAAATCATAGGGCCGACTCCTTTTGAGAACCGATTCCTTTCATCTTGGAAATCCAACAATTCCGACTTCCTCCAACCGAATTGCCATAGCGCCGATGGAAACGCCAAACAACTCAGCTAGGGAGTAAACCCGCCGAGACCCAACTTGAGTGGTACCCGCGATAAGTCGCGCCAATCCCCGGCGATTTCTCGTCTCTGAAAGGAGCGTGTCAACGTCATTTAACATCAGACCTTCAGCAGTCTTCTGGCTGATTTCAAACTCTGCGGTTCCAAAAATTGCTAGAAATTTCTTCCGAACCTGTTTTTTTGGCATTAAGAAGTAGGAGGCAAACTTATTTGCCTGATATTCTTCCGGACAAACATTGGATGTCGAATGGGAACCATTTACCGGTCGGTCGCGATGAAGGATCTCCTGTTCATGGAGCAGTGAGTGACCCAACTCGTGTGCTTCCGTAAACCTCGTGATCTGGCTATCAAACTGACGTGAGATGGAAACGACCCTTGTGCTTTGGTTGATTTGCCCAGCTACTTCATATTGCTGTCCATTGTCAAAAAATGTTCCCAGGGTGGTCGGGCGGGTTAATTGAAATCCGAGAAGATCGAAAGCTACTGTGGGATCTAAAAGCGCCAAGGGGTTGTCTTGAGAAGAGTTTCCCCAAAGTAACTCCCGGTTGAGCCACATGAGCCGTTGCAAATCTGTTGCAACCCTCTCAATTCTCTCTTTGGCGATGAACCCTCCAGTCTTGTTGTTTTTGGCGATACTTTGCGCTTCCAGTTGCACCTCAACATATTTTTTTGGGTGCGATTTAGGAATTGTCACCCTGGGGAACAATTCGCCAGCAACGGATTCCATGAACTCTTTCAGCAGCGCTTCGACATTATCGAAACGCATTTCCCGGTCTCCATCTGTTGCCTTTTTGACGATAGAGTAAACTTGTGGTGGAAGACTAGGGTCCGAGGACTCAATAAGGTAAGGATCGCACTTTGTATAAATATAATACAATATCTTGCCGAGGCTGAAAACATCAGCTCGCTCATCGACATCTTTCAAGGATGCATCGAACTGTTCGGGAGCGGCATATGGACGTGTGCCTCCAGTTTCGTTTATCTTAGTAAGGCCCGGTTGATGAAAATGGAAACTTCGGGCCAGGCCGAAATCAGAAAGTTTGACTGAACCACCATTTGTAATAAGAATGTTCTGCGGCTTTAGATCACGGTGAAGAACGCCCTTCCCGTGAGCGTAAATTACAGCTTCGCAAATCTCCTTGAATATTCTGCGAATATCGATTTGGCGATTGATATCAAACTTGACGGCCATCTCTAGGTTTTGCCTTGCACGAGGCATCACAAAATACGGCTGCGGCGCCAGCAGATCGGTAAAAACAATTTCGATGATGTGATCATGATTAAGCTTCGACAGAATTTCAACTTCTCGTCGAAATCTCTCAGAATCTGAGGCGTCGGCATCAGGTTTCAGCTGCTTCCAAGCGAATTCACTGCAACCATCAGACGACAAAGCCTGATAAACTTCGGAGAAGTTTCCCTTACCAACCAATTGTGTTGTTTTCGAGTACAATGATTATGGATATCGAATTGAGATGAACCTAAAGGCTGGCCCCGTTCACCGGCCAGTTAGCGCTTCGATCTTGTCTGAACGAGAGCGCTACCAGCCGCAGACTTTGAGGCTTTGCTTGTCCGTCCGTCACTCAATGTTTTGGATGCGGCTGTCGCCGCTTTAGGCGAGGTTTGTTTGGCTGGTGCAGCCTTTTGTGATAAAGCACTTCCTGCCGCAGACTTCGACTTTGGAGATGTCGATGGGCTTCTGAGTGTGGATGATGCCTTTTTTGCTGCGCTGGAGCTCGTAGTTTTACGGTTCATAGTTTTTGGTTTTTAGTATTGATCGATATTGTCCCAGTGGAACGAGAATTCTTTGGCTGCTGCCGCTGCCTCAGCAACGTGCTGCTTCATGAGGCTTGGGGCGTGGAAGACTGAGCCTTGGAATGCATCAATGATTGTAATATTGGTACGGGACACAGAATTTTTCCCTAGAACCTCGACTGAAGATTCATGCAGCATGGCAGCCAAGACGGCCCCTGAGAAATCAGATAGGGGATGAGCTTTGTTTAGGTAGAACTTCATTCCAGCGTATTTCGGCTTCTTTGAGGCAATGATTGTTTCCACATCAAATCTGCTCGTCAAAAGGACGTCTCCGTAGATCCGGGGTGCCAAGGGTTGAACTGGCTTTCGATAGGTCAGTTCGAGCGATAAGAAGTCATGCTGGTTCACCGTCGCCCACATGCCTTTGAGCGCTTCCACATTGTTTGCGACCAACTGGCGTGGGTGGTTTCCCCATCCTTCATGGGAGGAGACCAACGTGAGCTCCAAGGCATAAGTTTTGGAGGGATCATCCGAGATGAGGATTCGCCTCATCGCAGCTTGGGACAGGGTGTAGTATTGGGCAGGATGGCCGTTGCCGGATTTTTGCTGCCTTACGATTGATGCGCGCCGAGCGGGGCGGGCATCGAGGTATTCCGCCAACTTGTTGACGGACAGTTGTTTATTTTTGGTTAACATAAATTTAGCAGGAAAATTAGACAGCGTTGCTGTCTTTGGGGTTGATTGGGCCTTTTGCCCTGCTAAATCGTCGCTTGCCAGATTGACGATCAGCTTTGAGCTGAGACTTATTCGGAATGCCCGCATCTCGCGCCAACGAGATGCGGGCAAATTTGTTTTTAGGCTATTGGCAGGCTTCGCAGGTCCCTCCGTTGAGCATGGCGTCGATGGAGCAGGCGTTCTTTTCCTCGGCGGTGAAGGTTTTGGTGCCGGCGGCGGTAGCGGTGGCGGCGGTTTGGGTGGCCATTACGCCGCGTTGTTCCTTTTTGACGTCGATGGTGGATTTCTCGACGTTGGAGGCTTGGAGGGTGCGGAGGTAGTAGGTGGTCTTGAGGCCCTTGTCCCAGGCGCGGCGATACATGTGCGACAAGGTCTTCATGTCCGGGGTGGCGAGGAAGAGGTTGACCGATTGGGATTGGTCGATCCACTTCTGGCGGCGGGCGGCGGCGTCGATGATGTATTCGTGCTCGATGCCGAAGACGGTCTTGTGCTTGTGCTTGAGGGCTTCCGGGATGTCGTCGATGGCGTCGAGCTCACCGTCGAAATACTTGAGCTGGTCGAGCATGTCCTGATTCCAGAGGTTGAGCTTTTTCAGGTCCTTCACGAGCTCGGAGTTGAGGATGATGAACTCGCCGCCGAGGTTGGATTTGACGTAGAGGTTCTTGTAGTTCGGCTCGATGCAGGGGGTGGTGCCCATGATGTTCGAGATGGTGGCGGTGGGGGCGATGGCGAGGACGTTGGAATTCCGCATGCCGTGCTTGGCGATTTTTTCCCGGACGACGGACCAGTCCATTTTCCCGCCGCGGGGGACATCGATCTTGCGGCCGCGCTCGGTCTCGAGGAGATCGACGGTGTCCTGTGGGAGGAGGCCGCGGTCCCATTTGCTGCCCTTGTAGCTGCTGTAGGTGCCGACTTCGGAGGCGAGGTCGCTGGACGCATTGTAGGCGTAATAGGCGATGGCTTCCATGAATTCGTCATTGAACTCGACGGCCGCATCGGAGGCGAAGGCGAGGTTGCGCTTGTAGAGGGCGTTCTGGACGCCCATGACGCCGAGGCCGATGGGGCGGTGGCGGGTGTTGGCGGTGCGGGCGGCTTCGGTGGGGTAGAAGTTGATGTCGATGACGTTGTCGAGGGCGCGGATGGCGACGGTGATGGTTTCCTTGAGCATCTCGTGATCGAGGGCGCCGTCACGGGTGATGTGGGTATCGAGGACGACGGAGCCGAGGTTGCAGACGGCGGTTTCGTCGGCGGAGGTGTTGAGGGTGATCTCGGTGCAGAGGTTGCTGGAGTGGATGACGCCGCAGTGGTCCTGCGGGCTGCGGACGTTGCAGGGGTCCTTGAAGGTGATCCACGGGTGGCCGGTTTCGAAGACCATTTTGAGCATGGCTTTCCACAGCTCGAGGGCGGGCATCTGGCGGCACCAGATTTTGCCATCGGCAGCCATTTGCTCATACTCGCAGTAGCGCGTCTCGAAGGCGGAGCCGTAGAGGTCGTGGAGATCGGGGACTTCGTTGGAGCGGAAGAGGGTCCAGGTGCCGCGCTCTTCCATGCGTTTCATGAAGAGGTCGGGAACCCAGTTGGCGGTGTTCATGTCGTGGCAGCGGCGGCGCTCGTCACCGGTGTTTTTGCGGAGGTCGAGGAAGTCCTCGATGTCGTTGTGCCACGTTTCCAGATAGGCGCAGCCGGAGCCGCGGCGTTTGCCACCTTGGTTGACGGCGACGAGCTGGTCGTTGTGGAGTTTGAGGAAGGGGATGATGCCTTGGGACTCGCCATTGGTGCCCTGGATGTAGCCGCCGGTGCCGCGGACGGCGGTCCATGAACCACCGAGGCCGCCGGCCCATTTGCTCAGGAAGGCATTTTCGGCGATGCCGCGATACATGATGGACTCGATGGAGTCGTCCACCTTGTAGAGGTAGCAGGAGGAGAGCTGGCTATGGAGGGTGCCGGAATTGAAGAGGGTGGGGGTGGAGGAGCAGAAGCGGCGGCCCTTGTAGAGATTGTAAAGGCGGATGGCCCACTCCTCGCGCTTGGTTTCCTCTTTCTTGAAGAGGCCCATGGCGACGCGCATCCAGAAGAACTGCGGGGTCTCGATGCGGCGGTG
>JAZKGW010000013.1:334828-345417 GCA_040385685.1 Verrucomicrobiota bacterium | reverse complement strand
GGAGTTCGGAGCAGGGGCCGCAGGGGCCGGTTTCGCCCATCATCCAGAAGTTGTCCTTCACATTGCCGTGGACGATTTGGACGACGGGATCGCAGCCTTTGGAAACGAAGAGGGCGGCCCAGATGTCGTAGGCCTCCTGGTCGAAATTTCCGGGATCGCCTTCCTTCGGCGCATAGACGGAGGCGTAGAGGCGGTGGGCGGGGAGGCCCCAGCGTTCGACGACGAGTTCCCAGGCCCATTGAATGGCTTCCTTTTTGAAATAGTTGCCGAACGACCAGTTTCCTAACATTTCGAAGAACGTGTGGTGATAGGTGTCGTAGCCGACATCCTCGAGGTCGTTGTGTTTGCCGCCGGCGCGGATGCACTTCTGGGTATCGGCGGCGCGTGGTGGATCGTAGGGAGCTTTTTCAACGCCGAGGAAATAGGGCACGAACGGGTTCATCCCGGCATTGGTGAACAGCAGGCCGGGCGACTGCGGCAGCAGCGAGGCGGAGGGGACGATGGTGTGCTGTTTCTCCTGGAAGAAATCGAGGAAGCTCTGGCGGATCTCGGCGGATGTCATGGGCGCGGTTTTCCCGGTTGCGGAAAGGGCCGGGAACATGGCGGAGGGCCGGGGGCGGTGTAAAGCCTTGGAATAAAAGAGATCGGAGGCCGGATGCTGTGGATCTAGGGGAAGAGAACAATTTCAGGCAGCAATGCCTCGATCACTCGTCGTCGTCGATGGCTTCAGCACGCTGGATCATCTTCGGCTCAACCGGCTCGGCGCGCGGAATTTCGGGGAAGGCGGGAATCGCGCGGAGCGGTGGTGCTTCCTTGACAGGGGTTGCTTTCAACGGGGGCGCAGGTGGTTCCACCACGGGGGTCGCCTTCATCGGCGGTGCGGGTGGCTCTTCCACGGGACGGGCCACGTTGGGTTTGACCAGCACGGCCTTCGGCGAGGGAATTTCTTCGATGACGGAGGCTTTTTGCGGCTCGATTTGCATTTGCTCCTTGGTCGGCGGGGTTTTCCGCATGCGGACTTCCACCCGGCGGTTGGCGGATTGCTCCTCGGCGGTGCCACTGATGACGATGGGTTGATAGCGTCCGAAGCCGCGGGTGATGATTTTGGAGGGATCCATCCGCGCGGAGTTGACCAGATGATTCTTGACGGCTTCCGCGCGCTTGATGGAAAGGTTGAGGTTGAACTCGTCCCCGCCGACGAGGTCGGTGTGACCCTCGATCCAGCAATAGAGGCCGGGGTTGTGGTCCATCAGCAGACAGAGTTTCATGAGGCCGACTTTGGCGCTTTCGCGGAGTTCCGAGCTGTTGAATTCGAAGAGGAGGTCGCTGGGCAACATGGTTTTCTTGCCAAGCAGTACGTTCGCGGGGAGATCGAGCATGGCATCGAGCGAAGTCACGCCGTCGAGGGTGCCTTTCTCGACCTTTCCGTTAGCGCCCTGGCGGATGAGGTCTTCGGTGAATTTCCCGAGTTCCGAATCGTCGGCTTGGACGGCACCGGGGTCTACGGTGATCTGGCCGACTTCGGCCGGCCTGATAGATTCCGGTTGGCGGCCGAGCTCGGGGAGGTCGGCTTCGATTTCAAAGCCGGATGCGGCTTCGAGCGCGACGGCGTCAGGAGCCCCCTCCTTGGCAGGGTTTTGCAAGTGGATCGCATATTCCGCCTCGATGATTTCAGGCTTGATGTCGATCTCCTGATCCTTCGGCAACAAATCCAGCAATTCCACGTCTTCGAGCAGGGATGCGGAATCGGTGGGAGGCTTGACAACCTCTTCGGGCGGCAGCGAATGCTCGGTTTCGAGCGGCCGGATTTCCACTTGGCGGACGTCGATCGCACGGGTGCTGAGTTCGCGGGCTTGCTCAAATTTGAAGGCGATCTTCATTTGATCGAGCGCGAAGAAAACAATCACATGCAGGAGGAGCGACAGCAGCATCGCCACGGCCGCCCACCATCCGAGATGATCGGGGCCTGGCAGGCGGTAGCCTCCCCGGCTACGCGATGCACTCCATGAATAGGTTTCCGCCACGCCGGGACTATACCCGGATCTAATGGGCTGGCAATCACCAGAAAGGCTGATTATTCTCCCGTTTGGCACCTAGCGTGCTCATTTCAAACCAACCTCCCCAACAACATGGCCGCCAAGAAAACTGCAAAAAAGACGACAGAAGCATTACCGAAGGAAATTGATACGGCACCGACGCCCGTCTCAAAAAAAGCCGCCAAGACGGCGAAAAAGGTCGCCGCAAAGGAAGCCTCTCCAACTCCCGCCGCCGCTACGACCCCTGCGGCCAATAAGGCGACACCAGCCGCAACCCCCGCCGCGAAAAAGGTCGCAGCAAAGCCCTCTCTCGATGCCATCGCGCGCGCCGCGTATTTGAACTACCGCCGCCGCGTGGAACAAGGCCTGCCAGGCGATTCCCACGGCGACTGGCTCGAAGCGGAACGCCAATCCTCTTGATCCCACCGATCCGCTGATTTTTCAGCGCTTCCGGCTTGGAGAGCAGGAGAATCGCCGCCACAGTCCGCGGCGTGAACTCCTGCTCATCTCTAGGCATCGGCTTGGCAGGCTTCGGAACTGTCGGTTCCGGAGTCTGGAATACCCTCCAGCGTAACGGCGAACTTATCACCGGACGCACCGGCGGAGGTGTGGCCTTGCACATCGCCAAGATCCTCGTCCGCGATCTAGCCAAAGTCCGCGCCACCACCGGCGATGTTGCTTCGGAAATTTACACCACCGACTGGCGATCACTTGTCGCGGATCCGGCGGTGGACATCGTCGTCGAGTTGATTGGCGGGACCACCGACGCGTTCGAGATCGTAGCCGCCGCCTTGCGTGCGAAAAAGCCCGTGGTCACTGGCAACAAAGCGTTGCTCGCCGAGCGCGGCGTCGAGTTGTTCGCGATTTCCCGGGAAATGGACACGCCGATTCACTTCGAGGCCGCCGTCGCCGGTGGCATTCCCATCATCCGGACCGTGCAGGATTCCTTCATCGGTAACCGGATTCATTCGTTTTCAGGCATCATCAACGGCACTTCAAACTACATTCTCGGCCGCATGACCGACGCCGGGCTGACCTTCGAAGCCGCGCTCGGCGAAGCCCAGACGCTTGGCTACGCGGAGGCCGACCCGGCGCTCGACGTGAATGGCTGGGACGCCGCCCACAAGGCGATTCTCCTCGCCACGCTGGCATACGGATTTCCCATCAACCCGGCATCGATCCACGTCTCCGGCATCGAACAAGTGCGCCCGACCGACATCAGCTTCGCCAAAAACCTCGGCTACGCCGTCAAACTGTTAGCTGTGATCCGCGAGCACACCGACGGCGCGGTGGAATTGCGCATCCAGCCATCATTCATCGCCCAAACGAACATCCTCGCCTCCGTCCATGGCGTCTTCAACGCCGTCGCCGTGCATGGCGACGCCGCCGGTGAGTCGCTTTTCTACGGCCGTGGTGCGGGCCAGGATCCCACGGCGTCCTCCGTCGTAGCAGATCTGGTGGAGGCCGCGCGCTCCTTGCGGCAAGTTTCCGGGCATCGCGGATTCCTTCCCTATCGCGAAAGCGGGCGGATTCTCCCTGTGGGCGAAACCTCGACTGCTTACTATGTGCGTTTCGACGTCACCGATCGCCCTGGCGTTGTGGCCGAAATCGCGCGCGTTCTGGCAGACCACCGCATCGGCATTTCCGGCACGCACTCGCCGGTCAACCCTGCCAATCCCGACGCGGAATTCGTGGACATGGTATTTCTCCTCCACACCTGCCCGTTCGGCAAACTTCAGACCGCACTCACCCAGATCGAAGCTCTCGATTGCATCAACAGCACGCCTGTCGTGTTCCGGATCGAAAATCTCGGATAAGCGACGTGTCGCAAACAAAGCGCCCCGGCCGATCGCCTTCCAGCGGACCTCTGAAGTGCCTATTTCACCGCGCGAAGCATCGAGATCGCGCTGAACTGGAATTTGTTGAGGATCTCCCGCGCGTTGAGGATTTCCCGAGCGTCGGCGACCAAGCCTTCCGAAATCCCATCCTTCTCCCATTGCACACAAATCTCCGATTGAAAATCATCCCCGCTCCTGCAGCTGTAGCGGACTTGATTGTCCGAAAAAGGCGAGGCTTGGGGAGCGGCTCCACAGCGGGGGCAGCGCACACGGAACTCCGCTGGAAATGATACCAGATTGTTCCCGCTTCGATTGTCGGTCCGATCGTTTGTCATAGGTGTCTCGTTTCGTAGTCTGCCGGGATGTCTGAAAGACACGGGGAGACCCGAAACACATCTAAACAATCGCGTTCTCCCCCCGAAGAACGCGTTTAATTCGCAAACTGCGTGCCAAATCGCCAGCCAAAAATATAAACCGTTTAATTTTAGCTCGCTATGAGCACACGAAGGACCGTGTCGTTAGGCAATTCGAGCCGCAAAATCATGCAAATGCTTCACCAGTCCGCAATATTTGCAGGGTTTAAGACATTATGCAATGGAGTCGATCAAGTGAACTGGGACTCAGAAGCTTGCGCCTCGCCGCTACGAACATCCTACTGAGAAACTTTCGGATTCTGCACCAAACGCCGGTTCGGAGATTCGTGAGGCCTGCCGCCCGCCGGACAACCCGCAGGGTGGGAGGCCAACGCACGATGAAGTGGATTACGGCCGACTCCGGGTGCCCCCGATTTCCAGATTGCCAACCCGGCAGACCCGGCATAGCGTCGCGGCCCGGCAGGAAAATCCGTCCTTGGTTCTCCTGCCCATGGAACCGATTTATACACCGCCGTGGGATTTGTGGATGCCATCAAACGCTGGCGGTTGGCCCGACAGGGACTCTCGTCGGGAAAAAAGCGCCGGGTGCACAGCGAGAATGCGCTCATCCAGGCGCTGGAAGACAGCTTTTGGGTCAAGCTGGCGCTTTACGCCACCTTTGCAGTCACCAGCGCGGTGCTGATACTCAAGGCTGCGGATGGCACCGCCTTCGCGGATGATCCACTCAAAGGGGCGCTTTATGGATTCATCCTCTCGCTGACTGCGATCGTGATGTTCCAAGTCAGTTTGCAAAGTTCCTGCCGTCGCAACAGCCGGGTGGTGCTGGTGCTCGGCGGGGTGATCGGTCACCTCTTGATGATCCGGCTGATAATGGGTTTGGCGGATACGGGTACGATCCCCGAGGTGTTCCGATATTTCGCGGTGCCCTTCGCGCTCGCTCCGATGCTCCACGGGGTGCTGTTAGGCCGGGCGGTTGCTTCGTTTTCCGCGGTGTATGTGACACTCATCGGCTGCCTGTTAGTTCCGCGCGTGGATGTCCTCCAGTACATGATTCTCAGCCTGGTCGCCGGGTTGACGAGCGTGCTGCTTGCCTATCAGATCCGCAAACGGATCCGCTTGCTCCAGTCTGGGATCTACGTCGGCGCGGTCACCCTGGTGCTCGGGCTGACCCTCGGTCTGTTGGACGTCGCGGCGTGTTTCGGTCCGAACGCCATGGGCCATCTGCAGCTTCTTGGAGGAGGCAGTGCGGCGGCGATTGGCACGGCGATGGTCACGGCACTGCTGATCAGCGGGCTGTTGCCCTTGTTTGAAGGCACCTTCCACCTAACCACCGACATCAGTTGGCTGGAGCTCACCGACCTGAACCACAAGTTGCTCCGACAAATGCAGCTCGAAGCGCCCGGCACCTTTCATCACAGCCTGGTGGTTGCCGCGCTGTCGGAAGCGGCCGCCGAAAAAATCGGTGCCAACGCCCCGATGTGCCGCGTGTGTTCTTATTTCCACGATGTGGGCAAACTGAAGAAGCCCGGCTATTTCATCGAAAACCAGCACGATGGAGGGGAAAACCCGCACAACACGCTGACGCCGACGATGAGCTCGATGATCATCATCGCCCACGTCAAGGACGGCGTCGATCTGGCAGTCAAACACAAGCTCAACCCCCGCATCATCGATGTGATCCAGGAGCACCACGGCGACTCGCTGGTATATTATTTCTATCGCCGCGCACAGGAACAGAAGAAGGCGGACATCGACAAAGTGGATCGCCGGCTGGAAAACCCCGAGGACCTGCCGATGGTCGAGGAGAAAAATTTCCGTTACCCCGGACCGCTGCCGAGTTCGCGTGAGAGTGGCATCATCGCCTTGGCCGACACCGTCGAAAGCGCGTCGCGATCCCTCCAAAAGCCCACCCCCGCCAAGATCCGCACGATGGTCGAGGACCTCATCCGCGCGAAGATCAACGACGGCCAGCTCGACGATTGTCCCCTCACCTTGCGCGAACTCGCGATCGTCAAGGACAGCTTTTCCACGACCCTCCGCAGCATGCTCCACAGCCGGATCGACTACCCCAAGGACGACGCCGCCACTGCCACCAAGCGGCTGGCCAACGACGGGACCCAAGGCGGCCGCGTGATCCAGATGCCGAAACGCGCCTGACCTCCTCGCAAGCAACCCAACCGTCATGTCGCTCGAAGTCATCATCGGCAACAATCAGCACGCCACGGAAATCCCGGAATGCTGGCTCACCGCATTTGAGAGCGTGGCCCACGAAGCCGCCCGGCTAGCCTTGGAAAATGCCGCCGAGGACGAATCCCCTCTTTCGTTGCTCGCCACCCTCGAGGTGGCGATCGTCGATGACGCCACAAGCGACCAGGTTCACCGGGATTTCATGGACATCGAAGGGCCCACCGACGTGATCACCTTCCACCACGGCGAGATCGTCATCGGCGCCGAAGTGGCCGAACGCCAAGCCGCTGAATACGGCGAACCGCTGGCCCGCGAAATTCTGCGCTACTTCGTCCACGGCCTGCTTCACCTGGCCGGCCACGAGGACACCGACCCGTCCGAACGCGCGACCATGGAAGCCGCCCAGGAAACCATCGTCGCCCGCTTGTGGACACCCGAACTCCGCGAGCGGCTGATCCTTTGATTTTTGAAATGAGCCGCATCCACCACTCCGTCTGCCGCTGGTGTTATGGCAGCATCCCGTTAGAAGACCTCTGCGTCGCAGCAAAAGACATCGGCATCTCCTCGATCGAGCTCGTCATGCCGGAGGACATGCCGCTTTTGGAAAAGCACGGGCTCACCTGCGCGATGATCAGTTACCCGCTGGGAAAGACTCCTAACGGCATCGAAGTCGGCGGGATTGAAAAGGCATTCAACCGCCTCGAACACCACGACACGCTCGTAAAAATCTATCAGCCCCATCTCCGCGCCGCCGCTGCCGCCGGAGCGAAAAACGTCATCGTCTTCTCCGGCAACCGCGAGGGGCTGTCCGACGAACAAGGCCTGCAAAACTGCGCCATCGGCCTCCGCCGCCTGCTCCCGCTCGCGGAGGAACTCGGCCTCACCCTCGTGATGGAGCTCCTCAACAGCAAGATCGACCACCCCGACTATCAGTGCGACCACAGCGCCTGGGGCGTGAAGCTCTGTGAAACGCTCGGCAGCAAAAATTTCGGCTTGCTCTACGACATCTATCACATGCAGATCATGGAAGGTGACGTGATCCGCACCATCCGCGAGAACCACCGCTGGTTCACCCACTACCACACCGGCGGCTGCCCCGGGCGGAACGAAATCGACGAAAGCCAGGAGCTTTTCTATCCGGCCATCATGCGCGCCATCGCCGACAGCGGATACACCGGCCACGTTGGCCAGGAGTTCATTCCGTTAGGGAAGGATCCCCTCGCCAGCCTCCGTCACGGAGTGGAGATCTGCAGCGTGTGACCCCCGGACTGCGGCACGCTCTGCTGCCGCCAGCGGCAGATGGAAGCTCTGCTCCATGTGGCGCGGAGCTCTTTCTCTTCCCTGTCACGGAAGAGCTCCGCCCCGCATCCGGCAGAGCCGGATCTGCCGCAGGCGCGAGCAGAGCGTCGCGCACTCCGGATCATTCGATCCCATGCTCTTTCGCGAAGGCATCCCTGGCGGTGGTGTTTTCCTTCGGCCAGTTCTGGTAGATCTGCCTCAGGGTCGAGTCACGGTCCCTCCCGGCGGGTAAGGTCATCGCCCATTGGACGGCAGCTTCAGGTTCGTATTTTGAAACGGCTCCGGCATATGCCTGGATGGAAACCGTTCTAACGAGTCCTTCGGGAGCGGCGGTGAGCCATCTTCCGGCATCCTGATAGTCGATCTCGGTCCATTTCTCCACGATCCTGCCAATCGGTTCACCCACCTTGTCGGCAGGCAGGTTTTGCCCGAGCCAGTCGAGCCATTGGCCGGTTTCCTTGGACGTGTGATGGAACTCGAGCGCAGATCCGGCGGCCCCCATTTCGGAAGGATCCAGCCTGGCGGTTTCAAGCCACTTGCTGGCCGGCCCGAAGCCTTCATTGAAGGCGCCGGTCGCGAGTTCACGGAACGCCGCCCGCATCACCTCGCCCTTAAGATCGTCGTCGGCCGAGCGTGAGAAATGGGCCCGCAGCGCTGCCAGCGTCGCGGTTCGTCCCTCCGCCGTCCGGGCCGCCCGGGTGATGAGGATGACCGCCCGGTCCTTGTCCCCGATTTCCATTTCATCGATCAGACTCAAGGCGAGTGCGGGATCGCCGGTGGCAGCACCGGACAGGACAGCGCATTTGGTACTGTCATTGATGGCTCCCGGGAACCTCGCCCCGTTTTCCCGGATCCATTTCCCCACGGCCGGCGGATCTTTCTTTCCCCAGTTGGTGAGCGATGTCGTGAGGAGAGTGGAACGCATCTGCTGATCGTCGTCCTCCTTACCTGAGATCCCGAACAGATCGGGCAACAGCCGGAGAACCGCCTGCGGGTTGTCGCTGGAAACCTTCATCAGCATCATGCCGAGGACTCCCCCGCGGTTTTCCGGTCTGAGTTCCTTGTCGGCCAGCAAATCCTTGATCAAGAGTTCGGTTGCTTCCGGATCCAGCGACACCAACCGCGCCATGATCTTCTCAAACTCCGCGTTCGTTTCACCCTGATCCTCGGTGGCATCCGCTTTCTTCAGCAGGGCGAACAACTCCGCGACCTCCCGCTTCCCGGCCGCATCGCGCGGCGCTCTTTCCCGCTTGGTGATCAGGACGGCGTCCTTCTTCGCCGGCGAACCGGGAGAAATGCCGAGTGCGGCGGCCTGCGAGATCACCCGGGCATTTCGTTCACGGGACGACGCGAGACGCTGGCGGTCCGTCCAGCCAACCACCAAGGCAACCGTCAGGATGAGGATGCTGGCCACGAGCGAGATTTTCAGCGAACGGCTCATGTCACTTGAGGGAGTTCAGGATTTGCGCGCGCAGCGTCTCGTCCGAGATCCTTGCAGCGAGGACACGGGCCTGGTTCTTGTTGGATCGGCCGCCATCGCTTTTGAGGAACGATACCAGCACTTCGTCGCCGCCGCTGGACTCGCCGCACTCCACGGCGAAAGCAGCGGCTTCCGAATACCCCAGCTTGCGGTAGTTCGTGACCGCGATCCCCTTGTTCCAAGCGGCATCGCCCAAGGCCTCTCCCATGAATCGATCGACCTCCTGCGGCGTCTGTGTCCGCAACCAGTCACGCAGGGCAACAATGTCCTCGCGGTTGACGGTCCGGTTGACGGCAATGCCGCTGATGTTGGATATCGCCACCGCTCGCACGCAGCGGCGGCGTTCGTCCGGCGTCGCTTCAATCGTTGTCAGGAATTTGTCCACCGCGGGAAAACCTCCCGCTTCGACCTGATCGGCACGGATGGCGAACAACTCCGCCTGCTTCTCAACGGAAAGGTGCTTTCTTGCCAGCTTGGAGAACGCCTCCTCCTCTCCCGGTTCAAATGCTCCGTAGGGTTTCCATGCCGTGCCCAAGGCGAAAAGGACATCCTTGTGCATTTCGGCAGGCAACTGACCGAACCGCGTCGCGAGAGCGTCGCCATCCTTGAGGAGAAGCGAGCGAAGCAGCCCGCCCTCGTACTGGATCCACATCCAGTTTTTGCCGTCCAACATCTTCGACTGAAATGTCCCGGCGGCAACCTGTGCATCCAGCCAGGCCTGCGCGTTTGCGGTATCCTTCTTCGCCCATGCCCCGAACGCGCCGTCCAGATACATGGCGGACGTCCCTCCCAGCTCGCGTGCGGTCAGGTTCTTGACCATGAATTCGGGAAACCTCTTGCTGAAGGGGAAGACCACCATAGACTCCATTCTGTCCCGGATGTTTTCCGGAACTGACAGGAGTGCGATCTCGTCGATCGCTGCCAGCATTTCTTCCTGCGTCAGCGACTTCATCCGCAAGTCGAACTTGATTTGGTCGATATCGGTGAAGCCCGATTTCGCCAACCGGTCCGCGATGTCATTCCAGTCCAGTCCGGCCTTGCCCTTCGAGGGACCTGTCGATGCCTGAGCGCTTGCCGGAACATCATCGCGCGTCGCGCTGGCGGTGGACGAGCGGTCGGCAATGGCGGTTTCCAACAAATTACTCTGGCGGTCGAGCGCGTGGATCGTCTGCGCGTACTGGCGGGCGTTGTACCGGGCCATGCCGGCCCGCTTCCACAAGCCCCGGTCGTTCGTGGCGCGCGCACATTGTTCGTAGAGGCGCGCCGCCTCGCCGTCCTTCGGATAGGGAACCTCGCCCGTCAGCAGCTTGAACAGCAGGCAACCGAGCGCGTAGACGTCGGCGCGAGCATCGACCTCGCCGCCGGAGATCTGCTC
>JAZKGW010000013.1:305643-334818 GCA_040385685.1 Verrucomicrobiota bacterium | reverse complement strand
AAGGCGGTTGTTTTCAAGGCGAGTATTGTGATGAGGGTTGATTTTGTGGTTAGAACACCGGAACCGGCCACCGCTTTGGAGGTGAGAAGGGAAACCGATGGCGCAGCCGCCTGGACGTCGGTGGCAAATCCCGCGAGCATGACGGCCCCCAGCGTACCGCCAACCTGACAGCCACGGCGGGCAAGTTTCCCGCGCAGACGCTCGGTGGCCCGCTCGATGCGTTTCTGCGCGGCATCGGGAGCGATGCCGAGTGTGATGGCAATTTCCTGGATGCCGAGGGATCGATAGAAACGGAGCAACAGAGCCTCGCGGTCCTTTTCCGATAGCGCGGCGAGGGCGTCGTCGAGCACCGGCTGCATTTCCCGCCACGAGTCACCGGAATGGTTATGAGATTCGTTTTCCATGGCGGAGAGCAGAAGCTGACGTTTGTGATTTTCCCGGCGGTTCTGGCGGACGATGTTTTTCGTCTGCATCACGGCGGTGAGATGCAGCCATCCGGCCAGCGAACTGCGGGACGCCAGCGACTTCGCCTTGCGGGCGAGCAGGATGAACACGAGCTGCGAGGCCTCGGCGGCGATGGTCTCGTCTCCGCAGGTCCGCTTGGCGGCCATGTGGACAAGCCCGGCGTAGCGAGCAACGAGGGCATGGAATGCCGGCTCGCGATGATGGCCCAGCCACTCGGCAAGCAATTCGGCATCGGATGGCTCGGAGATTTGCATGTTCTGCAATCAATCTGTCCATGACCCCGAAAAAGCGGACAAAAAATTTCCCGATTTTTCGCCCGTGATCGGCGGGGAGAAGAGAGACGAATCCTCAACTCGCGAGGGCGTCACCTTTTCTCCATCCGCACACCGGTCGGAACCTGCTGATCGACGGACGATTCTTTCACCGCAACGCCGTACAGGACCTTCGTCTCATACTTGCCGTCGAAGTCGTTGTCGCGCAGCACCCAGTCGGCATCTTCCTTTCCGGGATGGCGGTGCTTTTCCAAATCCACTTTTCCATCCGCGTTCCGGTCGTAATACGAAACCCGCGTGCCGACGGCGGAGCAACCGGCGCAGAGGACGATGCTGGCGAGGAGGAAGCGGATGGGGTGCATGGCCACGAACTTTTCAATCTTGGATGACAGGTGGTCAAGGTGAACTCCCCGCGAAAGGAGGGCGAATGAACAGAGACAGCAAAGCTTCTGAGTGGTTGGTGCGCCGCGAATTTCGCAGAGTGTTCGTTTGTCAGAGCCATCCGAGTTCCTCCTGACGTTCGCGATACACTACTCCTAGAATCCTGGCATTGGTCATCAAAGTGTAAACTCCGACAAATGCCAGAACGATAAACTTTATGATGAATAGTCCTGACAACGCCGATTCGATTGCGGATTCCGCGAAATAGAGTAGGCAGAGCATCAACACCGCAAACCAATAGAGCCATCCCGCGCGGAAAATCGCAGGGATCACGACATGAGGACTAAGCGCTCCTGTGTATCCTAGCACCACTACTGCAAGCATTGCCATTGGGAAATAGATCACTCCGAACCCGAGAAGTCCGTAGGCGATGAGTGGCTTCACCTGTTCATCGCCGGCCCAAAACAAATACCCGATCATCGGACCAAATGAAACAAGCCCGACTACGAAAATCTGGAGCATCGGCCAAATGATGTCCTCGAAAAAATTCGCCGTGTCCGGGAATTCGGGAGCTTCCTTGCCCCCCGTGGCCGACGACTGGATCATCTGAAAGTAGATCGCACAAAAATAGGCACTCAGCAGCAAACCAGCAATCGGCCCAACCACCGGCGCGATACCAGCCAACTTCGCAACCAGTGAAAGAGCAACGCATAGAATGAGAACATATTTACCGCTACCGCGATAAGCGTAAGTGAGGATGTCTTTCAGGATCTTCATTTGTATTGCGAACGTCAGAAGCGCTGAGACCGCGCCGATGTATAGTGAATGATCATGAGCTTTGAAAGCTTATGGTAGGTTCTCAGCCGCGCATTGTTAGCTCTCTTCTGGGACTTTTGACTTGGTAAGAAGCGAAATCCCAAATGCCGCTGGCCAGATAATCGCCAATCCGGGCCAGAAGTGATCCGGATCACGAGTAATCACGAAAGAAGCTTTCTCCCTGAATGGGAACGCCTCGTTCGCAGGGTCTCTTCTCCATTCCTTCACACCCGAAATAGACACAATCGGACAGCAGAAGTACCATACCAAGGAGAGCAATGCGACGATGATCAAAGTGTTTCCAATGTGTCTCGTGGACATTTTCTGATTTGTGACGTTGCCTGGCATGTGTTCTGAATTTGATTTTGAGCTAACAGTAGAGTTCGTTCCGGGGCAGATTCGCGGGAATGGTCCGCAGAGGCGAGAAGATTCTCCGGGCGATGGTTCCAAGGAACGCAGAGTCAATGGCTCGCGGAAATGGTAACCGATGCTCGATTGCCACCACAACCAAACGGGAATGGATGAATTCCGGGGAAATTCTGCTAGTGCGCCGGAATGGATACCAAGTAAGGCGGCTCCATGCCCGAGGTTTTGGAAATAGCCGCCATGGTCCAGGAGGGCCTTTCGCTGCGCGTCACCTACGTCCCCGTCACCGGTGCCCACGCCAGCGTGCCCGATCTGAACTATCTGGTAGAAGACATCAACGCGGACTTCCAACGCGTCACCGCGGACCCCGCCGCCGGCAACCTCATCGGCCCCTTCACCGCCGGCCAGATCCTCCGCGTCCGCACCGATGTGGGTAACAGCTGCGACCACAGCGAGCTCAGCGCCGAGCAGGTGGTGACCATCGCCCCGGCTCCCCAACTAAACTCCCCGGGCCGGCAGCCATCCCCGCCGCCGATCCGGCTTCCTTTCCCGTGCATTTTGCCAACCGCTAGGCATTCGGTAATGCCCAAAACATATCTTCCTCTTTTTCTGATCACTGTTCACTGCTAACTCGGCACTTTTCCCTCCGCGCGTCTTCCGTCTCCAAGTTTGGAAATTGACTGGCCAAAACGAACGATTCCCGCGACCTTGCTCCGGAAAGAATGACAAAGTTATGCAAAAAATGGAGATCCGCTGCCCCACCTCTCTAGCGAAAAGCTTCGGCGATATTCCCAACTGTTTCATTGGTGAGTTGGACGTTTCGACGCTGTTCCCCCGTAGTGCCGTTCTCGCACAAACCGACTTTCCCCCAGTCGAACTTATTTACGAAGCCACGGATCAGTCCCATCATCGCACTTTTGAGGTAGATACCAATATTCTGAGGAGCTCGATTGAAGCTGCCTGTGCGCAGTATGCTGCGAACATCGCGCCAGAACCTATCGTCGAGAGATTCCAAGATTACTTAACAGAGAGTATTGGATTGAGTGTTGATGATTCTCGCGACATCTTTCGTAAGGAGGGCATCCTTCCCTTTTTGACTCTGGAGCGAATCTTCGTTTCAGAGCCCTATTCCGCGATATGTTTTGACTTTTACTGTAGCGGCGAAGAATACCTCAACGAGTATGGTTTCTCATTTGATCTGGTTGGCTCTACGGTAGATTTCGTGACTCCCCGTTCCTTGTTGATTGATGGTGGCTACCCGGCCACGCGAAAGAAAAATCCAGCAGAACAAGTCGAGACACAGCGTCAACGCCACCCGTAACATGAACCCCAACTCCCGTCTCGACGCTCGCCCCCGCTAGTGGCGGTGCGTGCTCTTTGACGTTCGGCTCAAAACGTATCCACTCATTCCGCCACATGCAGACAGATGATTCCTTAGCGCGAGCCATCGTCGAAGATGTCCGGATCTCGGCGCACGATTCGCGATGGGCAGCACTGTTTGTAGCGGAGCGGGATCGCCTTTTTGATCTCCTGCCGGGTCGTTTCGCCGCAATCGAACATGTTGGCAGCACCGCAGTTCCACGACTCTCCGCCAAGCCCATTATTGACATCCTTGCTGGAGTGAGTGCTCTCAGCGATGCGGATGCCTTGTTGGAACCTTTATGTATGCACGGCTACGAGACTTCCGCAGAGTTCAACGCAAACTTGCCAGACCGACGCTGGCTAATGCGACACGCCCTCGGCAGGCGGACTCATCATCTTCACCTAGTCGTGTTCGGCGGCGAGCAGTGGAATCGACATTTACGATTCCGTGACGCGCTGCGGGCCGATTCGGCCATCGTCGCACGCTATGCACATCTCAAACAAGAACTTGCGGAGCAGCATCGTCACGACCGCGAGGCTTATACCTTCGCCAAGTCCGCGTTCATTGCGGAAGTCCTCACAAATGCCGCCGAACCAGCCGCGACATCCGACGGCGACAAGCCGCCAAATTAAATCCGAGCTTCCATCCCGCCGCGGATGCGCTCTAACTTTGGGCAAAAGAATAAAAGAATGACCGGTCCCGCCTCCCTTTCTTCCGAGCGCCTGAGCTTTCGCGTGGTCGAAAAGAAAGACGCTCCTGCACTGTTCGAGGCCTGGACGAGTGACCCTGTCACGGTTCGTTACTTGCAGTGGCGACCGCATCAGACCCTCCCGGAGGCTGAAGAGTTTTTTGAGCGACTCGAGCGAGCGACGGCAAGTCAAGAGAAGTCATACTACGTGGTTAGCGATCTATCGGGTGTCGATGTTGGCTTTGCGTCCCTTAAGGTGGAAGAAGGCTGTCGAGCGATTCTCGGATTCATCGTTTTTAGCGCCTACCGCGGTCGCGGATATGCGAGCGAGATCATTCGGAAATTGTGCGACTGGAGTTTGTCTGAACCCGGGATTTTTCGCGTTTATGCGCTTTGTGATGTCGAGAATAAGGCTTCGATTCGCGCGATGGTGAAAGCCGGCTTCTCGCAAGAGGGTATCCTGCGGAGATGGGCAGTGCATCCGAACGTCGGGAGTGAACCTCGCGATGTGATTTCACTGGCAAAAACAAAGACGCCAAACCAGTAGATGGAGCCAATTCGTATGCTTGTCACGACGTTCGGCAAAAAAACCATGCTACCGAGTCAATTCGTTAGTTACACCCACATTTAATGAAGACAATAGCGCACCGAGGAGGAATGCAGAGAGAAATGCAGAACTCGCCGGAGGGGGTGCGACTGGCTGCTCGGCATAAAGCGGATTTCGTGGAGCTTGACGTAGTGAAAGGAATGGATGGGGCGTTTCATTGCGCGCACGGGCTGGGCCGACGGAGACTGCTGCAGGAGTGCTTGGCGGAGGTAGGGAACCATATGGACCTTATTGCTCATTTGAAGGGACGCTATGAGGAGGCAGATCTCATGCTGCTGGCGGATCAGATTGCCCGACATATTCCTCTGCCGAGAGTATATTTTGCCTCGCACCACGCCAGAGTGCTTGGCCAATTGCGAGAACTGGTTCCTGAAGGGCGCTTGGCGCGGTTCGGTCTGCTTCCTGCAATAGTGGCCTTGTGGAGGCACCAACCATGGGAGTGTTGCATGATTAACCATCTGGTGCTGCTAAAGTGCCACGTGCTCGCGCTGCAGCGGAGGGGGCATGTGGTGTTTGCGAGCTGTGTGTGGGAGTTACGCAGCAAGGAGGGAGTAAAGCGACTCGGAGTGGATGGGGCATTTGTGAATCTATATGGATGATTAAAAGCCGAACCAGTCGCGCCATCCGACGGCGATAAGCCCTCAAATTGAGTTTTATCTTCCATCCCGCCGTGGATGCGCTCTAACGTTCGCAAGTTTCACTTGCCATGATTTCGTCCATTCATTCGGAGCATCTGGATTTGATTCCCCTCACTCCCGGGTTCCTGCGGGCGATGTTGCGGCACGACCTCGCAGAAGCGGAGTGGACACTCGGGTTCCCGCTCCCGGACGGCCTGCTCGATTCCACGGATGTCATGGCACTGCGGCTCGAGCAACTTGAGGCCGATCCCTCCCTGCAACCGTGGTTGCTCCGGGCGCTGGTGCTCCGGGACCGTCAGGTGATGGTCGGCCACATCGGATTTCACACGGCACCCGGCGCGGAATATCTTCAGCCTTATGCTCCGGGTGGCGTGGAATTCGGGTTCACCGTTTATCCACCATTCCTCCGCCAAGGTTTCGCTCGCGAAGCGTCGAAGGCGCTGATGGGTTGGGCGCATCAAGTGCATGGTGTGACGAGATTTGTGATGACCATCCGGCCGGATAACCTGCCCTCGCAAGCTCTTGCGGCAGGGCTTGGATTCGTGCGCATCGGATCGCACATCGACGAGGTGGACGGTCTGGAAGACATTCTTGAACTCAGACTCACCCATGACAACGCCGCCTGACAAATCGGATGAAGGTGCGGCGCGAACTCCGTCACAGACATGGGCATCCCCCGATTCCATCGCCCCTGCCGGGGCGGAGGGTTTGTCCGGACACGATTCCGGTGGCTGACGCCGACCGGCTAATTTCCACCTGTCCTGTCGGGACGGAAGAAATGCCACACGGGGACGAGGGCGTCCCCGCTCCCTGTTACCAACCGCCGCCGAGGGCTTTGTAGAGGTTCACGGAGTTGATGGCGCGGGCGAGGCGGAGCTGGATGAGGCGCTGGCGGTCGTTGAACAGGTCGAGGTTGGCGTTGAGGACCTCGAAGTAGCTATCAGCACCTTTCTCGTAACGGATGGTGGCGAGCTGGGTGCGTTTTTGCTGCGCGGCGATGAGGCTCTCGGTGGCGGCGATGCGTTCGTCGAGTCCGGTGCGGGCGGCGAGGCTGTCGGCGACCTCGCGGAAGCCGTTCTGGATGGATTTCTCGTAAGTGGCGACAGCGGCTTGTTTGCTGGCCTCGACAAATTTGATGCCGGCGATGTTTTGGCCGGCGGAGAAGATCGGGATGTCCACGGTCGGCGCGAACAACCAGGTGCCGGTGCCGCTGCCGAAGAGTTTGTTCAGGCTGTTGCTGGCGGTGCCGGCATCGGTGGTGAGTGAGACGCTGGGGAACAACCGGGCGCGGGCGACGCCGATGTTGGCATTGGCGGCACGGAGCTGGTGCTCGGCCTCGCGGATGTCGGGACGGCGCCAGAGGAGGTCGGAGGAGACGCCGGCTTTCACATCGGCGACGAGGACCTGGCCGAGCGAGCGGCCGTTAGGCAGGCTGGGCATTGAGCCGCCGACGAGGAAGGTGAGGGAGTTGTTCAGCTCGCCGATGCGCTGGCGGAAGGTGGCGAGATCGACCTTGGCGGTCTGGCGCTGGACTTCCATGGAGCTGAGTTCGAGCTCGGAAACGGTGCCGGTGTCGAAGCGCTTTTTCATCAGATCGTAGGCGGCGTCGAAGCCGTCGTAGGTCTGTTGCGAAAGGGAGATTTGTTCCTGGAGGGCGCGCTCGGCGAGGTATTGGTTGGCGATCTGGGCGACCAGCGAAATCTGGGTGGCGACGCGGGCGGCATCGGTGGCGAAGTAATCTTCCAGCACCGCCTTGTTCCGGCTGCGGATCTTGCCGAAGAGGTCGAGTTCATAGGAAACCATGCCGACCTTGACGTCGTAGCGGTCGGACTCCATGGCCGGGCGGCCGTCCTGACCCATGGACCGCTGACGCTCGGCGGTAACGGTGCCTCCGATCGACGGGAACAACTCGGCTCGGGAAATGCCATACTGCGCGCGCGCCTGCTCGACATTGAGCGCGGCGATGCGGAGGTCGCGGTTGTTAGCCAGCGCGGTTTCGACAAGTTTCCGCAGGCGCGGATCGGTGAAGAATTTCTGCCACGCGATGTCGGCGGAGACTTCGCCGCCGGTTTTCCCCGGGAAGCGGGCGGACACGTTTGCGGAGGTCGAGCCGAGCGGTGGAGTTAGATTGCAGGCGCTGGCCAGGAAGACCAGGGCGAGGGTGAAGGCGGATGACTTACGCATGGTGGATTTCTGCTTCCGTGGGTTCGATGGCCGGGGCGGACTCGGATTTCCGCGGGCTGAAGCGGGCGACGATTCTCATGATGACGACGAAAAACACGGGGACGAGGAAGATGGCCAGGAACGTTCCGGAAATCATCCCGCCGGCGACTCCGGTGCCGATCGCGTTCTGGCTGGCGGATCCCGCGCCGGTGCTGATGACCAGCGGCAGCACACCGAGCACGAAGGCCATCGACGTCATAAGGATGGGGCGGAGCCGGAGTTTCACGGCGTGCAGGATGGCCTGCATGAGCGGCTCGCCCTGCTTGATGAGGTCCATGGCGAACTCGATGATGAGGATGGCGTTCTTGGTCGAGAGACCGACGGTAGTTAGAAGGCCGACCTTGAAATAGACATCGTTCGGCAGCTCCCGCCACGACACGGCGGCGAGCGCGCCGAGAATCCCTAACGGCACGACCATGATGACCGCGACCGGGATCGACCAGCTTTCGTAAAGGGCGGCGAGACACAGGAAAACGATCAGCAGGGAGATGCCGTAAAGCATTGGTGCCTGGTTGCCGGAAATCCGTTCTTCCAGGGACTGGCCGCTCCACGAGAAGCCGATGCCGCGGGGGAGTTGCGCGGCCATATTTTCCATTTCGACCATCGCGTCGCCGGAGCTGAGGCCTAGTGCCGCGGAGCCAACGATGTTGACGGCGGGGATGCCGTTGTAACGCTGGAGCTGCGGCGAGCCGAAGGTCCATTTGATGTTGGTGAATGACGCCAAGGGCACCATGCCGCCGGTCTTGTTGCGCACATAAACCTTGCCGAGATCCTCGGGAGTCATCCGGAACTGCGCGTCTAACTGCACGATCACGCGCTGGACGCGGGGGCCGTTGACGAAGTTGTTCACGTAGCTCGATCCGAACGCGGTCTGCATGGTCGAGTTGATGTCGGCCAGGGAAACGCCGAGGGCACTGGCCTTGTCCTGATCAAGGTCGATCTTCATCTGCGCGGCATCCGCGAGGCCGTTAGGACGGACCTGCATGAGCTTGGGATTTTGCGCCGCCATGCCAAGGAGCTGGCCGCTGGCCGCGATGAGCGCGTCGTGGCCGACACCGCCCAGGTCCTGGAGCCAGAAGTCGAAGCCGGACGAATTGCCCAGCTCGGGAATGGCCGGCGGATTCAACGAGAAAACCACGGCGTCCTTGATCCCGCCGAGCCCGATCAGCGCGCGCGTGATCACAGCCTGCACCCGGTGATCCTTGCCCTCGCGTTCCTCCCATGGCTTGAGCCGGATGAACGCGAGCGCCGAATTCTGCGCGCGGCCCGCGAAGCTGAAGCCGGCAACGGTGAAGTAGTGTTCGATCTCCGGCTGCTTGGCGAAGTATTTCTCCACCTCCAGCAGCGCTTCGCCGGTGCGGGCGTCGGTCGCGCCGACAGGCAGCGAGATGAGTGTTAGGAAATAGCCCTGGTCTTCTTCCGGCAGGAACGCGGAAGGCATTTTCTTATAAAGCATCCCAACCAGGAACATGATGCCTAGCAAAGTCACGATGCCGATGGAAGTCCGTTTCACCAGCACGCCCACCCAGCTCTGATAGCGGTTGGTAAAGGCCTCGAAGGAACGGTTGAACCAACCGAAGAAGCCCCCCTTGGCGTGGTGATGGCCCGCATCGACTTGCTTCAAGAGCGAGCCGCACAGCGCGGGCGTTAGGGAAAGCGCGAGAAACACCGAGAACAACATGCATGACACCATCGACATCGTGAACTGCCGGTAGATGGTGCCCACCGAGCCGCCGAAGAAGGCCATGGGGATGAACACGGCCGTTAGAACCACCGTGATGCCGATCAGCGCGCTGGTGATCTGGCCCATCGCCTTCCGCGTCGCCTCCTTCGCGGGGAGTCCTTCCTCGCTCATGATCCGCTCGACGTTTTCCACGACCACGATCGCGTCATCCACCAGGATGCCGATGGCGAGCACCATGCCGAACATGGTGAGCACGTTGATCGAGAATCCGAAGGCGGCGAGGATGCCGCAGGTGCCTAACAAGGCGACCGGCACCACCAGCGTCGGGATCAGCGTGGCGCGGAAGTTTTGCAGGAAGAGATACATCACGAGGAACACCAGGACGATGGCCTCGACGAGGGTCTTGAGCACTTCGTTGACGGAAATCCTCACGAACAGCGAGGTATCCAGCGGAAAGTCCACTTTAACGGCGGGCGGGAAAAACTCCTTGAGGCGCTCGACCTCGGCTCTAACGGCGGCGGCGGTGTCGAGGGCATTGGCTGTTGGCGAAAGCTTGATGGCCGCGGCGGTCGTGGGCTTGCCGTCGATGCGCGCCTTGATCGAGTAATCCTGGCCGCCGAGTTCGACGCGGGCCACGTCCCGCAGATAGACGCGGGAGCCGTCCGGATTCACTCGAAGGACGATTCCGTTGAACTCCTCCACCTCGCGGAGGGTGGCGCGACCTTGCAGAATCACGTTGAGTTGCTGGCCTTCCACGGCGGGAAGCTGGCCGAGCTGGCCGACGGGCACCTGCGTGTTCTGGATCTGGACCGCGGCGGAAATATCGGCTGGCGTTAGATTAAAACTAACCAGTTTGTCGGGATCGAGCCAGATGCGCATCGCGTTCTGGGTGCCGAACTGGATGACCTCGCCGACGCCGGTGACGCGACGGAGCGGGTCGAGCACGCTGGCGGCCAGATAATTTCCCAAGCCGATCGCGTCCATGCTGCCGTCCTCGGACGAGAGCGAGATGAACATCATGAAATTCCGCGTCGCCTTGGCCACGACCACGCCCTGCTGCTGCACCGTCTGCGGGAGACTGGGAGTGGCGAGCTGCACTTTGTTTTGCACCTGCACCTGAGCGACGTCGGCATCGGTGCCGGGGTTGAAATAGAGCGTGATGATCGCGGTCCCGTTAGCGTCACTGGCGGACGACATGTAGAGCAGGTTGTCGATGCCGTTGAGCTGTTGCTCGATGACGGAGGTAACCGTGTCGCTGAGCGTTTCGGCCGAAGCGCCGGCGTAGTTTGCCGTGATCGAGATCGATGGCGGCGCGACGCTCGGATACTGGGCGACGGGAAGCCCGGTAATGGCGATGCCGCCGAGGACGCAGATGAGGATGGAGATCACCCAGGCAAAAACCGGGCGGTCGATGAAGAAGCGGGCCATGAAGTCGGAAAGTTAGTGCTTGTTAGTGCTGGAGGTTTGGGCGGCCGGCACTTTCGGGACAAACGGCTCGGGAACCACGGGCGCGCCGGGTCTCGCTTTCAACAGGCCTTCGATGATGACCCGCTCGCCGGCCTGAAGTCCGGAATTCACGACCCATTTGTCACCGCTCAGCTCGCCCGTCTGCACCGTCCGAACCTGGGCGAGATTGGCATCGTCGATGACCATGAGGGTGCCGGCTCCGCCCGCCCCGCGGGTGAGCGCGCGCTGCGGAATGGTGACGACGTTTTCTCTAACTGCCTGGACGACGCGCGCCCGGGCAAACATCCCGGGTAGCAGGTCGCGCCTGGGATTGGGAAATTCCGCCCGCAGTGTCACCATGCCTGTGGTCGCATCCACGAACGCCTCCGAGAACAGGATGCGGCCGGGTGATCCGTAATCGCTGCCATCTTCCAGCAGCAGCGTGACTTGGTTTTGCTTCGTCCCCGCATTTTTCAGAGAGAAGTGGTCGCTGCTGGACTGGGTGAAGTCGAAGTAGATCGGATCGAGCTGTTGGATGACGGCGAGGAGGGTGGCACTGCCTTGGCCGACGAGCGCGCCCTCGGTCACCTGCGCCTTGCCAATGCGGCCGGAGATCGGTGCCGTGACGGTCGCGTAGCCGAGATTCAATTCGGCTGTCGCCTGGGCGGCCTTGGCGGCTTGCACTTCCGCAGTGGCGATGCTGACCGCGGATTCGGCGTCCTCGGCGTCCTGCTTGCTGACGGCATTGACCGCCACCAGTTCGCGAAACCGTTTCACCTGGTTCTCCGCTTGGGCGGAATTCGCCTCGGCCTTGGCGAGATTGGCCGCCGCACTGTCACGGGCGGCTTCCAGCGGCGCGGGATCGATTTGGAAAAGGACATCGCCCGCCTTCACTTCCGCACCTTCCTCGAAGACCCGCTTCAGCAGGATCCCGGAAACCCGCGCCCGGATTTCCGCAACGCGCAGCGCATCGATCCGGCCCGGCAAATCGCGGGTGATGGTGACGGTTTCAGTCTCCGCGGGGACGAAAGTGACGGCCGCCGGCGGCATCGCTGGCATCGCGGGAGCGGCTTTTTTTCCGCAGCTTGGCAGGACCAGCCAGATGAGGGAAAAGGGAAGAAATAGAATCGGACGCATGGTGGGGATCAGGGAAACTTCAAACGGATGTTCAAAAGAGGCGTCTAGATATCGCCTGAAAACTGCATTCCGGAATGACTTTGATGTTTCCATGCTGGTAACTTTACGTTACCAGTCCGCCCGGATGGAACTCAGACATTTGCGTTACTTCGTGGCGGTGGGCGAGGAATTGAGCTTTCGCAAGGCTTCCCAACGGCTGAATATCAGTCGGCCCGCCCTCAGCAAACAGATCAAGGATCTCGAGGACGAAATCGCGGTACGTTTGTTAGATCGCGACACCGTGAGCGTGTCCCTGACCAAGGCGGGCGAAATTTTTCTCGAAGACGCCCAGAAGCTTCTGGACCACGCCGAGAGCGCCATCGAGCGCGCGAACGAAGCCCAATCCGGCCATCGTGGCAAACTCCGCATCGGCAGTGTGGGAATCATCGCCACGGATTTCCTGCCGAAGACGCTGAAGTTGTTCCATCAGAAATTCCCCGGCGTGGAAGTCGAGTTCGTGGAAATGCTGCCTGCGGAGCAGCTTCATGCTTTGGCTTCGGGAAAGATCGACATCGGTTTCGCCTACGGCAACGAAGTGCAGAACATGCCCAGCTTGCGCAGCCTTTGCGTGATCCACTCGATCTTCGGCGTCGCCGTTTCCCGCCAGCATCCGCTGGCGGAAAGGAAGGAAGTCACCATCAAGGACCTCCGGTGGGAAACCCTGTTCTGTTTGGGCGGCGACGGAAAATCCAGCCACCGCGAGGCCATCTGTCAGATCTATACTGCTGAGGGAACCAAGCCCAGCAAGCACCGGAAAATCGAAGGCTTCGACTCAATGGTCACGCTCATCGCGGCGGACCAGGGCATTTCGCTGCTTCCGTTAGTGCTGGATCTGGCCAATCAGGACGTCGTCATCGTTCCGCTCGTCTCCAGCCACTCGACTCTGGATTTCCACATGTGGGCCGTCTGGCAGCACAACTCCGCGTCGCACCACGTCAAACACTTCGTCCAACTGTTGGAGGAACGCGTGCTGGTCTCAAGCAACGTCGCGTGACGCGGGCAGGTGAATCGTTCCGACGATTGCTAACGAATCCGGATCACGTTCCGCGCGCTGCCATCCTTTTCGATCACAGTGATCACCGGAATATACAATTTCTCAAAATCCGGATAACTCGCCGCGCTGCGGGCGAACGTGGCCTGCACCGATCGGGAGAACTTGGGCAGTTTCACAAAATCGAACGGCCCCCAGGCAAGTTGTTCATCGGGATCCTCCCTGGCGAAGGTATTGAAGTGAGTGAACACGATGTTCTTCGGCCGCAGGCGGGCGAGGTGCTCCCGCGGATAACCCCGCACGTTGTCCGCGGTGGGAGCAAGGATGATGGCGGCATCGATCCGGGTGCCCGCCGGTGGCAAGCTCTGGGGAAGCTCGTCCAGATGGAAGGCTGCGCCGAGATAAAACACGTTGAAACTCACCCCGCCCGGCGCGCGCATTTCGATGAGATAGTTGAAGACCTCGCCCGCTTGAAAATCCAACAAGCTGCCAGGAGGTGTCGTCCTCGGCTGTTCGATCGACCCGTTAGCAAGGGTATAGCCACATTTCAAATGCGGTCCATGGGCCGACCGGTAGGCGGTGATCACCGCGGTGTATCCCTTCTTCGCTCCCGCGATTCGCACCTGTCTTCCGGGCACTGCAGCATGCCACCGCGCATCGGTTCGCCCGCCGTTATAGCCGGCCAGCAGATTCAGGGCGGTCTTTCCGCCATAGAGCGGCACTCCCTTCGCTTCCCACTGCGGCAGCGCCATCGCCGGGTAGGCGTCCAGAATGTGGTCGTGATGGCTGTGATTCAGCACCACCGCATCCGGCGGAGCGATCCTGCCAAAGGTCGCGCCGACCCGTCCCGGGTCCGACACCATGCCGGATGGCTTGAGATCATTGGTCACAAACGGGTCGGTCAAAACGCTCACGCCACCTAACTGGATGAGGTGGCAGCCTGAGCCGAACCAGAAGAGCTGAAGGGTGTCCGGGTAGCCAGTCTCGCTCTCTCGCAGAGCATGGTCCGATCTGCGGATTTCAATCACCGCCCCATCCACCGCAGGCATCCTCGGCGGACCGGCGCAGGTCGCCAACAGGGCGATCATTCCTGCACCAAGAGTTGCTCTAACTGCAATCGGTTTCATTTCAATGGTCGTGAGCGTAGCCGTCGGCTCAGTCCGGCCAAGGATGATTTTTGCAGTCGCCGTCAGGATCGCCACAAATTACCTGCTAACAGGCGACTCTCCGGCATGCACCTCCTGACCCGCCTCCGCCATATCGTTTCCGGAGAAATGCCCCGGCCTGGACGCAGTCTTCACCGCGGATCTCGCGGATGAAGAGGATGGGAAAAGAAGTCTCATTCTTCTCTTCAGATCCCAACCATCCGCGAAATCCGCGGTTGAATTCTTCGTTTGCCTACTGGCCAATGAACCAGGTCAGTTCCGCAGTCCTGTCCCCTGGTGATGCCGTCGTCATGAAAACTTCTATTTGCGCATCTATCGCGGCGCGGAGTGGCAACAGCGGGTTTTTGGATTGTCTGGCACCACGTCCTCCCGACTAGAATCACGCCCGAAGGAGGAACCCTCCGCAACCAGGTGCCATAATTGATCCAAACCAAATCCCATGAACCGAGAAATCCAAGATCTCGAAGAGCAGATCGCCACACTGACGACGAAGCTGGCGAAGCTGCGACAGGAAATCACTGACGTCGTGGAAGTTCCCAATTATACCTTTGAAACCACGACGGGAACCACCGATCTAACTTCGCTATTTTGCGGCAAGCAGATCCTCTTCGCCATCCACAACATGGGCCAAGGCTGCCGCTATTGCACACTATGGGCCGACGGCCTCAACGGTTTCCTGCCGCACCTTGAGGACAAGTTTTCGGTGGTGTTGCTATCCAAGGATTCGCCCGAGGGGCAGCAACGGTTCGCACACTCGCGGAACTGGCGCTTCCGGATGGCGTCCCACGGCGGAGGCGCTTACATCGCCGAACAAACCGTCACTCCCGGCGAAGTCAACATGCCGGGCATCGTTTGCTATCAGTTGGAGGATGGGAAAATCACCCGCAAAGGATCGGCGGGGTTCGGGCCCGGAGATCTGTTCTGCAGTCTCTGGCATATCCTGTCACTCGCGGGGATTGGCGAGGAGGACTGGACACCGCAATACAGCTACTGGAAGCGTCCGCAACCGGCGATGATGGACGACGGTGGTCAGGACGTGCGCTGAATCGCTTTTAGCATTGCCGGAACCGGTCCCCGCTTTGCTAGAATCCGGGGGTGAAGCGCGACAACGGGGAGACGGCTGAGGGACTACGGGCAAAACCGTGGCTGCCGTTCGTGATCATCATCGCGGCCAGCGCGCTGGCGCATTTGTGGTGTCTCGGTTCGCAGTTTTACCTCGATGACATCTCACAGATCCGCGACAGCGAGGTGATCCGCAGCGGGCGTTTTTGGGAAATCAGGCTGAGCTCGTGGACTTATCTCGGCTATGTCGTGCAATCCCGCTTGTTCGGGATGTCGGCGGTGGGATTCCATGCGGTGAACTGGCTGCTGCACACGGCGGTGGCGTGCGTGTTGTTCGCGTTCGGGCGGGATTTCCTGCTAGGACAATGGCGGGCGGGTGTGGCGTTGTTCGCGGCGCTGTTATTCGCGGTGCATCCGCTGGCGAGCGAGATCCCTAACTACGCGCGGACCCAGGATCTGGCGTGGGTGACGCTGTTTTCACTGCTCGCGGCGTGGGCGATGCTGAGATTCGTGCGCGACAGTGGCTGGAGGCTGGGGCCTGCCGGTCCGAGTGAGGAGATCCCCGTTTTCCGCCGATCCTCGCGGCGGTGGAGCTGGCTGGCATTTTGCGGGGTGTGCATCATCGGAGCGACGTTCTCGAAAGGTCCGGGTCTGCTTCACGCCCTGATGGCGACCGGGGCGGTCGGGCTGGCGTTCATGCCGCCGGAACTGGGAAATCTGCTGCGCCGGAAACGATGGCTGTTTCCGGTGGCGGTGGCCGGACTCATCGCCGCGATGTGGCTGCTCGGGTTGTTCAAGTCCGGGCTTGGCATTCTCGACCAATGGTCGAACCCCCGCTTCATCGGCCACGCCTACACGATTTCGCGGGTGTTCTGGGAATTCGCCTGGCGCAGTGTGATCCCGGTGGCGCTCAGCTCGGACCACCACATTGCCGAAACGCTGGTGCCCGCAGGAGCGAAATTCTGGAACATCCCGGACAAGGTGGCGATGCTGGCGGCCGCCGGATTGGTCGGCCTGACGGTTCTCAGCGGCTTTCTCGCGTGGCGGAAATCGACGCGGCTGTTCGGTGTTTGCCTGTTCCTCTATGTCGCGACGATCTTGTTCCGAGTCTTCTATCTGATTCCGGAATTCATGCCGGAATACCGGATCTATCCGGGACTGCCATGGTTCTGCCTCGGCGCGGCGATCGCTCTAACTGCTGGCTGGAAATGGCTGTTTCCGACGGTGACGCCCGCGCCGCGGGCGGTTTGCCTGGTGGCACTCCTTGCGTGGCTATCCGCCGAACGGTCGCTTCTGTGGCACAATCTCGACCGGTTGATGGCTAACGTCCTTGAGCAATACCCGGCGCAGGCCCGCGCGATTTGGGAGCTCGATGACCGCGACCTCGCGGCGGAAAACTGGCAGGCGGTGATCGACCGCCAGGAGCAGGTCTGGCCCGAGGTGCGGCGAAAATTCATCGCGAGTCTATCCGAACTCGCCCCCGCCCGCGAACTGCCGAGCGGGCACTTTTCCTTGGCGGAGGTGGCCTGCACCGGTCGCTATGCGGTCGCGGTGGCCCACGCGAAAAGCCCTGCGGAGGGACTGCAGGTGATCGACGGACTGGAAAAATACATGCAGGCCCTGCGGATCGATCCCGCCACCAACCCACACCACTGGGGCCTGTTCAAACGCGACAAGGCGCTGGTGCTGGAAACCGGCGGCAACTATCAAGCCGCGCTGGATTGCCTGAAGCGCGAGAAGGACCGGCCGCAACTCGCGCCGAAGGACTTCGAGCGCATTTCCAAAAAGCTCGCGGCGACTAAGCCGGGTCCGTGAACACCTCCTGCCTTACTTGATGACCGTTGCGCGGAGGCGAAGGTGGTGAGCGGTTGATCTTTCGCATCGAGTAACTCAAACTTTGATCTCATTTCTGATCTCACCAGCAACGACAGACTTGTCCATGGCGACTCGGGTACCGCTGCGTCGGCCAACCAGGCCGCACGTTTATGACTACTCGCGAGACCTGCCCCATTTTCTGACCTCATCTATTCTGAGCTGTTTTGGTCAGTAGTGCATCACGGATGGATCAAACACACTGGAAACCAATTCATCCGAGCGCCCATTTCAGTGCAAATCCGGCGAAAGTGTTGCGATACAATTATTTTTCTCAATCGTGGCTCGTGGTTCTCGAAGCGCTCGAACGTATGAGCAATGTCGAACAACTCCATGGCCTGAATATCCGAACGATTGTAAATCAGTTGGGGATTCGTAAAATCACCATCGAGAAGGAAGCAGCCATGCGGCATTTCTCCAACTTGATCGGCAGAAGTGAAAACGTTTCCCTGATTGTCGAAAAGTTTGTTTTGCACGAACGGCAGTTCGACATTAGTCCAAATATATCGGAAGTCTTCGATTCCATCGCTGATTTTCCCGGGCTCGAACTTCCTTAGTGAAATCCCTTTTATACTATGGGATGAGAACGCTTCGGCTACATCGACAGGCGCAACCAAATGATTTGCATATCCCCATAGATGGCCAATCGCTTTCGTTCTCGAAGTAACACTGCGGAGCCCCCAGCGTTGTTCTATCCGAGATTCGAGACGCTCGCATTCCAATAACTGAGGACCCAACGAATTAGGTTCAAGATATTCGGAAGCGTCAATTTCCTCAGGAGAAAACTCCTTGTATTTGTAGATGAAAATAGTCGGATTTCGCTGAGATCTTGACGGGATTTCTATCCCATGCGCCTCTAAAACTCTAATTATTTCTAATAACTGAGTGTCACTTTCGCCAATGCAATTATATATAAAACGCTGATCATTTCTGACTAATTCTGGAAAAATCGCGGCTATTTCCTTAAATTGCTGCTCGCTGATACCCCCGTCCTCGGGGAATTGCTGCGAAATAGGCTTAATACTGACTTTGATGTGAGTGATCATGGTTGGTTCATTTTTTGATTAAGCCATTTGCAGTTTTCCTAGATGGGTCCATGGACGATTTGCTCAAGAGACCCACCGAGGCAAAGACGGGATCGTTCTCCTGGATGGAAGCCGCGGACTTCCCGGAACGAATCCAGTCGAGGGTCAATTTGGCATGGCGTATTTGCCCGCGAAATCCGCTAAAGCCGTCAATCTGCCATTGGTCCAATATGCAGCGTGCGCCACCAGCAGGCGCTGCGTTTGATTCCAGACTGCCCAACCGTTCACTAACGGAACTTTGGCGCTCCGCAAAACTTCAGTAAGATCGCGAAGCTCATCGCCCGCAGCCATGAACGGAGTGGCAGCCGGTCCCGTTTTCAGCAGGGGGCATTCCGACACGCTGGTGGGAATGTCAGGCTCGCTGGCAAAATGGTATGCCACGGTTTCCGCCGCGTGGCAGATCGCCATGAGCATCGCGGCCAGCGGAATCCCTATCCATTTCCCGTTCATGCCCGGGTTCTAGCAACGATGGCGTTGACCCGCAAGGGAAAGCGCGTAACTGAAACTGCTGGCCCGAAACAAGGAAGGGCGATCTCCGAATCGCCCATGCCAATGGGTAGCCGATGGAAAAGCGCTTTCGCTCGGCATCATCGACCCACCATTGGCCACGGCGGATCGGAGTCCGCTGCACCTAGGTATCCACCACTTTCAGTTACACTCCAAGGCCAAGCGCGGCAACACGCTCAAGCTAGGTTCGTGAACACCGCCTGCACGTCGTCGTCGTCCTCGAGCTTGTCGAGGAGCAGTTCGACTTCCTCCATCTGCGCTTCCGTTAGCTCGACCGGCTGGGTCGGCAGGCGTTGCAGGCTGGATTTCGTCGGGACGATGCCAGCGGCTTCCACCGCGTGGCTCAAGCTGGCGAACGCGCCATACTCGCCGATCACCGAGACCACGCCTTCATCGACGGAAAGCTCTTCCAGCCCGGCGTCTATCAGCTCCAGTTCCAGTTCCTCAAGGTCGCGGCCTGCGGGTATGGGGAACTCGATGACGGACTTGCGATTGAACATGAAATCGAGCTGGCCCGCATTCACCATCTGCCCGCCGTTTTTGTTGAAGGCGATTTTCAAGTTGCCGACCGTGCGGTTCGAATTGTCCGTCGCGCATTCGACGACGAACAACGAGCCGTGCGGGCCCTTGCCCTCGTAGATGACTTCGTTGATGTCCGCCGCGTCCTTGCCGGCGGCGCGCTTGATGGCGTTCTCGATGTTTTCCTTCGAGAGGTTCTGGGCCTTGGCGTTGTTGATGGCTACCCGCAGCGTCGCGTTGGATTCCGGGTCCGGGCCGCCGCTCTTGGCAGCCATCGTGATCGATCTGGCCAGCTTTGGAAACACCTTGGACATCGTGGCCCATCGCGATTCCTTCGCCCGGCGGCGGCATTCGAAGTGTCTTCCCATGGTTTTTGTGGATTAAAAATTGGCCGGTGACGCACCGGGCCGGAGATCTAAGCAGGCGGACGGCGAGATGCAAGCGAAGTGCTGGATGGACGAGGTGGATGGATTCGCGATGACAGTCGCTCCAAGAAGGAGCGGACTCCGGTCCGCCCCAGCCCACGAGGTGCCCACGGAATAAGGCAAACCCGCGATTCATTGTCGTCCCATGCCAACTGCGGATCGGAGTCCGCCGTTCCCTGGCTTGAGAGCTGTCGGTCGCGTGGAGGCTGCTTGTGTTCGACACCGTGCAACGTCCCTCAACTCGAATCATTCAAAGCATTCGACTTCAGTTGGTTCTTTCGTCCTCGATATGCCACTGCCGCCGCAACCGCAGTCACAATTCCCAGAAGCTGATAGCCGGATAGACCGGTAAACGGCTTGGGTGTCGCTCGCAGGAATTCGTGGCCGAACCGAAACAAGCCGTAACCGATCAGATAGAGGTGGAAGTGCTGGCCCGTCAGCCATTGCTTGCGCCGCATCAGCCACAGGCAAAGCATCGCCACCATCTGGAATCCGATCTCCACCGGCACGGACGGCCATGTGCCGAACGAGCACACGATCCCGCCGCAACACCCGGCTGATAGACAGCCAATCCGCCCGAGGATCAACGGCAACGGCAGCAGCATCGCGAAGCGGTCACCCGTGATTTCGCGGTAGCCGAGCGTCTTCTTCGCAATCTCCACGCCGAGCCAACCGCCGGGCAACGCGCCCATGATGGATTTCCCGGAAAGCCAGACGATCCAGCGGTTAGGATCGTGAAAATGCTGCCAGCCTTCCGCGAACAGGAACGCCAGTTTCGCCCCGGCGAATGCACCCGCCAGACCCGCCGCATAGATCAACGCGACCCGCCCGTCCTTCTTCGATTCGCGGAACCAATACACTGCGCCACACGCGATGCCGAGGAGGAGCATCAAGGCGTAAATTGGAGAGCCTGTGGGTGTGAGGGGTATCTGCATAGTTCGGGGATCAAGGACCACCCGAGAAGAGCCAGCCGAGTGTCATACATACAAAGAACCAGATAATGAATGGCTGGATGACGACAAACAAGATGACTCTGTTTCGGACACCATGCCACCATTCACGGGAATTAACGGAAAGCAGGGCGTTGTACCAACCGGTTCCAAGAACAAAGGCGAAGTTCAGAATCAGCCAAATAGTCCATGCAATTCCCGATCCGAACGGTAGGTGACGACTCCATGCTTGAAGGCCACAGGCGAAACCGTATGCGCTCATTAATGCGAATGCAGATGGCAACAACCATAAGATCACACGGAAACAGGTGACCGCGTGATTCGCTGGAACCTTTTGCTGCCAAGGATCGGGTTCATATTGCTCACTCATTTTTCTAGTTTTTGATAAACGCGTAAATCGGCCAGCATGTGGGAGTGAGAGGGAAGGTCAATGTTCTCCGAACTTTATAGGTTCAATGACTCAGCAAGGTCAAGTAACAGCACTAAGAGAAGTGGCACCAAAACATTTGAAAGAACCAGAATTGAACGGCTCGGACGCTCACTCACTTTCCACCTCCTCCCGCATAATACCTGCAAAACGAATCCAGCATCCCATCCGGCCGGATGACGTGGGTGCAGCAGCGGTCGATGCGGTCCTGGTCCCAGGTCCATGCGTCCATGAACGGCTTGATGAACAGGCGGAACGCATCCTTCTCCTTCATCTCGAAGCGATGCAAAATCTCTCCCAGTTCGGTGTTCTCGCATCCGCACTGGATGAGATCGGATAGATCGTAGCGAACCTTGTCGCGCAGGAAGCCCTGCACGCTGGCGAAGTCGATGAACTCGGAAATACTGCGCACGCCGTAGGGAGTGCGCAACAGATAGCCGATGGTCGCGCAGTTCGGATCGCCGCAGGGCAGCGGTGTAAAATCCTCGAAGCGGAGCTTACCCGCGGCCTGCTCGACCGCGCCGAGGATGATGTCGGCGGTGTTGAGCCGTTCGCCACCGGTGGCGGGCGTGCGGCCGGTTAGGAACATCGGCTGGAAGGAAACGCCGCGGCAGGCAGTGTATTCGAGGCCGGTTAGAATGGTGGCCCACAGGTGCAACAGGTTTTCCGGCATCACTGTCATCGCCAGCGTGAACGGGATACCCTCCCGCTCGCAGCGGTCCATCGCGGCGCGTTTCATATCGCGGAGATCGCCGCCGCGGAGCTCGCGCTGGCCGGCTTCCTGCGGACCGTCGAATTGCAGGTAGAGTTGGAAATTCCCCCGCCGCGCGCGTTGGCCCAGCTCCGCCAGAAAGCCATCTTCTTTTGCGATCCGCACTCCGTTGGTATTCACCAGGCAGTAGTCGATCCCCTGCTCGGCGTGAACCCAATCGACCAGTTCGAAGAATTGAGGATGCAACGTCGGCTCGCCTCCTGATAGCTGGAGCAGCTCGATCTTGCCCTTGCGCTCGACCACGCCGCGGATCCGGCTTCGCAGCGATTCCAGCGAGTGGGATTTCAATCGATCTCCCGCCGCACCGATCGGTGAGTCCGCGAAACAAGTCGGACAGGCGAGATTGCACGAATCGACGATCTCTATCAGCGCGAGGCAGGTGGACAGCACTTCCACCTCGGGCACCGTCGCCCCGGCGTTGCGGCCAAGGGTGCCGTTGATTCCGCTGGGATCGGCGGCGCACGCGCAACCGGCACCGCAGGCGTTCGACGGATCGCCCTTGGCCAGCCAGTAGAACCGCGCGTCGCTGGCAATGCAGGCCGTGGCCTCGCCGTGCTCGGCGCAGGTTCTCGTTAGATAGACCTTCGCCGGGGTGCCGGTGGTTTTCCAAACTTCCGCCGGCACCGCCGCCTGACAGGTCGGGCAGCGAGAGGTCGTTTGTTTCAGGGTTTCCTTGAGGGTGGGGAAGATCATGGGAAGCGCTTGAAGATGACCCATAAACCGATCCAGGTAGCAAGGCACACGATGGTTTCTCCGAGAAAATAGGCCCATTTGAGAAATGTCAGGGACACGCCTCGATAACGTTGTCCTACGGCGTCGTTGAAATACGGTAGCTGGGCAATGATCGTGACCATGGAAATTAACGGCACCACCATTGGTGCTGTTCCCGGTGACCTGCCAATTACAAAACTGAAAACAAGCGTCACCGCTGGCGGAACGGCCAGGGTTAACCAAATCCATCCGAGCGGGATTTTCGGGACTGGCTCGGGCGATTCGGGTTCTTCATTCATACCGTGAGATAAAGGCGATTGGAATCGAGCGGGATCGCAACGTGGTTTGTCTCACAGTTCCTTGAGGGGTGGTGAAGATCATCAGTGAATGTTTAGGGGAGGGAAGACGAGGGCGCAGCTTCCAATCCAAAGCGCGAGACATACGATGATTTGACCGAGGAAATAAGCCGAATTGAGAAACACCAACGAGCGCCCCCGATAGCGTGGTTTGACGATCCCGTGAAATCGAAACGAAAGCCCGAGAATCACAAAAAACATCACTGGCGGAATCAGAAGAGAAAACCCGGCAACGTCACCGATTCCGCTAGAGAGCCCGAGCGCGATGTTGATAACCAGGGTCACCAGCGGGGGAATCGCAAGCGCCCACCACAGCGGGCCTTTGTCGATGGTCGGAATCGGCTCGGGAGTTTCAGGTATTTCGTCCATGGCTTGAAGTGGCAGGATCGGGAGCGAGACGTTTGCTTGAGAGCGGGGAAATCATGATTCAGCTCATGTAGAGAAAACAGGAACCAAACCAAAGCGCGAGGCAAACGATGATCTGGCCGAGAATGTAGGCGCAGTTGAGAAACACCAGCGAGCGACCGCGGTAACGTGTCCTAACCGCCAGATTGATCAACGGCACGAGCCCACCGATGATGAAGAAGACCACCACGGGCACCGTCAGGAAAACCACGCCATAGTCGCCCGGGCTGCGGAAGAAGCTGGCGATCAAGTTGCCCGCGAGCGTGGCAACCGGCGGGATGGAACAAGCGATCCAGACCGCCCCCCGCAGAATCGCCGGCACCGGTTGGGGAACTGCGGGCGCTTCGTCCATGGCGGATGATTGGGTTTGATAGATCGGGGAGTCAATCCTTCGGTGAATCCAAGGGCGCCCTGAAGCGCATGGCATCGATGCCGTTCCTAAATCCTTGTCACCTCGCAATCCTCCGGCCAAGGTCATAACAGAAATTCCCATGAAGCAACTTCCCGCCGGACTCATCCTTGGCATTTGGCTGGCCGCGGCCAGCCAGGCTTCCGCCGGGATGACGGTCGTCACCCTGACCGACATCGCCCGCGCGCGGATCGACGCGCTGTCGTTTTTCCTGTTTATCTATCTGGTGATCGCGTGGGTGGTGAAGGTCATTTGGAACCAGTTGGGAAAATCGTTCACCTCGCTGCCGCGGCTCAAATATCTTCAGTCGCTCGGGGTGGTGTTCATGACCGGGCTGATGTTTTATGTGGTGCTGACGATGATCTCCGGCGCGCGCGAGTTGCTCACACCGGGAGCTTGGGAAAAGCAAGGTGCCGGCTACCGCCTGCGCGAGGACGGCCCGGCCCCGCCTGCGAAAGAGGAACGCCGGCAAGCGTTGCGGCAATTGCAGGAAGCGATTTGGGAGTATGCGAAAAGCCACGGCGGAAACGCGCCCGACAGTCCATTCGTTGAGGGCACCGATCCGGTGTTGTGGCGGTTCCAAGGCGGCGGGCTTTACTGCCTGATGCCCAAGGTCCGGCCGGGTGTCGGGCGAGACGTGCTCGTTTATGAGCCATCCCTAGCAGGCGGCCGGCGCTTCGTGCTTTTGGCCGATAGCAGCATCGAAGATCGGTCGGAAGGAACACTTAAAAGACAACTCGACGATCAGTTGAAGCGATGAGCGAGGAAACCATCATTGCAAGGTCGCCCGTGAGAACCGCGATATCGTGGATCGTCCGCGGAGTTTTGTGCTGCGTAGTGATCCTGTTTTTTCTGTTGATGATTCAGTCGGTGGTGATCATTGAGGTTCCCATCCATTTTTTGTTCGGCTGGGTTTTTCACGGGATGACAACCTTACCGCCGTTGCTTGGAAATTGGCGAATGCTCTTGTTGCCCGCGGGTTGCCTGGTTCTGGCAGGAGTCTTGATCCATCGTTTTGTCTGCCGTTCCCTTAAGGCGAAGGAGGTATACCTGGTGTGGCGACCTACCCATACCCTGGCGTTCCTTGCCCTGCTTCTGCTCGGCTGTGGTGCGGCCATCGCGCTGAGCGGTGTCGTCCACCAGTCCGTTTGGCTGATGGGTGACCGGTGGATTGAGAATCGAGGAAGAAGAGCTGAACTAACCGAAGCGGTAAACAACGCCCGTCAGTTGATGATGGCACTCATGGAATTTCATGACGAGAAGGGCCACTACCCGAATTCTCTCCAAGAGCTTGAATCGGAGTTAAATATCCCGCACCAACTCGTGTGGCTGAAAACCGGAAATGGCAAGGTGCCGGAGCCGTTCATTCTTCTTCATCCGGGTGGAACCCGACCCATGAATGCGGACGAACCTCTGATCGTTTCGCCGGTCATCCAGCGCGATGGAAAGGTCGCGGTGGGATACGGCGATTGCTCGGTGAGAAGTTTGCCCGTGAGCAAGCTTGCGAGTGTCCTAGCAGGCGAAGAGAACGTGTCTTCAATCAAATGAAATCCAACCCCGGCCATGAATCCCTTCAAACAACTCATGCGGATCGTGGGAGTGATTGTGTTGATCTGTTTGGGTCTATTTCTGGCAATCAGTTTTCTCTACGCGCTTTCCCCGTTCGGAGGATATGACCTGCTCTTTGTCGAGTTCATTGGAGGCTTCTGGTTCTTCCTCCGCGACAATCTCCCCGCCATGTCCTTCGATGCCGGGACTTGGGGACCTGGGCTTGGGGCCTTCCTGCTCGCGGTGGTTTTCGCCCACCGGTTTCTCAAGGCGTGGGCTGCGAGAACTAACAGGTATTGGAGTTTCGCGACATCGTTCAGTCTCGCTCTGGTGGTGCCGGTGTTGTTTGTCATTTCATTCATCGTTCCGGGCGTGTTGGTGCAGTGGGAAATGTTGCGGCAGGTGGTGTGGCTTGAGGTGAACTGAGGAGGTGCTTGAACGGAAACCCGGACACGCGGACGCGTGATTGCCGGGTCTTGCGTCGGAAATGATTGTGTTTAGCATCCCTGAAAGGATGCGCATCAACCCATCGACCTTTGCGATACTTTCGGCGCTAGCTTTCGTCGGCCCGACAGCGGCCCAGGAAACGCTTGCCGATCTGCTCGCCGATCCCGCGACCCAGCTTGCGCGGCCGGCCGATCGCGCGCGGGTGGTCGCCCGGATGGCGGGAATCGAGAACACCCGCCGCCAGAATGCCCGGGCCCGCGCGACCTTGCTCGGCCTGCCGCTGCGCACGGTCGCGGCGAACGGCCGCATCCAGGAGATCACCGATTTCGATGGTGCCCGCCCGGTTTATTTCACAACCCACAACGTGAATGCCGCCATCTCGACGGGAGCCAATCTACTGCGAACGTCACCGTATTCGCTCAGTGGTTCAGGAGTCACCATCGGCCTGTGGGACGGCGGATACGCCCGCCCCACCCATCAGGAATTCGGCGGACGCATGGTCGTCATCGATACGCTTGCGGTCGCCGATCATGCCACCCACGTCGGCGGCACCTTGATCGCGACGGGTGTCGACGCGGATGCACGCGGCATGGCTAACGCCGCCATCGTGAATTCCTACGACTGGAACAACGACGCCTCTGAGATGATTTCGCGGGGGGCCGCCGTCGCTGGCGAGGCGGGAAAAATCTATCTCTCCAACCACAGCTACGGTTACGTCGGCGGATGGAACTACGTGGGCGGCGGAGGCTCTCCCCCGCGCACTTGGGAATGGTATGGCTTTGGCACCACGTCCACCTCCATTGAAACCGACTTCGGACTCTACAACACCGCTGCCCGCGACAGTGACGCGCTGGCATTCAATGCGCCCTTTTATTTGATGTTCCGCAGCGCCGGCAATGATGGCGCTGACAATCCAGCCGCCGGGGCTGCCGTTTCCCTATCGCCCGGCGGCAGCACGGTCGTCGCCTACAACCCCTCGATCCACCCCACTGGCGACGGCGCTTACCGCAACGGATTCGAGACCATCGGTTTCAATGCCCTCGCCAAGAACGTCATCACCATCGGCTCGGTGTCCGATGCGGTGACCGGCGGAGTCCGCGACCCATCCCAAGCTTTCATCAGTTATTTTTCCTCCTGCGGGCCCACCGACGACGGCCGGATCAAACCCGACGTGGTCGCGAATGGCGAATACCTCACGTCATCCCTCAGCGCCAACAATTCCGACTACGGCGAGTATAGTGGAACCAGCATGGCCACTCCGAACTCGACGGGCTCGGCCGCCTTGTTGATCCAACAGTATGGCGGCTTGTTTCCCGGCCAAGCCATGCGCTCGAGCACCCTCAAAGGCTTGCTCATCCACACCGCAGACGATCGCGGCAACCCCGGACCGGATTACAAATACGGCTGGGGCTTGGTCAACGTGAAGGCCGCTGCCGACCTCATCGACGACCAGCACTCGGCTCCCGCGAGACAACGGATTACGGAAAACCAACTCACTTCGGCCACCGTCATCCGCACTCATTCGTTTGTTTGGGACGGCATTTCTCCGATCCGGGCCACCCTTTGCTGGACCGATCCCGCCGCGGCCGCCCTCACCGTCTCCGACTCGCGCAGCCCCAGGCTCGTCAACAACCTCAACCTGAAAATCGTCGCCCCTAACAGCTCGGAATTCCTCCCGTTCGTGATGCCCTTCGTCGGCGATTGGACCCCCGGGACCTTGAACTCGCCTGCCACCACCGGCATCAACAACACCGACAATGTCGAGCAGGTCCGGATCGCCGCGCCGCCCGCCGCCGGCACCTATCAGGTCGTCGTCAGTTTTTCCGGAGCGCTGACGAACAGCAGCCAGAATTACTCGCTGCTGATCTCCGGTTCATCGGGGGACCCGCCGCCTCCCCTGCCGCTCGCGCTCGCTTCGGTTTCGCCTAACAGCAGCCTGCCCGGCACAGTCACCATCGACCTCGCCGGCACCGGACTGCGTGCCGATACCGCCGTCAAACTCGCCCGCTCCGGCCAAAGCGACATTCCCGCCACCGGCGGCCAACTGATCGGCGAGACGTTCCGCTGCCAGGTCAACCTAACGGGAGCCGCCGCCGGCGCTTGGGACGTGGTCGCCACCAACCCCAATTTGGAAACCTCCACTCTAACTGCCGCCTTCACGGTCGTCGGCGCGATCTGGAGCGAGAACTTCGATGGCAGTGTCACCGGCTGGACCTCGCAGGCCACCACCGGCTCCAACAGTTGGTCGCTGGTCACGAACCAAAGCAAATCCCCGACGACTTCCTATTTCGCCCCGGGCCCCTCCAGCAAAACCACCACCAACCTCACCTCCCCAGTCATCCCGGTTCCGGCAGGAGCCACCAATCTTCAGCTCAAGTTCTGGCAGAACCGAAATTTGCAAAGCTCCCGGGACGCGGGAAAACTGGAATTTTCCGTCGACAACGGCGCGTGGTTCGACGTGGGAGCCGGCGGATCCGGAACCGCATTCCTCACCAACGGCTACAATTCCACAATAAACGCCGGTGGCCAACCCTCCGGCCGCAACGAGTTCGCCGGCCAACTCGCGTGGTCGGGCAACAGCAACGGTTGGGTGGAAACCATCGTCAACCTCACCGACACCGCCAAATTCGCCGGCAAAAACCTGCGGATTCGTTGGCGCATCGCCACGGACAGCGGCACCCCCAGCAGCGGTTGGTATGTGGACAGCATGGCTCTGTTGGGTGGTGGCAACATCACCAACCTGGCCCCGGTCATCGCCACCGCCGCCACTTCTTCCTCCACGGAAACCGAAACCGAGACCGACCCGGAGTCCACCGTCTATCAGATCATCCGCGGCGCCTCCACCAACCTGTCGGTGACCGCCACCGATGACGCCGGCGAAGCCGCTTTGAAATACACGTGGTCGGTTGCGAGCGGCCCGGGCAATCCAGTGTTTTTCCCAGTGAACGCCAGCAATGCAGCCAAGAACACCACCGCCAACTTCGAAGGCACCGGCGACTATCAGATTTCGGTATCGGTTCTCGACGGCCAAGGGCTGGCCACCACCAGTTCGGTGAACCTGCGCGTGGTGCAAACCGCCGCGGGTGTCAGCGTCACCCCCCCAACGGCCAACGTGACCTTTGGAGCGACCCAGGCCTTCAGTGCGTCCCTGCTCGACCAGTTCAGCGTGGCGATGGCCAGCCAGCCGCCGTCCTTTACATGGTCCGCCAGTGGTGGCGGCACAATCAGCCCGGCGGGTCTCTTCAGCGCCACCGCCGCCGGCGGCCCCTACGTCATCGGCGCCAGCAGCGGCGGATTTTCCAACACCGCCAGCGTCACCGTCACTCCCGCCGCGGCCACCATCGAATTGATCGGCCTTGCCCAGACCTATGATGGCTCGCAGAAAATCGTCACCGCCA
>JAZKGW010000013.1:241254-305543 GCA_040385685.1 Verrucomicrobiota bacterium | reverse complement strand
CCACCACGCCCGCGGAAAAAACGGTGTTGATCACTTACGATGGCAGTTCCACCGCACCGACCGCCGCAGGTTCCTACGCCATCGCTGCTAACATCGGCGACGCGAATTACCAGGGCACCGCTTCCGGCACACTGGTCATCAGCAAGGCCACCGCCACCATCGATTTGGTGGGCCTCGCCCAGACCTATGATGGCTCGCAGAAAATCGTCACCGCCACCACCACGCCCGCGGAAAAAACGGTGTTGATCACTTACGATGGCAGTTCCACCGCGCCGACCGCCGCAGGTTCCTACGCCATCGCAGCTAACATCAGCGACTTGAATTACCAGGGCGCGACCTCCGGCACGCTGGTCATCTCACCGGGCAATGACTGGATTTCGTGGCGCGACCAACATTTCACCGTGGCCGATCAAACCGCGGGCCTCGCCGCGGAAACCGCGGATCCCGATTCCGATTCCTGGCTCAACCTCGCCGAGTATGCCCTTGGCACCGATCCCCACCAATTCACCCCGCCACTGGTCGCCACGCGCGATGCCAACGGTCTATCAATCACCTTCACGCGACCCGCGAACCTGCCGGGCGTGAGCTATGCGGCGGAATCCTCGGACGACCTCGGCACTTGGACGCCGGTGCCGTTGGAGGTGTTGGTGCCCGGTGCCATCGAAACCGTGCGCGCCCGGGACCCCCTAACGGAGAACCCGCTGCTGCGTTTCCTCCGCCTGCGCTTCGAGCGTCCATGACCCTCGAACGAAGTTGATAGAAAATGTCGCGAATCCGGCTGCCAGGATGGATTGAGTTTCCCGGCTGTTCCTGATTGGCAGGCGCGAACTCGCCAAATATCCTCGCTCCCTTCGATGTCCGAAAAGAACAAATTTCACATCCCCGGGATCTGGGACACCGCCGCGGCGAAACGGCGTCGGTTTCCATGGCACTTCATTTGCATCATGCTCCTCCTTCTCCCCAGGGCCTCCGCCTGCCTCTGGGATGGAGACACGATCGCCATGGAAAACGCCCGGTTTCCCAAAGTGATTGAGATCATCACAGGCAACTTCCCCCGCCATTCGCGCGAGTTCCATCAATGGCGAGTGGCGGAAACGAGAAAGCAGTTGGAGACCGATCCGAAAGCGATGCCGCTTTACGACGATCTAGCCGTTTCCCAACACAAGTTGGGCGATCATCCCGCCGCATTCGCGACCATGAAGAGCAAGGAGAACCTCCAGCCCGGGATATACGAAACCTACTCCAACATGGGAACGTTTCTAATTTACACCGGAGAACTCCCCAAAGCCCTCGACTTCATCAACAAGGCCCTTTCTATCAATCCCCATGCCCACTTCGGTCGCGAGAAATATCAGAAATGGCTCGTCCAATGGGTGATCGCAGGAAAGCCGGTCATGAGCGAACGGCCGGGTCCTGACGAAAAGCATGATTTCAGATCGTCCGGCTACTCCGCCTTCGTCCTGTCCAAGACACCCCGGAAAATCATGACAGCCCCACTGCGCGAGGAAGCGATCAAAGGGGTGCTCGGGATGATGCGGTTCGCCGACTTTGACAATCCGATTCTTCAGGAAGCGCTCGGCGACCTTCTCTGCACTGGCAAGTCCGAGGAAAATGCCACCCATCTCGCCAGCCTCGCCTACTTGCACGCCTCCCAAAAAGCCACCGCGCCCGAAGAACAAACCCGACTTGCCAAGAAATTCGATACTGCCAGATCGACTTTTCCCGAAGGAGGGAAAGCAGAAGATCTTGCCCTCGAATTGAAGGAAGGACTGGCCAAGGGCGAAAAACTCGCCGCTTCAGTCCGCAATGACGAGATCACTTGGATCCAACAAGGCAAAGACGTATCGGCCGAGTTCACCGGGAAATATCTCGTCCCTGAGAAAGGCAACTGAGGAAGCGGGGATCCCGCTATTCCTGATTGGCAGGCCCGGATTCGCTGCCTAGCCTCGCGCCCTTCGATGTCCGACAAGAACAAATTTCACTTCACCGGGATCTGTGGCACGGCCATGGGTGCCGTCGCCGCCGCCATGAAACAACGTGGCTTCACCGTCACCGGTTCCGATGCCAATGTTTATCCGCCGATGTCGGACTTCCTTCGCGGCCAGGGCATTACGCTCACCGAAGGCTACAAGGAGGAAAACATCCCGGCGGACACGGATGTCGTCATCATCGGCAACGCCATTTCCCGCGGCAATCCGGAGGCCGAGGCCGCGCTCGACCGCAAGTTGCTCTACCATTCCCTGCCCGAGGTGATGAAGGAATTCTTCCTCCGCGGAAAACGCAATTTCGTCGTCTCCGGCACCCACGGCAAGACCACCACCTCCGCGATGCTGGCGTGGATCTTCAAAAACGCCGGCCGCGATCCCGGCTACATGATTGGCGGACTGCCGAAAAATCTCGGCCACGGCGCGCATTTCACCGACTCGGAATTCAACGTGTTGGAGGGCGATGAATACGACACGGCGTTCTTCGACAAGCGCTCGAAGTTCCTCCACTACCTACCCGAATGCGTCGTCGTGAACAACGTCGAGTTCGACCACGCCGACATCTATAACAACCTCGACGAAATCAAACTCACCTTCCGCCGCCTGCTCAACATCGTCCCGCGCGGCGGTGTGGCCTTCATCAATGGCGACGAGCAGAACTGCCTCGATGTCGCCACCAAGGCCCCCTGCCCCGTCACCACCGTCGGCTTCGGGGAAACCTGCACGCTCCGCATCGAAGCCGTGAACTACGAGACCGACCGTAGTTCGTTCACCCTCGGCGGCATTCCCTACTCGCTGCGCATGACCGGCGATTTCAACATCCGCAATGCCGCCATGGCCGCCGCCGCCGCCACTTTCGCAGGCCTAACCGCTGAGGAAATCCGCGCTGGACTCGAATCGTTCGATGGCGTCGCCCGCCGTCAGGAACTGAAAGGCGAGGTGAACGGCATCAAAGTCATCGACGATTTCGCCCACCACCCGACGGCCATCCGCCTGGCCGTGCAAAGCCTCCGCCAGCGGCACCCGGACTCGCGGCTGTGGATCCTGTTCGAGCCACGCTCCAACACCACCCGCCGCGCCGTGTTCCAAACCGAACTCGCCGAGTCCCTCGCCCTCGCGGATTTCTCCATCGTCGCCGCCATCACCGATCTCCACAAATTCCCGGAAAACGACCGGCTCAACCCCGATCTGTTATCCGCCGACATCGCCCGCCTCGGCGGCCAGGGCTGGTATCTGCCGGACGTGGAAACCATCATCGCCAAGGTCAAGGAAACCGCCCTATCCGGCGACATCATTGCGGTCCTCAGCAACGGCGGCTTCGGCGGCATCCATCAGAAGCTGTTGGCGGCTCTCGCCTGATCTGGCATTTTCCTGCTTTCCCCCGGAGGCTCTAACAAGCCGGGATTTTACCGAGGATTGCTGTCGCGGAAAAAATTTGTCGGCGATGCGGAGCCGGCGGGTCTATACAGGAAATGTCTTCCATGTCTGACCGTTTGTCCGCCGCACGCGATGAGGAGGCGTTGTTTCCACGTTTCCGCCGACGGAAATGCGCGGAGTCGTTTCGCCGATTGGTGGAGGCCTATGGTGGACTGGTCCAGGGCACGGCGGCGCGGATCCTGGGAAACGGGGAATCGGCGCGCGATGTGGCGCAGGCGGTGTTTGCCGATTTGGCGAGGTTGGCGCCGGAAATGCCGGACAACACGGCGCTGGGCGGTTGGCTGCACCGGCATGCGGTCTTTCTGGCGCTACGCCAGCGGCGGGCAGATCGACGCCGGGGAGTCAGGGAAGCCGAGGCTCAGCGGCGCTGGTCGCTGGATCACGGAGGGGTCGAGGCCCCGGCTTGGATGGCAGATTTGGATGAGACTCTGAATCGCCTATCTGCGGAGGACCGCAGGGTGCTGGTTTTGCGATATTTGGAAAACCAACCCCTGCGAGCGGTGGCAGGTGAACTCGGAATCGGTGAGGACGCCGCGCAGAAGCGTGCGGCGCGGGCCCTGGAAAAACTCCGCTCCTTGCTGGCGCGCCGGGGTTTTCACGGTGCGACCGCCGCTGCCCTTCCCACGGCGATTTCCGCCCTTGCTCCGTCGTCGGCAAACGCCGCAGTGCTGGCTTCGGCGGCTTTCCGTGCGGCCGCAACTTCTGCAGTCCCCTCGGCAGGGACATGGACCACGTTTTTCGCCATGAATCTGAAACCCATCCTCACCAGCGCCCTGGCGGCGGCCGCACTCACCGGAGGCGTCCTAACACCCATTATCCTGAACCAACGCGGCACCATCGCCTCGCTGGAGGAAAGGTTGAAATCCACACCCACCGGGATGCCGGAAACCAAGTCGCCCACACTCGCCCGCCTGCGGAAGGAGTCCGTCGCACCGGCGCCGAAGCCTAACACCCCGCGCGGCGAACACGAGGAGTACAACGCCCGCTTCGAACCCGTGAAGGATCGCATCGAAGCCTGGACGAAGGCTGTGATGCAGATCGATGACGCGCCGCTGAAACAAAAGGCGCTCGATGAAATGCGGGCGGCCATGGCTTCATCCGATGATAAGCAGGTGTTCGCGGCGCTGGCGGCCTATCGGGGAGTGGGCAGCGTGGAATTCGACCGCACGGCGTTTCGTTCGGCGATTATCGGGCTGCTCTCGCACCGCGACGCGGTGATGCGCCGTACGGCCTTGGGATTCGTCGCGACCCTGCCACCGGATGAAGGCGACATCGCGCGCGTCACCGCCATGGCGGGCGATGCTGACTACGGTGTGCGAAAGGGCGTGGTGGCCGGTTTGTTCTGGCTCACCAAACGTGACCTAACCGGTGAATCGGGCGACACGGTGCTCGGCATTCTACAGAATGAGAAATCGCCCAGCCGTTCGCTTATCGACACGATGTGGGGTGCGAAGTTTTCGCCGGAACTCGAGCGGAAGCTGGTTGAATTCGCCCGCGCGGAGCGACAGCCGGATGACGAGGAGTTGCCCTACTACGCGGTCTATTCGTGCTTGAGCACCCAGACTAACAAGGGCTCCGCCTGCGTGGACCTGCTCATCGAGAGGCTGGTCCATGCGGATTCCTACAATGTCGGCGGACGTGCCGCATGGGGACTCGCCTACGGAGTCCAGCCCGGCCTAGGACTCGAAACGAAGATCGCCGATGCCGCGATCAAGGTCTGGCGCAACCGCAGCGACGGCAATCTTCGCTCCGAACTGTTAAAATGCGTGAGCCAGTATGGTGACGAATCACACGCGGCCACGCTCGATGAAATCGCCGCAGCGCCGGCCATGGGGGCCGAACAGAAAAAACAACTGACCGATCTCGCCGCAAGGCTCCGCCAGCGGAAACAATTGTCCCAATGACCTGATCCCGGTCAGAGCTACATACGCGGGCAGTGCTTGTTAACAGGCCGCGGAATCCTAGCCGGAATGCTGCCGGCTCCATTCGCTGGAGCTGGAATCCCTTGCAAACCGGCTCTTTTTACGCATCTTCCGGCCATCCAATACTTTTCCCGATGAACTCCCGCTCCATTCTATCAAGTGTCCTGCTGGTCGCCATTTCCTGCAGCCTCACCTCTTGCTTCAGCAGTTCGAAAGTGGACACCAAGAACGAGGCCACCGTCGGCCAGCAGTTGACCGACTTGGACAAGGCCCGCCAGCAAGGCATCATCACCGAGAAGGAATACGTCAAGCTGAAGAAGGCCATCATCAGTAAGAACGACTGACGGTGAAGCGAACTGCGAACTCCGTTTCACCCATCCCATCGTGAGTTCCGCCAATCAACCACCGCCACTGCCGCCTCCCATCACGTTCCGCGAGTCGCGGAGCCGCAGGATTTCCGCCCTTGTTAGCGGAGTGATTGTGTTAGTTTACGCTGGCTTTTTCCGCTGGGCCTTCGCGGAAAACTGGATGAAGGAAGCCGGCGGTGTGGTTTCCCTGTCGTTCATCGCCAGCGTGCCCTTCGCCTGCGGCGCCATCAGCGTGGCGATCGCGCGATGGAGCGGCAATGATCGCTGGCTGATTCCCGCGTTCGTCGGGCCTTGCAGCGCGTTGCTGGTGGGTTTGGCGATTTGCATCGGGCTGAAAATCGAAGCGATGATTTGCGTGATCATGGCCGCGCCGATTCTGATCGGTGCCGCGATCCTCGGCGGACTGTTAGCCCACGCTCTGCTCCCCCGAAATTCCAAGGACTGCCGGGTCCAGCTCACGTTCGCGGTGTTTCTCCCGTTCATCGCCGCCTGGGCGGAAGGCTCGTTGCATTGGCCGACTGAAACGAAGGCCATCGAAAACACGATCATCATCCAGGCACCGGCTGAACGGATCTGGCCGGAGATCGCCAGCGTCCCCGCCATCGCGCCGGAACAAATCGAAAACCGCTGGATCTATCACATCGGTTTTCCCAAGCCCATCGCCGCGACGCTCGACCGGCCAGGTGTCGGCGGCATCCGAACGGCGACCTTCGAGCGCGGGGTTTCATTCTATGAAACCGTCACCGAGTGGGCCTACCCGCGGAAGCTGGCGTTCACCATTCACGCCGATCCGGATTTCATCCCGCGCACCGCGTTCGACCAACACATCATCGTCGGCGGGCGTTTCTACGACGTGCTGGATGGCATCTATGTAATCGAGCCGCTGTCTCCAACCACCTGCCGGCTTCATCTAACCAGCCATCACCGGTTGACCACCCGCTTCAACGCCTACGCCGGATGGTGGAGCGAAAAAATCATGGACCAAATCCAAGGCTCCATCCTCCACGTCATCCGCAAGCGGGCGGAGGAAGCGGCCAGATAGTTTCCAGCAGGACAACTGCCATGGCACGCTCGCTCCTCTCCCTGTTTCCCGCCGCCTCCGCGCTGCTGGCCTTCCGCGCGAATGGAGCGCCCGTGCCACAGCCGGCATTCACGGAAGCCGGTTTCTCAATCGCCGTGCAGTGTTGGTCGTTCAAGGAGTTCACTTTGTTCGAAGCCATCGAAATGGCCGCCGCCACGGGCGCGGGTGGCATCGAACCCTACCCGGGACAGAAGCTCGGCGGCCCTCATGGCAGCGCCACATTTTCCCCGGATATGCCTGCCGAAAAGCTGCGGGCGGTCGCCGACTACCTAACGAAACACCACCTCGCCGCGGTCAATCTCGGCGTCATCGACATTCCCAAGGACGAAACCGCAGCCCGCCGGATTTTCGAGTTCGCCAAATCACTTGGCCTCTACGGCCTCACCACCGAGTCGCTAGGCTCGCTCGACACCCTCGAAAAACTCGCCGCGGAACACGACATCAAGGTTTGTTTCCACAACCATCCCAAGCCCACCGCGCTCTGGCATCCCGACACCCTCTGGAAAGCCATCGAAGACCGTCACCCCAACATCGGCTACTGCGCCGACATCGGCCACTGGGCCAGCTCCGGCCTCGATCCGCTTGAGGTGATCCAACAGATCGCGCCACGCGTTCACGCTTTCCACCTGAAGGACCGCGCGTCCATCGAGGAACCCAGCCGCGATCAACCGTTAGGCACCGGGATCATCGCCATCCCCGCCATCCTCGACGAGGTCCGCAAGCACGGCTTCGCCGGCAATGTCACCATCGAATACGAATACAACTGGCAGACCAACCTAGCGGAAATTTCGCAGTGCGTCGGCTACCTGCGTGCCTACTCGAAGCTGCGGCTGTGAGATAGGAAGGAATGCCCCACCGTCATCACCGCGGCGAACTGAGCGAATCCCACCGGGTCGGCGACCATTCCCGCCGCCTGTCCGGCCCCCCCCTCCAAGCTTGGGAATTCTCTGGTCGAAACCTGCCATTCCACAGACTCTGCTCCCGGAACCATCTACAATGTTCGGTAGCAATTTATGAAGAAACTTCAACATACGCTGCTCTCGCTCCTATTCTCATGTACGTCTGGGTTCGCCGTCGAACCCGATATGGAGCTCAAAGACTTCGTTTTCCCATTGCCCGTGAGGTTTGCGGAATTTGCTCAGGAAGATTTCATCGGACGTGGGCGGGAAGTAGCCGATATCTTCAAGATGAACGGCATCTCGTTTCCTTTGGGAGCGAAGATCGAGATGGACGCCGCTAACGGATCCCTGCGGGTCAGGCTTTCGCGGACGGAGGCATTGAAACTGGTCGAGGTTATCAATCACAGTATCATCCAATCGCCTGCCAAGTTTTTCAGAGGGCCCTTTGAGCAGCCAAACCCTGCTGCCGCCGAATGGGATTTGAAGCAGCAATTCCCCGTTCCTCCATCCCATGCCGCCCAAAAGGGGATTGGCATTCACATTGAGAACCAAGCGGGCGACAAGATTACTTGCCTGATCATCAACAATTCGGATCATCCGATCAAGTTCGACGGGAGTTTGAACTCGCCGACCTACCGGATGCAGGTTTTGTCGAACTGGAAATGGACCGAGCGCGAAATTGTCGGAGAGCGTTGTATACCTGGTCCCGCCTACTATCCTCAGCTTCTTCCTAATCGCGCCTGTCGGTTTGACCTGGTTTTACCGAAGACGGAATTGCCCTCCCGCATCGGTATCGCATTGTTGGATGATGTGTCCATCCAGCTCATCCAAAACACAATCTGGACAGATCCGATCAAGCCGAACTGACGCGAACCAACCACTCAGGCCAGCCTCTTCACAATCTCGGAATCCGGATACCCGGCGATTGCTGCTTACGCCTTGGCGAAACCCATCGGCTCCTTCCCGTCACGCGGGCGGGTTGACACAGCCCCCCCTTCGGTCCCATGGTCCGTCCGCTTTCCGTCTGTTCTGCTCATCATGATCTTTAAAAGTCTCTGTCGCCACGCCGGTATCGGCGCGAATTCGTATTTGCTCAAAACCAAGGCCGCCAAGGTGGTGCTGGACGCCGGGATGCACCCGAAACACGAGGGTTCCGAGGCGATTCCCCATTACGAGTTCCTGCAACCGGGGACCGTGGACTCGATCATCATCACCCACTCGCACCTCGACCACGTGGGGACTCTGCCGGTTTTCCTGCAGGGCCAGGGCCAGGCGAAGGTTTTCCTGTCGCCGGAAACGGCGGAGCTCGCCTGCGCGATGCTCCACAATTCGGTGAACGTGATGCAGTCGAAGCGCATCGAGCACGGCATCGCCGAGTATCCGTTGTTCGAGCATCGCGAGCTGGACGACATCGAGGAGGCTTTTGAAACCCGCAACATCGAGCGGCCGTTCGATCTGGATCCGGCGGGCTCGATCCGCGCGACGTTCCATGACGCGGGCCACATCCTTGGCTCCGTCGGGGTGACGATCGAATCGGAAGGAAAGAGGATTTTCTACACCGGCGACGTGAATTTCGAGCACAGCACGCTGCAGAAAGGCGCGCTTTTCCCGGAGCACACGGTGGATGCGTTGATCGTGGAGACGACCCGTGGCGAGCAGGCGCGCGATCCGAAATACGACCGGACGAGCGAGGAAGACGAGTTCGCGGAAGCGATCAAGAATGTCATCGAGCGCAAGGGCTCGGTGCTCATCCCGGTGTTCGCGATGGGCAAGACGCAGGAGGTGCTGGGGATGATCCACCGCTTCAAAAAGGAAGGCCTGATCCCGAAGCACACGCCGGTTTACATCGGCGGCTTGAGCACCAAGATGACCCAGGTTTACGACCGTTTCAGCCACACCTCGCGCCGCCATTTGCCAAATTTCCGTTTCCTCAAGGACATGGAACTGGAAGCCGGCAGCAAGAAGCGCAAGGGGCCGATTCCGTTTCACCCGGGCTGCATTTACGCGCTGTCCAGCGGGATGATGTCGGAGAAGACCGTATCGAACAATTTCGCCCGTCAGGGGGTTTTGGAAAACGAGAAGCACGGGTTGTTCTTCGTCGGCTACGCGGATCCTGAGACGCCCGGCGGAAAAATCCGCGTCGCGAAGAAGGGCGACTCGATCGTGCTGGACCCGGCATTCCCGCCCGTGACGCTGAATTGCGAGACGCGGATCTTCGATTTCAGCGGTCACTCGACCCGCGAGGCGATTCTCCATTTCATCCTCAAGGTGGCACCGAAAAAGTGCTTCCTCGTCCACGGTGACGACGGCGCGGTCGAGTGGTTCGGCCAGCAAATCAAGCGCCGGCTCCCGAATACGGAAGTCATCGTCCCGCAGCCGGGCGAGGAATACGAAATCTAAACCGATCCACCGGTCGGGAAAATCAGGCTGAGAAACATCGTGAGGAAGAAATTCACGATGAGGATCGCCAGCGAGGAATAAACCATCGCCCGGGTGGTGCCGCGGCCGACGCCCACCGCCCCTTGATCCGCCTTAAGGCCTTGGTGGCAGGAAAGGACGACGATCAACATCCCGAAGACGAGGCCCTTGACCATCGCGATGATGATGTCCGAGCCGTCGGTGTGCAGGTTCATTTGATGGAGCCAGTAGGCACCATTGACGTTGAACGGCCCGGTGCCGACGACCAATGAGGCGAGGATGCCGAAAGCGGCGGATTCCGCAATGAGCAACGGCATGGCGATCAGCATTGCGAGGAACCGCGGGGTGACGAGGTAGTCTATCGGGTGGACATCCATCGAGCGCAGGGCGTCGATTTGCTCGGTCACCCGCATGGTGCCGATTTCCGCGGCCATCGCCGCGCCGACGCGGCCGGCCAGCATCAGCGCGGTGACCGACGGGCCGAGCTCGCGGAGCATGGCCACGCTAACCAGTGCGCCGCCGCCGGTTTCCATGCCCAGCGGTTTGAATTGGAACAACGCCTGCGCTGCCAGCACCGCGCCGGTGAAGGCGCCGGTCAAGATCACCACCGGCTGCGAGCGGAAGCCGGTTTCCGCGACTTGTTCGAGCACCAGTCTGTAGCGGATTTTCCAGTGAACGAGGGAGTCGAAAACCGCCGCCACGAGTTTGCCGATTTCTCCCAAATAGGTGAAGAACGCCAACGCGCTGCTGCCGAGGAATTGGAACACGCCGCTATCTTGCCGCGGAAATTCCGCATGGCAATGAAGTTGACCGGCAGGGTTTCCCGGCGATAGAAGCCCGCACGCGCCTGAGCGCGTGATTTCCCATTTGAAATTATGAACGAGACCCTCACTCACCTTTCCCAAGTTATTCCCGTGCTTGCCGTCCTCGCCGCCGTTTTCGGCTTCTTGGGCTGGTCGTTGCGCGGCGCGGGCAACAAGCCCGCCCCAACCAAAGCCGCCAAGCCCGCTCCCACCAGCGATAAGGGCCAGCAAGACCGCGCAAAAAACCTCGAAGCCGCATTGGAAAAATCCAAGGCCGCCCACAAGGCGCTGAAAGCTGAGTTGGAAAATCTCCAAGCCTCGTCCGTTTCCAAAGCAACCTTGGAGACCGCCACCGCCGATCTGGATGCCGCCCGCAAGGCGCTCGAATCCGAAACGAAGCGAACCTCGACTCTCGAGGCCGACCTCAAAAAGTCTCAGGAAACCCTCAAGACGCTCAACGCCCGCGCCAACGACGGCGAAAAAGCCCAGAAGGACCGCAGCTTTGCCCTCGAAAACGAGCTTTCGAAAACGCGCGAGCAACTCGCCATCCTCCAGAACCGTCCGGACGACAGCGCCGTGCTCAACGCCGAAATTGAGCGCCTCCGCGAATCCGTCGCCGTTTCCACCCGCTTCGCCGGGGAAATGCGCAAGCGCGAGGCCGCTGCCGTCGAGGCGCTTGAAAAGGCCGAGGCCAAAGTCGCAGATCTCAGCGATCCGTCCCGCTCCGCCCCAATTTCCAAGAAAATCGGTCCGGTCGTGGATTCAGGCCGCATCGCCGCCGCCAAGGCCGAAGTCATCCGACTCGTCGAGCAGAACAAACAGAAGCAAGCGATAGCTCCGGTCGAAGCGGCTCCAGTGATCGTCGAGGAAGCTCCGGTCATCGCAGTGGCAGCAGCGGCCGTTGCAGTCGCAGCCCCGGCCATTGTGGAAGAATCTCCCGCCATCGCAGTGGCAGCTCCGGCCATTGTGGAAGAAGCTCCGATCATCGTGGAAGAAGCCCCAGCCGTGTTGGAGGAAACTCCGGCCGTCATTGAAGAGGCGGAGGCAATCGTTGAAGAGGTTCCTGCCATTATGGAAGAAGCTCCCGCCCTCCCGGACGAAACGCCTGCTCCCAAGGAAACCACTCCCGACACGAAAAAATTGCCCGTCAGCGGCGAACTCTTCGCTTTGGACTGACACCACGCCCTGAAAAAGAGCCGCTTGCCCTGCCGTAAAGCCCCCCGCTCATGCGAAATTTCCTGCCTCTAGTTTTCTTCAGCGTTGCAGCGGGATCTGCAGCACCCATTCAGAAGGACACCATCGCCGAGGGATTTCGCGACCCGATGTCCATCGCCGTCGCATCGGACGGCGACGTCTATCTGGTCGAGCGCGAAGGCCGACTGCTCCGGATCCGCCCCGATACAGGGGGCGTGTTTGAAATCGGCAACTTGCCGGTTTCCGCACTCCGGGCCATCGAGCCGAAAAGCGATTCCGCGGTGGAAGACGGCCTGCAAGGGATCGCGCTCGATCCAAATTTCGCGCGAAATCAGCGAGTTTACCTCTACTACAGCGATCCGGTAAAGCTTATCGACCGGCTGTCGCGGTTCCAACTGAAGGACGGCAAACTCGACCTCGCGTCCGAGCTGATGTTGCTGGAAGTCCCCGTGCAACGGCATGACCGGATTTGCCACCACGGCGGCTCCGTCCAATTCGGCCGGGATGGGCTGCTCTATCTCAGCGTCGGCGACAACACCAACCCGTTTGCCAGCGACGGCTACGCCCCGATCGACAATCGGGAAAACCGCCTGCCGTGGGATGCCGCGCGCAGCGCCGGCAACACCAACGACCTTCGCGGAAAAATCCTGCGCATTCGCCCGACCGAGACCGGCTACGAAATCCCATCCGGCAACCTGTTTCCCGTGGGCACCGCCAAAACCCGCCCCGAAATCTTCGTGATGGGCTGCCGCAATCCGTTCCGAATCTCCGTCGACCCGAAAAGCAGCGTCCTCTATTGGGGCGAAGTCGGCCCGGATGCCGCGAATCCCTCGGAAAAAGGTCCGGCCGGCCACGATGAGATCAACCAGGCCAAAGTCGCTGGAAATTTCGGCTGGCCGTTCCTCGTCGCGAACAACCAGCCCTATCCGATCAAGGATTTCGCCACCGGTAAAATCGGTCCGCTGACCGATCCCGCCGCGCCCAAAAATCCCAACATCCGCAACACCGGCCTCACCGATCTGCCGGCCGGACAGTCCGCCTTCATCTGGTATCCCTACTCCGAGAGCGCGGAATTCCCCGTCATCGGCAAGGGCGGGCGCAATGCCATGGCCGGCCCCGTCTTCTATTTTGATCCGGCGCGTCGCTACAATCTCCTTCCCAAGGAAGACAACCACACCCTCCTAACCTACGATTGGGTCCGTGGAAAAATCTGGAAGGCCAAACTCGGCGAAGGTGAAAAGCTCGCCAGCCTCACCATCCTCGATGAAGGCTACCGCCATCCCATGGACATGGAGATGGCCAACGACGGTTCCGTCTGGTTGCTCGACTACGGCTCCGAGTGGTGGTTCAACAAAAACGGATTCCTCTCCCGCCTGCTGCCGAATTCCACCAACCGTTCGCCGGTGATTTCGATCCAGCCGGTCGCGGGACAAGACCGCACCTTCGCCGTCAAATCCGCCACCGATCCCGAGAGCGACACCATCACCGTCACTTGGTGGCTCACCACCGGCGCAACTGAACGCAAGCTCGGCAGCGGAAAATCCATCACCGTACCCGCGGGCGAAGGCAGCGAAGTGCGCGCCGTCGCCTCGGATGGAAAGAGCCCGAATGCCGTCGCCCGCATTTCCCTCTCTCAGGAAATCACCGCCCCCGAACTCACGCTCAAGCTCACCGACAAGGCGAAATCCTACAACTTCGGTGCGACCGTCGATTTCAAAATCATCGGCACGCCCACCCCGGATCCAGCCCAAGTGTTCGTCCGCGCCCGTTACATCCCGGCGACCGGCCACGACGCCGGCGGGCCGCAGCTCAATCCGGAGATCACCGCCCTCGTCACCGCCAACCAATGTCTCGCCTGCCATCAGGTGGACAAGGCCTCCGTCGGCCCGCAATACCTCAACGTCGCGCTCAAATACCGCGACCGCCCGGATGCCCTCGACTATCTGAAAGGCAAACTCAAAACGGGTGGCGCCGGTGTCTGGGGTGAAGTCCCCATGCCGCCCCAGATCGCGCTCAAGGACGGCGATGCGGACACCATCCTCCGCTCCATCCTTGGTCTCGCCGAAGGCATCAGCGAAACCAAGGGCAGCACTGAAGGAAAAATCCAACTCGCTCCGCCGCCCGCCACCGCCGGAGCCGGTGGCGCCTGGGAATTCAGCGCCGAAGCCCCCGGCTTCACCACCGCCAAGTTCCGGATTCCGGCGAAGTGATCTGATAGGCTAGCAAATTAGCACCATGCTTCGAAACACTGCCGATTGTGAAGCGGATGTTCAGCGATTCTCGAAGCGAGTCGCTGAGAGTGAAGTCGTCTGGTATCTGGAGTCGGAGGAAGGCCCCGCCGTCTGTGAGTCCTCCGACGAGGATAGTGAGGGAGAGCCGCTTACCGTGATGTTGTTTTTTTCCGATGAGGCCTATGCCCGCAGATGCCAGAGAGGTCACTTCGAGGATCACGAGATTGAGAGCATGTCATTGTTCGACTTTCTGTTTCGATGGCTGCCGGGGATGTCAGGAGATAGTGTTTTGGCCGGTCCCAACTGGAATCAAGATTTGGTTGGACTGGAGCTCGATCCCTTCGAGCTTCGCGAACTTGTCGAAGCGGAATTAACTCCCGCCCAGTCAGCCTCACACGCCGAGAATTATCGCCAACTCAACGGTTCCAGCTCATGATCACGCGTGAGGCACAACCAAAAACGTCCAATAAGGCGGCAGTTCCTAACATGCCACAAGCTTTTCAATTTCACTTCAACCTCCGGCCAGTCGCGCCAAACCGTTGCGAGGGCGTCTCGCCCTCTGCCATTTTTACTCCGGGCGAGACGCCCGGATAACGGTCTGGAGCCAGAGGCTCCAGCCACATTCTATCACAACACCCCGAACCGCTTCACCAGCGTTTCCCGGCGGAACTCGAAGATCATCTCCAGCTTCGATCTAACGAACAAGCCGTGCGCGATCGCCCCTAACGGCCCGAAGCCGAGGCCGTAGTGCACCAGATCCCGCATCAGCACGCCGCCGGGGATTTCCTCAAATGTGTGCCGATGATGCCAGAACTTGTAGGGGCCGAAACGTTGCTCATCGACGAAAGACTTCCCCTCGTCCACGGCTTTGATCTCGGTGACCCACGGGATCCAGATGGCGGGCAGGACCTTCACCTTGTAGGTGATGATTTGTCCCTCGTACATCTTCTCGCCCGGCGAACTAACAATCTTGAATCCGAGCTCGCGGGGAGTGATCTCGTCGAGGTTGCGCGGCGATGAGAAAAAGTCCCAAGCGACATCGGGCGTGATCGGCAGTCGTTGTTCCTGAACGAGGGTATGAACGGTCATGAGCTGCCGGACGATGGCGTGGATGCCCGACCGCGCAAGGGTGGCGTTATTGCTCCCTCAACTTTCCGAACAACGGCGGCAGGATTTTGATTTCCGGTGCGGCATCGTGCTCCAGATACTTGAAGGGATGGTATTCGCCATTTCTCAGCGATTGGCTGAGCTTCAGAAGCACCAACCGCTCGCCATCTGTTGCCAGATTCTTCATTCCCCGCTGCAGGACATCCTCACCGTATTCGTCGAGCTTCATCGGCCCGAGCACGATCTCTAGCAGCCGGCAATAAATCTCCTTCTCTTCCGGATGACTCAGTAAAAGCACCTCATAGGCCTCCACCGCACCTGCCAGATCGCCGCGCACCGCCTTGCTGGCCGGAATCCCGAGGGCGGGCTGGGGTTTGGAAAACTTCTCCTTCGGCAGGCAGGAGAGGATTTCGGCAAACCTCGCCCCAAGCCACTGCGCGGCAGGATAGCCAACGGCAATCCCAATGACGCAGCAGAGACACACCAGCAGGATGACTTTGGGGACGTATTCGAGAAAGGCCATTTGGATCTTCATCGCTTGTGGCAGAACTGCTAGGAGACGACAAGCTTGAAATCGATCTCAAGATCCTTGTGCCGGACGGGGTCAGTGGTTAATTCATCGCCATGGATTATGAAACATTGAGCCTGTGGGCGGACGAGGAATTGAAGTCGCTGGTGAAAATCCTGCCGCAGGACATTCAGGACGCGGCAAAAAAAGTGGCGGTTTCCCTCGAGGAAAAACCCGGCCAGGGAGCCTACGACGAGGAACTGGAGGGCGACGAGCTCGGGCTGTTTGAAGGCCCGTCCGCGATGGATGAGGCCGAGTCCGGCGAGATGCCGCGGATCCGGCTGTTTCTAACCAACCTGTGGGAATGGGTCGGCGAGGAGGAGCATGACTACCGCGACGAGGTGGGCACGACCTTCCTCCACGAACTCGGTCACTACCTCGGCTGGGACGAGGACGAAGTGGCGGAGCGCGGGTTGGAATGATTCGCGGTGACTATGCCGTTCGCGAGCGTCCGAGCACCTCCACCGCAGTCATCGCGGCGGCGTTGCGGTTCTCGACGCCGAGCTTTTCGAAGATGTTGCCCATGTGTTGTTTCACGGTCTTCTCGCCCATGCAAAGGATCCCGGCGACGTCGCCATTGCTCTTGCCCTGCGCCACCCACAGCAGGACTTCGGCCTCGCGATTGGTTAGACCCAAGGCGGCCAGCGGCACATGGGAACTGAAGTCAGGGTGAAAACCTTCGCTGTTTGCCGCTGCGGCCTGGACTCTTGCCTCGATGATTTCGGCCCGCACCAGCCGGGTTCCGACTGCGGCGAGCAGATCGTCGCGGGAAACCGGTTTGACCAAATAGTCGTCAGCCCCGAAATTCATCCCCAGCCGCACGTCACCCTTGTCGCTGCGGGCGGTGAGGAAAACGAACGGGATCGTCGCGGTGGCAGCATCGGACCGCAGCGCTTGGATCACTTCGTGACCGTCCATCTCCGGCATCATCACATCGCAAATCACCAGATCCGGTCGCTTTTCCAGTGCGATCTCGAGTCCCGCCCGCCCGTCACCGGCCGTTAATAGCTGATAGCCTTCCATTTCCAGCATGAGCGCCAGATTGCGGCGCATGGGTGCTTGGTCTTCGATAATGAGGATCGTCTTCATGGTTGCGAACAGGAGCATGATGCACGATCCGCTCGGATTGGCCATCCGACTAAAGTCGGATACCCGGTTTTTCCGATCCGTGGTCAGATGATGGAGTGTTGACCACCGAACAAACCCACCGCATCCGCAAGACTTTTTCCCGGGTCGAACGGCAGGCGCATGTCGCCGCGCTGGTTTTCTACAAACACTTATTCGAGCTCGACCCGGCGCTCCGACCGCTTTTCAAGAACGACATCGAACAGCAGGCTGACAAGCTGATGGACATGCTTGCGACCGCGCTCAGTCTGCTCGAACGGCAGGACCAGTTGGCGACCGTGCTTGAGGAACTCGGCGCGCGCCACGTCGCCTATGGCGTGAAAACCGGTCACTACGCGACAGTCGGCGAGGCGCTGTTAGCGATGCTGGAATCCGTGCTCGGCACGGAATGGACTCCCGAAACCCGCCTGGCCTGGGCCGGGCTCTATCAGATAATTGCGGAAACCATGCTGCGCGGCGCGGCGCGGGTGGCCAGTTAGGGATAGAGCGGCAGCCGCACGGTGAAAGTGGTGCCCTCGCCGGGGACCGACTCGAAGCCGATCGTTCCGCAGTGGAGTTCGACGCAGCGTTTCACGATCAAGAGCCCCAGCCCGGTGCCCGGTGTCTCGCCGACATTGCCCGCGCGCTGGAACGCTTCGAACATCCGTGGCTGATCGGCCGGCGGGATGCCGATGCCACGGTCCGCGATTTCGAAAACCGCATCTCCATCATCGCGCCTGACCTTGAGCGTCACCGGACTTCCGGCTGCCGAATACTTGGCGGCGTTAGACACCAGATTGGACAGGATATGCCTCAGCAACGACTCGTCGGCCATGGCATCATCCAGCACTCCGTCGGTCGTTAGATCGACCGGGCAACGCCTCACGGTCGCGGACAACGATTCGTCAGCGAGGCGTTCACACAATGCGGTGAGGTCCAACGTCTGCGGGAAAAACGCCAAATTTCCCGATTCCGCCCGGCCTAACACCAACACCTGTTCCATCAGCGCGGCCATCCGCTTGGTGGACTGTCGGATGTCATCCAGCAGCTCCCCGCGCTTCTCCGTGTCTAGGCGGTCCAGATAGTTTCCCAACAGCTCGACGGCCGATATGATGATGCCCAGAGGCGTGCGGAACTCGTGCGAGACAATCGCCGTGAACCGCGAACGCATCTCGCCGACCTCGCGCTCGTTCTCCAGTGCCCGGCGTATCGTCTCCTCAGTGCGGATCTGTTCGGTCCGGTCGGTGACCGTGGCGATCACCCGGTTGCCACGCCCACCTGGCATCCGGGCGAGGTGGACGGCACACGGGATCTCACGTTCCTCCGCGCCCAAGTGAATCCAGTCGAAACGCGGATCGTCCCCGGCGAGCGCCCGGCCAATCGCCTCTCCGGCTGCGGTCGCGCTCGCGCGACCGTCGGGTTGGAATTCGGGGCTCACGTCGACGGGACCTCCTGACAGAAGCATTTCACGGTCCCGGCCATACAGTCTCATCGCGCTCGCGTTCGCCTCCACGAATCGTCCTGACTCCACATCCACGATGACCGTCGCGGCCGGCGTGTGCTCGATGAGCATGCGGTAGTTCGCCTCACTCTCCCGCAGCGCCTGCTCCGCCAGCTGGCGAGAGTCGATCTCCACCGCCAGCGCGATCCACTGCGCGGCATATCTCGCGAAATCGATTTCCTCCGCCGTCCAATGGCGCGGCTCTCCGACATGCTCGTGGCAGATCACTCCGAAAAGCCGGCCGTGCCGATGCACCGGCGCGTCGAGCATCGCACCGATCCCGAGCGGGGTGAAGTAAGTCTCGCGGAATTCCACGAGGCGAGGATCTTCCATCGTATCGGCCGCCACCACCAGGTTCGAGCCTGCGCGAAGGGCCGCAAAGTAGGTCGGAAAATCGGAATCTAACAAACTTAGTGGCGCCGTTTCGAAATCGTCCCGGGAAAGCATGAACTGCAGTTCGCGGCGGATCGCGGTGCCGTCGTCCTCCATGCTCCAGTAGCCGACGCGCTCGACATTCAGCGCCGTCGCACTGCGCTTTAACAGTTCACGCAAGATCTCGTCCCGTGGAACCACGCCGATGCGTTCGATCATCGAGTCAAGTTGCTCGCTTGCGGGACGGATGGAGGAAGTCATGGCGGCCGTTTCCCTAACACGGCGGACGACGTGTGGAAACCCCAATCCGCCTCCGACCAAAGTCGGACAGACCGAAGTCCTATTCACGGATTTTCAGAACGTGGGTAGATCTATCACCGATGCCTGACGCATCGTCAACCAAACCAATATTCAACCTCTATCAACTCATGAACACCAACATCGCCTTAGTCCTAGCTCTCGCCCTCGCGACACTCGCCGCAAACGCCCAGGGTCCGCTCACCCCGCCGCCCGGTGCGCCAGCTCCGGTCATGAAATCGCTCGACCAGGTCGAGGCCCGCACGCCACTTGTCGCCGGTCAGCCGGGGGTCGGCACAGACTCCGGCTCGCTCCTGACCATCACCGCGTCCGGCAGCTACTATTTGACGGGCAATCTCAACGTCGTTAACTCCGGTCAACACGGCATCCGCATCGTCGGCGCGGTTGATGTGACAATCGATCTCAATGGATTCACACTCACCGGGGCGAGCGGAACGGGGTCGGGCTATGGAATCTACCCCGATGGCCACGCCTCGGGACAGAATGTGCGAATCTGCAACGGCAACATCCGAGGGACGACCACCACCGGATTTCTTTTTGCGATCGCCGACGATGGCATCACCCCCTATCCTCAGGTCTGCATTGAGAACGTACATTGCATGAACGTCCGCAACGGGATCGACATGTCTCACAATGTCACCGGCGTGGGTTCGATTGTGAGGGATTGCACGGTTGTCAACAGCGGAGGCCGGGGGATTAAAGCGGCTACCGTCGAGGACTGTTCGGTTGTCGTTTCAGGAGGCGTGGCGATTGAGGCAAGTAGCTTGGTGTCCCGTTGCGTCGTTCGGGATTCAATCGGCGATGGCATCGTCGGGCAGGCCGGAGCTGTCGGGCAAACTTCCGTCACTGAGTGCTACGCCAGCTCGTCTGCGAACGGCATCGTGGCGGGCTTGGTCTCGGAAAGCTATGGCAACGGCGGCGGCAGCGGCAACCGCGGCATCTGGACCTCCACCGCCACCCAATGCCGGGCCCGCCACAGCAGCTTGGGCAGCAATACCGCATTGGAAGCAACGATCGCGATCGGTTGCTCGCTCAATGGTGGAGTTGCGGTCGTCACTAACAAATACAACATGCCGTGAACCCCGGTTGATCTGAATCCGTTCAAGACCTGATCTAACATGTCATGAAAACCATCCTCCTTCTCCTTCTCGGCGCTCTTCCCGTGCTCGCCCAGTCCACCATCAACTCCACCCAGAAATACGCATGGGCCGGCAACACCGGATGGCTCGATTTCCGGCCGGACGCGGCCCGCGGATTCCGCTTCGGCGAGTTCTCCTGCGCCGGCTGGATCTGGTCGCCCAACATCGGCTGGATCGACTGCGGCGACGGCATGCCCGTCAACCACATCAATTACGGCAATGATAATAACAGCGACTACGGCGTGAACCACTACGGCACCGGCAACCTTTACGGCATGGCTTGGAGTCCTAACACCGGCTGGATCAACTTCGGCTGGGCCAACCTCGATCCGGAGAACCCGAACCGCCCGCGCGTCGATCTAACGACCGGCGAGTTCTCCGGCTACGCCTGGGGCGCCAACACCGGCTGGATCTCCCTCGCCGGCGTCAAGACCGACCGCATGGAATTCCCGGACAGCGACAACGACGGCATTTCCGACGCCTACGAATACGCCTACACCGGTGGCCTCGGAACGCTTGGAAAGGATGCGGACGCCGACAAGGACGGCCATTCCGACAAGGAAGAATACCTCACAATGACCAATCCAATAGATTCGCAGAGCTTCTTCAAAGTCACCGCCGTTGCCCCGAACCCCGGCGGCAGCGAAACCGCCCTTACTTGGACCAGCGCACCGAACCGCCGCTACGTCATCGAGGTTTCCACTGATCTCGGGATGGGCGATCCATGGCACAAGTCCGCGCTCGATCCTCAAAGCTTCACCGCCGATGCCGGTTCATCCACCACCCGCACCAGCTACGACATCGCCGCCCCCAAGCGCTTCTTCCGCGTCGGGGCGCTGATTCCGCTCCAGCCGTGACTGCGGCGTCCGGTTCCCGGTCGAGAACCTGCGCGACGCAATGGAATCATCCGCAGGTTTTCTACTTCCACGCTCGCGCGATTCACGTTAGATCAAGGCAACCCTCAAAATCAAAACCATGGACATTCTCGGATTCATCAAAGGCGAACTGCTGGAAATCATCGAATTCAACGACGACTCGCGCGACACTTTGTCGTGGCGTTTTCCGGATGAGGACAAGGCGATCAAGAACGGCGCGCAACTTATCGTCCGCGAAAGCCAGGCCGCGCAATTCGTCTATCTGGGCCAGTACGGCGATTGCTTCAGCCCGGGCAAGCACACGCTAACAACCGACAACATCCCGGTTCTCACCCGGCTCAAAGGCTGGAAATACGGTTTCCAATCCCCCTTCAAGGCGGACGTTTACTACGTCACCACCCGGCTCTTCACCGGCAACAAATGGGGCACCGCGAACCCGGTGATGATGCGCGACAAGGATTTCGGCGTCGTGCGCCTGCGGGCGTTCGGATCGTTTGATTTCAAGATCGTGGACCCGCCGGTTTTCCTCAAGGAAGTCGCCGGCACCGACCACCATTTCCGGCTGGATGAATTCGCCGACACCATGCGCTCGCGGATTGTTAGCGTGTTCAGCGAGGCGCTCGCCTCCTGCGGCGTACCCGCGCTCGACGTGGCTTCGCGCTACACGGAACTTGGCGACGCCTTGCTGCCGCTCATCAATCCGCAGGTCATCGCGAAATATGGCATCGAGATCACCAGCTTCATCGTCGAGAACGTCTCCGTGCCACCCGAGGTGGAGGCGGCCATCGACAAGCGGTCGAGCATGGGCGCCATCGGCAATCTCAACGACTATGTGAAATTCCAAATGGCCGAGTCCATGACCAAGGGCGGTGGCGAAGGCGGAGGATCACCCGCTGCCGCAGCCGGCCAGATGGCGATGGGTTTCGGCATGGCGCAGGAAATGATGAAGAACATGCAGACCCAACCGCCGCCGTTGCCCGGTGCCGCGGCAGCGACGCCGGTGCAAACTGGAGCGGCCGGAGTTCCTGAACTACTCAGTCCCGCCCAAGCCGGTGAAGTGCTAGGCGTGTCCGAGGAAGATGTCATCGCCTCGATCGAGGCGGGCGATTTGAAAGGCAAAAAAATCGGCAGCGCCTATCGCATCACGCGCGCCGCACTCGAAAGGTTTCTCTCCGAGTAACCGACGCCATGGCCGAAGTCAGCGCGCTGAAAAAACATCCCTGCCCCGAATGCGGCGGGGATGCCGAGTGGAACCCCGCCAAACAGGCGCTGGCCTGTCCGTATTGCGGGACGATCGTGCCGTGGACCGATGGCCAGGACCCGATGGGCGCGGCAATCGTCGAGCATGACCTGGAAACGGCGCTGTCATCTATCAGCGACGACGGTCGCGGACTCAAAGCCGAGAAGAAGTCGGTGAAATGCGAAAGCTGCCAGGCGATCAGCATTTTCGATCCCGACCGCGCAGCGCAGCGATGCGACTTCTGCGGCTCTCCGGCGATCGTTCCGGTGGATGACCTGAAGGACGCCATCACGCCGGAAAGCCTGCTGCCCGCCGTCATCGCCGCCCCTCAGGTCCGCGACCAGCTCCGCGCGTGGTATGGCAGCCGCTGGTTCGCCCCGACGAAATTGAAGCGCGCCGCCCTAACCGACACGCTGCACGGCATCTATCTGCCCTACTGGACCTTCGACGCGCATGTCGACGCGCAATGGACCGCCGAGTCCGGCTACCATTATTACGTGACCGAAACCTATCAGGACGGGAACGGCAAAACGCAAACCCGCCAGGTCCAGCGAACCCGTTGGGAACACAGTGCCGGACAATTGTCGCATTTCTTCGATGACGACGCCGTCCCGGGCACCGTCGGCGTGCACACCGCCCTGCTGCGGAAAGTGGAGCCCTTCCCCACCGTCAAGGACCTCAAGCCCTACGACCCCGCTTACATCCGCGGCTGGACGGTCGAGCGCTATCAGGTCGATCTCCGACAGGCCTCGGTGGTCAGCAAACAGCAGATGGACGCCACGATCTATCAACTTTGTTCGCGCGACGTCCCCGGCGACACCCAGCGGAACCTCCAGGTCGAGTCCGCCTATCAGGGCCGCACCTTCAAGCACATTCTCGTCCCCGTCTGGCTCACCACCTACACTTACGGCCCGAAATCCTTCCAAGTGGTTGTCAATGGCTACACTGGAAAAATGGCCGGCGAGTTTCCGTTGAGCTGGGTGAAAATCACCTTCGCTGTGCTCGGAGTGCTGCTGGTGATTTTCATCATCGTGATGCTGAACCAGCGGTGAGCAGGGTGGGACTTCGGCCCACCTGCCGAGGAAAGGCGAAAGAGAAGAGCTTCGCGCTGCATCTTTCACACCGCATCGGCTTCGTGGACGAGGGCGTCCACGCTCCTTATCGCGCGAAATAAATTTCGCGCTCCAGTTATTAAAGCACCGCCCTGCCAACCTTCCTGATCGCTGCCGGATAGAGACGATGCTCGATGACCTGGATCCGCGCGTGCAATACTTCCGCGGTGTCGTCTGATAGAATCGGCACGCTTTCCTGGAGAATGATCGGTCCGGTATCCATGCCTTCGTCCACGAAATGCACGGTACAGCCAGCTTCTTTTTCCCCGGCGTCGAGCGCTTGTTTCCACGACTCCAGTCCCGGATACGCTGGAAGCAGCGCCGGGTGGATGTTCAGAATCCGGTTAGGAAAAGCATCCAACAGCGGCCGTTTCACCAACCGCAGAAATCCCGCGAGGCACACCAGCTCGACTCCCGCCTCTTTCAAGCGCAGCGCCGTTTCCGCCTGCACCTCGTCCGGGAACTTCGTCTTGAAGCCGCCGCAATCGATCACACCGGTGGCGATCCCGTGCTTCTTCGCCCGCTCCAGGATGAACGCGTCCGGATTGTCCGAAAGCACGAGCGCGATCCGCGCGTCGAGAGTCCCGTCCTCGATCGCGTCGAGGATCGCCTGCATGTTTGATCCGGATCCGGATCCGAGAACGCCGAGCACCATGCGCTTGGTTTAAGCCGCCCATCCGTCCTGCCAAGCGCAAAAGAGGTTGAGAGTCCGTAGTTGAGAGTTGAGAGCAAGAGAAAGAGGCTTCTTCACTCTCAACCCTCAACTCAAAACCCTCAACTCTTCGGACTTGGCGCTTGGAAACCCGGAGTTCCCCCGCTATCCAAAGGCCCATGCACGACGCCCGCATCGACGCCCTCGCCCGCCAGTTGGTCCGTTATTCCACCTCGCTGAAAAAGGGCGAGAAGGTCCTCATCGATCTCCACGACGTGCCGGACTCCATCGGCCTCGCCCTCATCCGCGAGGCTCGGGCCAAGGGTGCCCTGCCGTTCATCCGGCTCCATCAGGGCCGCCTCACCCGCGAAATGATGAAGGGCGCGGAAGATGCCCAATACGAAATCGTCGCCAAGCACCTGCTTGCCGAGATGAAGGACATGGACGCCTACATCGCCATCCGCGGCGGCCATAACATCGCCGAAAACTCCGATGTCCCGGCCGACCGCATGCGTCTCGCGATGAAACACATGCGCCCGGTCCTCGACCACCGCGTAAAGAAGACCAAATGGTGCGTCCTGCGCTGGCCGAGTTCGTCGATGGCCCAACAGGCGGGCATGAGCACCGAGGCATTCGAGAAATTCTACTTCGACGTCTGCCTGCTGGACTACAAGGCGCTCGTCCCGTCGATGAACGCGCTTAAGAAGCTGATGGATAAAACCGAGCGCGTCGAAATCAAAGGCCCCGGCACCGACCTCCGTTTTTCGATCAAGGGCCTGAAATCGATCGTCTGCGGTGGAAACTACAACATCCCAGATGGCGAGGTCTTCACCGCACCCGTCCGCGATTCCGTGGAAGGCCATATCTCCTACAACGCGCCGACAATCTATCAGGGCATCCCGTTCGACGCCATCCGCCTGGAGTTTTCCAAGGGGAAAATCATCAAGGCCGAAGCCGGTTCCAAGACTGCCGCCCTCAACAAGATTCTCGATAGCGACGAAGGCGCGCGTTACATCGGCGAGTTCGCGCTCGGCTTCCACCCGGCGATCCGCGAGCCGATGCGCGACATCCTGTTCGACGAAAAAATCGCCGGCTCGTTCCACTTCACCCCCGGCCAGGCCTACGACGAGGCCGACAACGGCAACCGTTCGCAAGTCCACTGGGACATGGTCAACATCCAGCGCAAGGACTGGGGCGGCGGCGAGATTTACTTCGACGGCAAGCTCATCCGCAAGGACGGCGTGTTCCTTGCCAAGGGATTGGAGAAGCTGAATGGATAAGCCCGGTTAGGGGCGGGGACGTCTCGTCCCCGCGCATGGACGAGACGTCCATGCGCCCTATCAATACTCATCGTGCCGACGCCACCACTGATAGGGCTCGCTCTGCGGCCGTCCGGCGGGTGAGTCTTCCCATATCTCCTGGCGCCCGAACGGCAACAGGTCGAGGAATGACCAATTGCTGCCAAGGGCCTCGACGCCCCGTCCGGCGGTGATGTAGGTGTGATAGATATCCTCGCCATCGCGCAGGAAAACACTGAGGGCGAAGGTCTCGCCTTCGTCGGTCGTCACTCCGAAGTCCTTGTTGAAATCCGTGCCCGCGGAGGAAACCCAGGGAATCGTCCAGCCCATCCTTTTCCGATAGGCCTCGATGTTAGCCAGCGGCGCGATGGACACCGCGGCGAAGGACACATCCCGGGCAAGCAGGTGCGCGGGATGGCCGAGATTGTCGATGACCATCGAGCAACCGGGGCAACCCGCCGTCGGCCAACCGCCCGCTCCCGGGCCGAACATGAAGTGATAGAGGAGGAGCTGGCGGCGTCCCTCGAAGAGATCGAGCAGCCGCATTTGGCCCGCCGGTCCTTCGAAGACATAGTCCTTCGCGATCTTCACCATCGGCAACCGCCGGCGCTCCGCGGCCAGCGCATCCCTCGCGCGGGTGGCGGCCTTTTCTTTCACGAGCAATTCGTCACGCTCACGCTGCCACTCCTCCCGCGAGACGATCCGCGGAAGGCCGGTGTTTTGTGGGTTGGATTCCATGTCGGTGGATTTCGAGTGTTAGCCTTGATGCGCCCGCTTCAGCGCGGCGATATCCAGTTTTTTCATTTCCAGCAGCGCGCCCATCGTCCGGTCGGCTTTCTCGCGATCGGGATCGCCTAGCAGCTCAGGCAGAATGGATGGAACGATCTGCCAGGACAGGCCGAATTTGTCCTTCACCCAGCCGCACTGCTGCGCCTCGACCGGGCCGCCTTCGGATAGATGGTTCCAGAAATGGTCCACTTCGTCCTGCGTCTCGCAATCGATCTGGAACGAAATGGCTTCGCTGAGTTGAAACGTCGGCCCGCCGTTGAGACCGGTGAAGAGCTGGCCATCGAGTTCGAAGGCCACCACCATCACCGAGCCGGGTTGTCCGCCGTGGATCTCCTGGCCCACCTCGCCGTAGCGGGTGACGCTGGTGATTTTCGAGTTCTTGAAAATGGAGATGTAGAACTCCGCCGCCTGTTCCGCCTGGCCGTCGAACCACAGGCACGGCGTGATTTTCGGTTTCATCAGACGATTGGGTTAGTCCTTCTGCCCGCAACATTCCATCTCTTGGGACGCCTTCATCATTTCCTCCGGACTCACGTCGCGGATATGTGTGGCGATCGACCAGCTATGGCCGAAGGGATCCACGACGATGCCGTAGCGGTCGCCCCAGAACGCGTCGGCGATCGGCATTTTGACGGTTGCTCCCGTCTTCACGGCTTGTTCGAAAAGGGCGTCCGCGTTTTCCACCTGGAGATGGATCGTCACCGACGAGCCGCCGCGGGCGTTAGGCCCCAGGCAGTCCCAATCCGGCATCTCATCGACCAGCATGATCATCGAGTCGCCGATGGTGATGCCGGCGTGCATGATCCGGCCATCGGGCATCGGCATCCGGCAGATTTCCACGGCGCTGAAGGCTTTCTTGTAAAACTCGATGGCGTCGGCCGCTCCGGCGCAAACGAGGTGCGGCGTGACGGTGTGCATTCCGTTTGGAACCGGATCGACGTTGGATTTCGTGGACGAGCCACGGGTAGCTTCGGCAGTTTGTGGGGTCATGATCGTAGGTTAGTTTGGTGGTTTGAAGGAAACAATGCTTCCACTATCACGACGAACGGCATTCCGCAATCAGGACACTGTCTCGCAAACTTTTTTGCCCTTGGAAAATTCACATCGAGGTGATGACCAAGAAATCCTGCCACCCTGCTACCACGGATTGCAGCTTGAAGCGGCGGTGACCAATGGAGATGTTAGCCGGATGCCGGACCAACTTCAGCCGCAGCCGCCACCCGGTGTTCCCGCGCCGGGGCCGAGTGTGGAGGCGTTGCGGTCGAGGAGGAATATGCGGTGGCTGATCGGTGTGGGCGTGGGCTCGATGGTTTTACTTTTGCTTTTGCCAGCGTTGAAGCGAACTAAGAGAATTCAAAAAAATGACTACATGACCGAAGCGACGAGCAATGCCCGACAATTTGGATTGGCGCTGTTCGAATTTCAGGACGAATACGGCAAATACCCGGACCTATCCACGGCAGCGGAAGTACGCCGGAAAACCGGAAGCGCACTCAGCCTCTCCGACGAGACCGCGAACGACCTCTTCGCCCAGTTGCTGGCAGGAAGATTCACCCAGACGGAGAAGATATTCTACACGAAGGCGAAATTCTCGAAGAGGCCGGACGACATCTGGAGTTCCGACGCGACGGTCCTCGCGCACGGCGAGTGTGCCTTTGCCTATATCATGGGAGTGGATCCCAAAGGCGATCCAGAGACTCCGCTCGCGTTCGGCCCGGTGATCCCGGGAACAAAGACCTTCGACGGCAAAGCCAACGAGGGAAAAATCGTCGTGCTACGGATCGACAACTCGGTTACCAGCATCCCAATTCATTCCTCGGGAAAAGTCCTTTTTCGCGGCCTCGACTTCCTCGATCCCCGCCAGCCGTTCTGGAATGGCAAGGCCCCGGACGTGAAATGGCCGAAGTGAAGGGGAAACTCTTAGGGAGAATGGAACCACGGATGGACGCGGATAAACACGGATGAAGAGAATTTCTGGGTTCTTGGGAGCCGTCCTTCCGAGCTCTTTTCTGATCTGCGTTCATCTGCGTCCATCCGCGGTTCGAATCCTCCAAATCATTCTTTAAAAATTTCCCCTTTTTCGGGTTGCCACGCGGGAATGACGTCCCTAGCTTCCGCCTCCCGCGACCTTTTAACCTCATCCCGAGATGTCCAAGCACAATAGCCTCAAGTCCAATGCCACCGTCGGCGGCAAACGTTCCGTTCTCAAGCGCTTCGAGCGCGTCAAACTCCTCAAGGAGCGCGGCGAATGGAAAGCCGGCAAGTCCCCCGTCGGACTTCCGAAGACCAAGCACGAGGGTTAATCCCCTGGCTTTCAACTTTTTCTAAAACGCGCGGATCCCACCGGGTTCGCGCCTTTTGCATTTACAGCTCCCATGGCAACCAACGACGGCACCCGCCTCAACAAATACCTCGCCTCCTGCGCCGTGGGCTCCCGCCGCGCCTGCGATGAACTCATCAAGGACGGTCGCGTGGAAGTGAATGGCGCGCCCTGCATCAACATGGGCACCCGCATCGGACCCGGCGATCACGTGAAGGTCGATGGCAAGCGCGTGGCTCCGCGCGAGGTGATGATCATCGCCTTTCACAAGCCGCGGGGCTATGTTTGCACTCGCGAGGACGAGCTGGGCCGCGACACGATTTACGCGCTGTTGCCAGCGTCGCTGCATTCGCTGCACCACGTCGGACGGCTCGACATGGACTCTGAAGGGTTGCTGATTCTAACGAATGACGGCGATCTCTCGCAGCAGTTGATGCATCCGTCGAAGTCGATCGAGAAGGAATACCTCGTGACCTCGAACCAGGCGTTCGAGAACTCCCACCTCGACCAATTTCTCGAAGGCGTTTTCACCGATGAGGGAAAATTGAAGGCGAAGGCCATCGAGCGCCTCTCGTCGCGCCGCCTCAAGGTGGTGCTGGATCACGGCGCGAAACGCCAGATCCGCGTGATGTTCGAAACACTCGGCTATCACGTGACCAAGCTGATGCGGGTGCGCATCGGTGCCTTGTGGCTCGGCGATCTGGAGCCCGGTGCGTGGGCGGCGCTGAACACCCTGGAAGTCCAAATGCTGTTGGGGAATCCGAAACCCGCGAAGAAGCGGGGTACCTCCCGGGATTGATCTGTTTCGCCGGGCCACCGTTCGTTAGAACTCGGTGGCCTTCTCGACTTTGAGCAGCCAGCCGGCCTCGCCCTGTTGGAGCTTGTATTGGAGCTCGCGCATTTTACCGGTGGGTTTCGTATCCCCCGGTTCCACCGGGAAAATCGGGAAGCGGCGGGCAAGGCAGTTTTGGACGACGGCGAACTCATCGTGGCCACGGTAGCCTTGGGCGATTTGATCGTCGTCCTTGAGTGCCGGCAGGAAAATCTGACTGAGGGATTTCTGTTTGTTCACGCTGAAGGCGAGGAGACTGGAGCCGTTGCCGTCGCGGGTATAAATGTAGATTTCCGGCGAGCCGTCCATGTCGATGTCGCCCGCCTCGATGCGGGCGACGGTGCCGATGATCTCGATGGTGGCGGGCTTGTTGTCGATCTCCAAGCCACCGGGGGCGATGGTGACGGTGTTGGCGGTTTTTAGATTCGGGCTGACAACTTTGAAGGTGATCCCCTGGAGGATGGCGGTTTGGTCGAAGGGCGGGATCGGTTTGGAAAAGATGAGTTGGTCATCCTGGTTGAGGGCGGTATTTCCCTCGCCCGCCGCGGATGGATAGGTTTTCCCATCGAAGGAAAGCGCGGCGAGACCCGGCTTTGCTTCGCCACCGCGGACGGTGACGACGAGGTCGCGACAACCGTTGGTCACGCTCTTACGGAGGTAGATCGGGGCGTTGACGACTTTCACGGAACCGAGGCTGATGAAGCCTTTGCCGGCTCCCTTCAGGACAAACAGCGTGCTGCCACCGGTGTCCGAGTGACTGCTTTGCCCGTTCGTGATGGCGAGCACCTCTTGTTTACCATCTCCATCGAGATCGGCGCGGGCAATGTCGTAGTGGTCAGGCTTGATGGAGGCGTCGGTCTTCAGAAGCGTGGCCTGGATGAGTGAAAGCACCGGAGGAACGGGAGCGGCGTGCGAAACGGCGCAGAGGAGCGTGGAGAAACGGAAAATCAGACGAAAGGCTCTCATTGGAAATTGGCGGCGGGGGAGGCTAAGGGGAAAACCGCCGATGCTCAAGGATATCGCCCGCCATCTGTTCAATTAGATCCGATGGAGGGGAAAAAAGACCGGAATAACCGGTTTTGGGGACTTGCCGCGGGCAAGCTGGCTTCCTAGTTTGAATGCGTAGTGCGGGACAATCATTCCTCGCCTGAAAATTCTGCCCGTCCATGAGCGCCAAAAAATCCACGCCCACCCACGACCACGACCTCGTCCACAAGCCGTCCAAGGAGTTTTCCGCGAAGGCCCGCATCCCGTCGTTGGCGGCTTACAAAAAACTCTATCAGGAATCCATCAGCTCGCCGGACAAGTTCTGGGCGCGCGAGGCGAAAGAATTGGTCTGGCAGAAGCCGTGGACGAAGGTCCTCGATTGGAAAGCGCCGAACGCTAAATGGTTCGACGGCGGCAAGCTCAACGTCTGTGAAAACTGCGTGGACCGCCACGCCACCGGCGCGCGCCGCAACAAGGCGGCGATCATTTGGGAAGGCGAGCCCGGCGACAAACGCGTGATCACCTACGGCCAGCTCCAAAAGGATGTCTGCCGCTTCGCCAATGTCCTTCTCAAAAACGGAGTCAAAGCCAAGGACCGCGTGCTCATTTACATGCCGATGGTCCCCGAAGCCGCGGTCGCGATGCTCGCCTGCGCGCGGATCGGCGCGGTGCACAACGTCGTCTTCGGCGGGTTTGCCGCCGAGGCCATCGTGGACCGGTTGGAGGACTCTGGCGCGACCGTCATCGTGACGGCGGACGGCGGTTGGCGGCGGGGCAAGATCGTCGCGCTCAAGCCGGTGGTCGATGAGGCGCTCGCGAAATACAAAAAGGTCCAGCGCGTCATCGTGCTGAACCGTGGCGGCAATGAAGTTGCGATGGACGCGAAACGCGACGTCTGGTGGCACGACGAGGTGGCCACTGCTTCTTCGAAACATGTCGCCAAGGGCTTTGATTCCGAGCACCCGCTGTTTGTACTCTACACGTCCGGCTCGACCGGCAAACCCAAGGGCATCCTTCACACGTCCGGCGGCTATCTAACCGGCACTTACTCGACCTGCAAATACATCTTCGACATGCGCGACGACGATGTTTACTGGTGCACCGCCGACGTCGGCTGGATCACCGGGCATTCCTACATCGTCTATGGCCCGCTGGCCAACGGCGTCACCCAAGTGATGTATGAAGGCGCGCCTAACTTCCCGGACTTCGGTCGCTTCTGGAAAATGGTCGAGGAATACGGCGTCTCGATTTTTTATACGGCACCGACAGCGATCCGCGCGTTCATCAAGGCGGGCGATCATTTCCCGAAAGCTCACGATCTGTCCTCGCTGCGTCTGCTAGGTTCTGTTGGAGAACCCATCAACCCGGAAGCATGGAACTGGTATCACCGCGTGATCGGCGGCGGAAAATGCCCGATCGTCGATACCTGGTGGCAGACGGAAACCGGCGCCATCCTGATTTCCCCGCTGCCCGGAGCGACGCCTTGCAAGGCTGGCACCGCGACGCTGCCGTTCTTCGGCATCGACGCCGCCATCCTCGACGACGCGGGCAACGAGTGCAAAGCCGGCCAGGACGGCCGCCTGGTGATTCGCAAGCCGTGGCCGTCGATGATCCGCTCGATCTACGGCGACAAGGAGCGTTATAAGAAAACCTACTGGTCCGACTACCCCGGCCTCTACACCGCCGGCGACGGCGCGCGCCGCGACAAGGACGGCAACTTCTGGATCATCGGCCGGCTCGATGACGTGCTCAATGTCTCCGGCCACCGCCTCGGCACCGCGGAAATCGAGAGCGCGCTCGTCTCCCACCCCGCCGTCGCGGAGGCCGCAGTCGTCGGTCGCCCGGATGACATGAAGGGGCAGGCCGTGGCCGCCTTCGTGACGCTGAAGGGAAATTATGAAGAATCTGAAGCACTCCGCTCAGAGTTGCGAAACCACGTCGGCAAAGTGATCGGCGCAATTGCGAAACCGGACGACCTCTATTTCGCCCCCGGCCTGCCCAAAACCCGCTCCGGAAAAATCATGCGCCGGCTCTTGAAAGAACTCGTTTGCACCGGCAAAATCTCAGGTAACGTCACCACGCTTGAAGACGCATCTGTCATTGAAAGCTTGCAGCGAAAAATCGCCAAGTGAGCTATTCTCATTCTAATTCCCCCCAAACCCATGACCTCGTCCCGCTATTTCATCGCCCGTTTCGCCCAGGCGTTTGGTTATTTCCGGAAGAACCATCGGATGGCTGATGCCGCCAGTGAAATGCACTTGCTGCGCGAGGCAGAAGCTCAACTGGGTGCCGCCATCTGGGAGAAAGTCGAGGGCATCGAAGCACTCTCTGTCGAATACTGGAACTTGCGGAAATTCATCAAGGAGAAGGACCTTGTCCGGAAAAAACTCGCCGAGTGCCAAGCCCGGCTCGATCAAGCACACGAGGAGCGGGCGACCGTGCTCAACAACACGCCCGAATTTCATCAGGAGCTGTTCGATCAACGCGTCTCCCTGCTCACCGAGTTGGAAAAACTTGCCCGCCAGCGGGATGAAATCGTCGCCGAAGCCCGAGAAGTCCGCCGCAGTTATGACGGGTTGAAAATGAAACTCGAGGTGCTCACCAAGGAGTCCACCGGCTCCGAGACTAACATCAAACAGGTCGAACAGGTGAGGAACCGCCTTGCCGAGCTCAAGGCCAAATTCTCCGATCTCAAACAACAACGCATCCGGATTGGCACCGAAATCGAAGAGGGCGACGCCAAGGTGGACATCGTGGACGAACATCTCAACGAGAAGAAAATGACTCGCCGGGTCCATGCTTCGGAAGCGTTCCAGGTGATCGGCGACGGCAACAAGGAGATGTCCATCCTGCGGGCCGAAAGCGGCGTGCTCGACACCCAGATGCGCCAGCTTTACGCGGAAATCGGCCGTTTCATCAGTCGACATGCTGCTCAAGATCCGGCTTGTGCCAAAGTGGCGTCATCCCACCAAGGTCTGGTCGATGTGATGCGCGCGCTGCGCCGCTCGATCGCGCTAAACCATCGGTTGGCCGGTACTGCGTGAATTGCAGCGGCGGCCTGCGCTACCCCCTCCGCCGGACGATTCCATACTTGGGCGCGAACAACAGCGAGAGGACGAATAACAGCGCCTGCACCAGCACGATGCAGGCCCCCGTGGAACCATCGATGTGATAGCTGATGAAAATCCCCGTCACCGTCGAACTAACGGCCGCGGCAACCGCGATCACGAGCATCCGGTCAAACCGGTCCGTCCACAGATGGGCGATGCTGCCGGGCGTCACCAACATCGCGACGACCAGGATGATGCCGACCGCTTGCAGCGAGACGACGATGGCCAGCGACAGCAAACCTAGCAGCAGGTAATTCAACAGACGATCCGGCAATGCCATCACCCGCGCCTGGCCGGGATCGAAGCAGATCAGCAGCAAGTCGCGGCGCAAGGCCAGCGTCACGCCGAGTACAACTCCTCCAAGGCCGAGCGTTTGCCATACCTGGGAATGGGCGATGCCGAGAATGTTCCCCACCAGAATGTGATCGAGGTGCATGTCCGAAGTCGTGCGGCTGAAGAGCACCAACCCAAACGCGAACAAGCCCGTGAACACGACTCCCATCACCGTGTCCTCCTTGATCCGGCTGTTCTGTTTGATGAAACCGGTGCTCACCGCGCAGAACAAGCCGGCCACGAACGCTCCGATCGACAGCGGCAGGCCCGCGATGTAGGCCAGCACGATTCCCGGCAACACGGCGTGGGAAATGGCATCGCCCATCAGCGACCAGCCTTTGAGGATCAGGAAACAGGACAGCACCGCGCACATTGTCGCGACCATCGTCCCGACTAACAGCGCCTCGCGCATGGTGGCGTTGTACAGGGGTTCTAGGAATTCGGTCATGGCGAGGGAACGGCTTCCGCGGTGCGCGCGCGGCGTTTCGAGGCGAGGATCCCATGTTTGGGCGCGAAGATGAAGGCGGTGATGAAGACGAGGGTTTGCAGTGTGACAATGCAGCCGCCGGTGGCTCCATTGATGAAGTAACTCGCGTAAGCACCCACCAGCGAGGTTACCACTCCCATCGCGGAAGACAGCCAGAGCATTCTTCCAAAGCGATCCGTTAGCAAGTAGGCCGTGGCTCCCGGCGTGATCAGCATCGCCACCACCAGGCAGGCCCCCACCGCTTGCAAGGCCGCGACGGCGGTGGCGGCGAGCAGCGCCAGCAAGGTGACATGGAGTAATCCCGGACGGAGTCCGAGCGTGCGGGCCTGGCTAGCGTCGAAACAGAACAACATCAGGTCCTTCCATTTGAATCCTAACACCAACAGCGTGACCGCACTGATCGCGATGACCTGCTCGATATCCGGGTCCGAGATGCCAAGAATATTTCCCAGCAGGATGACCTTGAGATCCACCCGCGCGGGGAATAACGAGATCAGCAACAGGCCGAGTGCGAAGTAAGCGGTGAACACGATCCCGATGGTCGCATCCTCGCGGATCCGGCTTCTCGCCTTGATGAACGCCATCGTGCCGGCCGCTAACAACCCGGCGACGAAGGCACCGAGCGCGAAAGGCAGCCCGAGGATGTACGCCACCGCCACTCCGGGAACCACCGCGTGGGACAAGGCGTCGCCCATCAGCGACCAACCTTTGAGCGTGACGAAGGATGACAGGAATCCGCAGGTGCCGCCGATCAGAGCGCTGACCCAAATGGCCCGTAGCATGTAGTCGTATTGAAACGGCGTGAGCAGAGAGTGGAAGAGTTCAGTCATGTTTCTCCGAACGTTCTTTCAGCAATTCCGCGTGCTCCTTGCGGTCCTTGTATTCGAGGTGGCCGTCCTTGCCGAAAACCAGCGGGCGCTCGTCGTCGGTTAGCACACGGATCGTCCGGCCATCGTGCTCCTGAATCGTGGATTGCTCGAACTGGAACTGCCGCAGCACGCCGCCGAAAGTCGCTGCCAAATTCTGTTCGGTGAACACTTCCGAAGTCGGGCCGTAGGCGAGCACGGTGCGGTTGATGAGCACCGCCTGGTCACAGAATTCCGGAACGCTGCCGAGATTGTGGGTGGAAACGAGGATGATGCAGCCAGCCGCGCGCAGTTCGCGGAGCAGTTGGATGATCGCTTCCTCCGTGTTCACGTCCACCCCGGTGAAGGGCTCGTCGAGCAGGATGACGCGGCCGCCCTGTGCAAGCGCGCGGGCAAGGAAAACGCGCTTTTTCTGGCCGCCGCTCAGTTCACCGATCTGGCGGTCCTTGAACTCCCACATCGAGACGCGGCGCAGGCTTTCCTCGACCTTCGCCTTGTCCACCGCCCGTGGGATGCGCAGGAAATTCATCGCGCCATAGCGGCCCATCATCGTCACGTCCCAAACACTAACAGGAAACTGCCAGTCCACTTCCTCCGCTTGCGGGACGTAGGCGACGAGGTGCTGCTTGAGCACCGCGCGAATCGGCAGGCCGTTGATTTTCACGCTGCCCGCCCGCGGCGTGACGAAGCCCATGATGCTTTTGAAAAGCGTGGACTTGCCGCTGCCGTTCACGCCCACCAACGCGCAGATCGTGCCGCCGCGGAGCTTGAACGACGCGTCGTGGAGGGCGAGATGGCCGTTCGGATAGGCCACCGTAACCACCTCGACATCCAGGCGCGGGAGATCTTCCTGAGCGGTCATTTGGGAATAAGGAATCCTTTCACGATGGTATCGGCATTGACTTCTAACAATTTCAAATAATTGGGTGCCGGACCGTCCTTATCGGTCAGGGAATCCACATAGAGCACACCGCCGTAATGCGCCCCGGTTTCCTTGGCGACCTGCCGGGCCGGTTTGTCACTGACGGTGCTTTCGGAGAAAACGACCGGAATCTTGTTAGCCCGCACACCGTCGATGACTTGCTTCACCTGCTGGGGAGTGCCTTGGGCATCGGCATTGATCGGCCACAGGTAAAGCTGGCGGAGCCCGTAGTTCTCACAGAGGTAGGAGAACGCGCCCTCGCTGCTGACCAGCCAGCGCTGCTCCTGCGGGATGGTTGCCAGCTTCTGTCTAACTGGTTCGTCAAGCGCCTTGATTTTCGCGGAGTAAGCGGCGGCGTTGGCCGTGTAAACCGCCTCGTTGGCCGGATCCATTTTCACCAGCGCCTTGCGGATGTTCTCCACATAGATCACGGCATTCGCGGGTGACATCCAGGCGTGGGGATTTGGCTTGCCGGTGTAGGGGCCCTCGGAGATTCCCATCGGCTTGACACCTTCCGTCAGCACCGCGCTGGGAACGTCCTTCACGTTGGTGAAAAACTTTTCGAACCAGAGTTCGAGATTCATCCCGTTCCACAACACGAGATCGGCACTCTGCGCCTTCACGATGTCCTTGGGGGTCGGCTCGTAGCCGTGGATCTCGGCGCCGGGTTTGGTGATCGATTGCACGTCGGCCGCGTCCCCCGCGACTTCGCGGGCCATGTCGGCGATGATTGTGAAGCTCGTCACCACTTGTTTTTTTCCGGAGGCGGTCTTTTTCCCGCCGCCACAGCTGGCGGCGAGAATACCGCAGATGCCGATCGCGAGAATAATGAGAGTACGCCGGGAAGCAGAATTCATTGGCAGAGAAGTGGCAGGTTTCATGTTCGATTCAACGTAGAATTTTAGATAAGGCTAAATTTCAGATCAAAACTTCGTGCTGATTCCCATGAAGGGCATGAAATCCACGGAAGCGCTCGTTAGGCCGACCCGGATTCCGCCGTCGAGCTGACAGGTGGGAGTTAGAGCACAGGTCATGCCGGTGTTGAAATAGGCTTCCCAATCCGATCCGGATTCGGCGCTGAGCACGCTGACGAGCTCCAGAAACATGGCGGTATGTTCCGTCAGGTCGTGGCTTGCGGTGGCTGACGTCACGCCAACGAGGTGGTAGTCGCTGCCATCGTCATCCGCTTCCAAATCCAGCTCCGCCATCACGGCACAGCCCCAACCCGCCGGACCTTCGAAACCCAGGGGAACGATCAGACCACCTTCGACCTCGCCATTGCCGAGATCTCCGTTAGCTGTCGGAAGTTTGACAAAAGGCATCACCGCCATGGCCGTGGCACCTTCGTCATTGCCCCAGAGATTGTGCTTCAGGCGGATTTCCATATCGCCGAATCCTTCGCCACCGTTGCGGACATGCGTGTAAAACGGCAGGACCACTTGCAGGTCGTTCGAGTTATTGAGACCGATTTTGGCGTTGGTTTCGCCGATGGAAAATTCGCTGTCACGGCCGTTGCGGGCCCAATTGCCGATTTCCATTTCAAATTGGAAATGCCCGGCATCGACGGTGTGGGGGCTTTCGGTGGTATCGGGACGATCGGTGCTGAGCGGTCGGAGCTCGGCCGCGGGACTGGGAAAAGCCCCGTAGAATAGGGCGGCAAGTGGGATGGTGTTCTTCATTACGCTGAAAACTTAGCCAAGACTAAGTTTGATTCGCAAGACTTAATTTGAGCAGCAGGCAAATTTCAGCCCGTGAAGAGGGTTGACCTCCGGTGAAACCCAGGTCGACCGCAGTCCGGCCCTCCATTCATCACTCGTCTTCGATCCGCAACCGCGACGGGCGCTTGAGAGGGATGCCTTCCTCGATGTCCCCGAGGTCAAGGCTGTCCAACACGTTGGTCCGGCGGCGGACCAGGCCCCGTTCGGCGGAAGTGGCCGCAAAACTCGGGACCTCGGTGTGATAGGGATCATCGCCGATGAGCACGGGCTCTTTCGGGCGGACCGGCACGGCGTCGAGCGCTGGCAGATTGTAGATGGCATCGGGGGAAACATTCTCACCCAAGGCTCCGGAATGAATGTTGCAAAACGGCAGGTTCTCCGTGCCCTTGCGAAAATATTCCATCACCGAGGTCGAGCGCGAGCGGACCGTCCCGGAATTGATGTCCTCGACATGTTCCTGACAATATTGGGTCGCGAGTTGGCCGGAGGACGAACAAACGGGAATCTGCACAATATTGGGCGGCGCCGTGAGCGAGGCACCGCCGAACGAGGGGGCTGCCGCATTCATGGTCGCCTGCCAGACCGGCATCGCGAGATCCCGGCTGAACGCTCCCGGATAGACCGGTTCGCCATTTCCCATCAGGAATCCGGTCCAAACACCGCAGGTGATCCGTTTGTTGTAGCCGATGAACCAGGAATCGGCGAAGCCGTGGGTCGTGCCGCCCTTGCCCGCACCGAAGAGCGGCCTCTCCAGCAGGCCATCGAGCACGCCCTTGGAACTCCCGCGAAACAGTGAGCCCGCCATCATGCTGTGGACCTGCCAGGCCGTCGCCTCGTCGATGATCTGGCGCCTCGCATGGGGTTGGCGCTGGCGGCGATAGACCGTCCGGCCTTCCGAGTTTTCGATGCGCTCCAGATAGACAAATCCCTCGGGCCCGGACATGCCGCCGAGGGGAAAGGTCGTCATCGCCCGCACCGCTTGTTTCATCGAAACTTCCTCGAAGCCCACCGCGAGGCGGGGCAGCAATTCGGCTTTTTGCAAAGGCAGACCGAAGGCCACGCTGGTATCGACGACCCGCTGCAACCCGGTCACGCCGGCGAACCGCACGGTCGCGGCAATCTTGGATTTTTCCAGCGCCTCGCGGGCCGTGATTTTCCCCTCGTAGGTCGGCGTGGAAACTTCCATGCCCCATTCCCCGAGGATGCCTTCCTGCCCGCCGATCATCACCGCGCGGTTGTCCATCGGCTCATCCTCGACGAGTGTCGCGGGCGTGAGGTTGCCACTCAAGCCGGCGGCGTAGATGTAGGGGAAAAACGCGGTGCCTAACGGACGCTTGCCGAGCTCGATGAAATCATACGGAACCTGCGCGTAATCCCGGCCGCCGACGTGGGCGAGGACCTCGCCCGTTTCGTGATCCAACATCAGCACCGCGCCTTGCAGGTATTCAGCCGGCTTGGTGCTGCTTTTGTGATAGTCCTGGTATTTCTGGTGCTGGTATCCCGGACGCGCCTCGGCCCGAGCCAGGCTGTCCAGCAGCGCCTTTTGCGCGGCGGTCTGGGCCTCGGCGAGGATGGTGGTGTGAATCTTGAATTTCCCGGAAGCGAGCGCGTCCTCGCCCAGCGCCAGGCCAACAGTTTCGGCGATCCGCTCGTAAAGGTGCGTGGTGCCGCGCCGCAACGGTTGCGAATTGAGTTTGAGCGGCATGGCCTTGAGGCGGGCCAACTCGGACCGGGAGATGAAACCCTCGTCGCGCATCCGGCCTAACACGTAGTTGCGGCCGCTCTTGTTGATCTCCGGATTGTTCAACGGCGAGCGCACGTTAGGGTTCTTGATCAGCGTCACCAGCGACGCGCATTCCTCGGTCGTCAAGTCCATCGGTTCCCTGCCGAAGTAACCTAGCGACGCCGAGCGGAGGCCATAAAAGCCGCTGCCGAAGTAAATCCGGTTCAGATAGAATGTCAGGATTTCCTCCTTCGAATAACGGTCTTCGATCCGCCGGGCGAGGAAGGCCTCCACCATTTTCCGCTCGATCCGGGTCTCTTTCCTCAGCACCGCCTCCTCCTTCAGGTTGTAAGCATTTCGCGCCAGCTGCTGGGTGATTGTGCTGGCCCCTTGGTTGCCGCCTTGGGCGTTGAGAATGGTCGCCCGGATGACGCCCATGTAGTCCACTCCGTGGTGGGAGAAAAACCGCGAATCTTCCCCCGCCTGGAGGGTCTTGATGAAAATCTCAGGAATCTGCTTGAAGGAAATGACACTGCGGTTCTGGACGAAAATCCGGCCAATCTCCTTGCCATTGCGATCCAGGATGATGCTCGGTTCCTCGACATCATTGATATGGTTGAGGTCGTAGGTCTTCGCGCGTTCGCGATACACATGGGTGTAGCCTTGCAGGAAAATCCAACCCACGCTGCCAACGATCAGGCCTAGCAGCAGCAAGCCCAGCCAAAAGCCTTTGCGCTTGAAGAACCAGCGCTTGCTGCTCTTCTTCCGTTTCGAATTTTGAATGGTTGCCATGTCGGATCCAGATTTATCACCGCCCTCACGGGAGGTCACGCGGGCACGAGACTATGTGATTGCCGTGCCGCCCGCAACCCCTTCGTTGGGGGTGATTTTGCGGGCCCGGATCGAACGGGATGGCCCGATATCGTTCTCCGATTTCATGGCGGCGGCCTTGTATGATCCGTCGCTCGGCTACTATGCCCGGGAAACCCGCCAGGTCGGGCGGGGAGGAGATTTTTTCACGAGTGTGAGCGTGGGTCCGTTGTTCGGTGAGTTGCTCGCGCGGCGGTTTCTGCGGGAATGGCAGGAGTCCGGTTCGCCCGCACGCTGGCGGATCGTCGAGTGCGGCGCTCACGACGGCACGCTGGCCGCCGACATCTTGGCATCGATCTCGCGGCTTGCCCCTCCGGCATTTGCCGCGCTCGAATACGCGATTCCCGAACCGCTTCCCTTGCTCCAGGCGGCCCAGCGCCGGACACTCGATGGATTTTTGGGGAGAGTAAGATTCGTCGCCGACGCCAGCGAGCTTTTCGAGGATCCCCTGCCGGGCATCGCCTTCGGCAATGAACTGCTGGATGCCTTGCCATTTCATGTCATCGAGTGGCAGGCCGGCGGCTGGCGCGAATGCCGCGTCGCAACCGGGGAGAATGGCGAATTCGCTTGGGATACAAACGCTACAAGCCTGCCAGACATTCAGCCGCTGGGGGAGAATTTCCCCGAAGGCTACCGCACCGAAGTCCGGACGAACTATCAGAATTTCCTCAAACCGCTGACCCGCTGTCTGTCGTCCGGCTTGCTGCTGTGGCCCGACTACGGCTTCGCCCGGCCCGAATTCTATCAACCGGAGCGCCGGGCCGGCACGCTGCGGACGTTCTCCAAACACCGCGCCGGGGAAAATCCATTTGCCAGACCCGGCGAGATCGACATCACCGCGCACGTCGACTTCACCGCCGTCGCAGAAGCGGCGATCGAGCTCGGATGCCAACTGTTGGTTTTCCAAAACCAAGGCGCGTGGCTCACTCACTGCGGCCGTGAATGGCTGCTCGCACAGGAGGGAGCAGTGGATCAGTCCGCGCTCCGCCAATTTCAAACCCTCACCCACCCCGCCCACCTCGGCGGCAGTTTCCATGTCCTCGAACTCTCATGGAACCAACCCGGCAAACGACCCGCTCCAAAGGTTTTCCATCGCCTGGCGCTGGGTTCTTGCTAGGAATTGCGCTGGGTAACATCATGAATTTTCCTCCAATATCTAGCAATCCCGTGAAATCAATGAGACGATCCCTTGTTCGAGCCGCTGCTAGGTTATTGTGCCCCGTATTGTTGATCGGGCTATCGTCCTGCGCGGTGAAGCCACCGCCGCCGAACTATGAAGGACGGCGGATCGCGAGTTTGTCGATTCGTTACGTGGGCCGCCCGACGGTGGACGAAGCACGCCTTAAAAACTCCATCAGTTCCAAAGCGGGCACCCGGTATTCCAACGAGCGCCTCGACGCTGATATCATGTCCTTGTATGAGTCCGGATTGGTGGACGATGTCCGTTTTACGGCGGAGCCTGACGGCAAGGCCATCCGGCTGATTGCGGAAATACAAACCCGCCCGCCGCTATGTTGTGGGCTATTCGTCAGCGGCAATACCGTATTTAGCGATCAAAGGCTGGCCCTGGTGAGCAAGCTCAAGACAGATGAACCTACCGGAGCGCAGATCGAAGCCGCGCGGCGCAACATCGAGGAATACTATCGGCGCAATGGTTACAAGGAGGTCAAGGTGACCCTCACATTTCCTTGGGGGCACACCGGATCAAAAAACCGCGAATGGGTTTTCGATATCCACGAAGGACCACTGACTGTGACGCCGAAACTCGGAAACCAGCCAGTTTGGACAAAGCAACCCGGGTAAAACGCCGAAACCGCCCGGTTCCATGGATCAATCCCGGGGGACAAGCTTGCCAAGTGGGAGGGACTCCGGCATGAAAGGTCGATGATCAAGCATTCCTTAGGAATCACTCTCGTCGGAATTTTGCTGACGGCAGGTGTTCCGGCCATGGGCCGCACTTGGACGAATGCGCAGGGCCGGACTTTTGAGGCGGAGTTTGTGCGGTTGGACGGTGCCAACGTGATTTTCCAGGTCCCCGGCAGCCGGACATTTGCCACGCCACTGGTGGACCTCAGCGTGGGTGACCAGATGGTATTGAAGAAGGGTGCCGGCACTCTGGCGGGTTTGACGCCGGCAGTCGCGTCCACTTTCAACCGGGCATGGCCGCGAGAGGTTCGCCTGGATGGACCGGTCGCGTGCAAGGTCGTTTCCGAGGATCGAAGGACCCGCAAATTTGTCTATGAAAGCCCGGCCTACCGGTTCACCTGCGACGCGCGGGTGACCGACGACGCGCTGAGAAATTTCTCCGTGATGTTCGAGACGATTCGCAAGTATGCGCAGAACATGCCGCTTTCGTTAGGCGGGGGCAGGGAACGGCTGGGAAAGCTGGACGTGCTTTTGTTCGCCAGCGCGGCTGACTATGCAAAGGCAGGCGGGCCAGCAGGCACCGCCGGTTGCTTCGTGAACGGAGTCGTGTTGGTGCCGATGGATAGTCTCGGACTCAAGGAAGGCGGCACCGGCTTCAGTCTCGACAGCACCAAGCATAACATCGTGCTGGTCCACGAGCTCGTGCACCAGCTCACGCCGGATGCCTACATGTCACCCGGCGCACTCGGCTGGTTCAGCGAGGGCTTGGCGGAATACATGGCCATCACTCCCTACAACTGGGGCTATTTCAAACCGGACATCCATGGCAGTGTCGTGAAGTCCTACGTCACCGGCACGGGTGCCAATGGTCTCGGCGGCCGGGCTCTGGGGACCAACCTAACAGTGCCCCGGTTGAGGAATTTCCTGCTGATGCCCTACGGCCAGTTCATGGGTGCGAATGGAAACTACAACTATGGCATGGGGCTCCTTTTGACCCATTATTTCTTCCACATGGAAGGCGGCGGCAAAGCGTTCCGGATCACCCAATTCCTCAAAGGACTGGAAGCCGGCCAACGCGGTGAAGCGTCATTGGCACCCCTGCTGGGCGGCGGAAGCTATGAGAAACTGGAAGGCGAAATCACCGCCGCGTGGGCCCGCCTGGGCGTTCAAATCCGCTTCGGCGGATGAACTTCATCCAACCATGACACTCATCGCTCGGAGTCGCGCTCGGCCTCGCCACGCTGGCCGGGCTCAACCTCTACCCGACCGTGCTGGTCGCAGGTTGCGCGGTCCGCTTCCTCTGGCTCGAGTTGTCCGGCCCGTATGGGCAAATGACCGCTCTTGGAAATCCCTGGAGCCTCGGCGTGGGGGCTCGGTGGAGAATCCGTCTAAACGAGGCCTCACCTATTTTTCGCAGGCTTGCGGTGGCGTGTGGTCAAGCTAGGTTTTTGGGAAATGAGCCGCCGATCACGAAGACACAGGGACGCCGGGGAACGCCGCTGGCTGGGCAAGGCGGCGGTCGGATTGCTGGTGTTAGGAATCGTCTGCCTGGGCGTGGGATATGCAATGTTGCGGAGCTACCTGCACAGCGATGCGTTCCGCAAATTTCTATCCGTCGAGGCCAGCGACATGGGACATGTGACCGGTGAATTCGGGCCTTTCCATTGGGATGGCCTGGCGGTGGACACGGATTCGTTCGAGGCGAAAGGAGAGGGCCTGATCACCGGCTTGCGGGCGGATAGCCTGCACACGGAAATCGGGCTGGGCGGAGTGCGGCGGGGGGTGTGGGAGATCCGTGGCTCCAGCTTGCGGCGCTTGGAGGTATCCGTGGATGCCAGGAAGCAGGGCGACGAAAACAAGATTCCGGAAGTATCCCGCAAGGTCGGGAAAAAACCGAAGCGGCCCGCGTGGCTGCCGAGCGAAGCGGAGTTGGATGGCATCGACGTGCGCGAGCTGGTGGTGAAGGCGATTCTCGACGAGGGCTTGGCAGTCGCCAGCGGGTTGAGTGTGCATGCCGAGCAGGCAGGAGCCAAAGACGCTTACCGGATGGAGATCGAAGGCGGCACGGTGCGCCTGCCATTTGGCATCGTGCCGGAACTGCGGGTGGACCGGGCGCGGCTCCGGTATCAGGACGGGCAGGTTTTCCTAACGAATGCGACGCTCGCCGCGTGGGCGAACGGACGCATCCAAGGCAGTGGCGAGTTGGAAGTAAAATCGCGCAAGTTTGCAATCGAAGGGAACGCCTCCAGCATGAAATGCGAGGACGTCCTGAACGCCGATTGGGCGAAGCGGTTGACGGGCGATGTGGCCTCGGACTTCACCGTGGACAATCGCCCGGGATTCCCCCAAGCGAGCGGCAAGCTGACGATTCAAAACGGCGTGCTCACCGCGTTGCCGATGCTCGACGCACTGGCCGCCTACGCCGATACCCGCCGTTTCCGGGTGCTCCAACTCAGTGAGGCGCACACCAACTGGCGGTGGAAAGAGGGCGGCATTTCCCTATCCAATTTGGTGCTGGCGAGCGAAGGTCTGGTGAGGCTGGAAGGCAGCATCGACATTCGCGGCCGGATGATCGACGGCATGTTTCGTCTGGGTCTCGCGCCCGGTACGCTGGCCTCGATTCCCGGTGCGGAGACAGACGTATTCATCGCCGGAGAGCGCGGACTGCTATGGACGACCCTGCGGATCAGCGGCTCCCTAGACGATCCGAAGGAGGACCTAACTGACCGATTGATCGCCGCGGCCGGTTTGCGGATGTTCGACCAGATTCCCGAAACCGGGGAAAAGGTCATCAAGTTCACCCACTCATTGCTCGGCGAACCTTCGTCCAAGACGATCGAGAAGGGCGTGAAGCTTATCGAGAAAAGCAGCAAAACGGTGCGCGAGGTTAGCGGCATCCTCGACGGACTCCTCGGAGGGGAAACACCGGCGGAACCGGAAAAGGAGCCGCAATGAAGCCGCGGATCTCACTCATCATTCCGGCCCACAATGAAGCGGCGTTTCTACCAGCGTCTTTGGAAGCCGCGCGGCAGGCGGCAAACCGGATCGATGGCGAGGTCGAGATCATCGTGGTGCTCAACCGCTGCACTGACGGCACCGAGGAAATCGCGGTTCGCCACGGCTGCCGGATCGTGCGGGAAGACGCGAAGAATCTTTCAATGATCCGCAACGCCGGTGTGGCGGTGGCCGCGAGTGAGATCATCGTCACCTGCGATGCGGACAGCCGGATGCATCCCGCCAGTTTTCAAGAAATCTTGCGGCGGCTCGACTCGGGACGCCTCGTCGGCGGCGGCGCGATGGTGCTTCCGGAACGCTGGTCACCCGGCATCGTGGCGAGCGGTTTTGCGATTTTGCCCTATCTCGCATTCGCCGGAGTGAGCTTCGGCCTGTTCTGGTGCCTGAAGCGGGATTTCGATGAAATCGGCGGATTCGACACGCGCTTCGTGTCGGTGGAGGACGTGGATTTCGCGAGGCGCTTGAAAGCCTACGGCCGCAAGTCCGGCCGCTCATGGGGCACACTTTTTTCCGCGCCATTGATTACTTCGTGCAGAAAGTTCGACCAGTTTGGCGATTGGTATTTGTTCTGGAACCCCACTTTCGTCCGCAAGGTCTTCCAAGGCACCGATCGAAAATCTGCAGATCAATTTTGGTACGATGTGCGCTCTAAATGAACCCAACTGGTTGATGTCCCCGAAAAATGACGGTTGTGTCACTCACCGCTGATTGAGCGGGAAAGTTGGCACCGCTTGATTTATGTGTTTACTTCGTGTTGGCATAAACCGTGCAACCATTCAGTCAGTATCGACATCAGCTATTGTGACATTCACTCCCCAATCCAGAATTCCTCACGCCAAACTCGGCTTTTCGTTGATCGAAATGATGGTGGTCATCGCGATCCTTGTCACGCTGATGAGTGCCGGAGTGAGCCTCTTGAGCGGCTCCGGCAGCCAGTCGCGCAAGGCGGGGACCGACATGCTCACCGGCCTGATCGAGCAAGCGCGGACTACCGCGATCACTTCGCGCTCCTACGTCATCCTTGCGATCGCCGAGCCCGGAGATCTTCCGTCAAGCGACGAACGCTGCCGGATCGGACTATTCAAAGTGGACGACGAGTGGCCGGATGCCTCCGCGACTCCGAACCCGCTCAAATGCACCTTGCTGAGCCGTTGGCAAACCGTGAATACGGGCATCGCTCTGATTGGCGACAAGGTGGACGGATTGCCCAATCCGCTGGATGAATCGGAAATTACCATTTCTTACGGCGGCACCAAGAATCTGAGCGTGAAAGTCCACGCCATCGCCTTCAACTCCCGCGGCGGCTTGCACTATCCGTCGGGCTCCACCCCGATCGCGATCCGCATTGCCGAAGGTGGCTATCGTGGCGGCAAGGCGACGCCCAACAAGCGTGGCAGCATGCAAAGCATTACCGAAAACCGCTTGAAAATCGGCCGCGTCACGGCACGTCCCTACCGGATCGACGGATGAAAACCCCACTATTCAAAACATTGCGGAATCGTGGCTCGTCGTTGATCGAAACGGTGATCGCCATGGGAGTGCTCGCAGTGGCCATCCCGCTGGTCTTCGGAGCCTTGGCGGAATCCGGAAAAAGCGGTTTATCGTCCGAGGCGGAAACCCGCAGCACTTGGATGATCCCGGTCTGCATGGAGGAAGTCCAGGCATCGCGCGACGGCCGCCCCCAGTTTTTCACCACCACCAAGGTCGGTGAGACTTTTCCCCCGGCAGGTGATGTCTGGGCGCTGGCATTTTCTCCGGAAGGAAAGCCGGTCGGCAAGATCAGCAAGGCGGTTTACGAAAAGGGAACCAAGGAAGTCGATGGCCAGCCGGTGCGTTACATCGCCTCGCTCGATTCCTCCTCCCCGACCACCCCGATTACCGGATCCACGCCGATGCTGAAGATGCACATTTCCCTCGAATACCCGGCAACCTCCCCGGCGGCAAAGCGGCAGAAACTCGAATTCTACACCCGCATCCCATGAGATCCTCCCCCCGACAGGTCCGCGGGTTTTCGCTTATCGAGCTGATGTTTTCGATGGCCATCGGTTCGGTCATCCTGATCCTTGCCGCCACCATGCTGGGCTCCTCCGGCGACGGCTATGAGCGCGTCGGCGGCAACGTCGCGAGCGAGCGCGAGGCCCGCGCCTTGATCACCCAACTCGCCGCCGATCTCGCCACCACAAAGTTCCACAAAGACGGGGTGATTGAAAAATCCACAGCCGCTTGGCCGGTGGACAAACTCGGCATTCTCAGCCTCCAACCGGCCCAAGCTCAATCCGACGCAGGCCGCATCGGCGACCTTTGCGCGGTGAATTACTACATCAGCGATCTAACCATAGGCGGCAAGACCGTGCGCTGCCTGATGCGCGGATTCCGCGAAAGCAGCGATACCTTCAAGGCGCTCCGCGACGACAAGGTCGGGCCGCTCTTCGACCCTCAGGCCAACCTCGACGAACCCGTGGCCTTCGGCGTCGTCTCCTTCGAGGCCCGGCCCCGCTCGCGGGATGCCGCGGGCAAATGGATCGACTGGGTGAAAAACGACATCACCGGCCCCGAAGCGCTCGATATCAAACTGGTCCTTGCCCGCCGCGATCTTGCCGGGAGGCTCAAATTGCCGGCTGACTGGGATGGCGCGGGCAGCGGCTCAACCCTGTTAGGAGACCCGTCAAAGCCGGATCGCAACAAAGACCTCGAAGTTTACGGAACCACGCTACGTTTTGGAAATCATGCAACTCTCTAAATCGCTGCCCCCCCGCAAACAGGCGGCAGGATTCACCCTGCCCGCCATTCTGGTTGTCGTCGGGGCCCTGTTGATCCTCGCGGTCGGCATCCTGCTGGTCGTCGGCATCGAACGCAACACGGCTCACTCCTTCGCCGACCGCTCGCGTGCGGAACTCGCCGCCCGCGCCGGACTGGAAGATGTCCGTGGCATCCTTTTGCAGGAGGCAGCCAACGATGATTTCCTGATTCTCCAAGGCACGGACCCCGTGGTCGGTTCGAAAAAAGACGCCCTTCCCTATCTCTATCTCGCCCGGGGTTCGGGTGGCGGCACGGCCGTCAAATACCGCTATTTGCCATTGTTCAGCACCGCCACCTTACCGACGACTCCTTCCGCCGCCTCGCCCCTTGAGGCACCCAAACTAAAGGATCTGATAGGCAGCAGTCCGAAGGAACTCACCACCCTGCCATGGTGCGATCCCGGCAAGGTTGCGTGGGTGCAAATTCCGGATGCCAAGGGAAAGATCGTGTCGCGCTACGCCTACTGGGTGGAAGATCTCCAAAGCCGCGTGGACGCTGGTACGGCAGGCAATACCAAGGATGGAGGTGCGCACAAGCGCTACGGTTGGAAAGCGGGAGACACCTCGAAGTTCGCGCGGTTTCCAGCCCCCGGACTGAACGCGGAGGAATCCAAGCCGGGCAGCAATGGACGCGATGCGGAGCCGCCCCTGGACCAGGTGGCGCTGTATGATCTGGATCCCGCGACCGGGGCCAAGGACGATTCCAATTTGGACAAGACCATCATCGACGGCCGCAAGGCGCTCGTTTCTCCAGACTCCGTCCTTGCCGTCGCGGGAATCATCCCTCCGCTGACCCGCGCTGCGGATGGCCACCTTGCCGACGTCAAGGCCCGCGCCGTAGAGGAAAATCTAACGGCATCGGTCCGGCCCTATGACGAACAGCCGGTGGTTCCCTACGCCAAGGGCATTGATGCCTCCGTCTCAGGCAAGCCGAAACTCAATCTCAATTCACTGTTGGCAAAGCCGGCCGCCGGCGCGGTGGATGAAATGGCGGCATGGATCAACAAGGGGCTTCCCACCTTCGACGGGCGCAAGGGCGGTTTCCCGGAAGACTATGTGAAGACACTGGCCGCCAGTGCGATCGGTTACGCCGCCCCCGGTAACAAGCCCGTCGTCACCATTGGCAACTACCGGGGTCTCGGGGCCAGTCCGATGCTCAGCGAAATCGTGCTCTCCATCAACTACCTCGGCACCGCCACCAAGGCCGGCAACAAGATCATGCAATATCAGTTCGTGTTGTTTGCCGAAATGCTCAATCACACCAACCTTCCCCTCTCAGGCCCCTCCGCCCTGAGTTTTGAAGTGGGACTAACATTGCCGGGCATCGGACCGATACCCGCCGGCACTCGTTTCGACGAGCTTCTCTCAGACCCGTCCCAATGCACTCACGATCTCCAGCCATCGGGCGGGCGATACTGGTCGAGCCCGCAGACGGTTAACCTGGCCCCTGGCGAATATAAATTCTATAAGTTCGCGACTGTGAACTATACGATCAATATCGGCTCTGCCTCCACCGGGTCGCAGTTTACCCTGACCGAGTCACTCGGTGCGGCGGGGCTAAGCATGAAATGGAACGACAAGGAAGTGGAACGCATTCCATCGATCGTCCGCGACAGCACCGGCCTTACATTCAGCTCGGGTCTGAGACGTTACTTCGGAAAAGCCGCGATTCCGGGCCACAGTTACGGACCCTATGGTGAATTCATCAACAATATGGGAGACCCGCGCATCGCCCATTTCATCCGTTTTAAAGGCGGAGCATCGAGTTCGACTAATGGGATTCCACTGGGTGAAAACGCGTTTCCCGACAACATCAGTCCGAATCGCCGGAACATCCGTTTTAAAACGATCTACTCCACGGATGGCTCTACCAAACTCAAGTCTTATGGTCGGGTGATTCCCTCGGAATGGCCGGATGGAGGCCATGATGCCCAGGTCACGAACTGGGATAACGGATGGACGACCACCCGGCAGGGATCGGCCTCAACGAATGGGACGGGTCCCGGCTTTGACCCGACCACCATCGGGGGGGGCACCATTCCCGAAGCCGGCGAAGCGCTTACCTATCTATCAGACCGTGGCCGCTATTACAGCGCCACCGAGCTGGGACGGCTCTACGACCCGATCATGTTCGTGCCGACCTTCGATCCTTCGTCAGGCTTGAATTCGGCAACCCTGAGTGGCACGGGCGAGCCCACCGCCGCGGGCGGGATTATGCCTGCCTCCGGTCTTTCCTGGCCCGTCGTGCAGATCGCGAATGTCCCGAGCCTCTATTTCGGAGGAGGCAACACCCTGCGTATAGGTCGGCCCGAACACCCGAAATTCGACCAACCGGCGAAACATGCTCCCGTGGACATGCCGGGCAACCATGCCGCACGCTTGCTGGATCTCTTCCACGCCGGGAAATCCCGATCAACAGACGCCACCCTTCGCGAAGGACCGGTGGTCCGCATTGAAGGCCAAGTCAACATCAACACCGCGTCCCATAACGCGCTCCGCTCGATGGCCGCCGGATTTCTCGGAATGGATCCCAAGCTCTCGAAACGCACCTCGGATAACTTCGACGGTCGCATGGCCCCCACTGTCCAATCGTTGACCACCTTGTCTGCCCCGACGACAACCAAGGAAGCGGATCGGATCGCGGATGCGATCATTGCCGGAAGACCCTACGCCACACCGTCCGAACTGGCTTGTGCCGCAGGGACGGACGGCAAGCAGGTTTTCGGCAATTCCGATCTCTATCCGGACAAGAACAAGGTCCAGTGGAATGACTCCGCCGCCGAGGAGGTTTTTGGCCGGGTTTATGAAGCCTCCACCGTGCGCTCGCGGAACTTCCGGGTATGGGTGATCGGCCAGGTGGTTTCCCCGACCTCCGCCACTAACACCACACCCCAGGTGCTCGGCGAGGTGCGCAAGGTTTTCACCGTGTTCGCCGATCCCGGGCAGCGGATGAACGACGGCGCGATCGATCCCACCAAATTCCGAATCAACATCCTTCATGAAAACGACTTCTGAAACACCTCGACTGTTAGTCGCTGCAACGGGCTTTCGCAAATTCATCCTGCCCGTGGTATTTGCCATCGCGTCGCAAGGGCTGCATGCCCAGGACAAGAAGGATAAAAAGGAGCCGCCACCGCCGACGTGCTTCATCCGCATCGCCAACACGGTGGCGCCTGGAACCGGCAACGTGAAGGTCGAGGTCGACGGCAAGGATGTCTATCCACCCGGTTACAAGTTCGGAGCGGTCACCGGCGGCATCGGCCTGCCGCCGGGCAACCATTCCGTCACGATCAGCCGCGAAGGCGTTAAGGAGGGCACCAGCAAGGTCACCTTGGACAAGGATCAAACCGTCACGCTGATCCCTTTCGCGGAGAAGGTACCAGCCACCGATCAGGAACCGGCGCACTTCGAGGTCCGGATCATGCGCCTAAAACAGAAGGAAGTGCAGGAGGGCCGGAGCGCTTCATTCATCTCCGTTTCCGGACAGCCGGAGCTCAACGTCGAACTTCGAGATCCTGCCGGCAAGTGGGCCAAAATTTTTGTGAAGCGCCTCACCATCGGTGAAGCCCCCATCCGCTATCCCGAAGGCTATGCACCGGTCCGGGTGAATGGCAAAGACATGGAATCGATCCCGATCGGCGACACAGGAAATTATGTCATCGTCCTCTACGATGATGCAGAAGGTGTTCTCCACTCCGTGTGTTTCCGCGACTTCAAGTTCCTGAGCGCGGATTGAATCTTTCCTTTCCGCGACAATCGGATAGGAAAAACCATGCGCCGCCTCCGCAACGATCTCCCCTACACCTTCCGCCCGCCGAAGCTCCGGAATTGGCTGCGGCCCCTCGGATTGGAACTGAACCGGGCCGTGCACCTTCGGCGGAAATACCGGATCGCGAAAATCGAGGCCGACGGATTCCATCGTGTCCGCGAGCTCAACGCGGCCGGCCATGCGGTGTTGTTAGCGCCCAATCATTCCGATCACTCCGACCCGCACGTGGTGATGGAGCTCGTCGCCCGCCACAGCATGCGGGCGATCTTCATGGCGGCCCGCGAGATTTTTGAAGTCAGTCCCACGGCATCATGGGCCCTGCAAAGCATGGGCGTTTTCTCCGTGGACCGCGACGGCCCGGATCTATCCGCGATCAAGACAGCGATCACCCTGTTGGAGACCGGCCCCGATCCGCTCGTCATCTTTCCCGAGGGCGAGATCTATCACCACCACCGCCGGCTCGATCCGCTCAACGAAGGCGTGGCGTCGATTTTGCTCAAGGTCGCCGCCCGGTTGCCCGCGGGAAAGAGCGCGTTCCTCGTGCCGGTGGGCCTGCGGTTTTTCCACCAGCCATCGGTGGAGGCAACCTTCCGCGACCGCCTATCAAGACTGGAAGATCGGATCGGCTGGACGCCGAAGCCCTTAATGCCGGTGGACGAACGCATCCTCCGCCTGGGCACCGGCATCCTCGCGCTCAAGGAAACGGAATACCTCGGTTACTCCGGATCAGGAACCGTCCACGAACGTCTGCCTCATCTCTGCGAATCCCTGCTTACCCTTGTGGAAAGCCGCTACCCCCGCGATGCGAAGGCAGTGACCCCGCCCGAACGTGTTAGAGCTCTGCGCTATCGTATTCGCCGTCGCCTGTTGGACACGGAGAATCCACCTTCTCCCGCCGACAAGGAAACCCTGCTGGATGACCTCGACCGGGTGTTCACCGCCTTGCAGGCCCACAGCTACATCGGCGACTATTTGTTAGCCGATCCCACACTCGACCGCCGGGCGGAGACCTTGCTCAAACTCGAGGAAGACCTCCTCGGCTTTCCCACCTATCCAGTCGCCCGCACCGCCCGGGTCACCGCCGGCGAACCGATCCCGGTGACTGATATGTTAGCCGCCGGCGAGCTCCCGGCCAAAGGCGCGGCGATCCCGCTGACAGAGCTGTTAGAAAAGCGCCTGGGCGAGCTGCTGAAATAGAGACAATGGACGCATCGTCCATTCTTCCTCCATGGGCACGCGCACTCACTCCATCAACTTCTTCACGATGGAGTCCTCGCCCTTCCATCGGTCGAGAACCCCCTTTTGCTCAACCTGAATCGAATCGCCGGGGCGGAGCGCGATGCTCTTGTGGCTGAGTTTTGTAAAATCCAGGCAATACTGTTTTCCTTCCCGAATCAGGAACAGGTTGCGGCTGCCGAAATCATTGCGGCCACCCGCGCCATCGATCGCTTGCAGAACGGTCATGTCTTTCCTGAATGGAACCTCTCCCGCCCGTCGGACTTGCCCGCCGACGCTGACGACCGTGGCGCTTCCCAGATCCTTGCCTTGGAGAACTTCCACTTCGATAGCGGGCTGGGTGTAAATTCCCGCGGTCTTGTAAGCGCTTTCGGCGGCGCGTGCGAATTGCTCGGGCGTGAGGCCACGGGCAAGAACCAACGCATCGAGCATCGGGAGTCGGATATTTCCACTCTCCCCGACTCGATAGATTCCGGATATCTTCTGTTGTTCCTCCGCCGCCACCCCTCGCATGGTGAGATTGATCTGTTCGCCGGCCTCCAACCCGGCGTGGGCGATGCACGCGAGTTCTAGCAGAAGGAGCGGCAGGAGTATTGGTGAGGATCGGAGTTTCATGGCGAAGCTTTACGGACTCTGCGATTAACTTTGTGGGAAAAAGTTAACGTGGCAAGTCTGAATTCCTGTGGATTGTGTGCAGTCCTCCTGCACCTATGGGAATGTGCATACCTCGGGAAAAATTGGCGAAACCGTGTCCTTTCCGGTAAAACCGGTTCGTCGTATTCATGACGGGCGATTGCCAATCTCCCGAAATCCCACCCCTAACCACGTGAGAACCAAGATCTTCATCAATCTCCCCGTCGCCGACTTGCCGCGCTCGCTCGCCTTTTTCAAGGCCCTCGGCTACGCGCACAATCCGCAATTCACCGATGACACGGCCGCGTGCATCGTGATCAGCGAGGAGATCCACGTCATGGCGCTCACTCATGCCAAGTTTCGCGAGTTCACTACCAAGGACATTTGCGACTCGGCGAAAGCCACCGAAGTGCTGCTCTGCCTGAGCTGTGAAAACCGCGCGGAGGTGGATGAAATCGTTTCGAGAGCCGTCGCCGCCGGAGGCTCGACGTACGCCGAGCCAAAGGATTACGGTTTCATGTATCAACATAGCTTCCAGGACCCGGATGGCCACCAATGGGAGCTCGTCCACATGGCCTCCACACCGTAAATCAACTAACCACCATGATCCGCAAATTACTCATCGGCCTCGCGGCCCTCATTGTCATTCTGCTCATCGTCATTGCCCTGCAGCCCAACCATTTCCGCGTCGAGCGCAGCGCCACTCTGGCAGCCTCCCCGGCAGCCTTGTTCGATCAGGTGAACGACCACCGGAAGTTCGCCGTCTGGAATCCCTGGGGGAAAATGGACCCCGCCGCCATCAACACTTACAGCGGTCCTGACTCCGGCGTTGGCGCGAAATGCAGTTGGCAGGGCGAGAACATCGGCACCGGTTCCGCCACGATCATTGAGAGCAAACCCGGTAGACTCGTGCGCCAACGAATGGATTGGCTCAAGCCGATGGAAGGCACCAGCACCGTCGACTTCACCTTCAAGCCGGAAGGCGAAAAGACGGTAGTTACTTGGGCGATGTATGGTCCGCAAACTTTCATGGGCAAGGCAGTAAGCCTGGTGATGAACTGTGAGAAAATGTGCGGACCGCAGTTCGAGCAAGGCCTGATCGACATGGGCAAGGCAGCATCCACCCCCGCCGTCCAACTCTCCACGACCGCGACCCCATGAGCAATCTATCACCCACTTCGGACTACCTCGTCATTTCCCGGGGGCAGTGGGACGCGGATGCTTCCCAGGAAGACATCCAGGCCGCCATCGATGAGTTCTATCTGTGGTTGCAACACTGCGCTTCGATAGGAACGATGAAGATTGGCAGTCGTCTCGCGACCGGCGGCGCGACCGTCACCAAGGCCGGAATCGTTACGGACGGCCCCTACGGCGAGGCCAAGGAAGTCATCGGCGGCTATTGGTTCATTGTCGCCGGAAGCCTTGCCGAAGCGGCGGCAATTGCGGCTAACAATCCCTGCCTGAAATACGGAATATTCTACGAAATCCGCCCCACGGATCCCAACTGCGCCTCCGCTTTCAGCCTTTCCGTGGAAACTCCCCCGCTGACCTAACGAAAACTTATGAACCCGCAAACATCGACTAACGAACACCTGCTCTTCATCCGCGGCACTCATTGGAGTTCCGGCATGTCCCCCGCGAAACTGCAAGCCGTCATGACCGACTTCTACGCCTGGGTCGAGAACCTAAACCAGAAAGGCATTCTTCGCGGGGCGCAGCCCTTGATGGAGGAAGGCAAGCTGGTCACCGGAGCCAAGGGCGCGTCCGTCACCGACGGTGCCTTCGCCGAGTCCAAGGAAGCCATCGCGGGCTATTTTCTGTTGGACGTGGCGGATCCCGACGAGGCCCTGCGCATTGCCCGGGCCTGTCCCATTCTCGAATACGGAGCTCAGATCGAAGTCCGCCCCGTCGCCGATCTCTGCCGTCCGATGGCCGAGGTGAAGGAGGCGCAAATGAGTTGCTGAGACGAAACCCCCACACAGATCCATAACCATGAGCACATCGCGTAATCCCGTCGGCTGGTTCGAAATCTATGTCCAAGACATGGAACGGGCCAAGATTTTCTATCAGGATACTTTCCGGGTGAAACTTCAGCCGCTGGCAAGTCCCGATGGTCTCGATATCGAGCTATGGGCCTTTCCGATGGAGATGGAACTTCCCGGAAGCTCCGGGGCCATCGTCCGCATGCCAGGCAAGGATTCCGGCGGTGGAGGCACCATCGTTTACTTTTCCTGCGCCGACTGTGCGGTGGAAGCCGCTCGCGCGTCCCTCTGCGGCGGGCGGATTCATCAGGAGAAAACTCCGATCGGTGAATACGGTTTCATGGCATTGGTCCTCGATCCCGACGGCAACATGATCGGGCTCCACTCGATGGCATGACAAAGGAGCGGGTTCATGGTGAACTCTCTGTCCGACAGTTTCTAACTTCAAATATGAAACCCGCCTTCAGGCATGTCATCCGATCCTACCGACTACCGCCAGCAGCACGATCCACTTCGCCAGAACTGCGCGGTCAAGGCAGCCATCGACGTGATCCGCGGGCGATGGAAGCCGTCCATTCTCTGGGAGCTGCATCACGGCACGAAGCGCTATTCGGAAATCGCACATGCGATTCCGCAAATCACCGCGCAAGCTCTAACCGTGCAACTCCGCCAGCTGGAGGCCGACGGGGTGATCACACGCACGGTATACGCGGAGGTTCCTGCCAGGGTCGAGTATCAGCTCAGCGATGATGGCCGGGCGCTTTCCAGGGTGATGGATGCGCTTGAGGCTTGGGGTGGGGAATATCTTGAGAGGCAAGCCACGGGAAACGTCGTTTCCGCCTGATTCGGCCGCGCTCACATTTCAGTGAGTGAGTCACAAATTCAAGATGAAGCGGGCATCGGAATCTTTCGCTATGAAAGGGGCGTATGAAACAACTACTCATCATCAACGCCAGCTCGAGAACCAACCGCTCCATCACCCGCCGCCTAACCGAGAAGTTCGCCGCGGGCTGGTCCACGATCCATCCAAATGGTATCGTGAAGAACAGGGACCTGGGAGTGAATCCGCCTCCTTCCATCAGCCACGTCTGGATTGAAGCTGCCTATGCGGTGGCGGACGGATCGACCACCATTTCCGAGGCATTGCAACTCAGCGAGGAGCTGATCGGAGAAATCGAAGAAGCCGACATGATCGTCATGGGGGTGCCAATGTATAACTTCGGAATGCCCGCTCAGGTGAAAGCCTGGTTCGATCAGGTCATCCGCGTTGGCCGGACTTTCACCATCGACGCCACTGCGGAAAATCCCTATCTGCCGTTGCTCACGCTCAAGCCGGTGGTGGCCATCCTTTCGGCCGGTGACGGGGAACTGCATCCCGGCGGGGCCATGGCTCATCTCAACTTTCTGGAACCCCACCTGGCCACGCTGCTTGCCTTCATCGGCTTGGTGGACTTGAATGTCATCCGTGTGGGTCATGAGCAATATCAGGATGATCGATTCCGGGATTCTCTCGCCTCGGCGGAGAATTCGATCATCGCCGCAGTTCAAAAAACAGATCTAGCAGCTCGATGAAAACCCCGGACGACCCCATCGCCAAACCCTCGCGGATTGCGGCGGACTTGTTCCGCAAGGAAGGTGCCCGGCTCGTCGCCACGCTGACTTCGCACTTCGGCACGCAGCGGCTGCAGCTTGCGGAGGATGTGGTCCAGGAGGCGCTGGTTAGAGCTTTGCAGACGTGGCCTTACCGCGGTGTGCCGGACAATCCCACCGCGTGGCTGACGCAAACCGCGAAGAACCTGGCGTTGGACTTCCTGCGGCGCGAGCAGAACTGGAATCGGAAACAGGAGGGCATCGCCGCCGAGCACGAGCGCTGGCTCGCCACTCCCGCGACTGGCGAACCCCACGATACTTTCGCGGACGATACGCTGCGCATGATGTTTGTCTGCTTTCATCCGCAGCTCTCCACCGAGGCGCAGACGGCGCTCGCCCTCCGCACGCTCTGTGGCCTGAGTCCCGCGGAAATCGCCGCGGCGTTCCTCTGCAGCGAGGCGGCCATCAACAAACGTCTTGTCCGCGCCCGCCAGCGGATTCGCGAGCTCGCCCTGCCCTTCGCCGTACCCGGTCCCGCGGAATTGCCGGAACGTCTCGACGGGGTGCTGCGCACGCTCTATCTGCTATTCAATGAAGGCTACAAGGCCTCCTCCGGCGACCGGCTCGTGCGCGAGGATCTCTGCCATGAAGCCATCCGCCTAACCGGTTTGTTGGCGGAAAATCCCACCACCCGCGAGCCCCGCGTCCATGCCCTGCTCGCGCTGATGATGCTCAATGCCGCGCGCCTGCCCGCCCGCACCGATGACGCCGGCAATCTCCTGCGCCTCCATGAGCAAAGCCGCGACTCATGGGATTCCTCGCTCATCCAGCGCGGTATCCACCACCTCGGTCTGGCCGCTGCCGGCGACGCGCTCAGTGAGTATCACCTGGAAGCCGGCATCGCCGCCTGCCACAGCACCGCCGCGGATGACGCGTCCACGAATTGGCCGCGCATCCTCTCGTTGTACGATCAACTCGTCGCACTCAACGCCTCACCCGTCGCGGCCATGAACCGCGCCGTCGCCGTTGCGCGGGTCCACGGCGCGCAAGCCGGGTTGGACGCGCTCGCCGCCATCACCAACCGCAGTTCGCTGGAGTCCTATCATCTCTATCATGCCATCCGTGGCTCGCTTGCGGCGGAACTCGGCCGCATCGCTGAGGCACTCACTCATTTCCGCCAGGCCGGAGACCTCGCCTCGTTGCCTGCGGAAAGGGATTTCATCGCCCGGCGGATCGCGGAGTTTGGAGAGTGAAGTGGATTTGGTTCACCTCGCACTTTGAAGACTTCGCCGACGACGAGTCATTGCATGTGCTGGATCTTCACGCCGACGACACAGACGTCGTCATCGAAGGATTCGCGTTGGGAGAATTCGCGAACTTCGTTGAGCACGCTTTTGAAAAATTCCTCCGGTGCCTGGTTGGCATGCTTGCTAACGGTTTCCTGCAATTGCTCCTCGCTGAAAAGCGTGCCGGCGGCATCCTCGACTTCAAACAGCCCGTCCGTGAACAGCATGATGAGATCGCCCACGGCCATGGGCTTGGCGGACGTGACATACTTGACCGTCGGAAACAGGCCCATCGCCGGGCCGCGGCGGCCGCTGCCTTGGAGTTGCGCCGCAGTTGCCTCGCCCGTCCTGATGTGGAGCGCGCAGGGATGACCGGCGTTGGCGAACCGAAGTTCGCCGCTCTCCACATCCGCCACCGCGTAAAAGCAGGTCGCGAACATGGTGGTTTCCGCCTGTTGGAGGATCAACGCGAGCGCACGATTGATCCGTGTTAGCAATTCGCCCGGGTCTGCCGCGTAGGCGGAATGTTCCTCGACCAAGCCGCGAATCATGCTGGTGATCAGCGCGGATCTAACACCGTGGCCCATCACGTCACAGATGAAAACCCCGACGGCGTTTTCACCCACCGGGACAAGGCTGAAAAAATCCCCGCTCACGTCGCCGGTCGGGAAATACAGGCTGAGAAACTGCAACGCGCTTTCCTGGTCGGTCACGTTCGGGGGAATCGTCGGGAAATGCCGGGGCAGCAACGCGGCCTGCAACTCGCGCGCCATCTGGAGGTCCTCGTGCATCTGCTGGTTCTTCTCTAGCAGCTCGCGGGTCCGGTCCTTGACCCGCGTTTCGAGCTCGGAGTTGAGCGCGACCAATTCCGCCTGGGCCAAGTTGCGCTCCGCTTCCGCACGGTCGATCCGCCCGCCGACGATATGGGCAACCTGCGAGACGAGCCAGGTGATCAAGACCGCAAAAGCGATCGTGCACAGCGCCGAGATCAGTGCCGGATTCGTCCGGGTGTTTTCCATCAGAGTCGTGTTTACCCAGCCATTGATCAGCGCCGCGGCGATCACCACCGGCACGAACGAGCGCAATAGCAATGAGCGGGTCGAGTCACCCAAAAACACGCGCAACGGCCAGCCCGTCACCCCTGCCGCCGTCATGATGGAAATGCCGCTTAGAAAGAACCCGCAGGCCGTGAACAGCGCCACCGGGATGATCGTCCCGCCATAGAGCAACGGCGTGCCGTAAGCGTACCCCGCGAGAACGACCGCGCCGATGACCGTGACCAGCGCGCCCGCAGCACCGGCGGATTTGCCCGTGCGCTTCCCTGTTAGCGCGAGCAGCCCGGTGGCGGTGAAAACGAAGGTGAGCGCGGTCAGCGGTGCCATCCGTCCCGTCGGCACCGCCCCGAACAAGCCCGGATTGCGGACGAACCACGCGTCGATCCCGAACTTGAATCCGCCTATGATCTCCACCAGCTTGGCGGCTGCCATGACCAGCACCAGCAAGGCCTCCACCCGCGGAATCCAACGCCACGCCGGACGCGTCAGGTGAATCAACAGGCCGCTGCCGATCAGCGAAAAGCACAGCGCCGTGCTCGGAGCCATCGGAATGTATTTCGCGCGCACACTTGCTAACAACGGCATCGCGGAAATCCAGCCGATGAACGTCATCAGCCCCAGCACGACCGCCAGGCAGGCACAGGCCAGCGCGACAACGCGAAAGCCCTGGCTGGCGGATCGATCTTTACCCATGCACCCCTCTAGCGAAAACCATCCGGTCTGTCCACGAGAGTTCCCCGTTTTCTGCCGCCGCCCCTCCCTCGTCCCTAACGGATGAACCTGAGACGGAAATACTTCCGGGTCACTCCGCCGACCGGAGGGTCAAGCCGGCTCATCCGTTGAAATCCAGGAGGCACGTTGCTCTGATCGGCGGCCACGGTGAATGTTAGGGGATTCCACAGCGCCAGATCCGTCGAGCCCTGCAAGGTCGTGGTGATCGCGGCGTCGATTCGGACCACGGCGCTGATCGTGGCGCCCGAAGCGCCGGTAACGATGGAGGTCCCGGTCGGCACGACATACTCGACTCCGTTTTGCAGACCATCGCCGTCGGCATCTTCGTCGAATCCGCTTCCCGCCGCGCCGGGCACGATTCCGTTCTGCTGCGCCCAGGCGTAATAGGCGTCGGCGACCGAGAAAGGAGCGGAATTCGGACCTTCCCCAGCCTCGTTGACGGCCGAGATTACGTAATGATAGGTCGCACCGAGGCTCAGTCCCGTGCCCGTGTAGTTAGGTGGCACACGCAAGGTCTCGACTGGCGTGTATGGACCTCCAATCGCGGTAGCGCGTTTCACGCTATACGTTTTTGCATACGCGGTGGCGTTCCAAGTGAGGTTCACGGTTCCTTCGACCATCCGTCCGGTGAGTCCGGTCGGAGCGGCCGGGAGCGGAACGCCGAAGAACTGGATTTCAGAGACATTGCAATGCGACCCGGGAGGGCCGATGTATCTAACATAGCGGAAGACGGTCGCCTGATCGACGGCGACGGTGGTGAAAACGCCGGTCGCCGGAACAAGCGCGACCGTCGCCAGGGTGACCGGATTTCCACTGAAGTCGGCCGTGTTGGAGCCTTGGAAAATGCCACCGACCATGCGGGCGACAAATCCCCCGCGCGGGCAGAAGCGGATCGCGGTAACGACCCTGTTGTTGCCGCTGCCAAGATCGAGGCCGGCCCAGTCGCCGGTGGCATTCAAGGCATCGTAGGCGGTGCTGAGGTTGCCATCGAAAACCTTCTCCTTGGTGTCCACGGTGCCATTGTTCCAGGCACCCGGGGAGCCGATGATGGTTCCGGTGAGTTGCAAGCTGGTGGTGGGCAGCGCGGGAAAGGTGGCGGTGGCGGCGATCAGGGGAGAGCTCGCGAAATTCCGGCCCACGGCTTCCACTTCGATGGGCATCGTCGCTTGCGAGTTCAGGCGGACGGCGGCGGGCACGAAGAAGGCGTTGTTCGGAGTCGCCCCCAACCAGACCAGTGAATTGTTAGGAGCGCGCGAGTAAATGTTATAATAATAGACCGGGCTGGCGGAGTGATTCCATTTCAGGCGCAATGCCAGGCTGTCCACATCGAGACTGTCCTGCTGGCTGATGACCAACCCGGAAGGTGCCGCCGGCGCGGTGATGGAACCATTGTAGATGGCCAGTTGCCCCACTCGCATGGTGTAGTTGGAGATGGTGCCGGTACTGGTGAACCGAAGCGAGATCATTGCGATTTCCCTGCCCGCGTAGGCTGATAGTGAGAAGACCTTGGTATTCCAACTGGTGGTTGCGGCGTTTCCGACGTCGAGATACTGAAAAACCGTCGGACTGTCTTCGAACGCCAGCCCGATCTGCATGGCGGAAGCACCGGTGGTTTCCCGGTTGAAGACAACCCGCAGGCTGCTGTCCGCCGCGACCGGCAGGCTGCTTTGAAACAGCTTGATGTCGTCGGTGCCGTCGAGCGTGCCGGCGATCCGCAAGTTCGTGCCGCCGTAGTATGCGGTGCTCTGGTCGAGTGACGGGACCAGCTTGTTAGCGTCCGAGCTCTGGACGATCCACCGCCACGTGGGGAGCACGTCCTGCACGCTCAGGTTACTCCATTCCCGGGTCATCCGGACTTGGCCGTTGATGGCGTAAAGGTGGCCGTGGCCGAGATTGAAGTTGGTTACAAACGGCAAGGTCGTTAGAGGAGAGGAAGCCGGAACATAGTGCGCCATCCCTTTCCAAGTGTCGGCGGTGACCGTGTTGGTCGGATCGCCGTTAGGTCCGGACCAGAACCGGGACTCGTTCGCGTGGAATTGAGTTGGGTTGCCCGAGTTCTGGAAATTGCGGCCCAAGCCGTAGAACCCCACGGAAACCTCGTGCGGGCTGCCTTCGGGAAACAGCGTCGTCCAATCGAACGGCTGGTTGAATGAGTTCATGTCGAATTCCACGCCCGCATACAGCGCGTATGGGCTGAGTCCCAGGGAAAGCGCGTGGGCCCGGCTGGCGGCGATCCCGCTCTGGCTCCAACCGAAATCGATGAACATGCTGTGCGAAACCGGGTTTGCGCCGTCCTTCATGAACAAGTCGTTCTGCGTGTTGAAGCGGTCCTGCCAGCCGACACCGCCGCTCTCGTTCATGGCGTCGTACCACATGATCTTGAGATTCGGCGCCTGGGCGCGCAGATAGAGAATGAAGTCCTTCATCGCGGTGGCGGTGGCGGCATTTCCTCCGGAGGTCTCCTGATTGATGAACCAGCCGTCGAAGCCATAATAGTTAGCGACCTCAATCATCTTGTCGGCGACGGGAAAGGTGCTTCCGGTTTTTTTCAGGAAATCGTTCACCCAGGCGAACCGGCCACCGAAAGCGGTCGGCGGGAAAAACACATTGCCGAAAACCGGCACGCCGTTGCGGTGCGCGGCATCGATGACAGGCGCGCTGGGCGCGAGGATGAGCCCCTCCCCCGCCGACCCGCCGAAGTAAACGCAATCTTCGGTGTATTGCCAAAACGACATGGCATTGGTGTGCTCGGTGAGAGTGCTCTGCGAGGGATTGCCGCTTGTGGGAAAGCCGCTGAGCGTGGCGATCTTTGCTTCGGCGGGGCGCGCGTGCGAATTCACGTTGAGCGGTGATGCGGAAGTGACGGGCGCAAACCGCGCCGTTAGCGGGACGTTGGATCGATTGAACGCGGCGTTGGGATCCGATGCGGGCGTCCAGGTTTCCAGATAGGCAGGGTGCCAGAACGAGGAATACGGCGGAACTGACGCTGGCAGATAGAAACGCGGCTGGAGCGTCCCGCGCAGATCGGTGGCGGCATAACCGTCGATGTCGTCGAGCAAGGTCCAGGCGATGCCATCGGCACTGCCCAGGAATTTCCAGTTAGACGGATCCCGTTCCGGAGCATCGTTCGCGGTGGCGAACGTGTAGGCGTCGATGGTCACCGGTGCGGGAAAGGTGAACAGCAGTTCGCGTTTGTTGAAATCGAGCCATTTCGTCGTTAGATTCGAGTCGAGCAGGTTGCCGGTTCCCTCGCCGACGGGACTGTTGCCGCCGGGGTTGGCGACTGTTACGCCAACGGTGCCGAGGATGGCACCATTGCGGATGAATTGAAACTCTGAGATCTGAATGGAGCTGGCCGCCGCGGGGTTGTCACGCGGATGGGTCGTGACAAAGCGGAAATAGCGGAACGTTTTCGCCGCCGCCCCGGCATCCGCCAGGGAAAGCATCAGGCAGACAAAGCACGCGAGGGCGGCGGAACACGGACGGGCAACGAGACTCATGAAATATGCAGTTGGGTTTGGAAACTCGGTCAGGATGAACCGTTAGCAAGTCCGGGCGATGGCGGTGGCGGCGATGTGGGCGGTGGTCCACGCTGCCTGGAAATTGAATCCGCCGGTGATGCCGTCGAGGTCGATGCATTCGCCGACGAAATAGAGTCCGGGCGTGACCCGGCTTTCCATGGTGCGGAAGTTGATGGTCGGCCGCGCGATGCCCGGCGCACCGACCAGCGAAGATTTGGTCCAGAC